>CAWHYN010000028.1:0-115256 GCA_963833515.1 uncultured beta proteobacterium | reverse complement strand
CCCAACGTTAACCGCTGGGTCGATTGTAATAGATTGACGAAACGGAGATATTTCATAATTTGCTCTGGTCTCCATTCGAATTTGGCACGTAGCATTCGGGGTACTTTAAACCCGATTGCGAGGACTGCCAATGAACATGGGCAAACTTGTATTTTCGCAAGTGATGTCGCACTTCCGCTGACGACTTTCCGCCGTTGTGTCGCTCGTTACGATGGGGAACACAAGGTCAAACATTTCACCTGTCTCGACCACTTCTGTGCATGGCGTTCGCGCAACTGACTTATCGCGAGAGTCTGCGCGACATCGAAGCCTGTCTGCGCAGCCAGTCCGCCAAGCTCTACCATATGGGCTTTGCAGCAAGGTTTCGCGAAACACGTTGGCCAATGCCAATGCGGTTCGGGACTGGCGCATCTATGCCGACTTCGCGCAAAGCCTGATTGGAATAGCCGTCCACTTTATGTGGACGAACCGTTGGCGTCGATCTCTCCGAGACGGTCTACGCACTGGATGCGACCACCATCGATCTGTGCCTGTCGGTACTTCCATGGGCACCGTTTCGTTCGACCAAGGCGGCGATCAAGCTGCATACGCTGCTCGACCTGCGCGGCAACATCCCCAGCTTCATCCACATCAGCGATGGCAAGATGCACGATGTGAACATTCTCGACCAGATCATTCCCGAAGCCGGGGCGTTTTACATCATGGATGGCGGCTATCTCGACTTCGCCAGACTGCATCGCTTGCATCAAGCCGGCAGCTTCTTTGTGACGCGAGCCAAGGGGAATCTGCACTTTACGCGACGGTACTCCAGACCAACAGATCGTTCGTCCGGCATCATCTGCGACCAACTGGGTACTCTGGCCGGGTTTTATTCTCAGCAACATTTCCCAACAACGATCAGACGCATCAGCATCAGAGATGCCGATGGCAAGAAGCTGGTCTTCCTGACCAATCATCTCGACCTGTCGGCTCAGAGCATTGCCGATCTTTATCGCTGCCGTTGGCAAATCGAATTGTTCTTCAAATGGATCAAACAACATCTGCGTATCAAGTCCTTTTTCGGTATTTCGGAGAATGCAGTCAAGTCTCAAATATGGATCGCCGTCTCGGTTTACGTTCTGGTCGCCATCCTGCGCAAGCGACTGAATATCACTGCGTCGCTCTACGAAATGCTACAAATCTTGAGCCTCACTATGTTCGAGAGAATGGCTCTAAATCAGCTGTTGGCGCGTACCCCGCCAGATACAAATTCACCAGATTCAGCCAACCAGTTGTTTCTGTTCGATTAACGTTGGGACACTAGTGATGTCCTTTATGACCTCATTGCCGCCAAACATTCGATGCATGCCGCAGAAATCGGCTTACCAGTAGTTGCCAGCCCAGCGAGGGGGTGGGCCATGATTCCGTGGTCACTTTGAGCGCGACTACTTGACCAAAAACCGGGACTGATAGCGATAGTAGACGTGTTTGAACGGTGTGTTCGCCTCATATCAGGCTTTTGTTCATCGCCGCAACTTCGGATTTAGCTCCTTCAGATCCTAGCTCGCCACAACGCCAGTTCTCTTCTCCTAGCCTTCGGCTCTGCCAAGACCTGGCCCCAGGACTTGCGTCTGGGTAGTTACGTGCCATGCCCGGCACATACGTTTGAGTTCATGGGCGCAAAACCGGCTTATCAGCGTAGCGTCCCCCTCAAACGGTATGACATCAATATTTGCCACTTTGCCCTTTAGGCGGTGGATACCAGCGATTCAGTACCTTTGCAATTTCAATATAGAGGCTCTGTTCGTTATTCAATGAACGCAATTTTTCTATCCATGGGAGAGATTTCTCATAGGCGCGTTTGAACTTATAGTTGTACACATGCATGGCGGAATCGGAATCGATAATGCCAGATGATATAGCTGCACAGTACGATTCAATTTGGTTCATATACAACTTGAGCTTTCTTCCTGCCTCGTAAAGCTCATGACTTACCTCCTTTTTATCAGCAGTCGGCCCGAACGACTCTGAAAGTTTTGTGGCTTCCTCTGGTGTTAATGAATCCCTTCCAATCAGCGCTTTGACTTCCATTTCTGATAACGGATTGTCCCGCTTCCAGAACGATACTCGCTCATCCAAAAACACCTCAATATCCTCGAATGCGATGGGGTCTGGAAAGAACGTATATGTAAAATTCAATTTGTTCCAGATCCGTGTATCGCGAAGCTGCTTAAAAATCAGGAAGAGCGAAATCAATCCAACAGATGTGGCAACTGCGGTAATTACGTCCGCGTTGTCACTCAACCACTCCCACATAGTCGCTCCCCTTGTTGATGCCAATTTGGTTCGGTGCGTAATGTCACTATGCACCGCTAATCCTTCATAGATCCAAGCGCCGAGAAACGCGGGCAAATAAATCCTACCATTGCGATATGAAGGCAGGTTCCCCACTGAGGAAGGTCCAGCATTTAACACCTTTAGCTGTATGCAAATACTAAAGCAAAAACGTTGGTGCGTGACCTATCAGAAATGATAGGAATGGATGCCAAGCTTGATTCGAGTTTGGCATATTGCGGCCGGTAAATCTACGATGTGCGGCATGTTGTGTTCCAAACATCCAAAACTTTTTTGGGGTCTAGATGCAGTTGTTATGGGCTATACTTTCCCGTCTATCACCCTACGTTTCCGCTGCAGAACGATTCCGATGATTGTGCCCAGACCGGTGAAGATTGCAGCGAGTGACCCGCTGACTTCCAGATCCTTGCAGTAGGCGAGCGTTCTATCCCACCAAGACAGCGTCTTCATCGTTACCGGCCAAGCCGCTGATTACCAGTTCAAGGTTGTCGTCGAGGTTTGGAGAGGCGCCGTTTGCCGCGATGTTGTCCCGAGTCATCATGTCTGAAATGCAGGCCGGTGAATGCAACTGAGGCATCTGCGCTTTTCACGGGCACATGCTTTCATTTAGTTTCTATTTGCTATTGACATCATCGTCATTTTTGACGATGATTCATCTATGAGATATCCCGGCGGAAAAGGAAAGTGCTACCAGCACTTGATCAACATGATGCCTCCACACCAGACTTACATTGAATCGCATTTGGGGGGAGGGGCTGTTCTTCGAAACAAGAAGCCAGCCTTACGAAACATAGGCATTGATCTTGACCCCCGGGTAATTGAACGGTGGGGAAAAGATTATGTTGGGCTGTGTGAGCTAGTTGAAGCAGATGCATTTCAGTTCTTAACAAACTTTCCCTTTAGTGGTGGAGAGTTGATATATGCCGATCCCCCGTATTTATCCCATGTCCGTCGGCGTGAGCGTGTGTATATGCACGATTACACGCAAAAGCAGCATGAAGCTTTACTTACCCTTTTTACACAATTGCCATGTATGGTCATGATTTCAGGTTATGACAGTCCGCTCTATAACGAGATGCTTTCGGGGTGGCAAAAAGTAAGTTTCCCAGCCAAAACACATACCGACGTTCGTGAAGAATGCGTTTGGATGAATTTCAGTCCCCCGCGCGTACTACATGATGCACGTTATCTTGGATCAACATTTAGAGAACGGCAAGCGATCAAGCGGCGGCAAATAAGAATGCTTGACCGAATTCAGCGAATGAACGCTATCGAGCGCAATGAGCTAATTACGTGGCTTAACAACACCTATCACATGACAACAACAGGAGTGGCGCAATGCAACGTGGCGCTGTGATTCTAAAATCGGCAGTAATTAACATCGACCTACCGTGTCCAGATAGCGAGGTGCTACCTGGGGTCTGGTGGGGATCGATTGACGCGTTTCCCAGCCCGGCGTACTGGGCATATCAAGTGTTTGCTCGTAGAATCGAGGGCAAGAAAATCAACTACAAACTGGGTTCGACGCTCAAGGAAGAGGTCGGTGCATGTCTTTTGGGCGGGCATGGCATACCAGCCAACGTCGGCCTTGCTGCATATCATCATGTCAAAGCCCTTGGCGCCTTTGGTCAATGTGCCCCTAGCGAGAAAGACTTATTTGCATGGCTATCTCAACCACTTAATGTTAATGGACGAAGTCTTCATTATCGTTTTGCGCGACAAAAGTCGAAATATTTGGCAATGGCTCTTCAAAAACTTGAATCTGAGTCAGTACCAACCAATTCTGGTCATTCGCTACGGGACTGGTTGCTAGCATTACATGGAATTGGCTTTAAGACAGCATCATGGATTGCCAGAAACTGGCTGGATGCGGATGATGTAGCGATTCTGGATATTCACGTTCTTCGTGCTGGGCTTTTGGGAGGCTTTTTCCAGACGAACCTTACGGTGGAGCGCGACTATCTTGAACTGGAGGAGCAGTTCATCCGTTTTAGCAAAGCGCTCGGAGTACGTGCATCCGAATTGGATGCAGTAATCTGGGTGGAAATGATGTCATCGCCTGCAACAGTTCACCGAATATTGGATTCTCAAGGTATTTCGCTATTAGGAAGTAAAAATCCGCTGTCATCGCGGCGAACCAAACAACGCCATTCCAACACCAAGCAATCTGCCTTGTTGATCTAGGCGGCTGGCCCATGGCTCGCCTGTAATGCCCAATGGGCAAAAATTCAAGTCGAGTGCTTCGGCGGCTAAAGCCAGGTGTCCGAGCAATACACCGGCATCCCGCCAAACCAGGCTGCAACCTTGCTCATATTTTGCAAACGTTTTACCCGGTTCTGCCACAAACAATAACAGTGTCCCATCGACATGCGGTAGTACATCTTGTAGAGCGAGCCTTATTTCAGGCAAAGTTGCCACCACCTCGACCACCTCAGCTATGGCATGCTCGTTTGGATCATACCGCCACCATTGATGGCCTTGATATGCGCTCGCTAGCACATGTATTGGATGGATTGCGCCAGCAGATGGTGTTGGTCTCATGGTCAAAGGAAAGCCGAGCACATGGCTTCCCCTCGCCTGAACGCGGCAAGTGAGCCACAGCAACTCAGCTAGCTTGAGGGTATCAACTGGCCCGAATGTGCGCCGTGTTCGCCGCAATGAAATTACGTCACAAAAACGTTTGTCAGGCAAGTTCTGAGGAACGGGTAAATAGTTGATATCACCTGTTGGCCAGCAAAAAGGCTTGTAGCTTCCAGGCCCATCACGAGGAACTGGATTACCCAGATCGATCCAGGTCATACCCCAACTCCCTAAAGACTTCTAAATATTTGTTGCAGCCGCGACAACTTCCACAAGCAACATCGGAAACGTGGCAACTGTGCGCCCATGCCAGATATTCGCTCGAAACACCTGAGAGACGAACCAGTTCTGGGGTCGACAAATCTATGGCCGGCGCCTCAACCAGCATTCCACCTTCCTGGTACGAAATTAGACGACTGATGGCTTCGAAAAATTCTTGAGTCCCGTCTTTATGAGTACCGTCTGACTTGACTGTTCCAAGCAATAGGTGAGTGACACCAAGAGCAATTGCCTTCATCGCGGCCAGTGTCACAAGCAATTGATTTCGATACGGCCACCAATCGCTAGCAGGCGCCAGTTGATCCGCATTAGTACCCGCCATGTCTCCAGAACCTAGTGAGCGGCAATCAATTCGAATAATTTTGTGCGGTATATTTAGCCGTTTGCAGACTGCGGTCGAAGCTGCGATTTCGGCCTTGGCAGGGAGCTGTCCATAATCAATGGTAAATGCTACATCAGGCTGCTTCCACCATGCTAAGGATATGGAATCCATGCCGCCAGAAAGCAGGAGGGCTGTCTTCATAGACCAGAGGCCACCCAGAGCGTTTTGTATATTGCGGTGACGTAATCATCGCAGAGAATGCAACCTGAGCCATCCATCATTTTTTTGTCTCCGTGAGACTCATTCTCAGAATACATAACTACAGGTTTGTTTTTGGCGCGGGCATATGCAAAAGGCGTGGCAATCTGATCAACAGCCGTGAAACTTAACAGGAGAGAATGAAGATTGTGTTACCAAAACATATTGTCTGATTGAATTAATCAAGGTTAATCAGGCCAACAAATAGGCTTGAGGGATTTTGAGAAACGACAAAGGGCGGTTTTGCCGCCCCTTGTTTACAACCGGACACTGAAAGCAATCTTTATGAAACGGTTCCCACTGCTGCCGTAGCAATCATGACAGATAATGCGGTAAGCCAGCCTAATGCAACATGGAACTCAGCCTCAGCATCGTGATAATTGGCACTATCTTGTAGGACGGTGTTTTTGTTTTTTTCAACGTTCATTTTGAATCTCCTTCATAGATCAATAATCGGACAGGAACATAACAACCAGCTTTACCCAAACAAAGTGGGCATTCGTTAGGCCAAATGATCTGGCTTCCGTTGCATTAAAGTTTTGTGAAACTATGTTTGGGTGAGATTGGACCGTGCCGCTTTTTGAAGGCACTTCTCAAGAGCTCCTTGGACAAAGTGATTGGAATGCTTCGGTAGATTCTTGCCCGATTGAAGAATGTCGAGCAAGACTTTTTCCAGTTGCAAGTATAGAAGCGGACGATGGCGCGTCATTGAAACCAGCGAGGAGCAGGCGGTCGGGGCAATTATGAGCAACTAAGGGAGAGCTCTGTGGATGCCACGTTCCTTAACATATTTGTGATCGGCTTTTTACCCGCCATGCTCTCGGCTAGCAATTTTTGAGATGCATCGATCTGCCCCCGCCCCACGAGGTAGGAATAATAGGCGGAAAGATCCTGCCAGCATTCGGGGCGTTGAATAGCACCTGTTTGGGAATCAAATATCAAGACGCCATTACTAGACCCGTCAGGTATGACGTGATAACGGGTATTTTTACTCATAACAATTTCTCACTATCTTTTTTTTAAAAACTTGCTTTACGAAAAATTCGCAATTACCACACTAACCCAAAATTGCAAGACCTCTATATAAGATCTTGAATTGCTTAAACGAACTCAACACCATAATGGTTGACATCGTAGTGTGTGATTAGAGAACCTGCGTTAAAGTTCCATTGCAATTTTGTGAAATTAAAGCCGCGCTGGTCTCAACTAACAGGTCAATTTGGTAAAATAATGAAAGTTGGCGATAAGCCGGCTTTTTTAACTTTGAAATAAACGTCGACGCAATGGATCAGATACTGGAATACTTAAAAACGCATGGTGAGAAGCTTGATGCCGAGATTGCTGCAGGGGCTGGTCTCTCACTGTCAAAAACACGCCTCTATTTGGCAGAGCTTGCAGCCAAAGGTGACGTCGTGGCTTATCACTCGACTAGATTTCTAGAGGGCCAAAAAATCGAAGGGATACGTTGCAGGTTGTCTGGGATCACTCCTAAGGCGGCACCAGGACGAAAGTCGAAGGCATCTGAAATTAACTGACGTGCGAGCTGCCGGTGTAAGGCGCAAGGAATTTCCGCTATGGCCGGAGCGGACTTAAGCGATTTCTCAAATAGCTGTTGGTTCTCGCTGCCGCAATTCTCCGCTTTCAAATTTTTAGAACCCATTACATTGGCCTGTTGTTGATTAACTTTCAACTTCTATCACTGAATCCACTACCCGCACAAATGCATCGCCATACCTTGCCAGCTTAGCCTGACCCACACCGCTGATCTGCGCCATTTCACCTAATGTCTGCGGCTTCCGGTTAAGAATTTCTAGCAGAGTACTGTCGTGGAAAATAACGTAGGGTGGCACGCCTTGTTCGCGGGCAAGTTCGAGGCGTTTAGCTTTAAGCGCCTGCCATAGCGGATCTTCGTTTTCACCTGCAAAGGATTCGCGAAGGCGTGAACCGCGTTCGGCTTTACTGGTTTTGCGTTTGGCCAGTTCGGCGTCGCGTCTGAGCCATACGGATTGTTCGCCACGCAACACCGGGCGGGCAGACTTGGTCAGCTTCAGTCCGCCAAACGCTTCCATGTCAACATTGAGTAAACCGGCGGCGGCAAGCTGGCGATAAACGCTGCTCCACTGCGCTTGCACCAATTCCTTGCCGATGCCGAAGGTGCTGAGTTGCTGGTGATGGAATTGTTCAACCTTCGCTGTTGCCTTGCCCAGCAGGACGTCTATCAGATGAGCGACACCAAAGCGCTGCCCGGTACGATAGACGCAGGACAACGCCATCTGCGCAGCCTGCGTGGCATCCCATGTATCCACGGGAGAAAGGCAGTTGTCGCACTGTCCGCAATCGCCAGGATGCACTTCGCCAAAGTAGCGCAGGACGGTCTGGTGACGGCAGTCAGTAGATTCACAGAAACCCAGCAGCGCATCGAACTTTTGCAACTCCACGCGCTTTCGTTCTTCGGGGGAATCGCCGGAAAGCAGCATCTGACGCATGGACACCACATCACCTAAACCATAAGTCATCCAGGCATTCGCAGGCAGGCCATCTCGTCCGGCTCTGCCAGTTTCCTGATAATAGCCTTCCATGCTTTTGGGTAAATCGAGATGCGCAACGAAACGCACGTTTGGCTTGTCTATGCCCATGCCAAACGCAACGGTGGCGACCATAATGATACCTTCCTCACGCAGGAAGCGGCGTTGGTTGGAGTTGCGCGTGGCGGCATCCAGACCAGCGTGGTAAGGCAATGCATCCCAGCCGTTTTCCTTGAGCCACGCTGCAGTTTCCTCGACCTTCCTGCGCGACAGGCAATACACGATGCCTGCGTCATTTGGATGCTCGGATTCGAGGAAGGACTGTAACTGTTGCCGTGCATTATTCTTCTGGGTCACGCGGTAGCGGATGTTGGGGCGGTCGAAACTGGAAACAAATTGGCTTGCCCTTTCAAGCGTTAGCCGCTCGACGATTTCTCGACGCGTGGGTGCGTCTGCTGTGGCCGTCAGTGCGATGCGCGGTACATTTGGGAAGCGCTCGTGCAGCACCGTCAACGCCCGGTATTCTGGGCGGAAGTCATGACCCCATTGCGAGACGCAATGTGCTTCGTCTATGGCGAAGAGGGAAATGCCAGAGTTTGGCGTATTAGAGTTCAGGCGCTCCAACAAATTGAGAAACCCTTCAGTCATCAACCGTTCAGGCGCAACATACAAAAGTTTCAACTCCCCGCGAAGCAAGCTTCCCCACACTTCGCGTGCCGTATCGGCATCCAGACTGGAATTCAGGAAGGCCGCTTGCACGCCTAGTTGCTTGAGCGCATCCACCTGATCCTGCATCAGCGCGATCAGCGGCGATATAACAATACCGACACCAGGGCGCAATAAGGCAGGAACCTGATAGCATAGTGACTTGCCACCACCGGTCGGCATTAGCACTAGCGCATCGCCCCCAGCCGCGACTTGCTCGACAATAGCCTGTTGTGAGCCGCGAAATGCGGCATAGCCGAAAACATCACTGAGTATTTGCTGTGCGTTGTTAGCAATCATGCGTGGAGTTGCTGTCCATTAGTATTTACAATCTTAACTCGGCATGAAGCCATCGCCAACTGCGAACTTGTTGAATTGAATTGCTTTCAGCTTTTTCGAACCGTCACTTTCGACCCCCATCGACCGTTAAGGCCGAAAAACCGAAAGCATTTCAGAATGACCTTAACTGGAAAGTTCTGGATCGACCTGATCCACACGATCTGACACTGCATTTACGCTCAAGTCTGGATTAGTACGATTTTGCCTTTTTATGCCATTACATACATGTTCGTTCACATTAGCCATTCCTCTGTCAGCTGTTCAAGTATATGCTGCGATTGCCAATGTCGGTGAATTATGGAGTTCGCTATGCCAAACGTGTATGTAGAACCACTTCCGAAGGGAAGACCAGAAGGAACAGCGATTGAAGGTTATGTTCTTGAGTTAGCCGGTGATGTCAGAGTCACTCAAGAGATATACAAAACACAAAAAGCCGCGATAGATAAGGCAAAATCGTTAGGTCATAAACCATTAATTGCGCATGTCCGCAATACTAGTAAAGGGAAACCGGATCACTGGCGATCTGCTTAATTGCCGGGCAAGCAAGCGGAAGGTTTAATCCCAAGACGCATGGGTGATGTCGAATCACCAGGAGGAGGTGTGAGCCATTTGATGCCATGCAAGGGCAATTACGATGCACGCGACTAAAAATGCGCAGATAAGTAAAAATGAAACCAAAGAACCGATCTCCCCTCGCTGACAAGCCACTCCGCAATCCAGGACAATCCTTGGAAAGGTTACGCGATGACGTAATCTATGACAAAGTGCTGGCCCCAGTTCTGATAGCCTGGTTGCTAATTGTTATGGTCGCTTGGGAATGGTGGCGCTACCTCAACCCCTCGACAAAAAGCCCTATCTTGATAACTGTCGTGGCTATTCTTGCTGTTGTGTATATTGCCTTTCGTGTTTGGCGCACGTGGCCGGAGTTAAAACAATTACGCCAAGGAATCGAGGGTGAAAAGGCAGTTGGACAATATCTGGAAAAATTGCGAACTCAGGGTTACCAGATTTTCCATGATCTGGAAGGTGATAACTTTAATGTGGATCACGTGATAATAGGCCCAGCCGGCGTATTTACTATTGAAACCAAGACCATTAGCAAACCTCTGAGAGGACAAACCAAAATACAGTTCGATGGGGAATCCATACAGATAAGTGGTCAAGCGATGGATTGTAATCCGGTACATCAGGCCAGGGCGCAGGCAAGTTGGTTAAAGAAAATATTGCTGGAAAGTACCGGGCATGAATTTAAGGTTCATCCGATGGTGTTATTCCCTGGTTGGTATATTGAACATAAATCTGGCTCATTGCGTGAACTGTGGGTGCTTGAACCCAAGGCCTTACCGAAGTTTCTGGAAAACGCAGATGAAGTTTTGACTGTCGATGTAATCGGAATGGCAAGTGGCCATCTGTCACGTTTCATTCGTGCCCAAGAAAAGGCTTTGTAGAACGCAAGAGTTTAGAACCTGACCTTCCTGTTCTCGGCCTTATGTGGAGCGCTACATAAGGCCGATGCGCGGTCGGGTGAATTAAAGGGGCCAAGCTGATAATTGAGCCCCTTTGAATCTTGGTATGATTGGCCTTGCAAAAACAGGAGAGTTGCATAATCTGCTTTCCATCAAAAAGTCTGACAGGGAGTTCCGTGTCAGTATTATCAAATCATGTGCAGACGGATCTGTCATAAGAATAACTGTTTGGCTAGGAGATAAGCTTAGTGGATGATCCAAAGATCAGAGATGCGGTCCTCCCAATTTTTTCCGGACGATGGGAGGTCGATTCGTTTGTATTTGAAGCTGTAGCAGGCACAGCATTTCTGTTCGGGAAACGAGGTATGGCGATAACCGCCGCTCACGTTATTGATCAAATCAAATTGGATGAATCCGCTGTGGCTATTGTCCAGAATGGAACACATTGGGTACCCCTACCTATGCTGAATTGCGAGAAGCATCCCTCAGAAGATGTGGCGATTATTCAACTCCCAATTCCGCCCCGACCATCTTGGATGGTTATTGGCTCTTCTAGTGAGCATCAATCTTGTGACTACCATGCCTGGGGCTATCCGATTGCGGTCGCTGAGATGGGGCAAAAATATAATGAAGACGGGCTGCAGACACCGGACTTAGTTTTCACTACCGGATATGTAAGGCGGCGCATCTCAAGAGAACTTCCCTTCTCTGTTTATAGAGGAACAGCTTTCTACGAGCTCAGTGAGGTTGCAGGAGATGGCTGCTCAGGTGGGCCGGTGCTAAAGAAAAAAGCTGCACTGGCCAACGGGATGTGGGAGGTAATGGGCATCTATATTGGCGCGGGGGATGTCGGTGCCTCGGTCGGATACGCTACGAGGTCTGATGCCTTCCACGACTGGGTTCCTACCTTGCTTGGCCGGTCAGTTCGTGATGAATCATTGGCACTGTAAGAGCATAGCCCGGTCTAACCAGCGGTTCCAGCAGTCAAGTTAGCGTGGCGTATCCCGACAAGTTCGGGTCGAAGGTATCTGTTCGATGCCCCCATAAGACGTTCTCGGCCGATGTAATTGGATAACCTTCAGGTGACCGGTTAGGCCGGGAAATGGACGGTCGGGTTCTAAACTAAAGCAGAACGATACAAGAAAAATTCAACTGACACTGAACGCCTGCTTTATGGTACTTTTGCTAAAAGGGTACTTTGTGCAGAAACTGGCGAATAGGAAACTACCTGTCCAGGCGAGAGCCTGTTCTACATTAAAATTATACCCCTTGTTGCTACGCATACTCAAGAGGGGATAAGATTAATGCCGTGGCATTCCGACTGGTATAGACGAGTATTGTTGTCGTTAAAGCGGCAATCACTGCCTGCTCGCCGCATTATTCGTGATCGTAAAGGTGAAGCCGCTATATTCTTGTGGCTCTTACTTGTCACTTTGCTTTTTCCTAAATTGTTACCCTTCGGAATAATAGATGTAAGCACACCATTGATATATGTTGCATGCCTATCCATTGCATTAATTTTATTTTTTGGAGCCCGCCTCATTTTCGAAAGACGACCAGTTCCACTACAAAGTCGAAGAGAAGTGCAAAAGCTCGTGGAGACGATCTTTAGGATCGAAAATGATACAGTCAAGAAAAAGTTAATGCACTTTCAAATCGGATCATACCGAAGTATTGCTCCGACCGATTCACTCGCATTAATCGAAATAATGACACGTTTAAATTGTCAATTATTTATGCATTCTGTACACGGACAACTATATGAAGAGAAGTTAGCTCGAAATCGTGCACACGTTGAAAAACATCCCAATGTCATTCATCTGTTGGGGATGAACGCGACTGGGCGTAAACGTATTGCGGATCTAACGTCAGCCGAAGTGGCAAGTATTCCAGCAATACAACGGATGCCTTGGATAGGATTTAGTCATATATTGCCGATAAGTGAGGCGACATATCGGGAATATGTTCGCCCTCATGCCGAGAACATAGGGATTGAAGATGTAGCGTTCTCCGCTGAACACATTTGTCCTGTTGGTACAAGAGCATATGCTTTTTTACTGTTTACCGTAGCATTGGATGGGCAGCTCGTGAGACGTTGGGAGACTCCGCAATTTGAGGGGATTAAATCCATGGCGCAGCGCCATCAACGTCGTGAAATACTTGTACAAGCCGAGCAATGTCTTTACCTAATGACTTTCGATCATTTAAGGAAGCTCGTGAAATTGCACAATCATGAAGATCGTGAATGTCGGATACTAGCGCAAGCAATGTTGCCATCGACGGCGCGGACACTGGAAAAAATAGGATTCAAGAAAATCGACGGGACAAGGTCGGCAGATGATGAGCCAATCTACGAAACAGTAGTAGAATTTGAGCAGTAAGGTGCGAGCACGTATTGAAAGTTGGCAAACATGTGCGATGTCAAACACACCACTGGTTTGTCTATCGTCCGGCACGAGTTTTGGGCAAGATGGTTTTTAGGGGGCGGCCAACGGAGTAGTAGTATCGAAAACTAATGCATGACGTCGCTAAACGCATGGGGCTATTTTCGCAGCGGCGTCAACTTCCATTTCTCCGTGCTGAACGGACGCTCCAACATACTGTCGGGAAAAGACCGCTTTGGCCGATCATGGTCGCCGGAACGATCGGCCAGAAGCTTGCGCTATGGTTATAGTCGAAAGAACGCCTTCAGTTGATTTATCACTCGAACCAAAGCCACCCAAGAGCGATTAATCCAGGACCGCCGTCGTAAGTCGTGCGACACATGGCGGGCAATCTGATCGCGCATAACGGCTTGGGCGTGTGCCTTGGTGAAAGCCGGCAGCCACTCCACCCGACCAGCCCTAATGAAGTAGTGCGATTTACAGGGAGCGTCGCACACCGCGATTGAAGGACGAATTGTCGCCAATCCATGTTCTGAGGATATTTGATGACTATCTGGCACCAAGAGATCTACGCGGTGGCCACAACCGCACGCGCACAACATTGCCCCCAATTCAAATTCTTCATTGTGGTAGACAATGCCGTCGCTCAGGTCTTTTGGTATACGTTCGACAGCTAAGTAAGAATAGATCATTCTGGCGCCCCCCCAGAGTCAAGCTCGAACGGCGCGGTTTCGAACGTATACCAAGCCGCTTCGTCTATGCGATCGAAGAGTTTGAAATGCTGTTTGAACCTGATAACAGCCAAAGCGGCGTTCAGTGCGTTGAGTTCCGCGATCTGTGCCTGCCGCCGGTACTCGTCTTCTTTAGCGTTCGAAGTCGGTAAGTAGGCTGTGTTTACAGTGCGCTCATAAGCTGTGCGATCAACGCCGGTAATCCGAACCGTGCCATTGAGACCAACCACTGAGCGATTAAGGCCCATCCCGCAGTCGACAAAGGGTATGGCTTTAGAACTCAGCCAGTCCACTATAAGTCGTCGCGCTGGTCCATCGTCGACCGAGACAAATACGAAATCGAATTCTTGCAAGCGCTCGATGTTTTCTAGGGTTATGCGTTCCTTGATAGGGTCTATGGCAGAGTGCCACTGCCCATAATGCTGGGCAAGTGTTTCCACTTTCGCCTTTCCGATCGCACGATGAATAAAGCCCGGCATTCGAAAGATCGTATGCAGATGCACTTTATCATCGTCGAATAACGCGATTCGCTCCAAATGCGTTCTAGCAAGAAAATCGAGAACATACGCGCCTGTTCCACCAAGGCCGACGATAGCGACCTTCTTGCCTCGGAGAAGTGACGATATGTCGTTTATGTTGTAATTGGCCGACGAAGTGTCCGGATAACGAAGAGGACTGCCTTGATCAGCAGCCTTGATTTGAATGCCACGTAAGGGCGTTGCATCCGGATATCCTGCCATTGCCGGCGCGGTGATGATGTCAAGGTACGTCTGTACCTTTTCCTCGAATGAGCCGTAAGAACGCATTTGACCGTTCTCGTCGAGGAGTTTGAGTGAGAACGAGTAGTTTGCAGCGAAATCTTGCGTAATCTCGATCCTGTTCTCTCTGGTACTGATATTCAGTTCACCTCCAGTCTGGTTATGAGGCTTATCGCCATTAAACCAAGCTTGGTGACTGGTTGGCGGATTAATTATTCCTTCTTCATTCAAATCGACCGGACTAATCCAATCACCATATTTGAGACTTCCATCTTTGTCTAAATACGGCAGGCCAAAAATGACGAAGTAGCCGTTAATAAAGTCTGCATGATAGCCCTGATCATCTAGATCTTTTACAAATGCATTACGACTCGCCAGTTCCTGAAACCCTAAAACGCATGTCATCTTTAACCTCAACCTCTTGTCCGGGAGCCAGAGTACCAGACGGATTTTCAGAAGGGCCGTGCGAATACTTTACAAGGTATTCCTTGGAAGGCTTTCCGCCTTCGCCGACATACAAATCAACAACCCGTTCATACGAGATCTTGTGTGTGTCAATCTCATGGTGATCCTGGTTAACGTAGATTTTGAACTTTTCTTTCTCATCGTTCATGAGATTCACCTTCGAAATTTGAAACCCGCGCCAAATGCCAGTTTGGCCAATTGTTCATCAGCGTGCCTCGCTCATCTCGCCTGACAGCGACCAACGTGGGTGCCACATGACGTTCGGATGACAACAGGTTCACCGTAGGGACCGAGTACGCGAACAGAATACAGCAAATTGCTTAGGCTGGGAAGAAATCCCAGATCGGCATAGGCTCGGTGATCCATCTCGAAAGGCTGCTTCGGGCACGATCCCGAGGTAGCGCAAACGTAAGATCTACCGTTCGACTCGATTTCCGAGTCTGCGACCGGAAACTGCGACACTGCGGCCATTCGTGGATCCACTTGCGACCGGCCGCTATGGCCGAGAAAATGACGGTCAGGTTCTAACTTAAGCGGACAGTTTTATGGTCAGTTCCACCAACATCTGGATACCTGCTATGTGGTGCCTTCGCTTTTGCTGATAACATAATTGACACATTTACCTGCTACGTTGTCAGGAAAGATAATGAATCATTCATTCAAGCGAGGTATCTAGTTAGCAAGAATTCCGCAATCATGTCAGCCATAGGCTCACTATGATTTCAACTGCAGATGATTAAGGAGGTGGCACCATGTCCGCCAAGAAAACCAGCAAGAGCAATGTCATTAGCGATCCGACCCAGACCCTGCAAACTTTCGACCTGCTTGACTTACAGCAATATACCCAGGAAAGAGCATACTCAAGCAATGCTAGCAAGGATTTTCATTTGTTTTACGTTGGGCGCGACGATGTCCACGATATTCTTAAGCATGTGCTTTCGCGAGTTAGCGTCTCCCTGTATCTGAACATGTTCGGCTACGATGATGATGAGCTGAACGAGATCATAATGTCTCTCATCATGGATCCCGACGTAACTGTGTTGATCACCCTGGACAAAAGCCAAGCTGGCGGCAAGCACGAAAAAACCATTCTCGATGCCGACCGGAAAAAATCACTCGCAAGCTTCAATACGTATGTCGCGATTGGACAATCGTCCACCCGCCAGATCAGTCATACCAAGGGCTTCGTTGCAGATGGCAAGGTCGGTGGCGAGGGCTCGACAAACTGGTCCACGTCCGGCGAAGGTACTTTTATTGTTTCTGGCAAGGCGGGTGGACAAGGCTATAAGGCGCAAAATAATACCCAGACCATTTTTACCGACCCTGACTCAACTAACCGTTTTCAAACCGAGTTGATCACTGAACACATGAACGCGAAAAGGCTGTCATCGGATGCTCCGGCCAAAACAAAATCAACCAGGACGGCCGCGAAGACTTGAAATGGTTGCCTGCCTTTTCGCAGTACCGCAAAGAAGCAGGCAATACAGCGTGTTTTGGCGCATTGTAAAAAAAGGACTGCCACATTCACGATAATAAATGCACAGGGAGAATGCAATGAAACGCATTAACCAGTTGATTGCATCGCTTTTACTTGCGGTATTGCCAGCAATTGCTTTAGCCTGGAATTCCCAAGGGCATCAGGAGGTCGGGGCAATCGCCGATAAATTACTTGTCGGCTCAAATGCCGAGACCATGGTGAAGCAGATTCTCGGTGGCATGAACTTGCAAACGGTAGCCGTCTGGGCGGACTGCGCCAAGGGTGTCCAGAGCCAAGATGATCGCACATTTATCTATGAGGGGGATTCCGTCAAGTATCCGGAGTGCAAACCCTTTGATTCCCCTGATGAAAAAAGGCGGTTCGAAAGTTATGTGTCGCGCAACTGGAAACAATGCGGTACGGCGCACGGACATGAGTATTGTCACAACCAGTACCACTACACGGATGTCTCCAGCCGGCGTGATCATTACGAGCTGGGTTACACGGGAACAAATAGCCACGATATCGTTCATTCGATCAACGCAGCTATCGCGGTGTTGCATGATCAAGCACCGGATTCACCATACAGCATCAGTGACAAGCGGGAAGCCCTGATGCTGCTTGCACATTTTGTCGGGGACATTCATCAACCCCTGCACGTAGTGGCCATCTATCTGGACGACAACGGCAATATCATTGATCCGGATGTTGCCGGATATAAAATCGGCAATGACACCGATGGAGGTAATAATCTGGTGGATGGGAAACATCTGCTTCACTTGGAGTGGGATGCGATACCTGTATCAATGAACGTCGATGGAGCGGAATCAGCCCATCTACTTCAGGAGGCGAGTGAAATTCCTCTGACCAGTGGTGATCCGCTGACCTGGTCGGCATCATGGGCAACGGATACGATCCGGGTGGGAAGGAAGGATGCCTTTGACGGTTTGAGTTTCAAGATGAGACCAGTAGGATCAGGGGAACAGCAGGACTCCGCGCCGCATAAATGGGATGTTTTTGGCACCGACGCCGATTATCAGCACCGTGCTGACGACATCAAGTTTCATCAACTTGCCAAAGCTGGAGCACGGCTTGCGCAACTGTTGCGTACGATTTGGCCAGACAATCAGGCTCGGGCTCAGAATCAATTGTCAAATCAGTTTTTCAATATGGAATCCGCTACTGGCGCTGGCTATGTGGCGCCTGACCAGCTGAAGAACATCAAGCTGTGGCTGCCGGTGCAGCCGGCAAATAATTCTGCAGCACAGGCGGAAGATATCGCCGAGTTCAAGGCGACACGCCCGCTCTTGCGCACATCACGTGGTCAAGAGGCGGCAGAAGATGACGTGTTTGATTCTGCGCTTGTCGTTGAGCGGTTCAAGGATGCCATTGGCGTCACGCTAACGCAGAATAATGCGCCCACCCTGATGGCACTCATCACGAAGGTAGAGGCGAATGCTTCGCAGCTTGTCGCGCCAGTGAAGCTGACTGTCGGGCAGGGTGGCAGGAAACGCCCATTCGTTGCCTACCCCAAAGCAGCTTCTTGCCTCAGTCCAAAGGACATGGCGGGCCATCGGGATGAAGACCTCAATCAATATGATTTGGCTGGGAGCGGTTCGTACCCTTCTACCCATGCTTTGCTCGGCATGATGATGGGCATGCTGCTTGGAGAGACGGAGCCTGATCGCGCCGATGCCGTGATGAAACGCGGCCTCGAATTTGGCGAAAGCCGGATCATATGTGGATTCCATTATTACTCCGATGTCGTAGCTGGCCGACTTGCCGCAGCAGCTCTCTACGCCCGCCTGCATGCAGATGAGTCATTCATGCGGGATATGGTAGTCGTCAGGAAAGAGATTAAGGCAGCCCGGCGATTTTAAATGAACATAGCGGACCTTTATGGCCAGCAATAACGTAATGCATACGAGCGGCCGGTTAGGCCGATTGTCTACCTTGAATAGCTATCACAATTAAGACTCGTTGTTATCATCTTCGTAATCTAAATAGTAATTTTGGCAACAGGATGAAAGCGAACGTGAATTGTTCTTAAGGGATAATTGCCGCTTTGAGAATAATTGAAATTAATCGTTTGCAGTACTCAACTGGAACAGTGAAGCCGCCATATTGATAGCTGTCCTTGCATCAGTTGCACCCCACTCTATTGAGGCAGCGTTACTGTCAGCATGCTTTGATGCATTGGTGAGTACTTTGAAGGCACGCCGCATAAGGCGGATTCGTTGTTCCTTACCCATGTTTTGAGTATCACTAAACCAGGATTTGAGCATCTCTGGCGTTTGTTCTTTTTCGTCCTCTAAGACTGCCGATAGAGACTCAAGAACATCCCTGCATTCACCAACCGCAGTTCTGTAGTGGCCTTGTAGCATTTGTGTTTGAGCATTCTGGAGGTGTTTTATTGCATTTGCATAAACTGGGTTGCTCATTTCTGGAAGCAGTTGAACTTCTAGCAGGAGTGTATTGCGGAACCCGATTTGTTCCAATATTTTAATCCAAGTGCTTTGATTAGCTGGATAACACAATTTGATTTGATTGGATGGTTGCGCCCCCCACTGGGTCGTATTAACTACACCATGCAAATTCAAATAGAAGTTCAAATCGCCTCCCAGTCGGATTCTTTCTAAAGCGTCAATGCGTGGAGCATCGAGTTCTATCTCGAAAGTAATGTAATGAGTTCCTACTTGCGGATACGTTGTAAGGGGAGAATTGACACCTTGCCTCCACACATAACCCAGATAATGCTGTGTTCCATTCTTTCCAGAAACAGACAAATCACCAGCAAGATTTGTGACTGTAATCTTTTGCTCTTCCGGCTTGTCTCTGGTAGCTACCTTTACTTGGAACTGGAGCCGATAAAATCCAAGTCCCTGACTTCCATTAATACTTCCTATATCCAAATCGGCAAAAATAGTGGAATTTAGTGTCCAATTTTCAGTCATGTAAGCATCCTTTATACTCTTCTACGAACGTCCTGATGTTGCCATCCTACTATATGCCGACTCTTACCGCTTACTGGTAATTGCCGAGGCCATAGTACGACTGACTGTGTGCCAGTCGCACACCCTGCTAATTGCTAGATTTCAGTCTGCTCAGAAATCTCCAAGGCATAGTCGACCTCAATGCCCAAGTATCGAACCGTGCTTTCAAGATCGCTATCTCCGAGCAGCAGTTGAACAGCGCGTAGATTCTTTGTGCAACGATATATCAGAGTAGCCTTTGTACGACGCATCGTGTGAGTTCCGTAATGTGCAGGATCAAGACCGATAGAGCCAACCCATCGATGCACGATTCTGGCATACAGTCGCGTGGTGATATGAGATGATTTTCCCAGTCGGCTTGGGAAAAGGTAGCCGAACGGCAAGGGTGGCGTGTGTGACTGCAAATCTGGAGAAAGCCGAAGACAAAGCACTGTCCTGACGAACACGAACTGGATATTATGCGTCACAGGGGGTTAAGGCGCTAAATATGTTCTAAGCCCGAGACTTGCACTGAATGCCCTGCCGTATTTCAGTGGTCACAATTTAGATATTCCGGATTCTTAAGCGCTTTTATGCAGCCAAAAGACACAAACTTGCCTTCAAACAGCTTTGAAGTGGTTAAATTTATTAGCGAGTAAATTCCAGGTAAGTGTAATAAATATAATGTGTTATGCTAATTGTGCGAAAATAACGACTTATATTATTTCTCATTAACTTGTATAGTTTCTCATTTACTTGCGAAGCTTAACACCCGCCTGATGCGCTTGCTCATCTGCAAAGTAGCTGCTGCGCACCATCGGGCCGCAGGCGGCATGGCTGAACCCCATTTCCATTGCGGCTTGCTCGAACATCTTAAAGGTCTCCAATGACACGTAGCGCAGCACTGGGAGGTGGCCATCGGAAGGCTGCAGATATTGGCCGATCGTGAGCATGTTTACATGGTGGGTGCGGAGATCCCGCAGCACATTCAGAACTTCTTCATCGGTTTCACCCAAGCCGACCATCAGGCCTGATTTTGTCGGAACGTCCGGAAAACGCGCCTTGAAATCCTTGAGCAGCTTCAGCGAATGCAAATAATCCGCTCCTGGACGTGCCAATTTATAAAGGCGTGGCACGGTTTCCAAATTGTGATTCAGCACGTCTGGCAGATTGAAGGACAGCGCGTCCAGCGCCTCCTCCAGCCGCCCACGAAAATCCGGCACGAGAATCTCGAGACGCGTTGCCGGCGAATTGGAGCGTATCGCAGACAGACAGTTAGCAAAATGATGCGCACCGCCGTCTCGCAAATCATCCCTGTCCACACTGGTGATTACCGCATATTTCAGTTTGAGCAGGCTGATGGTCTGCGCCAGCTTCTCGGGCTCCTTCAGATCCGGTGCCCTCGGCTTGCCGTGCGCCACGTCGCAAAACGGGCAGCGCCGTGTACACAGATCGCCAAGGATCATGAATGTCGCGGTACCCTTTCCAAAACATTCTCCAATATTCGGACAGGATGCCTCTTCGCAAACCGTATGCAAATCGTGCTCGCGCAGCATGCGCTTCACGTCATGATAACTCTGCCCGCTGCCGGGCCTCACGCGAATCCATTCCGGTTTGCGCAGCCGTTCTTGCAATGGCACTATATTAATCGGGTTGCGGGCGGTCTTGGCCAGCCCCGTTTGCTTGTCCTCACCGTTGCTCATTGCGTAGTTTGCTTTCCAGGTGTCGTTGTAGTCCGTAAATCAAATTGTGCGCCAGTTGCGCTTGAAGTTCGTTAATCGAGACCGTGATGCCAAGTTCGCATGCTTGCGTCACGCGCAGTCCCGCAAAACCGCAGGGGTTGATGTTCGCGAAGGGCCTTAAGTCCATGTCTACATTCAACGCCAAGCCATGATAGCAGCAACCGTTCTTGATTTTTAATCCCAGTGCGGCGATCTTCGCATCGCCCACATAAACACCGGGCGCATCGACACGTCGCTGTGCCGCGACACTGAATTCTCCAAGAAGGTCTGTCACCGCTTGTTCCATAATGTAAACCAGTTCGCGAACGTTGAGTTTCCAACGGCGCATATCGAGCAGGATATAGGCAACAATCTGGCCGGGGCCGTGATAGGTTATCTGCCCACCGCGATCGATTTTGATTACCGGGATGTCAGTTGGGTTGAGCAGGTGTTCTGGCTTTCCCGCCAGACCTAGCGTGTAAACGGGTGGATGTTGCACTAGCCAAATTTCGTCGCGCGTTTGGCTGTTACGCTCCGCAGTGAATTGCTTCATCGCCTCCCACGTAAGATTGAACTCGACTAGTCCCAATGATCTGACGTGCGGCGTCACAATACCATCACCACTAGCGGATGGTCACACAAATCCTGATACAACGCGTCAAGTTGCTCGCGCGAGGTCGCGTGCACTGTGCACGTCAGGCTTACATAGCGCGATTTCTTGCTCGTGCGCACTTCCATGCTGGCGGCGAGAAAAGCCGGATCGTGTTTGTTGACCAATTCCAGCACGGCTTGCGCGAATCCGCCTTGCTGTTGACCCAAGACCTTCAGCGGAAATTCGCAAGGATATTCGATCAGGCTTCCTGTCAATTTGCCTGCTGACAATTCACGCATGGTCATACATTCGCCCGCATGACGTCGCGTTTGAAAGCCTGATAAAGCTTGTATAGCTTCGAAAACATCGCGCCGGGTTTGCCATTACCGACCGGATTGCCGTCAAGTCGCGTGATTGCAAGCACTTCCTTGGTGGACGACGTGAGCAGCAACTCATCGGCAGTGTATAACTCCTCTACCGATATCTTGCGCACTTCATGCGAGATACCGTTTGCGACCGCAATTTCCAGCACGACGTCATAAGTAATACCTGGGAGCATCAAGTTGTCCTTTGGCGGCCCAAGCAACTTGCCATCTTTCACCACGAAGATATTGCTGGCCGCGCCTTCGGTCATGAATGCATTATCGCGGACTAATATCGTTTCAGCACAACCCACGTCGACTGCCATCTGGCGCAACAGGACGTTAGGCAACAGCGAGATGGCCTTGATGTCGCAGCGCAGCCACCGGTTGTCCTGCGCAGTGACCGCCCCTACGCCACTTTGCAACAAGTCAGCAGGTGCGGGGCGCAGTGGGCTGCTCATCATGAACACGGTAGGTTTGACCGGAGGATTGGGAAAGGCATGATCGCGTTTCGCCACGCCGCGCGTAATATGCATATACAGGTATTGGTCCTGCTCCTTGTTGCGCTCAATGAGTTTGCTGACGATGTTGGCCCACTCGCCATCGCTAAGCGGATTGGCAAGCCTGATGCCGTCCAGGCTGTGCTGCAGCCGCCGCAAATGTTCTGCCAAACGAAACGCATTGCGCGAATACACTGGAATAACTTCATACACGCCGTCACCGAAGATAAAACCGCGATCCAGCACGGATATTTTTGCCTCTTCGATCGGCATGAATTCACCGTTCAGATAAATTGTCATGGCTATTATCTATTCAAACATTAAGCGGATGCTATCCCATCCGCGAGAGAACACATTTGCCAATGGCACACTCTCCAATGCCACCAATGGAAATTCCGCATAGGGCCTATCCGCCAGCGTCAGCTTGAGCACGCCCAACTGTTGCCCGCCCGTAATTGGCGCGAGAATGGGTTGGCGCGTTTCCATCTTTGCCTTGAGTTGGCCAAATGCGCCCTTCGGAATGCTCAAGAACAAGTCCCTGCGAAAACCAACCCCGACCCGGCTCTCGGTGCCTTTCCAGACGCGGAGCTCGCTGACCGGCTGATCCTTGAGATATAAGCGCGCTGCATCAAAGGTTTGAAAGCCGTAATTTAACAGCTTTTGGCTTTCGGTCGCGCGCAGTCGGTCTGAGTCCGCGCCGAAGACGACTGAGATCAATCGATGGTTGTCGCGCTGCGCTGATCCGACCAGACAATACCCAGCCGACTCAGTATGCCCGGTCTTCATGCCGTCTGCATAAGGGTCGAGCCATAGTAGCCGGTTGCGATTGGCCTGGGCGACATTGTTGAATGTGTAGCCGCGCAGCGCGAACATCGGGTAGTGCTGAGGATAATCGCGCAGGATCGCCGCAGCAAGCAACGCCAAATCGGATGCGCTGCTGAAGTGTTGCGCATCCGACAAGCCTACTGGATTCGTAAAATGGGTGTTATTCATCCCTAGCCTTTTCGCCTCCTTATTCATCAAGTCGACAAAGCCCGCCTCGCTGCCCGCTATGTTCACTGCCAGCGTGATTGCCGCATCATTGCCTGACTGCACAACCAATCCGTGCAACAACTCGTCTACTGTGACAACTTGGCCGGCTTTAAGCAGCATTAGAGATTCGCCGCCCGAACTGCGTGCCGCTGCAACAGGAACGGTCAGTTTTTGTTTCAGTGACAATGTGCCATGCTGGATTGCATCGAAAGCGAGATAGGCGGTCATCAATTTCGTCAGCGAAGCGGGCTCCATGCGCGCATCCCCGTTTTGATTCACCAGAATTTGACTGCTGGTGTAGTCATATAACAGGTATGCCTTTGCGGCCAGCTGCGGTGCCGCATAGCCCGTCACCTTGCCGTCGTCTTTTGGCAGCACGGTCTGATTGCTATTGCCAGCCGCTTGCCCACTGTTCATTGACGAACTGGCGGAATGCATAACGGTTTCCGCCCTTGCGTCAGGCAAGGGAGCCGGCTGCGCGGATGCCAGCGCCGACAACAGAGGGAAGAGGAACAACAAGAATCGCTTCATAACGCACAAGGAAATTTTCAGGGCGCTATTATAGTCGCGAGACCGCGGGAGGGGTAGCAAACTGCACAATCACATGCCTCGCATCATCTGCCGCACATCGCTTTCCTGGATGGGCGGGAAATTTAACCTGGCAAATTTGCACCTGATTGGGGAACTGCTGTCAACCCACCTAGTGAGAGCCACGGTTACAAGGATCTAATTGAAGTTGAAAATGTGCCTGGTGAAACCTTCGCCCGCAAGGCGTTGCGCAAAACTGCGCAACGAGCAATTGTCAAAATCGCTGAGTGAGCATTGGCTTCGTTGAAGAGTCAGGCAGGATGAGTCAACTGAATCTATTCTAGTGTAGAATCTATACCAATTTTGCCAGGAAATAATCATGTCGCTCACTGCAGCTTCCGCCGAACTCAAAGCCCGTGTTCTTTCAGAGGCCTTGCCTTACATACAGCGCTTTTTCGACAAAACCATCGTCATCAAATATGGCGGTAACGCCATGACAGATCCTGCATTGCAAGAGAGCTTTGCGCGCGACGTGGTATTGCTTAAGCTCGTCGGGATGAACCCTGTCGTCGTACATGGTGGGGGGCCGCAGATCAATGAGATGCTCAAACGCGTTGGCAAACAGGGTGAATTTATTCAAGGAATGCGCGTAACCGACGAGGAGACCATGGATATGGTCGAAATGGTGCTGGGCAAAGTCAACAAGGATATTGTCAATTTGATCAACCGGTGCGGCGGCAAGGCAGTTGGACTGACCGGTCAGGACGGTTCTTTCATCCGTGCAGAAAAGTTGATGTTGGAGAGTACTGAGGAGCAGGGCAAGTTGCTGGACATTGGGTTCGTCGGCGACATAAGAAAGATTGATCCCTCAATCATTTCATTCCTGGATTCTGGCGACTTCATTCCAGTCATTGCACCGATTGGCGTGGGTCCAGATGGTGAGACGCTGAACATCAACGCTGACGTCGTATCCGGCAAGCTTGCCGAAGTGTTGCATGCCGAAAAATTGGTATTGCTCACCAACACACCCGGTGTCCTGGATAAAGACGGCAAGCTCCTGACCGGTTTAACCCCGAAGCAAATTGATGATCTGGTCGCGGATGGCACGCTGTCCGGAGGGATGTTACCCAAGATCTCATCGGCACTGGACGCCGCCCGAGGCGGCGTGCGTTCGGTGCATATCATAGACGGTCGCGTGCAGCATGCGCTGTTGCTGGAAATCCTCACCCACGAAGGCGTGGGTACGCTGATTAAGAGCAAATAGGGATGATTGGCCGGGTCTGGATATTTGACCTTGATAACACACTGCATGATGCAACGCCGCACATTTTTCCGCATATCAATAGCAGCATGACTGCCTATTTGCAACAGCATCTGCAACTGGATGCCGAGGCAGCCGATGCATTGCGCGAGCATTATTGGCTGCGCTACGGAGCGACGTTAGGCGGCCTCATGCGCCATCATGGCATAGATCCGGCACACTTCTTGTGGCACACGCATCAATTTCCACAACTGGAAAGGATGGTGATACGGGAACCGAGATTGCGCCATGTGTTAAAGGCATTGCCGGGCAGGAAAGTGGTGTTATCGAACGCACCGCAGCATTACGCGAGTGAAGTCCTCAAACTGTTGCGAATTGCGGACTTGTTTGATGATGTGATGACAGTGGAACACACACACTATCGCCCCAAGCCGGACAGGTACGCGTTCATGCGTCTATTGAAACGACAGTGTGTCAAGGCGACCCAGTGCATCATGGTGGAAGACAGTCTTGAAAACCTGTCTGCGGCAAAGAGGCTGGGGATGCGCACCGTGTGGGTGAACCGGGGCAATCGAAGCTCCGCGCATGTGGACGTCAGGATTCGTGATGTAATGCAACTGCCGAAAGTAATGGGTCGGCTGATAAAGTGAGGTATACATGACAAGCAAGCCGGGTGAGAGAAAATTACAGATATTGCAGACTTTGGCGCAGATGCTGGAACAACCGAAGGGCGAGAAGGTCACCACCGCTGCCCTGGCAGCTCATCTGGAACTTTCCGAAGCCGCGCTATATCGCCACTTCGCCAGCAAGGCGCAAATGTTCGAGGGCCTGATCGAGTTCATCGAGCAGACGGTGTTCGGTTTGATCAACAAGATCACGCACGAGGAAAAAAGCGGTGTAAAGCAAATTGAGGCAATCTTGTCCATGCTGCTCAACTTCGCGCAAAAGAATCCAGGCATGACACGTGTCCTGATAGGCGATGCGCTGGTGAACGAAAATGAGCGTTTACAACAGCGCATTAATCAGTTGCTGGATCGCATCGAGGCAACGCTCAAGCAGTCACTACGCATGGCCGCGACACAGGGCGAAATGAGCGACGCGGTGGATGTGGGGGCACACGCCAATCTACTGGTTTGCTATGTGATCGGCCGCTGGACACAGTTCGCCAAAAGCGGCTTCGCGCGCGAGCCGATGGCGCAGTTGCCAACACAGTTGCTAATATTACTCAATCGCAAAAGCTGAATCTCGTCGATTCCGGCTTCGCTGCAATGACCGTACTTATGAACTTGGAAGAATTACTATGATACTGATCCTTAGCTCCAACGTCAGAGAGCAGTCCCAGGAATACCAGCAATTGCTTGCTCACCTTGCCATATTGCCTGGCATCCAGACCAGGGTGCATATCGAGCGAGGCAGCGAAAAGACCCTGACGGAAATCTATCTAATCGGCAACACCCAAACTCTGGACATCGAGGACATGCAAAGTCTACCGTGCGTCGAGCGGGTGGTCAGGGTTTCCGAGGAGTACCGCATCCTAGGACGCCACAAGGACGACCAGCGCCCAACGCATTTCACGTACAACGGCGTGCGCTTTGGGCAGGACACGCTCAACATCTTTGCTGGTTTGTGCGCGGTGGACAACCGCGAGCATGTCGAGCTCATGATGAAGGCGGTGCATGACAACGGCCAGATATGCACGCGAATGGGGGCATACAAGCCTCGCACCAGCCCGTATGCATTCCAAGGCCACGGAAAGTATTGCCTGCCTTACGTGTTCGAACTTGCCGGAAAGTACGGTATCAAAGTGATTGCGATGGAAATTACCCATGAATCTCACCTGTACGAAATCAGGGAGGCATTGCATCAGACCGGTAATCCGACTGGCGTAATGTTGCAGATCGGTACGCGCAACACTCAGAACTTTGAGCTTCTGAAAATCGTCGGCCGCCAGGCCGAAATGCCTATTCTTCTTAAGCGCGGCTTCGGGATAACCTTGGACGAATCGCTCAATGCGGCTGAATACCTCGCCTCGGAGGGCAACCGGAATGTCGTGTTCGGCCTGCGCGGGATGAAAACGAACATGGGAGATCCACACCGCAACCTCGTTGATTTCGCACATGTGCCGGTCGTCAAGCGACTGACGCGCATGCCGGTTTGCATTGACCCGTCGCATTCGGTTGGATCGCGGCATGAAGCACCGGACGGCATCCTCGACATGATGCATGTCACTGCGCAAGGCGTGCTGGCCGGCGCAAACATGGTGCTGGTTGATTTCCATCCCGCTCCACCCAAGGCACTTGTGGATGGCCCCCAGGCTATGTTGCTGAAGGAGCTACCATACTTTCTGGAAGATGTGCAGATCGCGCGCGAGGCTTACCTGAAGCGCGCTGAGTTACGCCGGTTACAGAATTAATTTCCTAGTTGTAGAGACAGCACACCGGCCTACGCTCCCATGCAAGCATTTTCCTCACTTGCATGGCGTGTCTTGGATCCAAGTTCCGTGCCGAGCGCTTCTGTGATGAAGGCATGTTGCATGCCTTACCATTCCGGTTGCTCATGCGCATCTTTTCTTGTCCGGCTCAGAAATGTCTATCGAAACGGGTGAAGGCAAGTTAGCTCGTGCGACTATTACCGTGGGTCCTATCTGTCAATCCATGCCAGAAGCTAGACAACGGGAACGTCCGGCTGAAATGAACAGGCCTGGATTGAATGCATCATTCAGTGGGCCCCATTCTTGTTCCGAGCGGCAACGTGACGAATGGCCTTAAAGTTTGCTGGCCGCGCATCCCACGTCGATTTGCAGAGCGCCTTGCTGTACCGCCTGGATGAACAACTAAAATAGACTGGCTTTGTCAACAAGGCCGGGTTTGAACACGGCCAAGATCATCGACTCGATTACCGTATCTTCTTGACAGCGTGCGGATCGCGCGAGAGGTTGACCTCTAGTGCATCACGGTACGACTGAGCCAGAGTTGATTTATTGTCTGCATTGCGCTGGATGGGAGAGTGCCACGCTTTCCCGGTCGTCCGATTACCAGCAAATTTTCTGGATTCTTCTATGCTCACGACGTTATCTTCGACGTCAGCAACCTGGCCGTCCAGCCATTTCAGGATGGGGATGAGTTCTTGCCTTTCCGCATAAGTTTTCGCCTCGTCCATTTCAAACACACCCAAGCCCTGTTCAGCGGCGTGGATGTAGTTGTCAGAATCGCTGATACTGGTCAGATACGGAAGCTTGAGGGACGTAAGGAACCGCTCCAGTGATTCGCGGGCTGGAGACGACCTGCGCACGCGGTTGGCAACCACTGCGATCTTGGTCTTGGCAGCGCAAGCTCCGCCTATCAGAAACATTTCTTTGATGAAATCGGCCGTAGCGTGAATATCGATTGGTGACGGCACGACCGGCACCACGATAAAGTTTGACCTGCGCACCATCTCCTGCAGCAGCAAGCCTTTCACTCCGGAAGGGGCGTCAATGACCAATACTTCGGTACCGACCGGAACCCATTTCTGCAAATTATGCAGGGTGCTTGCACCTTTCGGGGGAGCGGCATTGGCGCCATGGATATTTCCGATGTGACCGGGACGCACACGCAACCACTGGAGACAAGATCCCTGCGGATCGTAATCCATGATCGTAGTCCTGAATTTCTTGCTGGCGTAATAGGCGGCAAGATTAGTGCTGAGGGTGGTCTTGCCTGACCCACCCTTGGAATTGATGATTAGTATTGTCAGCATGGCCTCTCCCTTCTTGCAAACGTCGACGCGTGAGCGTCCTGTTCGGAATGTGATGTGATTCTGTGTCCTAGAAACCGTGTCACAAAATATACGTGACATTTAAGCACAGTTTGCATAGTCAACCTAAGTATTATTTTAGCGGGATATCGGCGCTCTGTAAAACACCCTGGATCATTTCGTTTCAGCTTCTTCCGACGACAGAACGGTCAGGGATAGTTCTTGAATCTGCCCGTCGCAGTCAGGATTGTAATGTTCTGCGTACCCGCCCGAAATGCTGCAAGTTTTCTTGATCCCTCGAGGCTCAAGACTTTGTCTTCGATGCGGGACCCGTACCTGTTCGGAAATTGGCCGTTCAACCATTTCAGGATGGGCATGAGTTCCCGTCTTTCTGCAAAAGTGGTTGCCTCATCCATTTCAAATACGCCCAGTCCCTTTTCGGCGGCAAGGAGATAAATTTCCGAATCACGGATGCTGGTAAGAAATGGCAGCTTTAGCGACGCAAGGAAGCGCTCCAGCGCCCCATAAGCCGGAGACGAGGAACTACGAACACGGTTGGCAACCACCGCGATCTTCGCCCTGCAAGTGCGCGCACCGCCAAACAGAAACAGATCCTTGATAAAATCGGCGGTGGCGTGTATATCAATCGGAGATGGTGCGACCGGAATCACGATAAAGTTTGATTTGCGCACTAATTCCTGGAGCAACAGTCCTTTCGCCCCGGCAGGGGCGTCAAGTATCAGAACTTCGGTGTCCACGGGGATCCACCCCTGCAAGCTGCGCAAAGTTGCAGTTCCTTTCGGTTGAGCAGCATTGGCACCATGGATTTTTTCAGCTTGGCTTGGCCGTACCCGCAGCCATTGCAGACTCGATCCCTGCGGATCGTAGTCCATGATTGCGGTTCTGGTCTTTTTGCTGGCGTAGTAACTGGCAAGATTTGTCGTCAAGGTTGATTTGCCAGACCCTCCCTTCGAATTGATGACTAGAATCGTCAGCATGCTGCCCCCTTTTATGGTTCTACGCAACCGCTGAACTGGCCGCAAATTCTCGAACGTCCCGGGGCGAACTCTCGAGCTTCAAGGTCTGGCAAGACAAGGAATGAACCGCGACAATCGTTACACTCGACCCATTCACCCATGTAATCTTCCCATGAACGCGAACGTCTTGACTGCTTCATCTTCGTGTCGTTTTCATCGAGTAACATACATGCGCGCTCGGACAATGAGTGCGGCGTCCTAAAAGCGGTGACCGCGCGCTCGCGTCGTTCCGCCGAAAATCCTGGGCCTTTTTCACGGATGAGCAAACGCGGGCAAGGATGTCCCAACGCAACGTCGCCGAACCCGTGATAAGTGTGCGAAAACAATTGTACAGACCTCGTCTTCCTTGTTGTTGCGCCCGGCGCGATCTTTGAAATCGAGTATGCAGATCACCTGCAGAAACCCGACTATCGTCCTCACGCTCCCAAGTCTTATCGTCGACATAGACATAGATACTATCTCTCCACAATATTCGGGACGGGAACAGACCTTTCCGAAGCTCGGTTAACCATAGCCCTTTGAGCGCCCTGCGTCAAATATTAGTTGGAACTTGTTGACTGGTAAGGCGTGCATCAATATGATGCAACATGGCGGGTTCAAAAATTGCCAATTTCTACATTCAGATGAGGTGACAAAATGGTAATGGAGAAGACAAAGTCTGCTTCAAAAAAGGTGACTACAGCTAACACCAAAACCAAGTCAAGCAGTGGAGTTGCCAGCAAGCCGAAAACGCCCAAAGCAGCGGTAACAAAAACCGCAAAAAAGGTGACGAAAACAAAGACGGCGGCGGTCCCAAAGACAAAAACAAGCAAGCCATCCACCACCAAAATAATAGCAAAACCTGCTGCAAAACCGAAGGCAGCAGCAAAGAAGCCTGCTTCCCCCAAGGTCACAGACTCATCGGTGGCAAGCAAACCGGTAGCCAAACCAACCCCTGAAGAACGCTATCGCATGGTCGAGACTGCTGCGTACTTTATTGCTGAACAGCATGGTTTCGAAGGCCGTTCCGACGAACACTGGGCGGCTGCCGAACGAGAGATTGCAGCAAAACTGGGGCAATAGAAGCCACTGGGGTTACACGCCTTCCAATGCCGTTGCGGCTTTAACGCCATTAAGATGCGGCCATCCAGTCAAATATGTTGAGCGTTTCAGTCATTCGCCCAAGTTCAGAAACGCTGAACGGGCCGACATATCCGCACTGACTATCCATTGCCAAGATGAAAAGGTCACGCGCGAATCAGACCGTACCCATGTTTCAAGTGAGGTAACTCAAGCCACATTTGCGTTTTACCGGAACCGGATAAAAAATCGTTTGACCCCAATGTAAAAAGTGAAACGGCAACCGGCAAAATGGATAAAGTTAGCACGGAACATGTCCCCTCAAATAATCAAGGACATGCGCAACACGATAGCCGCTTTCTGAAGTCCTTCAATACAAACTGTTAGCCCCTGCTCGAGCGGAAATTAATCGATGCCCAATTCAGCATCAAATAGACAAGATCAGTTGATTTGGCGTACTTGAAAGTGCCGGTAGAAATATTGCTTCACAAATTCAACTGCTATCAAATAGCATAACACCATTGCAGGCAGAATCATGAAGAACAGGGGCGGCGGGGCAACGAAGCCGAGTGGTGCCGCAAAGGGCGTGAATGGCAAGATTGTGGCCGCGACTACGACTGTCAGTGATGCGGCAACCAGCAGAAAGTTCGGTCGACTCCTAAAGGGGCTGCCCCGAGTGCGAATCACGAAGATCACCAAAACCTGGGTGGCGATGGACTCGATGAACCAGCCAGTGTGGAACAACTCTTGATTAGCCCCGAAGACTTTCAGCAGGATGAAGAACGTCAGGAAGTCGAACACCGAGCTGACCGGCCCGACCACCCACATGAAGTTGCGGATGAAGGTCGTGTCCCAGTGCCTGGGATGTGTCAGATCAGTATCGTCCACCTTATCCATCGGAATCGGCAGTTCCGAGACGTCGTATAGGAGATTGTTCAGCAGTATCTGTGAGGGAAGCATTGGCAGGAACGGTAGGAACAGTGTCGCACCCGCCATGCTGAACATATTCCCAAAGTTGGAGCTCGTTCCCATCATGATGTATTTCATGATATTCGCGAAAGTGCGTCGGCCTTCTATCACGCCCGCATGCAGCACGTTCAGATCCTGTCGCAACATGATCATGTCGGCCGCCGCTTTGGCCACGTCCACGGCGCTATCCACGGAGATACCGACATCTGCCGAACGCAGCGAAGGTGCATCGTTGATGCCGTCGCCAAGATAGCCAACGGTGTGCCCATGCGCCTTCAGCGAGAGGATGACACGGTTCTTCTGGACCGGTGTGACACGGCAGAACAGGTTCGCCTCTTTTACGCGAACCGCCAGCGTGGGGTCATCCATTTTTTGGATCTCGCTTCCAGCTAAGACGCCGGTCACCGGCATGCCCAGCTGAGCGCACACATACCGAGTCACCAGTTCACTATCACCGGTGACAATCTTGACGCTTATCCCGTCGGCCGCCAGCGCCTTCAGCACGTGCGCCGCGCTCGCTTTGGGCGGATCGAGAAAAGCGGCGAAGCCGGCAAATACCAGTTCTGTCTCATCGTCGACAATGGCATGGGGATGGTCCAGTGCCACCGTCCGCCAGGCAATGCCAAGCACTTTGAACCCTTCCCGACCGAGGCCATCGTGCAAGGCCTGGATGGATGCCAGCGCCTGCTCGTCCAGAGGTTTGAAGCCCCGCGTTTCGCCCACGGCATATTGTGTGGACAGCCTGAGAATATCCTCGGGCGCACCCTTGACCACGAGCAACCGTTTCTCGCCCTGGTCTAGCAGCACCGAAACGCGCCGCCGTTCGAAGTCGAACGGCACCTCATCGATCTTGCGCCAGCCGGTTGCCTCGATTTCCCTGTGTTCAAGGATTGCGTCATCCAGCGGACTCTTCAGTCCTGTCTCGAAATAGCTGTTCAGGTAGGCCAACTGCAACACCTGCGCGCTCTCGTTGCCTTGCGCGTCAAGGTGACGATCCAGCCGGATGCGCCCTTCCGTGAGCGTACCAGTCTTGTCGGTGCACAAGACATCCATGCTGCCCAGGTTGTGGATCGCTGCGAGCTGCTTCACGATCACCTGTTTTTTCGCCATGCGCAACGCCCCACGCGACAGTGTCACCGTAACGACCATCGGCAATAACTCCGGCGTGAGGCCAACGGCAAGGGCGATTGCGAACAAGAACGACTCGATGAACGGCCGGCTAAAAAGCACATTGATCAAAAAGACGAACAGCACCAGCAGAAAAGTCAGCTTCATAATCAGCATGCCGAAGCTTTGCGTGCCCAGTTCGAAAGCCGTGGGTGGCGGTTTTATCTGCAAAGAATCCGCGATATCGCCCACCGCCGTGTCGGCCCCAATACGGCACACGATGGCTTTGGCCATCCCACTGATGACTGAAGTTCCCATGAATACTGCATTCTCAGCCTGGCTGAGATCTGCCGCAGGGGCCGGCAAATCGCTTGCACGTTTCTCCACTGGATAGGATTCACCCGTCAGCATAGCCTGGTTGACGAAGAAGTCTTTCGCTTCGAACAAGCGGCTATCAGCGGGGATCAGATCGCCAGCAGACAGCAATACCACATCACCCGGCACCAGCCTCGCAATGGGTATTTCTTGCGAATGGCCATCACGCAAGACAGTAGCCCTTACCGCGACAGATTTCTTTAACTGCTCTGCGGCGCGACCGGCCCGGTATTCCTGAAAAAAATCCAGAGTAACGCTCAGCAGCACAATAGCCCAGATAATCACGAATCCCGTAATCTCTCCGGTCAATGCGGAAACCGCGCTGGCGGCCAGCAGAACCATCACAAGCGGGTTCGTGAAGTGGCTCAGGTACTGGATCAGCAGCGGCCGCTCACCGTGATCTCGAAGCGTGTTGGCGCCGAAGCGCGCGCCGCGCTCAAGGGCCTCATGTTGGCCCAACCCGGCCTGGGTTGCATCCAATCGCGATTGCAGCGACTCTAAGGAGAGATTCCAAAACAGCGCGTCGAGACGATCCATTGTTCTCACCTCTTTTGGGGCACAGGTACGCGTGAAGTATTCAGACATGGCTATCCTACCCGGGAATCTAGCAGGACGGTAAAAATCTGGAATTCGAGAAGGTCTCCAATAAGGGACCCAGTTCAAGGGATACGCGAGCAAGCTTTACCTTGGGAAGCGCACTCCCAAGAAGCGGCGATGATACGACGGCGCATACGCCAACCCTCGCGGAGGGCTGGCGTATCACAAACGATTTACTTCTTCGCGCCGTTTACTGCTGCTTTCAGTGATGCGCCCGCCTTGAATGCAGGAACCTTGGCAGCCTTGATCTTGATTGCTTCGCCGGTGCTCGGGTTGCGGCCGGCGCGCGCTGCGCGCTTACGCACTTCGAAGGTCCCGAAACCAACCAAAGCGACATTGTCACCCTTCTTCAGCGTGTTGGTGATGATCTCAATCAGCGCTCCAATGTTGCGGTCCGCGTCTGCCTTGGAACCGCCGGTCTTGTCAGCCAATGCGTCTATCAGTTCTTTTCTGTTCATATTTATTCCCTTAGTTGTAATTACTGCACGTGCAGCAGTTAGAAGTCTAGCACCAGTCGAGGAGCTTTAAAATATTTCTTCGTCACTGCCGATGTGCTATTCCTATCGATACCGGTCTACTTGGCACGACCGTACTTCGCGGTAAAACTGGCTTTGCCCAACGCATTCGCGTGGATCATGTAGCCAATCAGCGCGGCACTCGCATCCGCCGGAACGTCGAGTTTGTCGGTCTTGAGTGCATACACTGTGAAGATGTAGTGATGCGGCTTGTCGCCCTGCGGAGGGCATGTGCCACCCCAAGCCGCCGCGCCATAATCGGTGCGGCCTTGAACCGCGCCTTTTGGGAGGGTCGTGCTGTTAAGGGCGCCAGCGTTCGCAACCAGTTCGGTGACGTCAGCCGGGATATTGATTACTACCCAGTGCCACCAGCCTGAACCAGTGGGCGCGTCGGGATCGTAAACAGTCACAGCAAAACCTTTCGTGTCTTTCGGGGCTCCGCTCCACTTGAGCGCCGGTGATTTATTCTCACCCGAACAGCCGAACCCATTAAACTCGAAATTCTTGGGCATCATACTGTTGGCCTTGATTTCCGGGCTGGCAAGTTTGAAGCCGGAAGCGCAAGCAAAAGTTGATAAACCGGCTAAAGCAACTGCAAAAAGTATGCGGCGCATGGGGTTCTCCTTAATTGGATCTGGGCCAAAATTGTAGCATCATCGCTCCTAGGACAAAAGTCGTCTGCGATTTGCATTGCCGCGTAACTCACGCCGATAATACAAGCCGCTCGGATATTGCCACGTCAGCTTGGTCCTGACGGTATATCATGATAATCAGGTGCAGCGATTCCCACCGATAGAAAACAGGAGCTTGTCATGCCCGTCACCATTGAGATTTATGCCGACTTCATTTGCCCTTGGTGTTACATCGGCATGGGCCGGGTCGCAAGACTGACGAGGGAGCGTGACGTTCGACTGCATTGGAATGCATATTTGTTGCGCCCCGACATTCCCATGGAAGGCGTGCCGTTGACTTCGATCCTGCCTCCAGACCGACTGGAACGCGCTGAGGCTGCAGTCCGCGAGGCGGCTAAAGCGGCAGGTTTGCCACTCAATCGTCCCGCGATGGTGCCGAATACCCGTCAGGCTCATGAGATCGGGTTGCTTGCTGAGGCCAATGGTCTGAATGATGCCTATTACCGAGCAGTCCTCAGAGCTTATTTCGCTCAGGCACGAAACATCGGTGATGTGGCAGTCATTGCCGCAATCGGTGAGGAGTTGGGGTTGGACCGCGACGAAATACTGGAAGCGTTGCACACAGGACGTTACCGGGCCGAGATCAGTCGGGCGACCAACGATGCTTTCACACGTGGTATCCGTAGCGTGCCCAATTTTTTCTTTGCGTCCGCCAATACATTTTCCGGGGCTTTGCCATATGATGCATTTCTACACGCTGTGGATGCGGTGAGCCAGCCGCAAATATAGATAAGTGATACGGCCCATGAACCTGTCACTCAAACCTGCGAACGTAACGCATTCACGAACGATAGAACACATGGTTGCCGGCATGCCAGCGATGGACGGAGCAGGAGTTAAACTCACTCGCGTGCTGACGCCAAATTTGCAACGGCGGCTTGATCCGTTTCTGATGCTCGACAACTTCCGCAGCGAAGATCCTGACGATTACGTAGCGGGCTTCCCCGACCATCCGCACCGCGGATTCGAAACTGTCACCTACATGATCGCAGGACGCATGCGCCATCGCGATAGCGTCGGAAACGAAGGACTATTGCAGAACGGTGGAGTGCAATGGATGACCGCTGGTCGCGGCATCATCCACTCCGAAATGCCAGAGCAAGAGAACGGTGTCATGGAAGGCTTCCAGCTGTGGCTGAACTTGCCGGCGCGGCGCAAGATGATTCCAGCCTGGTACCGCGACATTCCCCAAGAAGAGGTTCCCCATTACCTGACCGAGCTGGGCATCAGCGTCCGCGTGATCGCTGGCAAAACTCTGGGCGAAAGCCGCATGGGAATACTCACCAACACGCCGGTGGCCGATGGCCTGGCAATCTATGCGACAGTTCCGGCAAAAGCCCTCCTGATTGCCGGCAAGCCGCTCGGCGAAGCTATCATGCAGCACGGACCGTTCGTGATGAACACCAAAGAGGAAATACATCAGGCGATTAGAGACTATCAGGAAGCTCGTCTTGCAATTGCAGGGTGATGTCGCGCGCATGCGCTAGCTAGTGTCCCTCTGCAGGGTGTGGAAATCCGAAAGCGTACATGCTGGTCCGCCCACCGTTAGCCACCTCTGCCGAAAAAAGACACCCTTTGGCCCGTACGCCCCTCTTGCAATTGCTCATGCGGCACAACGGTTCCACAATCCCAGTCGGAAATAAAGCATACCGACCCATGAACTCAATCGCGATTCTGGCGCGGCCGTCTTGCGTCGTACCAAGCCACACGCGCATGTAAGACCTCATTGCTTGAGCATCAAAAATATCCTCTTGCCGGTATAGTGATACCGTCACATGCCAATGAAAAACCTTACCCCCACCACACAGCTTGCAGCGAACCGATGCCATTATCCGACGAAAGGGAAGATCCCCCCCCCCGAAGTCACCGCAGATTATTACGGATGCGCATGAGCGAAGCCGCCAATTTTATCGGGACAGCAGCTTTCCCACGGACCTTCATGAAACGTGGCCCGACGTGTGGCGAGAGAACAACCGGCCAGTAAAGCTTGGTAGCAGACACGCTTCCCTCCCCCAAAATCATCACCCGCACTCGCATCCATCGCAGCAGTTGCCTTGCGGCCTAAGCGGAAAGAGAGGAGGAGGCCGCAATAGAATCCTGTCGTCAACTAATTCAGAGCGCGGAGCCATGCAACAATGAAGGCGATGCGATTCATATGTTAATGGCAAATTACGGCACAATTCGGATGAAAAACGAAGGGGATAGCGTTCCATTTCGAGCTATCGATGGCGGGCTTTAGGATCAATTCTCAGCCATGCATGATAGGTATCACATGACGGGTTGTTCCGGACATGCCTAGCCAAAGTGGTTTGATTAACCTCTCCTGGAGGCCTATGCTAAAATCTAAGCTGAAAAGAAGTCAACCCGATCACTGATGGAGAGCGACATGACCAAAAGATGGAGATATGCCGTATTGCTAATCTGCCTGTGGGTTCCCATCGTCGCCAGCGCCCAGACGAAGAGCGACACACCGCGTGGTGAATTGCTTTATACCACGCATTGCATTGCCTGCCACACCGACCAGATTCATTGGCGTGACAGGAAGATCGCCAGAGATTGGACCAGCTTGGAAGGCCAAGTACGTCATTGGCAGGAAGTGGCCGGGCTGACATGGAGCGATGAAGACATCATGGAAGTTACGCGTTATCTGAATGCCCGCCACTACCACTATCCCGAACATATTCAATAAATTTGGACCAGTTTGGCTGCTATCTCGACCATGTTCCGCGCCGCCACATTGTTTCGGGGACCGCGTGTGTGCGGTTGATGCAACGACTCAACACGAACAGCAAGTCCGATAAGCGATTCAAGTAAGCCAGCGCGTGCCGGGGGACTGCTTCATTTTTCGCCAGCACAACGAGATCACGTTCGGCTCGCCGCGCCACGGTACGCGCCACGTGGCACAATGCGCCTGCGCGCGAACCGCCTGGCAGGATGAATTCGCGCAGCGGCGGCAAGCCCGCATTGTAATGGGCAAGCCTATCATCCAGCCATGCGACTTTGTCTTCTGCGAATATGTCCTTTGCGGGTAATGCGAATGCACCGCCCAGATCGAAAAGGTCATTCTGAATCTGTAGTAAATCCATGCGGATATCGATTGGAAGTTCTTCGACCAACAGCAAACCAAGCTGGCTATTCAACTCATCCACGCTCCCCAGTGCGGCGATGCGCGCGTGCTCCTTGCTCAGACGTGTGCCATCGGCGAGGCCAGTGCTGCCCTTGTCGCCGGCTCTGGTGGTGATCTTAGTCAATCTCATTTGACCCTCCGAATATATGCTGGTGACTCGACATTGCTTCTGCGTGATGCTCCCGTTTGTCTGCCTACCCGATATGCGCAGCCATTTCGCGGCCTGTTGACCTGGCTGCTAGTTATTCGGCGGTCTGATCGTGTTGCAGTTCACGGCCCCGTGCGCCGTCCTCTAGAACCGCACGTCAACTACTTGACCCCTGCCTTACGCCATCGCCCATTGTCATTGTCTTTCCAAACAAGCGAAGTATATCTGTGCATCCGGTTGGGTGTGATTGCGCTGCGCCTGCCAGATCATTTCGCTAAGACAGTCCATCATGCGGTGTTGCGCTTCATGTTTCGATTCCAGTTTCTGGGTCAATCGCACGAAATGAGCGCGTATTCCCGCAGGTTGGTCGATAGAGATCTGCTCTTCGATGGTCAGGTGCATCATCAGGTGCAGGAAGGGGTTGGTTGCGCTGTCTTCCGGCAGATAATCGCGATTCTGGTGCTGTTCTGGATTTTCCAGCACGGCAAAGTATTCGGGGTGCTGCCCGATAAGTTGCGCGCAAAGGTCCTCCAGTGGGGTGAGCAATTCTCCGGCCCGGTGCTTGCGCCAGGATTCAAACAAGAAATTGCGCGCCTCGTCACGCGACGGATTGAAAAGCATCAGAGCTCTTTCTGCTTGTACTCGCACAGATCGCGGATGATACACGCACTGCATTTGGGTTTGCGTGCCTGGCAGACATAGCGACCAAGCAATATCAGCCAGTGATGCGCGTCGTGCTTAAATTCATCGGGCACAAACTTGAGAAGTTTCCTTTCCACTTCCAGCACATCCTTGCCTGGCGCGATGCCCGTGCGGTTGGATACGCGGAAAATGTGCGTATCCACCGCGATGGTCTGTTGGCCGAACGCAGTGTTCAGAATCACGTTTGCCGTCTTGCGACCAACGCCGGGCAGGGCTTCCAGCTCCTGACGTTGTTGCGGCACCACTCCTCCATGTCGTGCTACCAGCAGCTGGCAGGTCTGCATGAGGTGTTTGGCTTTGGTTCTATAAAGGCCAATGTGCCGGATGAAGTCGCGTAACCTTTCCTCGCCGAGTGCGAGAATTGCCTGAGGCGTGTTCGCAGCCTGGAACAAATGCCGCGTTGCGGCATTCACGCTTACATCCGTGGCTTGGGCGGAGAGCAGCACCGCAACCAGTAGCTCAAAGGGTGTCGAATATTCAAGCTCTGTCGTTGGATGCGGTCTGTCTGCTCGCAGCCGTAGAAATATTTCACGGCGTTTTCCAGGATTCATAATGGGCCTCTGAAATACATCTGGCGCAATGTAATAGGTCCGCTGCCCTCTGCGCGAGTTGCGGCTCCCAGGTGACTAATGGCTAGCAAACGGGGGGGCGAGACAGGCAGAAATATTTTGTCATAATCTTTACGGGGTCACCGAATGTCAACAACATCAACACTTGTAATTTTCTTCATCAAGATCATTCATAGAATACGTCCTAATTGAATACTCTTTTTATAACTCCGTGCAACCTTGAATAGACGACCACGACCAGCACGCCAAGCAATATCCGGAATGGAGTAGCACTCCAGAGGGTCGGCACCCAAAGTGTTGTGGTTACTTATTTGAACCTAATAATTCCATGATCTAGTGAGCCTGAATGGTCGGGGATAAAAGCTGGCTCAGCGTGCAGCAGGCGCATAGGCGTCATCAACCGGGGCAACGTTAGTGCCGCTGCCTTTTAGTTTGCGCTCGGCGCGCAGGTTAAGCCAGTTCTTTCCCGCAATCAACATGCCCAGGGTAATAAAGGCACCAGGTGGCAGTATGGCAAGCAGGAAGCCGTGATAGTTAGGCACCACAGTAATGATCATGGATTTTGCCGCTTCGCCGAACACCAGGTCGATGCCGGACAACAAGGTGCCGTGTCCAAAGACTTCGCGGACACCCCCTAATACCGCGAGCACGGCCGTCAGCCCCAAGCCCATCGAGAAGCCGTCCAGCGCGGATTGAAGCGCGGGATTCTTGGACGCGAAGGCTTCGATGCGTGCCAGCACGATGCAGTTGGTGACAATCAGCGGAATGAAAATACCCAACACCACATACAACGAGTACATGTAGGCATTCATCGCGAACTGGATCCCGGTGACCAACACCGCAATGATCAGAATGAACACTGGAATGCGTGCTTCGTTCGGGACGAACTGCCGGATAGGCGCGATGGCGGCGCCCGACATCGCCATCACAATCGCGGTCGCCAAGCCGAGGCTAACGCCGTTCACCACCGAGCTGCTCACCGCGAGGATCGGACACATGCCGAGAAGCTGCACCAGTCCCGTATTTTGCTTCCATACGCCGTTGTAAAGAATCGCTCTAAATTCTTGCGCAGTCATGCCTTTTCTCCTTCACTTTGTTCCCCCAAGAACACTGGCGGGGGGATACGTTCTGAACAGCTCGTCACGATGCTGTGCGTAGTATTGCAATGCCTTGTGCACAGCTTTGACAACCGCGCGCGGGGTTATCGTCGCACCGGCCATGTAGTCGAACTGACCGCCATCTTTCTTGACCTTCCAGTCGTTGTCCTTGGGGTTGTCCAGCGAAGTGCCGTCGAAGCCGGCGATCCATTTGTTCTTCGCAATCTCGATGTAATCGCCCAAACCCGGCGTCTCCTTGTGGGATATTACGCGCACGCCACCAATCCTTCCATTGCTACGTATCGAGATGATCAGGCTGATCTTGCCGTTATAGCCATCCGGCGCGATGATCTGCATCACCGCGATGGAGGGCTGGCCCTTCAGGCGACCAAGGTAGGCGATGGTCGTGTCGTCGTTTCCGAGCAGTTTATCTGCGGCGACTGACGAAGTGTCCTTGATGATGTCGTTGTCATAGGACTCAGCAGGTGCTATCTGAGTGACCAGTTTCAGCTTTTCTTTCTCCTCGCTGCGCGCAATCGGTTCGTGCGTCATCTGGTAGGTCAATGCAAGCAGTGCCGTGCCGATCACCGCGAAGAACAACAAATTGAGTGCAGTGACAACAGAAGCCTTTGCTATGCTGCGCCTCATGGCATGTCACCTTTTATCTTTTTTCCGAACACTTTTGGCTGAGTGTATAGGACGATCAGCGGCACGGAAATATTCATCAATAGCGTGGCAAACGCAATGCCGTCCGGAAAACCGCCGAAGGCGCGTATCAGGTAGGTGAGCAGGCCCGCGCCTGCCGCGAAGATCAAGCGGCCTTTATTGGTGGTAGGGCTGCTGACTGGGTCGGTGAGAATGAAAAATGCCCCCAACACCGCGGCACCTGAAAACAGGTGGAACAACGGTGCAACGTAGTGGTCCGGATCGACCAGATGAAATACCGCGGCGACGAGAAACAGAGTACCGAGAAAGCCGACCGGGATGTGCCAGCTGATAATGCGCGATGCAAGCAGATAAAGTCCACCGAACAAAAATCCCCCTGCAACCATCTCGCTGCCGTGTCCGGCGATTTGGCCATAGATTGGCATGGCCAGTATCTGCTGGACCGATCGTTCAAGATGTAGATTTGTCTTCAGCGTATCCAGGGGTGTGGCCATCGTGATCGCGTCCAGCGTCAGGCTGTGCGGCAGCACGCCAAGGAAGATGTAATCCAATTGTTGCGCAAGCGTGAGCTCCGCCAACGCCAATCCCTGTGGTGCGAGCCAGTGCGTCATCTGCACCGGGAATGAAATGACCAATACGGCGTAGCCGACCATCGCCGGATTGAACGGGTTGTTGCCCAGCCCGCCATACAGCTGTTTGGCAACGGCAATGGCAAAGGCCGTACCGACCACAATCAGCCACCACGGCGCCAAGGGCGGGATGGACAGTGCAAGCAACCATGCCGTGAGCAGGGCACTATTGTCCTTGAGGGATGACGCAATTGGCCGGTTGCGCAGCTTAAGCATCAGCGCTTCAACCACCAGAGCGGTGACGCTGGCCAGCGCAATCGATACCAGTATCGCAGTGCCGAAATACCAAACGTATAAGACGATGCCGGGAAGCAACGCGAGCAGCACCTTGAGCATGATCTTGGCGACGCTGTCCGGCTGACTTATGAAGGGTGAAAAGATCACGGTAGATTAGTCCCTTGTACGTGCTGATATGTGCTCGACTGCAGATTGGGCGATTTCACGAACATGCGCGCGGCTCGCTTCCAGTTTGGCAAGTTCCACTTGCTGTTGGGGTGTTAACGGCGGGGTCGTGTCGAACTTGCTGGCTTGCGCAGCCCTTTCCCGGGCGGCGAGCTTCTCCGCCTTTTCCTGCTTCTCGCGTTCGATGCGCCGTTTGTGATAGTCGTGCCGATCTCGAGCTTGGTCCGCGAGTTGCTTATCATGCGCGCGCGCGCGGATCTCGCTCTTTGCAAAACGGTAGAACTGCACCAGAGGTATGTGGCTGGGGCAAACATAGCTGCACGCACCGCATTCGATGCAATCAAAGAGACTGAATGCCTGGGCTCTACCGAACTCCCTCGATCGTGCAAACCAATACAGATCCTGTGGCTGCAGATCGGCCGGACACACTTCGGCGCAACGCGTGCAGCGGATGCACGGCAGCGCGGGCTGCGCTGGCGGAAATAATTTCTCTGATGCGGCGATGACACAATTGGTTGCCTTCACCACGGGCACCTGCACCGCTGGCAATGGGATGCCCATCATCGGACCGCCCATGATATAGCGATGCGTATCGGGCATTGTCTCGCCTAGGGCGCACAGCTCATTGATCGGTGTACCGATCAGAGCCTCAAAATTCCGGGCGTGGCGGACATTTCCGGTAATCGTGACGATCCGGGACAACAGCGGCTCGCCGTGTGCAAAGGCACGATGTACCGCGTAAGCAGTGGCGACGTTGAAACATTGCACTCCGATGTCGGTGGGCAGCTTTCCCGAAGGAACTTCCAGCCCTGTGAGGACACGAATCAGTTGCTTTGCGCTACCTCCCGGATAGATCGTCGGTATCGTCACGACATCATGTTTTAACCCGCTATCTATGATGGCCTGTTGCAGTGATGAGATCGCTTCCGGCTTATTGTCCTCGACGCCGATTACCACCTCGCTCGCATTTAGCATAAAGCGCAGCATCTCCGCACCTTGCAGGATCTCGGCGGCTCGTTCGCGCATCAGCATATCATCGCAGGTAATGTAGGGTTCGCATTCCGCACCATTCAAGACGAGCGTATTGATCTTTTGTTTGTTAATTCGCAACTTGATGTCGCTGGGAAATGCCGCGCCACCCAAACCCACCACACCGGCCAATCGCAATAATCGCTGCAACTCAGCTGGACTGTGATTCCTGAAATCCACGGGTGTGTGCGAACCCCAGTCGTCCTTGCCGTCCGGTATGAGGGTGGCGCACAGATTCGGCAAGCCAGAAGGATGAGCAATCAGTTGCATGTCAATCGCGACGATGGTGCCAGAAGTGGAGGCGTGAACTGCGCTTGAAACGGCGCCGTCCGGCATGCCGATCAGTTGGCCTTTCAATACATGGTCGCCAACTCGCACAACTGGCTTCGCCATTTCACCCGCATGCTGATGAAATGGTATGGTAAGTTTAGACGGCAGCGGCGCATGCGCAATTGCCTCCCGCGTGGATTGCGCCTTGTTGCTGGGCGGATGGATCCCCCCATGGAACTGATAAAGCTTTCTCATCGTGCCACGCTCTCAGCTTCGATTGAATTGAGGGCGTATGCTGGATATTTCCATTTCCAGTTGGTGATTTTCTCTTCGATGGGATTCATGTGAATGCAATCCACCGGGCACGGTGCGATGCACAGCTCGCATCCGGTGCACTCAGACGCAATTATGGTGTGCATCTGTTTTGCCGCGCCGACAATTGCGTCCACGGGGCAAGCCTGGATGCATAGGGTGCAGCCGATGCACGTGTTCTCATCGATCATCGCAACCGACCTCGGTTTCGGCTGCACGTCGCCGCCGAAGGGTATCGGGTCCACGCCGAGCAGATCCGCGAGCTTTTGGATACCCTCCTCGCCGCCCGGCGGGCATTTGTTGATATTGGCTTCTCCGGAGGCGATTGCCGCGGCATAGGGTTTGCAACCGGGAAAGCCGCATTGCCCGCACTGCGTTTGGGGAAGAACCGCATCGATCTTGTCGGCCAGCGGGTTGCCTTCAACATGGAATTTGATCGCGGCGAAGCCCAGCACTGCGCCGAGTACGACGGCGATCGCCGCCATTACCAGCAAGGCACTCAACATTATTTGATCAGCCCCGAGAACCCCATGAAGGACAGGCTCATCAGTCCGGCGGTTACCATCGCGATTGCGGAGCCTTTGAAGATCGCCGGCACATCCGCGCCTTCCAGGCGCTCACGTATGCCAGCAAATAGCACCATGACGAGCGTAAAACCCAATGCGCCACCCATGCCAAAGAAGATCGATTCCATGAAATTGTGTTTCGCCTGCACATTGAGCAATGGAATGCCAAGTACTGCACAGTTGGTCGTGATCAGTGGCAGATAGATGCCCAGCACCTGGTATAGCGCAGGGCTCGCTTTTTCAACCACCATTTCGGTGAATTGCACAATACCAGCAATCACCACGATAAACGAAAGTGTCGTGAGATAAGCAAGTTCCGGGCCGAGCAAATATTGATTGATAAGGTAACTGGCCCCAGACCCAAGCGTTAATACAAACGTAGTAGCGGCACCCATACCGAGGGCAGCCTCCAGCTTCTTGGAAACCCCCATGAACGGGCAAAGCCCGAGAATCTTGACCATCACGATGTTGTTCACAAACACCGTGCTAACCAGAATCAGCAAGTATTCAGTCATATCCCGACATACAATATAAATCAGGCGCGCATTATCCTCCGATTGACATACCGCTTCAACCGCATCGGCGCTATATGAATATGCCAGAACGTGAAGTTACTCAAATCTCGATCCGCGTACCCATCTCGATAACTCGGTTTGTGGGAATCCTGAAGAAGTCTGCCGCGTTCATGGCATTTTTGGATAACGCGAGGAAGAGACGCTCGCGCCACTTCATCATGCCGGGCTTGGGGCTCGGAACGAGCAGTGCGCGAGAAATAAAGAATGAAGTTGTCATCATGTCGAACGGCAGCCCCTGTGTCGCACACAACTCAAATGCAACTGGTATGTCAGGCGTTTCCATAAAGCCATAGAAGAACCGCACCCAAAAGAAGTTCTTGCCTAACTCCTTGATCAGGAACCTGTTACCCTTGGTAACATATGGTTTGTCCTCCACCACTACGGTCAGCAGTATGTTGCGTTCGTGCAGTACATGATTGTGCTTCAAGTTGTGCAGCATGGCAGACGGCGCGCCTTGGGTCGTCGGGGTCAGAAAAACTGCGGTCCCACTTACTCTCGGCACATCATCTATTCCATCAATAATAGTTTGCATGGGCACGGACTGGCGCGCGATTTCGGCGACCAACAGCTCCCTGCCCCGCTTCCAGGTCATAAGCACGGTGAAAGATATCACCGCAATACCGAGCGGAAACCAGCCGCCTTGTGGAATTTTCACGGCGTTGGCCGCAAAAAAGGTCATGTCCACGGTCAACAGAACCGCAATTAGCGGTATGGCGATAGACAAAGGCCAACGCCATAGCAGGACGATGACGAAAGCGATCAGCATCGTGGTAATCGTCATGGTGCCGGTGACAGCTATACCATACGCCGCCGCCAGGTTATTGGAACTTTGGAAGGCGAATACCAGAAAAACCACGGCGACGTAAAGGGTCCAATTGGTGAAGGGTACATAGATCTGTCCTTGCGCCTGATCCGAGGTCTGGCGGATTTCCATGCGTGGCAAAAAACCCATTTGCACCGATTGATGCGCTATCGAGTACGCACCCGATATTACGGCCTGTGAGGCGATTACGGTTGCTGCGGTCGCAAGCAATACCATCGGAATCAGTGTCCACGCTGGCGCCAGCAGATAAAACGGATTTTCGATAGCTTGAGGATTGTGCAGCAGCAACGCGCCTTGACCGAAGTAATTCAACACTAGCGCGGGCAAAACCAGAGAGAACCACGCAAAGCGGATCGGAAATTTTCCGAAATGCCCCATGTCCGCGTATAAGGCTTCCCCCCCGGTTATCGCAAGCACGATGGCGCCAAGAGCCAGAAAGGAAACCCGCGGGTCTGCGGTCAAAAAACGAAAGGCATAGATTGGGTTCAGCGCCAGCAAGATTTGAGGACTTTGTGCAATGGAAATGATACCGAACACCCCCAGACACGCGAACCAAATGATCATGACTGGGCCGAATGCCATGCCCACCGTGCCTGTGCCGCGTTTTTGAATGAAAAACAATCCGGTTAAAATAAGAACGGTAATAGGAAGAATGTAGCTCTTGAACTGATGCGAGACCAAATCCAGACCCTCCACTGCCGACAGTACGGAGATTGCTGGAGTAATCATGCCGTCGCCATAAAACAGCGCGGCAGCAAACACGCCCATCGCAGTGACGAGCCATTTCAATTTCGGCCGATGCGCAGTGAGTTCGCTCACCAAAGCCAGCAGAGCCAACGAACCGCCTTCACCGTGATTATCAGCACGCAAAATGATGATTACATATTTAAATGAAACCAGCAGCATGATGGTCCAGAACATCACTGACAGCACACCGAAGATATTTGCTTCTATGACCGGCAGCGGATGGGGACCGGTGAATGTTGCTTGGATTGCGTAAAGTGGACTGGTGCCAATATCGCCATACACTACACCGATTGCACCCAGCACGAGGGGAGGTAGCTGTTTTTTTGTCTGCGTATCGCTCATTTTCACCCGCTCTGTGGAAGAATGGGTCGGCACTGTACGCCTATGCAATATTCAATGCAATCACCGCAGGGCGGTCAGGGTCGTTCCCACGTGGAGCGTGGGAACGATAAGCACGGAGTTTGCCTACACACGCGCTTGGCAAAGCGCTTTTTGGTGACCTTGTAGAATGGCTGCGCGTTGCCGCAAATATGACGCGCTTTAACTTAGCGGCAACATGTCGCAACCTCTAGGCTTCAAAGCGTCTTGTGAGTCCCGTCGCACAATGCACCGTTGGCGCTGTGCTTGCAGCCGCAAAAATAGACGGTTCCGGATTCTTTCGCGTTGTGCTCGATGGGAGAAAAACTGCTGCCCTTGTGGCTACCATCACAGAATGGCTGGGTGGCACTCTTTCCGCAAGAACACCACCAGTAGCTCTTCCCCGCCTCCACTGCCACTGCGAACGGGGCCTTTTTTGCCATAACAGGTTGATTGTCTGACATGTTGAATCTCCTTTATCATGAAATTACACAAGAATTCCTCCTGGCTTTGGGCAAGAGGCCGAACAAACTGATACCTTGAAATGTCTTGACTGAGGTAGCCGTGCCTAGCTGCTTGACCTGTGTGCGGTGGCAAATGCTTCTCGCAAACGACGAAGATCCCCAGCAATGACAAGCAGCTCCTTTGGCGAAATTTCGGCAAACGCGCGTTCCATGTGCTTAATATGAGCCGGGAATATCCGCGCGAACAATTTTTCGCCCAGTCCCGTCAGTTTGATGATTTGACTTCGCCGGTCTTTAGGCGAAGCAACTCGGGACACTAACTTTTTGTCTGCCAAACGATCCACCACACCGGTCAGTGTTCCCTTGGTAATGAGCGTTCGTTCGCCCAGTTCTTTAGGCGACATGCCAAGCGTGTTGCCCAAGGTTGCGACAATATCGAATTGTGCCGGTGTCAGGCCCAAAGATCGAATATGCATGGCCGAATAAATTTCGAAAGCTTGGTAGGTGGCGGCCAATTCGCGTAAAAGAGGCAAAAAAATCGCTGCAGGCATATTCCAGTGTGTCATTTCGATCCAAAAATATTGTCGTTCTAATTAGAACTAATGTCAATGGCTCGATTGAATGTGATGACTTGAATGGTTGGTTTACTCTAGTTCAATTCCCAGCTGAAACAATACTCGTCGCCGAGTTTCTGATGCAGATACGTCGCCGCCTGATCTCTGGCAAAATCCAGCCTCGGAGGCGAACGATTCGCATCGGACTAGATGAATGGGCATGTTAGGCCCGTCAAATCTTTCTTGCCATAAATCTTCGGAAAGGCCTTATTGGGGTAATATTGAAATAAATCGCCTCTGTTCGCGAAATCGGTGCGGTCCGCATAATGACTAATCAATGGTTCACGTTTATCAGGAGATCCAATGGAGCAGCATAAATCGAGTAACGTCGTTTGGCACCATGCCACAGTAACACGCGACCGGCGTCAGATGTTGAATGGGCATCGAAGCGTAATATTGTGGTTCACTGGTCTTTCCGGCGCTGGCAAATCCACGCTGGCCCATGCCCTAGAAGAGCATCTGTATCAAATTGGATGTCGCACTTTCACGTTCGATGGCGACAATGTGCGGCACGGGCTTTGCTCCGATTTGGGATTTTCATCTGAGGATCGCGTCGAGAACATCCGCCGCGTCGGAGAAATGGCCAAGCTTTTCTTGGAAGCTGGGGTGATTGCGCTAACCGCCTTTATTTCTCCCTTCCGCTCTGACCGAGATAAGGTGCGTTCACTTGTGCCTCACGGCGAATTTTTTGAAATCTATTGCCGCTGCCCCCTAGAAGTGTGCGAGAAAAGGGACGTTAAAGGACTCTACAAGCGTGCTAGGACGGGCGAGATCAAAAATTTCACCGGGATTTCTTCACCTTACGAGGAACCCGAACATCCTGAGTTGGTCGTTGATACCGGCAGCCTGTCCTTGGGGGATTCCGTGGCCAAGGTTGTCGAGTTGTTGCACGAGCGCGGCATTATCGGGCGTGGCAAGCCATGATGGCGCCGGTAAGCATTGGCTTGCTTGGGGAAATCGAAATGATTGCACGAGAGGCCGGCGCCGCAATCATGAATATCTACGCCGGGAACTTTTCCGTTCTGGAAAAGGAGGATAAGTCCCCCCTGACTGAGGCGGACGCTGTGGCAAATGACATCATCAAATGGCGTCTCGAACGGATGGAGCCTACTTTGCCGATCCTCTCTGAAGAAGCGACCGCAGATTTTTCCGGCGCCGATGGTTCTGGCCGTTATTGGTTGGTCGATCCCTTGGATGGCACAAAGGAATTCATCAAACGCAACGGCGAATTCACTGTCAACATCGCCATGATTGACCGCGGTCGCGCCATTTTGGGCGTGGTTTATGCGCCAGCCCTTAATGTGGCTTATCTGGCGGCCGACGGGTTGGGAGCTTTCAAAGTTAGCAACGACGGCATACGTACAAGGATCTGCGTCGCTGAACACATTGAGGGATCATCTTGGCGCGTTGTGGGAAGCCGATCTCATGCCGGGGATTCCTTGGCGGCATTTTTGCAACAACTCGGTTCGCACGAGCTGATATCAATGGGAAGCTCGCTGAAATTCTGCTTGGTGGCAGAAGGGATCGCAGATGTTTATCCGAGAATGGGACCGACCTCATTGTGGGATACTGCAGCAGCCCAATGCGTGGTAGAACAGGCAGGCGGTGGGGTGATTCAACTGACGGGAGAACCGCTCTCTTATGCCAACCCTTCCACGGTTCTCAATCCATTTTTTTTGGTTCATGGAAAGAGCGCAGTTAACTGGGTCAGTTTGCTCAAGCGTTTGCGATACGGGACTGGGTATACAGCCAATACGGCGTAGCGACGAGCCAACCTGAATATAAGCCTACAGGGGACAGGCAAAAAACCCGCGCCGATAAACCTGCTCAGTTCCCACCGCACGCCTACCCAGGCACATCGGAAGGCCGCCACTATCGGGAGCGCACCACGACGAATCGGCGTGGTGCGTCATAAGGAAGATTGAAACTCACTTTCCCGATTTGTACCGTTGTGCCTTCATCCATGCAGCACGCTCTTCAGGGGATATCACACCATCATGGTTGGTATCCATCTCTTCAAACTGTGCCTTGCGTTTCGCCTCTACCCACGCATCATGTTCTTCAAGGGTCACCTTGCCATCATGGTTGGCATCCATCTCGTCAAATTGAGCCTTAATCGAATCAAAATGAGCCTTGACGAGCGGAATGGAAGATTCACGCATCTTGGCCAGTTCATCCTTGCTAAGCCCTCCGTCCCCATTCGTATCGGCTGCCTTAAAGGCAGCTTCGAATTGGGCACGCCTTAGCTTTGCCTTTTGTTCAGCCTTTTGTTCAGCAGCTTGCTCAGCGGTTTGCTCGGCGGTCTGTTGAGCCGCAGCTTCTTCTGCATGTGCGAAGTGCATAACAATGGAAAGAAGTGCAGTCAGGGCAACAATGGATTTCATCATAATTTATGTCTCCTAAATTTAAGAACGAATCGTCGAATAAATCCTATTATGTTTCACTGTCACCGATTTCAATGACCTAGTCAAGTTGCCAAGGAAACCAACATTACCTGGATAACATCAACAACTCTCCGGCCCCTGTGACTGTTCGCCACATTCCCGATCCCACCAAGAAACCCCGACAAATGCCGTACGGAAGATAACGTCCAAGCTCATGCAAACTCCTTGATCCGTGCAAAGCGTCCTTCACCACAATGGGTTGCGAGGGAATTTTATCGGAATTTTCCCGAAAGCGTAACGCTCCATCGGTAAGCCGATATGAAATCGCCGATATTATTCGCGGCCCAATCGATCCTTGTTACGCATTCTCCGAATACTTTTAGTACAATTGGCCCTTGAAGACTAGGGGCCCCAGCCAAATTGCGTAGCTGTATGAATAAATCCGGACGATTCCTTATGGTCGAGCAGGTTCACGACTCCCACCGATTCGATGCGAGCTGCATTTCAAACCATTCATCCACCGCGCAAATCGGCGAAAAAAGCAGCCACAGACGGAACAACCGTGAGCATGGTGTGCCGAAAAGGAGATCGTCTGCTCACAATAACTATGGCCGGGCGGTCGTGAATGAGAATTGATCATGGCTCGTGACACATCACGGACTGTTTTTGTGGCGGGCCATCGCGGGATGGCGGGATCGGCAATCGTTCGCCGCCTCAATCTGCTGGGTTACCAAAATATCATCACCCGTAGCCATGCTGAACTGGATTTGAGACAGCAAGCAGATGTAGAGTCCTTTTTTTCCGTGGCTCAAATAGATCAGGTTTACTTGGCAGCTGCAAGAGTAGGCGGGATTTACGCAAACAATGCTTATCCTGCTGAATTCATTTACGAGAACCTGATGATCGAATGCAATCTCATCCATGCGGCGCACCTTGCCGGGGTGCAGAAGCTGCTGTTTCTTGGTTCCTCGTGTATTTATCCCAAATTCGCACCCCAACCAATGCGCGAGGATTCCCTGTTGACCGGCACGCTAGAGCCAACTAATGAACCTTATGCAATTGCCAAGATCGCCGGGATCAAGTTGTGTGAAAGTTACAACCGACAGTATGGTCACGATTATCGTAGCGTGATGCCAACCAATCTGTATGGCCCTAATGACAATTACCATTCCGAGAACTCGCATGTAATTCCCGCACTTTTGCGAAGGTTTCACGAAGCGGCGCAGTCTGGGAAGCATGAAGTGGTAGTATGGGGAAGCGGTTCTCCCAAGCGCGAGTTCTTGCATGTCGATGATATGGCCGCAGCTAGTGTGCATGTGATGGAGCTGGACGAGGCAACGTATCGTGCACATACCCAGCCCATGCTGTCCCATATCAATGTTGGCTGCGGCGTTGACTGCACCATCCGCCAACTGGCAGAAACGGTGGCACGCGTCACTGGTTTCACCGGCCGCATTACTTTCGATCCCAGTAAGCCCGACGGCGCACCACGCAAACTGATGGATATTTCCCGCGTGAGAGCACTTGGCTGGGAGGCGAAAATCGGACTGGAAGATGGGTTGCGCGATGCTTACCGATGGTATCTCGAAAACCCGCAGAGGCCCCGTGGATGACGTCCACTCAGTGGAGCTGCCTCGTCAAATGGAAAGGACGTCGATCCGGTTCAGTAAGGAAATATAGATGAGTGCACACGGGATGGCGTTCTAAGAGCCACTCGATACAAGCAGGCTGGATGCAGCCATTGAGCCCTGTGCATATTCCTCCCAGCCATAATTAAGGCCTCGGACGGATTACGGGATTCATCCTCAAAAATCAATACTCGAGCGGCTAATGTTTCTGGTTCGGCGCCAAAGTTGGGAGCGCGCTCGTACTCGATGTTGGCCATTCCCCATTTTGGGGATAATTGCGATTCACGAATAGCAAATGTGCAACTTGCTCGTTTTCATAAAAGGCTCAATCTACCCTGTGCTTGAACTGATATCTTTGGTGACTTGGAACGTATTGCTTCCATGCTTCAATCCAATTGGTGGCCATAGCGTTCTGCGCATCGACCAGTCTTATTTCTTGTGAACATACCATCTTGTAGAGCACAAACTCCAGTTGATCCTTTTTGTCTGCACCCCATTCGCTGATTCGTGGTTCAGGCCAAAGGTTGCGCGGATCATCTGGTGCGCCACCAATAGAAAGTGCTATCAGGTGATCTTCCTCATAATGTTTGGGATTTCTGTCTGCATATCCATATGCGCGAATCTGCCGCTTCTTGAGTTTGTTCGTGAAGTGAGCGGGAGGACGAATCGTTTTCGTAAATCCTTTGACGCAAATCGTTGATTGGATATTATCTTGGCTAACGTTCGGATTGATGGCGCCGGGGGTGAGTCCCGGATCAGGCAAGTCAGAAGCCCCCGCTGGAAAAGAAAGCGTCAGCCCAAGAGTAACTAGCAGGACAAGGCAGCCGTTGCGGTAGTTCTTCATTTTCATCGAATGCGCCTTTCTCTCCGATATGACAATATTTTTAAAATATACCAAACGTGTGCGTATTATCGCAAAAATGAATAAGGGATAAGGAAGAGGTCGCGAAATGCGACCCGACCTCGGCCTTTCGATGTGACCCACTTTCGATGTGACCCACTTTCGATGTGACCCACTTTCGATTGACGGTGAACCAACCCTTGAAAGCAAATTCGCCATGGCGGGCATGGTCAAGTCCAAAGGAAGACGGGCTTGCCATTATTTGGCCCGGTCGAGTGAGTATTTATTCTTGCGAACACTCTAATGGAAATCAATAAATTGAAGAACACGGGGTACATAGTCCTACTGCTAACAAAGTTATTACGTTGATACATATAAGAATATTATATTATCGTTACAAGAAAGGACATTGGCACTGATTTAGCATTGTTTTTACGGGTATCCGTGAAATTCTGCGAACCCAGCACTATGCGTTGAATTTAACAGCCATAGAAAAATCTCGTTGCGTCAGACGACACACAGGACCCTGCGCTTTACCTACTCAAATCCCAACGCTTTGAGTAAACGGCTAATCCAAAATGGTGGCATTTTTATGCGCCGGTGCATAAAACTTCGACACTTTCACACATCAAAGTGTGACCTGGGGTCACAGATAAAATGTGGCAACTTGTCACATACTAGTGACCGGCGTGAAAAAACTGATCCAACCTGAGTGAGAGAAAATACCCATTTTCAACTCTAAGGAAGGATCAAAACATGAGCAAACGAGTACGTTTAAAACCCGAACAGATTGTGGCCAAGCTACGGGAAATCGAAGTCAAGCTATCACAAGGCAAGGATGTCATGACGGCCTGCCGGGAAGCCGGTACGACAGACAAGAGCTACTACCGCTGGCGGCGTGAATTTGGAGGAATGAAGGTAGACCAGGCCAAGAGACTCAAGCAACTGGAACAGGAGAATGCTCGCCTCAAGCGCCTAGTTGGTGAGTTGCATCTGGAAAAAGCTGTCTTGACGGACGTGGCCAAGGGAAACTTCTAAGCCCACAGCGCCAGCGAGCAGCTGTCAAGGCGGCTGTGGGCAAATATCCCAAGCTTTCCGAACGACGCGCCTGTCTGATTCTGGGCGTGCCGCGCAGCACCATGCGTTATCAAGACGTACCACAAGCCGATGAAACGCCGTTACGGCATGGCGTAATGGAAGTGGCCAATCTGTATGGGCGCTATGGCTACCGAACCGTGTTCGACCTGTTGGCGGCCGCGGGCTGGGAAACCACGGAATCTGTGGTGCGCCGTATCTGGAAAGAAGAAGGCTTGAAGGTTCCCAGAAAGCAATCCCCGCGCGGACATCTGTGGCTGCATGATGGATCCTGCATTCGCCTGCGGCCGGAAGCAGCGAACCACGTGTGGAGCTATGACTTCGTTCAGGGGCATACCTACTGCCCCTGGCGACGCCGCTGGAGCAAGTTTCGCATTCTGGTCGTCATTGACGAATACACACGGGAATGTCTGGCACTTTATGTGGCCAGGCATATCAAGGCACTGGATGTCATTGATGTGCTTTCAGACCTGATGCTGGAGCATGGTATTCCACAATACATCCGCAGCGATAACGGGCCGGAGTTCGTGGCAACCATATTGCGCAACTGGCTAAAGAGCATAGGTACCCAGACGGCTTACATCGAACCTGGAAGCCCTTGGCAGAACGGTTACTGTGAGAGCTTCAATGGCAAGTTTCGCGACCAGTTCCTGGATGGCGAATTGTTCTATAGCCTCAATGAAGCTCGCATCCTGATTGAACAGTGGCGCATCCACTACAACACGGTTCGACCGCATCGATCCATTGGGAGAAGGCCGCCAGCACCAGCCACCTGGACAATAGGCGCTACAACGAATCATGTTCTACAACAGAGCCTGTTTCCACCCATTCCAACACCACAGGAGATGAACCAACGATTGAACCTGCAATAGCTTTAGACTAGACTGAAAACTCTCACAGGAACTGGATCAGAATTTAACTCAGGTCAGATTGATGCCGCGGAGGAGATGATTCTGGGGAACGTGATCTTCAAGGTCGAATGAATAGAACAGGCGCTTTTGCTTATCTGTCTGAAACCCAATCATATCAAGGCTCCCAACTAATTCGATGGGTGATATTATAGCATTCGAAACATCAAATTACGCGGGAGTTTTTCAACACAATAGGCACCAAGCACAACCTCATGGTATCAAACTCGATGGCCGAAAGCTGCCGTTCCTGGAACTAAAGGGCTGCGCACTTTTACTCTTGCACAGTTCCGCTTGAGCGCAGAGCTAACGCGAACTTTAATATGGCGAACCATCTTTGTGTGTAAACCTAAATTTTCCATCGACGGAAACGGCCTTTAAGTCATCGTCAAGATACACAACAGAATCTCTTGCACTCCGGTCACCAATTTCAAGGTAAATCACCTCTTCACTTGTGCGATTAAGCAACTGATGACCGCTACCCGTACCCGCTTTGAATCCCGTGCACATTCCTGGAGAGAGCACCGTTTCCCCTACATCGGTAAGGAGTACAGGATGGCCGTACAGTATGTAAAGGAACTCGTCTTGCTTGGTATGAGCATGACGCAAAGCTGAAACAGCACCGGGCAAAAGGCGGGTGAGGTTTACCCCAAAGTTTGAAAGACCAAACAAATCGCCCAAAGGACGTTTTTCTCGACCATTCATGCGTGAGGCAAACGGCTCTGGATAGATCGATGGTCTTGTTCGTGGTGCAACCTGTGTTGCTACAACGGCTATTGGAATTTCTTGATCGCTCATGGTGATCCCTCAGTTTTGGTACTGACGAAGCTGTAGAAAATGCCTCTCATACCCATGTTGGCCCAAGTGGGTAACTGCCACAAGCGTGACTGGCCTTTATTGGCACGATCCAGCCGTTCATGATGTCATATTACCAGCTGAAAGGCCGTTCGCAATGCGCAGCCCGCGACACAGATCGGCTAGTCGAGTTCCGCCAAGCTGTCAGTCGAAATTCCGGAAAATAATCACTTCCCTTCTCGAGATCGATAGGTCACCACTCTACTTCGGTTGCAGTCGAACGTTTCCATCGGCACCTGCATTGCAACGATTTCGGTAAAATTCTGCATACTTCATATCTTCAGTCAGGATGTGATTTATCAGTATGCTTTTTATCCTCGTTCCAGCTTCGACCCATGCTGAGTCTAGCCCATAAGGTACGAATTCGCCCATGATAGCGTTGAGTTCCTTTAAGGTGTGAGCATGGATTTTTGCGTGACTGCTAACGTCGGGATACTGCCACTCTTTAAATAATCTTTCTTCGTGAGCAAAATGCTGTACTGCATCATCAATGATAACTTGTAATCGTTGTTTGATCTCTGTCGGAGCATTTCCTTGGGTTATGGATCGATTAAGCTCATTCATAAGTGAAATAAAATGTTTGTGATCCTCGTCGATTTCGGGGATGCCTACACTCATCTCATCGACCCACGTAATCGTATAAGTTGGTCTTCTCATTGTCATGGTTATTCTCGAATGAATATTGATTACGCAACCTTAACTACACCCAACCAAAACAAATGCTTTCTGGAAAAGGTGAATTCGACTTAATGACCTATTAATGCCCGGTTTTTCGATAGTCTAGTCACAATGCTGCGCCTTCTAATACGCTCGGTCAATGTCCCAACCTGAATTGGTAACCTCGATCATGACGAGATTCCTAGAACGGACGAGACGAGAAATAGGAAAACATGCGACAGGCCGGTTGCAGCACGCAACAGTCCTTCGAGATTTGCAATAGGCTACCCCAATGCTGCACTTGGTGCACGGTATCCAAGTCAGTTATTTAAATCGCCTAATAGCGGTTTGTCGCAGACAGGTCCATTTGAAGGCGAAGTTGGGCGTCACCAACTAGCCAGGAATCGCGGGCTCGACGAGTGTTGCAAGTTGCGCAAGCGATTCCTGCCACCCGAGGTAACACATCTCTAGAGGAATAACTTCGGGCAGACCTTCTTGTGTGACATTGATCTCGGTACCGCAGGACACCTTCGTGAAGACCACCGTCACCTGAATTTCTCCGGGCAGATTCGGGTCATCGAATTTATCCGTGTAGCGAATTCGCTCGTAAGGAACGAGTTCGAGATACTCCCCTCCGAAGGAGTGGCCGCTCCCGTGTGTGAAATTCGTGAACGACATCCGAAAAGTACCACCCACCTTGGCATCCATGTGATGAACCTTGCAGGTGAAACCATATGGCGGTATCCACTTTGCCATTGCATCGGCGTCCAGGAAGGCTCGATATATTCGTTCCGGAGCCGCACGCAGCACACGATGTAATCGTACTGTACCTGTAGGCATTTACGTTTTTCCTCTTAGAGTGTTGCAATTCAATCTTTGTGTAATTTATTGCCAATCCCACCCTGCGAAACCGTTACTCAGGGCTTGGTTTATGCCAATTGCGCGGAATTGGCTGCAGCATACTTATGCGGTTACACTCGGTGTCGATGAAGGAGACATATTGCCCTACGCCGGGGATCTCCATCGGTTCACCAAGGATTTTCCCGCCCGCACTTGTAACTTTCTCTATTGATTCATGAACATCGTCGACCGCTATGACGACCGACGGATATGGCGCTGGCCACTCTGGTTTTCTTGGGTAGAAACCTCCGTTGATCGCGCCTGGCTTTAGGGGGCCAGTCTCACTAGTTTCCGTCGTAGTCGCAAGAACGTAATTGCCCATCTCCTCACCTAGCTTCTGTGTTCGCCAGCCAAATGCTGCCTCGTAAAACTTCGCCATGCGCAGTGGATTGTCGTATGGGAATTCAAAGTGAACAACGGGATTCATTATTATTCCTCCAAAACAGTCAAAGCACGATTCCTCGTGCATAACAGTAATCTCATGCTAGTCGAACGGAATCAAAATTTGAATGGCTGCTGGCACTGAGCCACACTTCATGATGCCATATTGACCGCCGGAATATAGTCGCTCGTAAAGCGCAAACAGGGACAACCAGCGGAACTTCTAGCTGTGTAATAGCTCACCTGGAAGCAGTCAGTGCCGCTTTGCGTCAAAATCAAATAATCAGACGCCAGGGTTGCGGATACTGGTGACGCACCGCAACATGCCCATTCTGGCCATTCAAATCAACCAACAAATTCGTTTCCCTGAACAACTCCAATCTGAACAACTGACCTATCATGGCATAATCGTAATGAGGAACTTTGACACGTTCATATTCATAGGCGGCTTATTTGAAGGCAGAAAGCGGTATCTCATCTCCACGAGATTTTCGACAACAGTTGTTAGCAATGCTGGGACTTTGTTTCGTGCTAGTCATGGTGGCGCTCGACCAGACGGTAATCGGCACAGCGTTGCCAACCGTGGTGGCCGAACTCAATGGTTTCGATCTCTACGCATGGGTGGGTACCTCTTATCTACTGACATCAGTCATTACGGTACCCATCTTCGGAAAATTAGGTGACGAGCATGGTCGCAAGCCGTTCGTAATCGTAGCCATTCTCCTCTTCACTCTGGCATCAATGTTGTGTGGCATGGCTCAAAGCATGCTGCAACTGGTCTTGGCTCGGGCGTTGCAAGGGATAGGTGGCGGCATGCTGGTGGCCACTTCGTTTGCCTGCGTTCCTGACCTATTTCCGGAATCACATGAGCGATTGCGCTGGCAAGTTTTGTTTAGCAGTGCTTTCGGCTTGGCAAATGCTGTTGGCCCAACGTTGGGTGGGTACCTGACCGAATATTGGGGTTGGCGCTGGGTATTTTTCGTGAACCTGCCTGTTGGGATAGCAAGTCTTGGGTTCGTCTGGTATTTCCTACCCAGAATTCGCCACTCGGAACATCCTCCTTCTCGGATGGACTGGTTTGGCTCGCTGCTGGTAGCGATGGCTTTGGGTTGCCTGCAACTTCTGGTGGAATGGTTGCCACAGCGTAAGCCAGCACTGCTGTTGATTGCTCTGGGATTGGTCGGAACTGCTTCAGGAGTCACGCTAATTTGGTGGGAGCGCCGTTGCGAGAATCCGGTACTGCCTTTGGACATGTTTACACATCGCATCCTTGCACCCCTATTCGCATTATCGATAATGATGGGTTTTTGCATGTTTGCTGTGATGTACTACGCCCCGCTAATGTTTCAGGGCGGCTTTGGACTGTCGCCCAACCAAGCTGGCTTGCTGGTCACACCACTGGCAGTCTTCATCACGGTAGGGAGCATCATAAATGGACGCATCGTGACCCGCCTACATTCGCCGAACGTGATTCTTTATGTTGGTCTCGGCTTCTTCTGGATAGCCGCCCTAGCCCTGACGCAGACAACCATAGCCACACCACATGCCATGATCGCTTTAGCTATGATCATTGGCGGCTTAGGCCTCGGCCTGACGCTGCCCAATCTGACATTAATTGCCCAGGCCACTACCCCACGGACGCAATTGGGCGTGGCTACTGCCATGCTTCAGTCAACGCGCATAATCGGAAGCATGTTGGGCACAGCGCTGGTCGGTTCATATATTTCGAATCAATACGCCTCAAAAGTGAACAACATGTTAGCGGCCAATCACGCTATCCAATGGGCGTCCTGGCTAGGGGATCCCCAGATCTTAGTAAATCATGTCCGTGCAGCAAAGTTTATTGAGGTGGCACCCTTGGCCGGGCATGATGCGGCAATTTTTTTGGCCGGAGCACGGAACGCCTTAGTCGACGCTATTCACGATAGCCAGTGGTTCATCGCCGCATTCATTATGCTGGCATTCTGGCTCGTGCACCGCATTCCTAGGATCAATATCCATGGCCGTACAATGAATCTCGAAACTGGTAATGAGTAAACAAGAACGTGACACGCCCCTGATTCAGCACGCTACCTCCTATCAGGCAACATAGTACCGATAATCATTTTGGGAACATTCTCGACTGCTAATGGCACACTGTCGCCGTTCGCCCATCAATATTTGCCGCCGAAAAGCTCCCCTTGGGTTAGCCGCCACGCCAGCCTTTTGCAGTGGGCCGCTCCACGGCGGCATTGCAGATGGTCCGCGAGTTGCTCACATCCGTCTTAGCATTGAATAAATTGTAGCAATGTTCGGCGGCGACGGAACAGATAGCATGAACAGCGTCATGCCTGCTCAAACCTTCCTCTTTGAGGCGATCCATCGCTCGAACAGCAGATTCAAGGTTTTCAGCAAGCTGATTCTCAATGATTACATGAAACATAGCGTGTACGTTCAGATCGGGCAGCTTTACACGTGCCACGCGATGACATTCTTCCGCAAGTCGAATGCGTGCATGCTCGTCGAGCGCAAGCCATTCCTCGGGGTTCGGCGTATGGTTCGGGTCATAGCGACTCACGGCGCTAGTCTCCTGGCGGCTAACGAAGCTGTAGGAAAAGGATCATTGATGCATCCTGCCGTGACTGAAATGGAATATCAAAATGTGCGCTTCCCAGGCCTGGGTGCCGCGCTCGATCATTTCGCGGCGGCGATGCAACTCGATAATTTCCCCATCCACATGGTCGATGACGTTAGCGAGCGCCTCGCGCCCCGACACGTCGCGTTCCTCCATGAGCCACTGCTCCATTTCGGCCTTGAGGTCCTCGAAGGCCCCGAGCCTGGCCTCCAACGGGATCATTTCGCCGCGTCGCTTGTCGTCCATATTTCCTCCGCTTCCAAAAGTTGCGGTATTTTTCTGCGCGTGGACATGTGCCAACGGTGACGGTTCAGCAGACGACCCAACCGACATCGCGGCTACTGTTACCAGTGGTACCCCGGCCACACCGACAACCGCAGTAGCCGCTACGGGCGCCAACGGGATACCGGCCAACGTCATAGCGAAGGCTTGCTCATAATCCAGCCGATCAGCTAACCGGGTTACTCCGGGCAGCTGCAACAAGTCCCTCGCAAGATGGGCTTTTTGTTGGATTCGGAAAAGAGGCCGTCAGGGCTTACCAAGCGTGTTCACCAGTCTAATCATGATGTTGTATTGCCTGTTTGCTTTGGCGCGAATTCTTGCACGTGGGAAATTGGCACCTTTCCGACATAGAGCATAATTGTAGAAATGCCGAAGGAATTGTAGAAAGGAAAAAGGCTCGCATCTCTGCAAGCCTTTGATTGGATGGTGGGTCGTGGTGGACTTGAACCACCGACCAAAGGATTATGAGTACCCGCAAATAGCTGTTTTTGTCTGTTGATTGCCATTCCGAAAATACCCGCAAAACCCGATCAATCAAAGCTTCTGCCAACAATGCCATATTATTTGTGTTGATAAGTATTCCGCAATTTTGATATAATTTCCTTACACAGTCCTTACATGGAAAGGCGGACGGTATGAAATGGGAAAACTTCACAGCCGATAGGATAGCGGGGTTCAAGTGCAAGCCGGGCAAAAGGCAAAGCATCTACTGGGACGGAAAAACGCCTGGGCTGGGGTTGCGTGTTACCGCTGCCGGTGCCAAGGCCTTCATATTTCAAACTGACCTTGACGGTAAAACCATCCGCATGACGATAGGCGACCCCCGTACTTGGGGGATAGGAAGTGCGCAAGGCGAGGCAACCCGCCTTAAGGCAATGACCGACCAAGGCATTGACCCGCGCCAAGTGATAGCCGATGGAATCGCCGCCAAGGAAGCTAAAGCCGCCGCGCTGGTGATGCAGGAAGCCCGCGAAGTGATAACGGTGGGCATGGCATGGAATGAATATATCGCCGCCATGAAGCCCGCATGGGGTGCGCTTCACCTGCATGACCACGTTAAGGCTATGCAAGCCGGTGGCGAGAAAAGAACCCGAAGCCACAAGCTGACCGCGCCTGGTGCGCTTGCATCGCTGGCAACGGTTCGCCTAGTTGACCTGACCCCCGAGATAGTGACGGCATGGGCGAAGGTGGAAGGGGCAAAACGACCGGCACGCGCCCGCAATGCCCGAACCCTGTTAAGCACGTTCCTTAACTGGTGCGCTGCGCATCCTACCTATAAGGCAATCGTTACCGGCAACGCCGCGCAAAGCAAGGAAGCCAAAAAGCATCTAGGCAAGCCGCAAAAGAAAAATGACGCGCTCCAGCGTGAGCAATTAACCGCATGGTTTGCCGCCGTGAAGCAAATCGGGAACCCTGTTATATCCGCCTATTTGCAAGCCCTGCTATTGACCGGCGCAAGGCCTAACGAATTGATAACCGTTCGATGGGCTGATGTGGATTTTCAGTGGAACAGCCTGACCATTAAAGACAAGGTGGAAGGCCTGCGCGTAATTCCTTTAACGCCTTATGTTGCGCAATTACTGGCCAGATTACCCCGTCGCAAATTAACAGTTAGGCAGATAGGCGAAAAAGGGAAGAGTACAGAAAAGGATGTGCCGAACAAATTTGTTTTCAGTAGCACTACCGCTGCATCAGGGCATTTAGTGGAGCCGCGCATTGCCCACGATAAAGCCTGCGCTATTGCTGGCGTGGAAGTGACCTTGCACGGGTTGCGCCGTAGCTTTGCCAGCCTGTGCGAGTGGATAGAAGTGCCCGCCGGGATAGGTGCGCAGATACAGGGGCACAAACCGCAAGGGGTGCGTGAGCAGCACTATATCCGCCGCCCGCTTGACCTGTTGCGTATGTGGCACGCTAAGATTGAAGCGTGGATATTAAACGAAGCCGGAATACAGTTTGCGCCAGTGCAAGCCGGTTTGCGTGTGGTGGCGAAATAATCCCATTGATATCTACTAGCGATACCCATACAATGTATGCCAATGAAAAACGTTAAGCCATTCAAGCCGAGCGAAAAACTGGCTAAGCAATGGCTCAAGGAGGCTGCCCAAGGTAAACGGCGCTTGCTCTTTTCCCCACACGCCGAATTGCGAATGCGCCAACGTAAAATTGGGCGCAGACAGGTGTTAGAAACACTGGGACGCGGAACCATCAGCGAGCCTCTTCATCTAGACATTCAGGGGGATTGGCGCTGCAACATCAGTTGGCAACATGCTGGGCTGCGCGTTACTGTGGGTGCAGTATTCAAGCTGGATGAAAATGGAGAATGTGTAATCATCGCAACGGTATTCGAGGGGTAAAGAAATGCTGAAATATAACGACTGTGGGCTGCGGAATATCTGGCTAAAAAATGGCTACCGATATGAGGTAATCAAAGGGCATGGCAAGTGCTTGGAAATAGACGACATAAACGGGCTGCATCGTTCCATTGCACACAATTTGGTAAATTACCGCAAGCGATTGTCTGGCGCGGAAATCCGTTTTCTGCGTGTTGAAATGGGCATGTCGCAAAATCGGCTGGCCGATTGCTTGGGCGTTGATGAACAGACAATTTCCCTGTGGGAAAGAAGCAAACGCCGTCCGACAGTGGCTGCCGAAAGGATGCTGCGACTACTTTATCTGGAACATGCTGACGGCAGAACCAAGGTTGCAAAAATGATTGCCCAATGGAACGACACAGACCGACAAGAACTGGATGAAGAATCCAAGCAAGTCTTCCAAGAAACCGATGAAGGTTGGCGCATGGCCGCCTGACCGATTATCCCCGCCTAGCTTTAGCGGGTGAAAAGCCGGACACCTTTACCGGCCTGACGGGGGTTCCTAATTGAAGGTTGCATGGAAAGGTATGCAATGAGTGACAAAAAGAATCCAGCAGTATCAAAAGCGCCCCCACCTATTACGCCGCTTCGTCACACCTATAAATCCCCCAAACAAATTGATGAAAATTTGCCTGATTGGAATTTTTGGAAACACAAAACAAAGTGGAAATTATGGGAGTCCGTGTGTTTAGCCTGTAATTGCAACCCAGACAAAGAGAATTACAACGATAGGTATAATTTTTCTGAACATGGGATTGGTAGTAACACAAAGTTTAAAATGCTGTTAAGACTACTTAGAGATAGAGTTTGCAATTCACAGTGGCGCGAATTTTTTAGTGATGTGGTACGGGTTCCCAATGCAGACTTTATTAGTGTGCGCCCTTCTGAGTTTGCCGCATGGTGCTTACATATTGGCTACGACATTCCTCCCGAGTTAGCGGCATTAGCGGGGGATGCACCACAAGCCGCCGCCGCGAAGATGAAAGCCGTGCCTGCCGAGCAACCGACATCACTCGATTACCACGATGAAAAATTGGCAAGACTTTTTGAACCTGTGCCGGTAGAGGCACTGGAAAAGATGTTCCCTGCAAGTGGAAAGTGGCAAAGTTGGGCAGATAAAGCCAAGAATAACGGCTTGATTGATGCCCGCGAAGCACCGGCGAGGTTTAATCCTTATAAAGCCGGTGTGTGGTTCGTTAACAAGGGCATAACTGGTTGGGACACCGCCCGCTTAAATCGGACACTGGCAAACAACCTTCCTGCCCGTTCACATGATGATGCCTACCTACTAACTGGTGGCATAGACTAACCGCCAAAATTCCGCCGCACTATTGAGCCATTCCGGCAAGTTTCCGCCGGATTGCCGCCGTATTTCCGCCGATATTCCGCCGGATTTTCGCCACTGAATACGCATGATTAGTTTGTGAAGCTCCACAACACAAAGGAGCTAACAACCATGCAAACCGTAACCATTCAACAAACATCCGCAACGCATAACCTGCCGGTGTTCTCACCGTTGGAGCAAGTCACACGCCCCACCGTTCCGACTGACGCCGCCGCTTACTACCTGAACCGCCGCCCTCAAACCTTGCGGGCATGGGCGTGTTTGGAGAATGGCGCACTTCGCCCTGTGAGAATTTCAGGCCGCCTTGCGTGGAGTGTCGCCGAAATCCGTTCGCTGCTGGAAGGCGGTACAAAATGATAAACCCTGACCGCCGCCAAGCTGAATCAGGGTTTAAGCAAATGTCTTTTTTGCCTGAACCGGATTTTAACCCAATTTATCCCACCCCGAACACACTTCCTGCGCGATGCCTTGCCTTAATGTTGAACGGGCAAAGTTTCATCCATCCTGAGTTTGAACAGATAACAGGAAGCTGGAGATTATCAGCGGTCATTTTCACCTTGAAAGAATTGGGGTGGCCGGTGGAATCGTTTGATATAGCGGCACCATCCCCGGAGTGTCCGACCCGAACCATTAGCCGTTATTTCCTAGCCCCTAAAACTATTCAAGCCGTGTTTGGTGGGGGTGCGCATGAATAACGAAATCGAACGCGCCCGCGCTGCGCTTCACCATCTTGATGCAGGGTGCGACCGTATTTCTCTCCGTAAACTTTAGCAAGATGTTCCTCGTAATCGGCACGATTAACTACGATTACCGTGTTGCCCTTTTTAATTTCGAATTGGCCCTTTTTTGCTAAAGCTGTTTTTCGGGCTTCTGCTTTTATACGTTTATCTTCTGGCAGGTTTGCTGCCTTAAGTTTTATTTCCGCTGTATTTTGATTAAGTGCCTCAAGTTCTGCTTGTTGTATTGGGTCTGATTTCTTAGTTCCCATCACGCCACTCCCATTTTCTGCGCCAGGGCATTGCCTATGTCTGACACACGGGCAGGTGCAAGGTGAGCATAACGGCTAACCATCGCCATGGTCCTGTGTCCGAGAATCTTGGATATTTCCAGTCCACTAACGCCACTCATCGCCAGATAACTCGCGCAGGTGTGCCGTAGATCATGCCAGTGGAAATTTGTTATCCCTGCTTCTTTTAATGCGGTTACGAATGGAGTCCGCAAGTTAAGAAAGTCGGCTTTCTTGGCTCGGCCCGTTGGTGGGAATATTCTGTCATCTTTCAGATTGCGAACTTTGGCACGTGCCTGTAGCAAGATGAAGGCTTCGCCTACCAGCGGTAACACTCTCGCATCATCGTTTTTTGTAGTCCCAGCATAGAGCGTTGCACGGCCTGATTTAAGGTCTATCTGTCCCCAGCGCAAACTCATAATTTCTGCCTGTCTGCCACCCGTGGTGAGAGATAACAGAACGGCAAGGTACAGATCGTTGTGCTTACGGCAAGCGTCAAGGAAGCGAGGCAATTCCACGTCATCAAGGAAGCGTACCCGACCTTTGTTTTCTGTCGGCTTGCTTACACGCTCCAATGGATTTCTTTCAAGCCAACCCAGTTCTTTAACGCCATAAGCACAGGCACTTGATAGAGCAGCAAGGAAACGATTCGTCGTTGCGCCACTGCGCTTTTTCGCAAGAGGTATGCGAGATATGCTCCCATCATCGCCACGCCTGCGCACTGTCAGGTATTCATTGGTTAGAGCGTCACGCCCCTGGGCAACTACAGCGGGCGTTATTTCCTGCAATAGCCTTTCGCCATAATGCTTGCGCCACCAGTCGAGACGCGCTCGCATTTCCTTGGCGGATTTAAGTTCCTTGTGCTGGGCACTCTCTTCGTAGGAATCAATCAGCTCGTTCAGGGTGTGACGCTTGCTAGCTCCAAAGTGGCGACCTGCTTTTATGTCGGCTTCGGTTTTCTGTACCCATTCACGCGCATCAGTCAGACGACCAAAGGTTGCGCTTTCAGGTGGGTGGCCTTTCAGCCGAACCTTTACCCTGTAACTGGTCGTCCCGTCATCAAGTTTGCGCTTTTCGATAGTTGCCATGATTTACCCCTTTGCATGAGCCCGAATACTTGCGAATACTCTACAGCAAAGCAGGTAAAACTGCAACACAGGATATATAATCGCAATATCTTACTGTATAACTACTTGTTATTATAGTTATAATATAACTATAGAACTATAATTGGACACTGGAGGGACAGTTATACCATAAAATGCAGTTTTTAATGGCATCTGGCAGATCATGATTAAGCAGCAAATTCACCAATTCCTTTCATGAATGTCCCGCTAATGCCCCACAAAAGAAAAATGACCTAGGTTGTTATGCCTAAGTCATTGTTTTGGTGGTGGGTCGTGGTGGACTTGAACCACCGACCAAAGGATTATGAGTCAACAATAAGTGGCCTGGAGCATTCTTTGCTCTAATTTGAGGCTGTTTGAAGTTGTTTTCATTGCCTTGTTTTAATTAACTTTTACTAGCCTATTCTCAAATTTATTGTTTTAATTGGTCACCTGCAATTCGCAGATGTTTGAAGTTTCCGGTCTACTAAGGGTCTACTAATTTTTATAGGTCGACCAAAGGACTAAACGTCATTATGGCCACAAAGCTCACCAAAACCTTCGTTGATTCTATCCCGCTCACCTCTGCCGGACAAGCTTTCTACCGCGATAGCAAATTGAAAGGCTTTGGTCTGCGTGTGGGCACAACGGGCAAGGTCTATATCACCGAAAGCAAAGTGAGAGGCAAGGTAGTCCGCACCTCGATCGGCAAGCATGGTGTCTATACGTGCGAACAAGCTAGGCTCCGCGCCCGCGAACTATTATTGATGATGTCCAAGGGCATCAATCCAACTGATGTTAAAAAGGAAGAACGGGTTCGAGGTGTCACACTTGAACAAGCATTAACCGATTTCCTTGAGGCGCGAAAATCGCTCAAGCCAATCACGATCAAAGACTATAAAAGGACCATTAATGCCTATCTTCCAGATTGGAAGAAGAAGCCGCTGTTAGAAATCACCAAGGATATGGTTGCCAAGCGACACACCCAACTGGGAGAAAGAAGCAAGGCACAAGCTAACCTGACCATGCGTTACTTGCGTGCCATTTTTAATTTTGCTGCAGGTCAATACGAAAACAGCAAGGGCGAGCCATTGATACCTGACAACCCCGTCAAAAGGCTTTCGCAGACTCGCGCATGGTATCGGATAGAGCGTCGGCAAACATTGATCAAATCTCACGACCTAGCCCCCTGGTATGCGGCTGTGATGAACATCAAGAACGATCTACAGGCGAAAAACCGCGAGACCATACGCGACTACCTTTTGCTCGTGTTATTCACGGGATTACGAAGAGAAGAGGCTGCGTGCCTGCTTTGGTCGAATGTCGACCTTCGCGCCAAAACCTTGGTCGTCAAAGATACAAAGAATCATGAAGATCACACGTTCACCCGCAGCACGGGTGGTTACACGAACCATTTCGCCAAGTTTCTGGACGGCGAGTCGGCCTACGCCTTTTTCACCTAAGGGCATACGTTTAAATTTTGGGCTGCGTTTGCGGTTTTTAGTTCCGCGCTTGATGTCGGTGCCAATTTCAAGCCAACCGTGTTCTATTACGTCAGGATGCATGCCGCACCCATTATCCTTGACAGTAATTTGCGCAGGTTCAGACGCCAAGTCCAGAGTGACATCAACTTTTGTGGCATCCGCATCGTAAGCATTCTTGACCAGCTCAAATATGGCCAATCTATCATGCCCTATCAATTCGTCACCCAGGAGCTTTAGGACGTGTGACTGAACACGAAACTGTATTTTATTGCTCACAACTCTCCCCTTATGTGCAATGGGCGACTATTTGACCGACGTGCCACACAATCACGTATGTTTTATTCATTGGGACCGGACATGTCAAAGTACAACATACTATTTCTTTTTTTCAAAGATGCACTCGGGCTATAAATGTGGTCTACTAATGGTCTACTAACCAAAAACCAAAAGGCCTGCATTTCTGCAAGCCTTTGATTGGATGGTGGGTCGTGGTGGACTTGAACCACCGACCAAAGGATTATGAGTCCTCTGCTCTAACCAACTGAGCTAACGACCCGAAAAACGATTTGTTATTGCCAGCTTAGCTTTCGCTATCCAGAAAACTCTTCAGCTTTTCGGAACGCGAGGGATGACGAAGTTTGCGCAGCGCCTTGGCTTCAATCTGACGGATGCGTTCACGGGTAACATCGAATTGCTTGCCAACTTCTTCCAAAGTATGGTCGGTATTCATTTCGATACCGAAGCGCATCCGCAACACCTTGGCTTCACGCTGTGTCAAGCTGTCCAGGATGTCCGATGTCGCGCCGCGCAAACTCTCATAAATGGCCGCGTCGATCGGCACGGCAGTATGTGAGTCTTCGATGAAGTCACCCAAGTGTGAATCATCATCATCGCCCACCGGCGTTTCCATAGAAATCGGCTCTTTGGCGATTTTGAAGATCTTACGAATCTTGTCTTCCGGCATTTCCATCTTCAAGACCAGCGTTGCCACATCTGGCTCCTGACCAGTCTCTTGCATGATTTGCCGTGAGATGCGGTTCATCTTGTTGATTGTTTCAATCATGTGCACTGGGATACGAATCGTACGCGCCTGATCGGCAATGGAGCGTGTAATCGCCTGACGTATCCACCAAGTGGCATAGGTCGAAAACTTGTAGCCACGCCGGTATTCAAACTTATCGACTGCCTTCATCAAACCAATGTTGCCTTCCTGGATAAGGTCGAGGAATTGCAGGCCACGATTCGTATACTTTTTCGCGATGGAAATCACCAACCGCAGGTTCGCCTCAATCATGTCGCGCTTGGCGCGGCGAGCCTTGGCTTCGCCATTGGTCATCTGCCGGTTGATTTCCTTCAGATCACGAATCGGAATACCGACACGCTGCTGCAGATCCAACAACTTCTTTTGTTGTTCCACTATGGCATGTTGGTAACGTTCGAGCGTTTCGTTATAGGGCTTTTTCGTTTTCAGCTCCTGCGCAACCCATTTTAAATTGTCTTCATTGCCTGGAAAGGTCTTGATGAAATGCTGGCGCGGCATCTTGCCCTTGGCCACGCACATTTCCTGGATGCTCCGTTCGCTACGCCGCACTTCCTCGACGAGGCCGCGCATCGTGTCGCACAAGGCATCCACTTGTTTGGCGGAAAAACGGAATTTCATCAGCTCGTCCGAGATACCTGCTTGCAATTTGTCGTACTGCTTGCTGCGATACCCGTGCTTATCGTAAGCCTTGCCCAACTTGGTGAACAAGTCGGTGATTATGGCGAACCGAGCCAATGCATCTTCCCGCAACTGGGCCAGATTAGCTGCAGCTGCGGCTGCAGCAGCTTCTTCGTCTTCGTCTTCATCCACGTCACCGGCAGAAATTTCTTCTGCCTCCTCATCACCTTCTACAGCCATGACGGCTTCATCTGCGACATCAACAAAGCCATCGATCAATTCATCGATGCGCATCTGATTGTTTTCAATCTTCGCAGATAAGGCCAGGATCTCTGCAATCGTCGCCGGACACGCGGAAATTGCCTGAATCATGTGTTTCAGGCCTTCTTCGATACGTTTGGCAATCTCGATTTCTTTTTCCCGCGTGAGCAAGCCTACCGTTCCCATTTCGCGCATATACATACGAACCGGATCGGTGGTGCGACCGAATTCTGAGTCCACTGTAGAAAGCGCCGCCTCAGCCTCTTCCACAGCATCTTCATCTGCCACTGCCGGCGCGACGTCCGTCATAATAAGCGTTTCGGTGTCTGGGGCCACGTCGCACACCGAAACACCCATCTCATTGATCATGCTGACCACGCCTTCGATCTGCTCGACTTCCAGCATATCCGGCAAATGGTCATTGATTTCCGCGTAAGTCAGGTAGCCGCGTTCCTTGCCCAGCACGATCAGCGCTTTCAGGCGTGTACGCCGCGCCTCGATATCCTGCAGCTGATCAACGACTGGCTGCTCCACAACTGCCGCCGGCTTCTTGACCGGCTTTTTCTTGTCTTTAAGGTCTTTATGTTTTGCCATGTTCCATCCTAATAGCGTAAGGCTCGATATGTCCCGACCCCAAGAATTTCTGCCGGGGCCACAGAAAAGCGGCGGATTATACCCGATTTGGTCAATTTTTTCCTATCATCGTTCGATGCTTAGCCGCGCTGCAGCAAGAGCCGATATTGTTCACGTTCGGGGTCGGTCAGGTTAGACACCCCTTTAGCTTCCAAGGCTTGACGCTGCCGGTGTCGTTGGCCCTCATTGAACTTCCCCACTAACGCAGAAAACTCGGCGGTCACGTCGAAGTCTTCCCCTAATTTGAGCATGTCCGCTTCAACCGTTGCCAGAGTTTCCTGATGTGCGGTTCCTTGAAAGAGTTGCATAATAGTTTGACTGCTCAGCTTGAAATCAGTTTCACGCAACACTATCAATACCGCCAAAATCGCGTCTGCTTCCGCACCTTGTCCATGCCACTCGCTTGGGATCATTCGGCCCAATTCGGGTCGAGCAATCAAGCATTGCAATAACAGACGATGCACGGACGGGTGCCTGCGTGCGGCTTTTTGGAAAGGCATGCGCTGAGGACGGACCATGGGCTTGATCTCATACAATGCCTCCAGCTCTGCCTGGCTTACGCCAGCGAGTGAAGCAACCTCCTTGCGCAACAGCAATGCCGTGGCCGGTGCGGCGATTGCGGTGAGCAATGGCCTGGCACGTTGCAATAATTGATTGCGTGCTTCCTGGGTGTGCAAGTCGAGTCCCGTGCTGATTTCGCGCAAAAGATAGGACGACAGAGGCATAGCCTCTTGCATTCTTTCCTCGAAGGCATCCTTACCAAATTCCCTAATGAAGCTGTCAGGGTCATGTTCGATTGGCAGGAACATGAAGCTGATCCGCTTTCCGTCTTGCAGGAATGGCAAGGCGTTTTCCAAAGCGCGCCAAGCTGCGCGCTGCCCAGCCTTGTCGCCATCAAAGCAAAATACGATGTGTTCAGCAAGGCGCAATAGCCTTTGCACGTGGTATGGAGTGGTCGCCGTACCCAATGTTGCCACGGCATATTCCACACCATGTTGCGCCAATGCCACCACATCCATGTAACCTTCCACCACCAGCACCCGATGCTGCGCACGAATGACCTTTTGCGCCTGATACAGGCCGTACAGCTCGCGGCCTTTCTCGAACAGCGGCGTTTCAGGCGAATTCAGGTATTTTGGCTCGCCTTTGTCCAGCACACGTCCGCCAAAAGCAATGACTTGACCACGTATGTTGATGATTGGAAACATGATGCGGTCACGAAAGCGGTCATAGCGCTTATCTTCCTCGCCAGCAATAACCAGCCCTGTTTCATTCAAGGCGGAATCTTGATAGTTGGGGAATGCGGCGGCAAGATTTTGCCAACCATCTGGCGCATAGCCAACGCCAAATTTTGCCGCGATTTCACCACTCAGGCCGCGTCTTTTAAGATAATCGATTGCGCGCTGCGAATGTTTCAGTTGCTCTCGGTAATAGCGGGAGGCGTTTTCCATTACCTCATATAAATCCGTCGCGACTTTTTGGTATAACTCGCCAGGCGACTGACGCTCGTGCGGAACCTCCAACCCCACGCCACGCGCCAGCTCCTCGATTGCATCGACGTAGCCAAGTCCAGCATGCTCCATGAGGAACCCAATTGCCGTGCCATGTGCGCCACAGCCAAAGCAATGATAAAACTGCTTTGTCTGGCTTACCGTAAAAGAAGGGGATTTTTCGTTATGAAACGGACAGCACGCAACGTAATTCGAACCGGCTTTTTTGAGCGGCACATAGCGCTCGACGACGTCCACAATGTCGAGACGATTCAGCAGGTCTTGAATGAAATTTTTTGGAATCACGCCAGCACCGCCCTTTCATCAAGACCGACGCTCCCCACGCTTCAGAATCACGACACAAGGCTCTCGCGAAGGGTGGTTTAATCAGAAATTATTTTGACAGTTGCGCCCTAATCAGAGCAGAGACCTTTCCCATATCGGCGCGTCCGGCCAATTTGGGCTTGAGTACACCCATCACCTTGCCAATATCCTGCTGCCCCACCGCACCAGTCGCTGCAATCGCGTCGCCCACGGCTGTCGTAATTTCTGCTTCGCTGAGTTGTTGCGGCATATAGGTAGCCAAGACACTCATTTCAAACTTTTCGACATCAGCCAGGTCCTGGCGACCTGCGGCTTCATATTGATAAATGGAATCGCGCCGCTGCTTGTTCATTTTTTCAATGATAGCGACCACGTCCGCGTCTGACAATTCGATTCGCTCATCCACTTCGCGTTGCTTTATGGCCGCAAGCAACAGGCGGACTGCTCCGAGGCGCGCCGCATCCTTGGCGCGCATTGCGGCTTTCATATCATCAGTGATTTGCTGCTTGAGGCTCATATCGAAACCAGCCGCCACATCCATCACGGGCGCGGCAGAAAGTGCTAATAGAGCTTGGGAGGGAGAACTTGGCTCATCAAGCGCTTGTAATGGCGCTTCACCGCGGCTGCCAGCTTACGCTTGCGTTCTGCGGTAGGCTTCTCGTAAAACTCGCGGGCGCGCAAATCGGTTAACAAGCCCGTCTTTTCCACGGAACGCTTGAAACGACGCATCGCAACTTCAAATGGCTCATTCTCTTTAACACGTACTGTTGTCATGAACAAACTACCCTTTTGCAATAAATTGAGGGCGCGATTCTAGCAAAACAGCGCGTTCCCCACAACTACAATCTATTGGACCGTAATCCTGGCAAATTTGCGTTTCCCGACCTGTGCCACCACTACCCGCCCTGCAGCAACCACGGCAGCCTTGTCGCTGATCCGCTCACCGTCAAGCCTGACCGCGCCCTGCTGGATCATGCGCATCGCTTCCGATGTCCCTTCCACCAAGCCGGCTTGTTTCAACAATTGCGGAATGGCAATGCTGCCATCAATCGCGATTGCTATAACCTCCGGCATTTCGGTCGGCAACACGCCTTGGCGGAAACGAGCTTCAAATTCCGCCAAAGCGTCTTCGGCGGCCCGCCGATTGTGGAAGCGCGTCACGATCTCCTGCGCCAGCAACACCTTGATGTCACGAGGATTACGGCCTGCCGTCACTTCTGCGCGCCAACGGGCAATTTCGCTTAGATTACGAAACGACAGTAGCTCGATATAGCGCCACATCAAGGAATCGGAAATAGACATCAACTTGCCGAACATGTCCTGTGGCTTGTCAGTCACGCCGATGTAATTGCCCATCGATTTGGACATCTTGTTGATGCCATCCAGACCCTCGAGCAACGGCATAGTGAGTACACACTGCGATTGCTGACCATAGTGTTTCTGTAACTCGCGCCCCATCAACAAGTTGAATTTCTGATCAGTGCCGCCCAATTCGATGTCTGCTTTAAGCGCTACAGAATCGTAACCCTGCACCAGTGGATAGATAAATTCGTGGATGGCGATAGGAAGGTTGCTCTTGTAGCGTTTGGAAAAATCGTCCCGCTCTAGCATCTGTGCCACCGTATGCGTTGCTGCCAACTTGATCAAACCCACCGCGCTGAATTTATCCATCCATGTGGAGTTGAACACGATCTCGGTCTTGGCGGGATCAAGCACTTTAAACACCTGATCGCGATAAGACTGGGCATTTTCGATTACTTGCTCACGCGACAATGGTGGACGGGTACTATTTTTGCCGCTGGGGTCGCCAATCATCCCGGTGAAGTCGCCAATAAGAAACAGTCCATGATGTCCAAGATCCTGCAACTGGCGCATCTTGTTGAGCAAGACGGTATGGCCGAGATGCAAATCCGGCGCGGTCGGGTCAAAGCCCGCCTTGACCCTCAACGGACGCCTCAACGCGAGCTTGTGCTTCAGTTCTTCTTCAAGCAACAACTCGTGAACACCACGCTTGATTTGCGCCAAAGCGTCGGTATCAGTCATTTCAGTCATAGTCATCATCAATTTCAAGTGCGGAAAGAGGATAAACAGCACATCCCCGCTGTTTTAACCATTCATCGGTCTGGACTTGCCACCTATCAGTTCAATTTTGAGGCGATGCGCCTTTCTGGTAAAGTGCGCGTCGATCATAAAAACACCGGGTTGCCGTAACTAAGGCAAAGCAACTCAAGGAGGCACGAATGTTAACCCAAAATCCGTTCAGCCAAGAACGCAAAATGCGGGAAGTCAAAAAAAAGCTGCGCTGGTTCGTGGCTTTATCGGCCATACCGCTGCTGGGTGTAGTCACCGCATTCGGCTTGGTCCCACAAACGGATCTTGATCTTACGTCAACGAAAGTTGCCCTCGAAGAAATCGCGCTACCCCTAGCTCCCGTTGAACAAGCTGCTGCCGCCAGTTATTGGCGCAACGAACGCGTCCAACGCGGCGATACCGTAGATGAACTGTTGCGCCGCATGAGCATTGAAGATGCCTTGGCCAGCGACTATTTGCGCAAGGCCCCCGAAGCTGCGACTTTCCGCAAATTGGCGGTCGGCACCGAAATACAAGCGGAAACTACTGCTTCCGGCGGCTTGATTGCGTTGCGTTATCTCGGTGACAATGGCACGCAGACTTCAATTGAAAGGCAGGATGGCGTTTTCAAAATCAAGACCCTACCAGCCCAATTGGAAAAGCGTCTTTTTGTGCGCACCGGCGAAATCAAGACGAATTTGTACGCCGCCACTGACGATGCTGGCATGCCCGAAGCTGCCGCCAACCAATTGAACGAACTTTTCAGCGGCGATATCGATTTCCACCATGATCTACGCAAAGGCGACAAATTCACCGTAGTGTATGAAATGACATACAGCAATGGCGCGCTCTTGCATGCTGGCCGCATTCAGGCCGCCGAATTCATCAACCAAGGACATGTCTACCGCGCCATATATTTCCAGAAAGATGATCAGCATGGCGACTACTACACCCCTGAAGGGAAGAGCGTGCACAAGGCCTTTTTACGTTCGCCCATCGAATTTTCTCGCGTGAGTTCGCGTTTCTCCCTTTCCCGTTTTCACCCGATACTAAACAAATGGCGCTCGCACAAGGGTACGGATTTCGCGGCACCGATGGGTACCAAAGTCAAAGTGACTGCCGATGGGACCGTTTCTGTGGTCGGTACACAAGGCGGCTACGGTAACGTCGTCATGGTAAATCATCAAGGACGCTATACCACGGTATATGGCCATTTGTCGCGGTTCGCCAAGGGCCTGCGAAAGGGGCAGCACGTCGAGCAAGGCGATGTCATCGGTTATGTCGGCATGACCGGATTGGCAACGGGGCCGCACCTCCACTATGAATTCAGAATGTACGGCCAGCAACGTGACCCCTTACGCGTCGCCTTGCCCGATGCAAAACCCATTGACAGTGCGTACCTTGCCGCATTTCAACCTGTGGCTGACGACTTCGTTGCGCGCCTGAATCTGCTGCGCGACACCAATCTCGCAAAACTCGACTAATCGGCAGTGCCGGAACCTGAACTCTACGCGGGGTTAATGTCCGGAACAAGCCTGGACGGCATTGACGCCGTCCTTGTTGATCTGAGCCAATCAAAACCGCTGCTTCTCGCCAAGTACTATACCCCCTATGACGACGGGTTGAAAAACGCTTTATTGGCGCTGCACCTGCCGAGTCAAAATGACCTGCATCAGGCACAAGTCATAGGTAATCAGTTAGCCGGAATGTATGCCCGCGCAGTTTCGCAGTTGCTCGCTCGAGCCAAATCATCGAACGACGAAATCAAAGCTATCGGCTGCCACGGCCAAACCATCCGCCACCGTCCTGAGCATGGCTATTCCCTGCAAATCGGCAATGCTGCTCTACTCGCTGAACTTACCGGCATCACTGTGGTCAGCGATTTCCGCAGCCGCGACATCGCCGCAGGAGGGCAAGGTGCGCCGCTGGTTCCTGCGTTTCACGATCATGTGCTGCGGCACCGGGACATCACCCGGGTTATCGTCAACATCGGCGGCATCAGCAATCTGACCTACCTGCCCGCATGTGCCCCCACTTCGGGCTTCGATTGCGGCCCTGGCAATCTCTTGATGGACGCTTGGTGCATGCTCCACCAAGGTAAGCCCTATGACGAAAATGGCGCGTGGGCATTTTCGGGAAAATTGCTGCCCACGCTGCTGGAGAAAATGCTCTCTGAAACGTTCTTCGCCATGCCACCACCCAAGAGCAGTGGACGGGATCTGTTCAACATAGCGTGGCTCCAGCACAAACTACAAGGCACGGAAACAGCAGCTGACGTGCAAGCCACGCTACTGGAACTGACTTGCCAAAGCATCGCGCGAGCTATCCGACAACACGCTCTCGGCGCAGAAGAAATCTATCTTTGTGGAGGGGGCGCCCATAATCAGGCTCTGCACAACCGACTAACTGATTTGCTGCCTGAGTGCCGGGTTAGCACAACCGATGCCGTCGGCATCGATAGCGACTATCTTGAAGCCATGGCCTTCGCCTGGCTGGCACAACAAGCCCTGCATGGCAAGCCTGCCAATCTGCCATTGGTCACCGGCGCAAAGCATCCGTGCATACTGGGCGCGGTTTATCGCAATCAGTGACGCTCTGATTTCCAGCCTTTCCTTGACTGTCACGTTCCATTTGGGAAGAAGTCCCCATCTCCGGGTGTAACAATCCGATAACGCTATGACCGGCAGCGCAAGCCTGGCACTCGGCCACCGTACCGCGCCTGACGCTCATCGATTTCAGGTCTGTCACAGGATATTGACTGTTTCTTAAGTTGCCTTTTCAAGACCAACCCCGATTACTTAAGGCGCTATTTTGTCGTGATTCGGCATCGCCCTTGGTCCGTTGGGCACCCCAGGGGCAGCAACTGTGAGTAGCAACGAATGCGCGAAACACTGAAGGTCACCAAGACGCTGGAACGCTGCAATATTTCCGTGCGCCGTTTGACTATCCGAGCAAGTGCCTCGCTTTGATGATCGGCCCCAGGAGCCATGATTGGGTGCTGTGGACAGGGTCGGGGATCTTCCTCATTGACGCCTGCGCCGCGCTGAGTCCGTTCAGGTTTCAAGCGACGCCCCGTGAGCGCTCGAACCGCCATGCCTTTGGTGCATTTCTGAAGGATTTCATCGGCTCTCGAAGATGATCATACATTGCACACACCAAGTCACCGCGCGTTCGCGCATGATAAAACACCCGGCGACCAATTACTCAACTCACGTAGCTTCAAATCACACGAGGGTAAGGTCCCCGTGCCCTCCCTCGCTTTCCAGGCAAACCGGATGACAGGCTAGGCTGAAAAAGATGACCCGCAACCGCAAGTAGTAGTCGCATTCGGATTTTTGATCACGAACTGAGAACCTTCCAGATTTTCTTGATAATCGATTTCTGCCCCCACCAAGTATTGAAAACTCATTGGGTCAATCAGCAGTTGGACGCCATTCTTGTTCAGAACCGTATCATCTTCATTGGCCGTCTCATCAAAGGTAAAGCCGTACTGGAAGCCAGAGCAACCGCCACCGCTAACGAATACTCGCAGCTTGAGATCAGCATTGCCTTCTTCCTCGATCAGTTGCTTCACCTTATTGGCCGCATTGTCGGTAAACAACAGCGGATCTTGAACTTCAGTCATTGCATCCATTTTGTACTCCTTAATAAATTATTCACCGTTGCCCGATTTGAATGCCACTACTTTGTCTTGAACCGCAGTACTGGTATGTATCAGATGCCCCTCTACGATCGCGCCCAATTGAATTTCAAGCGTTGTGTAATGCACATCACCATTGACCTTGGCTTTGCCCTGCAGTTCCATATATTCACTGACAAACACCGGGCCGTTAATCGTGCCGTTAATCACCAAATGGGTGACGTTAACTTCGCCATTTACCCGAGCATGCTCGCTCAACACCAGCGTACTAGGCTTGCCCTGCGCGGCGACGACGTTGCCGTTCACCTGCCCGTCTATACGCAATCCGCCGCTAAAATTCATATTGCCCTCGATGGTTGTTCCGGCCCCAATCAGCGAATCAATCTGAGTTTGCGGTTTGCTGTGCTTTTTTTTGAACATTACCGGCTCCTTAACCTTATGAAATGCTTACATTTTGTCGCAATTTCGGCTCAATCCCGCCTTGCTCAAATATGCGCACCTGCACACTTTCCAATTGAGCATCGGGCGGCAACTGGATGCTTTGTTCGACGCGCTGATAATACCTGAAGCTGAGCTTGAATTGGGCATTCCCTGACTCGCCCTGTGGGAATACATGAGTCGTGCTTTGCCCGTTTTCCACCACCGTCGCGACCAGCTGGTAGCTGCCGCTAAACGTCTTGGCGCGTTGCCCACTTTGTACGAGTAACATGCGCAAATGATATTCGCCAGGTATCTTGTCCCGTTCCAGAGTTAAGCGATGCACGCCCAGCTCGCCTTCCTTTCCTCCTGCAGCGGTAAGGTTTTGAAAAAACACAAGGTCTTCTTGAAGATGCACGTTTTCGTCCGCCAGATTCTTCAGCTGCTCGGCAGTTGCCTGATTGCTAGCTTGTTCGATTTGAATTTTCCGCTCATATTGGGTGACCTGGTTGCTCAGTTGTGCATTTTTAGCCTCCAATTTAGCCACCTGATCATGCAACCTCGATAGCTCTTGTTCCGCTTGGCCTCGGTGGAATCCTGCAAACTCCAAGCCGCTGTCATATGCCCACCACGCTAATCCGATTGCCCCCAACACGAATGGCATGACCATCCCCCACCGCAAATACCATGGAATGTGGGGCCGCACCGACATCTGCGGTGCGGAAATGCTAAATCTGCGTTCAACTCTGCGTTCGACTCCGCGCCACATGTCAGGGTAATAAAGGAACGTTATTCAAAGCAGTGGTTTCCGGCAACCCAAACATGATATTCATGTTTTGTAATGCTTGGCCGGCCGCACCCTTGACCAGGTTATCGATCACCGACAGAACCACCACGATGTCCCCGTTTTGCGGCCGATGTACAGCAATGCGACAATGATTCGCGCCTCGTACTGAACGCGTATCGGGGAGACTGCCTGCCGGCATCACGTCCACGAAAGGTTCCTTGGCATAACGCTGTTCAAACAACCCCTGCAAATCCACGTCGCGTGTCAGCTTGCCATATAGCGTCGCATGGATGCCGCGTATCATCGGCGTGAGGTGCGGCACGAACGTCAAACCAACTTCGCGGCCGGCCGCTAGCGCCAAGCCCTGTTTTATTTCCGGCAAGTGGCGGTGGCCCGTTACCGCGTACGCCTTGAAGTTGTCCGCCGCTTCACAGTACAGGTATGGCAACTCTATTCTACGCCCCGCGCCCGATACACCCGACTTGGCATCTGCGATCAACGAGTTTTCTTCGACCACCGCAGCCTCCAACAAAGGAATAAAACCGAGCTGCACCGCTGTTGGAAAGCAACCCGGATTGGCAATCAGCCGCGCCTGCTTGATCCTTGTCCGATTGACTTCCGGCAGACCATATACTGCCTCTGCAACCAAATCGGGGCAGGCATGTGGCATTCCATACCATTTTTCCCATGAAGCGACATCCCGCAAACGAAAATCTGCCGCCAAGTCTATGACCTTGACACCAACATCCAGCAGGCCTCTTACTTGCTGCATCGCGATACCATTGGGAGTGGCAAAAAACACCAAATCACACCCTTGGAGGCGCGCATGGTCGGGATGCGTGAACGGCATATCCACATAGCCTCGCAGACTGGGAAACATGTTGCTGACCGGCGTCCCGGCGTCGGCACGCGAAGTTATCACTTGCAACTCAACCTGAGAATGTGCCGACAACAACCGCAGCAATTCCACGCCGGTGTAGCCGGTTCCGCCAACTATGCCAACTTTGATCATCGTAGCTTCCCTTTGAGACGCCCTGCATTCTACAACAAAAATGGCGCGCCTCTGAATCGACGCCACGCACCCGCGACAACGCAGGCCCTAATACAAAAGCCGCCCGAAGGCGGCTCTTGTAATATAGACAAGGAGCTTTAACGCTTGGAAAACTGTTTGCGGCGGCGAGCCTTGCGCAGACCGACCTTCTTGCGTTCCACCTCGCGCGCGTCGCGGGTTACCAGCCCGGCTTGCTTCAAAACCGCTTTGAATGAAGCATCGTAATCGATCAAAGCACGGGTGATGCCATGGCGCACCGCACCCGCTTGGCCCGACTCGCCTCCACCGGTGACGTTCACCATGATGTCGAACTTGCCAAGGGTTTCTGTCAGCGTCAAAGGCTGACGTACGACCATTCGGCCCGTTTCACGGGAAAAAAACACATCTACCGGCTTGTCATTGACCACAATTTCGCCCTTGCCGGCCTTGATGAACACGCGTGCTACCGCGCTCTTGCGGCGACCAGTGCCGTAGTTATAACTTACGCTCATGATTATGCCTTCAACAAATTAACGGGTTTCGGTTGCTGCGCTTCATGCGGATGTGCGGCACCCGCATAGACCTTCATCTTGCGCAACATGGCATAGCCCAGCGGACCCTTTGGCAACATCCCCTTGACAGCCTTTTCGAGGACGCGAGTAGGATGACGCCCTTGCATCTTGGCAAAGTTGGTAGTGTACAAACCGCCCGGATAAGTCGTGTGGCGGTGATACAACTTCGCCTCTGCCTTGTTTCCCGTCACGCGCAGCTTGTCAGCATTGACCACGACAACGAAATCGCCGGTATCCACATGCGGAGTGTAAATCGCCTTATGCTTGCCACGCAGACGTGCAGCGATCTGTGCGGCCAACCGGCCCAGCACTTGATCTGCTGCGTCAACCAGTAGCCAGTCGTGCTGGACTTCCTCGGCTTTGGCGGAAAATGTTTTCATAGCCACAATTCCTAAAATTCAATAAGTAAACGTCGAAGGGCGCGCATTTTATTGCAGCGTACCCACCGCTGTCAAACGTTATTTCACCCAACGCGCAGATGTTTGCCATGTCTGGATTTCCCGACATGCTTCGGAAAAGCGAATGAAACCCGGTAAGATGCAATCATTCTAGGAATGTGATTCTTTCCATGTCTTGGTTCATTACCAATTTAATCGCCACGCTCTTGCTCCCGCCGCTTAGCTTACTGCTCTTGCTGGCGTCGGGTATCCTTCTTTTGTATCGCAGCCCCAAGCTGGCGAGAGCGCTAATATTTGCCGCGCTTGGTCTTCTCTGGATATCTTCCACGCCCTATTTTTCTGAACGTGCACTACGCTTGCTGGAAGCACAAACAACCCCGCTGGATAGCAGACGCCAGAATGCCGATGCGATAATCATACTGGGTGGAGGGACGTATTTCCACGCGCCTGAATATGGGGGGCAGGACACTGTCAGTGATGCCTCACTCGTGCGTTTGCGCTATGGCGCGAAACTTCAGCGAGAAACCGGCAAGCCAATACTTGTTACCGGCGGCAAACCACTCGGCAACGATATCTCCGAAGCACAACACATGCGCATGGCACTGGAAGAGGATTTCCTCGTGCCGGTCCGCTGGGAGGAAGATGACTCCGAAAATACTCTCGAGAATGCCAATCTTTCTTTTCAAATATTGAAGCCAGTGGGCCTACAGAAGATTTATCTAGTGACTCACGCCTGGCACATGGCGCGCTCCGCCGACGTGTTTCGCCGCGCCGGCTTCGACGTCGTCGAAGCGCCCGTTGCTTTTACCACGCGTTATCAGACGGACCTGTTCGCATTCCTGCCGCAAGCAATCTCCCTGCAACAAAGCAAGATTTTTGCTCATGAAATTATCGGATTGCTCTGGTATAGGGTAAAGTCGGAAATCTCCAATATCTAGACCGTCAAAAGGAATATTATCAAATGAAAGCTCGCGTTAAATGGGTAGAACAAGCCTCCTTTTTGGGGGAAACGGAAAGCAATCACGCTGTATTGATGGATGGCCCGCCTACAGCGGGCGGACGCAACCTCGGCCCGCGCCCGATGGAGATGCTGCTTGTCGGCACCGGTGGCTGCACCTGTTTTGACGTAGTTTCAATCTTAAAGAAAAGCCGTCAGATGATTTCAGATTGCTATGTTGAGCTGGAGGCAGAGCGCGCCGAAACGGACCCCAAGATATTTACAAAGATCCACATGCACTTTGTCGTGACAGGTAAAGACGTCAAGCCCGAGACTGTTGAAAAGGCAATCAAATTGTCGGCTGAAAAATACTGTTCTGCTTCCATCATGCTTGGCCAAAGTGCCACAATCACGCATGACTTTGAGGTAGTTCAGCTCTAATGCCATGACAAGTTCATTGCTAGTCGATTTCCGAGCATATCCGGTTAGCAGAACTTCATGCCATACTGCTCACCTGCCTCGGCGCAGCTTAGGGCAACCCTGGCATTTTCGGTGAACGTCATTCGTGACCATCTCTAATTGCGCTGCAACGACCGGACCCGGCCGTTTTCCGGTTCGCCGAGACCCTTCGATATAGGCGTTCGTCCGGGAGATCGTCAGCAACAGCAAAGGCAACAATAAACCAAGGCGGCAAATCTCTTCTACATCCATGCGATTAGGCGCTGCAAACCCCGCAAACGAGCCCAACATCTTGATCAAGAGCAGGCCTATTCATTATTTGCACCCCAGAAGTAAGCTGCACAGGTCGCGAGATCCCTATACCAGATACGCCAAGGTAGTCATGACCTTGGCATTCAGCTTCATCGCCGACAATACCGGTTGTGGCAAGTCCGCACCCCCCAGTGCAACCGCCATGTCAGCGTGCCCAATTTCGTCAACATACATTTGTGTCACGATGGCGCGGCTCTTTTCATCCTGAGGCGGCAATCTATCCAGATGGCTCTGCAGATGATTCCCGACTTGGCGCTCAGTTTCGGCGAGGAAACCCAGATTCCATTTGTCTCCCAATAGACCCGCTACCGCTCCAATCGCAAGTGAACCGGTATACCAGAACGGATTCAACAAACTCAGGCGACCACCTAATTCCTGTACACGTCTTGCAGTCCAAGCCAAATGCTCAGTTTCCTCGTCTGCAGCTTGCCGTAACGTCCGCTGCACGGACGGATCGCGTGCCGTTAAAGCCTGTCCCTGATACAGGGCCTGCGCACAGACTTCCCCGCTGTGGTTAACCCGCATCAAGGAGGCCGAACGTTTCCTTTCAGCCTCATTCAGGCTGGCATCAGAAACTTGTGCATCAGGATGCGGACGCATGCTATGCGCTTGGCTGAACAACGTGCGCAGGCCCTTATCAAATTCTATGACCAACCGGTCTACGTTCAACATAACACCCTCCGTGCAATAGACTTCAGAAAGCTTCCAAAAATTCGATTAGCGGGATATGGATTTCATAGGGCCTTCCATCAGGAAAACAGTCGCTCCAGTTCTAGACCCGGATCATCTACGCGCATGAACGCTTCGCCCACCAAGAACGCATGTACATGGCGGCTGCGCATCAGCTTCACATCCGCTGCGTTGAGTATGCCGCTTTCGGTGACCACGATGCGATTCCCTGGAATCCTTGGCAACAAATCCAGCGTGGTCTGCAGACTCACGTCGAAGGTGCGCAGGTTGCGGTTATTCACGCCTATCAGCGGTGTGGTCAACTGCAGCGCCGCGTCCAACTCCGCCCCATCATGTACTTCCACCAATACTGCCATCCCAAGTTGATGCGCCAAGGTCTCAAATACTTGCATTTGGACGACATCCAGCGCCGCCGCGATCAGCAAGATAGCATCCGCTCCCATTGCCCGAGCCTGGTAAATCTGGTATTCGTCCACCATGAAATCCTTGCGCAGCACCGGCAACTGACAGGCAGCCCGCGCCCGCTTCAGATAATCCTCGCTTCCCTGAAAGAACTGCCGATCAGTCAACACCGACAAACATGCCGCCCCATGTTGCGCATAGTTGGCCGCGATCGCGTCAGGGTGAAAATCGGCGCGTAACACCCCTTTGCTCGGACTGGCTTTTTTGATCTCAGCGATTACGGCCGATTGACCCGTTGCGATCTTCGCGCGTATCGCTGCAACAAAATCCCGTGCCATCACCGCGTGTTCCGCCTGTTCGCGCATGGCGATGAGCGGATTTATAGCTCGTTCAGCCGCCACTTCTTGTTTTTTAACGGCAAGGATCTGATTCAGTATGTCAGACATTGTCATGGCGGCAATTAAGGGAGGCGCGCATTTTAACACTTGAGGTAAAATGCGCCCCATACGTTTCAAAGAGCGCATTATGAATAGCATAAAGAATTATATGCAAGGCGTCGGTCAAGCCGCGCGAGCCGCATCGCGTCGGATGGCGCTGGCTGACACCTCGGCGAAGAACCACGCGCTTGAATGCATTGCTCAATCGATTCTGGACGGCAGCGCCCAGCTCTTGGCAGAGAATGCCAAGGATGTGGCCGCGGCAAAACGCGATGGATTGGATGCCGCCTCATTGGATAGGCTGACGCTGACCGAAAAGACCGTGCGCAGCATGGCTGAAGGATTGGTGCAAATCGCGCTACTGCCCGACCTGATCGGCGCAATCAGCGACCTGAACTATCGCCCCTCCGGCATCCAGGTCGGCAAGATGCGCGTTCCGCTCGGCGTGATCGGTATCATTTACGAATCGCGCCCCAACGTCACTGCGGACGCCGCGGGATTGTGCCTGAAATCCGGGAACGCGGCCATCCTGCGCGGCGGTTCAGAGGCCATCCACTCCAACCAGGCCATTGCGGCGTGTGTGCATGCCGGCCTGCGGGCTGCCAGACTGCCCGAGACCGCAGTGCAGGTCCTCTCCACCACCGATCGAGCCGCGGTAGGCGAGTTGATCACGATGAAAGAATACGTGGACGTGATTGTGCCCCGAGGTGGCAAAGGATTGATCGAGCGCATTTCCGAAGACGCCCGAATTCCCGTGATCAAGCATTTGCATGGCGTTTGCCATGTCTACATCGATGACGATGCTGATATCGAAAAAGCGATCCAGATCGCCGACAACGCCAAGACGCACCGCTATGGCGTGTGCAACGCCATGGAGACTTTGCTGGTCGCACAAGGCGTGGCTGCAAAAATTCTACCCAAGCTATGCAAGATATATTTCGATAAGAATGTCGAGCTGCGGGGCGACGATGCGGCACGCGCATTGGTCAAGCAAATGAAGATTGCCACCGAAGAAGACTGGTTCACCGAATATCTTGCGCCAATACTGGCGGTGAGGGTGGTCGCCGGATTGGATGAGGCCATCGCGCATATCGGCACTTACGGCTCTCAGCACACCGACAGTATCGTGACGGAAGACTACACCAAGGCGATGCGTTTCTTGCGTGAGGTGGATTCAAGCAGCGTGATGGTGAATGCGTCGACGCGCTTCGCCGACGGCTTCGAATATGGTCTCGGCGCGGAGATAGGCATCTCCACTGACAAGATCCATGCGCGCGGACCGGTTGGCTTGGAGGGTCTGACATCGCAAAAATACATCGTGCTGGGCAGTGGCCAAGTACGAAACTAATTAACTCGACCAGGAAAGCAGACGCCATGAGCCAAACCATCGAAGTTAGAGTGCCGGACATCGGCGATTTCAAGGACGTTGCGGTTATTGAAGTATTTATAAAGCCGGGCGACAAAGTGAATGCGGAGCAATCGCTGATCACTTTGGAAACCGACAAGGCCACGATGGAGGTGCCCTGCCCGGCCGCGGGCGTGGTGAAGGCGCTCAAGGTGAAGGTGGGCGACAAGGTCTCTGAGGGTAGCGTGATCCTGGCGCTGGAAAGCAACGGGGCTGCGATTGCCACGGGCGCGAAATCTGCAGGCAGCGTCCCCGCATCACATGCGACCGCCGATAACTCGCCCGTTGCAACCACCCTTCCGGTATCTGCTCCGACTCCCCAGACCTTCTCCAAGGGTGACCTTCATGCGGAAGTTCTGGTATTGGGAGCCGGCCCCGGCGGCTATACCGCGGCTTTCCGTGCGGCGGACCTGGGCAAGCAGGTTGTGCTTGTCGAAAAATTCTCGAACCTGGGCGGCGTATGCCTGAACGTTGGCTGCATTCCCTCCAAGGCATTGCTGCACCTGGCCAAAGTGATCGTCGAAGCCGAAGAAATGGCACACCATGGCGTAATATTTGGGAAACCAAATATTGACCTCGACATGATCCGCAACTGGAAGGAAGGCGTCATTAACAAACTCACCGGCGGATTGTCCACATTGGCCAAGCAGCGCAAAGTACAGGTGCTACAGGGCACTGCAAAGTTCGTTTCGCCTAATCAAGTGGTCGTTGAAACCAAGGCCGGCAAGAAAACTGTCAGCTTCGACAACGCGATCATTGCCGCCGGCTCTAGCGTGGCGCGCATTCCTGGCTTCCCATACGACGATCCGCGCATCATCGATTCTACCGGCGCGCTGCAATTGCGGGATGTGCCAAATCGCTTGCTGATCATCGGGGGCGGCATCATTGGACTGGAAATGGCCACCGTATACGATGCGCTCGGCAGTAAGATCACCGTGGTGGAACTCGCCGACGGCCTGATCCCCGGCGCGGACCGCGACTTGTTGCGTCCTCTGCAAAAGCGCATAGAAAAGCGCTACGAAGCGATCTACCTGAAGACCAGGGTTAGCAAGATCGAAGCATTGAAAAATGGCTTGAAGGTCCATTTTGAGGGCGAACAAGCGCCTGAACCTCAACTGTATGACCGCGTGCTGATGGCCGTTGGCCGCCGCCCCAACGGGCGGGACGTCGGAGCGGATGCGGCAGGCGTGAGCGTCAACGAGCGCGGATTTATCCCGGTGAACATCCAGATGCGCACCAACGTGCCGCACATCTATGCAATAGGTGACATTGTTGGCGACCCGATGTTGGCGCACAAAGCCGTGCATGAAGGCAAGGTTGCCGCGGAGGTCATCGCCGGGCATCACGCTGCGTTCGAGCCTTTGACTATCCCTTCGGTCGCTTACACCGATCCGGAGATAGCATGGATGGGCCTGACCGAAACGCAAGCCAAGGCACAAGGGATAGAGTACGAAAAAGCCCACTTTCCGTGGACTGCATCGGGACGTGCGCTGTCTGTCGGACGAGACGAAGGTGCGACCAAGCTGCTTCTTGAACCGCAAACCCGCCGCATCTTGGGCGCTGGTATCGTCGGGGTGAATGCAGGTGAATTAATTGCTGAAGCAGTGTTGGCTTTGGAAATGGGTGCGGACATGGAAGACATCGGACTGACAATCCATCCCCATCCGACACTGTCCGAGACGCTGGGCTTCGCGGCGGAAATTGCAGAAGGAAGTATCACGGATATGTTCATGGCAAAGAAAAGGCACTAAATAGGGTGATGAAAAACGTCGATGCCCGGTGATGCTGCCCCAAAAATGGGCCCCGATCCCTTTCTTGCTGTTGCGCTGATTCGGGCTCTTCGCCCTTTTTTCTTTTCATCTCGGTTCCGCTTGCTGCGCCCTTCTACCCCCTGCTAACTCATCTTGGACAATTTCACTGACTGGATCAGCACCGACCTCAGTTTGTGGGGATTATTTATTTCCAGCTTCCTCGCGGCCACATTGCTGCCGGGCGGTTCCGAAGCTGTGTTGTTTGGCGTCCTCAAGGTCCATCCAGAACTGCTTTGGAGCGCACTGGGGATCGCCGTCATCGGTAATACATTAGGCGGCATGGTGACTTTCTGCATGGGCTGGACGTTGCCGCAAACCCAGCAGCTCAAACATGTTGAAAGAGTGCGTCGTTATGGCCCCCCCGCACTCCTGCTGGCCTGGGTGCCTCTGATTGGGGATGCGCTGTGCCTTGCAGCCGGTTGGCTACGTCTGAATCCTTGGCAAGCGGCGCTGTTCATGGCCATCGGCAAGCTCGCGCGCTATGGGGTTATTGCTATGCTAATGTCGTAATGGAGGTTCGTCCAATTCATCTTTCGGCCGAATGAAGAACGCAGAAGGACGTTCGGAAATGCAGCACATTTTTACAGGGAAACAAGAAATATTTCAAGCAACGCAGCGGCTGGATTCAACCGGGGGTTTTCAGCGGTTCCCATAACTATTGAGCAAGAAACGCGATAACAGTATAGTCTAGAGAAGCTATTTGAGGAGTCCCGCATGGTGCAGATGAGTACGCATGAACACAAGCTGACTTTGCCAGAGCTGCTAGGCATGCTCGTTACCGATGGCATGGTGAGTCAGACCGTCGCCGATGCAATGCTCGCCGAGCGTCGTGGACAGCGCGGGAGCGTTCACCCGCTTCTGGTCATCGCCGGACAGAATTTGAAGTCCTTGCTGCCGCCGCATAAGGCGCTAAATTCGGATGCCCTGGCAGAATGGCTCGCAGGACGCGTTGGCCTTGAATATCTTCACATCGATCCGCTGAAGATCGATTTTTCAGCTGTCACTGACATCATGTCGAACGACTATGCCACGCGCTTTGGCATCCTACCGGTACACATGACGCAGAACGAAGTGGTTATCGCCACATCCGAACCCTTTCTGCGCGATTGGGAAAATGTGCTCAAGCAAACCCTACGCAAAGACATCCGTCGCGTCATTTCGACGCCGGAGGACATCAGCCGTTATCTGGTCGAGTTCTATAATCTCGCGCGCTCGATTAAGAATGCGGCGCAGACCAAGCGTCAGGAAAAATCCGGACAGGCCTCATTCGAACAATTGGTCGAATTGGGTAAATCCAAGCAACAGTTCGATGCGAACGACCAGCACATTGTCACGATCGTAGACTGGCTATGGCAATATGCTTTCGAACAACGCGCTTCGGATATCCACATCGAACCAAGACGCGACATCGGCTTGGTGAGATTTCGCATCGATGGCGTGCTGCATCAGGTCTATCAGATCCCGATGTCAGTGATGGCCGCCATGACCAGCCGCATCAAATTGCTCGGTCGGATGGACGTCATCGAGAAACGCCGCCCTCAGGATGGCCGCATCAAGACTCGCACTGCGGACGGGCAAGAAGTGGAGTTGCGTTTGTCTACGCTGCCGACGGCGTTTGGCGAGAAACTGGTAATGCGTATCTTCGACCCGGAAGTGCTGGTGCGCAATTTTTCTGAACTCGGCTTTTCCGAAGAGGATCGCAGCCGCTGGGAAAAGATGACTTCGCAGCCGAACGGCATTATTCTCGTAACCGGTCCTACCGGCTCGGGCAAGACTACCACACTGTATTCTACGCTTAAGCATCTCGCGACCCCCGATGTCAACGTCTGTACCATTGAAGACCCGATCGAAATGGTTGAACCGGCGTTCAACCAGATGCAGGTACAAAGTGGTATTGACCTCAATTTCGTAGACGGGTTAAGGGCACTGATGCGTCAGGATCCAGACATTATCATGGTGGGAGAAATCCGCGATTTGGAAACCGCCGACATGGCAATTCAAGCGGCACTGACCGGCCATCTCGTTCTTTCCACGCTGCACACCAACGATGCGCCGTCAGCCATCACCCGCCTGCTCGATCTTGGTGTCGCCCCCTTCATGATCAACGCTACTGTGCTCGGCATCATGGCACAACGCTTGGTACGTACGCTGTGCCCCCATTGCAAGCGCCCACTAACGGTACGTGCAGAAGAAAGCGACCTATGGGACAACCTTGTTGCCCCATGGAAAACCAGCCGTCCGCCCCAGTTTCAGCACGAAGTCGGTTGTCTCGAATGCCGCATGACCGGATTTCAGGGACGCGTCGGCATCTATGAAATCCTGTTGATGTCACCGGAATTGCGGAAACTCGTCACCTCAACCACTGACATTGCACGCGTTCGTGAGATTGCCTACCGCGAAGGCATGAAGCCGTTGCGCATCTCTGGCGCGATGAAGGTCGCTGCTGGAACCACGACGCTGGAAGAGGTCATCAAGGTAGCGCCGCCAGCGAACTAGTTGCGCCGCGCTTGATTTCCCTGCAGGCCCGCAACATGCCCCGCGAAACACGCGGCATGAAATATCGCGCCAACGGCTAACCGCAATGGTCAACAAAGTCGTGCCGAAATTGATACGCAACGGAAAATACGCCCGCCCGGCACTGGGCATCTAAAGCAATGAGGACATCGACCAGACATCGACCTCGATACTGGAAATCAAGGGAGCCGTGATACTAGGTGTCCCGGCAGGCACCGTCGCCGCCGCGGCAGGATTGAAGGGTGTCAATGCCACGCGAGATGGCAGCATTATCCGGGGAGACATCATTCATTGCGATCAAAGGCAAAGCCGCGGATAGCGTGGGCAACATAGTCGCGCATCTGGATGATTTCAAGGTGGGGGACAAAATCAGGCCGACCGTGACACGCCTGGGGAAAAGCAGAGAGGTAAAAGCGACCCGTCAGGCTGGCGGATAATGCCGAAGCGACGTCATTCTGGCGAGACGGAATCCGCAGTCTGTCCCTGCCCCTGCTAGTTTACTTGAGTGGCGGCATTCTTCGATCGGCCTTGACGAATTCATGCATTCCATAGTTTCTTTCGGAAAAACATTTGAAGCCGACCGCCTTATCTGCTTGGCTTGTCCGATTTGTGCTTAACGTGACGGAATTCCACGTCATACGAGCCACTTTTTCCCAACCAACTCAAGGTCCTCATTGAATCGATAAACAAGAGGCACCCCCGATGGTATCTCCACCTTCTCGATCGCGTCAGGGGCTATCTTTTCCAGATACATGACCAGACTTCGCAGCGTGTTGCCGTGACTGACCACCAGCAACCTCAGCATAGAAGCAATCCGCGGCGCCAAAACCTCATGCCAATATGGGAGGATGCGATGCTGGCAATCAGAAAGGCTTTCGCTGCAGGGAAGCAGTTCGGGATCCAGCTCTGCATAAAGCGGATCAAATCGCGGATGGCGGGGATCGCTCAGCGCAAGCGGCGGCGGCGCATCTATGTAACCGCGCCACCAGCGGCGGGATCTCTGCTCGCCCCAGATAGCAAAGATCTCCTGCTTGTTCAAGCCCTGTAACTGCCCATAATGGCGTTCGTTCAGGCGCCAGGTTGAATAGCGCGGTATGGTGGTCTGACATGCGGTTGTGAGCAGCATGTCGACTGTCTGATGTGCACGCTGCAGAACCGAGGTGTGCACCTCGTCAAACACGAGCCCTTCGGCTGCTAGTCGCCGTCCAGCTGAGGCGGCTTCTGCGACTCCTTGTTCGGCCAAGGGAATGTCCGCCCATCCGGTAAAACGACTGCTCAGATTCCATTCACTATTGCCGTGTCGAATCAAGACCAGTCTTCGTTCCACTTCGCTCATTCGGCAGATTCCATCAGGACCTTGGCCAAATGGTGGTGGTCGTCCCATGCCTCAAGATGCCAGCCTTGACCATCAAAACGAAACCAGTTGAGGGCACAGTTGGGTATGACAAAATCGCGAGGAGTATGCAACGGCCTGTTCGTAGCCTTGCGGTAGACAACATCCAGCACGCCTGCGTGGCTGACTGCGGCGATCGTCTGGCCGCTGTGATGCCTATTCAAACTGTCGATCGCCTGAGTGACGCGCCCGGCAAAATGATTCAGGCTTTCACCCGTACCGAAATCGTAGTCGAGATCACGCGCTATATAGTTCGCGTACGCCACCGGATGGCGTATTGCCCCCTCGGCTGCGGTCATGCCCTGGAATATGCCGTAATGACGTTCGCGCAGATTGGGTGTTGTCCTGACTTCAAGCCCGCACCTTGCTGCAACCTTCTGTGCAGTCTCGTAGGCACGGCTCAGATCGCTGCTATAGATGGCACTAAAATTGTAATGGGCGGCGTTAAAGGCCATCGCGAGCGCTTGACCATGGCCGGTTTCGTTGAGAGGAATATCGGTTTGACCTTGGATACGCTTCGTGACGTTCCAATCGGTCTCGCCATGCCGAATGATGCAGATACGGGTAGTCATAAGCGGGCCAGATAAATTCCTATCCAATGAAAATTGTCAGACAACCACTAGAACCAGCCATCCAATGCACATCCGCGCATTCCTGCTTCCTCGAATACAGCATCCGCGACCCATCCAGAATCTGCTCATATCATCGGACATCGGCTGGAACCAGGTCACCCATTTCGGCGCTCGACCAAACTTACCACCGGCTTCCTGCTATTGCACCCGGCAGATCACATAAATGATTCGTCGGGCACTGCGCGTCGCCAGGATATCAATCACCGCATCACTTCCATCGAGGACACAGCCGCGAACAACGCCGGCAAACCGGTCATCCAGTTGGATGATTTCAGGGTAGGCAACACGAACAAGGTTACGGGTGCCTTATGCGAAACGCCCTGCGGGCTCGTTGGCGTCGTGGCCCGCGGATGACCCCAGAAAGAAGCTATTTTTAGCGCTCGGGAACCTTAGACTGTCACCAATTATCCTCGTGGACGCATTACATAGCGCATTATCACCGATCCCACACACTATGGCGCGGGCAAGGACTCACCTGAATAGCCTCGATGCGCCAAACTGAACGGTAGATGGTTGCTATTCGCGATTCTGCACAATGAAGGTCGCCACCGAACCTTGCTGCATCAGTTCGCTTTTTGCTTCGCCGCCCATTTCCGCAGTGCATCAAGCGTGTTTTCCACATGCTTGTCCGGTTGCAGATCTGTGTAGGCATAAATGATCTCGCCACTGGGGGAGATAACGTAGGATGTGCGATTTGCATACTCCGGCTTTGCCGCGAGAATCGCATCATAGGATCTCATGATGCTTTGATCGGGATCCGCAGCCACTGGAAATTTGCTGCGGCATTCGCTGACCGAAAACTTGTTCAACTTCTCAATATCGTCGTGCGATATGCCGATCACGGTTGCCCCGAGAGCCTGGTATTTCTCGATTGCATCAGCAAAATCGTGTGCTTCGATCGTGCAGCCCTTGGTAAACGCGGCGGGGTAAAAATAGAGTACCACCGGACCCTTCTTCAGAGCGTCAGCGAGCGAGTATCTGAATTCCTTGCCCCCAAGAGAGGCCTGAGTAACAAAAATTGGCGCCATGACCCCGGTGTTCAGGGCAGAATACGCCGGCATTGAAAATAATGCTGCCAATGTTCCAAGAATAAATAACTGTCTCATAATTAGCTCCTGTCTTTTTTAGGTCCTCAATTTTCCCTGGTTCAATAGTTGAATCATCTTCGCAAAGAAACTCGTCCTGCGCCAGTTTGGCTTGGTTGCCCTTTCTTTATCCCATCTTTTCTTCGCTTATGTGACGGCAGTTACGGCTGGCCGGCCTTTTTCGAAGTTCACTCCAAAAGTGCACGGGCTTAATTCCACTTTAGCATCCGTAACCCCCATCCCACGCCAAAACCCGTCACGTCGCTCGCCACACTGCCGAGCCCGTTCTCGCAACGACTCGCGGACAAGTCCACATGAAGCCATGGAACATCGTTCTCCAGAAAGCGATTGAGAAAACGCGCTGCAAGTATATGGTCTGCTTCACCATCCAACGAGCATTGCTTGATGTCGGCCACCTTTGAATCAAGCGCAGAATCATAGTCATCGTCCATCGGGAAGACGCACAGCCGCTCACCGCTTTGCTGCCCGGCCAGCTCCGCCTGTTGCAGCAAGCCAATGCGGTTCCCCAGCACGCCGCTGTAGCGGCTGCCCAATGCCACGGCCATGCTGCCGGTGAGCGTGGCGAAGTCGATGAGCAGATCGGGCTTTTCGCGCGATGCCAGCGTGAGCGTATCAGCCAGCACCATGCGCCCCTCGGCATCGGTGTGCATCACTTCGATGGTGGTACCATTCAATGCCTTCACGATATCGTTCTGCTTGTATGCTTTCGGGCTGATATGGTTTTGTGCCAGCGCCAGCCAGCAATCAATATTGACCGGCAGCTTCTGTTGCGTGGCGGCCAACAGGATACCGAGGGCGACAGCCGATCCGTTCATGTCCTCGTGCATCCCGTGCATATGTCGCGCTGGCTTAAGGTTGTGGCCTCCGGTGTCGAAGCAGATGCCCTTGCCGACCAGAGCGACCGTCTGTTTCGCCTTGGGATGGCGGTAGCGCAGATGCACTATTGCGGCATCATCGTCATGGCTGCCCTGCGCGACCGCCACGAATGCGCCCGCGCCCATCTTGCGCAATGCTTTCAAGTCGAATTCCTTGTGTTGCCAGCCTTGCTGCTTGGCAAGTTCCTCGACGCGCTTGCGGTATACGGCGGGTGTGAGTTCATTGGGCGGCAGCACAGTCAGTGTGCGGCACAGCAGATTACCTTCGGCTTGTGCCCTGAGCGCGTCGAATAGCTTCTTATCGGCAAAACCGTATAGCACGATCTTCTGGAGCGGTTTGCGCTGCTCCGCTATTTTCTTGTGCAGCGGCAGCGGCGCACCGTTCACCCATGCGGCGTAGACCGCCGCTTCGGCAGCTTGCTGGCGTTGTCCGGCATCGCCTTGCACGACGATGGTTAGGCTGGCCGGTTGTTCATCGAGCAGCGGTTGCATGGCCTTGCGCACCTGCGTCTGCACAGCAAAATTCTTCTTGCTGAAATCCAGCATCGCCCAAGCGACCAGGCTGCCGTCCGGGGGATTCGCGGAGACGGACATATTGGCAAGTTTGTCTGCTTGGATGCCGCGCCGCTTGAGCACGGCAACCAACAGTTCGCGATGCGGCACGCCGAGAGGCAGAGTCTTGGCCTGAGGCAACAACACCAACAGGTGCGTCGCCTTCGGAGTTTTGGCTAGAATGGATGCTGCGGTCAGTTGTGCTAGCATTGCGTCCTCGAAAAATTGATTAGCTCCAGTAATTATACGAGCATTTTGCTAACGAACTATGCGTCCCTACCTCGATTTAATGCAGCATGTGCTTGATCACGGCACGATGAAGAGCGACCGCACCGGCACCGGCACGGTCAGCGTATTCGGCTACCAGATGCGCTTCAACCTGGCGGACGGATTTCCGCTGGTCACGACCAAAAAGTGCCACATAAAATCCATCGTGCACGAACTGCTGTGGTTTTTGCAGGGCGACACGAACATCCGTTATCTGAAGGAGAACGGCGTGTCGATCTGGGACGAGTGGGCGGACGAACATGGCAACCTCGGCCCGGTGTACGGCAAGCAGTGGCGCTCCTGGACTGCGCCCGACGGCCGCGTCATCGACCAGATCACCGAACTAATCGCGCAGATAAAGAACAATCCGGACTCGCGCCGCCTGATTGTATCAGCATGGAACGTCGGTGACCTCGACAAAATGGCGCTCGCTCCCTGCCACGCATTGTTCCAATTTTACGTGGCGGACGGCAAATTGTCCTGTCAGCTCTATCAGCGCAGCGCCGACATTTTTCTCGGCGTCCCGTTCAACATCGCTTCGTACGCCCTGCTCACCCTGATGGTGGCGCAAGTATGCAATCTGCAACCAGGCGACTTCATCCACACGTTCGGCGATGCGCACTTGTATTCCAACCACTTGGAGCAAACGCGCCTGCAACTGTCGCGCCAGCCGCGTCCATTGCCGAGGATGCGCATCAGTCCGGCGGTAAAGGATATTCTTGCGTTCAAGTTCGAGGATTTTGCGCTGGAAGGGTACGACCCTTATCCTGCGATCAAGGCACCCGTGGCAGTATGACCCGCCTCTCGATCATCGTCGCGATGGCAAGGAATCGCGTGATTGGCCTCAACAACACGCTGCCATGGCATTTACCGGCCGACCTGAAGCACTTCAAGGCACTCACGATGGGGCATCATATCGTCATGGGGCGGAAGACTTATGATTCGATTGGCAAGCCTTTACCGGGACGCACGTCGGTCGTCGTGACGCGCAATGCGAACTATGCGCCGCCGGACGTGACAGTGGTCAATTCGTTCGAGGCGGCAATTGCAGCATGTGGCGATGATCAGGAGATTTTCGTGATTGGCGGCGCCGAACTCTATCGTCAGGCGATCAAGTTGGCCGATCGCATCTATCTGACCGAAATCGATGCCGACATTCCTGGGGATACACATTTTGCGAAATTCGACCGCAAATTGTGGCGCGAAGCCGGGCGTGTGAGCCACGCGCCGGACGAGAAGAATCTGTATGCCTATCACTTTGTGGTTTACGACAGGCAACGCTGACGGATTAAAAGGAGGAAAGGATGTCTGCGGCCATGGTGCGCAACGCAACATCGCAAGGATACGCAGCATATGATGGGGGCTCCCCGCACAACGTGCTCTGCGCCCCTTCAGCGATTCACATGATGTTCGTTACTATTTTCCTCAGCCTTGCCAAGCCACTGCGACCTGCGTACAAGACCTTTAGCCATTTCAGCTGTGAGTCCCATAGTACTTGTATTGAAGAATATTGCTGATTTTGTCATCGCGTGCGCGATGGAATATTACCTGCATCATTCCCGACGGTAACCTGGAACAAGGCCTAACCCGCCATTTCACCGACATAGATAGTTGACATGAAAGCGCGCAAACGCGGCGCCCCGCTGGCAGTAAAACACGATTGACTGGGCCACTGGCATTTGCTTGCACGACGACACCAACTTAGTTCTGTCGAACACAGTCCACGTAATACATGCGATCGCCGTTGGTCTTGTCAGAGACCAAACCGTGTATATCGGTTTCGAAACCAGGAAATCCCTTATTGAAGTCGCGCGCGAACTTGAGGTAATCGACGATGGTCTTATTGAAACGTTCGCCTGGTATCAGCAAAGGGATACCGGGCGGATAGGGAGTCAACAGGACCGCCGTGATGCGTCCTTCCAGCTGGTCGATTTCCACGCGATCTATTTCGTCGTGTGCCATTTTGGCGAACGCGTCGGAGGGCTTCATTGCCGGCTGCATGTCCGAGAGATACATCTCTGTCGTCATCTTTGCCACGTTATGCGCCTTGTAGGTGTCATGGATCTGCTGGCATAAATCCCGTAAGCCCACGCGTTCGTAACTTGGATATTTTGCCGAAAACTCAGGCAGGATGCGCCATATCGGCTGGTTCTTGTCGTAATCGTCTTTGAACTGCTGCAAGGCGGTGAGCAGAGTGTTCCAACGTCCCTTGGTGATACCAATGGTGAACATGATGAAAAAGGAGTACAGCCCGCACTTCTCCACGATTACCCCGTGTTCGGCAAGATATTTGGTCACCATCGCAGCGGGAATACCATTCTCGTCAAAATTTCCATTGAGATTGAGTCCTGGAGTGATGACAGTTGCCTTGATAGGATCCAACATATTGAAGCCTGATGCCAGCTTACCAAAACCGTGCCACTTGTCCGAGGTCTTCAGCATCCAGTCGTCGCGCGAGCCGATGCCTTCCGCCGCAATTTTCTCCGGCCCCCAGACCTTGAACCACCAATCCTTTCCGAACTCGTCGTCCACCTTGCGCATCGCCCGACGAAAATCAAGGGCCTCAGCGATACTCTCCTCTACCAGGGCGGTGCCCCCTGGGGGCTCCATCATCGCGGCAGCCACGTCGCAAGACGCAATGATCGCGTATTGCGGGGAAGTCGATGTGTGCATCAGATACGCCTCGTTAAACACGTGGCTATTTAGCTTTCGGCTTTCTGATTCGCGCACCAAAATCTGCGAGGCCTGTGACAATCCCGCCAGTAGTTTGTGCGTCGACTGGGTGGCGAAGATCATCGACTCTTTGGCGCGCGGGCGATATTTGCCGATAGCGTGCATGTCCTTATAGAATTCATGGAAGGCTGCGTGCGGCAACCATGCTTCGTCAAAGTGCAGCGTGTCGATGCATCCATCCAGCATCTCCTTCAACATCTCGACGTTGTATACGACACCATCGTAAGTACTCTGCGTGATCGTCAGGATGCGTGGCTTTTTGGTCTTGTCCTTGATGAACGGGTTTGCGTCGATCTTGCGCTGGATGCTTTCCATTTCAAATTCTGATTTCGGAATCGGACCGATGATGCCATAGTGGTTGCGGGTCGGTGTCAGGAACACCGGGACAGCACCTGTCATCATGATGGAGTGCAAAATGGATTTGTGACAGTTGCGATCAACTACAACGATGTCGTCCGGCGCGACCGTCGAGTGCCATACGATCTTGTTGGACGTCGATGTCCCGTTTGTCACGAAGAACAGGTGATCCGAATTGAAGATGCGTGCCGCATTGCGCTCCGATGCTGCCACCGGGCCGGTATGGTCAAGCAATTGGCCCAATTCATCGACCGCATTGCACACGTCGGCGCGCAGCATGTTCTCGCCGAAAAATTGGTGGAACATCTGCCCAACCGGTGATTTCAGAAAGGCCACGCCACCTGAGTGCCCCGGACAATGCCAGGAATACGAGCCATCCTGCGCATAATGCAACAAGGCTCGAAAGAACGGTGGCGCCAGCGAATCCAGATATGCCTTCGCCTCACGGATAATATGGCGCGCGACAAATTCCGGCGTGTCCTCGTGCATGTGAATGAACCCGTGCAACTCGCGCAGTACATCGTTGGGAATATGCCGGGAAGTACGCGTCTCGCCATACAGGTAAATCGGGATGTCTGCATTCTTGAAGCGGATTTCCTGAACGAACGCGCGCAAACTCTTCAGCGCGACCTCGGTTTCTTCCACGCTGCCCGCGCCAAATTCCTCGTCATCTATAGAAAGCAGGAATGCCGAAGCGCGGCTTTGCTGCTGTGCGAACGATGTTAAGTCGCCGTAACTGGTAACGCCAAGCACTTCCATTCCCTCGCTCTCAAGGGCGTTCGCCAGGGCGCGGATTCCCAGGCCGCTGGCATTCTCGGAGCGAAAGTCTTCATCGATTATTACAATAGGAAAACGGAATTTCATTGCTGGCTCCCTGTGGGGATAATGAATTGGCGCGGATTGTCGCAGATTTCCGCAGTGACGTGAGGACGATTTTCCCGGGAACTCACCAAGCAGGCTACACGTACCCAATGACCATCGGACATAACCTGCCGATCATGGCCGTATTTACATCTTGGGGAGTGTGACACCTACCTGCCCCTGGTACTTGCCGCCCCTATCCTTGTATGACGTTTCACAGACCTCATCGCCCTCGAAAAACAGCACTTGTGCGACGCCCTCGTTGGCGTAGATCTTGGCGGGCAGCGGAGTGGTGTTGGAAAACTCCAAGGTCACATACCCCTCCCACTCTGGTTCGAACGGCGTCACGTTGACGATGATCCCGCAGCGTGCATAAGTGGACTTGCCCAGACATATGGTCAACACGCTACGAGGGATTCGGAAATATTCGACGGTACGCGCCAGCGCGAACGAATTGGGTGGGATGATGCAGTAATCAGCGTTGACCTCGACGAAGGAACTCGGATCGAAATTCTTAGGGTCGACGATAGTACTGTTGATGTTGGTGAACAGCTTGAATTCGCTGGAACAGCGGATATCGTATCCGTAACTCGATGTGCCATAAGATACGATGCGCTTGCCGTTGATTTCCTTGATCTGGTTGGGCTCGAACGGTTCGATCATATTGTGCTGCTTTGCCATGCGGCGTATCCATTTATCTGACTTTATGCTCATCGTGTTTCCTTGGTAGTTTTCGTGGCGGCGCGATTTTACCTAATTCCTCGGCAGTGCGTCGGTTTTGCTACAATCGCTGCTTGTTAAAGGAATTCTGCACTATGCCCCGTAAAATCCTCGTCACTTCGGCTCTGCCCTATGCCAACGGCAGTATCCACCTTGGCCACCTGGTTGAATACATCCAGACCGACATCTGGGTGCGTTTCCAGAAGATGCAAGGGAATACATGCCATTATGTGTGCGCCGACGACACCCATGGCACGCCAATCATGCTGCGCGCCGAAAAGGAAGGCATTCCCCCGGAGCAGCTGATCGGGCGCGTGTGGCAGGAGCATTACGACGACTTCACGTCATTCCATGTCGCTTTTGACAACTACGGTTCAACCAACTCGGACGAGACTCGGGAATACGCACAGGCAATTTACCGCAAGCTCAAGACGGCGAGCCTGATAGAAATGCGATCCATAGAACAATTTTATGACCCAGTCAAAACCATGTTCCTGCCTGATCGCTTCATCAAGGGGGAATGCCCGAAGTGCGGCGCCAAAGACCAGTACGGCGACAATTGCGAGGTGTGCGGTGCTGCCTATGCTCCTACCGATCTGAAGAATCCCTACTCCGCCTTGTCTGGCGCAAAGCCGGAACTGCGCCACTCCGACCATTATTTCTTCAAACTTTCCGCCGACACCTGCCAGAGTTTCTTGCGCACCTGGACCAGGGGTGGCGCGCTGCAACCTGAGGCCGCGAACAAGATGCAGGAATGGCTCGGTGCGGAAGGCGAGAATAAACTCACCGACTGGGACATCTCGCGCGACGCGCCCTACTTCGGCTTCGAGATTCCCGATGCGCCCGGCAAATATTTCTATGTCTGGCTCGATGCGCCGGTCGGCTACATGGGCAGTTTCAAGCAACTATGCAGTAACAAAGGCATCAACTTCGACGAATACTGGCAGGCCGATTCCAAGGCGGAACTGTATCACTTCATCGGCAAGGATATCTTGTACTTCCATGCGCTATTCTGGCCCGCGATGCTGCAACATTCCGGATTCCGCACTCCTACCAAACTGTTCGCCCATGGCTTCCTCACTGTGAACGGCGAGAAGATGAGCAAATCGCGCGGAACCTTCATCACCGCAAAGAGTTACGTCGACCATGTCGGCAATACCGAATACCTGCGCTATTACTACGCCGTCAAACTGAATGGTACGATGGAAGACCTCGACCTCAACCTCGATGATTTCGTAGCAAAGGTTAACAGCGACCTGATCGGCAAATACATTAACATTGCCAGCCGTTGCGCCGGATTCATCAACAAGCGTTTTGACGGAAAGCTTGCCAGCGTTGCGCATGAAGCAGATACCTCTGGACCGAAACTCAACGCGGCATATGCAGCAAGAATAGCCGATGCCTATGAGAACAGGGATTTTTCAAAAGCTTTGCGCGAAATCATGGCCTATGCCGATTTGGCCAACCAGTTTGTCGATAGGCACAAACCCTGGGTGATAGCCAAGGAACCCGGGCGAGAGGCAGAATTGCAGCACGTCTGCACGACAGCACTGAACATGTTTCGCTGCCTGACGATATTGCTCAAGCCCGTTTTACCCCAACTGGCCAAAAATGTGGAGACCTTCTTGGACGTCCCGCCGCTCACCTGGGAAGATGCTTTGACCTGGTTGCCTACCGGACATCGGATCAAGGAATATAAACATCTTATGACTCGCATCGACCCCCAACTCATCAAATTGATGGTGTCGTCCAATCAGGACAGCATCCGACCGCCTGTGCATTCCGAGCAGCGCCATGCCGCGCACCAGCAGCACACCGCAAACAAGGAAGTCGCACGGGCAGAAGCAGACTTCGAGGCATTCGTCGGGATCGAGGATTTTGCCAAGATCGACTTACGCGTGGCAAAGATTATCAATGCGGAACATGTCGAAGGTGCCGAGAAATTATTGAAGCTTACACTGGATATTGGTGAAGACAAACCGCGTACCGTGTTCGCTGGCATCAAGTCGGCCTACGACCCCGAAACGCTCAATGGCCGCTTGACTGTGATGGTTGCAAACCTCGCACCACGCAAAATGAAATTCGGTCTGTCGGAAGGAATGGTGCTGGCAGCGTCCGGGGATGGGCCGGGGTTGTTCATCCTGTCTCCGGATGAAGGTGCGCAACCCGGAATGCGAATCAAATAATCGCTGAATGGATGCCATCTGACGGAAATTCCGACATGACTGATTGTGCCGACCTGTTTCGCCGTGGTTCGAGTCATGCCATGAGCCGAAACCGGTGAAAAGCGGAAGGACTCAGCAGCAGGCACCCAAAAGGTGCAAGCCTTTGAGTGACCACCGTCAGATTTGCCACATTTAGAATGTCGCGCAGAGAAGAAAAAGGAGGTTACCATTCCCACCGCCCCTTCTGCTCCCAACCCACAAGCCCCCACTTGGTGGATGCGAATCCTGGCACGAGCGCAGCGTTCCAGAGGCTATCCGATCGTTGTTGGTCTCTTGGCAGCTATTTCTGCCGCGACAGGCCTTTATCCTTTTGGGCCGGTTCTGGCCGCCTCGATTGCTATCGCACCGCGGCGTTGGCGCGAAATCTATCTGGCGTCTTGTTTTGGTGCAACCATCGGAGTGCTCGTCTTTGCCGGGATGGTCGAGCTATATGGGGTCAAGGCGGTTGAATCGATGTTTCCCGGGATCGAGCAGCGCACCGACTGGCTACGATATAACCGCTGGATTTCGAGCTATGGGTGGATAGCCATGTTGGCATTTGCAGCCCTGCCGATTCCCCAGATGCCAGTTCTTTTGCTCTCTGCAATGAGCCAAATCAGCCTTGCCAAGATTGCTATTGCAGTGCTTACGGGAAAGCTAATCAAGTACGGGATTTACGTGATGGTCATTCTTGCGGCATTGAAGGGCCTTCAAGAGCGCAAATAAAGCGCAAAGCCGGCAAAGAGTGATGCAAGCAATTCAAACGAACCTTCCGTCGGAAGCAGACGGAGCTGCAAACTGCGAATGGAGAGAAAGTCGCTCGATCGCTGACGGGCTAGATACCGATACTCATCATCGATTGGAGTTCCAATCCAAATACCCAGATTTTTTCCCTCGAATTGACGTTCGGCACAATGCATGCGTGCGGATGTTCTGATTGTCGCGTTGTCTTGAAAATTGATTAACGCGTCCTACGCGTCTGCTCCCGCAGCGAGAGGGTCTGTCGTGCGGCTGCTCGTGAAGGTGCCAGCGCTTTGACAGACCAATCCTGCCGTTATCCTTTGGTGCCGCACCGATGAGCGGCGATCGCCACTGGTTTGTGGTTCGCCATGATAACCTTATTATTGATGCCTTTCGCACTACTCGCAAAGCTTCGCTTCACGCTCCAACAGGATGAGCAACAATTCATATGCTATCCGTAAATCACCTTCACGTTTTCCGACTTCAACAACTCGCGAAGATCTCGCAACAGATCGTCATGCAGCGTTACTTGCCAATCCTCGCCCAAGCGGAGTTGGCAACTCGCATTGCCGTTGCAGTAGACGATCTGTACCGGGCACTTGCCATCGCGATACGGTGCGAATATTTTCTTCAGCTGCGCTATGCTGGCATTGCCATTGCAGCTCAAGGATAGTTGCTGTGCGAAGTGCGAGCGCGCGGACGCGAAATCGAATAACTCTTCGCCGGTCACCCTCACGCTTCCCGAGTACTCATCCATGCTTGCCTTGCCACTCACTACCAATAGCTCGTCCTCGCGTATCCACGGACGGTTGGCCTCGAATATCTCGTTGAACAATGTCAGCTCCACTTGCGCGGCGCCATCATCCAGCACGACCACGGCCATGCGGCCGCGCCGGGTCTGTTGAATGCGCATTCCAGCCACGATTCCTGCCAGCACGACTGGCACGCCGCGCCGCGACGTTTGCCTGGATCCCCCTACGGAGCCATTCGACTGGTTGATAAATTGTGGCGTGAGTTCGCTTAATCCAACCTTGATAAAATTGCCTAATTCGGCCGCATATTCCTGATATGGATGCCCGCCCAGATAGAATCCCAAACTAGCTTTTTCATGTGCCAATTGTTCGCGCAAGCGCCAGCGCGCCACGTCGGCGTACTTCACTGTCAGCGCGGCATCAGCTTCGTCTTGTCCGAACAGGCTGTTCTGGTTCGCGGCGCGCGCTTGCTGATCAGCGCTTGCAAATGCCGAATCTACGCTGGCCATCAAACTCGCGCGGTGATTATTGAGGCCATCAAACGCGCCCGCTTTGATGAGGGCTTCAATGGTGCGCCGGTTGACGATGCGTTTGTCGACGCGCCGGCAAAAATCGAACAGATCTTTGAACGCGCCCGCATGGCGCGCCTTGACGATATTATTGATCGCCGCCTCGCCAGTACCCTTGATCGCCCCCAGTCCATAAGCGATGGTGGACTCATCCACTGGGGAAAATACATAGCCCGAACTATTCACGTCCGGCGGCAATATGCGGATATTTTGCTGCAGCGTATCCAAATAAAGGATGCGTATCTTGTCCGTATTATCCAGGTCCCCCGACAACGTCGCGGCCATAAATGCTGCGGGATGATGCGCTTTGAGATAGGCCGTTTGATATGCCACGAGCGCGTAGGCGGCAGCATGCGATTTATTGAAACCGTAACCGGCAAATTTTTCCATCAGATCGAACAAGTTACGTGCCTGCTCTTTAGACGTGCCGCGCTTGAACGCACCATCGACGAAAATCTCGCGCTGTTGGGCCATCTCTTCCGCATTCTTCTTGCCCATCGCGCGGCGCAACAAGTCGGCCTCACCCAGACTGTAGCCTCCGACCAGCTGGGCCATCTGCATCACCTGCTCTTGGTAAACCATGATGCCGTATGTTTCACGCAGCACCGGTTCGACAGCAGGATGAGGATATTCAAACTTCTCCCCATGCTTGCGCCTGACGAAATCCGGGATCAAATCCATCGGGCCTGGGCGATAAAGTGCGACTAGGGCAACGATGTCTTCAAAGCAATCCGGCTTGGCACTTTTTAGCATGTCCTTCATGCCGCGAGATTCCAACTGAAATATTGCCGTGGTGTTGCTTGCCTTCAGCAACTCATAAGTCGCACGATCATTCAGTGGCAGGGTTTCGAGCGAGAACGGCGCGACACCCCCGGCCAGACGGGCAACATGCCGCATCGCCCAATCGAGGATTGTCAGCGTCCGCAACCCCAGAAAGTCGAACTTCACCAAGCCAATTGACTCGACATCGTCCTTGTCGAATTGACTAATCACGCTAGTGCTGCTATCGGCACAATATAAGGGGCAGAAATCGGTAAGCTGTCCAGGGGCAATCAACACACCTCCCGCGTGCATGCCGACGTTGCGTGTCAGATCTTCCAGGCGACCGGCCAGCTCCAGCAACTCCGGCACTCCTTCCTCGTTCTCGGCGATGGAATTAATCTCGGGTTCCATCTCGCGCGCCTTTTTCAGCGAGACTGGCTTTACCCCGTCCAGAGGGATGGCTTTGGACAGGCGATCACACAAGCCATAGGGAAAGTCCATCACCCGTCCAACATCGCGGATCACCGCCTTGGAGGCCATCGTTCCGAAGGTGGCAATCTGTGCCACGCTGGCAGGCCCATATTTATGCTTCACATATTCGATGACACGCTCGCGCCCATCCTGACAGAAATCCACGTCGAAATCCGGCATGGACACGCGTTCGGGATTGAGGAAACGTTCGAATAGCAACGCGTAGCGCAAAGGATCTAGGTCGGTGATGCCGAGACCATATGCAACCAGTGAGCCCGCACCCGAGCCACGTCCCGGGCCGACCGGAACGCCGTTGTTCTTGGCCCAACAGATGAAGTCCGCGACGATCAGGAAGTAACCGGCGAATCCCATCTTGATAATCGTATTGAGTTCGAAGTCCAGCCTCGACTGATACTGCGGCTGTTTGGCCGCCCGCTCCGCTGCATCGGGAAAAAGCACCGCCATGCGTTTCTGCAAACCAACCTGTGCCTGCTCGCGCAAATACTCGTCCAGCCCGCGGCCGTTGGGCGTCGGAAAATCCGGCAAGCGCGGCTTGCCCAAGGTGAGTGACAAATTGCATCGGCGCGAAATTTCCACGCTGTTCTCGAGTGCCTCCGGCAAATCAGCGAACAACTCGGCCATTTCAGCCTGCCCCTTGAAATATTGTTGCTCGGTAAATTTTCTTTCGCGCCGCTTGTCGTTAAGCACATAGCCTTCGGCAATGCATACGCGAGCCTCGTGCGCCTTGAAATCGGCGGCAGCGAGGAATTGCACCGGATGCGTAGCAACTACCGGCAAGCCGAATTCTGCCGCCATTTTCGTCACTGCGCTTATGTAATACTCCTCATCGACAGAACCCGCACGTTGCATTTCGATGTAGTATCGATTGTTGAACAGGCTGGCCCATTCCCGCGCAAATTGTTTCGCGAGCGGAACATTGCCGGATGACAATGCACTGCCGACATCGCCGAGATGTGCACCGGACAAGGCGATCAACCCGCCACTGCCCTGATGGAACCACTCCCGGCGCAGCTCGGCCCGTCCGCGATGTTGGTTCTCCAGATAGGCCCTGGTTAGCAGACGACACAACAGCAAATAGCCTTCAATTGACTGGCACAGCAGCAGCAGGCGATATGGACGTTCCCGATCGGCGTCATTGGTAATGAATACGTCACATCCAACGATGGGCTTGATCCCTATCCCGCGGGCGGCTTTGTAGAACTTGATCAGGCCGAAGAAATTGTTAAGGTCTGTCAATGCCAGCGCCGGCATGGCGTCGCGCTGTGCGGCCGCTACCGCCTCGTCCACGCGCAGCATGCCATCCGATATCGAATATTCGCTGTGCAAACGGAGGTGGACGAATGAAGGTTGCCGCATGATGCAGTGCTGAAAATGAGTTGGCGGTTATTCCGGGGTTAGCGGGGTGATTGCAGAATTCTGGGCATGATTTTATCACTGTCACAAGGTAATGATTTTCAATTTGGCTGTAATAAAGCTGTTGCTTATCCGATAGAAATTTGCCATTCCGTTCCAAGCTGCCAACGAGCGTACCCATAAACCATCGATGTGCCGGAAGGACGCCGCTTAGTCTGCTAAGATTCAGTCAATGCAAACTACGCTAACCCCGCTGCGCGAACGCTATTTGCTCCTGACCCTTGCCGGCATCCAATTCAGCCATATCCTTGATTTCATGATCATGATGCCGCTGGGTCCCATCCTGATGAGTGCATTCGGCATTCATACGCATGAGTTTGGTCTGCTTGTCGCGTCTTACAGCTTCAGTTCCGCTCTTTCCGGATTACTGGCTGCGACGTTTATTGATCGCTTCGAGCGCAAGCGCATGTTGCTGACGATGTTTGGACTGTTCTGCCTGGCGACCCTGGCATGCGGACTGTCCCCGGGTTACACCACGCTGTTGATGGCGCGCGGCCTGGCAGGAGCGTTCGGCGGGGTCATGGGGGCAATGGTGCAAACCATAATCGGCGACGTAGTCCCCTTTGAGCGCCGTGCAAAGGCCGGTGGAATCGTGTCGTCGGCGTTTTCACTCTCCACCGTGGCCGGGGTACCTCTGTCCCTGTGGATAGCCACGCATTTCCAATGGCGTGCCCCTTTCATCCTGATTGCCGTGCTGGCCCTACTGTTCATCCTGATCGGCATGCGAGTCCTTCCGGAACTGCATCATCACATCAGCGCCCAGAAGCGCGCTCATCCTTTTGTGGATATTTTTGCCGTAATGCGCGATGTCAACCATCTACGGGCTTTGCTGTTTTCTGCACTGATCATCTTTTCCGGTTTCATGGTGATCCCCTATATCACGATTTACGCGGTGGGCAACGTCGGTATTATGCAATACGACATCCCGTTCATTTACCTAGCCGGGGGCACGGCAACCCTGGTTACCGCGCGTTTGATTGGCCATTGGGCCGATTTGCGGGGCAAGATAAAAGTCTACCGCTTCGTCGCCGTCGCCGCATTGCTGCCGTTGTTCGTGGTAACGCATATTGGAGCCGCGCCACTATGGCTTTGGCTGATTTGCACCACAGTTTTTTTCGTACTGGTATCGGGACGCATGATCCCCGCGATGGCCATCATTACTTCGGCGGCACAACCAAGACTTCGTGGCACCTTCATGTCGCTTCATACCACAGTGCAGTCTTTCGCCATGGGGCTAGCCACAACATTGGCTGGATATCTCATCACGCAAAACAGTACCGGACAGATAGTTGGTTACGGATTGGTCGGGTACGCTTCAATAGCCGGCAATGCCCTGGCAATCCTGTATGTCTCGCGCATCGTTATGCACGATCAACATCCGCGTTGGGAATATATTACAAGGGAATAGGGTGGAGCGGGTGAAGGGGATCGAACCCTCGTATGCAGCTTGGGAAGCTGCCGTTCTACCATTGAACTACACCCGCAACTGTAAGGATTTTACGTGGGTTGTGAGCAATACTCAAATCAACAACCTTTGGCCGTCAGGCGAGTACTGTTTTTAGCAGCGCCCAGCGGGCAATGAGTGGCCGATAGACCGTGGGAAGCACTCACGACGCGCGCCTGATCGGACAGGCGTCACTTGGAGAATAATTGGATTATTTCACTTCCGGCCGTATGCAGCTTGGCAAATATTGTCCGACCAACATTAGCTTTTCAGTACTTATAGCAGTCAAGGATGCCTGTGGCATCCGCGCTGTCCATCACCGCCCTGAGGGACGGTGCATTCCGCACTTTTCTGGTAAAATCACGATACTCGCTGGTACAGTTCATGAAGGCCCCTATGCATCAAGGGCCGAAATGCAGCCTCCCAAGCTGCATAAGGAGGTTTGATCGCACAGATCATCCTCACTGTGCCTTATGTATCTGAGCACAAAATTTAAACATGATTACCATTAGCATCAACGGTGCAACCCGCCAGCTTCCAGACTCCTCAAGCGTCGCCGCACTTCTCGAAGAACTGGGCCTGACTGGAAGGCGCATTGCATTGGAGTGCAACGGTGAGATTGTACCCCGCAGTCTGTTTTCCACGCAGAAGCTGATGGATGGGGACAAACTGGAGGTGGTGGTGGCAGTCGGCGGCGGTTGATTGTTTTGTCATTCCGATGCAAGCCGGAATATCAATTTGGAAATTTCGCCTCGTACAGCACGGTGTGGACTCTTGAGCTAATGGATTTTTTGAGACTGAAATGAACGACAAACTTCTTATCGCAGGAAAAGGCTATTCATCCCGGCTTCTGGTCGGTACCGGCAAATTCAAGGATTTCACCGAGACGCGAGAGGCAGTCGAGGCCAGCGGAGCCGAGATCATCACCATTGCGATTCGCCGGAGCAACATCGGCCAAAACCGCAACGAGCCAAGTCTGCTGGAGATCCTGCCGCCGTCAAGATACACGCTGTTGCCCAACACCGCCGGTTGCTACAACTCGGAAGATGCCGTACGTACCCTGCGTCTGGCACGCGAGTTACTCGATGGGCACAGCTTGGTAAAACTGGAAGTGCTGGGTGACCCGCAATCACTTTATCCCAACGTGATCGAAACCATCGCCGCCGCAAAGACTCTGGTGGCCGAAGGATTCCATGTGATGGTGTACACCTCGGATGATCCAATCATCGCTAAACAACTGGAAGACATTGGCTGCGTGGCGATCATGCCGCTGGCCTCGCTGATAGGCTCTGGCATGGGCATCCTAAATCCCTGGAACCTGCAACTTATCATGGAGCGCGTGCAGATTCCGGTAATCGTCGATGCGGGTGTGGGTACCGCCTCGGATGCCGCAATCGCGATGGAATTAGGTTGCGCTGGCGTTTTGATGAACACTGCCATCGCCGGCGCCCAACAGCCTGTAGTGATGGCCTCGGCCATGAGAAAGGCGGTGGAGGCCGGACGCGAAGCATTCTTGGCTGGGCGCATGCCAAAAAAGCTTTACAGCGCCAGCCCCAGTTCACCGACCGCAGGCATCATCAGGTCGACTCGCAGTTAAGTCCACTTTCCGCTCCTGAAGGCTTCGACACACATAATTGTGAGTGGGGACGGGAAAAAGGCGTTCAATGGCGGAAACACCATGACCAACGGCACCAATCTTAGCGCACGGCATATTCGCAGTTATGTATTAAGGCAAGGCCGCATCTCGCCCGCCCAGCAACGCGCATGCGAGACATTGCTGCCGCGCTTCGGCATTCAGTACTCTGCGCAGCAATTGGACCTGAAGCAGATCTTCGGACGCGATGCGCCCAAGATACTAGAGATCGGCTTCGGCATGGGAGACAGCACTGCAACCATCGCCTTGGCGCATCCGGAAAACGACTACCTGGCTTTGGAAGTGCACACCCCGGGAGTGGGCAACCTCCTCAAATTGATAGATCTGCACCACATAGCCAACATTCGTATCATCCAACACGATGCCGTGGAAGTGCTGCGGGACATGATAGGACATGCAACGCTGGACGGCGTGCATATCTTCTTCCCCGACCCGTGGCAAAAAGCGCGCCACAACAAGCGTCGCCTCATTCAAGTTGCGTTCATCGCGCAACTGGTGCAGAAGCTAAAACCGGGCGGCTATGTCCACGTTGCAACCGACTGGCAGGATTATGCTGAGCAAGCGCTAGCCGTATTGAGTGCAGAACCGTTGCTCAAAAACATGGCGGAGGATTACTCGCCGCGCCCAAGTTATCGCCCATTCACGAAGTTCGAGCAACGCGGTATTCGGTTGGGGCACGAGGTTTGGGACCTGCTGTTCATGCGCAGGAAATAGACGCTATGCCGAGCCGAGCCGCCTAAAATGCGTCAAGCTCCTTCGAATTCCAAGTTGGGTGCACGATTCAACAGCGTCGTGACCATTTCTTCGGCCGGAACATGCTCGTAGAGAACGCGATAAACGGCTTCACAAATCGGCATTGCAACGCCAAGCCGTTGTCCCAGACGATGCACTTCACGCACCGTATAAACGCCCTCGGCAACATGTCCGAGCCTGCGCAATATCTCCGTCAAGTCATGCTTCTGCACCAATAGCAAACCAACCTGACGATTCCGCGAAAGGTCTCCGGTACAGGTAAGAATCAAGTCTCCCACCCCCGAAAGCCCACTCAACGTTTCTGAACGGCCGCCGAGCTTCAAACCTAGCCGGGTGATCTCGGCAAGCCCACGTGTCAGCAAGGCGGCACGCGCGTTATGGCCGAGTCCCATACCGTCGCAAATGCCGGCAGCAATCGCCATCACGTTTTTCACGGCTCCGCCAACTTCGACTCCAATCATGTCGCTACTTGCATAGATGCGCAGGTATGCGTGGTGAAGTGCCTGCGCAGTACTACGAGCAAATTCCTCGTCTGCAGAAGCAAGTGTCAATGCAGTTGGCAAGCCACGTGCGACTTCTTGCGCGAAGCTGGGTCCTGATAACACGCCATAATGAAACCCCTCTGGCAGGACTTCGGCAACGACCTCATGCGGCAATTTTGCGGTTTCTGCCTCAAAGCCCTTGCACACCCACACCACATTGATACGAGCTGGCAATTCCAGGAGCTGATGTAAAACCGAGCGCAATGCGACGGTCGGAACAGCGATTATGACCAACTCGGCAGCCGCCAAAGCAGGGAGAAAATCCGAGCTCAACTTGAGGTTCGCCGGCAACAGAATATCGGGGAGATAATGTTGGTTCTGACGCGATGCCTGCATCGCGTCGATTTGCGCAGCGTCGCGCCCCCAAAGCGTCACACGATGGTGGGTCGCTAGGCTAATGCCGAGTGCCGTGCCCCATGCCCCTGCGCCGATTATCGTGACATTCATCTTGCCACCCGCGATTCGATCCGGTTTTTGGTTTGTCCAGTTGGCACATCTTGAAGCTCCTGAGGGATCGAACGACCGGGCGGTCGCGACGAATTGAGAGATTCTCCAAGTATACAGTTACTTGCCGTTCCCCCTATCGCGCGAGATACCTCGACACGCAGGAACTGCTGGTTTATTTCTGGATCTTCGGTAATTCGTGGGATGTGTGCCTTTTTCAGATCCATGGTCAGCCACCCCATACCTCGGTGCTACGGACATAACCCACATTCCCATCCTGATGACGCACCTTGATCCAACCTGTACCAGTTGATTCAAGGCGCTCCAATGCCACTTGCTGGCGCACCTGAAACAATCGCGGCGACCCAAAATCGGGCTCTGCGCGCACGTCAACCAGCGGCAACAGCGCGAAGACGTAGCGCTTATTGCTCAGCACGCGCTTTTCCAACCAATACAAACTGCCCGAACGGTCACGTACCTTGACCCAACTATCCAATGTAACGACTTGCTCAAAGGGCATATAGCGATTCACCACGAACAGCTTCTTCGCTTTGGTCGACGGCGCATCATACAAGATGGCGTTGCTTTCGCTGACGGATACATATTCCACTGCATTGGCCAAATCCACGCCAAAAAGCAGCACAAACAGGGCAAGCAACCGCCCTAGACCAGAGGGATTCATCAGTGTGTAGTCGTTGTTGAGACGGCCTGCGCCTGCTGTTGCTTTTGTTGCTGGTAGAGCGCATCAAAGTTTATCGGACTCAGCAGCACTGGTGCAAAACCGCCGCGCACCGAAACATCAGAAATGACCTCCCGTAAATAGGGGAACAAGATGTTGGGACATGTGACCGCCAGAACCGGCTCCAATTCCTCGGTTGGAACATTGCGAATCTGGAAGATTCCAGCCTGTTTTAGTTCGATCAGAAACATTACCTTTTCGCCGATCTTGGCAGTAATAGTGGCCATAATTACCACTTCAAACAGGCCATCTTCAATGGAGCCCGCCTGGGTATGCAGCTGTATATCGATTTGCGGATTGGTTCGCTCCAGAAAGATCTTCGGCGCATGCGGGATCTCCAACGAAAGATCCTTTACGTATATCTTGTCCATATTGAATATTGGCTGTTTCGTCTCCTGTGTTGCTCCGCTCATATCGATTCCCTTAGATATTGATCCAAAAATCAGCCCATTGCCAAAAGTTCATCCAGTCCTCCGGAATGATCGAGTGATGCAAGGTCGTCATAACCCCCAACATATACACCATTGATATAAATTTGCGGCACGGTGCGCCGCCCTGTCCTTTCCATCATCGCAACGCGCAACTCTGGTTGCAGATCGACACGTATCTTCTCGATCGCGTGCACTCCCTTATGCTTCAACAAGTGCTCGGCACGAACGCAATAAGGACATACGGCGGTGCAATACATCAATACTTTTGCCATGATCATTTTTCCAGTGGCAAATTGCTTTTCTGCCAAGCTTGCACACCGCCCGCCAAATTATAAACCTGGGAAAATCCCCGCCGGCCCAACAGGAAACAAGCGGTCCCGGAACGGTTGCCGCTTCGACACACTACCAGGATGGGCTGATCCTTGTGGCTTTCCAATTCTCCCATGCGCTCTTTAAGCTTGCCCAAAGGGATCAATTTTGAGTTCAATAAATGCCCAGCGTCATATTCCTTCGGTTCGCGCACATCCAATATGGTGGCATTTTTGTGATTGATAAGCTGCAACGCGGCCGCCAAATCAACCTCCTTGACGCCGCGAAAGCGATTTCCAAAAAAGGACCACAGCAGCATGACGCCACTAAACAAGGCGATGAAGATCGGAAGAATATTATTGCTAATGAACTGCACGTGCATGCTCCTGTTCCTTTTGATTTGCGAATTCTAACAGAGGCGAAAAGTGCGCGGGGTCTTTCTCCGCCAAACTCAGCAACAGAAGATGCGCATCGTGATTGTCAGGATATGACCAAATCGCCTGCTCCAACAAATGTTTAGCCCGCGCCAACTGCCCGTCCTGCGCCAGAAAAAATGCTTGCCGGTAAAGCACCGGGGCAATTGGGACATAGCGAACTACATCTGAACCACGCGCGATTTTTTCTTTGATACGGTCGGTAGTCACTTCAGAGTTTAAATGGATATACAATTCGGCATAAGGGGACAGCAACGTGCCGCCGCGCTGCAACGCAAGCAAATTTTCGCGGACTTGCAGACTGGCGCTATCGCCAGATTCGCTTATCGCCAATGTCCGTTTCAGTTGTTGATAACCGATTTGTGATTGTACCAGCGAGAGCAAACCCAACAGCAAAACGATCGCCAACCCCATGCGCCCGAAGTTATGCAATTTCAAGAAATAGCGCGTTTCGTCGAACGCGCCGAGCAAAATCGCTGCAATTGCGACAAAGTAGGCATACCACAATGGATACTCGAGGAAACTGTGGATGGTCAGCACCCCCAGAACTGTATAACCCCACCAATGTGCCTCAGTCACGGTCGCGTTTCTCAGGCCATAGAGCCAAATGCCCGTCGATCCAAGCAATGCCAGCAACCCGCCGATGCCAGCTTCCGCGGCGAACTGAAAGATCAGGTTATGCGCATTGTTGTAGAAGCCAAAAATGTAATTTGCCCGCAGTTCCGGTAGCAACTGCAAGTGGTGCCACGCGAATTGGCCCAATCCCACCCCCAGCCACGGTGATTGCGTGAACATCAGCCACGCCTCGTGCCATAGGTAGAATTTCATCCAAACAGTGCTGGATGCACCAGCATCATTACTCAGCAATTCACGGTACAACCGCTCCACGGTGTTGGTGCTGTTACCCGCGCCCCCGATGAAGGGAAGCTGCACGACCAAATGCATCAAGGCAAACCCCGCAACCAATGATAAGCTATAACTCAAAAGTCGCCGCAGGGCCGCATCATGGCGCGCGTTCCACCACGCCAGGGCGCTCATCATCAACAAATACAGCCAAGAACTGCGCGAACCGCTCAGCGTCATCACAAACAACAGCAGGATGGCCAGAATGGCCACCCAGATTGGCCTCAGCCTACCTTGTTGGAACAGCAAGCCCAGCGAAGCCAAGCCCATCGCGGTGTAATCGGCAAAATGGT
>CAWHYN010000027.1:0-24587 GCA_963833515.1 uncultured beta proteobacterium | reverse complement strand
CAATTCGAGGAATCGTTCACCTTTGCCAATGGGATTACGTCTTGGTATGCGTTTAGCGTCCAACCAGTACCAGAAGGCATATTTGTTCTTTCCTCGGACATCACAGATCGAAAACGAGCCGAAGGACTATTGCAGTTTCATGCTGAGATTTTGACTACCGTAGCGGAGGGCATTTTTTTGGTTCGCCCCAGCGACGGGACGATTCTTTATGCTAACCCAAAGTTTGAACGCATGTTTGGCTATGAGACTGACGAACTTATCGGCAAGAATGTGAGCGTACTCAATGCTCCTGCGAAGACCAGCGCGGAAGCGGTGGCAAACGCGATAAATATGCAGCTTGCGATAACAGGGGAGTGGAACGGCGAGATTCTCAACATCAGAAAGGATGGAGCGACATTCTGGTGCAGTGTGAGTATTGTAACTATCAATCATCCAGAATTGGGGAGGATTTGGGTCGCGGCTCACCATGACATATCCGAGCGCAAGCTGTCACATACGGCATTGGAACACGCGCTCAAATTTTCCAATAATATGATTAGCTCCATGCAGGATGGATTTTCTGTATTGGACGAGAACGGCTGCGCCGTGAATGCGAACGAGGCCCTATGTCGCATGACTGGCTTTTCACGCGAAGAACTCGTCGGCTTAAAGGCACCTTTCCCCTATTGGCCGCCAGAAGAGTATGAAAATATTCAGGCGGCTTTTGAGAAGACATTGAAAGGCGAAGTCAGTAGCTTTGAACTGACGTTCATGCGTAAGAACGGCGAGCGCTTCCCGGCGATGGTCAGTCCATCCCCGGTCAAAGACAACCATGACGGTAATCTCGGGTTTGTGGCGACCGTAAGAGATATCACCGAGAGCAAAAAATTTGAAGCGTTAGAGAAGTACCACTCGAAAATCATTAGCGGCGCTAGCGACGGCTTTTGGGCGACAGATCTGAATGGCACCTTGCTGGAAGCGAATCAGGCTTATGCAGATATGTCAGGGTACTCGATCAATGAGCTTTTGCAGCTTCATGTCAGTCAACTCGATGCTATCCATGATTCCGAGCAAACAAAAGCACGTATAGAAAAACTGATTCGCGAAGGTCGAGACCTCTTTGAAACGCAGCATCGACATAAGGACGGGCATTTATTTGATGTTGAGGTGTCTGTCAACTATATGCCGGATCAAAAGCAGTTTTTTGCATTTCTCAGAAATATTTCCGAGCGTAAACGCGATAAGGAAATGATCATTGCTAGCGAACGTCGCTTGAATGAAGCACAGCATCTGGCCCACATTGGAAGCTGGACGCTGGATTTGTTGAACGGTGAACTGGTTTGGAGCGATGAAATCTTCGATTTGTTCGAGATTGATCCAAGACAATTTAGCGCCACATACGAGGCGTTTCTCGACGCCATCCATCCCGAGGATCGCGAAAAGGTGAATCTGGCTTATTCCAATTCACTCGTGAGTCGCGTGCCGTACAGCATAAGGCACAGGCTGCTCATGAGCGATAGGAGGATCAAGTGGGTTCATGAGCGTTGCCAGACCGACTTTGACCCAATGGGCAAGCCACTGCGATCCCATGGCACCGTTCAGGACATTACCGAACAAGTTAGAACTGAAAGCGAGCTTAGCATCGCCGCAATTGCCTTCGAAACGCAAGAAAGTTTGATGATCACTGACACAAATGGGGTGATTCTGCGGGTCAATAAGGCATTTACCGAGACGACCGGCTATACAGCCGATGAAGTCGTTGGTCAGACACCACGCCTCCTCAGGTCTGGTCGTCACAATGAGGACTTCTACCGCGACATGTGGGAGTCCATTTCGCGCACTGGTTCATGGCGTGGGGAAATCTGGGACCGACGTAAAAATGGTGAGATCTATCCAAAATGGCTCGCCATCAACGCTGTCAAAAGGAATGATGGGGTCGTGACCCATTATGTCGGATCACACATCGATATAACAGAACGCAAGGCAGCAGAGGAAAGACTGATTGAAATTGGGATCCAGAAGAAGCGCGCGGACCTGTTGTCGCAGCAGTTCGGCGATTTATTGAAGAACTCGTTTAACGAGATTTACATGATTGATGCCAATTCTCTATGCATCCTTCAAGTGAGCGAAGGTGCGAAGAGAAATCTGGGTTACTCGGACGAGGAGCTGAGCAGACTTACTCTGTTGGACTTGAATCCGGAATTTGCCCAGAACAATTTGGGGGAATTGATAGCCTCATTTCGCAGTCGCAAGGACGAATTATTGCTTTTCGAATCCGTACATCACCGAAGGGACGGGACGACCTATCCGGTTGAAGTGCGACTCCAGCTTATGAAAACGGACCCCCCTTATTTCATGGTGGTTGTCCAGGATCTCACCGAACGTAAGCATTCTCATCGTCAAATTAGTAATCTTGCTGCGCATATCCAATCCATTCGCGAAGAAGAAAAAGCTAGTATGGCGCGGGAAGTTCACGATAACTTGGGGAGTACCCTATCCGCACTCAAAATGGATGTTTACTGGCTGGCTGACGAGCTGTCCGCTATCAAGGAAGCAACCCCACTTCTTGAGCACGTCGATTCAATGTCGAAGCTGCTCGATAATGCCGTGTCAGTCACACGGCAGGTCATTTCTGATCTGCGTCCAACAATACTGGATGATCTCGGATTGCACGCTGCACTGGAATGGAAAGCAGGAGAGTTCCAAAAGCGCACCGGTATTCGATGCAGGGTCGACTACGTCGAAAGCGAAGGTAGTGAAGAAAGATTAAGGAAAATCCAGTCGATCAATCTATTTCGCATTGTCCAGGAAGCTCTTACCAATGTCGTGCGGCATTCTGGGGCGACCATGGTCGAGATTGAATTGCAATTGACCGATGAGACGGTTATTTTGGCAATCATCGACGACGGCTGTGGAATGAGGGAAGGTCACATCGTTCGTTCAACTTCCTATGGCATGCTTGGTATGCGAGAGCGTGTCGTTCAGCTGAACGGTAGGATTGATTTCTTCAACCTGCCAGATGGTGGATTTAGCGTGACGGTGGTACTGCCGTTGCTTACCAACCCCCAAGAACAGGAAGAAGCATGATACGTATTCTGATCGTTGACGATCATGAGCTCGTGCGCCATGGATTGGCGCGGATTTTCGAGAAATCCAAGGATATCTTCATTGCGGCGGAGCAGGATAACGGAATTGAAGCGCTATACTGGATTAGGCATAACGATTGCGACGTGGTTCTGTTAGACATTTCCATGCCGGGTCAGACCGGGATTGAGGTGCTTAAGCAGCTTCGCGCGGAAAAGCCGAAATTGCCAATTCTAATTCTCAGTAATTACACCGAAGATCAATACGCCGTTCGCCTCATTAAGTCTGGAGCTGCTGGTTACCTGACCAAGGGGTGTCCATCGGCGCAGGTTGTGGAGGCGGTGCGCGCTGTGGCTAGCGGTAAGAAGTATTTTAGTCCAGCCGTTCTCGAATTGCTCACCAACGAACTCAGTTTACCGGAAGGAAAGCTTCCACACGAGACCCTATCGAATCGTGAATACCAGATCTTTCGGTTATTCGCTTCAGCCAAAACTGTCACTGAAATTGCCGGCTCATTGAATTTGAGTAGTAAAACCGTCAGTACCTATCGTGCCCGCATATTGGAAAAAATGAAGCTGCGCAATAATGCCGAGATGATGCAGTACGCTATTGACAAGAAGCTGACGCTTTAACCCGCCATCTGGTGTCTATCAGTGTTTGCCTGACACCAAATTCCTTCGCCCCTTACGCCAAAGTCATCCAGGCACCTATACACTTTTTCGGTGCATGGGAACAGTATTCACCAAAGACCGAACCGGTTGAAGCAGCGAAGACTTGAGCCCGATGAAGCTATTCATTGTTGACGATTCCAGAAGCGTGCAAGAAGGCCTGCACATCATCATGTCCGGTATTCCCGGGGTTACGGTGGTCGGTTATGCCGTGGATGAAGCGGGCGCGATCGAAGATATTGATAGCTTATTGCCGGATGTCGTGATTCTGGACCTGCACCTGCTATCGGGATCCGGATTCAATGTCCTGGTCCACATCAAGAAGTACCATCCCGTGACCAAAATCATTGTCTTGAGCAACTACGCTACCGAAGCGTATGTTAGCCGATGCCTGCAGTACGGGGCTGATTACGTCCTCGACAAGTCTTTCCAATTCATGTTGATTGAAAACATATTGAAGCAACTGATATGCCCTGCCGCCTCGCCCAATGGATTAGTCGCATTGAGACCGTAATCCAACAGAGAGAACTACTAAATATCGAGAACGAGGTGCGGTATGAGCCAAAATGAAATAGCAATGAGTTCGGATGTAGATGCTTGGTTGTGGATGTCGCCGATGGTGAGCGGAGGCGCGGGAGTTGCCGCACTGTTGCTGGTTTCGTGGCTCGGCGGGTCCGGTGTGCAATTTGCTTTAGCGGTAGCAGCATTTGCCGTGGTGTGCGCCTGGGGTAGTGCATACCGCCAACGGGCCTCGCTGGCGCAACTGGTGCGGCAGTCAGAAAGCCTGCTGGCGCAGGCCGAACAGGCCTTGCGTCAGCAGCGCGGCATTGCCGGCTTGGAGCAAATCTGTGACAAGGCGGCACCAATCTGGGTTAAGCAGATCGAGACTGCGCGTAGCCAAACGGAAGAGGGTATTACTGAAGTGGCGGCGCGCTTCGCTGCGATCGTCGATCGTCTGCAGGCCTCGGCAACCGCTGCACAACTTGCCGCTGGTGACGGGGACGCAAAGGATGGAGGCTTCGTGGTATCGATGCTGTCGCGCAGCGAGGTCGATCTGATTGGCGTCATTCGTTCAATGGATGTAGCACGGAAGGAAAGCGTTGCGATGGCTCAGGACGTGCGCAAATTGATTACCTATACCACCGACCTGAAAAAAATGGCGATGGATGTGGAACAGATCGCTGCCAAGACTAATTTGTTGGCGCTCAACGCGGCCATTGAGGCAGCACGGGCTGGTGAATCTGGACGCGGTTTTGCCGTAGTGGCAGACGAAGTCCGGAAACTTTCGACCCTGTCCAGTGATACCGGCAAGAAGATGGCGGAGGAGGTAAATGTCATCAACCAAGCCATCATGGCCGTGATCGGTATTGCGGATAGATTCAACGAAAAAGACACGGGGTCAGTAGCCGGCGCTGAAAAAACCATACACCAAGTGTTGGACAATTTTAAAGAGGTTGCCACTGGATTGAGTGAATCGTCCAAGAGGCTGCGCAGCGAAAACGAGGGGATCCGCGAGGAAATCTCCGACACGCTCGTTTACCTCCAGTTTCAGGACAGGGTAAGCCAGATTCTGGCCCATGTGCGCGACAGTCTTGATAGATTGCATGCCAACCTTGAGCAATATTCTGTCGAGCGCAGCAAGGACGGAGTTCCTTCAATTGATGTCGATGCATGGTTGGACAAAATGGAGCTGGGCTATGCCACCGACGAACAACGGCTCAACCACCGTGGTGGCAAGGCGGGCGCAGCACCGAATGCGAAGGAAATAACCTTCTTTTAGGGAAATTCAAGGCTTTGTCAGTGCTGATTTTCCTGGATTACGTTGCTGTGGGTGACTTTGGTGTTCTGGTTTTTCTGGATAGGCGTTTTTTTGAAAGGAGCGTAGAAATGGCTAAGACAATTATGGTTGTGGACGATTCTGCGTCGCTGCGCCAAGTTGTTGGCATCGCGTTGCGCGGGGCTGGTTATGATGTGCTGGAGGGTTGTGATGGAAAGGATGCGCTGTCCAAACTGAAGGGTCAGAAGGTGCATCTTGTCATCAGCGACGTGAACATGCCCAACATGGACGGCATCACGTTCGTAAAGAATTTGAAACAGCTACCTGACTATAAGTTCACTCCCGTGATTATGCTGACTACGGAGTCCCAGGAAGGCAAGAAGCAAGAAGGTCAGGCAGCGGGTGCGAAAGCCTGGGTGGTCAAACCATTTCAACCGGCGCAAATGCTGGCGGCAGTCGCAAAATTGGTGATGCCCTGAATACAGGTAATTTCATGGCACGGGCAAAGCGCGACGATGCTAGCGGCCCGCTAATTGGCGGCACCAGGCCTTGCCGACTCGAGCGCCTTATTAGTTAGGAGATCAATGTGGCGATAACTGTGAAAACCAAGAAGGGTGTGTGTCATGTTCACGTGGCGGGTGAAATGACGATTTACCGTGCAGCCGAATTAAAGAAGGAACTACTGCCCTGTCTTGAGCTTGGCACTGAACTGGAAATCAATTTATCCGAGGTCAGTGAAATCGATACGGCGGGATTTCAGTTGTTATTGCTGGCTAAGCGCGAAGCCGCTAAAGCAGGCAAGCCCATGCGCTTGGTAGAGCACAGTGCCGCAACCCTGGAAGTGCTGGATCTATTCAATATGTCATCCTATTTTGGAGACCCCGTAATCATGCCCCATGCGGCGCATTAGGCGGATCAGGCTGAGTGAATCGAAGAGGAGATAGGAAACATGGATCTTGATCAGGCACTGCAAACCTACTTTGTCGAGAGTCGCGAGATGCTGGTGGAGATGGAAACCTTGTTGCTAGGCCTCGAATCATCTCCAGACGATCCCGATGCCATCAATGCCTTGTTCCGTACTGTCCACACCATTAAGGGATCAGGTGGCCTATTCGGACTCGACGGCATCGTTGCCTTTACCCATATCGTGGAAAACGTACTGGATCGTGTGCGTGGCGGTGAAGTGCCAGTGAATGGTGATCTGATCGCCTTGCTATTATCCTGCCGTGACCATATCGGGATGCTGGTAGACCAGATCGCCGTTGATCCCGCTTCGAAGCCTGACAAGGATACCGAAGCGGCCGGTACTATGCTACTTGCGCAACTCAAGTCGTACCAAGCTGGTACCAAGGAACAGACCCTCGTTCCTGCGACCACACCATCCCGTTCTCAAACGGCAGAGGTGTTACAGACCGGTGCTACGGTGGGAAGCGACAATTGGCATATCTCATTGCGCTTCAATCAAAACGTGCTGCGCAACGGGATGGATCCCCTGGCGTTTATCCGCTACCTGGCGAGTTTGGGGGAAATTGTCCACATTGTTACCCTCCCTGATGCAATTCCTCTTCCAACTGATATGGATGCGGAAAGTTGCTATCTGGGTTTCGAGATCGATTTTCATGGTGACGGTATCGATAAGGCCGCTATCGAAGCGGTGTTCGAGTTCGTGCGCGAAGATTGCAATATTCGAATATTGCCGCCGCACAGCCGAATCGACGAATACACACAATTCATCAACGAATTGCCCGAGGACAAGATCAGTCTGGGCCAATTGCTGGTTGATTGCGGCTCCTTGACCCAGAAGGAACTGGACGAAGCGCTGCGCCTGCAAGATACGCTGCGAGCCAAAACTAGCAATGAAGGTCTGCCCAAGCTTGGAGAGATCTTGGTTGAACAAGGGGTGGTGCAGCCGGAACTGGTAGAAGCCGCCCTGGCAAAACAAAACGTTGCCAAGGAAAACAAAGCGCAGGAAAGCAAGCTGATCCGAATTCAGGCTGACAAACTTGACGAGCTCATTAATTTGGTCGGCGAGATGGTGATAGCCGGGGCATCGACCAGTGTGTTGGCCCAGCGGACGGGCGATCCGGCCCTGCACGAAGCGACTTCCACCTTGTCGCGACTGGTCGAGGAAATTCGTGACAGTGCCCTGCAACTGCGCATGGTGCAGATCGGCGAGACCTTTAGCCGTTTCAACCGTGTGGTGCGCGACATGAGCAAGGAACTCGGCAAGGATATCGCGCTTTCAATTGGCGGCGCAGAAACAGAACTGGATAAATCGGTGGTGGAAAAAATCGGTGATCCTCTGATGCATCTGATACGTAACAGCATGGATCACGGTATCGAAAAGGCCGAGATCCGCCTGAAACGCGGGAAGCCGGCGAAGGGGACTGTGCGTCTTAATGCTTATCACGAATCCGGCAGCATCGTCGTGGAAGTAGGTGACGATGGCGGCGGATTAAATAGAGAGAAAATATTTGCCAAAGCATTGGAAAAAGGGCTGGTCACGGCTAACCAGACGCTTTCCGACAAAGACGTGTACGGGTTGATTTTCGAGGCGGGCTTTTCCACCGCCGAGGCCGTAACAAATCTGTCTGGACGCGGCGTCGGGATGGATGTGGTGCGCCGCAACGTCGAGGCGTTGCGCGGCACTGTGGAGATCGACAGTCATGAAGGAATCGGTACGACGGTCAGGATTCGCCTACCGCTGACCCTGGCGATTATCGACGGATTCCTGATGGGTGTCGGTAGTGCCTCGTATGTAGTGCCACTCGATATGGTAATGGAGTGCGTCGAACTTAATGAGGCCGAACGTCAGGAAACCCGTGAAGGCAATTACGTCAACCTGCGCGGTTCCGTGCTGCCATTCATCCGCCTGCGTGACCAATTTCACGAACAGGGGAAGGCCGGCCGGCGCGAAAACATCGTGGTCGTGCAATACGCCGGCCAAAAGGCGGGGCTGGTGGTGGACGAACTGATGGGGGAATTCCAGACCGTGATCAAACCCCTGGGGAAGCTATTTAGCAACCTCAAGGGGATTGGTGGCTCGACCATACTCGGCACTGGGGAAGTGGCGTTTATTCTGGATGTCCCAGCACTGATTCAGCGTGCGGCCAATCTGGAAGCGAGTGCAGTTAGATAGAAATTGTTTGGCTTGTGGGGCAGATTCACAAGGGAATTTTATGGGTGTTTTTACTAGAGCGTACAGGAGAAATGAATGAGAACGAACATGCCGGTAACGAATGTGGAACGGGATTTCAGGGATGGCGAAACCATCGTTTCCAAAACTGACCTCAAAGGAGTGATCACCTACGTTAACCCGTATTATTGCGAGATGAGCGGCTATACCGAGCAGGAATCGATCGGGCAGCCGCATAATTATATTCGCCATCCGGATATGCCGCCAGAGGCTTTCGCCGATCTGTGGACGACGCTGAAGGTAGGCAAGCCCTGGACGGGCCTGGTCAAGAACCGATGCAAGAACGGTGATTATTACTGGGTCGAGGCCAATGCCACGCCAATTCGTGAAAACGGCCAGGTCGTAGGCTATATGTCGGTGCGCAGCAAGCCTAGTCGCACGCAGGTTGAAGCGACTGCCCGGATTTATCAGGAAATCAGGGATGGAAAAAGCAAATATACGATCAAGGAAGGCAAAGCCGTCAAACCGAGCGTATTCGCCTTTCTGGGACGGCTCAAGAATCTGAACGTCAACATCAAAATTGGTCTGGGCTTCGGGTTGCTTGTGCTGATGGCAATGGCACTTGGACTGCTGGCATTGAGCCGGGTGGAAAGTATTAATTCGGCATTGCATGTCAACGAGAACATGATCCAAGGACAATCTCAGGCACTGGCCGAGATGGTCAGTTCGACCCGGCAATGGGTCGCAGGCATTGGCACTATGGCGGTGCTGACGGCGGTGTTGCTTTCCTACTGGCTAAGTCGCGCCATTGTCAATCCGCTCAATAGCGCGATCGATACCTTTGACAAGATGGGCCAGGGTAATTATTACAACAAGATCGAGGCGGCCAGTCAGGACGAGATCGGCAAGGTCATGTATGGGCTGAAGGCGACACAGATCAAACTCGGCTTCGACATCAACGATGCCAAGCGGCGTGCCGACGAATCGCTGCGCATCACCAATGCACTCGACAATTCGTCTACCGGCGTGATGATCGCAGACAACAATCTCAATATCATTTACATGAACAAGTCGGTGCAGAAGATGCTGAAGAGCGCAGAGGCCGATATCAAGAAGGATCTGCCGAATTTCAATGCTGACACGCTGATGGGCACCAATATTGATGGTTTCCATAAGAAGCCGGAACACCAGCGACAGATGCTGAAGACCTTTACCACCACCTTTAATACGTCCGTTGTCATCGGTGGGCGGACTTTCCGCCTATCTGCCAACCCGGTGTTCAGCGCGGGAGGGCAGCGGTTAGGCGCTTCGGTCGAATGGATCGATGCGACCGATGAAGTAAAGATCGAAGAGGAAATCAAGGCGATCGTGCAGGCTGCAGCGGCTGGTGATTTGTCGCAACGCATCGACATGAATGGCAAGGTCGGCTTCGCAAAGGCACTGGGCGAGGGGATCAATGAACTTACCGGGGTGGCCGAGAACGTGATCACCGATGCGGTGAGGGTCATCGAAAGTGTTTCTGCAGGCGACCTCACACACACCATTGAGCGCGATTACCAGGGCATGTTCAAGCGGCTAAAAGATGCGACCAACGGCACCGTGAATAAATTGTCCGAAACCATATCCAATGTGCGCCAAGCCGCAGATTCACTCTCCAGTGCCTCCGAGGAAGTCAGTGCAACGGCGCAAAGCTTGAGTCAGGGAGCGAGTGAGCAGTCGTCCAGTGTCGAAGAAACCAGCGCTTCAATCGAGCAAATGTCCGCATCAGTTACCAAGAATGCCGAGAATGCCAAGGTGACGGATGGCATGGCAACCAAAGCAGCGAAGGAGGCCGTGGAAGGCGGCGACGCAGTTAAATCGACGGTCGCAGCAATGAAACAGATCGCTGCCAAGATCGGAATTATTGATGATATCGCCTATCAGACCAATTTGCTTGCGCTCAATGCAGCGATTGAGGCGGCACGCGCTGGCGAACATGGCAAGGGGTTTGCAGTGGTGGCGGCAGAAGTCCGGAAACTCGCAGAACGCAGCCAGGTGGCGGCCCGGGAAATTTCCGAAGTGGCCGGATCCAGCGTAGAACTGGCGGAACGTGCCGGCAAACTACTGGACGAGATGGTACCTTCAATCAACAAGACCTCGGATCTGGTACAGGAAATCACGGCTGCCTCGGATGAGCAGTCCACGGGCATCGGCCAGATCAGCGGTGCCATGAACCAACTCAGCCAGACGACTCAGCAGAATGCCTCCGCCTCGGAAGAGCTGGCGGCCACCTCTCAGGAGATGAGCAGCCAGGCCGAGAAGTTGCAGCAAATGATGGCATTCTTTACGGTCGACGGCGGTACCAAGTCATCGACGCGCCATGGAGAAAATCTCCCTTCTGTAAAGGCGATCACGTCGGCCCCACGTACAACAGAAAAGACTGGGCGGAAAGCCGTTGAGCTGGTGGTGAACGAACAGAATTTCGTCCGATTCTAGGGGGGGACATGCCATGGCTGAAGAGGTTCGGGCGAAGCAAAATAGTGAAGTCGGCGCCAGTGACGAAGGGCAGAGCCAATACCTGACTTTCATGCTGGGAGGGGAGATGTACGCCATTCCCATCCTCAATATCAAGGAAATCATTGAATACGGCCACTTGACCACCGTCCCGATGATGCCTTCATTTATCCGCGGGGTGATCAACCTTCGTGGCAGCGTGGTGCCGGTGGTGGATCTGGCAGTGCGATTCGGAAAAAAATCCAGCGACGTTAGCCGGCGTACTTGCATCGTGATCATCGAGGTTACGGCGAGTAATGAAAACCAGGATACCGAAAAGCAGGTTATCGGGGTAGTGGTCGACATCGTCAACGAGGTGCTGGAAATCCCACGTTCCGAGATCGAGAAGACACCTTCCTTCGGTGCCAGAATCCGCGCTGACTTCATTCAAGGCATGGGGAAGATCAACGGCAAGTTTGTCATCATCCTTGCCGTCAATCATGTGCTTTCAATTGACGAAATGGCGATGCTGGGTCAGGTGGCCGGGGTGGAGGCGAATGCACTTGTGCCAGGTTAGAGGCAGGAGAACGTCATAGATAAGGCAAGGAACCTGGTAAGCCAGGCGCTTAGGCTGCGAGTGAGCGCCTCCTAGGTTATAAGGAAAAACAGTATGTCGATAGCTACGCTTAGCGACCATGAATTTGTCCAGTTCCAGAAGCTGATTTACCAACAAGCTGGTATTAATCTGTCGTCCCAGAAGAAAGCGCTGGTAAGTGGCCGGTTGGCGAAACGCGTGAGCCAATACGACCTTGACAGCTACGGCGACTATTTCGAGCTTTTGACTGCGAGCAATAACGAGGCGGAGCTGCAGGTATTGGTGGATTTGCTGACCACCAACGAGACGTTTTTCTTTCGCGAGCCTAAACATTTCGATTTTCTGCGCGACCAAATTCTGGCTGAACATAAAGGCGGCCACCCCTTTCGGGTGTGGAGCGCGGCCTGTTCCAGCGGTGAGGAGCCATACAGTATTGCTATGGTTCTTGCCGACCATTTTGGCGGCCGTCCTTGGGAAGTGATGGCATCGGACATCAGTACGCGAGTGTTGGAAAGGGCTCGCATCGGACATTATTCGATGGACCGTACCGATGGCATTTCGCGTGAACACCTGTCCCGTTATTGCCTGAAGGGGATCGGTCCTGAGGAAAATACACTGCTGATCGACGAGAAACTGCGTAACCGAGTCAATTTTCTGCAGGTCAACCTGAATCAGCCATTGCCAGCACTGGGCAAGTTTGATGTCATTTTTCTGCGTAATGTGCTGATCTATTTTGATCAGGAAACCAAACGTCAGATCGTGCAGCGTATCCTGCCCCTCCTTAATTCTGGCGGCCACTTCCTGATTAGCCATGCTGAGAGCCTGAATGGCGTGGTCGATACGCTGCAGATGCTCAAGCCATCCATCTACCGCAAACCATGAGCCAGATGACGTTGGATGCCGCCAAACCCGTTGCAGTTAACCTCCTGCCCGGGGAATATTATTTTGGCGAACACAATACGCGCATTCAAACCCTGCTCGGCTCGTGCGTCTCAGTCACGGTATGGCATCCGCAGTTGCACATCGGCGGAATGAGCCATGCGATGTTGCCAAGCCGGGACAGGTCCGACAATCAGGTTCTTGACGGGCGCTATGCAGATGAGTCGATTGAGTTGCTCCTGCGAGAAATCAGTAAACGCAATACCCGCCCAGAAGATTATCAAGTAAAGCTGTTTGGCGGAGGAAATATGTTTCAGCAATTTCGCGTAGAGGGCGCTTTCAATGTTGCCGTAAGAAATATCGAAGCCGTGAAGGTTCTTTTGAAGGCACGTGGCTTTGACATTCATGCGGAGCACGTGGGCGGTACCGGTCATCGGGTCTTAGTCTTTGATCTGCGTGACGGTTACGTATGGGTTAAACATGAAAAGGTTTAAGCATAACGAGAGAACGTTGCTCCAAAGTCCAGTTTTTATAGGGTCGAGATTCAGGCATGAATAGCATAACAGTAATGATCGTTGACGATTCCGCCGTGGTTCGCCAAGTATTACAAGCCGTGCTCGAAAGCGACCCTGCGATCAAGGTGATCGGGGCGGCGATTGATCCCATTTTTGCTCTGGAACGCATGAAACGCGAATGGCCGGACGTCATTGTGCTGGATATCGAAATGCCACGGATGGACGGTATCACCTTCCTGAAGAAGATCATGGCGGAACATCCAACCCCCGTGGTGATCTGCTCGACCCTAACCGAACGGGGTGCGGCTACCACTGTTCAGGCAATGGAGGCAGGCGCGGTAACGATCGTTGCCAAACCGAAGATAGGGCTCAAGAAATTTCTCAGTGACTCGGCAGCCGATCTGATCATGGCGGTCAAGGAGGCATCCCAAGCCAATGTTAGCCGCCTAAAACCGATGCCAGGGACGATCCACAAGGCAGAGCCCAAGCTGACCGCCGATGCGATGATGCCCGTTGCTGGGGCTCACGCGATGGCGGAGACTACTGAGCGCATCGTCGCAATTGGTACGTCTACCGGGGGAACCCAAGCGCTCGAAGCGGTGCTCACTGCCCTCCCGCGGATCTGTCCCGGTATCGTTATCGTGCAGCACATGCCAGAAAACTTTACCGCTGCCTTTGCCGCACGCCTTAACACCGTCTGCCAAATCGAAATCAGGGAAGCGAAAAATAATGACCGGGTAACCCCGGGATTGGCTCTGATCGCGCCCGGAGGCAAGCATATGCTGCTTAAGCGTAGCGGTGCCTATTACCATGTTGAGGTCAGGGATGGACCACATGTTAACCGCCACCGTCCGTCGGTGGATGTGCTATTTCGCTCGATGGCAAAATTTGCCGGAAAGAACGCTACAGGGATCATCATGACCGGCATGGGTGACGATGGTGCCAGGGGATTAAAAGAGATGCATGAAGCCGGGGCGCATACGGTTGCTCAAGATGAACAGTCCTGCGTGGTATTCGGCATGCCCAAGGAGGCGATCAAACTGGGTGGGGTCGACCAAGTGATTGGATTGTCCGACATTCCTAAAGCAATATTGGCGGGATAACCAGCACAACAAGACTATCTTTATCGCTTTCCTGAAAGACTATCTGGCCATGCTGAAACTTGAGGTACCAAGACGAAACGGCATAATGAATCTGCGAGATGACAGTACATCCGGGTTTACCCGCAGCATCTGGCTGACGCTCGGCGTGTTTGTCGTTTTTGCCATTGTCTTTGCCTTATACGCCTATTCGGAAAAACGGATCGATCGCGCCAATGAGTTGCGGCTGCAATCGCATATGCTGGCAGGCGAGTTGCGGCAGTCTTCCGATGACCTAACCCGCATGGTGCGCAGCTATGTGATCACCGGAAAGCCAATATACAAACAACACTATCAAGAAATCCTTGATATCCGCGACGGCAGGAAGCCCCGGCCAGCTGAATATCAAAATATCTACTGGGACCTGGTGCAGGCTGACGACCAGCGTCCACACCCAAGTAGCGGACAGGCAATTGCCTTGTTGGAACTGATGCGACAAGCGGGTTTTACGGCCGAGGAATTCTCCCTGTTGGCACAAGCCAAAGCCAAGTCCGACGCGCTGACCAGCACCGAATTTGCCGCGATGAAGCTGGTCGAAGCGAGCGACACCTTTACCGAGGCAAACCGCCAAAAGCCGTCCCAGATGTTGTACGACGCTGCCTATCATCAGGCCAAGGCCAGCATCATGCGGCCGATCAGCGAATTCAATCAGATGATGGATCGACGCACGCTGGATGCTGTCCATGCCGCTGAGACCAGTGCCGCGCTGCTGCGCTTGGCATTCATTCTAATCGGCTTGCTGCTATTGTTCATGCTGTGGCAGCTGCACCGATCTTTGCATGCAACACTGGGTAGCTCAGTGGATGAGTTGCATGCGCGTATTGCCCGTCTTGGCAGCGGGGATTTGTCCTCCGGAATCCCGCTTGCCAAGGGCATGGAAAACAGTGTCTTGGGGTGGCTGTCCGCAACACAGATCAAACTTGCTGAGATCAATGCTGCGCGCAACGATGCCGAAGCGAGAAGCCAACGCATGACCCAGCTTTATGCCGCCCTGAGCCAGTGTAATCAAGCCATCCTGCGTTGCAGTAGCGAAGCGGAGCTGTTCCCGCAAATCTGCCTCGATGCGGTGACCTTTGGCGGCATGAAGATGGCGTGGATCGGCATGATAGACGAACAAAGCAAACAGCTCGGGCCGGTTGCATTCTATGGCAGCGGGACGGATTACCTGCAAGGATTGCAGATCTCAGTCGATGCCGGGGATCCAACTGCGCATGGACCGACGGGTACGGCGATCCGCAAAAACCAGCCGTTTTGGTGCCAGGATTTTCAGCATGATCCTGTCACCGAACTGTGGCACGAGCGGGGTGCACGATTCGGTTGGGGGGCTGCCGCGGCGTTGCCGCTGCACCGCAATGGCGTGGTTGTGGGCGCTTTTACTCTGTATTCCTCTGAGGCTAATGCCTTCGACGAAGCCGCACGGAATCTGCTGGTGGAAATGGCAATGGACATCGACTACGCTCTGGGCAACTTTGAGCGGGAGATACAACGCAAGCAAGCAGAAGACCAATTACGTATCGCAGCGGTCGCATTCGACACAGATGAAGCCATCATGATTACGGATGCCGATGCCAACATCATTCGCGTCAACCGGGCATTCGAGAGAATCACCGGGTACAGTGAAGAAGAAGTGAAAGGCAAAAACCCGCGCATTTTGAGTTCAGGTCGTCATAACAAGAGTTTCTATGCAAAGATGTGGCAGGATATTCTGAGTACAGGCACTTGGAATGGCGAGATATGGGACAAAGGCAAAAGCGGCAATCTTTATCCCAAGCAAATGACTATATCCGCCGTGAAAAATGACCAAGGTCAAACGACCCAATATGTTTCCATCTTCACCGACATTAGTGAACGCAAGCAGTCGGAACAAAGGATCGAAGAATTGGCCTTCTATGACCAACTTACCGGCCTGCCTAACCGGGTACTCCTGCTTGATCGCCTAAGACAGGCCATGACGGCCAGCACCCGTAGTCGCAATTATGGCGCGCTGCTGCTCCTTGACCTTGACGGTTTCAAGAATGTCAATGACACACTCGGCCATGATATGGGCGACTTGCTCCTGAAGCAGGTGGCACAACGTCTGATTAGTTGTGTTCGTGCGGACGATACCGTGGCACGAGTAGGAGGAGACGAATTCCTGGTAATGCTGCCGAACTTGGGCACGAGCGAACGAGATGCTGCCAGCCGCATCGAGATCGTGGGTGAAAAAATCCGTGCCGTGCTCAGCCAAGCGTACCAACTCAACGATGTGGTTTCCCACAGCACGCCGAGCATTGGGGTGACATTGTTCAAGGGCCATCAGGCCGAGCTCGACGATCTATTGAAGCAGGCTGACCTTGCCATGTACAAATCAAAGGAAGCGGGGCGCAACACATTGCATTTCTTTGATCCGGATATGGAGAGTGCCGTAATGAAACGCGCTGCTCTGGAAAAGGATCTGCGCGAGGCCATAAATGAGAAACAGTTCCTGCTTCACTACCAGGCTCAAGTGGTTGATGATAACCGCCTGACTGGAGCAGAAGTCCTGGTGCGCTGGCAGCATCCCGAACGCGGCCTGGTGTCGCCTGCTGACTTCATTCCATTGGCAGAAGAAACCGGGTTGATCTTGTCCTTGGGCCACTGGGTACTGCAAACTGCCTGTACTCAACTGGCAGTATGGGCCATCCGACCAGATATGGCTCATCTCACTATTGCGGTGAATGTCAGCGCCCATCAGTTCCGCCAGGACGACTTCGTGGATCAGGTGCTGGCGGTACTCAATAGCACTGGAGCAAACCCACAGCGGCTTAAGCTGGAACTGACCGAGAGCATGCTGGCCTCCAACATAGACGAGATTATCGAGAAAATGTCTGCGCTAAGGGCCAAGGGCGTGGGCTTCTCACTCGATGATTTTGGTACGGGCTATTCCTCGCTCTCATACCTAAAACGCCTGCCGCTCGATCAGTTGAAAATCGACCAGTCTTTTGTGCGCGACGTGCTCAGCGACACGAACGATGCCTCGATCGCCAAAACCATCGTAGCGCTGGCCCAGAACTTGGGTTTGGGTGTGATCGCTGAGGGCGTGGAAACGACGGCGCAACGCGACTTTCTGGCCAGTGCGGGCTGCCATGCCTATCAGGGCTATTTCTTCAGCCGACCGTTGCCACTGGAAGGTTTCGAGAAGTTTGCACAGAAGGTTGTTTGACACAGGTCCAAGGGAGGGTGAAGTTGACGCATGTTCGGTCTACTCTAATGTTGAGAAAATCTTTTTTAGGGCCGTTATCTTTAATTACAAGGAATATATTGCGATGCGTTTAAACATGCCGGTGACCAATGTGAGGAGTACTAATCAATGAATACACTCAGCAACCCCCCTATCGATCTGAAGAAGGCGGTCAGCAGGCTTGACTCGCTGCCGGCGATGCCGATCATCGCGCAGAAACTGCTTGCTCTCCGTCTCGATACGGACCAGGACGAACAGCAGATGCTGTTGCTGATTGCCCAGGATCCGCTCATCTCAGCCAAGATTATTGGCTTGGCCAATTCGCCACTGGTCGGCGCATCAAGAAAAATCAACACCGTAAAGGATGCATCTTTGTTGCTGGGACTGAAAAAGGTGCATTCCGTTGCCACTGGCCTTGCCATCATGTCGAAGATGAACCAGTCCGTTGGGCGCTTGAACATCCATGCCTTGTGGGAACACAACATGGGAATTGCCTTCTCCATGCTGGCGATCGCCCACGCCATGCCGGCCAGGTTGCGTCCCAATGACGACGTGACGTTCTTGGCTGGGATGCTGCACGATGTCGGTTATTCCGTGCTTGCTCATCTCGATATCGACCGTAGTGATGAACTGCAAACCCGCATGATCACGGAGCCCAACCGCCTGGCGCTGGCGATCGAACGAGAGATTGTAGAGCTGACCCACGATGAACTGGGTGCGGAGCTGGCACGTCACTGGAATCTGCCGGAGGAAATCGTCTCCGCGATCCGCTTCCACCATGAAGTTCAGAATGGCGATTCCGCCCAACCGCTGGCGCGCATCATCAACTTGGCGGAAAAACTGCTGCCAGCATTCGGCTTTCCCGAACACGTCGATTCCACCATCACACCGGAAGACTGGCTGGCACTGGGCATAGATCCGCAGCGGGCAGAGGAAATCAATGCACAAGTTGCCGAACAAGCCGAACAAGCCAGCCAGTTTGCCAGCTCCTTTAGTTGACGGACGGTTAATAAGTATTAAATTATCTTCTGACAGGCTCCGAGGTCCCCTTCGAGAAGATTCACCGTCTAAAATGTATCGGTTAGCGACGGTCGGATTGTCACATTTACACCAAATTCCATGCCTGTCTTTCGGTCTGCGTAGAGCAGATCGTCACGCGTTCCTAGTGACATAACCAGTGTGTTTCGAAAGCGGTAATTAGCGACGGGTTCGGGTAATGAAAATTCTGAAGAACGATTGCAAATTGAGCTTCCCATGGGCAGACGTCGGAGGGGAAGGCGACAATGCTGACTGAACACTATCGAGCAACCCAATGTATCTCCCTTGAGCAATTGTTGGCTTGTAGGACTCACCTAAAGCCGCATGGTTGCTGGGCTCGACAGACTATATTCTCACGGGGGCAGATACAAGAATTGAAAAGGGGCGGGTTCCGACAGACTTTGCGGTAAGTTCGCTAATTTTTGGGATTAATAAAATCAACGTCTTGGATCCACTGTTCCGACAGACTTTATTACTTAGTATCAATTTGCTCGTAAAAATAAAGTCTGTAACTGTTTTAATAAAGTCTGTAACAAAATTTAAGGGTTCCGGGGAACCCCGCTGGTCTTTTAGATATAAATTGTGGACGAGGTCTCAAATTCGGCCATGGACTAAACCGCTAGCGCGGTATGGGCGCTCCGGTTCACGAGCTGATATTAGTTGAAACACAGATTCTTTTCCTTGATGTTTCTGAATAAGGCAATCCGCCTTATTTCACGACAGGAGAAGAATCATGAGCACATCCAATCAAGCTGTTCAAACCATCTCCCCGCTGCGCCAGCGCATGCTGGAAGACATGCGGATGCGCAAGCTTTCGCCCAAGACGCAGTCCGCCTATATCCGTGCCGTGCGCAACCTTGCGCGATTCCTCGGCCGGTCGCCAGATACGGCGACGCCTGATGACCTGCGGCGCTATCAGCTGCACCTGGTTGCGATTTCAACCGGTCGATGCAACACATGCGTTAAATCGTTCAGCTGGTGTTTCGAATCTTAACGTCTTTCGCGGACGTTCATTCAGTCTACGAGCAACAGCATTGAGTTGTGCCTGAGAGTGTACCGATAAGTCTGTTCCTTTTGGGAAGTACTGCCTCAATAAGCCATTGGTGTTCTCATTTGATCCACGTTGCCAAGGGTTCTGTGGGTCACAGAAATAGACTTTGATGTCGGTAGCCAGCGTAAATCGCTTGTGGTCGGCCAGTTCCGAGCCCCGATCCCAAGTCAGTGATTTGTAGAGTTCCTGGGGTAACTTATGAGCATGCTTGATCAGCGCGTTGATGACGGTCTCGGTATCTTTTCGGGGAATCTTAACTAGCATCACATAGCGCGTCTGGCGTTCAACGAGGGTCGCAATCTGACTGTTACCACTGCCGCATAACAGGTCCCCTTCCCAGTGACCGGGTACCGCGCGGTCTTCAGCCGTGGCAGGACGTTCACTGATCGATACGGCGCCGACGATTCTGCCGTGGTCTTCTGTCTTCTGAGTGTGATGGCGAGAACGACGCATAGCACGCGTCCGTCGCAAATGCTCCAACAGTTCCTTCTTCAATGCGCCTCGGGCCTGGATATAGAGGCTGCGATAAATAGTCTCGTGTGACACTTGATAGTTTTCGTCGCTTGGGTATGTCTGCTTCAGCCATCCGGCAATCTGTTCCGGTGACCACTGCCATTGGAGCTTATCAGCCACAATGTGCGCCAACGTTCTGTTCCCGGCTAGTTTACAGGTCTTGGGGCGGAGTGTCCGATCCCAAGCCGCCTGTTCAGCCTGACTCGCACGATAGAATTCCTGGCCACCGTTGCGCTTGATCTCGCGACTGATGGTCGATGGCGCCCGCCCCAGGGAAGTTGCAATCGAGCGGGCCGACTGGCCAGCTACTACTGCACGAGATATCTCTTCGCGTTCTGCCAAAGTCAGAGATAATTTCGAACGCCGCCGTGGTGCCGGTCGTATCCCGCCATGTTCGGCCAAGATGCGTTGTACTGACCCGTGGTTTCGATCAAACAGCTGTGCGATATGCTGAAGAGAATCGCCTTTCTGCCAGCGATCCCACATCAACGCCTTTTGACTTTCCGTATAATAAATCCGAGTTCTGTATTTCATGATCAACACCTCATCTTTTACATTTTAAGATAAAGTGTTGCATCGACCGGTTGAGTCCGCAGTGGATAGCGGCACCTCTGCTATCACCATCAATACGACGATCACCGCGCTGAAGTTCTTTTTCGAAACCACCGTCCGCCGCGCCGATGTAATGGGCATGATGGAATCGGTGCATGTGCCGCACAAGCTGCCTGTTGTGCTGAGCCGCGAGGAGGTGGCGCGCTTGATCCGGTGTGCTGGCTCCCTAAAATACCAGGCGGCATTGTCAGTCGCCTACGGCGCCGGATTAAGAGCAAGCGAGGTAGTGGCGCTCAAGGTCAGCGACATCGACAGCGAGCGCATGGCGTTGCGCATCGACCAGGGCAAGGGCTCCAAGGACCGCTACGCCATGCTTCCGCCGCTCCTGCTCGATTGTCTGCGCGCGTGGTGGCGGGAGGCACGCGCCCGGGGGCAAATGCTCGACGGCGGCTGGATCTTCCCCGGACAGGATCCGGTCAATCCGCTCACGACCCGCCAGCTCAACCGGGCCATCCATGCTGCCGCCACCGCCGCGGAAATCGACAAGCGCGTCTCGATGCACACCCTGCGCCACAGTTTCGCCACCCACCTCCTGGAGCAGAAGGTGGACATCCGGGTGATCCAGGTGCTGCTCGGGCACAAGAAGATCGAGACCACCACGGTCTATACCCAGGTCGCAACAGACCTGCTGCGCGAGGTAGTCAGTCCACTGGAGATATTGCGCCGCACATAAGTCGTGCGTCCCGCACTGGAAGTCGCGGACCTATTCCGCGCCCATGGGCCGCTCTATCGGCAAGCTCAGTGTGGTCCTGAGCCTCATGCAGCTCAAGGTCATGTCGGCCATCGAACAGTGCCGTACTGCGGCGCTGGGGGGCCATGCCTTGTGCTGCAATGCGTGCGGCCACTCCGAGCTGTCCTACAATTCGTGTCGTAACCGCCATTGCCCAAAGTGCCAGGCGAGGGCGGCACAACGCTGGCTTGAGGAGAGACAAGCAGAACTCCTGCCGGTGGAGTATTACCACGTGGTGTTCACCCTCCCGGAGGAGGTGGCTCAGATCGCCTATTACAACAAGGCGGTCGTCTATCGCCTGATGTTCGAAGTCGCAGGCGAAACGCTCAGCACCATTGCCGCCGACCCAAAGCATCTAGGTGCGCAAATCGGCGCGACGCTGGTGTTGCATACCTGGGGCTCGGCGCTCACGCACCATCCCCATGTGCATGGCATCGTTCCAGGCGGCGGCATCTCGAAAGACGGCGAGCGCTGGGTCGCCTGCAGGCATGGTTTCTTCCTGCCGGTGCGCGTCCTGTCGTGTCTTTTCCGGAGGCGCTTCCTCGAGGAGCTCGACCGCGCATACCGCGCAGGGCTGCTGCAGTTCTTCGGCGAGCATGCATCGCTTGCCCAGCCGGCACAATTCGCCGCATGGCTTGTGAAACTCAAGGAACCGGAATGGGTGGTTTATGCCAAGCGCCCGTTCGCGGGTCCCGAGGCGGTGCTGGCCTATCTCTCCCGCTACACTCACCGGGTCGCCATTTCGAACAGCCGCCTCATCGCAATGGACGAGCGTAGCGTCACCTTCCGCTGGAAGGATTACCGCACCAAGGGCGCCACGCGCCACAAAACCATGACGCTCGAAGCGGGCGAGTTCATGCGCCGCTTCCTCCTGCATGTCCTACCCAGGGGCTTCCATCGTATCCGCTATTACGGGCTCTTATCCAACAGCGGACGCACAGACAACATCCAGAAAGTCAGGCGTCTGCTCGATACCGTTTCGGAAGTCCCACCGGTCTCCCTTGCAGAGGAGGCACCGCCGCATCCCAGGCCGACCTTCGTCTGCCCGGATTGTGGTGCTGAAATGATCGTCATCGATGTCGTGGCACGCACGCTGCCCATCCGCGCGCCGCCAGTCTTACGGATCGGATCATGAGCGTTCCGCTAAACCATCACACCTTGCATCGTCGGCGACGGACGACAGGGACGCGCTTTGCCTCCTCGCGGGAAACAGCCGCTTCCGCGCAGCAACTTCGCACAGGAATCTATTCCACCAACCGTCACAGCCCTTGGTCGGCCTCATTCAACAACCACTCGGCAGCAACTTCTCCAGCGTTCGTGCCTCGGCCGAAACATACAATCCCCATAGCCTGTGCCCTGAACTAGGCTTGGCAGCACCCACCGCGGTTTCCTCCCTGGAGGCTTGTCCGACGCCCGCCTCTGCCGCAGTATGCTCAGGACCGGCTTGGTCTCGTCGGCAGGCATCCTACAAACCTTAACCTTAGCAGAAATCCAGGGCTATCTGTCGAGATGTCCGCTATGCAAAGATAAGCCGACGTTGCGGGTGTTGCTTCTTACGTCCGCACCGCACCCATTGCAGACTAAACAATTTTTCTGGAAATGATCGTGGCGCTACGTCCGCTTTGTTACCCTCGAATGCGTACTTTCGACACATTATAGTCACTCGGTCCTGTTTTCAGTGATACTGGTCACAGCTGGCAGGTATCTGCCAGTGAAGGCAGGACATGCACCTGCGGATTACGAATAAGCGACACTAACACTCGATGTTTACTCTTTTGGCTTCGAGTCCGCAGGTGCGCTTGGGTTCGTTAACGAATACTCAGGGCGTGCCGTGCGACCGGCTCACTATATTGTCTTCGCAGAACCCATGCATGCATGTCCATATTTGTAATCTACCACTTATGGAGGTGATTATGAAGTCACAATCCAACCCTTCCTTTACGGCCTTCGTTGGCATCGACTGGTCAGACAGGAAACATGATTTCTGTTTGCAAGCTGCCGGGTCAGGCCAGCATGAGTTCGGCACTTTTGATCATTCCCCGGAAGCGATCGCGAAATGGGCGTATGCATTGCGGGACCGGTTTGGCGGCCCCATTGCCATCTGTTTGGAGCTTGCCGAGGGGCCGTTGGTCTATGCACTGCAGCGATATGAATTCCTCGTGCTGTTCAAGGTTCATCCTTCAACGCTGGCAGAATATCGGAAAGCCTTCGTTCCCAGCGGGGCCAAGGACGACCCGACCGATGCCGAAGCAGCCCTGGATATCCTACTCCGCCACCCGGAGAAGCTACAGCCAATCAAGCTGCAAAGCGTTGCCATGCGTAAGCTGGCAACGCTGGTCGAGGAGCGCCGTAGGCTAGCCGGCGACGTGACCCGCATCACGAACCGCTTGGTCAGCACGCTCAAGCAATACTATCCCCAGGTGCTGGACTGGTTCGAACACCGGGATACCTTGATTTTCTGTGACTTCCTGAGCCGCTGGCCAACGCTCAGGCACGTCAAGCAGGCAAGGCGGTCAACGCTGGAATCCTTCTTCCACGACCACAATGCCCGCCGGGCATACCTCGTTGAGGAACGCATCCAGGGCATCCGGGCTGCGACTGCACTCACGGACGATGAGGCCGTTATCCGCCCATGCCAGATGGTCGTGCAGGCGCTGGTCGAGCAGTTACGCGCACTCCTGCAGTCAATCGATCGCTTCGATGCCGAGATCGATGACATTACCAAGGGTTTGCCTGACTACGATATCTTTGCGGCTTTGCCCGGCGCCGGGAATGTTCAGGCTCCCCGGTTGCTGGTCGCCTTTGGCGAGGATCGAGATCGCTATGCGAATGCATCACAGGTGCAGCGCTACTCGGGAATTGCCCCGGTACTCGAGCGTAGCGGCAACAAGTGCTGGATCCACTGGCGCCTCTTTTGTCCCACCTTCCTGCGCCAGACCTTTGTCGAGTGGGCGGGCTCAACCATACCAAGATCGTTCTGGGCTGGAGCCTACTACCAGCAGCAACGCAAGAAAGGTTGCTCTCACCAAGTAGCGGTGCGAGCCTTGGCGTTCAAGTGGATCAGGATAATCTATCGTTGCTGGAAGACACGGACTCCGTATGACGAGTCCGTTTATTTGAAGGCGCTTAAAAATCGAGGATCGCCACTGCTGGCTAACATGACGGAATCTGCAAAAATGACTTGACGGAGTGACTCAGGG
>CAWHYN010000026.1:0-156419 GCA_963833515.1 uncultured beta proteobacterium | reverse complement strand
AACCGCGTTTACCAGGCGAGCATGGAAGAGGGACCGCCGCTTATTGCCAAGTTTTACCGCCCCGCACGCTGGTCCGATGCTGAGATCCTGGAAGAACACGGGTTTGTCGCGACACTGGCAGACAGAGAGATTCCGGTAGTGCCTGCACTGGAAATCAACGGCGACACGTTGCACGCGTTCAAGGGCTTTCGCTTTTCCATATTCACCAGACAAGGTGGTCGTGCGCCGGAGCTGGATGATTCCGACACCCTGGAATGGATGGGGCGTTTCATCGGTCGCATCCATGCGGTCGGCGCGATGGAGAATTACAGGCATCGCCCTGCGCTGAGCATCGAAAGCTTCGGTGTAGAGCCGAGTGGCTATTTGCTGCAACATAATTTCATCCCGTCAGAACTGACGGAAACATACCGTACGGTAGTCGCGCAAGCGCTGGATGGCGTAAGGCGTTGTTTTGATCGCGCCGATTTTGATCATTCCGGCAACGATAATGTTGGCGTGATGAAAAAATTGCGCCTGCATGGCGACTGCCATGTTGGCAATGTGCTGTGGACTGATGCAGGCCCGCACTTTGTGGATTTTGACGACAGTCGCATGGGACCTGCGATTCAGGACCTGTGGATGCTGCTGTCCGGCGAACGCGCCGACATGGCGCGACAATTCTCCGATCTTATGGCGGGTTACGAGGATTTCTACGATTTTGATCCGCGCGAGCTGCATCTGCTTGAAGCGTTGCGCACATTGCGCCTGATCCATTACTCCGCTTGGATCGCACGGCGCTGGGATGATCCGGCATTCGTCGCCGGCTTCCCATGGTTCAATACACAACGCTATTGGCAAGACCGCATCCTGGAATTGCGCGAACAGATCGCGCTGATGGATGAGCCGCCCCTGTGGATTACCTAGGAATTCGTGAATGGCTAGCCAAGCAGAATCCATCATTGCAGCCACGCAACGCTGGCTGGAAAATGCCGTCATTGGCCTCAATCTGTGTCCGTTCGCCAAGGCTGTGCATGTCAAGAACCGCATACGCTATGTGGTGAGTGATGCGGTCGCACCGGAGGTTCTGCTGGAACATCTGATGGATGAGTTGCGAACGCTGCAAGGTAGCGATCCGGAGGAGATTGACACTACACTGCTGATTCACCCTTACGTGCTCACCGACTTTCTCGACTTCAACGATTTTCTGGATACAGTCGATCTAGCCGTAGCCGAGCCCGAATTTAACGAGGAATTCCAGGTTGCCAGCCTCCATCCGCAGTATCAGTTCGCGGGCACCGCTCCGGACGACATCGAGAATTACTCCAATCGTTCTCCATACCCCACGCTGCATCTGCTGCGCGAAGAAAGCGTGGCTCGGGCCGTGGCAGCTTTCCCGGATGCAGACCGGATCGTCGATAATAATACCGAAACGCTGAACAGGCTGGGTCACGAGGGGTGGAAACAGTTGCGGCTGGATAAGTTTTAGGGCTGCAATTCGACGCTACTTGCCGGCGATTTGCTGAAACAATGCCAGCCTGCGCGCATCGATCTTCCCCTCCCTGACCGCCGTGCGCAAGGCGCAGCCAGGCTCATTTGCGTGGCGGCAGTCGTGAAAGCGGCACTGCCCTAGATATTGCGCGAATTCGACGAAGCCTTTTTCTATTCCACCGAATGTCAGATGATTGAGGCCAAAGGCTTGCACGCCCGGGCAGTCGATCAGCGCGCTGGTTTCGTCTATCCGGTATAGCCTGGCATGCGTTGTGGTGTGTTTGCCGGAATCGAGCGCGGTAGATATTTCACGCGTGGCGGCTTGTGCTTGGGGGATCAGGGCATTGACCAGCGTGGACTTCCCCATTCCGGATTGTCCGACCAGTACGCTGGTGTGGCCGCGCAGGAATGGCTGCAACGCCGACACATCGCGCTTCGCGCTGAGTTCCAACACGCGATAGCCAATGGCAGTATAAGGTATGAGCCGTTCGCGTGCGGCAGCCGCAGTATCGGGCAGATCGCATTTGTTCAGCACGATCAGCACCTCGAGCTTTTGGTCGAAAGCCGCGACCAGGCAACGCGCGAGCAGCTCGTCGCTGAACGAGGGCTTGCCGGCGACGACAACGATGAGTTGTGTGACGTTCGCGGCGATGAGTTTTTCGCGATACGCATCGGAGCGATGCAGCAGGGAGCGGCGCGGCGCGACCCGTTCAATCACACCTTGGGCGCCCGCGCCGTTATCACTTGAAGCGTCTGCCGTGCGCAGAATTTCCACCACGTCGCCGCATGCTACTTCGCTCTTTTTCCCGCGCGTCAGGCAAGGAATCTCACTCCCATCTTCAAGTCGTATGAGATATTGGCGACCGAATGCGGCAACTATCTGCCCCGATTCCAGTTTATCGGCGAGACTGCGTTGACTGCCTCGCGCGCCTCTCGTAATGCTCTTTGCACCACCAGGCACAATCACTCGTTGCGGCCTTGCCGCAGCATCGAATTCAAATCAAGGGCGAACATCAAAGTTTGAACAGCGCATCGATCTTTGCGGCGCAGATAAAATCGTTTTCAGAAAGGCCGTGAACGGCGTGGGTCGTGTATTCCACCTGGCAACTGTTATAGGTGACTGTGAGCTCGGGATGGTGGTCTTCGCGGTGTGACATCCATGCGACCGCATTTACGAAAGCGATGGTCTGGTAATAATCCCTGAAGTGGTAAGTCTTGTTGATCAGGTGATCGTAGCGCTGCCAGCCTTCAAGCTGCTGCATTAAGCTGTCAGTCTCAACGGTCGACAGCGGCGGCGAGCCTTCTCTGCATGGCTTGCATCGTCTGGTGGCCAAATCGTACACAGTGTTCATGGCAGGACTTAGTTGAATTTGTAGAAGATGTTCAGATACGCCGCAAGATCCTGTGTTTGTTTCGGGGTGAAGTGCGCGTTGACATTGCCGCTGCATACGCCGATTTGATCGATCAACCCGGTAGGGGAGGTCACTTTTCGGGTCAGGCGGGTAAAGATCTTGTTCCCATCACCTCCCATGATCGAGTCATGACAACTATTGCATTTATACTCGTCAAATATCTTTTGTCCAGTCTGTGCATTTCCATCAGGGAACGGATTGGCCGACGTGGCCGTTGCAATGCCCAGCAGAATTATTGTGGGCAAAATCGAAGTCGTGGTCAGTTTCATGGTGTCCTCCTTATCGGTTCTATGGGTCAGGTCTGTGGCGCTTGTAGATGGGAGATTCGCACCATGGCCGGCGGGTGCGAATCATAAAATGTGGAATATAGTGGATCGGGGGTCAGAGTAGCGGCATTCTCCTGATATAGCTTCACCAGTGCGCTGACCAAGTCCGGAGCAGCGGTCTGTTTGACGGCGTACGCATCGGCCTGGAATTCGTGCTTGCGCGACAGTGCCGACATTATTGGACTGAACAAGAAGCTGAATACAGGAAGTACCATGAAAAACAGCAAAAGCGCCAAAGCGGTGTTGTATCCTGAGCCTGTCGGATGAGCGACGCCCAGGCCCTGATAGAACCAGTCGGCCTTCATCAGTCGCGCGAGCAACCACAGGAATCCCAAACTCATCGCGAAGGTCGTTAAGATACGTTTTAATACATGGCGATGCTTGAAGTGGCCGAGCTCATGGGCCAATACCGCCTCGATCTCGTTGATGCTCAGGCGCTCCAGCAGGGTGTCGAAAAACACAATGCGCTTGGTCTTGCCGAAGCCAGTGAAGTAGGCGTTGCCGTGCGCGCTGCGCTTGGAGCCATCCATTACGAACAAGCCTTGTGCGGTGAAACCACACTTGCTTAGCAGGCCTTCAATGCGAACTTTCATCGCTTCATCCTGCATGGGGGTGAATTTGTTGAACAGGGGCGCGATGAACGACGGGTAGATGAACAACACCAACAGGCTGAATGTCATCCACACCAGCCAGACATATAACCACCAGGATGCACCCATGCGTTCCATGAGCCACAATACACAGTAGAGTAGCGGCAGCCCGAGGACCGCGCCGATCAATATGCCTTTCAACGCGTCCTTGAGGTAAAGCGCGAAGGTCATCTTGTTGAAACCGAAACGCGCCTCGATGACGAATGTGCGATAGATATTAAGGGGGGCTTCCAATAGCGAGTATAGTACCAGCACCGCCACCAGCGTGGCCATGCCTTGGGCGATAGGCGTCCTGAACCAGTCATTGCAAAGGTCGGCGATCAATTGGATGCCACCCGCCAGCGTGAAGCCCAGCAACAAAGCGGCATCAAATAATGCTCCCAGCATGTCGAAGCGGGTCTTCGCCGAAGTGTAGTCTGCTGCTTTCTGGTGATCCTCCAGTTGGACTTGGGCGCGAAATTCCTCCGGCACGGCGGCCCGATGCGCGGCAATATGCGCAAGGTGGCGCCGGGCTAACCACAATTTGGCGAAGGTGGTCAAAGCCAGTGCAGCGATGAAAACGGTAGTGAATAGTGCAGCAGTCATGAGGGAATTAATTCAGTATTCGCAAGCGACTCGCATGTGACACAATACGCGCCTCAATGTTCAAATTTGGACAGACGAATTATGGCACAAAACCCAAATTACCTAGTCTGGATAGACATGGAAATGACGGGCTTGGTCCCAGATACGGACCGAGTAATTGAAATCGCGCTGGTAATTACCGATAATAACTTGGAAACGGTCGCCGAGGCGCCGGTGCTGGTGGTGCATCAGAGCGCCGGCGTGCTCGATGGCATGGATGCTTGGAACAAGTCCACCCATGCCAAATCCGGTTTGATCGACAAGGTAAAGGCGTCCATACTGGATGAAGCGATGGTCGAGGCGCAGATGATCGGGTTCCTTGAAGAGTATGTGCCGAGCCGTACGTCACCAATGTGCGGAAACTCGATTTGCCAGGATCGCCGCTTTCTTGCCCGCTGGATGCCGAAGTTGGAAGAATATTTTCATTACCGAAATCTCGATGTGAGTACGCTCAAGGAACTAGCCAAGCGATGGAAGCCGGAAATGGCGCAAGGAGTTAAAAAGCATGGCAAGCATGAGGCGTTGGCTGATATATACGAATCGATCAATGAGATGAAGCATTATCGCGAGCATTTCATTAAGCTTTAGAAATGGCGAATATTGAAACGGTGTTTAACAGGTTGGGCAACATGCACGCCAGGCACTAACTGGAGGATACAATGAAGACGACTACGCCGATTGAACCGATCCCGTCCGAAAATGAACAAGCGCAGGTGATAGAGCGGCCTGATGGTTTTTATTGGCAGGAAAAGTTTACAGCGAAAGAGTACGGCCCTTTTCCCACGCTCCTTGAAGCGTTGCAGGACATGGAAGGCCAGGACGACAACGGGTTTGAAGAGGGCGAAACGCTGGAGGACGCAGAAGCGGAAATCGGCATCGCCGACTGGATAGACCCGGAAACCGGCGAACCGGCAGAAGGCGTGTCACCTCACCTTAGCGACGATTAGGCGCCCGTCTGGAGCCAAAGTTCTTGGGGACTTTTTGCCCCGCGGATGATTATTGGTGTCTTTGGGGCTTGATAAGTCAAGTTTTTTGTTTGATTGCGAGTACCGCCTGATTACGGAGGGTGCGCAGCATTGATAATTGATTTTGCGACATATTGAGAGCGTTTGGCTTAAGCATGTCGGCATAAAACAGTCCAAGCGACTTGTTCTTTATCATTATCGGCAACAGCATGAAGCATGGGTGCATTGATCGAGGTTCTGTACCAGGCTGGAATTTTGTCTGCGATGTTCGGTGCATGGATATCCTCGATTGCTATATCCAGACCTTTTTCAATCGATAGGTGGAATACGTCTGGCACGGATGACAAGGGGAATCGGAAGCGGGGAATTACTGCTGCTACGCCTTCTCCAAATCCAAATTTTGCCACCATGGCATCTTGTTTGATGTCCTTGATCAAAATTATCGCGTGGTTGAACCCCATTCCGCGATAAATCGTTTCCAATACCATCTGCAATACATCGTTAATATTGAAGTCGCCAACCAACGATGTTGTTACATCCTGTATGCCGGCACTTAGGATCACATCCGGATTGGTTGGATTGGAGCCGGATTTCACCCCATCATCTTCCCGTTCGACCGCCTGCTCCAGAATGGCTATGTCGCCAAACTCACGCGCTATTTCTTCCACAACCTGAGGTATGCGGCCAGCCGATTTTGCGTCTTCAGCCTGTTCGGGGGTCTTGCCGGCCCACGTGCGTACCCTAGCCAATAGCTGACTGTTGCCGATTCCGATACCGAGAATCCCGGCTCGCAGAGATAGTTCATTTAGTCCCATATCGAGGGAACTTGACAGTTCCCGTTCGGATACCTTGGCTGCATTCTCATAGCGTTTTGCCAATTTTTTCAGGGCCTGATGCTTGTTCTCCGGAGTGGTAGAAGCCGCGATCTCGCACAACTCATGCGCGAGATTGACTGTCATCGTCAGGGAATCAAGATCACTATTTGGGGGGCGAACCTTCTGGTCGGACAGTTTGCGCATCCCGGCCATCAAACGAGGCGGAAAATTCCAGCTGTGTGCGACCCCCAAGCCTAGTTCGGCGAAGGAGATACCCAGCACCTTGATGGCGGCGTTCTCTTCGCTTTCGCCCAGTTCTATCAGGCGGAAAATTTCCTGGCTTTCATCGAAGAAATAATAGGTCGCCAGCATCCTGCCCAAATGGTGAAACATGGAACAGACCATTACTTCCTCAGCGTCGCGGATGTTACGTCCGACCGACAATTGGGCGGCTATGATGCCAGAGAAAACCGCTTGTATTACCTCGTCCTTGAGTTGTCCAGCCTGAGACTTGTTTTGCAGGAATTCAAGCAGGATCAGTGTCATCGCGATGTTCCGCACTGTTTCGAAGCCAAGAATTACCACGGCCTTCGAAATGGTGCTAATCGTGCCGCCGAACTGCCCATAGGAGGCAGTATTCACAAGCTTCAGCAGCTTGTTGGTGAGAGCAAAATCCTGCAGGATCGTACGCGCCAGCTTGCTGCTGCTTTCCGATTCTGACGACACGATCTTGTTGATCTCCGAGATGATATTGGACAGTGCCGGAAAATCGCTCTTGCTCCGCATGCGGCGAATCAAGAATTCCAGAGTGCCATTTTTATTTCCGCTTTGAACGGCTTCCCCCTGGCGCGATTCACCGAGATAACCTAGCAAGGCCTGCCTCATGGCAGATGCATTCGGATATCGTCCGTCAGGATTGTCGGATACCGCCTTGAGGATGATCGCTTCCAGTTTTTCATCTATTCGTTCTTTATGATTGGATGGCGCGGCGATTCTCTGATGAGCGGCACGGTTCAGCACTTCGAACGGGCTATCTCCATTAACGGCAAACTCGCCGGTCACCATTTCATAAAGCATCGTGCCGACCGAATATATGTCCGACAAGGAATCGCCCTGCTTCCCGGAAATGGTCTCAGGAGCCATATAGCGCGGCGTTCCGCTGAGCATGGGCTCGCGAGCGTTCTCCTGATCGCTGGCCGCCCTTGCCAACCCAAAATCCATGACCATCGGTGTGCCGCTGCGGGAGATCATGATATTGGCGGGCTTTATATCCAAATGCGATACGCCTCGTGAGTGTGCGTAGGCAAGTCCTTCAAGTATGCCGCAAACTATTTCTGCAGCGCGTACCAGCGGGAATATCCCATTCTCCTTAAGTAATTGCGCGAGGGTCTTCCCCTCGATATAGGCATACACCAGATAGGGCGACCCCTCATGCTGGCCGGAGTCATACAGCGCGATGATGTTGGGATGCTGCAAGTTGCTGGCGACGTGTGCCTCGTGCTTCAATTGATCGGCTCTGTGGCCAAGATTCCTCAAGGTCTTGATGGCGACCAGTCGATCAAGCTCGGAATCGCGGGCCAGATAGACAGCGCCCTGACCCCCTTTAGCGAGCTCTTGGAGGATTTCAAAACGGCCGATTTGTTGTTCAGGCATGATTAGCCATAGTTAGGTTTGAATGAACAGAAAAATGGACTCGCGAATAACGGATACCATGCGCTTTGCACTTGAGTTTGAATGCATCCCCGGCGTCCAACACGGGGCATTCTACACGAGGGAAAGTTGTCATGCCCAAGGCGCGATCACGCTGCTGCCGCGGAATGGCTTCTTCACGGAAGAGAAATATTCTTTATATGACGAGCACATGTCGCGTATATCGTTGCAGGCCTAAGAGCATAGGTGGCCTTAGGGGCACGCTACTTCCTGTGTACAATGCCGCCCGGATATTATCAGGCTTTCCGTGCCGCAGCATGATCCGGAAAATGCTGCAGCTGGACGCCGGCATTCCACAATTCCGAGATCACCGGCTGCGCGGTATCCGGCATAGCGCTGGTCCAAAAATGCTCGACACCGGTGCGTCCCGAGCGCGACAACATAGCAATGCTTGCCAGCCGGCGGCGCAGTTCGCGCGCAATCGCCGGGGACGGATCAATAATGTTGACCGTTGATCCGGCTATCTCTTGGAGCAATGGCGCGAGAAAGGGATAATGCGTGCAGCCCAGCACGAGTGTGTCGGCGCCAAGCTGCAACAATGGAACAACGTACTGCGCAATCAATGCTCGGGTCCTTTCGCCAGACAGCTCACCGGCCTCCACCTGCTCAACGAGACCTGGACATGCCTGCATCAAGATTCTCACATCGGCACCAAACCGATCATGTAGCTTCGCAAAGTTTTCGCTGGCGATCGTCCTGCTGGTCGCTAGCACGCCAATTACGCCGGATCGGGTAAGTGCTGCCGCTGGTTTGATAGCGGGTTCCATCGCAACGATCGGTATCGAGAATCTTGCGCGCAGCATTTGAATCGCTACTCCGGTTGCGGTGTTACAAGCGACGACTATTGCCTTTGCGTGTTGGCTCACCAGGAATTCGACAATGGCGATCGCCCGTGCCTCGATAAACGGCGCGGGCTTATCGCCATACGGCGCATGACGGGAATCAGCGACATAAAGCAGGTCTTCGCTTGGCAACTCCTGGCGAATTTCGCGCAGCACCGACAATCCGCCAACGCCAGAATCGAAGACACCGATTGGATTTTCTGCGTTCATCTATCTAATCCCAACAGCCGTGTTCAACGCACACGCTTGTGACCGGTCCTATGTTGATCGGACGCATTGTGCCCGGAAATCTGGCAGGCATGACGATACGCTATCAGGGTGCTCTGGGCGTTCCCCAGTACGCTGTCAGCTGGATAAGTGCCTGCTTCATTGGGCATTCCAAATGGGCGTCCGGTGAGCAACTCCATGCCCTCACTTACATGCTCGGCCACATGGATGTGGAAAAAGCCATTAGCGACAGCGTCTATGATCTTGCGCTCCAGCATCAGGTGGCGGCGGTTACGGTGGGGGACCAGCACGCCATGGCTCCGATCAAGTCCGGTCTTTTCGCAGATTCGAAAAAAGCCCTCAATCTTTTCATTGATGCCACCGACCGGCAATATTTCACCGTACTGGTTGACTGCACCCGTCACAGCAATTCCTTGTTTAAGAGGCAGGCCAGACAAGGATGAGAGCAAAGCATAAAGCTCGGCGCACGAAGCGGAGTCACCCTCCACACCGTGATATTCCTGCTCGAAGACGACGGATGCGTCAAGCGCGAGCGGTGCGTTATGGGCAAACAGCGCGGACAAATAGTTTTGCAGGATCAGTACGCCTTTATCGTGGATCGGCCCGGACATCTCAACTTCGCGTTCGATGTTGAGTAGACCATCCTCACCGGCAAAGGTGCGCGCGGTGACACGCACTGGGAAACCGAAACGGTAGTCACCAAGATCCACTTGGGTCAAGGCGTTGAGTTGCCCAGTCCTTTCACCATTCAGCGTGATAAGTACATCGCCTTCCACAATAGATTCCAACATGCGCTGACAGGGGTAATCGTGGCGCAGCGTGCGCGCGCTCAATGCTGCCTCAACATCAGTATCCTCGACAAGGCGGCCCGCCCTGGCATTGCACAGCGCGGCACTTTCCACTATCAACGCTTCGGCGCGGGCGAAGATAGCGCTCTGGCGCGACTGATCATCGACTTCGCGGTGTCCATCCTCCAGCAAGCGAGCAACGGCCGCAGCGGTAAAATGTGGCAGCCCGAGATCCCGGCAGCTGTGCGCGACGAATATGGCCGAGGAACGGCGAGTCTCGGCGCTAGATGAAAAGCTTTCGGCGAAGTCCACCTTGACGCGGAAACGGCGGGCGAACTCCGGGTCTTCCTCCTGCAATTGGTAATATTGCTCGCGTGACCCGATCATGATGATCTTGACTTCGACATCCACTGGCTCAGGCACCAGAGAAACTGCCGCAATGGGTGCGAAGGCCGTGCCAGGCTCTTCAATCTGCAATCTGCCGCTGCGAAGAAAGCGCCGCAGCTTTTCCCAAACCAGAGGGTCAGCGAGAAGGTCGCGCATATGCAGCATCAGGAAACCGCCGTGAGCCTTTTGCAAGCTGCCGGCTCGAATCCGGGAAAAATCCGTCACCAGTACATCGTTCTCGGACTGATATTCGATGCTGCCGAACAACGAGCGAAACAGCGGGTTGTCTTCGACGATCACTGGTGCACCGTGCAGGCCGTCGTTGTCCACGATTAGATTGACCCGGTAGCGGGATAACACTCCATTTAAGGCCTCGCGCTGGACGTCCTCATCGGTATCCGAAACCTTGAACAGTTCCAGATTCTCGAGAACGTCGTGCGCGACCTGTTCCAAATAAGTGCCAAGCTTCACCGAATCCTTGATCTGCTTCTTCAGTCCCATCCGGATCTCTTGCAACTCGTGATCAAGCAGCGGCTTCACGACCTGCCGTCGCAACGCGGCCAGCGCCTCATTCATAAGCCGTTCCATCGGCCGGGTTTTATCAAAGTAACGTGCGATCTCTGCACGCAGTTCCTGCTCAGCTTGCGCAATTTCGGCGCGACGCTCCTTCGGCAATGCGAGCACTTCATCCTCGGTGTAGGCGCGTCCCTTTTTTTTTCCTAGTAGGGTAAACAGTATGTGTCCAGTTTCACGATGCATCGTAAAACTGCGCGCCTCCGCAAAGGCCTCAAGTTCGGCGTAGGCCTTGGCTTCTTCTTCCTTCTGCGCCTTTTCAATGCGCTCGCTTTCGGTCTTGAAGTCTTGCCCATCCAAGCGTTGTGGTATCTCCGTCTGCAGCGATTTTGTCATCTTTGCCATAAGTTGGCGCAGCAGTCGTCCCTGCCCGGCAGGCAGGCGCAGGGCACGTGGTCTTTCTGGCGCATCGAAATTGTGCAAATAGCAAAGATCGGGAGGCAGGGCCTTGCTTGCGGCGGTAGTTTGCATCGCCAACTTGAGCAGCGACGACCGTCCGCTGCCAACCTCGCCTAGTACGAACAGGTTGTAATCTGGTTGCTCCATCCCGAGACCAAACCGTGCCGCCATTTCCGCGCGCTCCTGGCCGATCCACGGTAGCGGAAACTCCAGCAATTCTGAAGTATCGGCGAACCCCAGCGTATCGGGAATGATGGTGAGGCGAAGGTCTGCAGGTATCAGGTGTGAGGTCGGCATTTGAAAATCATCGAATCACGGAGGTTGTCTCGAATTGTAACCATTATTCGGGGTCGTATGTAGTGTCATGCCTGTTCATCTCGCGTCTGCACACACAACAGGTCAGTCGCTTGAATGATTTGCCCTGATTTGGCCATAGAGCCAAACGGAGTGACCGCATCAATGAACCGTCGCTGTCATTATGAGGGACCGGAAGTCCCTGACATGCGGATTTGTTCCTTGATGGGGTAGAGCAATTGGCACAGCGATGGATCGGGCTTTCAGCGGGAAAAGTCCGACGACAAAGCTGGACCGGCAGATCCGCATTGGGCGTCAATGCCCTTGTTCGGGCGCCTTTGATCCCAGTTAGTCATCCACGTTCATCAAATTCAGAGCACTTTTTTTGGAATGACGTCTTGATGCATTTGACGCGGGGCTTGGAACCATCAAAATTGAGAATAAATGAAAAATGGCCATTAATTAGATACTTGCATTTCTAAGACAAGCAACGGTCATGCTTGAATCGAGATTTCGGAAATCTACCGTGGATGAGCTTGATTTCAACTACACAGGAGGCATGAACTTCAGCAAGCTATCGGAGAAACCAGTGATTGTGAAACTCGGGGACAAAATGCATAAGTATTATCAGGGTAGGCCGATAACATGCGGCCAAATCGTGTATGGTTCCTATTTCTTCGCACCCATGGCCAGGGCGCGCAATCTGCCTTCTTCCAACTCCGCAACATTCGACTCGATCAGCCAGCCTTGCAGGTTATCCAACACCAGATTGGTCAATGCGAGTATCCAGTCATCACGCTCGTTGAGGCACGGAATGTAGTGGTATTCGCCGCCACCAGCGTGCTGGAAATCTTCCTTGCCTTCCATCGCGATCTCTTCCAGCGTTTCCAGGCAATCGGCAACGAATCCCGGACAAACCAAATCAATACGTTTGATCTTTTGCTTTCCCAGTTGCTTCAGGACGGCGGTGGTATAAGGCTTGATCCATTCTGCTCTGCCGAAGCGCGATTGAAAGCTGACCACGTATTGCTCAGCCTTCAAGCCAAGTTCCTGCGCAAGCAAGCGGCCGGTTTTGTGGCATTCACAATGGTAAGGATCGCCCTTGTCCAGCGAGAATTGCGGCAGACCGTGGAAGCTCATCACCAATCTTTCCGGGCGTCCGTTTTTCATCCAGTGATCGTGGATGTGGTTCGCCAGTGCCTTGATATAGCCCGGATTGTCGTGGAAGTTCTTGATAGTGCGCAGTGCAGGGGTGTTGCGCATCTGTTGCAACTCAGCGAAAACGATGTCGAAGGCGGTGCCAGTACTGCTTGCGGCATATTGCGGATACATCGGCACGACAAGAATGCGCTGGCAGTTTTGTTCCTTGAGCTTGCGCAGCACTTGGGGGATTCCAGGGTTGCCGTAGCGCATCGCATAGTCCACGACAAATGGCGCTCTGGTGCGGTCCCCCAAATAGCCTTGCAACAGACCCGCCTGCTTTTCAGTGTGAACGCGCAATGGCGAACCTTCCGGTAGCCATACCGTGGCATATTTTGCGGCGGATTTCTGCGGGCGCGTGTTGAGGATGATCCCATTCAGGATCAGCCACCAGATCACCTTTGGTATTTCGACGACGCGCGGATCGCTCAGGAATTCCTTCAGATATGGACGCACGGCCTGAGGCGTGGGCGCATCAGGAGTGCCAAGGTTGATCAGCAGAATGCCGGTCTTGGCAGGCGTGCCATGCGTGAAAGCGGGTTCAGTCTGGTAAACCATGAATGAAGAATCCTTACAGTTTTAGTGTGGCCGGGTTTAGCTCAGTGAAAGCGCATTGCCAAGCAAGCGCGCCGTGATGTCCACGATGGGAATGACACGCTCATAATCCATGCGCTTCGGACCGATCACCGCGAGGGTGCCGATTACTTGTCCGTCGGCAGAGTAGGGCGCGGTGATAACGCTGCATTCGTCCAACGAAGCCAGCCCGGATTCATTGCCAACGAAAATGTGGATGCCTTGTCCCCGCCCTCCTGCGTCGAGCAGCTGCAGTAATTCGGTCTTCTTTTCGAAAAGATTGAACAGGCCGCGCAGGCGGTTCATGTCCGTAGACAGCTCTGCTACATGAAGCAGATTGTGTTCCCCGCTGAGGACGTAATCCTGGGATTGTTTCGCCTGTGCCGCATCACCTGCGGCCAGTACCGCTGCCATCAGTGCGCTCATATCCTGATGCAGTTCCTGCAACTCTCCGCGCAGTCGGTCGCGAATCTGAGAGAAGCTGCAGCCAATGTAATTCTGGTTGAGGATGTTACCCGCTTCCGTCAGTTGTGATTGGGTGTAATCGCGGTCCAGCAAAAGCACGCGATTCTCCACTTCGCCGTCTGGCATTACGATGATCAGCAGAACCCGTTTTTCGCCCAAGCGCAAAAATTCAATCTGGCGCACAGTGATCGTGCTGCGTCTTGCCGTGGCGACCACGCCGGCGAAATGGGTCAGATCAGAGAGCAGGTTGGAGGCTTGGGTGATCAGTCGTGACGGGTTGTCTGGCTGCAACTGATTTTCCATCTGTTGCACCCGCGCGCTGTCCAGCGGCTTCGTGACCAACATGGTATCGATGAACAAGCGATACCCCAATCCGGTCGGGACGCGGCCAGCTGACGTGTGCGGGCTGCTCACCAAGCCGATCTCTTCCAGCTCGGACATCACGTTGCGTATGGTCGCGGGGCTAACGTCCAGACCCGAGTATTGTTGCAATGCGCGCGAACCAACCGGATGGCCTTCGCTGATATAGCGTTCCACCAAGGTCTTGAGCAGGATCTGTGCGCGGTCGTTAAGCATGGTGTCAATTCTACCATTGGCAAGGAGATGCTCAACGGACTTTAGAGGATCAATTGAGAAATCCCTATTGATTTTGCTGACGTTCTTTTTTCTGCCTTGGCCACCGTTTCTGGTTGGCGCCAGGCGCAAATCCCCTGAAAGGCGTCTGGCCACGAATTGGTATCGAGACGCACCTTTTTCTTGCAGACCATTTCATTGATGTTCAATTGTCAGGTACACGCCAACGTTCCGCGTATTTTTTGCTTTTGGCTTAATAGGGACTGTTTCGGCGTGGTTAGCGGTGACTTCGGCATTTGCGAAGACTCCCGACGATGTGTTGGCGGCGTCCACAGCCGGGACGGCAGGCACACCTGGTTTTCAGCGGTTCTCCGCCACGTGCGGAGAGAATTTCCTTAAGACCAAACATAATCATAATTTGAGCTGTTCCTCTTGCCATACCGACAATCCCGCGGCGCAGGGCAAACATTCGGAAACCGAGAACATTATCAAGCCTTTCCCGCCTGCTGCCAATGAGCAGCGATTCACGGACATGAAAGAGGTCGCGAAATGGTTCAAGCGCAATTGTACAGATGTGCTCGATCGGGAATGCACCGCTCAGGAAAAGGCGACGCGCTTTCTTACCTGCTCACGATGCGCAAATAAATCAGAAGGCTGTCATTCTGGTCACTGCTAAAAATCCGGCTTGGACGTCTTATGTGTTGTGCTGATGATTAACGTAACGATACCTGTCGCCGAGTGTTTGACGCTCGGGCCGCTACGGATCCGGATAAAGTGCATGCGACGCTGGGAGCCGCCGGCGGTGCTGCCATGGTCGTCGCAGTGAATTTGACTTGGTAACGAGGTGAAACGATGCAACGGAAATCCACCGTTACAACGCTGTTGACCGTCGCTCTGTCAATGAGCAGCGCTGATGCCCGAGCGGAAGAATCCTTTGGGGGTGGCTGCGGAATTTTCAGCGCACCAAGGGGGTAAAGCCGGTTTCCGACAAGCAGAATCAGGACGAATGCTGGGGATGTCACTTTGCGTATCAACCCGGACTATTGCCTACCAGTTTATGGGGGCTATTGAATGCCGAAGCTTTGCCCAAACATTTCGGTGCAAAGACCCAGATGGAAGACGACACGCGGGAGGTCATTCACGATTACGCATTAGAAAACGCACCAGATAAATGCCATTACAAACGGTCGCGAAGAATCGCCGTTGCCACGCCAGAAGGCGCGGCTCCTCCGCGGGTCACGGAGCCGTGTTATATTTTACGCAAGCACCACAATTTCCCCGAAACAATGATCAAGGGAAACAGGGGCGTAAAGTCGTTCATCCTTTGTGACAAATGTCACACGCGAGCCGCGAATGGTGACTATGATCCAGATGCCGTGCCCATACCGAATTATCCCGACTGGCACGATTAGTTCCGCGAGTGGTTCGTTGTCAACCACGGTTTGACCGCCCATCAAATTCTTTGGCTCATAGTTGGCAATTCGGAACCGAAGGCATGCATTATGAATTCTCGCGTTTGCTATGCGACACCTCACTACCCCTGTTGGTGCAGCGAAAGAAATTGCACCTGCTATTTGGAGGAAAACCGCGGAACGAATCGAGTCTGGCTTGATGCATGCTAATTAGCGCTTATTTTTCCCGCTATTCGCCGGATTGAAGTTTCTCACCATGCTGATAATGGCCATGATCAGCGGAGTCCATCATGGCAGCAGACGGCAATCTCGAAATAATCGGACTACCTTTATCTCAGCGACTTGACCAGTCAAGGCAAGAACATCAAGTCGAGCGATTGAGGACCGTGTCTGCGTCCGTAGGATTGCAGAGTGGTGCTGCCACGCGGCGTTCGCTGGGCGCGTCCTTGATTCAGCCCGAGTTGGAGCCGTCGCGCGTTGGGCTAACTCTTCAAGGGAAGATGGCGTCCAGCACCGAGCCGATCATCATTCCGATCAATTCAGGATCAACGTGAAACTCATCGCTTTAACGCTTGCCATTGCGTCCGTTCTGGCCGGATGTAGCAAGCAAACTTCCACACCCGCCAAAACGGAGGCGGCCAAAGTAGATCAGCCGGCGCTAACTCAAGTGCTCGGTACTGTCGTGTCAGATAGCGGCAATGTATACAGCGGAGAGATTCGCGCGCGCCACGAGACCACACTGAGCTTTCGTATCAATGGCAAGATCGTCGAACGTCTCGTGGATGCGGGTGCTGTAGTGAAGGCCGGGGAAGTATTGATGCGTCTGGATCAGGCGGACGCCGGCTTACAGGCGAGTGCCGCGATGACACAATTACAGTTGGCAGAGGCGGAAGCGAGACGCTATCGCGAGCTGCGCCGAAAGGGGTTCGTCAGCCAGTCTGCGTTGGACGCGAAGGAGGCCGCTTATAAGGCGGCCGCGGCTGAAACCGGGCTGGCCCGAAATCAGTCAGGCTACACCATGCTCCATGCGGATGACGATGGTGTGGTGGCGGCTATCCTGGCGGAAGCCGGGCAGGTGGTGAATGCTGGACAACCAGTATTGCGGTTGGCGCTGGAAGGCGATCGCGAAGTGGCAATCGCGATTCCTGAAACCCAATTTGCCGGAATCAAGATCGGCGCGCCGGCGGATATCACCTTGTGGTCTGAAAAAAAGGAAGCGGCACATTTCAACGGACGTTTGCGCGAATTGGCTCCCGCTGCAGACCCGGCAAGCCGCACCTATGCGGCCCGAATTACATTGAGCGGCGCCGGTGCGCGCGCTGCACTGGGGATGACGGCGCAGGTCCGCTTCACCGATGAGAGCAAGAGTGAGAAGTTGGTCGTGCCGCTGTCCGCGATATTCCAGCAGGGCGATCAGCCGGCAGTATGGATTGTGGCAGCGGATAACAGCGTCAGCCTGCGCCCAGTGCAGGTCGCGGCTTATCGCGATAGGGGAGCAGTGATCGCCGGCGGTGTATTAACGGGAGAACGTATCGTCATTGCCGGCGTACATAAACTTAGTGCAGGCGAAAGGATACGCGTCATCGAGGGTGAATTCGCAGACGGTAGCGTGCAATGAATGGCAAGATACGCCTGCATATGTCACATTTGGCCGAGCACTCGGCTTTGCCGGGCTGCATAACGGACACGGTGGCATCCAGTACCTGGTGTCGGTTTGCCGTCCCGCGCGTCCCCACCCAATCGGTTGCTTGTGTGAATCGTGTGCCGATGGCACAGCAACGCGAAAAATGCAGTGAATGGCTATTCCCTTCACAGGCCCAGCAAGGAGGTGGGTCGCCCAGGAAGGCAATGCGCCAAAGGATGGCGCCCCGTTTGTCGCCTTGGTTCCTAGCGTGCTTTGCGAAGAGGCTACGACGATTCGACGCGCCTCGCTTTGTGCAATCATCGCAATTTGGGCAGCAACGAGCCTGGCGGAGGATTTATGAAGACGTTTCCTAATCTTTCCGCATGGTCTCTGACGCACCAGCAAATGGTGCTATATTTTATCGTTGTGATGACGGCGATCGGGATTATCTCCTATCTCAATCTCGGTCGGGCTGAAGATCCGGATTTCACTTTCAAGGTAATGGTTGTGCGTACGCTGTGGCCGGGAGCGACGGCGCAGGAGGTCGAGCGCGAACTGACCGAATCCATCGAAAAAAAATTGCAGGAGACGCCTTGGGTCGACGTGCTACGTTCGGCTTCCAAACCAGGGGAATCCCTGGTGTTTGTGATTCTCAAGGATTACACGCCCAAGGCGGAAGTGCCCGAAGCCTGGCGGCAAGTGCGCAAGAAACTGGATGACATACGCCACACACTGCCAGCTGGCATGCAAGGCCCGTTCCCCAATGATGAATTTGGCGACGTGCAGGTGAATATTTTCGCGCTGACGGGTGACGGCTTCGATTTGAGTGTGTTACGCCGCTATGCGGATCGCATCGCGCTGGATCTGAAACGCGTGCCGGACGTGAAACGGGTTGAACTGATCGGCGTGCAGGAAGAAAAGGTTTATATCGACGTATCGCCCAATCGTCTGGCTAGTTTGGGTATCGCGCCCCAGCAAGTGGCTGATGCGCTACAAAGGCAGAATGGGCTTAATCCTGCCGGATTTGTCGAAACCGACAGCGACCGCATTCGTCTGCGCGTGAGTGGGAGTTTCGACAGTGTAGCCCGGGTGCGCAATGCCGATCTGCTGGTCAATGGGCAGCACTTCCTTTTGGGCGACATTGCCGAGGTGAGTCGCGGCCTGGTCGATCCGCCGAGCCCGACAATGCGTGTCGGCGGACTGCCTGCGATCGGTATTGGGGTCATCATGGACAGGGGCGGCAACGTGATCGATCTTGGCGACAACTTGAAGAAGATGATGAAAGACATTTCTGCCCAGCTTCCCGCAGGCGTGGAAGTGCACGTTGTCGCCAATCAACCTGAAGTCGTCAGGGGTTCGATAACCTTATTCGAGCGTTCGCTGACTGAGGCGATCCTCATCGTCTTGGCAGTGTCGTTTCTAAGCCTTGGCTGGCGAACCGGCACAGTGGTGGCATTGTCCATCCCACTGGTGCTGGCAATCACATTCTTCCTGATGAAAATCTTCGGCATCGACCTGCAGCGCATTTCTCTGGGCGCGCTGGTGATCGCACTTGGCCTATTGGTTGACGATGCGATCATTGCGGCGGAAATGATGGTGGTGAAGATGGAACAAGGCTTGGATAGATTCACGGCCGCAACGTTTGCCTACACATCGACCGCATTTCCGATGCTTACCGGAACATTGATCACAGCTGTGGCATTCACGCCCGTGGGTTTTTCCAAGTCGGTAGCGAGCGAATATACCTTCTCAATTTTTGCGGTGGTCACGATTGCCCTGCTGGTGTCGTGGATCGTCGCGGTCGTATTTACGCCCTATCTAGGCTACAGATTGCTAGACCCGAAAAAGCTTATCGCCCAGGCGAAACGGCATGGCGCGGACGTTTATGACACACCGTTCTATCGCCGACTGCGCGCTTTGGTGGTATGGTGTTTGCGCAATCGCTGGATAGTTATACTTGCGACAGTCTTGATTTTCATCCTGTCTATTGCTGCCTTTGGCAAAGGTGTACAAAAGCAATTCTTTCCTGCCGCCAGCCGCCTGGAACTGTTGGTAGATGTGTGGCTGCCACAAGGCGCATCCCTAAAGGCCACCGAGCATGAAGTGGAACGCATCGAGCAGCTACTCAAGGATGATCCCGGCATCGCCTATTCTTCTGCTTACATTGGCAATGGCGCACCACGCTTCATTCTGTCGCTCGACCAGCAGTTGTTCGCGGACAACTTTGCGCAGTTAATCATCGTCAGCAGAGGGTTGGTGGAACGAGAGGACATCAAGCGTCGTCTCGAAGCGAAATTCGCCGCGCCCGATGGCGGTTACTCGCATCTGCGAGTACGTGTGGTACGGTTGGAGAATGGCCCGCCAATCGGCTATCCGGTGCAGTTTCGTGTGATGGGCGGGGATTTGGCCAAGCTTCGGGAAATCTCCGAACAAGTGGCGACAATGATGCGCGGCAATGTGCATTTGCAAAACGTCAATTTTGACTGGAACGAAAAAATAAAGAGTATCCGTGTCGAGGTGAATCAGGATCGCGCGCGCCAACTCGGCACGTCCAGCCAAGAGATTTCGCAAGCCCTGCAAGGCTGGCTGAACGGAGTGGCACTCACGCAATTTCGTGAAGGCGACCAGTTGATCGATGTAGTCTGGCGCGGCAATACCGGCGACGCACGTTCTCTGGACCACTTGCCAGATCTGGACATTCCGTTGCCCGGTGGTCGGCACGTGCCGCTGGCACAAATCGCCAAGCTCGTTCCGCAGTTGGAAGAAGGCCTGATCTGGCGGCGTAATCGACTGCCCACGATGACGGTGCGTGCGGACATGGCAGACGCGATGCAGCCGGCGACTGCGTCCACGCAGCTAGATGCGCAACTGGACGATGTGCGCGCCAAGCTGCCTGTCGGCTATCGCATTGAAATGGGCGGCAGCATCGAAGAATCAGCCAAGGGTGAAACTGCAATCATGAAAGTCATGCCACTGATGCTGGTCGGCGTGATCACGCTGCTGATGATACAACTGCAAAGTATCAGCCGCACAGTCATCGTACTGCTTACCGCGCCGCTCGGGCTGATTGGCGTGACGATCGCGCTGCTAGCTTTTCAGGTGCCGTTCGGCTTCGTCGCCAATCTGGGCTTCATCGCGCTGGCAGGGATGATCATGCGCAACGCTGTGATACTGGTGGAACAGATTCGCCAGGACGAGGAAGAGGGCAAGACCCAGTGGCAAGCCATCGTCAGTTCCACCGTGCGGCGCTTCCGCCCGATCATGCTGACTGCCGCCGCTGCCATTCTGGCAATGATTCCCCTCACCCGTCAGGTGTTCTGGGGACCAATGGCAGTGTCCATCATGGGCGGATTGGTCGTCGCCACCTTACTGACTTGCCTGTTTCTGCCGGCGCTCTATGCGGCGTGGTTCAGGGTGAAGGAGAATTGAGATCAACTAGGCGATCAAGTATATTATTTTTGCTGGCGAGGCTGGCGGCCAATACGTCTTGCGCGCTTCAGACTCATGAAGATGCAATAAAGTTATTGGCTGAGCAAACAGATATGACTATCCGTAAAAAGGTAATATTGATGCCTACCTTAATCATCGGGCAGGGGTTGCATTAGAACGTGTGCAGGAAGTTGCGGCATGTGCATAACGTGGCAGCATCGGGTATGCCATCTGGGGAGGCAGTATGCGGCAAGGTGGGCTACCGTACCTCCTCCTTGAGGAGGTTGTGATATCGCACTAACGTCTCCACGGTGATGCCGGGATCCGTTTAATCAAACATATATTGCAATCTTGCGCCAATCGCATTCGAACTCTCGCCATTTGTTGTCGTATTTGATGAAGGCTGTGTTGCATAGTCAACGCTGCTATTGGAATGCATAACATGGTTGAAGGTTAATGTCGTCACCAGCTTGTTGGGGGTGATGTTGTATACCAGTGCGGCATTGAAGGTGGTTAGATTGCCGGCCTTGTCATCGAAGGGAATCAGGGTGGTATTGTTCGTGCCGTTTACATTGTTGCGGAATGTCTCAGTCATGCCGGCATTGATCGCGAATACTTTATTCAAGCGTGTCTGTGTATTCAGGCTTAAGGAATATTGCCAATTGGAATTGAAGGTTGTGATCGTATTAATATTGTCCGAAACTTCCCTTCTGCTCAGGTAAGTGGCGCTGCCATTAACATAGACGGTGAAGTCCTTGGTTTTGTCGCTAAAGGCGGTTTCCAAAGTCATTGCTTGCCCGCCGCGCGCCATTGAGCCAACCTGAGTTGCAGAGGCTGCTACTGCCTGGACCAGATTCGGGGCATATGAACCTACAAGATCCCAGTTCACCGCATGATCTTTTTGGTCGAGCATGCGCCAAGCCATTTCCAGAACTGGGTCATCCAGGCCATAAGCAACGTTGGCGGTGCTGGTGCCAGTTGCAGGATTGTTATTTGTGTTGTTCTTCCCGTACGTTGCAGTTATTCTCAGGGTGAGATCATCGCTAATGCCATCGGCAAAGGTCTGTGACAACGAATTCAACTTCGTAGCGAACGAATTCTTAGGGGCTCCCAGATAGTCATAGACATCCCCAGTCGTCTTGGTGTGTGAGTAATTTGTTGTGCTGACGAACTGGTCTTGCATTGGCAGATAAGCAAGATCGGATAATACTCGCGAGGAATCAGGCGTGAAATCTAATGCGCTCGCTTGCAAGGCCAGCACGAAAATTACAAATCCCGCAAAAGATTCAAACAATATCCTGTTCAAAGAGCTCGCACTGCAGATTTCTTTATCACTCATAATCTATATCGTTGTCTCGGCTAGGTGTGAACTTCACCATAAAGCGAGAAAGCGCCCGTGCCACCCATATTGACATCACATATCCTGGTTTGGCTGAAATATTGCACGGACAGGTTGTGGAATTCATTCTTGATGGGGAGAGCCTGTAGTTGACGCCTGAGATTCCAGCGAACGGGCCTCGCTTTTTCCAAGGGCCGCATTTTTTTGCCAATTGATTAAGGTTAAAACGAAGATTTGAGGCTCGCGCCGAAACCTCTGTCAGGACTGCCATTAGCCAGTCCCTTGAGCACATAAATACCCAGTTTGTTTGTCTTGTTAATCTTATGAGTAAAATCAACGGTAATTTCCTCTTGTCTTGGCATCCCATTCTCCGAAGACTGCTCCGTGTACAACGTCAGCCCTGTCTTAGTGGCCTCGGATATCTGGTAAGTTGAGCCAGCCGACGCATAGAAGACATTGTGAAAGACAATATTCTCTTGTATGCCATTGACTGTCACTTTGCCCGGGCTTCCCAATTCGGTATAACCCAAAGTTCCCGACATGCCGATTTTATCAAAGTCCTTGTAGAGAGCTGCCTCTAGCGAATAGTCATTCTTTCCTGTGCCAAGTCCCTTGCTCACGTCTGCGGTTCCAAACTTGACCTCAGCCTTTAGGTCGAGGCTGATCCCGGTATTTTCGTCGTCGATTAGGTAACCCGTTGCGCTGCCTTGAACATCACCCAATCCCTTTTGAGAAATTATCTTATTGGAGCCAACAGCAATATACCGATGCACACCGGCAATCGATCCCGCGGGTCCAGTTTGCTCCAGGTAGGGGAATGTCAGAGCGGCCACATAGTTGTCGGTGCCATATGAAATGATTGCAGGAATGCTAGTGCTTGTGGATTCATGTTTTGTGCCATAGTTGCCGGAGGTATTGTCAAATCCAAAACTGGCAGATATGGTCTTTTCGCTCTTGTTTCCATCTTTATTCTCGCCATTGCTAGGTGTCGTCGAAGACACTGCAGCATTGATTTGCAATCCATGCACTTCTGAAGGGGGGGTATTTGCCTCGTCGTCTGATGAAGCCGCCAAGGTTTGTTGTGGCTGATGCTGATTGGCAGTAGCCTGGCTTGGGAATAATGCGAGTTCATTCTGCGCATATGCACTGCCTAGTGCGGCCGCTTTCTTCATTACTTGCGGGGGTCCTGCATTTCCTTGCTCTGCGAATTTCGCATACTGGCTGATCGACATGCTGTGTTCTTGTTGAGATAGGGCGCCGTTGGCTTCGTGTATGAGGGTCTTTTCATCTGCACTTGTTAGTTCACTTGCATGAACTGACCCATATATTAGCAATAGGGGCAAGATTAGTACGGCAGGAGGCCTCTTCATATATTTCTCAAAGTTGGCGCGCTTTCTTCCTTGTATCGGTCACTCATAGCTCCGTTCGTTAGCATGCTATGACCTCTACACACAAAATTCAGGATACTCTCGTTTCTGGGCAAACGAGAGACGTCTTATTCCGCTAATTCCGCAGAGAAGACAGCAAGAATGGCAGGTTAGTAGCCTGCCGTTCCTGCGTAGGGTGATACGGCTCTTCTTACTTTTGGGGCCCGTGATGTTTGTCTTGATGACGATCATGACGATCTTTATGCAAGTCCTTCCTATCCTTTCGGAGATCAGCTTTGTCTTTTTGTATATCTTTGCTGTCTTTTCTAATGTCAGCGCTATCTTTAGCTATGTCCTTGCGTTCCTTTGCTGCACCAGCAGTATTCCCTTCGCTTTTATCCTGATTGAGTTCACGACGGTCACGATTGCGATCACTTATATCCTTCTGCTTATCAAGTTTATCCTGTCGTATATCCTGCTTGTCCTTAGCAATATCTTTTTTGTCTGCACGGATGTCTTGTGTGTCTTGCTTAACATCACCATCAGCAGCATGAGCAATGGGGAGCAAAGATAGGGTCAGAGCTGTGCTCAGGGCGACAAACAGTGGTTTAATTTTAAACATATGATCTCTCCTAAATTATTATTAATAAGCGGGACGACTACCGGGTTATCGCTATGCTTGCAGCAATCTATCAACGCAAGGTATAGCTGCAACGTTGACGTCAGGCTGTGTAACAATATGTAAACGGCATATATTGAGCGTCAGCAAATATTGTTATTGGAACGTGAAAATTGGGCTGGAGATTGTGATCGTCCGTTGTGTGTCGCGTAGCTAAAAGCAGGCAAGTGGTGGCCCAATGGCCGTTAAGGGTTGCAACGCACACGCTAGACTTCAAGCCGTTTAATGGGCAGAGTGGTGCTGGAGCAGACACTCATGGGGATCCGCATTCAAGATGTCTCTGCCTCGTCTAACGTTCTCGTCGATTATTGGGATCGGGGTTCGCCAAACAGAAGTGAGCAAAGACTAAGAAAATTGGGAGAAAAGTCATGGGCTGTTGGATATCATTCCCTAACTCTGCCCTTAAGCAGGACCGCGCAAAAGCGCGTGGTCCCTTAGTTCAAGATTAGGAAACAAGGAGAACTTGATAATGAGTACACAAACACTGAAAGATAGTCACTACAATATAATTGGCTTTATCGAAACGAAGTTAGACGGCACGCAGGTCGGGAAAGACGTGCATTACCAAATCAAGGGCTATTACGACCCCAAAACGAATAAGACGAAAGACGCGCGTTACAATATAGTTGGTGAAGGCAATTTGTTGGTGGCACTCATCTCCAGCCTTTGAAAAGTTTTTGCACCGCCAAGTTGTTAACCCACCGGTCGAGTGGAGCGCTTCGCATGCGATGCAAAGTGTGGTTCAATGTCTGCAGCACCACAAAGATTCTATGGTTTACGTCAAGCTCTTTGTAAGTTGCCCAGGATCAAATTCGGTTTTGTAAGTGTACATCGACCAAGCGGTTCGAGCGATGCGCCGAGCCAGAATGACGAAACACGCAGTAGTGGATAAACCCTTTGCGCGATATTGCTCGAAGATCGGTTTCCAGGCTTTTGTCTTCTTGGCCGACATCGCAGCCAAATAGAGTAGCCTGCGCAAGTCAGATGGGCCGCGCTTGGACAGACGCCGTTTCCCTTGGTGTTGGCCGGATTCATCCGGTCGTGGATCCAGGCCGGTGAAGGCAACGAAGGCGTCTGCGCTCTTCAGGGGCATGCGCTCAAGGGAGTTGACCAGTGCAGCGCTGACGACCGGTCCGACTCCGGTGATGGTGCGCAAGTGCGTGACATGCTCTTTGCGATCTGGATTTGCTTCGACCAGTTCTTTTATGCGCTGGTCGATGCGAGCAATGACCTGATCGAAGCGCTGTCTCAGCGTCTTGAGGTCGGCGGAAAATCCAACCATCCCCTTGAGTGACATGCCGAGTGCCTGACGCAACGAGCTCAGCTTGGCACGACGCTTGAGCAATCGGTTGATCTCGCGTTGTTCCGGCGTGGGCGGCACCCAGGGGTGTAGTTCGGCATGTTCTTTCGAGAGCATTCGAGCGATAAGTTCTGCGTCTATGCGATCGGTCTTGCCGCGCCTCCCGACGCCCTTTGCATAGTGGCTGACGTCCTTCGGGTTGAGCACATAGACGATAAAGCCGAGCTTGTGGGCAAGGCTGGCAAACAATTCGTGATAGATGCCGGTGGATTCCATGCCGATGCGGCTGCCTTTAGGCAGGCCCTTGAGAAAGGCCAGCAATGCGGTGCGCTGGTTCGCGAGTTTACGCACTGGAAAGCTTCCTTCCGAACAGGCCACCACGATCTCGTCCTTGGCAACATCGGCACCGATATCGAGTTCTCTGGTTTGGGTTTGCATAATGTATCTCCCATGATTAAGATAAAAGATGCTGGGGTGGACACACCTGCGTGAGCTTGCGGTCAAATCGGCGGTCGGAGCCGCTAGATTCCTCATCGACGCTGGCGGTGTGGGTGGGGGGATTCTTTGTGAATTTGTCTCTCGGCGAGGAGAGCAGATGCAGCCGTTGGCCCCTCCACCCCGGCTTCTTAACTGTTACATAAAAAAGCCGATACCACCACACCAACCATACAAGCAGCCATTCGCGTTGGCAATGTCGAGCAGGCAAAGGAGTAGCAAAAGGACATATTCGCTTCGGTCAGTACTATGTGCCATACAAGCGGACGGTTGACTTCGATATTTTATTTGACTTGCGGAATGTCGAGCTAGTTTCTTGGCAACTTGTGTTTGGCATTTGGAGAAAAAATGAAACTGTGGATGGTCATTTTTTCAGCGCTGCTCTTCAGCGCCTGTGCGGGTTACAGCGGCTATGGGCTCAAGCCAGGCGAAGACCGGTTGGAAAACGTCCTACAGGTAATGGGACCACCTGCTATGCGCTGGCAGAATCCGGACGGTTCTGTGCAACTTGCCTAACCACGAGGGCCGATGGGGCACCATACGTTCATGGTTAGCATTGGATCCGATGGCAAGCTGCGGCAGATCGAGAATGTGTTGGATGAAAAAAGCTTTGCACGCATCCAGCCTAGTATGACCAAGGAGGAAGTGCTTTACATCCTCGGCCCATCCTTCTCAGGCTGGACGGCATATTTCAAGGCGCGCGACGAACTGGTTTGGGAATGGAGCTATTGCGATGCATGGAACGAAGCGGCGCGCTTCGATGTTCTGTTCGACAACAGCACGGCAACAGTTCGCAAGACAATGAGTCAAACCGAATCGCAGATGGGGCTTTGCGGCAGAGGAAGCTGTATGTGTTCGCATTAATCCGGACGTGCCCGTGCCGTTCTCTCAATCGCATATAATTGTTCTCATCGATCTTATACGAGTGGGATGAGGAATTGCTCTCAGGCAGAAGCTGCTTAGGGCGGGCAGTCAAATCTATCCGTTACTGGTCACGGCCCGCTATGATAGCTGACTCCATCGACTGACGGCAGTATGTCACGGGCTGTGCGTTACGAATAGCCGCTTGCGGGAAACCGGAACGGCAACATGGAGTGCCGCTGGGTGGAATCCCGACCGTCCGATATTTGTTGCTTAGGGCCCGCAAGGGGCTGGTGGTAATATGTCCGAGGTGTGCCTGCGGTCATTGGCATATACGAAATCGGACGGGCAAAGGTGTGCCAACGGCAGTCAGTCGTGACGTAGCGCTATCGCACGAATCCCTGGGTCGATGCGCACGGAAGCGAATATAACCGTCTACTTGTTTGCCTAAGAAGACTTTCAAATCTATCAGCCTGCCTTCTTGGATTATTAGCTTTGGGTGATTGGGATACGTTTGAAAGGAGGCAATGCCTTCCTTGATGCCTTAGCTATGTCGGCCAGCGTGTATTTGTCGAGTACACCTAGGAAGCTCGCTTGTGCGTTGAATAGGACGCCCTTCAAGCTGCAAGACCGGGTGATCACGCACTGATCCACGGTTGGATTGAAACATTCGAGCAGATCGAAATCGGGTTCGGTTGACCGTACCACCTCCCCGATCGGAATCTCTTTGGCGGGTCTTGAGAGCTTGATGCCGCCATGTCTTCCCCTGTTGGTCAGGATGTAGCCGTTGAGTCCCAAATTGTGCACCACTTTGACAAGATGGTTGCGCGAGATCTTGTAAAAGTCTGCCAGTTCAGTAATCGTCACCGATTTGTCTTCACGTCCGGTAAGATAAATTAGGACACGCAGCGAATAGTCGGTATACAGGGTTAAGCGCATTTCATACCTTCCTAGGTTAACAAAGTATGGAAAAGCTGTAGCGAGCAGTTGTTGCGCCAGTAAACCAATTCAAACTGCCCATCTTATCAACGTCAGCTTCATAGTGCCTTCACTTTACATTGGCGCCGGTTTCCTCCTTGCTAGGCATTCGTTTGCCCGGTCTTTTTTTGCGCCTCGTAAATACATTCCTATTGACAAAATTGCTCTAATGGCAATAAGATGTATTTATAATATACATTAAACTTGTGTTTATCAATGGTGGTTTAAATATATCTCTATGCGATTAATTGTCGCAGATACCTGTCCAGCGCAAAAAAACTATACGGCTTCAAAAAACGCGCGGTGGCCCGGAGTTTAAGATGCATCTTATATCTATCTATCTTTGAGGGGGACATATGGGGCAGCCTATCGCAATAGCCATACGGGTGTTGTTCATCTGCACGCTGACATTGTTAACCAATTCGGTTTGGGCTGACTCGCGGGAGTTCAGCATGACGATCGATGAGGTTTCAATCAACGTTGCGCCTGGTTTTACCACAAATGTTTTTGCATTTAACGGCCAGGTGCCCGGTCCGCTGATCCATGTGAAGGAAGGCGACGATGTAACGGTACATGTGACTAACAACACCACCCTCGCCCACACGGTCCATTGGCATGGAGTCAACCAGACAGGATCTTGGCAAAGCGATGGCGTGCCGAGCGTCACGCAGAAGGCCATCGAGCCTGGTGACACATACACCTATCACTGGAAAGCCGACCGCCCTGGTAGCCTCTGGTATCACTGCCATGTCAATGTCTGGGAGCATGTGGCGACACGCGGCATGTGGGGTCCGCTGATCGTTGACCCCAAAAGTCCGACCACAAAAGAGAAAGAAGTAACCAAGGACGTCATCATGATGATGAGTACTTGGGAATCCGCCTATGCCGGTGTTTACGGTAAGGGAGGCGCGCCTAGCGATGTAACGGATTATTTTTCCGTAAATGCAAAATCATTCCCGCTCTCGCAGCCGATCCGCGTAAAGAAGGGCGACGTGCTGAGAGTTCGGATGTATGGCGCGGGCGACGAGTTGCATGAGTTGCATCTGCATGGACATGACCAATTGTTCACCCACAAGGACGGTTACGCACTTCCGGCTCCGTACTTTATGGACACTGTTCCCGTGGGGCCAGGAGAGCGCTACGACACAATCGTGGAGATGAACAATCCCGGCCGGTTTATCTTCCACGACCACGTGGATACACACCTGTATATGGGCGGGATGCTGGGTGGCCCGATCACCGTGATAGAGTATGACGGCATTCCAATGGACGCCTGGTACGCATTTAAGGACATCAAGTACGACCCGGATTTTTTCTATAGCGAATCGCTGAAGAAGGGCTATGGAATGTTCGGCAATGTTAACTTCATGGGTACGCCGGTTCAGCGTTCAAGGAAAGGCAAGTAGGCATGAAGCTTCTGGCATTCATGCTATTTTTGGCGATATTTTCTTCCGTCGCGTTTGCAGCGGACGGGAACGCGATCCTGAACAAAGATTGCGTTTCCTGCCACAACCTGGCGGGGCCACCTCCACAGACCCTGAAAGAATTGCAAGCAAGAAAAGGGCCGGATCTCTTTTACGCAGGCAATAAGTATCGCGAGGAATGGCTGGCATCATGGCTGCAAAAGCCACTACGGATCAGACCAGCCGGGGAGTTTTATGGCGATCACATCAAACGCGGCGCCAAGCGCGATGAAGTCGATGCGTCAACGCTGAGCGAGCACACGGTACTTTCCAAGGAGAGTGCGACCGCAGTTGCAGCGGCGTTGATGCAACTCAGGCCCAAAACCGACCTGATCGCCAAGGAAAGAATCGAACCGGGAAAGATTCCCGGATTCATGGGCGAAATGGTATTTGATAAATTCCTGGGTTGCAGTGCCTGCCATCGCTATGAAGAGGATACAGGCGGATTATCGGGCCCGGAGTTGTATACCGCAGGGCAACGCTTGCAGCCTGAGTTCATTGCCAGCTATATGCGGAGCCCGCAAGCTTGGGATCCCAAGATCTGGATGCCGAACAAGCATGTTTCGGATGCAAACATCCAAAAGCTGGTGCATTACCTCGAATCATTAAGCGAGGACCATAATGATACCAAATAAATTTCTGTTAGCCTTCTTGTTGTCCCTCCTGACGGCGAGCCTGCCCGTCATGGCCAAGGAAACCGCGGCTGACAACTACAAAACCTATTGTGTGCAATGCCATGGCATGGACGGCAATGGCAATGGCGTCAATGTTCGCGACATGTCGGTACAGCCGCGCGACCATACCGACGCCAAGTCCATGTCGGGACGCTCGGACGACACGATTTTCAAGGTCATAAAGGAGGGCGGTCCTTCCATCGAAAAATCGATCCTGATGCCGCCATGGGGCGACACTCTGAGCGATGAAGAGATTCATGACATGGTTCAGCACTTGCGCACCTTATGCAAGTGCAAATTTGGGTCGTGAGAGCAGCAAAGAAGACGAGAAATGTGCAATAACAAAATGGTACCTGCGTAGTCCATGTGGCAATATTTTTAGATCATATAGGGAGAATCATGATGAACAAACTTAAGCAAGTAAGCATGTCTGCAATGGCAGCTACGATGGTTTTATCGGCGCATTATGCTATTGCAAAAACGGTCGAGGTGACCATGACAGCCAAGGAAGTTAGCGTTGTTATAGACGGAAAGGGAACGGCGATGGCAGCCTGGACTTTCGACGGCGCAATTCCCGGCAAGGTAGTGCGCGTGGACGAGGGCGACACGGTTGATTTCACCCTAGTTAATCCCCCTGAGAACAAGAACTCTCATGCGATGGACTTCCATGCCGCCCAAGTTAATGTGTTGGATGAATTCGCACCAGTAAAACCCGGCGAGAAAAAGCACTTCAAGTTCGAAGCCAAGGTTCCCGGGGTGTTCATGTATCACTGCGGTGCGATGCCAATGCAGCAGCACATCGCACGCGGCATGTATGGCGTGATCCTTGTCGAACCTAAGGACAAGAAGAACTACCCCAAGGCTGACCGTGAGTACGTTCTAGTGGAGCAGCAGTATTTTCCGGATGTAGAAAACTATGGCGCGATGCTAGATGACGCCAATAGCTGGAAGGGTTCCCTGATCAACGGTCAGATGTTCCACTATGACCCGGTGCATGATGCAAACGCCAACCCAGCCCATGGCACATTGGTTGCCAAGCCAGGTGAGCGCGTACGCATCTATTTCGTGAACGCCAACATCAACAACCCGGTCGCGTTGCATCCCATCGCCAGCATTTGGGATCGCGTGTACATCAACGGCAATCCAAAGAATGCGCTGTATGGCGTTCAGACCTACAACGTTGCCGTGGCCGAGGGTGACACCTTCGATATCGTAACGCCGAAAGACAAACCTGTTGCGGGAATTGCCATCGTTGACCACTCCATGAACGCGGCCATGCGCGGCGCCATCACGGTTCTGGTAAGCAGCAAAGACGCCGATCCGAAAGCGGGTCACGGCGATCAAATCATAGTCAAATAGCGGTATTGTGGATTTTGGGGAGGCTCAGCCTCCCCTTTTTTTATCAATGGAAAGCAACGAGCTTCTGATTAAGCGCTACTCGAAGTGTAGGGCTTAATCAGAAGCTTCTTCCTGGCAACAAGCATCATGACAAAGAAAAAAGTGGCTATCCTCGCACTGATTGTTATCGTCTTCGCGGCGCTATACCTGTCTTTTAGCCGACCTGTCGCACTCCATTTGTCCGACACAAAGGGTGACGCGCCGCAACCCAACTTTAGCCCGGCGGATTACAAAACCTGGGTTTGCCCCATGCATCCGGAAATCACACAGGATCATCCTGGGACCTGTCCGATTTGCGGCATGAAGCTAGTGGAAGCTAATGGTTCGATAACACACGAACATGGCATCCATGTTGATAACGCAACAATCCAGCGACTGGGCGTCAGGCTTGCGAAAGCCAAGCAAGGCATGATCTGGCAAGACCTCCGGGCTTATGGCAATGTGACCGTCAACGAAGAAGCACTGCACAGTGTGCACTCGAAATATGACGGATGGATCAAGAAGCTCTATGTGCATTCGGTCGGGGAAAGTGTGAAAGCGGGCCAGATGCTTTACGAAATATATTCTCCTGACCTGATCGCCCGGGAGCGCTCCTACCTGAGCTCCATAGAGAGAAGAAAGCAGGTGCTACAAACCATTAACTCTCCACCGGGCTCCGAGAATGAATACGTTATGGATCTCTTGGTAGATGGCACAAAGGATAGGGTGAGGCTTTATGATGAGGAAGGGGTCAGCCTCGAGACTATCCAACTCATCGAGGACAGCAAACAGGTGGTTGATGTAGCCAAGATCGCGGCCAGCAATTCCGGCGTGGTCACGCAGCTCAATGTGCGGGAGGGCGCCTATATCATGTCATCAACAGCGCTGCTCACTCTCGCCGATGTTTCCAGAGTGTGGGTGGAGGTCTCTCTGTATCCCGATCAGATCAGCTCAGTTAAGGTCGGCGATCCCGTCACCCTCCATACGCCGGGTGGGCAAACCATCAAGGGCAAATTGGACTTCATCAATCCGCTGGCCGAAAACAACAAAGTCAGCGCGAGGATGGAAATTGATAATTCGCGATTCCATCTACGCCCCGGCAGTTTTGTCGACGTAACCATCCGTGCCGAGTCCCGCGAGGCGCTGGTCGTGCCCAGCTCGGCGGTGTTACGCACCGGGGATGGCAACGTGGTGATGCTGCATAGGGGTGCAGGACATTTCCTTCCTGTTTACGTCGAAACAGGAATAGAGAACGGTGACCTGATCGAAATCACCGACGGCCTTCAGCCAGGTGCGGAAGTGGCGGTCAATGGCCAGTTCCTGCTCGATTCAGCGGCTTCGATGAATGCCACGATCGAACGTATGCGATCCCATGAACATACAGAACCAGAAATGCACGATGCAAAATGATGATGTGCTGATCAAGAAGGTCATCGACTGGTCATTGCGCAATCGGCTGTCCGTGCTGTTCTTCTCGCTCATACTGGCACTGGCGGGCATCTATGCACTGAGCGACATGACGGTGGACGCAATCCCCGATCTATCCGATGCACAGGTGATCGTCAAAACCTCGTATCCGGGGCAGTCGCCGGACATCGTTGAGGATCAGGTCACTTACCCCCTCACCTCTGCTTTTCTTTCAGTTCCCGGCTCGACAGCGGTGCGCGGCTTCTCAATGTATGGCGAATCCTACGTTTACATCATCTTCAAGGATGGCACCGACCCCTACTGGGCGCGCTCACGAGTGCTGGAATACCTGAGCCAGATCGCATCCCGCTTGCCGCAAGGTGTGACACCGGCGTTGGGACCGGATGCGTCCGGGGTAGGCTGGGTGTTCGAATACGCGCTGATCGATCGCAATCATCGCTACGATCAGGATCAGTTGCGCGCCGTGCAGGATTATTACCTCAAGTACGAATTGCAAAGTCTGCCGGGTGTCGCGGAAGTGGCCAGCGTCGGAGGCATCGTGCGGCAGTTCCAAATAGAGATCGACCCCAATCGGCTCGCTGCCTATCACATCACTACTGATCAAGTGGCGAAGGCGGTGCGCGACAGCAACTCGGGCAGTGGCGGGGCTGTGATGGAAATGGGGCGCTCCGAATTCATGCTGCGCGAAAGGGGCTACCTGAAATCTCTAGCCGATCTAAGCAAGGTTCCCGTTGTACCCGGTAACAATGGCATTCCGATCCTTTTGGGCGATATCGCGCACATCGGGATCGGCGGCGAATCGAGACGAGGCGTTACCGATCTGAACGGCGAAGGGGAAGCAACGGGCGGAATCGTGGTAATGCGCTATGGGTCCAATGCGCTGAATACCATACAGGCGGTCAAGCAACGACTCGCGGAAATAAAGTCTGGCTTGCCCGAAGGCGTAGAAGTCGTCGTGACCTACGACCGCTCCGGCCTGATCCGCGAGGCGGTCGATACTCTGCAAAGCAAACTTGTGGAAGAGTCGATCGTGGTTGCGCTGGTTTGCATCATCTTCCTATTGCACTTGGGCTCTTCGATGGTTGCGATTATGACCTTGCCGATTGGCATCCTGACAGCCTTTGCTGTGATGCGTTTGCAGGGTGTGACCGCCAACATCATGTCGTTGGGCGGTATCGCGATTGCGATTGGCGCAATGATAGATGCGGCAGTCGTGATGATCGAAAACATGCACAAGCATCTCGAGCGACTCGGTGAGAAAGCAAATCACTGGCAAGCGGCCAGGGCAAGCGCGCACGAAGTCGGCCCCGCGCTGTTTTTCTCGTTGCTCATCATCACGGTCTCCTTCCTGCCGGTGTTTGCGCTCACCGGACAGGAAGGGAAACTGTTCTTGCCGCTTGCTTACACCAAGACTTACGCGATGGGTGCTGCTGCCTTGCTGGCAGTGACACTGACCCCGGTCTTGATGGGCTATTTTGTCAGAGGGAAGATCAGTCCGGAAAATCACAATCCACTTAACAGAATGCTGCAATCCTTGTACCTGCCACTATTGAATCATGCCTTGAATAATCGGGGCGCAACAATTCTTCTGTCTCTGTTCCTATTGCTCACGTCGTTCTGGCCTGCCAGCAAGATCGGCAGCGAGTTCATGCCACCTCTGTATGAAGGTGATCTGCTTTACATGCCCACCACACTACCTGGAATTTCGATAGACGAAGCAGCCAATATTCTTCAGATCACCGACCGTCTGATACGCCAGATGCCCGAAGTCGAGTCCGTTTACGGTAAGGCGGGCAAGGCAGATACCGCGCTCGATCCGGCGCCGCTGTCGATGCTGGAAACGGTGATACGCCTGAAGCCGAGAATCGCATGGCCGGAAGGAGAAAGCGTTGAAGACCTCATCAAAAAACTCGATCGGGAGGTCAGCCTGCCTGGCCTAACCAACTCGTGGGGCTACCCGATACGTACCCGCATCGAAATGCTCTCCACCGGCATACGCACACCGCTGGGCATCAAGATCACCGGGCCGGACTCGAAAGGTATCTCGGAACTCGCGCAAGAAATCGAAGCTGTGCTGCGCAAGATCAAAGGAACGCGAAGTGTCTTTGCCGAACGCCTCGAAGGCGGACATTATCTCGACATAGATGTGGACCGCGACAGAGCTGCTCGCTATGGCATCACGGTTGCGGATGTCGAGCAACTGATCGAAAGTGCGGCCGGTGGAAAAAATATTTCGACAATGATCGTGGGGCGGGAACGTTACCCGATCAACTTGCGCTACATGAGGTCGTTCCGGAATTCCATAGAAGCATTGTCGAAAAGCCGTGTGACGATGCCCAATGTAGAAAGCGTTCCATTGAGTAATCTGGCGCGTCTCGGCATTCACGATGGTCCGACCGAAATCAAGAGCGAAAATGGCAGGTTGGTCGGCTACGTTTACGTCAACACCGAAAACCGCGACTTGGGCGGCTATGTAGAGGAGGCTAAAAAGCAGATTGACGAATTCGTCAAAGCCAAGCCTGGTTATGCGATCGCCTGGTCGGGACAATACGCCAATCTGGAACACGCCCGGGCGCGGCTGTATTGGCTGATACCGGTCACGCTGCTGCTGGTTTGTCTACTGCTGTTCATGCACTTTAGGGATTTCGGCAAAATGCTGCTCGTGTTGCTGTGCCTGCCGTTTTCGCTCGTCGGCGGATTATGGCTCATTTACTTGCTCGGCTACCCGGTGTCGGTGGCGGTGGTCGTCGGATTTATCGCACTGGCGGGCGTTGCCACCGAATTCGGCGTGGTGATGCTGTTGTTCCTTGACAAGGCGATCGCATCGATCCGCGCTGCCGGAAAATTGACCAGCCGACAAATGTTGAGAGAGGCGATCATTCAGGGCGCGGTTCTCAGGCTGCGTCCAAAGATGATGACAGTTTCCGTCATCATCTTCGGACTGTTGCCGGTGATGTACGGGCAAGAGATAGGGACTGATGTGATGAAACGCATCGCCGCCCCGCTCATAGGGGGCATGGTTACCGCCCCCATTCTGTCGCTAATCATCATCCCCGTTATCTATCTCTGGTGGCAGGATAAACTGCTGAAAGGCCAAGAGCGTGACATCACAATGCGACCCAATACATGAGCGGAGCTAGGGGATTATCCTGACAAGCGGGGTGTGCAAGCCATGCCCTGCTTAGGTGAAGCATTGACCGTCCGCTTCGGGGGAGACCGACCGAGTGCTATGTGTCGCATAGCGACCTTCAAGCCGTGTGGGATTGGATGGCCGGTAGTGATTGCAAAGCAGTCACTGGACTTCAAGCCATTTAATGGACAGAGTGGGGCCGCAAGCTGGGTGTCAACACTGCCCTCTGAATGCCTGGCTCATCACTCCATAAAATGAAGAGTGGTTAACATGAAAGTTACTAGTTGGCTGACGAAAAATAGATCGAACCTCGTACTCACGAACGCCATTGGCGTCACCATGCCGGCACTTCCATTGCAGATCTGTCTTCCACACCTCTACCGATGGTTGCTTGTTACACTATAAGCATTGTTCTTTGCAGCTTGCACACTTTTATAAATCACATAGAAACTCAAAATGGAAGCCAGCAAACCTGCCCTAATTGCCCTGTCATTATGGCTTGTCACCATCGCCGTGTTAGGTTGGCTCTTTATTCATGGAAACACCACTGCCGGAACAGATGGTCGAACAGCAGTAGTGCTGCAAGCCAATGAGCGTGATTTCGTCCTATCTGAAATGCGCGGAATGTTAGCTGCAACCCAAGGTATTTTAGAAGGCGCGAATCAGGGCGATATGCAGGCCATCATCAAGGCTGCAAATGCTGCTGGCATGGGAGCAGCCGCTGACGTTAATCCCACATTAATGGCAAAACTACCAATTGAATTCAAAGCCACTGGCATGAGCGTTCATCGGGACATGGACCAGATAGCTAAAGCTGCTGCCAATGGAGCGCCGGCATCAGAAATCCTGAAAATGGTATCAAATACATTGACGAAATGCATTGCCTGCCACTCCGCGTGGCAACTTATAGCGAGGGATTAGACCGGGTAACAGCTAAGTGATATAGATGATAGAAGCAGTGCCATCTGCCGAGCAGTCGTTGACGGATCTTACACATCGCAATGCTCAATTTCTCTTTCGCGCCCTGAGTCACTCCGTCAAGTCATTTTTGCAGATTCCGTCATGTTAGCCAGCAGTGGCGATCCTCGATTTTTAAGCGCCTTCAAATAAACGGACTCGTCATACGGAGTCCGTGTCTTCCAGCAACGATAGATTATCCTGATCCACTTGAACGCCAAGGCTCGCACCGCTACTTGGTGAGAGCAACCTTTCTTGCGTTGCTGCTGGTAGTAGGCTCCAGCCCAGAACGATCTTGGTATGGTTGAGCCCGCCCACTCGACAAAGGTCTGGCGCAGGAAGGTGGGACAAAAGAGGCGCCAGTGGATCCAGCACTTGTTGCCGCTACGCTCGAGTACCGGGGCAATTCCCGAGTAGCGCTGCACCTGTGATGCATTCGCATAGCGATCTCGATCCTCGCCAAAGGCGACCAGCAACCGGGGAGCCTGAACATTCCCGGCGCCGGGCAAAGCCGCAAAGATATCGTAGTCAGGCAAACCCTTGGTAATGTCATCGATCTCGGCATCGAAGCGATCGATTGACTGCAGGAGTGCGCGTAACTGCTCGACCAGCGCCTGCACGACCATCTGGCATGGGCGGATAACGGCCTCATCGTCCGTGAGTGCAGTCGCAGCCCGGATGCCCTGGATGCGTTCCTCAACGAGGTATGCCCGGCGGGCATTGTGGTCGTGGAAGAAGGATTCCAGCGTTGACCGCCTTGCCTGCTTGACGTGCCTGAGCGTTGGCCAGCGGCTCAGGAAGTCACAGAAAATCAAGGTATCCCGGTGTTCGAACCAGTCCAGCACCTGGGGATAGTATTGCTTGAGCGTGCTGACCAAGCGGTTCGTGATGCGGGTCACGTCGCCGGCTAGCCTACGGCGCTCCTCGACCAGCGTTGCCAGCTTACGCATGGCAACGCTTTGCAGCTTGATTGGCTGTAGCTTCTCCGGGTGGCGGAGTAGGATATCCAGGGCTGCTTCGGCATCGGTCGGGTCGTCCTTGGCCCCGCTGGGAACGAAGGCTTTCCGATATTCTGCCAGCGTTGAAGGATGAACCTTGAACAGCACGAGGAATTCATATCGCTGCAGTGCATAGACCAACGGCCCCTCGGCAAGCTCCAAACAGATGGCAATGGGGCCGCCAAACCGGTCCCGCAATGCATACGCCCATTTCGCGATCGCTTCCGGGGAATGATCAAAAGTGCCGAACTCATGCTGGCCTGACCCGGCAGCTTGCAAACAGAAATCATGTTTCCTGTCTGACCAGTCGATGCCAACGAAGGCCGTAAAGGAAGGGTTGGATTGTGACTTCATAATCACCTCCATAAGTGGTAGATTACAAATATGGACATGCATGCATGGGTTCTGCGAAGACAATATAGTGAGCCGGTCGCACGGCACGCCCTGAGTATTCGTTAACGAACCCAAGCGCACCTGCGGACTCGAAGCCAAAAGAGTAAACATCGAGTGTTAGTGTCGCTTATTCGTAATCCGCAGGTGCATGTCCTGCCTTCACTGGCAGATACCTGCCAGCTGTGACCAGTATCACTGAAAACAGGACCGAGTGACTATATTGTGTCGATTGTGTTGAAAAACTCACCTGCATTTTGGTCTATCTCAGCCGTAGAATTTTATTCTGCGGTTAGATTTCACATGTAACTCGGTTTTTTCTAAGGTCGATGTGCCTCTAGCTTCATTTATGCAGGTATCAGGTTCGCTTCCTGTGCTACAGGGGTAAGCCATTTCGCCATTCGTCGCAGATTTTGAGCAGTTGCTGCCAGCAGAAACTCATCCTGCGCCCCGCTAAATCCTCTTAGTCGAAGCTTGTCCAGTTTCAATATTCTCTTGAGGTGTGCGAAGAGTACCTCTATCTTCTTGCGTTCACATTGTGAGCGCTGATAATCAGATGTCATACAAATTCGACGTGCGACATCCCGTGCATCTTCATGGATACTGCGTGCGATCTTTCGATACGGTGTGTTCGGGCAACAATGATCCTTCCTGGGACAGGCCGCACATTCATGCTGCCTTGACTTATAAATGATGGTGTTGGCCTTTGTGACTCGCTTGCGTGGGTTCTTGAAAGGTCGCCAATCGCTTCGCAGGGCGCGACCTTCCGGGCAGCGGTACTCATTGGCCTGCTCATTCCACCGGAAGTCACTGACCGAAAAGGTGCCGTCATTCCTTTCTGATTTGTCCCATACTGGAACGTGCGGTGCAATCTGTTTCTCATCCACCAGCCAGCCGAGTATGCCAGCCGAACCATAATTGGTATCCCCCACAAGACGATCCGGCTTCATATCGAATTTCTCCTCGACTCGATCAATCATCGTCTTGGTTGCTTCCACTTCAGCGGTCTTGTTTACCGCAGATGCCTCGACATCAACGATGATCCCGGCCTCAAGATCGATCAGGTAGTTGGTGGAATAGGCGAAGAAGGCAGGTCCATTTGCCGCTGTCCAGGTTGACGATGGGTCTGTCAGAGAAACAACCTTCTGCGGGGTGGCGGGACCGTTGGCCTCTTCAAGTGCAGCCAGATACTCTCGCACCGGACGGGATGCCGCTTCGCTGTTGCGCCAGTCAACAGTCTCTTCGCCCGGCACGCCACGCTGGCGTTGTGCATCCGCCTTGATGATGCTGGCATCGGCGGCAAATCCTTCGCCCTTTACCAAGCCTTCCTTCATGCAACGTTGCAATACGGTTTCAAACAAGTGTCTAAAAACACCGCTATCGCGAAACCGGCCGTGCCGGTTCTTGGAGAATGTGGAGTAGTCTGGCACGGTATCTTCCAATCCAAGCCGGCAGAACCATCGGTAGGCCAGATTCAAATGGACTTCCTCGCACAGCCGCCGCTCGGAACGGATGCCGAAGCTGTAGCCGATAATCAGCATCCTGATCATCAATTCCGGATCAATGGATGGTCTGCCCGTGTGGCTGTAATGTTCAGCTAGGTGTTGGTGGAGATCACTTAAATCGAGATGGTGATTAATGCCGCGAAGGAGGTGATTCTGTGGGACGTGGTCTTCAAGATTGAAGGAGTAGAAAAGGCGCTTTTGGTCATCTCTCTGAAACCCAATCATGTCAAGGCCTCCAGCTAATTCAACGTGCGAAATTATATCATCCGCAACCTCAAAATATGAAGGTGTTTTTCAACACAATCTGTCGTATAACGACCGTCAAGCCATTTGTGGTGCAGTATGAAATCTCGCATTTAAGCGAAACGCAGAAGCCGTTAGCCTGGCATCCCATCCACTCGTGGTTTGACAAGGATGGGGGCATGGACCCAGACAAACAATGCAAAGGCGATCAGCCATGCTGCCTGTGCGATGCCCAGCCACAACAGGTAATGCGCCGGAGGAACAATCATCGGCAATAGCACCCTAGCAGCGTAGGCCGCGAACAATGAACCGAAAGCGGGCGCAAGTAATCGCGAATGTTGCTGAATATCGCGGCCAGTATGACCGAGGGCGATGCGCGCCATCATCCCTGCGGTGATAATGCCGATGCCGCCTAATGCGAACGCATGCAACGCCAGAGAAGGCGACAAGGATGTAAACGGTGCAAGCGCCTTAAGCAGAAAGCCGAATGTGGCGCCGCCATAACCGACGTATAACACCCACAATAGCGGCTTTTTCCAGATGCCCTTGGTGTGCCACCCCGCCAGCCGCATCGCGTGAGCCGCGAACAGGAATCCGGCGAGCGCGGCAGTGACCGGGACATTCCGCCAGAACACATCGGCGATCAGGAACAGCACAAAAACATAGATGCTGGACAGGTCTATCCACACCCAATTCTTTAATTTCACGGGATAGCCGACACCGCGTTCGATGAACATCGGCAACACGCGCCGCGCCATGCTGTAGATCAGCGCGAGCAGAACATACAATCCGGAATACAAGCCCCACACGGTGCCTTGCTCCAACACACCTGACACGCCGAGATAGAAACACAGGTTGGCAAGCATAAGCAGCACCAGTTTGGACGCGATGCCGATTTGATTATGCTGTTTTGCACGCAGGATCGGGCTGAAGATCGCAACGATGAGCCAAACATCGAACATCAAATCCAGCAGCAGCATCGGCAACACCTGCCCGGGTATCATCCATCCAACCACCCGCGCTGCAAGCCAGAGTGTTGCCAGAGCTGCCAGCGGATATCCCCGGAGCGTGTCGAGATGGGTCCAGTTGCGCACCGCCGTCAATAGAAACCCGGCGGCAACGGCCATGCCATAACCGAATATCATCTCATGCGCATGCCAGTGCATAGGTGAAAACGGCAAGCGCGGCACTGGCCAGCCATAGACATAGAGGTTACCCCAGATCAATATCGAGAATAGCGAGAACACGCCTGCCAGCAGAAAGAAAGGACGAAAGCCAAGATTGAACGGGCCAAGTCGGCAACAGGCTTTGCGGGACCGTTGATCAACAAGATAAAACGCCCCACAAGTCCATAAGGCAAATCGAAAAAAGCAGAACGTCCACGTTCAATTTCCACCATCAGCTTGTTTCCGTGATAGGGACTATAGTACCCCACTCGGGGCAGTCCCGTAGACGAACAGTTGCAAAAGATTATCGGTGAAGTCGGCCGGTTATATAATTAACACTGACCGAACGCCTTCCGCAACGTTGACCGTCCGGACTGTGTCGCACAGCGACCGACAAGCAACTTGTGCTTCAAGGTCTGCCATGCAGCAAACAGCCGACATAAGCTTTTGCGAGTTAGTATTGGCAAATTAGTGCCAGCTACTGCCATTGGCGACTGCCAGCTACGGGGGAAGGCAATTCGCGAGTATGCATATTCAATTAGTACCATTTCCGGGCTATGCAATTCACTGGATCGGAGCTTCCTGACGTAACGATTGAAGTTCATTTTAGTCATTTTTTATGCCGGGGCAAAACTTGGAACTCTCAATGATCGAGAATTTACATGTCGGTGATTCCTCGTGCACTTTTAGTGCAGGAGGGGGGTGAGGGTCGCGGCTCATCCGAAAGTTACCTACCTGATTCAAGATAGAATATTCGAAGTGAATTAAATGGGGTTTTCGCGTCAATGGCCAAACACAAACTAAAGTATATTGAAGGCCTGCGAGGGCTGGCTGCCGGCCAAGTTGTGCTGTTGCATTATTTTTCGGCCTTTTTGCCCTTCACGGCACATCTCCGCGGGCCTATCCACTTCGCTTGGGAAAGCGCGCTGAGGCATTCGCCACTGTTTCTCTTGATGGATGGCTATTCAGCTGTATATTTGTTCTTCATTTTGAGCGGCTTCGTCCTGGCGCCATCGTTCCTGAGCTCGAAAAATGCATTCTCGCAATTAGCCTTTAAGCGCTTTCTGCGGCTGTTTATCCCTGTATTTGTGGCTTCTGCGGTGGCTCTAGCACTATTGTTGCTGATCCCTCATGCCAAGACTGACGCGGCCGCACTGTCGCAATCTGGTTGGCTCGGCTCGCAGGCGAACAATCCGCTGACCCTGGCGGCGCTGGCAAGAGATGGCTTGCTCAATTCCATGCTGGCTGGTTACAACGGGTCGTCAGTGTTCAACTACCTGCAATTTCTCCCATATTTCTTTGTGCCGGATGAAATCTCTCAAGCACTCAACTCGCCGACATGGACTTTGCATGTCGAATTCTGGGGTTCGATGCTAGTTCTTGCTCTGGCTATGTTACGGCGCTACATCGGGGGTGTCTGGTTTTCAGCCATTTTTGTCCTTATAGCATTGATGGCTGGCACCAGCCATTTTTCACTGTTCCTGTTTGGCTTCCTGTTATATCACCTACATGGAACGCTACTTCGCCAGCGCCACATCCTTGTTAGATTTTTGGGGGCTGGATTTGTGCTATTAGGCTTGTATATCTGCCTAACCAAAGATGTCGGAGCTGTCAGCCTTCTCCTAGTCGGTCTGAGCCGAATAACCATGCTCAACGCCCAAAGCAACTTCCATTGGCAAAGCCAAATTGGTGCCATGTTGATATTTGGCGGTGTAATGCTAAATGCACCGCTGCGCAGTTGTTTAGCGGGGCGGATCATTCAATGGATGGGCAGGGTTTCGTTTAGTGTTTATCTTCTGCATTTCCCAATCCTTTTGACAGTAGGCTGCCTTGTCTTTACGCTGTTTGCCCAGAGCTCTTATGCACTCGCTTGCGCAGCGGCGGTCGTGGTCGGCATAGGATGCACCCTCGCCGCTGCCACACTATTCGAAAAGAACATAGATCGGCGCGCTGTACTCTTCTCAAAAAGCATTATTGGCGAATTGCATGCCACCGGCCCAGACGATATAGGAGCAACTGCTGGGTCGATCGCACTAAAATAGGCAAGGTCAATTGTCTATGCACATAATCTCTTGGTCTCGATTGCCGAAATTGGAGAATGATTGCTATCAGGAAGCGAAATGACATCATCGAGTGACTATACTTGTGTCGCTTAGCGATTACCGGGCAACATGTGATCCAATGGCCGTTAAGCGGCGAACAGCGGGCACTCGACTTCAGACCGTTTAACGGGAAAAGTCCGGCCTTCGGCGGTCATTCATTGAATGAATAGGATTTCGAACACGCTCTTTTGCGGAGGGCTGATGCGGCCCTTTCATCATTCCTTCGGCGGTGCGTCTTCTGGCTCCATGCTTTCAATGCGCGGTATGTCTCGCCGCGGGTGTCCCCTGATGACCCGCTTTAACGCTTCATCCTCCGCGGGGCCTAGGGTGCCGCCGTGCTGCATCCCGAACTCCTCTATCGTGTCGGGTTCGGGCGGTCGCTGCCTGAGACTATTCTCTTCAAAGTCAGCTTCGGCTGCCAGCCAGTCATCAAGATCATGCCCAGGGGCAAAGCCACGCTGCACGTAACGGTAGTATGCGGCCTCACCAATCATGTGCTGGCGCGCCTCAGGACTGATGGTCCATGCGTTAACCGAGTTAGCACGGTCTGTCCGGGAAATTGCCTTAGTCGTCATCTTAGCCATGTTTTTATCCTCCATGGATCTATTGAAGATATTTGATAGCCTGCCTTGTGGTTGGTCATCGATTCCAGTGCACGTGCTGCAGATTCTGCTCGGTGTTGCTATGAAATACAAGAGGGCTACGATACCCCAATTGCGGTATGTCAGAACGCCCCACGCGGGTTGCACAGTGACGGTTGAGCGGTGGGAGGCCAAGAAATAGACCTAATGGACGATAGTCATCTCTGACTGTCCGGTTAGTATCGCTTAGGGACTACCAGACAACTTGCGGTTCAATGTCCGCTAAGGGTCGGAAAGCTGAGAATGGATTCCCATTGCAATCAAGCCATACACGATGGCACTATATGCCTCGCTACGCCAAACCGAATTAACACACTCGATCCATGAGAAAGAAGCACGCCCCTGAACAATATGCGGCCAAACCCAAAATTGTGGCCGTGAAGTCCAGTATCGCGCCCGCCATGTATCCGGCGTTAGGCGTGGCTAAGGTGTTGGTTCGTTGGATGGAAAGGGGTGGAGTACCAACTAGCATCATCTTGTTGCATGGCTTGCATTTAGCTCGCAGCCCAGAAGATGATGGGCTTGCGGTGGACACGTATCGGCCCCAGCTCAAAATGCACGGCACCGACAATAAGGTCATCTCAGCGGTTCTGGATGCCCTAGCACGCCCTCAAGCCGACAAAACCCAAGTGATTGCGGCGTGGCTTCAGTCGATCTGGGTGAAGAAATCTGCTGGAGCATCTCGCATCACTGCACCTAAGAAAGAGCACAAGAAATCCGCCCTTCCCAACAAACCAATCAGTGGACCAAGAAAAGCTAAACGCTCACCTTCGCCGAAACAGACGATCGAAGTCAAACAGAAGCGATCGAAAATTTCCTAGTGGGGCACTCTGAGCATTCCGCCTTTGGAATGTCGCGTATATGTTTGCGCCGTGAAAAGGTGGCGCTGTTCCAGTGGGTGTAACCTCCACCCGGAAAAATTGCTCCAGCCGGAAGCATTCGGAGCAGTCATGGAGGTAACGAAGAGGCTGAAGCCTTCGATGTAGAGGGCCAAATATAGGTGACTTTGCGAGTGTGCAGGTCGTAACGCGAGTGAACACTGAGCAATCCTCTAAAGGGACGATGCGCAGGCCAACCCATTCACACATATGGGGAAGGCTGACACGGCCGTGGAGCCGAGCGAAGGACATCCACAGTCGCTGCACCGGGGTAGTGGTGGCGGCAGGTACACAAGGAATGCGTGCGCAACACGGGGAAGCACTGTTACGTGGTTGAGCGAACGACCAACCGGACGCCCGCGAGGGACAGGCCGGGCGTGATGGGGTGACGGAGAGGCTCGTAGTACTGACAAAGTTGGGTAATGCCGATGGAGGGAAAGAGCTTTGGTTCAAGGCGCATGCGGGAAGCGACGTTAGGGCAAGGTTAATTGGGCACCACCAGACGAAAGAGGTGGACAACAGACAAGCCCAGTCTACTGCTACCGCGCCACCAACCGGCCGATGGAACCGATTCGCACGCTCTTGCCGGCGAGCCAGGCGACGACGGGCCCCTCGAAGTAGCCCGCCACCGCGACAACCGGGGGGAGGACCCACGGGGTGTAGTGAGCCGCGATGCCCACGCCGACCGCCGCCGATGGCCCCAATACCAGGTTGGAGGTCATCGACAGGCCGATGATGGAAGCCTATGTCCAGAAGGTCGTCACAATGATAGGAAATTCAAGCGCATAAATCAAAGTATTCATGACCGCCGCACTCCGGTCAATGCCAAATTTTTCGTTGAACTCCCACATAAAATCCGAATTCCGCATCACCCATACGCGTGAGGGCAAGAATTTGCCAGCCCGCACGGAAAGCCAACTCAGCGCTTTTTAGAGCCGCGAAGTTCGCCGATGTGTCGCATAGCGACCATCATCATGTATGTTGTGGCTAAACGACCGCTATCGAGCATTGAGCGGACACTAGACTTGAAGCTGCTTAACCGACAGATTGGTGCCAAAAGTGGTCTCAGTAACTGCTTAGCCAGCGGATTCTCCATCTGCGCTTGGATTGTGCGCTTGAGCGGACGCGCGCCGCATACGAAGTCGAAGCTTCGGTTAGAATTAATAAATGTTTCCCTTAATTATTTGCGAACTCACTTTCATTCTAGATTCACACCCTCTCATCTTGTTTTACCAATCAAATGCGAAGCCGTCTGCTCTGATTCAATTCGCCGAGGTAACCTTCCCAGCCGGCGAGCACTTCGCCGTGCAGGTAGAGTGATCTCTATGATGCGTATAGCACAGCTTCGCCAACGTCTGCGTGACTTCGGCGCCAAGCTGTGCCACGAAGATCGTCTGCTGCGCGGCTGGAGTCAGGCCTGCTCGTATGATAGAAAACACAGTGCTGCAGAAGCTTTCTTTCCGGCGGCGTTGCGCAATGAGTTGCCCGCCATCGAGGCGGAGTTGAATGGACTGGCGCGCCTGCGCAGTGAACATCCAGCCGATGAAGGCGTCGCACGACTGTTGGTCGAACTGGCCGATGGCCAGATGGTGGAGAGCGTGCTGCTGCCGCGTGGCGGCCTGTGTGTATCGACGCAGGTTGGTTGTGCAGTTGGGTGTATTTTCTGCAGGAGTGGCCGCGACGGCCTTGAACGCCAGCTCGGCAGCGCCGAGATCGTTGCCCAGGTGGTGCTCGCGCGCAAACGCCGTGCAGTGAGCAAGGTGGTATTCATGGGCATGGGCGAACCGGCCCACAATCTGGATAACGTACTCGAAGCGATCCATCTGCTGGGCACACACGGAAATATCGGCCACAAGAATCTGGTCTTCTCCACGGTAGGCGACCTGCGCGTCTTCGAGCGTCTGGCTAAGGAAACTGTCAAACCGGCACTCGCCCTTTCACTACACACCACGGATGCGACACTGCGCGCCAGCTTGCTGCCTCGTGCACCCCATGTCGCTGTAAGAGAGCTAGTGGAACGCGCCGAAGTGTATGCACGCGCTACTGCCTATCCGGTTCAATATCAATGGACGTTGATCGAGGGCGTCAACGACAGCGACGCCGAACTGGAGAGGATAGCCCAGTTCCTCTCAGGGAAATACGCCGTCATGAACTTCGTTCCATTCAACGAGGTCGCCGGCCTCGACTATCGCCGCCCCTCATCCGAACGACTTGCCTACATGGCGGGTACCCTGCGTCGGCATGGCATCCTCGCCAAGATACGCGACTCTGCGGGACAGGAGATCGAAGGCGCATGCGGCCAATTGCGGGCGCGCGCAGTTAAAGCAAGATAGACAAAAGGGTAAGCATCACATTACTTTTTTGCCATAACGTATAAGAATCGTGAGCACCACGTCATGGTCCACCGCTCTGAGGCAACCAGTTGGGCACCGCAGGTCCTCGCCTTCTGAAATCTTGAATGAGCACTAAGTGTCGCTTAGCAACTACTAGACAACTTGTGGTTCAATGGCCGTTAAGCGGCGAACACCGGACACTGGACTTGAAGTTGTTTAACGGGCAGAGGGGTGCCCTTGGTGGAACTTCGACTTGATATTCTATTTGATTCACTGCACGATGCGGTTGTGAAGATGCCTTTTTTGGCATCGCCGTTAACCAACCATAACAAAACTACAATGGACAATAAACAATTCACTGTCGAAATGGCTCAAGAGTTTCATCGAAAGATGGCCGCGATCATCGACGCGGTCCAAGTGGGGATATGGCAAACGGGGGTACAAGACTTGCTTAATTATTCGACCGATTATGGATTAGGGCAAAAGCGTGGGCTACAGACCTTGATCCTGAAAACTGGACATAAATCTGCCTACGTGCGCTTACATTGGGATAGCATCTTGGGAAGTAACGCCGAAGACCGACAACTCGTAGCCAATGCCGTGCAAAACGCGATCCATGAGTTGGGCTAACTACCAAAATATCACACAGACAATATACCTATAACATTGCCCGGTATGTCTTAAGGGTAATTGCTAGGCAGGTGGGTACGTAAGACAAAAGCAGGGAGGCAGACGGCAATTATGGGAACGGTAATTATCTTTCCTGAGAAGCAAGATGATTGGATGGGGCTGTGCCCTAAATGCCGCAAGCAGCCTGACATTTTGAATGTAGAACGCAATCATTATGGGATTTGCCATAAGCACAAGATGGCATGGCTCATGGGAATAGACCTGTTTAGCGGCTGGCAGCGAGAGGATGAAGTCAAGTGGCGGCTGAATGCTGAATTGCTGGACAATTATCGCCGTGTAAAGCCATACAGCAATCCATCAAAGTTCCCTACGTAAGATCAGATCTATATTATCAGTGACGGCTTTCAGGCAGGCAGTTTGCATGTTGGTATAGCAGCTGCGTGCCAAAGGGAGACGATCAGCAATTGAGTGTTTTGCTCAGAAGTATATTGAAACAAGGCAAAAAAAGACCGCATCTAAAATGGCTGAATGTTTCTAGGCATCGTCTATTAGAGACTTGTTTGACCTGAGAAACTAGAAGCAGTCGCTATATTGTAGATGACGATATTGTATATATAAGTAATTTACTAAGTTGATTTGTTGGTATCAGAGGGATAGATTGTTTTTATTCGTTAGATATTTTATAAAGTGAGCGTGAGTGGCTTCATTATCGGTTTCCTTAGTGAAAGAAGCGGAGGTATTTCAATTATGTTTATAAGATCAAAACACCATATCGTCTTTGCACTTTTGACGTCTTCACTTCTTATTGGATGCCAAACTGCGGCACAACACAGAGCAGCGGTTCAGGATGATTCGTCTGATCGCATGACTGTCGGTAAGGTTCAAAAAGAAATTCGCATTGGGATGAGCGGGGCCGATGTGGCGCAGGCGCTTGGTGCGCCCAATATCGTTTCAACCGACGAAGAGCGTCGGGAAGTATGGGTTTACGACAAGATTGCAACTGACAGAGCATATTCATCAAGCAGTGGCGGGGTTAGCGCCCTGATCCTTGGTTTTGGCGGCGACGTTGCCGGTGGTATCGGTGGTGGCGGTGGTTCTTCGGCAGGCGCATCTTCGACAAGCCAGCGCACCCTTACCGTTATCATCAAATTCGATAAAGAAGGAAAAGTGCGAGACTTCGCATACCATACCTCGAGCTTCTAATTCGAACTTCTAAGATGAAGTCCTTATTCGCATTTATCATGGCGCTACTCGTTACTGGTTGCGTGCAAATGCCAAAGGACTCCTTTGTCGTGACACCGGAACTCCTCAAGCAGAGACAAATCGAAACACGGCGTTATGACGGGATTAAGGAGCCAGACTTGCTGGCCGCGTGTTCAAACGTACTGCAAGACCTCGGATTTAATCTTGAAAACTCAGAAACCAAGCTGGGTGTACTGACTGCCAGCAAGCAACGAGATGCGCGCAACGCCGGTGAAATTACAATGGTAATTATTCTCGCTATGTTTGGTGGAGGACCAGCCGCGTATAGTAAGGACCAAACTATTCGTGTATCTCTGGTGATTCGCCCTGTGACGGACAGCAATGGCAAAGCAATGGAAAATAGCCATTTTGTTCGAGTCACTTTCCAGCGTATCGTGCGAAAATCGGATAACAGCACCTATGCCCAAACACTTAGCGATGACAAGCTTTTTCAAGAATTCTACGAGCGTGTTTCAAAATCAGTCTTTTTGGAGGCTCAAAAAATATGAAATATTCATTGCCAGCTATTTTGATATGCGCTTCCATACTGGGCGGATGTGCCACGACGAATCAGCACGTGCTGGATACAGGGGATGAATCGCAACTTCAAAAACGCAGTTACCAATCTCGCATTTTCGATACATCAGATAAGGAAAGAGTTCTTCGCGCAACTATTTCAACTCTCCAAGACCTTGGGTTTGTGATTGATCGAGCCGATTTGGTGCTAGGTAGTGTAAGTGCAACAAAAATGCAGGGTTACCAAATCAAAATAACTGTTTCTGTTAGACCGAAGGGAAGTGACCGCATGTTGGTTAGAGCGAACGCTCAATTCAATGTAGAACCGGTCGAAGACCCAAAACAGTACCAGGATTTCTTTTCCTCGCTTGAGAAGTCATTGTTTCTTTCGGCGAATGCGGGTGAATAGGACGCATAGTGTCAAGCCAATTCATGCAAAAGAAGTCACGAGCCGCGTCAACCTCACAAAGATTAAGGTGTAACTGGCCTGATAGCATACCACGCGTTCCATTCCCGCTTGTTGCAGACGCATTGCCCACATAACGCGCACGGTAATTGTGGGCTTGAGCTACGTTTGCTCAGTCGAACTTACGAACGCGCGATCGTCGTTTCCTTTTGCCCAGAAGATGACCGCTTTGTATCGCTTAGCGACTGCCAGGCAACTTGGGGTTCAATGGCCGCTATGCCGCATAACGGTCATTGGGGTTTGCGATATCGAACGGGTAAAACTGTGTCAACAGCGGGCACTAGACTTCAAGCCCGTTAACGGGCAGAGCGGTGCCGTCAGCCACCACCCAATAGATTGTGGTTCAACGGCTGCTATGGTTCGTATTGCGGACACTGGACTTTGAGTTAGCCTTGTCGCCTCGGCACGGAGACGTTTTTTGCTCTCGACATTAGCCCGAGGCTTTCAGCATCTATCGATGGACCGGTTGAACATATTGCTGGTTGCGTCGAATGCATTTCGCATCGCCTCGCGCTTGTAATCCCACTTTGCGTCGTCAGGTATAGGAGCGATGACCATGGTCGCGTTTGTTTCGTAGACCAGTATGTTTTCATCCGCGTCCACTCCGAAATCAATTCCGAAATAGTCAAGCCCGATTGCGTCGCTTATCTTTTCCAGGGCCAATACGGCATTGGGCCCAAGATGACGGGCGAAATGGTTCAGAAATTCTGCTTCCTCGTCGCGATAGGCAGGATTTTCTGCCATATCGGAACTGAAATAGTGAACTTTCCACTCGCGTGATATGGCCATGTGTATCGGATATAACTTCCGTTCGATCGCCATGACCCTGAATTTTCTGAATAGGTTGTCTTGCGAACGGCCATCTAGAAACTCAATTGCAAGCAGATATTCTCCCGGCAGGCTTTGTGCAGATGTGCCCAATATATCTGGGTTATCAACACGAATGAAGAAATTCCCTCCATGATAACCCGGTGCACGAAGCAGCAATGGAAAATCGAGTCCTTCCTGAAACAAATGGTTCGCGGCGGCGGGCAAGCAAAGCTCCGATTTCGAAAGACGCACAATTCGTGGCGTCCTCACTCCAGGAAGAGTCCTCAACCTGCGAGCGTTCTCAATCCGCCCTGTCCTAAGCACGGTGTTGGGATGGTTAAGAGCACGAGTGTTGATACGGGCAACAAGTTGATTCGCGACTTCTAAGGCATCCTGACACAAATCCGCATCTCCGATGGCATTGAACACCAACCGGTGGGGCGGAAGAGGCGAATCAGGGTCGAAATATTCTACGACAATGATTGTCGTGTGGAATGTGCCCTGATTAATAAGGGAATACCAAGGTACGTTCCCGCCCGTGGCAGAAGCAAGAACCAGCAATGGAACAGGGTTGCCCTGGCCGCGATAATCCAGAGTTAACAGGGGATGCCCGCGAAATCCTTTGTCCCGGTGGTATGCCGCCCTTTCTTCGCTTCCTTGCCGTTGAAATACTGATGCTAGGCCCTGATGCGCCGCGGTCAAGTCCTGATTGAGTTCCAGTGCGATATAAAACTGTTCCTTGGCAGAAGGCAATTCATCAAGATGGAGCAGTACATTTCCCAAATTGAGACGTGCACTCAATTCATTAGGGTGGTAAGTAGCGGCGGCCGTGTATGCTGTCTTGGCTGCGGTCGCATATCCCAGTTCAAAAAGCAGCTTGCCCAGGTTATTCAACGCACCAAAATGGCGTGGTGCAACCTTTATGACTTCGAGGAATAGGGATTTTGCCTCGGCCTGTTTCGCGGGGGAGGAGAAATTGGCCAAGAATGTGGCGAAATTGGAGCGGATGTCTACCGAATCCGCTGCATGCGAAATGGCAAGACGATAGTAGTATTCGGCCTCGTCCCACCGCCGCTGCTTTTCGCATATCAGTGCGAGATTTGCATAGGCAGCCGCATTTTGGGGCGTAATGCGGGCTGAATCAAGCAGGTATTGTTCAGATTCGTAAGGTGCCTTCTTCAGGAGTAGCAAGCCAAGATTGAAAAGGGCGCCACTGTTGGTTGGGTCCAATTCTATTGCCTTGCGGAAAAACTCTTCTGCCTTTTCTGCCCGTCCAGAATTTGCATAAAGAAGCCCCAGGTTGAACAAGGGTTGCACCGCCTTCGGATTAATTGCAATAGCTTGCTGCCAATGCATTTCAGCCTGAGATTCCCTTCCGAGCTTAGTCTCGCAGATTCCGGCAAGATTGTGCAGTTCTGAATTCTGCGGATCGATGGACAGGGCAGCAGCTGCCATTTCGTTGGCTTCGGCAATTCGTTCATCGGACAGCAACGCAACGATTCTAGCCTCCGATGGGCCGGATAGTCTATGCATAAGTCATTTCGTCAGGAACCTCTGGGCGTCCGTTGTCTGGAACTCTCTTGAATAGATGGTATCGCCACCCCTTTGTATTGCGGTAAGGAATACTCCAACGTCTGCGTATCAACTTGTTTCCTTGAAAGACCTAATGTGGACGAAAAACCTTGCTTAAAAATATGCTGATCCCTTGGATCGCTCCGCAATCGAGGAATATCGATTAGTTAAGAGTTTGAAGCCCCCATTAATTCCTTGACAGAGAATGCCAAAAAAGCATTTCAATTCAATGCGCATGCAAGCGGCAATGGAATCAAAATCCCGTTAACGATTGCAGTCTGACCCATTTCAGTCGCTCAAGATCCGGCAAAACGCACACGCAGCGTTCAAGTTAAGCATGGCCTTCGCGGCAGATGATAGTCATGACCGAATTCCGCGGTCTGGAGGAGACGAAACTGAATCTCGGAGATATCAAGCATAGGCCAATATTTTCAACTGCGAACATAATGTATCAGTGCTCACGATCATATTGCTTTTCGGCATCCGTGAGGTGACGGGTCAATACATGAGAGATCATATTTACGCCAATGCCAGCAAAAAGGAGTGGTAGGAGATAGAGCCCGACAGACACTTCTGACGTAAAAATCCTGTCGTCGAGCAATGAAGACGAATTCTTGGCCATTCCAGCCAGGCGCTGCATGAGAAATATGTCTACCCCGGAAATCCCGATTAGGATAGCACCGAACAGCAGCACTGATATGCGAGAAATCGCTCTCTTCCACATCATGTAACCGTAGATGCTTACAGGTAGGATGAATGAGAAGACGATCAGCGCAAAAAACTCGACTTCAACGAAAACCGATTCACTCATTTGTAATTTTGACTATCCTTTCCCTTGCAACATTGGCTGCCATATCTTCGATCGTCCGCTCGGTCCGTGGCGATATCTGCTACTTTAGTCCAAGTCAGTAGTGTCCGGTTAAAAGTTGAACAAATTTAGTTGGTTAGTAAAATCAGTCTGTTCTGTGATCTGCCCGCTGCATGCGAAGGCTTGAGATAGCTGGGTTTTCTCAAAAACAGACACCGATAAAATCTGTAGCAAAGTATATAGAGAGGCATCAAGTTGAAGCTCCTTTTTGACAATGGCAATCAGAACGTAAGTGGAAACCGCGCACCAGATTTGCGTCTTCACCGCGTTCTCGCTGTTGCCGATGAAACGCTGGATGCGCAGATGCTGCTTGATCCATTTGAAAAACAGTTCGACTTGCCAGCGACTCTTGTAAAGCGCGGCGATGGTCATCGCAGGCAAAGCGGTGTTGTTGGTCAGGAACACCAGCGTCTTGCCGGATTCCGGGTCTTTGAAACGGATGCGCCGCAACTGCTCGGGGTAGTCCTGCGAGATGTAGAAGCCGTTCAACGAGATGCGCTGGTCGCAGATGATTCCCGTGCTGCGGTCTGTCGGAAACGAATAGACTCTGTGCGCGTCCATGCCGTGCTTGGCTCGGGTTACGAAGAACGCCCCTGCCTGATGCAATGCGAACAGGCGACTGAAATCCAGATATCCGCGGTCCATCACATAAAACGCGCCTGGTTCGAAGGTCAGCAGGTCCAGCACGTTGACCTCGTGGGTCTTGCCGTCCGAGATGTGGATGAAAGCCGGGATGTTGCCGCGCAGATCCAGCAGGGTATGCAGCTTGACCGCCGCCTTGTTGGTGCGAAACGGCGCCCATGGAAACAGCGACAGGCACAAGTCTATGGTCGTGGCGTCCAGGGCGTAGACGGTGTTGTCCAGGTCGATTCCGAAACTGTCGTTGCAATACAGCTTGCGCGCCCGCCGAATGAGCAGGGCTGCCAAGTCCGCCCAGATATGCCAGTCGCGCCCCTCGTTGGCGTCGGCCAGCGTAGAGCGCTTTACTGGCGAGCGAAAGCCCATGCCATACAGCTTCGCCTGATTGGAAGCCAAGCAGGTTTCGATGTCGCGCAGACTCTCGCGGTAGGTCAGTTGAGCGAAGGCCATGGCGCGGAATTGCTCGGTGCAACTCAGACTTCGTACCCGTGTATCGCCGCCATGTCGCGCCACGATGCGCGCAAAGCTGGTCCACGGCACGAACTCCATGATCTGCGCGAACAACGTCTTGCCCAAGTTCATAGCTCACCCCCAGAGGTATCGATCTCTGGAAGTTACTCGAACCGGAATATGGGTAAACTGATTTCAAATCGGCACCAAAATAAATTGCTTTGCAAGCCGCGCCAATACTCAATCTTGGCTCGGGATTATGTAAGTTAACCGGACACTACTGAGTCCAAGTAGTCCTTTAGTAATCAGCGCATCTCGGTCACGTGCTTTCCGGATTATTGCAGGAAATACTGAATGGGTTCCTCATCCGTCAGGATTGCAATATCAACATCACTAGCGTCGTTGTCCATCGCCTCCTGCCAATAATACGCGATGCCATTTAAGATGCTGGCCGCAAGCAGCATAGCGCCAATCCAATGGAAGATCTTGTGGTTATGTCCCGATGCATGTTGGATGGCAGGCACGCCAGTCCATGCGAACAACGGCAGGGTTGCAGTGCGGGCCTCATGGCGACTTAGTGCAAGCGCACGTGCTGCGTGCAAGCGGGCGAGCGTAGGCTGGTCGATTTGCTCAAGCGACCGGTTAAGCAGATGCTTGAGCGATTCTCGGCTCCACTCTTGGTTCATGGCGCGCCAACTTGCTTATTTTCAAGCTTCCCAAAAATGATTCAAGACAGTTTTATCTGGAATCCATTCTAGAATCATCATGACGACCGTCCCGATCAGAACTTCCGCGCTGATCCCAGCCATGGCCAGTACCGCCAAACCAATGGCCTTTACAATTTTCTCCATGGCGCCTATCCAGGAAGCGATGTGATGCTTGATTGAGGACTTTTCGCTGATCTTCTGTCAGCGCCGTTTGCAATTTGGCGGTTGCGTCAGCAACTTTAGTGAGCTTCCGCGCAAATTCAGTTGCTTTCTCTGCTCGGTAGCGTGAGATGGTTGACGCATCCGCATCATCGTTCGGTTTTTTCACGGTTCGCTCTGACAGCGTCTCCACTGATTTGGCGAACTCTTCCCAAACCGCTTGTTGCGAAGCTTTAATTTCCAAGCGTTCTGCTAATTTATCCAATCTGGCCTTGATATGTTCTTGCATTCCTTCCGGGCTCATCTGTTCTCGGTTGTAATGGCCGGCCGGGTCCGCCTGGGCAACCGAATGGAAAGCGGTCATAAGGATTGCCCCAGTTGCAATAGTGGCCAGTATGCCTAGTTTGATGTTCACATCATTCTCCTAATAGATTAATTAATTGTGTCGGCAGTTGCGTTCAGCCATGGCTATGCTAGATTCCCCTCGCCTTGATCGTTGTTGCCGGCGCCATTCCTGTTTCTTACACTGCACAGCATATGGTCCCAAGTGCACCTTGAATGACCCTTTCAATTTGGAAGCGGACGATCGGAGAAAGCCACTTACGACCGATTTTGACGCCAGGTGCAAATCCATATGAGGTTTATGTGATGAATTCGCCTCATAAAATAGGGTGCCTTGGGCGAGACCACTGTTTGCAATCTAGTCCAATCAGGTAACCAAAGTGTGTCCACTCTGTATGAAAGTGAAACAAAATATTTTTCGTGACTGGCGGATTGGGATTTCCCGGCTAATTGAATTGGGGAAAGGAATGTGGCCCGGAAATTCAACTTGTCACTTTTCCTTCAACTGCCCGACCTTGTCAATCCACGGCTGGGCATCATTCTTCAGCCATGCCAAGGAAAATTGATCGTTTTTGACGTACGCATTAAGAAAGGCTGTAGATACCTGCTCGATTACAACTTCCATCATCGCGCGCTGAGTCGAAGAAGTCACTCCTTCTTGCCTGGAATGTGATCGCGAATCACTCCCACCAGTGGATGATTTCTTGCCAGAACGATTCGCGCGCCCATTAGCCGAGCCTTCGCTGTGGCTATCTCCTTGCAAGCGGTCTGCGTTGTCGGTGCCACCGTCGCCGATGACGGAATGAACGGCGCCGGACAACAACAAGAGATACTTGTCCACCGGTGGCATATATTGAAATGGCGCCTGATGAAGCGATGGTGGAACGCTTCCGTGCGTATCGCTGTCTGCATCGCTGGTTATTGATAGGACCGGAACATTAATATTGCGATACCGTACATCAAAGGCCGAACCAGAAAAGTCGGCATAGGGGCTTAATGCGATGATCCCATTTACGCCAACCGACAAGCCTTTAAAGGAGACGCCCGGCACATTTTCTCCAGCGACGATCATCGCGGAACTGGCTCCGATATCAAAGCCAATAATCGCGATGTGAGACAAGTCCAAGTGTTGTAAGCCGGAGTCCGCCGATACGACGCGCTGCTTCAGATCTTCAATTACTCTTGTCAAGATATGCAAACGTTCGGATACCACCTCGGCAGAATATCGTTCATGCCGGATAAACGCGAAATCGGCATTATGCGCAGCCTCTGACGACCAGACGTCTTCATCATCCTTCAAGGGCTGAACCGAAAGGACGGCGTATCCTGATTTTGCCCAAGCCCTACGCATATCACCGCCGGCATCGCTGGATTCTCCCAACCCCGGAAGATAGATGACTAGTGGATATTTCCCATCTCGACTGGGTTGAACAATGGTGACTCGACAACACTCGTCCCCGATATTCAGTGATATCTTGCTAACTGACGTTAAATACTCAATTCCGGAGTCATAGCCGCGAGCAGCGAACTGCGTGACTTTGGCATCGTCAATTGCTGGCTTTTTCGGAAAAGATCAACAGCCCCCTGTGAGAATAGTTGAAAGGGCGGCTCCCATAATGAGATAAGGCCTCAAATACCTAAAGATATCAAACATGATGTTCATGGCAGGCGAAATAGGTATTAAGAAAAACCGCGGCACATCGGGCGCCATACAGATGCTCATAAAATAGATTCTCTCCACCCTTTAAAACTCTGGATGCGAAGTCTACTGCAGTCGGCAAGTGCATTTCTACCAGCTTTGTTACAAATTGATATTCTGTCATTCCTTTCTAAACAAATTGACACAAAACATATCTTGGATCCTTTGGTAAAAGCAAATGCTGTGAGAGAAACAGAATATCAGCAACCTGATAATGGAAGCCAATCCGGGAATCCATTCTAATCAAGGCTGTGGAATTCTCGTGCGATATGCGATTGTTGATAGACGCCAACCAAGTGGCCACGTGGCGGACTTTCAACTCGGCCTGCATCACGGGATCGAAGCCGCCCAGAATATCGCGGGGGTCGTAGTCCTGCTGATGGACCTCGGTAACAGCGTGTTTGCAATCCCTGTCCTTGTTCCCTGCCGATTAGGCTGCCCCGATGCTCACCGTATTGCGGTGGAATGCGATCGACGCGAGCAAGACAGCCCGTGGAATTCACTCACACCTTCGGAACGGTTCTTAACGCGGACAGCTCCGATTCGCTGAATCCCGCAGCCCTGCGCGCTTCCAGATTGAATGGCCCCCGCATGACCGGCGCACGATGCTCGGCTGCGAGGAGGGCATAGGTCGCCAACGGTTCAATACCACGTTGTTCGCACAACCATCCGAACCACCGGTTTCCAACAGCGACATGTCCGATTTCATCGCGCAAGATGATATCCAAAATAGCTGCAGCGACGTTGTCTCCGGCCTGCGAAAGTTTGGCGCGTAGTTGCGGCGTGGCATCCAGTCCGCGCGCTTCCATCGTGCGCGGCACCAGCGCGATGCGGGCGAGGATGTCATGCTGTGTTTTGGCAGCCATCTCCCATAGGCTGTTGTGGGCGGGGAAGTCTCCGTACGAGTAGCCCTGTCCTTGCAGGTGTTCGGCCAACATAGAGAAATGTCGCGCCTCGTCATCTGCCACATGCAACCAGTCGGCGTAATATTCCCGTGGCATGCCGGCGAACCGCCAAGTCGCATCCAGTGCAAGGTTGATCGCATTGAGCTCGATATGTGCCAGCGCGTGAATCAGGATTGCGCGGCCTTCCGGAGTGTTCATCGCGCGACGCTTGACCGAGAGCGGCGGCACCAGTTCCGGCTTGTCTGGTTTGCCCGGAATGGGTTGTTGTGCGCTCAAAGCAGCATTTGTAGCCAGTCGCAAGTCACCTGCCAGCCATGCCTTCGCCAACCGGCGTACACCTTCCGCTTTGCGGGTGGCATCGCTCTCCGCAAGCAAAGAGAGCGCGGCGAGCCGTAACTCTGTCGGTAGGGATGAACTGCAGATTGGCATTGATGTATTCAACGAGCCTGTTTCCTTATCCTGCAATGGAGAAGGCCTCTTTATAGCGCGCATGGGCAACTTTGTCATTGCTTGGGTGATGTGGTTTAATGAAACTGTTTGGTACCGGTGTCGGATCACGATAACTATGCTACACATTCATAACCAGTGGGCGGCTTTTTTGGTCACGTTCGCCCTGTTTTGTACTACGTCAACTTACGCCGCTGAGTCCGCCGATACGATAAAGAAACGCGTTGCTGGCGGCAATGCGGTCGCGGGGAGGACGAAGTCCCAGTTGTGTCAGGGCTGTCACGGCGAGTTCGGCCTCAGTTCGGAGGATTTGATCCCACATCTTGCCGGCCAAGATGAGCTTTATATAGAAAAACAAGTCCGCAATTTTCAGTCAGGGGCGCGCACACATCAGATAATGAGTGCCATGGCGAAAACCGTCAGTGACGCTGAGTTGGTTGATATCGCAGCTTATTTTGCCAGCCAGAAGAGGATGCAAGGCGATGGTAAGGCGGTCAATACGGTCGGGAAGAATTTGTTCATGAAGGGAGATGCTGCCAGGGGCATTCCGCCATGCATTGGGTGCCACGGCGAGAACGGCAAGGGCAAAGCGCGCAATATTGTCGCTTATCCCGTGCTTGGCGGCCAGCACAAGTCGTATCTGCGTGGCCAGCTCATCAATTGGCGCAGCGGCGCGCGCACAAACAGCCCAGATGGCTTGATGAACAAGGTCGCCAAATCTTTGACTGATCCAGAAATCGACGGCTTGACGGAGTATCTTTCTGGATTGTAGGTTGTACGATTCTTAACGGAGTTCCATTGCAAGCACGTCTTATTCCAGCATGGGGCGGGTTATCGCGGCGTTTTCACTACACTTGCTGTTTATGTCAGCTTTGTCATTGCCTAAGCGATGTGGTTTAATCGTACCCATGAAATTTCCTTTCCAGAATGTCGCGCTGATCGGCAAATATGAAGACCCGGAAATCGCGGGACCGTTGTTGCGCCTGGCGACATTTTTATCAGCTAGGGGATTGACCGTGGTGGTAGACAGCCTCACTGCCGAACATCTCCGGGAAAATCCATATCAGGCGATGAATCTGGCTGAAATCGGCGGCGCGGTAGATCTGGCAATCGTGTTGGGGGGGGATGGCACGATGTTGAACATAGCGCGCACTTTGTCTTCCTGCAATATTCCATTGGTCGGCGTGAATCAAGGGCGACTCGGCTTTCTAACCGACCTAACGTTGGAGAACATGCAGGACAGCATTGCGGCGATGCTGGAGGGTAAGTTCGTCACCGAAGAACGCCTGCTGCTTTCCGTGCGGGTCTTGCGCAATGATGTGGAAGCATTCACTGGTTCAGCCTTCAACGAGGTGGTGGTGCACCGCAGCAATATCAGCAGCATGATCGAATTCGAAGTGCGCGTGGACAGTGAATATGTCTACAATCAGCGTGCTGACGGGCTGATCGTCGCGACACCGACCGGCTCCACGGCCTATGCGATGTCTGCTGGTGGCCCTATATTGCACCCCAGTCTCGACGTGCTTGCATTGGTTCCGATCTGTCCGCATACGTTAAGCAATCGACCCATCGTGGTGAAGGGCTCCTCGGAACTGGAGATACTGATGCATCGCACCGGCGATATTCGCGTGCACTGTGACAGCCACACCAGCTACGATTTGCAGCGGCGCGACAAGATCATCGTCACCCGCCATCCAAAGGTAGCGCGCCTGCTGCATCCAGTGGGGCATAGCTATTACCATACGTTGCGCGAGAAGTTGCTCTGGAACCAGACCCTGTAGATGTTCAAATTTCCAGATAAATGTTGAAATTCCTGGGGATACGCGATTTCGTCATCGTCTCGTCGCTTGAACTGGATTTTGCCGCCGGTTTTACTGCGCTGACCGGTGAGACCGGTGCAGGTAAGTCCATTCTTGTCGACGCGTTGTCGCTAGCACTTGGTGAGCGCGGAGATGCAACCATGGTGCGCAACGCCTGTGAGCGTGCCGAGATTTCCGCCGAGTTTGATATCACCGCATTGCCACGTTTACAAATTTGGTTGCGCGAGCAAGAGCTGGAAGGAGATGCCGGTGTATGCCTCTTGCGGCGTGTGCTGGAGGCAGGAGGGCGGACACGCGGCTTCATCAATGGGCGCAGTGTGACGCTGCAACAGATGCGCGAAGCCGGCGATCAGTTGCTGGATATCCACGGACAGCATGCACATCAATCACTGGTACGCGCTGACGCACCGCGCTTGCTGCTGGATGGTTATGCAGGCATGACGGAAAGCGCCGAAAGCGTCGCAATTTTATATCACGAGTGGCAAACCCTGCGCCGCCGCCGCATCAGCTTGAGCGAGAATGCCGACGCGGTGGCTGGAGAGCGCGACTTGTTGCAGTTTCAGCGCGTCGAGATCGAAGGGCTGGGCTTCAATGCGGCTGACTGGAACGCCTTGCAGGATGACTACGCGCGTCTGGCCCATGCGGCGAGCCTATTGGAGACCGCAGCATTCGGCGTGGAGACGTTGAGCGAGGCGGATAACGCGTGCCTGGCTCAGCTTAACGCATTGACGGCACGGATCCGCGATGGCATCCGGCACGATGCAAAGCTGGCAGAAATACTCCAGATGTTAGAGAGCGCGCAGGCAGAATTGCAGGAAGCCGTCTATTCGCTACGCCATTATCAGCAGCGTCTGGATGCCGATCCGCAGCGCTTGCGCGAACTTGAACAGCGCATCCAGAGTGTGATGGATGCCGCGCGCAAATATCGCGTTGCACCTGAACATCTGGGTGAAGTGTTGCAACGCATCCTTGCACGCCTGACGGAGCTAGGCGCGGATGCCGATTTGGCCAAGTTGGAGCAACAGGAAGAATTGGCGCGGCAGCATTATTTTGCTGCAGCCCAGGAGTTGACGGCGGCACGCAAGAGGTCCGCACACAAGTTGTCGCGTGAAATTACGGCGGCGCTGCAGACTTTGGCGATGCACGGAGGCAGTTTTGCAGTGGCTTTGTTGCCGTTGGCGGAGGGCAATGCAAACGGATTGGAACACATAGAGTTTCAGGTCGCCGCCAACCCAGGCGTACCGCTGCGCAACTTGGCGAAGGTCGCTTCCGGTGGTGAGTTGTCGCGCATCGGCCTGGCCATCCAGGTTGCCACCTCACAAGTCACCAATGTGCCTACGTTGATCTTTGACGAGGTGGATAGCGGCATCGGCGGCCGTGTAGCAGAAATTGTCGGGCATTTGCTGAAAAGACTCGGCAAAACCCATCAGGTGTTGTGCGTCACCCATTTGCCGCAGGTTGCCGCGGCCGCTGACCAGCAGTGGCAAGTCAGCAAGGCAGTGGAAAATGGCGTCACTCTGAGCCACATCACCGTGCTCGATGACGCGCAACGTGTCGAGGAGATCGCGCGCATGTTGGGTGGCGTGAAGATCACCGAAACGACACGCAGGCATGCTGCCGAAATGTTGGGCGCAGCGGCTTGAGGTATCATGCTCAGCTCTTAACATGTCGCTGGATTAGGCGGCTTCAAAGTTTACTGACGGTATAGAGATGTGATGCATATCAGGATTATTTTGTTTGCTCTGGCCCTGCTTTCGCCGGCTCTGTCATCATGCACACTGTACAAGATGGACATTCGCCAAGGGAATTTCGTAACACCGGATATGCGGGAAAAGCTGAAAATCGGCATGACCAAGCAACAGGTGCGTTTTGTCCTGGGCACACCGATGATCAACGATGCCTTCCATCTTAATCGCTGGGATTATGCGTATCGTCTGGAACGTGCGGGAAAAATTGCCGAGAAGCAGAACTTGACGCTTTTTTTTGAAAGCGACAATCTGGTGCGCATAGTTGAAGGTGGCTTGCCAGTCGAGACCGTGCCGCCAAAATCAGAGTTACAAAAGTGATAGGATGAAGAAATGGGAAAGATCAAAATCGCAATCGCCGGCTGCGGTGGGCGCATGGGGCGAACCCTGCTGGAGGGAGTGGCCCAATCTGACGATCTGGTAGTGCACACCGCGTTGGAACACAGTGGGAGTGCACTGCTAGGAAGAGACGCGGGAGAATTGCTGGGGGCACCCTGTGGTGTGAGAATTAGTGCGGATGTGGAGGCAGCGTTGCAGGGCGCAGATGTGTTGATCGATTTCACGCGCCCCGAAGGGACGCTGCATCATCTTGAAATCTGCCGCAAGCTTGGCGTGCGCATGGTGATCGGTACGACCGGTTTGAAGGCGCCGCAAAAGGCGCAACTTGTGGAGGCGGCGCAACAAATCGGCATCGTGTTCGCCCCAAACATGAGCGTGGGCGTGAATCTGGTGTTCAAGCTGCTGGAGACCGCGTCGCGTGTACTGGCGGAAGGGTATGACATCGAGATTATCGAAGCGCATCATCGTCACAAGGTGGATGCGCCTTCCGGCACCGCACTTGGAATGGGCGACGTAATTGCGAAGACTTTAGGACGCGATCTTGAAAAGTGTGCGGTGTACGGTCGCCAAGGGGTCACTGGCGAGCGTGACCCGTCTACGATAGGCTTTGCCACCGTCCGCGGCGGGGACATCGTGGGCGACCATACCGTGTTATTCGCGGGTACCGGTGAGCGGATCGAGATCACTCATAAAGCCAGTAGCCGCGCAACTTTCGCGCTGGGCGCGCTGCGCGCAGCGCGTTTCCTGATAGATACACCTGCGGGGATGTATGACATGCAGGATGTACTGGGATTAAAGTAAAGGTAAAGCAATTTGGTGTGGAGCGGAATGCCTGCTCCTTTTTTCGCCGTATTCATCTGCTGCTCCTCTTTCATTTTCCTGAATGACGTTGTCCTCGCCGCATTTGTTGATTCATTATCATCAAGGTGAAGATGTTCTGCCCCGTAAGGCGGAGGTGCTTGCAGAAGACGTCCATGCCAAACTGGTGCCACGGATGCAGTCACAACCGCATGAGCGCACTAACATCGTGCTGGTCGATGCGATGGATGATGCAAATGGTTCATCGACACGCCTACCGTATAACCTGATTACGCTCTATATCACCCAGCCATTCGGCGAATCGTGATTCGGCGCCACCAACTATGATGATTAGATGCGGTTGTTGATGACCCACGAATACACGCACATCGTCCAACTCGATAGGGTGATCAGTCTCCCGGAAATGCTGACCCATATATTCGGCAACTTGTATTTCCTCAACCTTTTTCAGCCGGTTTGGTTGACCGAGGGGCTGGCGGTGTATGAAGAAACCCAGTTGACTGGGGGAGGCCGCAACCAGTCACCTGTATCCGATATGGTGTTACGGATGGCGGTGTTGGACAACAACTTTCCTCCGATCACTCATGCGGCGAACTACAAGGAAGAGTGGCCGGACGGGGACGTTCCCTACCTTTTCGGGGGAGCTTTACGGCTTTTATCGCAAGGAAATACGGGCGCGACCAATTGGCCGATCTGTCGATCGACTATAGCGGGCGCTGGTTGCCGTTCCTGGTGAATAGCACGGCGCGCCGCGTGCTTGGAAGCGATTACAACGAATTTTCGAATCGCGTAGGTTCCCTAATGGACGCGAATTGCGAGGAGTGCCGGCCACAACGAAATTCGGGTACACCAAAATTGTGGTGGTTGACCAGACATCTGCAATGCGTCGTGCCATCAGCGGATCTCTCCCTTGACGATAAGGCAGGCATTACTTAATGAAGTACACGTTCTATTATAATTCGATAGTGTCTCTTCTTTTCGCGGGGGAAGTATGAATAGGATAATCAAGTATGGTTTGTTGGGCTTTGTCGGCATCGTCATCATTGCGGGCGGCGCCGTGTTATATATCGCTGCGACATTCAATCCTAACGACTACAAGCCGCTGATCATCAAAGCGGTGAAGGATAATAAGCAGCGCAACCTCAGGCTCGACGGAGATATTAAACTGACTTTCTTCCCCACCATTGGCGCCAATGTTGGCAAGATGTCATTGTCCGAATTCAAGAGCGAACAGGAATTCGCTGCCGTTGACAGTGCCCATATTTCGCTGGCTCTGCTGCCATTGTTTTCCAAACAAGTGGTCGTCAGTGAAGTCGCGGTCAGCGGCTTAACGGTGATATTAATCAAACACAAGGACGGCAAGCTCAATATCGACGACCTGCTGTCCAAGGAAACATCCCCAGCGTCCACCGAGACCAAGCCGGCGTCACCATCAAAACCTGAGATGCCTGCGGCAACCGCTGCCGGCGTGCCTGTAAAGTTTGACATCGCTTCCATCATCCTGGACAAGACTGCACTGAACTATCGCGATGAAACCAGCGGCGCACAGTATACAATCAGAAATTTTAGTCTGAAGACCGGGCGTATCGCCAATGGCGTGCCGGGCAACATTGAATTGAGCATCCTGGTGCAGGCCAACCAGCCCAAGCTAGACATCGTCGCGCAGCTGAACACCGCGCTTACCTTCGATTTAGAGAAGAACCTGTATCGCTTGGAAGGTCTGGATCTGCAGGCAAAGGGCAGCGCACTCGACATCAGCAACCTCAACGTAAAGGCCACTGGTGATGCCAATTGGAATCTCGCCACGCAGGAATTTGGTGCGAAGAAATTCATGGCCAGCGTATCCGGCACACAAGGCACGAATAATTTTGACGCCAAGCTGGACGCGCCTGCGCTCAGTCTGACCAAGGACAAATACTCTAGCGACAAGCTGACACTGAACGCCAAACTGGATGGCGCCATCGGCAATATAGTCGCGGTGCTCTCTGTGCCCGGCGTGGAAGGCAATGCGCAGTTGTTCAAGATCAACGGGTTGACAGTGGATGCCGAGGCTAGGCAGCCTGAGGAGACCTTCAAGGTCAAGCTCTCTACGTCGGTATCGGGCAACATCGAGGTGCAACAATACAGCCTTCCCAAACTGACGCTTGCAATGGACGCCACCGGCGACAAGCTGCCAAACAAATCGATCAGCAGTGAATTGAAGGGCAGCATGCAGCTCGACGCGAAGAAGCAAACTGTGGTTGTGAATGTTGCTGGCGGCTTATTGCAAAGCCAGATCAAGGCGGATGTCGCAGTGAACAGCTTTGACCATCCGGCAATCCGCTTCAGCATTGATGTCGACCAGTTTGATGCCGACCTGTACCTGCCGAAGAAAACGGGAAATGCTGCTGCCTCCGCGCCAGCCGGAAAATCATCGGAACCAAGTCAATCAGTGGAATCGGAGCAACCGTTCGACCTCTCCGCCTTGCGACAGCTCAGCTTGGATGGAAGCCTGCGCATGGGCGCGCTCAAAGCCGGTAACATCAATACCACGGAGCTGCGCGCTGACGTCAAGGCGCGCAATGGGGAGGTTGACATAAATCCGCTGTCAGTCGACCTGTATCACGGCAGCGCCAAACTCAGTGCCTCGGTAAATGCCGTTCCGGCCACGCCCACCTTCGCCGTCAAAGGCAATCTTGTCGGTATCAAGATTGCTTCACTGACCAAGGACGCGGCCGATCTCGATATCATCGAGGGCACGGGCACTATCACGCTTAACCTCACAACGCAGGGGAATAGGGTGAGTGCCCTTAAGAAAGCACTGACTGGCAGCATGGCGGTGGATCTGTCAGACGGCGCGATCAAGGGCATCAATCTGCCAAAACTGGTGAAGGGCGTGCAGTCGCTGAGCATGAACACTGGAATGCAGACCATCGGCCTGAACAAGGAAGAGAAGACTCCATTCAGCGAATGTAAAGCTAGCTTCAGGGTGGTCAACGGCGTGGCACACAACGATGACCTCGCAGTGAAATCGCCGATGTTGCGCATCGCGGGCAATGGCGACATCGACATTGGCAACGATAGCCTCGATTACACGACCAAGGTTACGCTATCCAAGACCGAAGGTGGTGGCGCAGCTACTTTACCGGTGCACCTGAGCGGGCCGTTTGCCGATCTCAAGTATAAAGTCGATTTCGGATCGCTGATAGCAGACGTTGCCAAGCAAAAGCTCGAGGCCAAGAAGGGAGAGATGAAGGAAGAAGCCAAGACAAAATTGCAGGAAGAATTGAAGAAGGGGTTAAAGGGCTTGTTCAAATGACCTTCAAGCCGTCCGTGTCGGGTATCTTGAACCGCAAGCAAAAAGTATCGAACCATGAATGGGGCCCAATGAAATGAGCAGTTTCGCTTCCCGCCTCATAGGCTGGCAAAGACAGCATGGTCGCCACGATCTGCCTTGGCAGGGTGGGGATCCTTACTGCATATGGTTGTCCGAAATCATGCTGCAACAGACACAGGTCACCACCGTGATCCCTTATTACCTTCGTTTCATCGCCTCATTCCCTTCTATCGGGACACTTTCAGTTGCCAATGAAGAGCAAGTGCTCGCGCACTGGAGCGGCCTCGGCTATTACGCGCGTGGACGGAACCTCCACCGTGCCGCGCAGATCATCGTGGAAAAACATCATGGTGAATTCCCGCGCCGGTTTGAAGAGATCATCAAACTGCCCGGTATCGGGCGTTCCACCGCTTCCGCAATCTGTGCATTGGCTTTTCACGAGCGACGCGCGATTTTGGATGGCAATGTCAGGCGTGTGCTGGCGCGCTACTCTGGAATTAGCGGATACCCCAACGAAAAGGCGATCGAAGCACGTCTTTGGCAGCAGGCCGAGGCCTTGTTGCCACATCGCGGCATCGCCAGTTACATACAAGGGCAGATGGATTTAGGTGCGATCCTATGCACGCGTAGCAAGCCAAGGTGTCACGCTTGTCCGGTGCAAAGCGATTGCGTTGCCTTTCAGAGCGGACGAGTGAGCGAGTTGCCTACGCCGCGACCGCGCAAGGGCATCCCGGAAAGAAACATCACCTTACTACTGCTGATGCACGGTACCGACATTCTGTTGGAGAAACGCCCCGGTAGCGGAATCTGGGGCGGACTGTGGTGTCCGCCTCAACTTGCGAATGGGCAAGGGCTGGTAGAAGAGTTTTTGCAGTGTAGCGGCATGAAGGTCATCGAAAGAATCGAACTTGCTGGGTTTACCCATGCCCTAACCCATTTCAAAATGCACATTACGCCCATTTTGATGCGCCTGGCGAACAAACCTCGAAGGATCCCTCAACCGGGCAGCGTATGGCTGAATATCGAAGAGGCGTTGCAGGGGGCTATAGCTTCGCCAGTCCGCGAGTTGCTGAAGAGATTATCGGACGTTGGGCTCGGAACGCCTAAGGTACTTGATTGCCCAGGTTAGTCAAGCTTCCCACTCCCTCTTCCGCGACGATAGCTCGTCAAACAATTCCGGCACGTATCCCTCGGTGACTTTGCATTCATAGATCGAATGATCAATCGCTACGCCGTGCCGGATTATCCTCTACGTTTCCTTGTTCCGAGGCATTTTGGGATTCCGGGCGCGATGCTAGCCCGCCTTTCGCGGAAGTTGCAACTGAACGGGAACCGAAGAAACCAATTCGGCGCGGAACGACAAAAACGTGATTGGTGCGAAGTATCACGAATTGATGTCCTGCCAGGCAAAGCGAATACGCATCGAGTTGACCCCTGGCATCCCGCAACTTCTATCCCCAAGGCTTCATCAATGTTTGCGGGACACCAAGATGATCCAGTAGCCGCGCAACGACAAAATCTACAATGTCATCAATACATTGCGGATGGTGATAGAAACCCGGATTGGGCGGCATGATGACTGCCCCTGCACGCGACAGCTTGAGCATGTTCTCAAGATGAATTGCAGAGAAGGGCATTTCGCGTGGAACCAGGACTAGTGCGCGCTTTTCCTTGAGCATCACGTCGGCAGCACGGCAGATCAAGTCGTCGCTTATGCCACCTGCGATCTTGCCAAGCGTACCCATCGTGCAGGGGCAGACCACCATTGCGTCGCCGGGATTGGACCCGGAGGCCATCGGTGCATACCAGTCCTGTATGCCAAATACCTTCAACTCGCCGCTAAATTTTCCGTAGCGTTGTTCGAACATCTGCTCTGCATCAGGCGGGCGGTTTGGCAGGGTAAAATCCAGTTCCTGTTTGGCGACGATCTGCGCGGCCTGCGAATAGACGAGGTGCACGCGATGACCGCTTTTTAGCAGGCATTCCAGCAGCCGGATGCCGTAGGGAAGGCCGGAAGCTCCGGTGAAGCCCAAGGTTATTGTTTTCAAGTTGGGCTCCCGATCGCACTGGTGCTGGCTTTATCCATGAAACGCGCTGCAATCAGCCCGTTCACGGTTCCGAAAACGAGTGCGGCGGTGGCGAAGATGGGAATCATATAGGCGACGCCGACCTGCGGGATCAGCCACAGGTACACTACCAGCAGCTGTCCCGCGATATGGGCGAAACTGGCGCAGACGCTGTGGCTGACCGGACCGAACCAATGGGCTGGCAAATGTCGGGCAAAGGCAAGGGCAATCAGGGAAAGCAGTGCACCGGCCAGGCTTAGAAAAAATCCGGGCGCCAAAAAATTGCCGAACAACAAACTTCCCGCCACCACGCGCAACAGCGACACCCATGCGGCGGCATACCAGCCGTAACGGTCCAGCACGATCAGGGTGACGATGTTGGCCAAGCCGGGCTTCACCCCGGGCAGCGGCGAGGGGATGGCATTTTCCACGACAGTCAGGCCGAGCGCCACTGCCGCCATGCGCGCCATGTGATGGTCTTCGGCAGTTGCTTCTAAGAAAAATTTTCGGGCATTCATATCTTTCATGCAATAGCATTGAAGCAGGGCAGTGAGCTATGAAAAGTGCAACCGGCGTCACGGCAAACGACTAGGCGTATAAAATGTTTACGCCATGGGTGAGTGAGCCCGCACACCCTGGGGGCATAATAACTTATGCAAGGTTCTTTAGTAGTTGAGACTATCATATAACTTCCTGCTGCCGACCAATTCGACACTCACTTGATTGGGCAGGCACAGCGCGATCTCCCCAGCCCGTTCCAGCCACCCTTGGCGCACACAATATTGGCGCGGGCCGGGATCGGATGAGATGCGGGCCTTGCGGTGCTGAATGCTGATGATGCTTACGCCAAGAGGCCCGCGCACTTCAATCTGTTGGTCACGCGACAGCGGCACTTCGTGAAGAATTTTGCCGCCGCCCCGGATGATCGCTTTGTCGGCCAGATCGCCGCTCCACAGTGTCAGGGTGAGCAACATTACGGAAAGGCTGCCCAACAAAATGGTCAGCCAATCGCCGGGCTTGATATGTTGTAACGCGCCGGTAGGCATCGCTTCAAGAAAGTTCGCGATGGCGCACCAGCACTTGTTGCTGTTTCTCGAAATATCGCGCGAGCTTTTCGGCAAAATATACGGAGCGGTGTTGTCCCCCGGTGCAACCGATAGCCACAGTCAAATAGCTGCGGTTGTCTGCAACGAAACTGGGCAACCATCGTTCGACGAAATCACGAATGTCCCTAAACATGTCCTGTGCGTTGGGGGTATTGTCCAGAAATTCGATCACCGCGGCGTCGCGCCCGGTGAGCGGTTGCAACACCGGGTTGTAGTGCGGATTGGGTAGGCATCGCACATCGAACACCAGATCTGAATCGAGTGGGATGCCGTGCTTGTATCCGAACGACTGGAACAACAATGTCAGCCGAGCGCGATCCAGGTTGATGAATTGCTTGATCCATGCACGCAGTGCACTGGCATTCAGTTCGGTGGTGTCGATGTGATGGCCGATGTTGCTGATCTCGGTAAGCAGCTCGCGCTCATAGCTGACGCATTCCGGAAGCGTACGAACACCGTCACTTAGTGGATGCAGACGGCGTGTTTCGGAAAAACGCTTTACCAGCGTGTCAGTCTGGGCATCCAGAAACAACACATGTACGTCCACGTCTTGCTGTTTGATTTGCTGCAACAGCGGCGGCAGGCGTTGCACACTGTTGGCACTGCGCACGTCGATGCTGACGGCGATGTTGCTGTAACCGGCACGTTGCAGGTGTTCCACCAGTGCGGCAAGCAGGTCGGCCGGAAGATTATCTACGCAGTAATAGCCGCTGTCCTCTAGCACCTTGAGTGCGACGCTCTTGCCCGAGCCGGATAAGCCGCTAATCAGGAATAGCTGCACCTTGGGCTCCGCCTAATCTTCCAGAAGCAGCTGGTCGTGGCGCGAGATAAATTCTTGCATGCTGTCGATCCCGCGCTGTTGCAGCACAAAATTGCGTGCTGCCGCTTCTACAAGTACTGCGAGGTTGCGCCCTGCGACGACGGGGATGTTCACCGTGCTGATGTTCACGCCGAGGACTTCTTGATGAGTGGCGTTAAGCGGTAAGCGTTCCATTTGTGACAGATCACCTCCAGGAGGACGATGCAGGTGAACGATGAGCTTTAGGCTTTTTTTTCGCCGCACTGCGGTTTCTCCGAACATCGTGCGAATGTTCAGCACACCGAGGCCGCGCACTTCAAGAAAATCGCGCAACAGCTCTGGGCAGCGGCCCTCCAGCGTATCCGGCGCAATACGATGCAGTTCAACGATATCATCGGCGACCAATCCGTTGCCGCGAGAGATAAGCTCCAACCCAAGCTCACTCTTGCCGACCGCACTCTCGCCTGTGATCATCACGCCAACGCCAAGTACATCAAGAAACACGCCATGGCGCGTAGTGGATTCGGCCAGTTCCTTGGCGAGATAGTGGCGGAGCAGCCACATCAGATGCACACTGGCTTGCGGCGAAGCGAACAGCGGGATGTGGGATTGATTCGCAAAATCGACGAGTTCAGGGGGTATGTCCGTTGTGCCGGCCACGATCAAGCACGTGGTGCCGCTCTGCTCGATCTGGTGGAACGCGCTGTCGCGCTGTTCCCGGCTCAGGTTTCGCAGATAATCGATCTCAGTTGCGCTCAGGACTTGGACCCAGTTCGGATGAATTAAGTTGAGGTGGCCAATGAGCCCCTTGTTTGAAATCTCAACCTCATCGCTCTGGATGTAGCGATCCGTGCCGTCCGCTCCGGCGACACGACTGAGTTGCAGTCGCTCCTGCTTGTCTTCAAACAGTTGCCGGACATTGACCTGGCTCATCAGATAACCTCCATCAAGCTACTGCGCGACTGGATTGGGCGTTGCGCGGTAACCATTACGAGCAATATGGGTATTCATGAGGAGCTGCTCCAGTCGGTGAACAACTGGTGGATGCTGGCGATGTCCGTGCAGGTGAGCAGGCGATTGCGGAATTGTGTGTCGCTGAACATTTGTGCCAGCTCGCCAAGAATTTGCAGGTGCAAATCGTTGGCGCGCTCCGGCACCAACAATACGAAAATGAGGTTCACCGCCTGGCCGTCGGGAGCATCGAACGGAATCGGGTGCGAGGTCCTGACAAACGCGGCGGTTGCATCGCGCAATTTTGCTATACGTCCATGGGGAATCGCTACGCCCTGTCCCAACCCGGTTGAGCCGAGCTTTTCGCGTGCGAACAGACTATCGAAGACCTGGCTGCGCGCGATTTGCTGGTTGTTTTCAAACAACAAGCCAACGCGTTCAAACACGCGCTTTTTGCTGGTGGATTCGGTGTCCAACAAGATATTGTTGGGCGCCAGGATTTTGCTGATAAGGTTCATTCTCGGGAATCGTTGAACGTGGGACACATCGCGGCCGCCCCTGCTAATTACTCGGCTGCCGCATGTTTGCCGGTATCATCATGGCGACGCGCCGATAGTTTTTCCTTGTGTTTCATGACCTGACGATCGAGTCTATCCACCAGCGCATCGATCGCAGCGTACAAGTTTTCGTCGTCGCATTCCACGAACACATCCTTGCCACTGATGTGTATGGTAGCCTCAGCCTTCTGTTTCAGTTTTTCAACGGAAAGGATGAGATTCACATCAATCACGTGGTCGAAGTGGCGTTTGATTTTGCCAAATTTCCCCGTCACATAGTCGCGAATGGCGGGTGTGATTTCCAAGTGGCGTCCGGTCAGATGAAGGTTCATTAAATGCTCCTTGCTTAAAGTGATTTACGAAGATTAACCGGGAGAATTCGTAGTGCTTCCCGGTACTTTGCTATGGTACGCCGAGCGACAACTATGCCCTGCTGTGCCAGGATTTCTGACATGCGGCTGTCCGTAAGCGGTTTGTGGCCATCTTCCGAGTTGACCAACTGTTTGATCAACTCGCGTATCGCAGTAGATGAGCAGGTGCCGCCACTTTCGGTGGCTAGACCGCTGCCAAAAAAATGCTTGAATTCGTATATGCCGCGCGGGGTCAACATGAATTTTTGAGTGGTGCTGCGCGATACCGTGGATTCGTGCATCTCCAGTTCATCGGCAATTTCACGCAACACTAGGGGCCGCATCGCGATTTCGCCTTGCTCGAAAAAGTTGCCTTGCCGTTCCACGATAGCCTGAGCAACGCGAAGAATGGTATCAAAGCGTTGCTGCAAATTCTTGATCAGCCACTTCGCTTCCTGCAATTGGGTGGCAAGCTGAGACGAATTCTTGTCGGATCGCTGCTGCAAGATGTTGGCGTAAATCTGGTTCACACGCAGCTTGGGCATTGCTTCCATATTGAGTCTTACACGCCACTTGTTCCTGTGTTTTTCCACAATCACATCGGGCACCACATAATCAGCGACACTATGGCCAAAGTCGGCGCCAGGTTTCGGATTAAGGCCCGTGATCAAGTGTTGCGCAGAGCGCAATTCATCATCCGAACACCTCAGCAGTTTCTTGATCTTGGTAAAGTCATGTGCTGCAACCAAATCAAGGTGTTGGGTTACCAGACGAATCGCCAGATTGCGCTGCGGCGTATCCTCTGGCAAAGCTTTGAGTTGCAGTGCCAGGCACTCTCCCAGATTGCGAGCGGCCAACCCCGGTTGGTCGAGGTGCTGCAATTGCACCAGCGCCGTTTCCAAGTCGTCCAGACTGATTTCAAGTTCAGGGGGCAGCATCGCTGCCAGTTCTTCAAGATCCTGCGCCAGATATCCGTTCTCATCTAGCGCGTCGATCAACAAGCCGACTACCTTGCGGTCTTTGGCATCCAGTGAACTGGTGGTCAATTGACTATGCAGGTGCGCCCGCAGGCTGGCTTGTTCGGCAGCTTGTTCAGGGTATGTGTCGTCTTCGTCGTCCGTGCTACGCATGGAGCTTCCGCTCGAATTCCATTCGGACGGCTCGTTGTCAAATTCCACATCGTTACGGCCATCACTAGAGGACTGATCAGATTCATCGTTGGCATTGGCAGTAGTATTGGACGATGGCAAAGATGTCGCATTCTGAGAAAAGGTGCCCGCCGGGAACTCCTCAGCCATTTCCAGCATGGGGTTTTCTTCCAGCAACCGCGCGACCTCTTGATGCATATCCTGCGTGGAGAGTTGCAGCAAGCGGATAGCCTGTTGCAACTGCGGGGTGAGCGTCAGTTGTTGGGACAGCCGAAGTTGGAGAGTGTTTTTCATTGCCTGGTTTTGTACAGGGGATCTCTTCGGGTCACAGCTTGAAGTTCTCGCCCAAATACACTTTCCGTACGCCCTCATTATAGATGATTTCATCCGGCTTGCCTTCTGCCATGACCGAACCGGCGTTGATGATGTAGGCACGATCACAGATGCCCAACGTTTCCCGCACGTTGTGGTCAGTGATCAGGACACCGATGCCGCGCTCTTTAAGAAAGCGGATAATCTTCTGGATATCCAGTACTGCAATGGGGTCAACGCCCGCAAACGGTTCATCTAGCAGAATGAATCGCGGGTCGGTCGCCAATGCTCGAGCGATTTCCACCCGCCGTCGTTCTCCGCCGGACAGGCTGATGGCGGGGTTGTCGCGGATGTGCGAAATGTGCAGGTCTTCCAGTAATTGTTCCAGACGATTTTGTATGTCCTCCATGCGGTTCCGGAGGCCGTTTTCAGACCGACCCTGCAACTCCAATACCGCTTGAATGTTTTGCGAGACGGTGAGGCGACGAAAGATCGAAGCTTCCTGTGGCAGGTAGCCTAGTCCCAATCGCGCGCGGCGGTGTATTGGTAGATGGGTAATGTTCTGGCCATCAATAGAAATCTCACCGCCGTCAGCAGCGATCAACCCCACAATCATGTAGAACGAAGTGGTTTTCCCGGCGCCGTTCGGACCAAGCAGACCAACTACTTCACCACTCTTTAGCGAGAGCGACGCGTCTTGCACCACGGTCCGTGAGCCGTATTTCTTCTTAAGGCCGATTGCATGCAGTTCACTCATGCTCATTCGGTGGGAGCTTTGGGTGTAATGGCTGTGGCCGGTAATGCGTCCGGCGAGGATGGTGTTGCGCTACCTTGCTTGGGTTTTGGTTGTATTACGGCATGCACCCGCTGCGGCGGCACGCCTACCTGGCTTGCACTGTCACCGTTCACCTGAAAGATTTCGGTATGGGCGTTATACGTAATATGATTGCCGCGCACTTCATCCAGATTGCGCTTTAAACGGGCTTGTTCGTAAAAATTCAATGTCTCGGTGCGCATGTCATATTCTATGCGTTCGCCATAACCTTCGACATACTCATCAAAGCCTTCGCGCTTCTGTCGGAATTCGGCCGTGTTTCCATATGCCGTGGCATGCTTGAAACCGTCCTTGTCCTGCATCACAACGATCTTGTTGCCGCGTAGCAGCAGGGTACCTTGTGATAGCCGCACATTACCGGTGAAGGTGCTGATTTGCTGTGCATCGTCCATCAGCACCTGATCGGCTTCCAAATTGATAGGGGCATTGCGGTCGGCCCGTTCGGCGAAACAGGCTTGGCAGCACAGCAACAAGAGGACTGCTGATAGTATTCTATTCTTTGTTCGCGGCATGTTCGCTTCTAACTTGGGAAAGCAGTTTCAGGGTACGAGTCTTGTTGTCCATCTCCATGCCCGTCGCATGCACGATGTTGTGTGCAGAGAAAATAGTGACTGCGCGGTCCGTATTCACCAAATTCTGATCCGGGACGACATGCAGATACTCGGTTTGCAGCTTGAGTTCATCTTGCCTAGCGGTTGCGTCACGCAGAACTTCGACGTCCTCGTGCAGGAAAACTTCGTCGCCTTTGCTGGAGATGGTGCCACGTCTGGCAATGGCATGTATTGCTGGTTGGCCGGTGGATAGGATCGTGATGTGCGGTTCTTCCAGCGTGGTGCTGTCGTCATCCGGGTAATGCAGCAGCTTTTTCGCAGCCATCATGAAACTTGGCATGCCCTGCTCATCCAGTTTTGTTGCGGAAAAGTTTTCAACGATTGCGTCGGGGTCATGTCGTTTGCTGCTGTCTGGTTTGGCAGGTTCCGGTTGCACCTGTTGGTTCAGCCAGTAGGTTGCCCCCAACAATCCGATCAACGGCAACAGTGGCAACCAGTAACGGGCACGGGACAAGAGATTCATTGCAAATATGGCGCCAACTGGGTGTCGAGCGTACCCTGCGCCGACATGATCATCTCGCAGGCCTCGCGCACCGCCCCATGTCCGCCACCACACTGCGTGACATAGTGGGAATGTTTGCGCACCAGTTGAGGCGACTCAGGTACGCTGATTGCCAAACCGACATGGCGCATCACAGTCAGGTCAACTACATCATCGCCCATATACGCGGCCGCATCTCGTGATAGCTTGAGCTTGTTAAGTAGAGCCACCATTGCTTCAAGTTTGTTTTCCACGCCCTGATAGACATGCGCGACACCGATGTTCTTGGCGCGCGTCTCGACGCAACGCGAAGTGCGGCCGGTGATGATGGCGATTTCCACACCGCTGTTCCGGAGCATCTTCAGGCCGTGCCCGTCCAGGGAATTAAAGCGTTTGAACTCCTCGCCGGAATCGGAAAAGTACAACCCGCCATCGGTCATCACTCCATCCACATCAAACGCAATCAGGCGTATCAACTTTGCGCGGCTCGTCAGCATGATTTCCCCCTCACCCGGAGCAACCGGATATCCCTAAATGACTTTTCCGTGTAACAGGTCGTGCATGTTGAGTGCGCCGACCAGTGTGTTATGTTTATCCACCACCAGTATCTGGCTGATGTTGTACTGTTCCATCACCTGTACAGCCTCGGCGGCGAGATTATCCGGGCCGATGCAGCGCGGATTTGCAGACATCACGTTGCATACCGGCGTGGCGTTGAAGTCCAGTTTCCGTGCCAGCGTCCGGCGAAGATCGCCATCCGTATATATGCCTAACACATGCTGGTCAGCATCAACAATGGCTGTCATGCCCACGCCTTTCTTCGAGATTTCCAGAATCGCATCCCCAAGCGTCGCCGATTCGCGCACCATCGGCAGGCGTTCACCGCTACGCATGATATCGCTTACATGGGTGAGCAGTCGCCGCCCCAGGTTGCCACCCGGATGCGAACGGGCAAAATCTTCGGCGCTGAAACCTTTGGCATCCAGCAACGCCACCGCCAGTGCGTCGCCCAGCGCGAGTGCCGCGGTGGTGCTGGCAGTGGGCGCAAGGCCCATCGGGCACGCCTCTTTATCCACTGCCGCGTTGAGGTGCACATCTGAGACCTTTGCAAGACTCGATAAGGAATTGCCAGTCATGCTGATGAGCTTTGCGCCCCGGCGCTTGATGACTGGCACGATGGTCAGTAGTTCTTCGTTCTCACCGGAATAGGACAGTGCGATGATGACATCCGCACTGGTGATCATACCAAGGTCACCGTGACTGGCTTCGCCAGGATGTACGAAATATGCCGGCGTGCCTGTACTGGACATGGTCGCGGCGATCTTTCGCGCGATGTGGCCCGACTTGCCCATGCCGCTGATGATGACGCGGCCTTCGCAGCGCAGAATGACATCCAGCGCATGCAGGAAAGTGTCATCGAGTCGTTTGCTCAGGGCGTGCACGGCGTCACTTTCGATTTCCAGGACTTCGCGGGCGAGGTCGAGCGCGCGCGGTGAGGCAGAGACGTGATTATTCATAAGAATCACATTATAACAGTGCCTTTACCCGGCAGCGATATTTTGACCCGTGGCGAAATTTTGAAAGGAGGCGCCAATTAGGGCATTATCCGGACATGGCACTAATGTCGCTAGAACAAGTCCATGACTGACTCGCTGCAACTACTGTTGATACTGCTCGCCGTCGCCGTCGGCGTGGTGGTGCTGTGCCGTATCCTGCATTTGCCGGCGATGCTGGGCTATCTTCTGGTCGGGATCCTGATCGGGCCACATGCGCTGGGGTGGATACACGATGCGCCGGAAACCCGTCACCTGGCTGAATTTGGCGTCGTGTTCCTCATGTTCAGTATCGGGTTGGAGTTCAGTCTGGCACGCCTGCGCAGCATGCAACGTCTGGTATTCGGGTTGGGCACCGCGCAGGTGGTGGCGACCATTTTGCTGGTCATGCTCACGTCGCTGTTCTTTGGGCTGGATTGGCGTGCGGGGCTTGCATTGGGCGGCGTGCTGGCCATGTCCTCCACCGCAATCGTCAGCAAAATGCTCGTCGAACGCGCCGAACTGAATTTGCCTTACGGACAGAAAATCATAGGGGTGCTGCTGTTTCAGGATCTGGCCGTTGTGCCGCTGATCATCATCATTCCCGCATTGGCCAGCAGCGGACAGACTATCTATGTCACGCTGGGAATCGCCATGCTCAAAGCGGCGCTCGTACTGGCCGCTCTGCTGATCTTCGGGCAGCGGTTATTGCGCCCGTGGTTCCATCTGGTGGCCCGTCAAAAATCGTCGGAACTGTTCATGCTCAATGTGTTGCTGTTCACCTTGGGGCTGGCTTACCTAACTGAATTGGCGGGGCTTTCTCTGGCATTGGGCGCGTTTGTCGCAGGCATGCTTATCTCCGAAACTGAATATCGCTATCAGGTGGAAGAAGACATTAAGCCTTTCCGCGATGTGCTGCTTGGACTGTTCTTCGTTACCATTGGCATGCAACTCGACCTGCATAGCGTGATTGCCGGATTCGGTTGGGTACTATTGATTCTGCTGATCCTGCTGCCGTTCAAGGCGGCGGTGGTTGCGCTGCTGGCGCGCTGGTTCGCCGGGGATTGGGGCACGGCGATCCGCTGCGGCCTCGGTTTGGCGCAAGCGGGCGAATTCGGATTCGTGTTGCTGACCCTGGCGGGACAAGTCAATCTGCTGCCATCGGACGTTATGCAGAACGTGCTTGCGGCGATGTTGATTTCGATGCTGGCTGCACCGTTCCTGGTCCAACACGCCGAAGTCATCGTTCGGAATCTGACGCCATCTGCATGGATGGATAGTGCCATTCTGATACACCAGATCGCGGTAAAGAGCATGTCCAGCGATGCTCACGTGATCGTTTGCGGATATGGACGCAGCGGGCAGGCATTGTCGCGCTTCTTGAAACGGGAGAATTTTCGTTTCATTGCACTGGACCTTGACCCCCGCCGCGTCCACGAGGCCGCGGCGGAGGGAGAGAGCGTCGTTTACGGCGATGCGGCAAAGCGCGAGGTGTTGATGGCCGCTGGACTGATGCGCGCTAAAACGTTGGTGATCACATATAACGACAAGCAGTCTGCGCTAAAGATCCTGCACCATGCGAATCAAATGCGCCCAGATCTGCCGATCGTCGTGCGCACTACGGACGACGCCTACATAGAAGAACTCAAGAGGGCCGGCGCAGCGGAGGTCGTGGCGGAAGTGACCGAAGGTAGCGTGATGCTGGCCTCACAGGTACTGCTGATGTCTGGCGTGCCGCTGAACCGCGTGATTCGGCGCGTCCAAGAGAGCCGGGCAGGTCGTTATGCGGCTTTCAGCGGCTATTTTCGCACCACTCAATACAACGAGGATGAGGCCGGTGAAAATTTGGAGCCGCGCTTGCTAAGCGTGCTGCTTAAGGACTATTCGGCAGCAGTGGGGAGAAAGTTGGGCGAGGTCGGCCTCGCGGAACTGAGCGTGGAAGTGAATGCTGTGCGCCGGCGCAATGTTTACGGCGCGCAACCGAGCGAAGAACTGTTGCTGCAAGCGGGTGACATCCTGGTACTGCTCGGATTACCGGAGGCATTGCAGGCCGCCGAATCATTGCTGCACACAGGACAATAAAAAAGCCCGCTGCGAACAGCGGGCTGGGTCACGCCGGGTGATTGCTTAATAACCCATGCACACCAGGTAAGTAGTGTCATCATTTATATTTGCGGTGGCAATCGGTGCTGTCGCCGCACCAGTGGCAGTGCCAGCAAGAACGACCTGCAAAGAACCGGTGGCCGTGTTGCCGTCATCCAGGGTAACATCAAGTTGCTTGGCAAATTTTCCTGGTATGGCGTCGGAACAGACAATGTAGGTTCCCTTTAAACCGTTAATCGGGGATTGTGCTGCGTTGGTTACGCCAATAAAGCCGTTAACAGCATTGGTGGGCCGGTAAGAGCCCGCGGCCGCGGCACTTGTGTCTGTTGAACCAGGGCCAAAACCGGCGAGGCGGACGTGTTGCCAAAATACGTAAGATTCAGTTGCGTTTGTAGTAGCATCCCAACCGCCATCGATGACCCCGTTATTCGTTGCGCAAGTCCCGGAGATTCCGGTACCCCCGGTACAAGCTTGGGCGGTACCCGCAGGAGGGAATTGCGCATCGAGAGTCGTCTGGCTTTGATCACCCGGCAGCGCCTTGTACTTGTCCTGATAGCCGTAAATATAGACGGGAACGTTCTTGAAGTCGTTGGCGAGGTTCTTGACCTTCGCGCTGTTGATAAGCTCCTGTCCTTTCAACACGCCGCCCAGCAACAGGCCGATGATCACCAATACGATGGCGATTTCGATCAAGGTAAAGCCAGATTGACTACGTTTCATTATGGTACCCTCCTAATTCATATAATTGTGAATGCTACGTGTAGTCCCTTGCAAGTGCCGTGCCAAGGGTACCCGAGAGTTCGGCTTCACCACTGTCTTTGCAAAAAAACTACAATAAAACAGCATGTTAGGATAATATTGGGGTCATTCAACGGATCTGTTCGGGAACTCAGAAGGAGTCATGAGCAGCCAGAGGGGGTGATTTTTTGACGAATTGCTGACAGGATGACGACGAAATGCTGACACTGAAGGTGGGGAATCGCTTGCGTACCGGTCGCTGGCTGCTACTGCCGATGCTTTGGCTATTGCACGGCGCGTTATTGCTCGGTATGCATAATCCGTGGGTACACCCGTTGTTGCTGGCTCACCTCGGGTTGTTTCTGCTCTGGCAACCTCTGTGGCGTGGCGAACGCGAAGTGGGGTATGGCGCCCTTGTAATCATCGTACTGGCGGCCATAGCGGCGATGTTCTGGCTGACCTGGTGGGCAATCGCTTTCTGGCTGACAGGTCTGTTTGGCTTGGTTGGTGCGCGGGTATTTGCCTTCCGGGACCGCTGGACCCGCCTGTTATACTTGTTGTTGATGGCTTATTTGATGGCGGCATTACTGTTCTGGGTGGTACCTAACATAGTAAATGACGAAGCCTCCATTGAAGCGGGGCGCATCTTGATATGGTATGTGCTTCCCGTGCTGTTATTTGCCATGGCCTTCCTGCCTGTAAATAGGGAGCCAGCCGACCAAACGCAGACGGTAGACTTCATATACAGCTTGTTGCTGTTCATGTTACTGACTTTGGTGGTGCTCGGCAGTCTTGCCTTTATGACTTTGGGGCGGCTTGATTATCTGGAAGCGTTGCTGCGCACGCTGTTCCTGATCGGGTTGGTGCTCTTGGCACTTAGCGGCTTGTGGAATCCTCGCTTTGGATTCAGCGGCCTGCAGGTGATGTTCTCGCGCTATCTGCTGAATGTTGGCACACCGTTTGAAAGCTGGCTCGCCCAGTTGACCGAGGCTGCGCAGCGCGAACCAGATGCAGTTGCCTATCTGCGCCGCGCTATCAACTTACTGGCCGATTTTCCGTGGCTGTCCGGTTTGTCATGGCAATCGCCCGATGCAACTGGCCAGCTAGGGCAGTTCAGCAGCCACGCCGTAGTAGTACAAGAAGGCGGGTTGCGTCTGACGCTGTATGCGAAGCAAATGCTCAGCCCGACCTTGTTGTTGCACATACATCTGCTTGCCCAATTGATCAGCTATTTCTATCATGCCAAACACCGCGAACAAAGGCTGCGCGACATCGCGCGTTTGCAGGCTGTGTATGAGACCGGCTCGCGTCTTACGCACGACTTGAAAAACATGTTGCAATCGCTGCTTTCACTGACTTCCATCGCACAAAATAATGAAGAGCGAGGAAGACAGTTGTTGCGGGAGCAACTTCCTTTGCTCGTACAGCGTATCGAGATGACCTTGCTTAAACTTAAGCAGCCGCATGTTGAAAGCGAAATTCCACAACTAGCCATGAACGCCTGGTGGGACGCGCTACGGCAGCGCAACCTGTATCAGGCGATTGACTGGCACGCTCCGGAGAGTTTACCGGACAAAGACATCCCCTCTGCCCTCTTCGATTGCGTAATCGACAACCTCATCGATAACGCCCTAAGAAAACGCCAGTCAGAACCCGCCATCACCATCTCAGTCGAAATTCAGCCCGAACCGATGCGGCTTATCATCTGCGACAACGGCGATTCCATCCCGGAAAACATTGCCGCAAATTTGCTGCGTGGTGCCGTTGTTTCCGAAAATGGCTTGGGAATAGGCCTTTACCAGGCCGCGCGTTGGGCGGAACAGATGGGCTATCGGTTGACGTTGATCAGCAATCGGGCGGGAAAGGTCTGTTTTGAGTTGCGGAATGCCAATGGATTGCAGGGAAGGCGAAATCTGAATTTATAGAGATAGCCATATGTGATAAGCTGAGATTTGTTGCTATTACGATTTATTTCGTTTCATGTCTTCCATTTCGGCATCTTCTCTCGCGGGCGTGCTGCTGCGCCAGGAAGTTCTTGGTCTGCATGCTTATCATGTACCTGTCAGCTCCGGGTACATCAAGCTGGATGCGATGGAGAATCCATATCTCTTACCGCCCGAACTGCGCACCGAAATCTCAGAGATGGTCGCTGCAGCTGCTATCAACCGTTATCCGGATCCGGGCGCGGCATCCCTTAAGGAAAAGATCCGTGCTTTGAGCGGGTTCCCGCAAGGGATGGAGGTGCTGCTTGGCAACGGCTCGGACGAGTTGATCCAGTTGCTGGCGATGGCGGTTAACAAGCCGGGCGCGACACTGTTGAGCGTGGAACCATCCTTCGTGATGTACAAAATGATTGCGACATTCATCGGTATGCGATTCGTGGGTGTGCCCCTGACTGCCGATTTCTCCTTGGATTTGGCGTCGACCCTGGAAGCGATCCAGCGTGAGAGACCCGCGTTGACTTTTTTGGCATATCCCAATAATCCTACCGGCAACCTCTTCTCGGCGGACGCAGTGGCACAGATCATCCAAGCGTCTCCGGGCTTAGTGGTGATAGACGAAGCATACTATGCTTTTGCCAGCCACACCTTTATCACACAACTTGCGCGATATCCAAATCTGATCGTGATGCGTACCTTTTCCAAGCTTGGCATGGCTGGGTTGCGCATCGGTTATCTGGCAGGCAGCAGTGCGTGGCTGGGGCAGCTGGAAAAGCTGCGCTTGCCGTATAATGTTGGCGTATTGCCGCAATTGGTGGCCGAGAAGTTGTTGTCGCATCATGATGTGTTACTGCGGCAAGCGGAACAAATCAAAAGGGACCGTGCAAGACTGTACCGGCAGTTAAGCGAAATGGCCACCGTAAGGGTTTATCCCAGCGAGGCAAATTTCCTGCTGTTCCGCGTGTCAGGTGCTGATGCGGTATTCGAGGGTTTGAAGCAGCGCGGGGTGCTGATTAAGAATTTGAATGGCGGGCATCCGATGCTGCAGGACTGTTTGCGCGTGACTATAGGCACGCCAGACGAAAATGAACGGTTTGTGGCTGCATTAGAAGAGAGTGTGCGCGGCGTAAAGTGAGTTTTTGCGGAGATTAACTTCCCACGCAAGGATGTGGTCGCGGTTGCCAAGCCATCTAAAGTACCAACAGCCACGCGTTGGTTATATCGGGACAAAAAACGCAACCTTTATTGTTGCATTACAAGAAATGATAATTCAAATCGCTTAGGGCTAAATCATGCGCAGTGCGAAAGTTTCACGCAATACCCTGGAAACACAGATCAGCATCGAGTTGAATCTGGATGGCAGCGGCAAGGTCAAGTTTGATACTGGACTTCCTTTTCTCGATCACATGCTCGATCAAATCGCTCGGCACGGCTTGCTGGATTTGAGTATTCTGGCCAAAGGAGACCTGCACATCGACGCACATCACACTGTTGAAGACATCGGCATCACACTGGGTCAGGTGTTTAATCAGGCCATTGGCGACAAGAAGGGTTTGCGGCGCTATGGCCATGCTTATATTCCCCTGGATGAGGCCCTTTCCCGTGCGGTCGTCGACATTTCCGGACGTCCCGGCCTAGTGTTCAATTGTAAATTCGTGCGCGACAGCGTAGGCGATTTTGATGTGGACTTGATAAAGGAATTCTTCCAGGGCTTCGTCAACCACGCATTGGTGACATTGCACATCGATAACTTGGCGGGCGACAATGCGCACCATCAAGCTGAAACCATTTTCAAAGCATTCGGTCGTGCACTGCGCATGGCCTTGGAGCTGGATCCGCGCATGGTCGGCGTGACGCCGTCCACCAAAGGTACTCTGTAAAAACACAATGGTAGATGTTGCAGTAATCGATTACGGTATGGGTAATTTGCGGTCGGTTGAACAAGCCTTACGCAAGGTTGCACCTGCAGCAGAGATCGTCGTCACGAATGACGCAAACACGATTATCAGCGCCAAGCGCGTGGTGTTCCCGGGGCAAGGTGCCATGCCTGACTGCATGCGCGAACTGGATGCGCGCGGTTTGCGCGAAGCGGTGCTGCTGGCCGCACATAGCAGGCCCTTTCTCGGGATATGCATCGGTCTGCAAATGCTGTTCGAGTTCAGTGCCGAAGGTGATGTTGCGGGGTTGGGGATATTGCGAGGGAATGTGGTGCGCTTTGCAAGTCATATGCGCGATGAACAAGGAAACAAGCTCAAGGTGCCTCACATGGGGTGGAATCGAGTGCACCACGGGAACCACCCATTATGGGACGGCATAGAGCAGGATGAGCGCTTCTATTTTGTTCATAGCTACTACGTGAAACCTCAGGACCCGTCACTGGTGCAAGCTACCACCCAGTATCCGGAGTCCTTCGTGTGCGCGGTAGCAAAAGATAATCTTTTTGCGGTGCAGTTTCATCCGGAAAAAAGCTCCACAGCAGGGCTAAAGCTGCTGCAAAACTTTATGCAATGGAACCCCTAATCTTTTACGTACTGCCATGCTAATTATTCCTGCGATTGATTTGAAAGACGGTCATTGTGTGCGCCTCAGGCAAGGCGTGATGGACGATGCCACGGTATTTTCGGAAGATCCTTCGGCCACCGCGAAGCATTGGTTGGCGCAAGGCGCGCGCCGTCTGCACCTGGTGGACCTTAACGGCGCATTTGCTGGCAAGCCGAAAAATGAAGCGGCAGTCCGCCGCATAATTGAGGCGGTTGGTTTTGATGTCCCGGTACAATTGGGCGGGGGCATCCGCGATCTTGAAACCATCGAGCGGTATCTTGACATCGGCGTGACTTACATCATTATCGGCACTGCAGCCGTAAAAGTTCCGGGCTTCCTGCACGAAGCTTGCGACGCCTTTCCAGGGCACATCATGGTGGGCCTTGATGCCAAGGGGGGCAAAGTGGCTGTGGATGGGTGGTCCAAGCTGACGGGGCATGACGTCTCCGATTTGGCGCATCGTTTTGAAGGATATGGCGTGGAAGCCGTAATTTATACTGACATCGGGCGCGACGGCATGCTGTCGGGAGTGAACATTCCGGCGACAGTTGAATTAGCGCGGCCGCTGCATGTTCCCGTGATCGCCAGCGGCGGCATCACCAATCTGGATGATGTGCGCGCGCTTTGTGCTGTTCAGGCCGAAGGGATCACCGGAGCGATTACTGGCCGGGCAATTTATGAGGGTACTTTGGATTTCAAAGCTGCACAATCCTTGGCAGATGAGTTGACCGAAGCGGATGAGCTGCGCGGGGTCACGCGCTGACTTATGCTTGCAAAACGCATCATCCCTTGTCTCGACGTGACAGCTGGTAGAGTGGTTAAGGGCGTGAGCTTCGTCTCGCTGCGCGATGCCGGCGATCCGGTGGAGATTGCCCGCCGTTACGACGAGCAAGGCGCGGACGAACTGACGTTCCTTGACATCACCGCCAGTTCGGACGATAGAGGAATTATCTTTCGGATCGTCGAACAGGTTGCATCGCAAGTATTCATACCGCTGACCGTTGGTGGCGGAGTGCGCGAAGTTGGCGATGTGCGCAATCTGTTGAATGCGGGCGCAGATAAGGTCAGCATCAATACTTCCGCGGTACTCAATCCACAGCTGGTGGCCGATGCCGCCGGCCGTTATGGCTCCCAGTGTATCGTTGTGGCGATTGATGCCAAACAGGTTTCGCCCGGGCATTGGGAGGTGTTCACGCATGGTGGCCGGAAGGCCACAGGTCTGGATGTGGTGGAGTGGGCGAATAAGATGCAGGAGCTGGGTGCGGGGGAAATCCTGCTTACTAGCATGGACAGAGATGGTCAAAAAAGCGGTTTTGATTTGGCGTTGACCCGGGCTATCACCGATGCGCTGGAGATCCCGGTGATAGCCAGCGGGGGGGTGGGCAATCTCCAACATCTTGTCGATGGCGTAAAGAAAGGCGGAGCGGATGCGGTGTTGGCAGCGAGCATCTTTCACTTTGGTGAATATACCGTGCGGCAGGCTAAGCAATTTATGGCACAGCACGGAATTGAGGTTCGCCTATGAAGATTCGCTGCCCAATTCCGGCATCGTCAGATGCTTTGCCGAGGCGTGGCCCAAAATCGTCGTAGATTTCCCGATGCACTCCGGTTTTCCGGCCTTTTTGGTCCAGCCTGACTGGCGTCTGTAACGTTGTTAGGAGAATTTTGTGAGCGACTCCTGGTTAAACAAGGTAAATTGGTCCGGAGATGGCCTAGTGACCGCTATTGCACAAGATGCCTCCACCGGACGGGTGCTCATGGTCGCGTGGATGGATCGCGATGCATTAAGCATTACCCAGCAGAAAGGCGAAGCGGTATATTGGTCACGTTCGCGCAAAAAGCTTTGGCGCAAGGGTGAAGAGTCTGGTCATGTTCAAAAAGTGAGAGAAATTCGTCTTGATTGCGACGGTGACGTGATTCTGCTGCAAGTTGAACAACAAGGCGGCATCGCTTGCCATACTGGGCGCCCAAGCTGTTTCTACCGCCGTTTGGAAAAGGGCACTTGGCTGGAAATTGATGCGGTGCTGAAATCTCCCGCCGAGATTTATAAAAAATGAGCACAGATAATATGAACCAGGATGTTTTGCAAAGACTGACCGAAATGCTTGAGGCGCGCAAACGAGCGTCACCGGAAAGTTCCTATGTGTCCAAGTTGTTCAGCAAGGGCGAAGATGCCATTTTGAAGAAAGTCGGCGAGGAAGCTACTGAGGTCATACTTGCGAGCAAGGCAGGAGATAAAACTGATTTGGTATATGAAACTGCTGACTTATGGTTTCATTGCATGGTACTGTTGGCACAGCATGGTTTGAGCGTAGGTGACGTATTGAACGAGCTGGCGAGACGGGAAGGCGTGTCTGGCATCTCCGAAAAGGAAAGCAGGAACAAGGACTGAATTATGAGCGATTGCTTGTTCTGTAGAATAACGCGAGGCGAGATACCTTGCAGAAAAGTGTATGAAGACGACGAGATAGTGGCGTTCCATGACATCAACCCAGTCGCGCCAGTTCACTTCATGCTTGTGCCCAAGCAGCATCTGGCGACTCTGGCCGACGCTGGGGATGCACATGCCGTCTTGCTAGGAAAAATGCTGATACTCGCGCCCAGATTGGCGAAAGAACAGGGTTTGGAGAATGGTTTTCGCACCGTGATCAACACGGGCAAAGGCGGCGGACAGGAAATATTTCACCTGCACATGCACGTGATTGGCGGCGGTAACATTCCGCCCATGGTGCGGCGCAGTTAATTCATAAGGAGGGTGAGATGGGCGGACTGAGTATTTGGCATTGGCTGATCGTGTTGTTGGTTGTCGTATTGATCTTCGGCACCAAAAAGCTGCGCAACATTGGAAGCGACCTCGGCGGTGCCGTCAAGGGCTTCAAGGAAGGCATGCGCGCCGACGATGAACCCGCAAAACAGATCAAGGAGGGCGGGCAGACGATTGAGGGCGAGATAAAGGACAAAAAAACAACTAACGTCTAATCTCGCGTGTACGGTCTGGCAACATGTTTGACTTCAGCTTCTCGGAATTGGTGGTAATTATGCTCGTGGCGCTGGTCGTCATCGGGCCGGAACGTTTGCCGAAAGTTGCACGTACCATGGGCCATCTGTGGGGGCGTGCGCAGCGCTACGTGAATGGCGTGAAAGCGGACATTCAGCGTGACGTGGCGATCGAAGAGTACCGTCAGTTGCAGCAAAAGGTACAGGCTGAAGCAAGTGCGCTGGAACAATCGGTCAGGCAGGCGGCACTGACAGCGGATCAACAAGTCCAGCAACTGAACGAAGCCGTTGCGAATCTGTCATCGCCAGGGATGTCAACCCCTGATCAGCCGCCGCCCTATCCCGCTTCGACTCCACCGGGTACATCAGCGGGCAAACCATCAGAATGAATACCGGTGAAAGCTTCATCGCGCATTTGGTCGAATTGCGCACCCGGCTCCTCAACTCTGTTGTGGCCGTACTGCTGGTATTTATCTGCTTGTTCCCGTGGGCATCCAGCCTTTACACGTTATTGGCCCAGCCCCTATTAGCCAAACTGCCCAAGGGTGGGCAGATGATCGCCACTGATGTCACCACCCCTTTCTTCGTGCCGCTCAAGGTCGCGTTGATGACCGCGTTCCTGATTGCCCTTCCGTATATCCTGTATCAAATCTGGCGATTCGTCGCCCCCGGATTGTATGCGCACGAAAAGCGATTGGTGTGGCCGCTGATCATCGCCAGCACGATCTTGTTCTTTTGCGGTATGGCGTTCGCCTATTTCGTTGTATTTCCGGTTGTGTTCGGCTTCATCACCGCCAGCGCGCCCAAAGGCGTCGCGGTGATGACCGACATCGACAAATATCTGAGCTTCGTCCTCACAATGTTCATGGCATTCGGAATTACGTTCCAAGTGCCGGTGGCAGTGGTCCTGCTTGTCCGCATGGGTTTCGTTACCGTCGCGAAGCTCCGCGAAGCTCGTCCTTACGCCGTAGTCGGCGCATTCGTGATAGGCGCGATTTTCACGCCACCGGATGTGGTATCGCAGTTCATGCTGGCGATGCCACTCTGGCTGCTGTTTGAAGCGGGAATCGTGGTGGCCAGTTGGTCGAAGCCGCTTGAGAAGAAAGCTGATGCGGGGGATAGCCCTTAAACGGATGCAGGCTGGGCCTCGCTTGGCTGTCCGGATCAGACCATTCGCCATTCTCGACACGGCTGGAAAAGGCCGATAGCCAAGTCGCTGGAATGCATGCTACTGCGCCATAGGTTTCGGACGCTTGCCGATCTTCACCTGCACACTGATGCTTTCCCCATTGCGCATAAGCTTGGCCAGGACAACCTTTCCGGGTGGCAGGTTGGCTACTGTTTCCAGCATGGCACTCGAATCCTCGATGATCTTGTCATCTATGGCAATCAGAATGTCTCCGGTCTTTATGCCCGCATGTTCCGCCGGACTATTGTGGACCACTTCCGTGATCAGCACGCCTTTTGTGTTGCCGAGTTTGAACGATTCAGCCAGTTCTGGCGTGAGTTCCTGAACACCCGCGCCGACCCAGCCGCGCGTGACAGAACCGTGCTGAATGATTTGTTCCATGGTTTTTTTTGCGGTGCTGGCGGAAATGGCGAAACCAATGCCGAGCGATCCGCCATTTGGTGAGTAGATCGCGCTATTAATACCGATCAAATTGCCGTTGCTGTCTACTAGCGCACCTCCAGAATTGCCAGGATTGATTGCGGCATCGGTCTGGATGAAGTTCTCGAAGGTGTTGATTCCCAAATGGTCTCGCTTGAGTGCGCTGACGATGCCCATCGTAACCGTCTCCCCTACGCCAAACGGGTTGCCAATGGCGAGCACCATATCGCCCACATGCGCTTGTTCCGGATGGCCAAAGGTGATGGCGGGAAGGCTGCCGGACAGGTCGATCTTAATTACCGCCAGATCGGTTTCCGGGTCTGAGCCGACGACGTGCGCCTTGGCCTTGCGGCCGTCGGACAGTGCCACCTCGATTTGATCGGCGGCTTCCACCACATGCTCGTTGGTGAGGATATATCCATCGGTACTGACAATAACGCCAGAACCGAGGCTGGAACTGGTTTGTGGTTCGCCATCGAACTGGTCGCCAAAAAAGAATCTGAAGCGCGGATCATCCATGAAAGGGTTGGCCGGTGTCTTGATGACAGTGCTGGTAAATATGTTGACCACGGCAGGCATCGCTTTTTGTGCGGCGCCACTCAAGCTCATCACGGGGGATTTGTCGCCGCTGGAAAATGGCGTGTTTTCATACAGAGTGACCACGCCGTTGCGGGCTGCGTTGGGCAGGAGTTCTGGTTTGAGGGTATGGACAACGAACAGCAGCGCCAGCGCAATGGTGACGGTTTGAGTGAATAGAAGCCAGTGTTTACGCATGGTAAGATGAGCCTAGTGGATTCAATGGTCAAAGGAAACTTCATGTTGCTTAGCGAATTGCGCGATTATAACGCAAGCTTGTTGCAAACCTATCTATTCAAGGATTACTGTCCCAATGGAGTGCAGGTGGAAGGTCGGGAGGAAGTACGGCGCATCGCAACTGGCGTGACCGCCTCAAAACATGTTTTGGACGCTGCAATCGCGTGGGGCGCAGATGCCATTCTGGTGCATCACGGCTACTTCTGGAAAAGCGAAGAGGCAACGCTGGTAGGCATCAAGAAAAGGCGTATCGCGCAATTGTTGTGCAACGACGTAACTCTCTTGGCTTATCATCTGCCGCTCGATGCGCATGCGGAACTTGGCAACAATGCACAAGTGGGCAAGCTGCTAGGTTTGGTGGCGCACGGCAGATTTGGCGAGCAGAACATCGGTTGGCTGGGCGCGCTGGAGCGACCGCAGCCACTCGTGCAATTTGCACAGCAGATCGCGCATGACTTGCAGCGTGTCCCGCAAGTCCTTGGCGATAACGCCAAGAGCATATGCAAAGTGGCATGGTGCAGCGGCGGCGCACAGAATTATTTCGAGGCGGCCATAGCGCAAGGCGTGGACGCCTACATCACGGGAGAAATATCGGAGCAGAATTTCCATCTGGCTAACGAATCTGGCGTGGCCTTTATTGCCGCCGGGCACCATGCGACGGAGCGTTTGGGCGTCCGGGCGTTAGGCGAGCATCTGGCGGATCAATTTGGGTTGGCGCATCGTTTTTTCGACGAGGACAACCCCATCTGATCGGACCAAGCCAATCTGAATGCCCGTGTCTGGTCTTCTCTTGAGGAACAATCCCCCTTAATCGATCAGTTCGTCGCGCAACTGCTTCAAAGAGGCAGACAAGCTGGGCGGCGCCGTTTTTAGCGCCGCGTTGGCTTGCTCGATCGACACGCGATGCTCTGTGAGCGAGGCTCTAAAGATCACCTCGATGTCATTCAGTAATTTTTCAGGCTGTTGTGCGTAGCCAAGCAAAAAATCCTTTCGGCGAGGATGAAACCTTGTCCACTGCCAGGCAAAGAGGTTTTCATTGCTCTTGAAGCCGGATTTCTGCAAAGACAATTTCAGGCCGGCGACTTCAGGTAATCCGATCTGCTCCTGCGTAGGCGCGGCACTCCAGATCAAGCCCAAATAAATGCGCCACACGCCCCCAAGATATTGCTGTTCCAGAATGGGCTGCAAGTAGAGAGGTTGCTCAATCGTCATGGTGCAATGCAATCCTATCAGGGAATCCGGTGCATTCCTGTCCTTGGTGAGTTGGACTTGCCACGTTGGTTCGTCCTCGTTGATCAAGGCGTAGAGACGAGGTGACAATTCCTGCCAGAGGCGATTGTTCATTTGCTCACGCAACGCATCGATCTGCTCAGCCACTGCGAGACCTAATGGCAAATTTTCTTTCTGGGCAAAGAAATCCAGCACGGCTTGTTCTTCCTTCATGGCATTGAATCCCCAAAATGGCTCAAATCGGCAATTTAGCTAAAACGGATCAGAGCAAAGTTGTATATAAGTAATTGCTGTAATTCTGCGTGGCATATAACTTTTTTTACGATGGCACGGATAAGTTACGGTGTTCAGTGTTGACTTTATATTTCAGAGTAGACATTATTCGGGCTGTGTAGTCGCGTTGCGCTCATTCAGGCGGAAAAAGCAAAAACGAATAATAATAATAAACGCGGCACATCGCATCAAAAATAATCCGATTTACCTGTTCAGTCATGTTGGCGAAAAGCCAGCGTGGGATCATTGTTTGCTGGGGAGCCTCTACGATGCACCGCTTTTTACGTCTGTCCGTTTTGATATTGGGAGTTTTTGCCGCTGCGAGCAGCTATTCGGCCGATACCCCGCTACCCGCTCTTACGACCGAGGATGATCTGGGTCCGGCTATCGAGCAACCAATCGAATTCCCCCACTTTCGCCATGCCGGCGATGCCGACAAGGGCGGAATGCAGATCAACTGCATGTACTGCCATACATATGCCAGACGCAGTTTGGTGGCGGGTATTCCGCCCATTCAAAAGTGCATAGGCTGCCATCAGAATATCGAATCGGTACGCGAAAGCCCGCGCATCAAGAAATTATTCGAATACTGGGATGCCAAGAAGGCCATCCCTTGGAAAAAGGTGCATGATCTTCCGGATTTCGTGCGCTTTAGCCACGAGCGCCATATCAAACGATTTATCTTCCAACTGAATCGCCCGGTTCAGGAAGTTTGCGGTTATTGCCACGGCAACGTCAAAGAGATGACGGTGGCACGGCGCAGCAAATTGCTCTCGATGGGTTGGTGCGTAAGCTGTCATCAAAAAGATCATCCGGTGACTGCCGAGGGGGGTACGCCGATTGGCGAGCAGGCATATTGGTACAGCATGCGTAAGCCACTTGTGGATGCGTCGGGCATCATTAAAGCGAAAGGCCCGAACGACTGTTCGGTATGCCATAAATAGTCTAGAGAGGTTGTGATGATGAACAGTGGTTTTGATCGGCGTGATTTTCTGAAGGTGTTGGGCTGGGGCAGCGCGGCAGTTTCGTTGAGCGCTTGTGGCAACGGATCGGTCGAGGATGGCAAGGAAACTGTCGTTTCATATGTTGAGACAAACGACTACATGATTCCCAGTATCAGCGTGTATTTCAATTCGACCTGTGCGCAGTGCGATGCGGGCTGCAGTATCACCGGGCGCCTTCGCGAAGGCCGGGTGCTCAAGCTGGAGGGCAATCCTGATTCGGCTATCAATCGTGGCAAGACTTGCGGTTTGGGCCAAGCCGGTGTGCAACATCATTACAATCCGGATCGTATACGGGAGCCGCTGCTAAGAAATGGTGACCAAGGAGAAGCCATCTCTTGGGAGAAGGCCTATGCGCTGATCGCTGAAAGGCTTAACGGAGTGCGCGGTGAGGACATCGCGTTCTTGAGCGGCGGCGTTAGCGGGCATCTCAAGGTGTTGATGGGAAACTATCTGGACAGCCTGGGGTGCAAGAATCATTTTGTGTATGAGGCGATCGCGCCGGCCGTCCTCCGCGCTGCCAATAGAAAGTCCTACGGCGTGGAAATGCCTCGTTTCAGCATCAACAAGGCAAAAGTGGTGTTGTCGTTTGGCGCCGATTTCCTGGGTGCATGGGTATCTCCGGTGCATTTCTCACAGCAGTATGCGCAGTTCCGGAAAGGTGTCGACGGCCAACGCGGGGTGCTGGTACAGATCGAATCGAAGATGACGTTGACTGGAGCCAATGCGGATCGTTGGCTTGTCGTGCGCCCCGGAACAGAAGGTATCTTGGCGCTGGGTATCATTAACGCGTTGGGTGCTGCCGGGACAAAATTGTCTGGCGATGTTGCTGCTGCCGTGAAGGGCTACGATAAGGCGCGTGTCAGTACAGATACTGGCGTGTCAGGTGAACAAATCGACAAGATCGTCGCTCTCTTGAAAGCGCGGACCCCTAGCTTGGTGTTAGCGGGCAGCGCGGCAGAAGGTTATGCTCATGGCTCGCAGAATGCCGTTGCGATCAATCTGCTCAACCAGGTATTGGGTAACGTCGGCAAGACCGTGGAGGCTCCAGAGATTGTTCCGTTCCCCCAGATGGCCCCGGCGAAGGGCAACACCGCTGCGCTGAAGTCATTAAACGACGGTTTGGCGACAGGGAAATACAAGGTACTGTTCAGCTATGCGGCTAACCCGGTGTTCACGGCGCCGAGTGTATTGAAATTCAAGGACAATATGGCCAAGGCGGGTTTCAAGGTGGTGTTTGCCCATTACCTTGATGAAACCGCGTTGCAGGCAGATCTGGTGTTGCCACTAGATTCCGCTCTGGAGGACTGGGGTACGCAGGTTCCAGAATATTTGGCCACTTGTGCGCAAATCAATATCCAGCAGCCGTTGATGGAACGGCTTCATGCCAACACGCGCGGCATGGGCGACATTCTGCTGGCACTTCTCAAGCAGCGCCGACCCCAAGAATACAAAGATTTCGGAGATTACTATGCCTATCTGCGTAGTGCATTGTTGAAGAACAAAGGTGCTTTTGGCGGGGGCAAAGCCGACGACGATATTTTCTGGAATGAAACGTTGAGCAAGGGTATCGTTAAATTCGAAGGAACAGTCAGCCCGTTATCGGGCAAGGTCGGAGTAGCTGGTTTATCGCTTCCTGCGCCTGGCGCAATCGATGCGCAATACCCGCTGCAACTGATCCCATCTGTGAACGCCAGCCTGCGCGATGGTCGACATACCAATCAACCATGGTTGCAGGAATCGCCCGATCCCTTGACAACCATCGTGTGGGATTCCTGGGTAGAAATTCACCCCAAAAAGGCAGCCGAACTGGGGATAGAGGAGGGCGATATCCTCGAGGTGGCCGGCAAGAACGGTTCCATCAAAGCGCAAGCCTATCTGTTCCCCGGAATTCACCCTGACGCAATTTCCATACCTCTGGGCCGCGGTCACGACGCTCTGGGTCGTTACGCCAAGGGTTATGGCGTGAACCCTTTCCAGATCCTCGATGCGGTGTTCGACAAGGAAACCGGTGAATTGGCACTGCATGAGACTCGCGTCAAGGTCAGCAAGACTGGCCAGCGGGTGATCGTGGTCAAAGATGAAGGCCCGGTAGGGGGTAGGCAGATGGGCAAGAAGATAGCAGTACGCCTGCCCAGCGATAAAGTTAAGCTTTCGGAGGAGATCTAAACATGTCGGTTAGCAATTTATTGGAAAACTGGTCGGAGTTTCGTCACTTTCATCCAGTGGACGATGCGCCGCACAATCCCTACAAATGGGCGATGAGCATTGATCTGGACGCATGCAGCGGCTGTAATGCGTGTGCTGTCGCCTGTTATGCAGAAAACAATTTGCCGGTGGTTGGCAGGGAAAAATTTGAGCATGGGCAAGCGATGCACTGGATGCGCATCGAACGTTACTGGGATGAAGATGGCCGTGATTTTCCGGATCAGGGAGCACAATTTTTGCCGATGATGTGCCAGCAATGCGAAGCCGCACCTTGCGAGACGGTTTGCCCGGTGGGTGCGACCAATCATACGCCTGACGGCATCAATTCCCAGATATACAACCGTTGCATCGGCTCGCGCTATTGCTCGGCCAACTGTCCATACAAAGTGCGCTATTTCAACTGGTATGACTACCCTACTACCGACAACGTCTGGCCGGCCGAAATGAATCAGCAGCTGAATCCCGATGTGACGGTGCGCGGCAAGGGCGTGATGGAGAAATGCACGTTCTGTATCCAGCGGGTGACGGTGGCCAAGAACAATGCGAAGAACGAAGGCCGCCTGGTGCATGACGGTGATGTGCAAACGGCCTGCCAGCAGGCATGTCCGACCAGTGCGATCTCATTCGGCAATCTGGTCGATCCGGAATCCAAAGTGCACAAGCAATGGCAAGCCCAGAAAGTCGAGCTGGCCAAAGACGCGCAAGCCAAGGACGAGGAAGAGGGTGGCAGCGAGTTGCGCGGCTATCGCATCTTTGAAGAGTTGCGTCCATATCCCTCGGTCATGTATTTGGAACGCGTACGCGAAACCGCCGTTTGAATGGTTGGCAAAAATCACTGCAATTTCTTTAGGAAATAAACGATGAAAGATATCCGCGAAGACATCGCTTGGGCGAAGATCAATACAGATGTGCTCAAGAGTTTGGAGAATCCCAGAAAGTTCTATTGGGTCATGTTGCTAATCGCGATCGCCATGGTTGGTGTGGCCGTTGGTTGCGAGGTGTATCAATATAATGTCGGGATGGGTGTGGCGAACATGGACAATCCGCACGTCTGGGGGTTGTATATCGCCACCTTCATCTTCTGGATCGGCATGAGCCATTCCGGTACCTTGCTGTCGGCGATTCTGCATTTGATGCATGCCGACTGGCGCAAGCCGATTTATCGTTTTGCCGAGGCCATGACAACCTTCTCGCTGATGACCGCCGGCTTGTTTGTGGCGGTGCACTTGGGTCGCGTGTGGCAGATCTACTATGCTTTGCCTTACCCGAATGGTCGCTGGGTGTGGCCGAACTTCCAGTCGCCGCTGCTATGGGACGCCATGGCGATTTTCACCTATCTGAGTTCGTCGATCCTGTTTCTGTATGTGGGTATGATTCCTGATCTTGCGATCTGCCGCGACCACTTGCATCCCGGTTGGCGCAAGAAACTGTACACCGCGTTGTCGCTGGGTTGGGAAGGAACGGATCGCCAATGGCGCAATTTCCGCGTCACTTACCTGACTGTCGCCTGCTTCCTGATTCCGCTTGCGGTGTCCGTGCACTCGATCGTGGCATCAGACTTTGCGATGTCGCAACAACCAGGCTGGCATATCACCTCCTTCCCTCCTTACTTCGTGGCGGGTGCGTTGTATTCCGGTTGTGCCGCGATCATCACGCTGTTCATCATCCTGCGCTATGTGTTCAAGTTTGAGGAATACATGACGCTGCCGATATTGAAGAAGATCGTCCGGCTGACTTTTGCAATCGCGATGGTCTGGACTTACCTGAATCTGATCGAGTACGCAGCGGTTTGGTATGGGCATGACCAGGCCTCCAAAGATGTGCTGATCCAGAAAGCCACTGGCGTTTATGCGCCGTTCTGGTGGATGATGAATTTCTGCGGCTCGGTCGTGCCGTTGATCATGCTCTTCAAGCGTTATCAAACTCACATTCCGGTGTTGTTTGCAGTGTCGTTGTTGTTGAACCTCGGGATGTGGCTGGAACGCTGGATGATCGTTGCACCGACGTTCTCCCATGGCTACTACCCATGGACATGGGATCACGATCAATGGCCGAGCCTTGTGCAGTGGGGCATCGTGTTCGGTAGCTTTGGCTGGTTTACTTTGTTGTTCATGGTGTTCTGCAAGATATTCCCGTCAGTTTCTATGTATGAGGTGAAGGAAATGGTTTATCACCGTAGTCAGGCAACCAAAAAGCAGGCAGCAGCTGGGGATCTGGCAGCGACTGGGAAGGGAGCACACTAAATGAGCAAACGTCATTTACTCGCGATGTTCAGCAATTTTGACGAGGCTGAGGCTGTCGTCAGTGAATTGCGCAGTGTCAATCTTAAGGGTTTCGATGCCGAGAAGGACATGATTGTGAAATCGGCAATCGAGCATCCGGAGGTGGAAGAGTTTTTGGGTGAAAAGCCTGTCCGCGTCCAGTGGTTCACCTTGGGGGGGGCTCTGGCAGGTGGGTTGCTCGCGTTCTTCCTGATCTCGGGTTCGCAAGCCAATTTCTTTTCCCAACTCAAGGGTGGCAAGCCGATCGTGCCGTTTCCACCCAATTTCGTGTTGACCTACGAAATGTTCATATTGGGTGGTGTATATATCACCGTGCTTGGTTTCTTGATTTGTGCAGGCTTGCCGGCCAGACGCTCGCCCTTGTATAGCACCACGGTATCCGAAGACCAAGTCGGCATTCTGGTGCAGTCTGATGAAGCCTGCAGCGGCACCCTGAAAGCAATTTTCACAAAACATCAGGCATTGGAAATTCAGGAAGAGGCGGGGAAATGAAAAATTTATCCTTAGCAATTGCATTGTTGCTTACCCCTGTGTTTGCGCATGCGTGGCCGTGGTCCATGGACATGGTCAATCAGATCAGTATCAAACCTCAAGAGAGTGTAGATCCTGCCAACCCGGGCATGAATCCTTTTCCGAAGCGCTCAGTTCCGGTTTCAAGTACTGCAACTTCTTCGCTGGAGGTCAAGGACAAGGATGCTGCATTCAAGTTGGCCAATCCTGTTCCCGCAAATGAAAGATCGATCGACATGGGCGCTCGGTTGTTCGGCATCTATTGCGTTCCTTGTCATGGCAAATCGGGAACCGGTGATGGGCCTGTGGGAGAGAAGTTAATCATGAAACCGTTCAATCTGACTTCATCCAACGATATGCATCCCTGGGATTCCAAAGACTATCCTGATGGCTATATCTTCGGCATGATGACCTTCGGTGGTGTGGTCATGCCGATCTATGCGATTGATCTGAGTCCCACGGAACGTTGGCATGTAGTAAATTACATACGTAATGTGCTGCAGAAAAAGGCACCCGTTGCTGCTGCGGCTGCAGCGACCACTAAATAGGAGACGGTCAAAATGTTTTCATATAGTAACTGGTCAGTTCTGACTGTGAATTTTTTGGTCGTACTGTACCTGGCTCTGGGAGGCGTGACATTGTCGGCCGTGTTGTATCTGGTGGGCGCGCGGTGGAGATATGAGATTCGTCTGTTGGCAAGTTCGCTGTTCGCCTTGTTTCCGTTAGCGTTCGTGTTGCTGTTAGTGTTATTGGCCAACGGGGAGTCGACTTTTCCCTGGTTGAAAGAAACGGGCGAACATGCCCATCATATTCCCGGATGGCACAACTACACTTTTCTAGTGCTTCGCGAGGTGCTCGGAATGCTGGCGGTGATGGCCATACATTGGGTGTTCATTCAGCGTCAAGCCGTTAGCGAACGCAGCACAGAAGATGCAGCGCGCTTCCATGTCATTGCCTGTGCCGTTCCGTATGCATACGTGCTTTATGGCACGATGGTGGCGTGGGATTTTGAAATGACCTTGCTGCCAACTTGGGAAAGCGCAATCTATGGAATGCAACATTTTGTCAGCAATTTCGGCATGTTCCTGTCGTTCCTGGTCATTTGGATTATCGCCTTGAACAGTCGTGATCGGCTGGTCCGTCCGGTGGAGACATATGTCTACAACTATCTTGCGCAAATGCTTTTTGCTTTTACCTTGTTGTGGGTTTACACCTTCTTTGCACAATACCTGACCATCTGGTACGGGAACCTGCCTCATGAAAGGGACCGCATGGTTGGCATGCAGGACGGTGATTACTCCTTCATTTTTTGGGGGATGTTCGTGCTGAAATTTGTCGTGCCCTTCAGTACGCTGGCCCTCACATACACACGACACAACGCCAAAGCGACTGTGGCTGTTGCCACTTGTATCATCATCGGTACGTTATTTGAGCGCTACGTATGGATAGGTGGCGTCAAGGGTGGGGTGGGTGCGTACCCGATTTTGACGGCGATCCTGGTCAGTGGTGCGGTTGCGGCAATCGGTTTCTTCCTCGTGCGGATGCGTTTGCAAAACACCCACTTGGTTAAAGGGTAATCCCTATCATGATGAGATTGTATTCTGGGACATCAGATCCCTATAGTCATCGCTGTCGCATCGTACTGTTCGAAAAGGGCATGGATTTTGAGGTGATTGATGTCGATTTGATGAACAAGTCCGAGGATGTTGCGGCCATCAATCCCTATGGCAAGGTTCCGGTTCTGGTGGAGCGGGATCTCGTGCTGTACGAGGCCAATATCATCAACGAATACATAGATGAGCGTTTCCCCCATCCGCAATTGATGCCGCCCGATCCGGTCATGCGCGGCCGCGCTCGGCTTTTCCTGCATCGGTTCGAACAGGAGATATACAGTCAGGTCGAGGTGATAGAGCATGGTGTGCCCAAGGCCGCCGATAAGGCGCGCGCCATCATTCGCGACAACCTGACGCAGCTCGCGCAGATATTGGCCAATCAGAAGTTTCTGTTGGGAGACGAGTTCTCCATGCTGGATGTGGCGATAGCGCCGCTGTTATGGAGGCTCGACTATTATGGCATCCAGATGGGTAAAGATGCCGCGCCGTTGATGAAATACGCCGAGCGGTTGTTTTCTCGCCAAGGATTCATCGATGCTCTGACCGCATCTGAAAGGGCAATGCGCAAGTGATACCGACCACATTTCATAGATGAAACTGTGTTTGCCTCGTTCCTTATTCCCGATGACGCGACCAATATGCCCGGCCATGTGGCTCACTCGGCAAAAGGGGCTGCCCGAGCCTTTAGTTATAACCATTTGATCAGGTTGCCCAATTGCAATCGCCAAGTCGCGATTTATTCCGGCACTAAATCCACTGTCAGCGATTTTCGCGGGCCCCCTTCCTTCAGCTCGGGTCTGGATACGCTAGGTTTCCCTCTGTGTTGAGATCGGAATGACCGATTTGTCCACCCGCCCGTACCTTATTCGTGCAATCTATGAGTGGTGTGTGGACAGCGGTTTGACCCCGTATCTCGCGGTTCGTGTTGATGAGCACACCAAGGTACCGCGTGCTCATGTGAAGGATGGGGAGATTGTTTTGAACCTCAGTGGTGATGCGGTGCGCAACCTCCTGATGGGAAATGAAATGATAACCTGTACCGGCCGTTTCGGCGGCGTGCCATTCGATCTGATGGTTCCTGTAGTTGCGGTTATTGGAATATTTGCCAAAGAGACCGGGCAGGGCCTGATGTTTCAAGGAGATGGTCCACAGTCACCGCCGCCATCTGCAACTGGCAGCGGTGATGAATCAAAGCCAAAATCCCCCAGACCCCAATTGAAAATCGTAAAATAAAAAAGCCGCACGCTGTGCGGCTTTTTTATTGGTGTCCGTTCCCGCTAGAGCGACGCATGGGCCAGCGTTGTATGCATCTTGCTCATAGCCTTCTGTTCGATCTGGCGAATGCGTTCTGCTGACACATTGAACTCCGCAGCCAAGTCGTGCAATGTCGCGGCCGAGCCTTCATCGCATAACCAACGTGCTTCAACGATGCGGCGACTGCGTTCATCCAGTTCTGCTAAAGCATTTGCCAGACCAGAGGTTTGCAATCGTTCCCGTTCTGTTGTTTCCAGAATATTTGATGGTTCGTGGTCCGAATTATCCGTTAGATAATTTATCGGCGCATAGCTTTCATCGTCTTCGCTTTCGCTAGGTTCAAGTGCCACCTCATGCCCCGCAAAGCGCATTTCCATATCCACCACATCGCGCTCGCTCACGTTGAGCTGCCGAGCGATTTCGGTGATTTGTTGGGGCTTGAGAGGTTCCAGACCCTTCTTCAAGCTGCGCAGGTTGAAGAACAGTTTGCGCTGAGACTTCGTGGTGGCGATCTTCACCAACCGCCAGTTACGCACGACGAACTCGTGAATCTCCGCACGTATCCAGTGCAGCGCGAATGATACCAAACGCACCCCACGTTCCGGGTCGTAGCGTTTTACCGCTTTCATCAGCCCAATATTACCTTCTTGAATGAGATCGGCTTGCGGCAGCCCATAACCGGCATATCCCCGCGCTACGCTGACCACTACTCGCAAATGAGAAAGCACGAGCTCGCGTGCAGCGTCCAAGTCATTCTCCGTTTTGAAACGCGTCGCCAAGACGATTTCTTTCTCTTCGGACAGAATCGGAAAGCTGTTTACTGTCTGTATATAGCCTTCAAGGCTGCCAACGGCGGATGGCACCGGCAGATTCATCGTGGCATTCATTCTATTTCCTCCTTATGTAAATGCATTCTAGCACTCACGGAGTTTGAGTGCCAATATGGAAAATGGTTCGATAGCGGAGGGCGGTTATTCCGACCTATTAAAGTGGTAGATAGGTTATTAAAGTCGTAAATGCAGACCACGTTTCTTCAAACTTTTCCAGGGCCAGAGCGATTTGAACGCGCTGCCATGATAGAAGCAAGTTTCACCACGAAGAAGTCCCACAAGGTGACATACGTCTATATCCAATGCATGGATTCTGTCCTTGGGGACCTGAACAGATAACTATGACTACCGCAAATGGAATTAGTGCAGTCAGAGGGCTTGGGGATAACCCACTCTATGACGCGCTAGGATCTGTTACTGATGCACCACTGTTGCGCCGCAAAGTTGACCGGTCGGCCGCCAACCAATTGACGCTCGTTTCTAGATGCGTCCTGCCAAAAGATGTTTGGCTGGAACTTTGGCGTAATGGCTATAATGACATTTTGTTTTGCAAGTATTGCCGGATTCGTCGGACGGCTGTGCAAGCCTTATTGTTTGTATTCTTGATATTCTCTAGGGAAACAGCATGAAAAAAATCGTTCTCCTTCTGCTAGGCGTAATGGCTGTTATGGCTTGTGCCTCAGAAGTGTCGGCTCAGCCCTTGTTCTCCCGCCAAACCGGCATGGCGTGTTCCGCTTGTCACTTTCAACACTTTCCAATGCTGAATGGTTTCGGTCGCGCCTTCGAGTCCGCCGGCTACACCATGATGGGCGCGCAAGGGAAAGTGGAGGGCGAAGGCTTGGCAATTCCCAATACCCTGAACATGGCAGTACTGACGACGGCAGGTTATGAGAAAACCAACCAGGCGCCAGGTATCGGCCCTCAAAAATCAACAGGGAATGGCGCATTCTACGTTCCGGGCACGGGCGGTGAGCTGTCCCTGTTCTTTGGTGGCCGTGTAAGCGAGAACGCGGGCTTTTTGGCCGAGCTTGGCAACGGTAGTCCGATTGTTGCTGCTACTTCTTCTTCCCTTAACGCGTCCTTCGACTCTGCCAAGCTGCCGATCCTGTTCGAGATGCCGGCGACCCAGTTTAAAGTGACGGATGGCATGCGAACGGGTATCGTACCGTTCACGACAGATGTTCAAGGCGCATCGTACGGCTTTGAACTCCTGAATACCGGAGCGAGTGCCGTGCACCCGATGAGCGGAACGTCAGGGCTGAGCGGTGCGCATAGTTCGGCATTTTCTGCCCAGCAGTATATCGGCACTGCTGGTTCAGCAACCGGCTTGGCGCTGGTGGCGAACAGCCCAATGGGGTTCATCAATCTGACCAAATACGATCAGGTCGGCATAGCGCATGGTACCCTGGCAACCTTGGGTTCCACTTATCTTCGCGTTGCCGCTATGTTCGATATGGCCGGGTGGGATACGGGTGTGGGTATCCAGAATTGGAGCGGACGATCGCTTGCGCCGCCTGAAGCACAAGGAGCGGCCGTCTGCACCGTTACTGCAGTACCATCAACGGTAGTTTGCTCGGCGGCCCCGGCCATAGCAAGTTTAGCCATGACCAAGGCAACCGCGATCGACGCCCAGATGCAAGGCAAGCTAGGGATGCTGCCTGTGGGGTTCTACGCCAGTTACGCCACAGCATCTGCGGGCGATTCCAATACGTACAACATGGATCCCGCCAAGGCGGTGGCTAATAATGCCGTGACCACTGGATCCTATGGCTTGGCTACCAAGAGCGCCCTCAACATTTCTGCCGAGGTGGGCGTGATCCCGGAAAAGGCCACACTGGGCGCTGCCATTCGCTTCGGAAAGAGCGGTGTTGCAGTCGGCGGCGCCAGCAATGCGAGTGATAACGCAATCATGCTGGTTGCCACCTATAAACTGGCGCAGAACATGATGGGATCGCTTTCGCTTACCAGCGCGAGCGGTAGCTACTGGGATGCGGCCCATCAGAATGCACTCGGTAGCAGAACCGCTACCCTCAACCTGTCCACGCTGTTTTGATATTTTGTTGACAAATTATTTTTAAGGAATAATATATACATATAGTTCAAGGGGTTTGTGGCCATTCTAGTTGTAGATTCTTAACATGCGACTTTTTAGGGATTTGTTCCAAACGTAGTTGATTCACTGATGCAAAGTTCATTAATGTAGTTTCTATCAGGGAGATAACCATGCAATTGAAGAAAATTCTGTTGGCGTTCGCTGCTCTAATGTCCGCTTGGCTATGGGCGCCTCAGGCACAAGCAATTCCTGCATTTGCTCGCCAAGTCGGCATGGCCTGTAGCGCCTGCCACTACCAACACTTCCCGGTGATCAACAGCTTTGGTCGTGCCTTCAAGGAAGGCGGCTTCACGTTGACGGGCGCCCAGGAGAAGGTCGAGGGCGATGGAGTGTCCATACCGGCGGTCCTGAATGGAGCCCTGGTTGGCTACCTCGCGTATGAGAAAAGCAACGGCCCGGCCACACCAAACGGAAATTACACGACGGCTCCGGGGTCAACAAATGAAACGTCGAAGAATACTAACAATGGCATGCTTGAGCTCCCGTCGCAGGTCAGCCTGTTCTTGGCCGGGCGCGGCGGTGAGCATGTCGGATTCGAGGCTGAGATCAATCTGACTCCTGCGAGTGGAGGTACCATACCGGACGGTTCAATAGGCCTGATCAGGTTAAAAGTGCCAATGGTATATGACGTGGGTAATGTGAAAGCTGGCCTCGTTCCGTTCAGCACCGGTCTTGGTGCGGCTGACAGCTTTGAAGTGCTAAACACAGGTGCAGTTGCGGTTCACGCATTCAACCAAGAGGACATGGGCGCGGTTTCCGCTCAGCAATATCTCGGCACCGCAACGGCTGCATCCGGTGTGGCACTTATCGCGAGCAACGACGATTTCTTCGCCAACGTCGCCAAGTGGGGTGCAAACCAAGGTAGCGGCGCCTCCGGTGGGCCATCTTCCAACTACTTCCGTGCTGCATGGACCACGGGCCTGATTCCGGGATTTGACAGCGCGATCGGCGTTCAGGCATGGACCGGAACCAGCGTAGTGGATGCCTCATCAACGTTAGGCGCCAATGGGCTTCCAGCGTTTTCGGGCGTCGTAGACACCAAGGCAACTGCGGTCGACGCACAGATGATGGGCGATGTGGGTGGATTGCCTCTGCTGGTCGTCGCTTCCTATGCGACTGCTCCCGCGACTCCCGGTTCATTTAGTGGGCTTGGGTCTACCTCTAATCCAAACCTGTATAATGCAGGGGCGAACAGGAGGAGTTCGTTCAATATCGCAGCAGAACTCGGCGTGTTGCCGGGCAAGGCTACGTTGCAGCTTGCCTATCGTAATGCCAAGTCCGGCGGCTATGTTGATCCCGTGGGCTTGACAGGCGGAAATGCCACCGACAATGCATTGCTGATTGGCGTGACCTACAACCTGGCACTCAACGTCAGGGCGGAGCTGACCTTTTCCAAGTACAGCGGCGATTTGTACAACGCAGCTTATGCCGCACAGCCAGGATATCTCGGCGACAACTTGACCGGGGTGGACATCGCTTTCGGATTCTGATCCCGACAAAAATGACGAGCCGGTCGACCCGGCAGAATCTGAGAACCCGTCGCCTGAAAAGGTGGCGGGTTTTTTAATGCCCGTCCCCTCTCGTCGTTATTTCTTTTTCAGCAAGGTTTGCAGGTCGGCGAAGGGATTATGCGTCGCAAGAGGCGACTGATTGCCCGAGCCTCTTGCCCGCGCCTGTTCCTCCAGGAGACGCGAATGCTCGTTATCGTGGCAATAAAGGCACAGCAATTCCCAATTGCTGCCATCCGGCGGATTATTGTCGTGATTGTGGTCTTTGTGGTGCACGGTCAACTCGCGAAGGCGCGCACCGGCAAATTCGCGTCCGCATCTGCCGCATATCCACGGAAATAATTTGAGCGCCCGCTCGCGATACGTCGTTGCGCGCTCGTCGCTGTGCTGACGCGCCTCGGCAACGACTCGGTCGAGCCGGGCGTGGTCTGGTGCGATACGTTTTGGCATGACTGAAGATAGATCGTTGGCTCATTCACCCAAAGGTCGCGATAGCCGGTGGCAGTTGGGTGTTGTTTGCCGTGGGGCTATGTGAGGCAAAACCCAGCCAGGCGTTGCGGCCTTAACCAAGAGGACGCGATAAGACGCGTCCTCATGCACAATCCATCCGAATGCCTATTGCTGGTTGCTAGTTGCGCCTGTATGCTTGGCCGGCGCGGGTTGTTTCTTGGGTTTCTTTGCTTCTTTCGTCTTTCGTTGCTGTCCTTTAGCCATGATCATTCTCCTTGGAGTGTCAAGATGATGAAATATGCCGCAACCGATGTGGCGCGGACATGGTCTGTCGCCGCCGCTGGGCCAACCCACGTTGTGGAATGGCTAAGCGTGCGCAGATGATAATCTCTCCGCAATGAACTTTCCAGCGCCTTGAAGAGGGAACCCGGAGACGTGGTGTTCATGCTGGGGAGTCATTATGAAGCGCCTTGCTGTCCTATTTGACGATTGGCGACCTAACCATTGAGGGCGAAGCCCATTATGGATATAATTTCGATTGGTTCGGATGGTGATATTTATTGGGGGATGATGGAAATGCATGTAAAACACAGTCAATTATTGGGGATCGGCCTTTTGGCGCTAATCGCCCCTTTTTCCATCGCCTTCGCTGACCCGGCGGGGGATGTGACGCTTGCGCGGCAAGCCGTTGATCGTGAGGATTTGCCAGAGGCTGAAAGATTATATAGGAAGGCTGCCGAGGCGAACTATTTGCCTGCCGAGGTCGAGCTCGGCGATCTGATGCATGCCCAACAAGAAAATGAAGCGGCTTTCGGTTGGTATATGACGGCGGCCTACCAAGGCGATGCCGCCGCTGCGTACAATATGGCGCAGATGTATGTGACTGGCGAAGGGGTTGAAAAGAATTTGGAGAAGGCATTATACTGGATCAAATTGGCCGCAGGAAAAAATTACCTCCCGGCCCAGGAAGTGCTGATTTCGGCGTACAAGACAGGGGATCTGGGCCTGAAGATAGATCTGGAACAGGCGAAGAATTGGGAGGCCAAAGCCGCTGCTTTGAGGGCGGCCGCCAAGAAGACGGCCGAGCAGGAGATTGCCGCAAGCAGGGCTGCGAGGAGAGCGGTGAATCAAGCAGCGGCAAAGGAGGCGGCCGACAGACAAGCCGAAGCGATAAAGGCGGGCGACGAAGCGGCTGCAAAAAAAGTAGATGATGCAGATAAATGATACAAATGGGCGACCGCAAAAAGTCGGCTAACAACACTGAACCAAAGCAAGCGAAACAATCGATTGAGTCAAGGATGTCAAAAGTGAAGATTTATACGCCAAGAGTATTTGTTTCGTTCCTGTTGATGTTTTGGACAAGCTTTTCTTATGCAGCCGATCCGAACAAGGGAGCTCAGGTTTATGCCACGCATTGCATCACATGCCACGGCCCGTCGGGGACTGGTGTCATGCCGAACGCGCCTAATTTTACCAAGAGTGAAGGGCTCTTGAGTTCTGACCGAGACTTGTTGAGCTCCATCAAGAGCGGGAAAGCTGCCATGCCATCCTATCGGGGGGTATTGAGCGACCAGGATATCCTTAATGTAATTGCCTATCTGCGTACCTTTAATTGATAGGCTCACCACCACAAGGGCGGATCATGGATCTGCCGGGTATATCTTAGATTCATGCGCATTTCGCACCTGATCTTATTTCTGGTATCTTGCTCCGCATGCTTTGGTGTTGCCCATGCCGGGATGGTGACGCCTGGTGAGGATGTATTTCCTCACGTAATTGAGTCATACGAGGTTGGTTCAAATGTTGTCGTGCGCGGGCTCACTGTAGAGCCTGAAAAAAATGCCCTGTGGGTAGGTACTTCGGCAGGCGTGCATGAAATCGATCTTGCCACCCACAAACTTCGCAACACCTTCAATCGCGACAGCGGATTGGCTAATGAATACGTATTCGTAATCGGCGTCGACAAGGAGGGCTATAAGTGGTTCGGCACCAACGCAGGGGGTGCTTCGCGTTACCGCGACGGCGTTTGGAAGACTTACTTTCCCATGCATGGATTGGCGGACTATTGGGTCTATTCCTTTGCCAATCAGCACAACGGAGATATGTGGGTCGGTACTTGGGCCGGTGTTAATCGTGTGGACTTGCGCACAATGAAGTTCACCACGTATGTCAAGGAACTGATCAACGAATGGGTTTACGGCATCGCCGTGGATGATAAGGATCGCGTATGGTTCGGGACAGAAGGCGGTGTTTCCATGTTTGACGGGAAAACCTGGCGATCATGGAGCCACAAAGACGGGTTGGGCGCGCGCAACAAGTACAAGCGCGCTCCGAGTCCCAATACGGGACTTGGAACGCGCTCTCGTCACGACCTGAGCATGTTGTCGGGAGACGGAAGGCTTACCTACAACCCCAGCTATGTGTTTGCCCTTCAGGTGACGCCCGATCAATCGGTTTGGGCTGCCACCTGGGGTGGTGGCGTCAGTCGCTTCGACGGCAAGAGTTGGCATAATTACACTACTCGCGACGGTCTGGCGGGAGATATCGTTTATAGTATTGCGCAAGAGCCCGGGGGCATCCTCTGGTTTGGCACTAACAATGGTGTCAGCCGGTATGACGGAAAGAATTGGCACAACTACGACAAATCGACCGGCTTGCTGGAAAATAACGTCTATGCCGTGGCTGTGGCACCTAATGGGGAAATCTGGGCCGGTTCCCGGCGTGGCGTGACACTGATCGGGCGTTAGTGGAACTTTTGATGCGTCGGATCGGGAAGCAGCAATTTTAAGGAGATTTTTGGATGCAACTGAATATTAGATCAGTAACTGCAGTGGCGGTCGTTGCCGTCGGATTGGCTGTCGGAATTTATTTCATGAGCGTGAATAAGCAGGTGTCCACGGCCCCGGAGAAAGCGGAAGAGGCAATCAAGCCCGGCGCAGTGATGCCACCCGGTCATCCGCCAGTTAGTCGCGGGGACCAGCAGGGAAATCAGCAGGCAGGCGCCCAGGAAGGTCAGCAGGCAGGCGTGCAGGGAGAGCAGCGCACAGGAAAGACCCCGGAAAATCCAAATGCCAAGTTCACCCATTTCCGTGTCGGCAACAGTAATGTCAAGTCCATCTTCATCGACGGCAAGGAGGTGTGGGTGGGAACCTCGGGCGGCGTAATTCGCTATGATACTTCGACCGACGATTTCCGCTTTTTCGACCAAAAAGACGGTTTACTTTCCAAGGGAATATTCAACATCGGCAAGCTGGATGGGCGCATCGTGGTTGGCACCTATGGTGGTGGCATGTCCTTGTTCGACAAGACCAGCAACAGATGGGAAAACTTCAATGTTCCTAATGGGCTGGCAGATGCCTTTGTTTACAAGGTACTGAAGGCATCCAATGGCGACACATGGATTGCTACTTGGTCGGGTGCAAATCGCATTCATGGTGGAGACCTTAAAGACCGGTCCAAGTGGGAAGTGTTCACAGTGGAAAACACCAAGGGAGGATTGCCTAACGACTGGGTGTATAGCTTGGAAGAGGGCAAGAACGGAGAAATCTGGTTTGCGACCGAGGGTGGTCCGGCGCGGTTCAAGGACGGCAAATGGCAGAACTGGAACCACGATAAAGGTGGGGTAGGCGCGCCTTTCGCTAAAATCAAAAACGATCCCAAGTTTGGCATCGACCCTGCCAAGCTTTCGGAGCATCATGCTCAACAGGCAAGGGAAATGGGGTTGGAGGGCAAAAGTGGCGCGGGGGCCTACAATCCCAACTACATCGTGTCTATGGTGGTGGATCCCGATGGCATCGTGTGGTGCGGTACCTGGGGCGGCGGGCTGTCACGGTTCGACGGTAAGAATTGGCACAACTACACTATGTCCGACGGTTTGCCTGGCAACCTCATTTTCATGCTCCACCGTGATCCCTCCGGAAAATTATGGATTGGAACGAATAATGGCGTGGCGGTCTTGGAGGGTGACAAGATTGACGCCAAAAAACTTAAAGTTCTGACTACCAAGGATGGATTGTTCTCGAATGTCGTGTTTTCGATGGCTGCGGGTGAGGATGGAAGCAAATGGCTTGGTAGCTTCGGCGGGGTGACGCATCTGAAGTAGAGTTTTCGCACCTTGCGGGAGGAACTCCGGGCCCGGCTTGATGAAAAAAAGCGCATGGCTTTGCCATGCGCTTTTTTGTTGTTTTGTGCTCATTGGTATATTGCGTTGGTTCTTGGCGCGTTCGATTCGTCGGGGAAACCACGTACCGCGCGTCCAACATGTTTTGATGACGCCTGAACGGTCAAGGCAGTACCGGATAATCAGTATACCCCTTCGGACCGGGCGTGTAGAACGTGCTCATGTCGGGCGCGTTCACCGTTGCGCCAGACTGCCATCGGGCAACCAGATCCGGGTTGGCGAGGAAAGGCCGCCCGACGGCAATCAGATCACACTTGCCTTCGGCCAGATCGCTCTCGGCGTGCGCGGCATCATACCCACCCGACAGGATCAGCTTGCCCTTGAAAACATTTCGGAACGTCGCTTTCATTGCGGCAGGCACCGGCGGAGCTCCCATGGCCGAGTGGTCGACCAGGTGGATGTAGACCAACCCTCGTGCGTTGAGTTGCTGTGCCAGATAGGTGTAATCCGCCTCCATTGCGTCATACAGCGGCATATCGTTGAACACCCCGAAAGGCGACAGGCGTATCCCGATCTTGTCCTTCCCAATCGCATTGATTGTGGCGTCCAAGACTTCGAGCACAAAGCGCGCGCGGTTTTCTATCGAACCCCCATAGCGATCCGTGCGCCGGTTCGAATTCGGCCGAATGAACTGTTCGAGCAGATAACCGTTCGCGCCGTGAAGCTCGACACCATCGAAACCCGCCGCCACAGCGTTCTTTGCCCCTTGGGCGAATTCATCTATGGTGGCCCTTAGGTCAGTCTCGCTCATGGCTTGCGGCGTGCCGTTGGGTTTCATGCCTTCGGCGTCGGTATATATTTCGCCGGCTGCAGCAATTGCCGAGGGCCCAAGCAACCGCGCGCCAGCGGGTAGGTTGAGCGGATGTCCGATTCGACCACAATGCATGAACTGAACGAACATCTTCGCGCCCTTGGCGTGAACGGCATCGGTAATGCGTCTCCAACCGGCTACTTGCGCGGCTGAAAAAATCCCGGGTATTCGGGGATAGCCAAGGCCATTCGGAGATGGCGAAGCGCCTTCGGTGATGATGAGTCCCGCAGAGGCCCGCTGAGCGTAATATTCCACCATCAGTTCGTTGGGGATATTGCCGATGGCACGATTGCGCGTCATTGGCGCCATCACCAGGTGGTTCTGCAATGTAACTGCACCCAGAGTGGTTCCTGAATACAATTGTGACATGACTACTCCTTGCTAATTGGCGATGAGGGCATTTTATGGGGAAGCAGAACATCAGGCAAACGTTTTGATGGAAGCAAGCGCGGGCAGCCAAGTGGACGATTTACTGGGCTCATTGTAACCGGAAATCATGCAGTGCGGTCTCTAAGTGGCCATCGGAGCGGGTATCCTGATAAGGCCCGCCACTCTATATTCTCCGCAGGGACCACCGGGAGTGCTATGAAAGGCAGCGTGTAAGATTGCGTTAACAAGCGTGCTGCCGTTTGGCAGACGTTGATCTTAATACAGAAGGTCGAGGTTTCTCTGTCGTTGCAGCTGAAGTCATAATGCATCCTGACCTCACCTCATCTAACGAAAATGGGGCGTGACACATCATCCGTCGGCACTCCGTGTCAAACTGGTGCGGGCAATTGCAAGCATCACCGCCGAGCTACAGGAGATGGTCTAACATTGAAGATCTCGGTACTTTAAATACCGAACGGACTAAAATATACTGCTCTCTGGCAACCGTTGCCCAACAGAGAAAACCGGAAACCTCATTCTTACTTGTGCTCCAATGCGATTCCGAATAGCTCTAACGCGATCCCGGCGATTAGCAACAGCGCGCCAGGCCAAGCTTCGGGAGCGAGGATCATCAGCATCGCGCCAAGCACCACCATGATCAATGCGCTGATGCGACGAGTCCGTGCGTTCTTAATCATATGGTGCCTCCTGCGATTACTTGGTTTAAAATTTAAGTATAGTTTAATTAGTGATTTTCAGGCGACATGATTTTCGGTCAAGGTGAAATTGTGCAAATCGCCCGGTGAAAGATGGAGATGGCCGTGAAAAAATTAAAGAACGAAGCAGAGCTGTTTAAAGGGGCGCTACTTGCAGGCGTAAAGTATGCTGAGGGCCGAGGCGTAGTCGAGTTCGAACCGACTGATTCGGCAAGCGAAAAGCTCCTGTATATCTACCGGCTTCTGGTTCACGATAAGGTCATTCAGGCGCTGCCTGAAGACCAGGTCGCTGAAAAGGCGCTGAGGCACAAACTGGCGATTTGGTATTCAAGACAACTGCCAAAAGATCACCCGCTTCTAAAATAAACAGAATGCACGGCTCTATCCGGGCCAATCGACTATCCGATATCGGCGCGCCCTCTTTATCCAGAACATCGAAATGACGACAGATGATGGCACAGAGAAATTTCGCATCGACAAATGGCTGTGTGCCGCACGTTTTTTTAAAACGCGCTCTCTGGCGGCGGATGCGGTCGAGTCTGGCAAAGTGCAGGTCAATCAGGTACGCGTCAAGCCAGCCAAAGTAATCATGATCGGAGACTTGCTGACGATCAATATCGGGCAGAAGCAGTATATTGTCGAGGTACTGGCGTTGTCGAATAGGCGCGGTCCTGCAACCGAGGCGCAGAAACTCTATCGTGAGACGGATGACAGCCGTCAGCGGCGGGAAACCATAGCCGCCCAGCTTCAGGCGCAGCCGAAGCCGTTCTTCTTCAAGGGGCGGCCGACAAAGCGGGACCGGCGGGAGATTGAGCGCCTCAAGAAGGGAAGGTAATGTGCCACTTGCTGTCCGCATACAGTATCAGGTTCCCGGCACGCTTGTCGGCCATTATCCTGTGCGTCTGGTTCACATCATCTTGACTTGTCAAGAAGCATCTCCAGTCGCATGCTGAACGCTGGCCGGTATTGAAAATTGTCGGCTTTCGGAAAGTGCACTTGCGGGCCTAATTCGAGGAACATCCATTTCCGATGCAGGCGGTAACGATAAAGCAGCAGTGCCACGTAATCTGTCACTTCATATTGCGGATTACTGACCCCGATCACGCTCGCCTGATAGAGCAAAGCGGTACGATCATTTAGCGTATGGTAAACGGACAGATCCTGACGTAGGTCGAAATTCTGTGTGTTATTCAACCATGTGGCATTGCTGCTGGCACGAAACAGAGCAGATTCACCTAAAGAATGCTCCAGATCCAACTGGGTGGTTTCACCCGCACCTATGGTATTGAACCAGTACACAGACTCAGTCGCTTTCAGGCGCCACTGACCCAGGGGGACAGAATAGCTGCCCCTTGTGCGAGCGAAAGGATTCAAATGTATACCCTGAAATTTAAGCCCTGTATCGGCACTGAAATACCATGGCCCTCCATTATCGTTCCCTCTCTCATACCGTAGGGCTGCGGCATAACTTGAGGGTGGAGCCACTTGGTTGTTGAGTAGTGGCTGAGCGGTTGTTGGCTGTCCCGTTATACTTGGCTCTCCGGTTATATTTGGCTCTCCGGTTATATTTTGCTCTGGATCTGTTTCCAGCAGTAGATGCAGCTGTTTCTCGGTTGAAGGTAAATTCAATTTGGCTCTGCCTGACAGCGTGAAATCGCGACTACCCCCATATCCCGCCACCTTGGCGAGGTCCAGCTGAAAAACGCTTTTATTGGTTTCCTGGTAATTACGATCGTCGCCAAAGAAGCGATCGATGCTGCCGGCGAAGTTGACCATCTGCTCGGATAGATAATCGCGCGGCGCATCGATCGGGCTAAGGACGTCAGGTTGTTCAACCGGCGCGGCAGCTTGCTCTTCCCCAAGCAGTTTTAATGGAAAAAGCAGGGCCATGCAGAGCAGCAGAGCCGGCGAAACATAAGAAAGGCAGGCAGATTTTTGTTCAGAGGGTGACATTTCAGGCTGATATTACACAATGTGGCTTCGCAAGAGGCGTTTTGCTTGTCGGAAAGATCCGAAATTGATTGGCGAGAAATATGGATAGCAGGTTATACTTTTTCCGTGTCATGAGGCGATGCGCATGAGGGGGTGGCCGCTTCCATTTTCGGCCGAAAATATTTATGAAGGAGCACATTGTGTTGATCTCAGGATTCTGCCGGCAATCAAGATGGTTTGCGTTGCTAGTCGCCACGCTGGCCCTGGCATGGGCAATGAACAGCATCGCAACGACTCAATCGGACGCCCAGCAGGCTTTACTCGAGACATACAAGCAGGCGGTTGCCAGCTCTATGAGAACCGATGAGGACAGGAGGGCTGATGCGGGCAGGATGCCACTGGAATTCCTGGAGTTCACTGATGTGCAACCCGGCATGAAGGTGCTCGATATTGCGGCGGGTGGCGGCTATACCACCCAATTGCTTGCCTTGGTCGTCGGAACCAACGGGACGGTATGGGCCCAAGGCGCCAAGTCACGGCCGGCACTGGAGGAGCGGCTGGCGAGTCACCACCAATCGAACATCGCTTTGGCGATCAGGCCGTTCGAAGACCCGGTACCCGACGATGCCGTCAATCTGGATTTGATTACCATCATCATGAACTATCACGATATCGCCTATATGCCTGTTGACCGAACGAAGATGAACATGCGTCTGTTCAGGGCGCTGAAGCCGGGCGGACATCTGGTGGTGCTGGATCACTCGGCTAAGCCGGGCACCGGCATATCGGCCGCAAAGACGCTTCACCGCATTGAAGAGAAGGTCGTTGTCGATGAGTTTGAGCAAGCCGGCTTTAAACTGGAACAGACAGGCACATTCTTGAAAAATCCAGCCGACCCTCGCGATCAGGCATTCTTCGATATGAAGATTCCGACAGACAAATTTGCGCTGCGCTTCGTCAAACCATAATGAAACCTTAATGTTTGAATCCCGTAACCAGAATCGATGACAACGATGAAAACCGCTTTGATCACCGGTGCCAATCGAGGGATCGGCCTCGAGTTTTGTCGGCAGTATGCCGCGGATGGGTGGCGCGTTTTGGCGTGCAGCCGCCATCCGGAAAAATCGGATGCGCTTGTTAAGCTGGTGGTGCAGTACCCTGAGCGGATCAAGATACAGGCGCTGGACGTCGCCGATCAGGGCCAGATCGAGCGTTTGGGGCAGGTGCTCGGAAGCGAATCCATCGACCTGCTCATCAACAATGCCGGCATCTATCCTGATTCAGACAAAAATGGATTCGGACATACGGATTACCAGGAATGGATAAGGGCATTCCGCATTAACACCATCGCGCCGCTCAAGATGGTCGAAACGTTCGCGGCACAGATCGCCCGCAGCAGGCAAAAATGCATTGTGACCATCACCAGCAAGATGGGCAGCATTGCGGATAACAGTGGGGGCGGAAATTATATTTACCGCTCCAGCAAGGCGGCGGTCAATATGGTCATGAGGACGCTTGCCGTTGACCTGAAGGCAACCGGAATCACTGCGGTAGTATTCCATCCGGGCTGGGTCAAGACCGATATGGGTGGGCCGAATGCAATGATCTCCGCGGAACATAGCGTGTCAGAAATGCGACAGATGATCAGTCGACTCACGCTAGCCGACACCGGTAAATTTTTCGGTTATGATGGCGAGGAGATTCCATGGTGATGGCTGCAGAAGTCATTAGCTCTGCAGTGTGTGCATTGAGCTCGCCGTGCACATTATTCTGAGAAGGAGGAGAATATATGGACGTTTTACAAAAGATAATCATATCCACGGCAGTGATCCTTGTCGTTGGCGGCCTGATATGGTTCGTTTTTATCGCGCATTGATTGGCCGATGCGTTTCCCTCATGGTTATCGATCTACAAACGTAATCCGGCACGTCGTCGCGACTGAATCCGCACATCGAACACGTCCGTGCCTTGCATGAAATTGTCGTCAGCAAACAATTACCAATTGTTCAAGAAGACACTTTGTTTTCTGGTGATTCTGCACAAGGCTGAAAAGTGAAAAGGGAGTTTTGGCTGGAGCGGTGGGAGAGGCAAGAGATTGGCTTTCACCAGGATGAATTCAACCCTCAGCTGCGCCAATACTGGCAGGCATTGCATGTTGAACGCAACAGCGTGGTATTCGTGCCGCTTTGCGGGAAAAGCCGCGATATGCTGTGGCTGCGTGAGCAAGGACATGAGGTCTTGGGCGTCGAACTTAGCGCCATCGCGGTACAAGCGTTCTTCAGGGAAAACGGATACACCCCGCAGCACCACAGCAGCGGAAAATTCAACCGCTATACGGCGGATGGGATCTGCATTTTGTGCGGCGATTTCTTTGATTTGTGCAAGGATGACATGTCGACCGTGAGCGCGATGTTCGATCGTGCGTCTCTGGTTGCGTTGCCGCCGGAGATGCGTGAACGCTATGTCAGACACCTGGTGAGTATCCTGCCTCCCGCAACCAAGATCCTCCTGATCACCGTGGATTATCCGCAAACGGAAATGCAAGGGCCTCCGTTTTCGGTTCCTTCGGGCGAAGTGGAATTGCTCTTCGGCGGGCATGCCAAGATCCGGGTGTTGGCGCGAGCGGAGGTGCTCGAGAAAAATGTGCGCTTCAAGGAGCGTGGCTTGAGCCGGTTGCGGGAAAATATCTTCGTGCTGACGCTGCACTAGTTTCGATAACGCGGCTTGAGGTAAGATTGGAGCCGGTGAGAAGCTCTATTTGAATTCGAACCGAAATACATTCACTAAAGAAATCAACGAAAGGGGTTGACACATGCTGGTCAAGTGTCCCGGCTGCGGAAAGGAAATAAGCAAGGGTGCGATGATCTGCCCATATTGTAAATGCAATACGGCATCATTGGAGAAAAAGGAAACGAAGCCATGCCGGATATGCAAGACTCCACTGGTAGTGAAAGATCATCTTTCCATAGCATACAAAAGCGATCCAAGCATCGTCGATCGCAACCCGGTAAGCAGTGCGCTGAAATATACACCTTGTCCAAAATGTGGTGAGCCAAGGCCGATATTGCAGGAGGCAGCGGAATCAGCCTTGAAGCCGGCCTTGGTGATGATTGTTTTTGGGGTGGCCGTTGCAATTGCTATTGTGGCTTATTTAAAATTTGGTGCACATTGACATGGATCGATGCCAGAACAAGTATTCCACAACCGAGCAATTATCTTCTTGCTAAATTTGATCGTCACCATCATTTTGGCTCCACCTGTCCGTCCTGCTCGTTAATCAGAAAAAATTATGGTATCTAATGGGATCAATGTATTTTCTAGGCAATCGTCACTCCTTCCTGAAAGAGTGCACATCCCTTAGCTGGGGTTTGCCTGGGCTGATCGCGCAATGAAACAATCCGAAATCAAATTTATCATCACGCTTGACGACAACAAGATGCCTCAAAGCATCGACTGGAGCGCTTCAGATGGCAAAGCGGCGAGCACGAGCAAGGCAGTGATGATCTCTCTTTGGGACACCAGGGAAGGAAGCACTCTGCGTATCGATCTATGGACCAAGGACATGCTGGTAGATGAGATGAAACAATTTTATCACCAAAATCTCTTATCCATGGCGGACGCGTTTGAACGTGCTACGCGAGAAGTGGAAGCAGCGAAGGCCATGCGCAATTTTGCTCGGGAATTCGGCGAACGCATGAACCTGACCAAAAGGAATAATCTTGATTCTGCAGACAACAACCAATAGCGTCAGTTCAAGTACATCTGCAGATACTCGGGGACGGAGCCAGATTTTTTGCCTTTTTGTTTTGATTCTGTATCACGATAACATTCCCTTGGCTGGTGCTTATACAGATTCAAGTCTTAGATAGCAACTTAAGTGCCTGGCGGATTCCGTCTGACACGCTGGTGTCCTTGGGTAATTGTTTGGCCGCCCAATCCGCTTCCTTTTCGTTGTACCCCAATGCCTGCAAAGCATTTACGATGTCGTGATTGGTTGACGCGACAGCCGAAGCCTGCATTGAGCTAGCGCCTGTCGCCAGGAATTTACCCTGCAATTCCAGCAACAACCGCTCGGCGGTCTTCTTGCCTACCCCGGGGATTTTCGTGAGGCGGCCCGCGTCCTTATGTGCCACTGCTGCAGCCAGATCGTTCAGGCTTAAACCCGACAATACCGACAGGGCCAGCTTGGGACCAACGCCACTGATCCTGAGCAGTTGCCGGAAAGCGACGCGCTCCTCACTGGTGAGAAATCCGAATAACAAATGCGCGTCGTCGCGCACCACAAGGTGAGTGTGCAATGCCAATGTCTCGTGCAACATTGGCAGGTTGTAGAATGTGCTCATTGGCACGTCCAGTTCATACGCCACACCCTGCACATCCAGCAAAATCTGGGGGGGATTCTTTTCCAACAATATTCCAGTGAGCCTGCCGATCATATTAATCTCCCCTTTTTCATCCGGAAGCCCTTGGTGGCAAGGGCGCCCAGTCCTTGGCCATAATGCGCATGGCAGATCGCACAGGCCAAGGCATCGGCGGCATCTGGGCCGGGGGTTCCCGACAATTTAAATAGGCGTTGCACCATCTGCTGCACCTGTTCCTTATCAGCATGGCCGTTGCCCACCACGGCCTGTTTGACCTGCAAGGCGGTGTATTCCGACACCGGCAGATTTGCCAGCATCATGGCACAGATCGCCGCTCCGCGAGCTTGTCCGAGCAACAGTGTTGATTGAGGATTTACGTTGACAAAGACTTTTTCCACTGCGGCTTGCTGGGGCTGATGCTGCGCGATCACCTCGCCAAGGGAGTTCAATATCACTTTCAAGCGCTCTGGCAATTCGGCGTCAGGTGTCTTGATGCATCCACTCGCGACATATGTCAGCTGCTGCCCGGTCTTATCCAACAGGCCAAAGCCTGTCACACGTAGGCCCGGATCAATTCCCAGTATCCTAATCGTCATACGCTGTTTCGCAAACGATAATGCCACTGGCAGATTTCAGAGAAGACCAATCGGAGCAAGCTGATTATGTCAAAACTAGAGCCGGTGACACGCAGGCAGGGGTATAGCCTAAGGCTGCGCATTTATTGTTCGATGACCGCTGTCGTATAGACTTCCTGGACATCGTCAAGATCTTCCAGAGCATCAAGAAGTTTTTGCATCTTGACGGCATCCTCACCGGTGAAGACCACTTCGTTGGCAGGTTTCATGATGACTTCGCCAAATTCCGGTTTGTAGCCTGCAGTTTCCAGGGAGTGTTTGACGTTGACGAAATCGTGGGGTGAAGTGATGACTTCGATGCTGCCGTCCTCATTGGTGATAATGTCCTCGGCACCGGCATCCAGCGCGACTTCCATCAGGCCATTCTCGTCCGTCCCGGGCGCGAAAATCATTTGTCCGCAATGCTTGAACAAGAACGATACTGAACCGTCCGTTCCGAGATTGCCACCATTCTTTGAGAAAGCATGGCGCACATCCGCCACGGTACGGGTCTTGTTGTCGGTCATGCAATCGACCATCACTGCCGCGCCGTTAATGCCGTAGCCTTCATAGCGAATCTCCTGATACTCCACGCCCTCGAGTTCACCACTGCCACGCTTGATCGCGCGCTCGACGTTATCTTTGGGCATGTTGTTCGAATATGCCTTGTCCATTGCGAGACGGAGCCGCGGATTGCCATCCGGGTCCCCGCCGCCCAATCGGGCTGCGACGGTAATCTCCTTGATCAGGCGGGTGAAGATTTTCCCACGCTTGGCATCCTGCTTGCCCTTGCGGTGTTGGATGTTTGCCCATTTACTATGACCAGCCATGCTTGCCTCCGAAAGATGTTCCGCGATGTTATCATTTAGGGCGTTGCAACCCAAATCGGACTGATATGACGGAACTTTCGCTCATCGCAAAAAACGGCCATGAAGGGCTTTATTTGCTTTCGCAACCGGTCAATCGCCACGGGCTGACCTCTGCCGCGGCTGGAACTCTCAAGATTGTCCCGCCGCATCCTGCCGATGCGCTGCTCAGTCCTGTGAAACAACCTGATAGCCATATTTCTCATACGCTAGGCGCCCTTACATCGCGCGACCAGAAAGCGGCCAAGTCCGCCGCAGTGGCGATGCGCGACTATCTGAAGCCAAATGGAAGCAGCAACATCATTGAACTTCGCGTCGGCGAAGAGCAGATCGGCCCAATCACTAAGGGCGACGGTAAACTCACTTTCCAGAATCTCTTGCCAGCCGGACACTACCGAAGGGCAAGCTACGAGATACCAAGAGGCGCATCGCAGAGGAGCAAACCGAAGTGACCACCTCACAATTTCATGCAGTCGGCCAGCAGTATGTGCAAAATGGGTGGTAGGCTCGGCTGCATCTTCGAGGGGAAAAATGCTGGCCGTAGGACCGGCAACCCTCGGGAAGTCAGTGAAGCCTCCACAACGGGCCCCGGACATTCGAACAGGATGGCTTTGGAATGAAAGGCCATATCAATTATGGGCTCGATTTTTGGGAGCAGCAGACAATTGCGGTGAAATTCGGGAGAAGGTGAGTAGAAGATGAAGATGATACTGATTGCAAATCCGAAGGGTGGTTGTGGCAAGACCACCCTTTCGGTCAATATCGCCGGATATCTGGCAAATCGTGGTAAACGTGTGGCCTTGCTCGATATGGACAGGCAGCAGTCCGCCGCGCTTTGGCTAGCAACACGTCCGGATATTCTTCCGGTGGTGCGCGCGATGGAACACGGCAAAGAGAAGGAGAATGAAGGCACCAACGAGTGGCTGGTAATAGATTCAGCCGCCGGCCTGCCAGGGAGTAATTTCGCCTACTCCATCATCAAGCAAGCCCGCAAGATCATCGTGCCTATTGCACCATCGCTGTTCGATTTGGGTACCAGCCAGGAATTTCTGAAGGAACTCATCGAGGAAAGGAAAGTGCGCGGCAGTAGTACCCGCATTGGCGTAGTTGGCATGCGCATGGAGCCACGCACCCGCGCAGCTCACGCATTGGAGTATTTCCTCTCTACCCTTGATCTGCCAGTGCTGGCCTATCTGCGGGACACCCAAGTGTACGTGAACGCCGCGTTCGAGGGGAAGTCCCTGTTCGATCTGCCGCATCACATTGCCGAGCGGGAACTTGAACAATGGCCATACTTGCAACTGTGGCTGGAAAAGGACTGACTCGGGCGAAAGCGTATACTTCTTGCGTCGAACTCGGTTGACTGCTTACAAAAATACAATCAATGAACGGGAAGCCAACTCTTCCGCGCAAGACGCGATTCGCGCCGTGGCTGCTTGTCGCAGTCAGCGCACTGATTGCCGTTGCAGCCTATTTGCAGGCATTGAATTTTCCTTTTGTTCTGGATGATATCCCCTACGTCGTTTGGAATACCAAACTGACCGGATTGCGGCTGACGGAATTATGGCGGCTCTTTACCGAGCCCTATAACGACCTCTCCGAGTTTCTTCCGCTGCGCGACCTTTCGTACTGGTTTGACTATGCAATGTTCGGCCCGACCGCCGCGGCATTTCGGCTTCATAACGTCATCCTGTACCTGCTCAGCCTGCCACTGGTTTACGGAACGACATTGCAATTATGGCGTTATTTTCGTCCAACAGACAACGCAAGCGCTCCTTGGGCCGCCGCCGCAGTCACCGCATTGTTTGCGCTGCATCCCAGCCTTGTCGAATCCGTCGTTTGGATCAGCGGTCGCAAGTACGTGCTTCCCAATCTGTTTGCCATGGTTGCACTCTGGTCTGCAGTAAATGCACGACGGGAGCGGGCGCTTTACACTCGCTATGCCGCTGCAACGTTGATTGCATTTGTGGCGATGATGCTCTCGAAGGCATCCTATGTTGCTGTGGCACCCGTCATTGCCATGATTTGGGTGATGTTCTGGCACGATATTCCGGAATCGGACCGGCGGTGTCACCTGTTGTCTTGGCCTTTCGGGCTTTTAATCTTGGCAGGGGCTTTGCTACTGATCTTTATCGTTAGCAGCGAGGAACGGGAACCAATATATTTTGGTGTTGAAGCAGTCACAAGAACACTGGCAGTGTTGGGGTGGCTTGCCCGCCTGGCCGTAAGCCCGGAAAGCCGCCATTTCTTCTACCCCTTGTTCGAGGATCCACACCTTCACGCCATGATCGCCCTTGGCGCGGCAGTTCTTGCAGCGGCGGCGATCGGCGGCTGGATGCTCCTGCGCCGCCGGAAGTTTGAGGGGTTTTGCTTGGTCGTCTTTTTGTTGTTCTGCGTACCCTATTTGCAAATAATGCCCTATGCCGCCCCCTCGCTCGTTCAAGACCGCTTTTTGGCACTCGCGATATGGCCTGTCGTGCTGTTGATCGTGGTGCTGTCATGGCGCTTGAAGCCCGTATCGCGCACGGCCCTTTTGCTTGTCATCGCATTGTCGTGGGGTTGGCAAGACGTTCAGCGTACGCGTGATTGGCGCGATTTCGAAGCTCTCATCGACGCCGATTTGAAAGCATATCCGGGGTACTACATGCCGGCAGTCTATAAAATCACCAGCTTCCAGTTACCCCGTGGTTTGTATCGCGAGGCAAATGAGACGGCTAACCGAATAACTACTCCCGAGTTTCGTGATGTCATGGTTGACATGATCAAGATTCATCACGGTGCCGACGCGGATGCCGTAGCTACCGGCAAGCTCGAGCAAGCAATGGTGCTACTCTGGAAACTGGAAAATGACCTTAAGAAACCGCCTGCACAAGCCAGATGGAATTTGCCCGTAAACAACCTCCGGGAAAGGATGCCAGTCCTGTTGGCGCTAGAATGGAAATATTTGGCGGAACATTTTCCTGACGATGTCTCGTTATACTACAACGCGGGACTATGGATGTTGGATGCCCGCAGATATCAGGACGCCGTCGCTTATTTACGCTTTGCAACCGAGTCGCATGATTTTCCGAAAAACGCACGCGGGACAGCCTTGGGGAGCCTCGGTCTTGCCTTGATGCATTCCGGGCATCTTGCCGAGGCTGAAGCGCCATTACGCGCTGCACTGGAAGAGACTCCACCGGAACTACACGCATATTGCGTGCTCTCAGAGGTATATAAGCGAGAGGGTCGACTCGAAGAAGCAGCGCACGCCGCGACTAACTGCCCAGAGGGTGGGAGTACAATATCCGCCCAACCTTGACTTCGTCTGCCCATATTTGCGTGCGGGCCCAAGCCCCGGTTGTACCTAAACGCTGCTATCTTGGGGTAAACTCCCAATTTCCCAAGGATGCAGCACACTGTGCGGCGGGGACGCGAGATACGGCGGTACCTCAGCGAGGATTGCTATGTATGGGCGCTTGCCAGCAAGTAAGTTCCGAGGCGATAGATTACACGGTTGACCCTAAAGGATTTCCTTGTTCTTGTTTTCTTCCATCGTAGCTCTTAGATTTTTCATGCAAACCGAGAGCTTTCCGACCTCGTCCTGATCCAGCCGCGTGTCAAATTGGAATGTCTCGTCTGGCCCTGACTCATTTCTGCTTAGTCCGACCTTGAATTTCTCCTGCGACATCGCAACCAGCAATTCTACGGTGCTGGCAAATTCCGAGTTCACCATATAAGCATCGCCATGCGAAGACTCATCATTTTTATAAGTCACGGGTTTCTTCCCCGAGTCGGTTTCTATCGAGGCCCTACGGATTCTCCCCAGCGTCGCATACGTGATTTTGCCATCCTTTAATACCGGGGCGCCATTTTTCGTGTTCACCTTTCTGGCGACCACCTTGATCACCCCGAACGCGGCCCCCGTTTCCTTCCTGAACACTGTAATTAGCACATTCAGCCACAAATCGTCCTTAGTCTCCCCCGTGGCTCTCAGCCCGCAACCCGATTGCCGTCCATTGCTGAAATAATCAACTACTGCCAAATTCTGGTTCGATGGCACAACCAGAGCGGTGGAATCGGCAAGTGCCAGGGGAGATAACAGCATGCCAAAAAGGAAAACAATGAATTCCATTTGCGCGCTCCTTCGGTCTGTCTATCCGGATACAGCTTATTTGCAATGAGCAAAGGTTAGCATAATTGGAGCAGGGCATTTCGTTTTTGCGGGCAAATAAACCCGGGTCAACAATTCAGACGTTGAATAGGAAATTCATGATGTCGCCGTCTTGAACGATATAGTCCTTGCCTTCGACACGCATTTTGCCCTTCTCCTTTGCGCCTGCCTCTCCGCCACAGCCTACGAAGTCGGCATAGGATATGGTCTGCGCCCGAATGAATCCTTTCTCGAAATCGGTGTGAATAACGCCTGCCGCTCTCGGCGCCGTATCGCCCTTGTGTATGGTCCAGGCGCGCACCTCTTTCACCCCCGCGGTAAAATAAGTCTGCAGGCCAAGTAGGTCATAGCCAGTGCGGATCAAGCGATTCAGGCCGGGTTCATCCAGGCCGAGATCGTCAAGGAATTCCTTCTTGTCTGCATCGTCAAGATCGGCGAGTTCCGCTTCGATCTTGGCGCATAATGCGACGACGGGCGCTCCCTCCTTTTCAGCGCATTCGCGCAGGCGGTCGAGATGCGGATTATTCTTAAAGCCGTCTTCAAGGACATTGCCAACATACATTGCTGGCTTGATGGTGAGCAGACACAAGGGCCTGAGGAGTTGTTTCTCTTCATCGCTCAGAACGAATGTACGTGCGGGTTTTCCTTCGTTCAGATGGGGCAGCAGTCGGTCCAATAGGGCAATCAACTTTTGTGCATCTTTGTCGCCAGACTTGGCCTTCTTGCCATCTCGCTGGATAGTACGCTCTACAACCGCGAGATCGGCAAGCGCGAGCTCAGTAATAATGGTTTCGATATCGGCCAATGGATCGACGCGTCCGGCAACGTGCACCACGTTGGGATCGTCGAAGCACCGCACTACGTTGACGATGGCATCGGTTTCGCGAATATTGGCAAGGAACTGGTTGCCCAAGCCTTCACCCTTCGATGCGCCTGCAACCAGACCCGCGATATCGACGAATTCGACGATAGCCGGTTGGACGCGCTGGGGCTTGACGATCTTGGCCAGCTCAGCCAACCGTGGGTCAGGCACCTCGACGATGCCAACGTTCGGTTCGATGGTGCAGAAGGGATAATTCTCAGCGGCGATACCCGCTTTAGTCAATGCGTTAAAGAGCGTTGATTTACCAACATTAGGCAGGCCGACGATACCGCATTTCAAACTCATGGTTGCTTCCCTTTAATTAGATGCTGAAAGCCAAAGCTTAAGCACTCCTGAAGTGTGTAGGTCTTACAGGCTATGCAGCTTCAACATTGCAGCTTCGATCTTTCCTTCGATGACCAGATCAGCGACGTTTTGCGCCTGCTGCATCGCATCGTCGATCAGTTTGCGCTCCTCGCGGAGCGGATCATTCAGTACATAGTTGGATACTTCCGTGCGATTGCCGGGATGACCTATACCAAAACGCAGTCGCAAGAAATCGCGAGTGCCGAGATGGGCGATGATGTCCTTGAGCCCGTTGTGGCCGCCGTGGCCACCCCCCATCTTCAAGCGTACCGTCCCTGGCGGCAAATCCAGCTCGTCGTGAACCACCAGCATTTCCGCCGGTTCGATCTTGTAGAACTGCGCCACTGCGCAGACGGCCTTCCCGCTGACGTTCATAAAAGTCTGCGGTTTGAGCAATATAATCTCATGACCATGAACTTGGCCGCGCGCGGTCGAGGCATGAAACTTGGTCTCGCTGTTGAAGCTCAATTTTTGCAGATGTGCGAGTTCGTCAATCCACCAGAAACCGACGTTATGCCGGGTGGATTCGTACTCCCGTCCGGGATTGCCCAGACCAATAATCAAACGTATTGCTTTCATAGTATCTGAATGAATGGCGCCAGAATAAAAAACCCGCCATAGCTTTCGGTATGGCGGGTTTACGCAGCCAATTGATCTACTTGGCTTTTTTGGCGGCGGGCGCCGCTGCAGGGGCAGCAGCCGTAGCCGTTTTAACTGCTCCTGCAGCAGGGGCTGGAGCGGCCGCCGCCGAAGCCGCAGCGGCTGCCTCAGCCTCGGCAGTTACTTCAGCTTCCAGCATGCCGCGCGGTACTTGAACGGTGGCCACCACGGCATCAGCGGCGCGAGCGCCGTGCGAAGCAGCTTCGACGCCTTTGGGCAAATTCAAGTCGGACACATGGATGGAGTGGCCGAGTGCCAGATGCGACAAATCCACCTCGATGAAGGCTGGCAGATCCTTGGGCAGACAAGCGATATCGAGTTCGTTCATCACATGACTGATTTTGCCGCCACTGACTTTCACTCCTGGCGCGATATCTTCATTCAAGAAATGCAGGGGAATTTTGATGTGCATTTTTTTCTTTTCATCCACGCGCTGGAAATCAATGTGTTGCACTTGTTGGCGGAACGGATGCATCACGAAATCCCGCAACAGCACCGATTCCTTATTTCCTTCCAGGTTCAGTGTCAGGATCGATGCATGGAACGCCTCTGCACGCAGCTTGTAATAGAGTTCATTGTGGTCCAGATCAATCAGGTTCACGTTGCCTACGCCATACAGAACACCTGGCACGCGGCCGGTGTTACGCAGACGGCGGCTCGCACCCGTACCTTGCGCCTTGCGATTTTTTGCGTTGATTTCGATTGCCATTTTACTTCTCCAAAAAACGGGATTGTCCGCGACCAGACGATCCCTGTGTTGCAACAGCCGACATGGCTGCCGCTAAAAACTCATACGGTGCGAGCATGCATTTGGTGAGTGCTGTTCACTTACTCTGTAAATAGGGAACTCACCGATTCTTCGTTATTGATGCGGCGTATCGTTTCCGCCAGTAGCTCCGCAGTGCTCAATTGGCGAATGCGCTTGCACTTGCGCGCCGTTTCACTCAGCGGGATCGTGTCGGTGATCACCAACTCATCCATCGCCGAGTTCTCGATCCGCTCGATTGCTTGGCCCGACAGCACCGCGTGCGTACAGTAAGCCAATACTCGCGCTGCACCCTTTTCCTTCAGCGCACTGGCGGCCTCGCACAAAGTGTTGGCGGTATCCACCATGTCATCCATGATCAGGCAGGTACGTCCCGTCACCTCGCCGATAATGTTCATGACCTTCGCCACATTTGGCTTGGGCCGGCGTTTATCGATGATTGCCAGGTCAGCATCCAATTGCTTCGCCAATGCCCGAGCGCGTACTACACCACCCACGTCCGGCGATACCACGATCAAATTGGGGTAGTTGTGCTTCCAAACGTCCGACAACAAAATCGGACTGGCGTAGATATTATCCACTGGAATATCAAAGAATCCCTGAATCTGGTCGGAATGCAAATCCATCGTCAACAGACGGTCCACGCCGGCGCTGCCTAGCATGTCGGCAACGAGTTTTGCGGTTATGGCAACACGAGCCGAGCGCGGCCGCCGATCTTGGCGCGCGTAGCCAAAATACGGCATCGCGGCTGTGATTCTTCCGGCAGAAGCACGTTTCAGCGCGTCCACCATCACCATCACTTCCATCAAATTGTCATTGGTAGGCGCGCAAGTGGATTGTAGCACGAACACATCCCTGCCGCGTACATTCTCAAGCAGCTCGACCATCACCTCACCATCAGAAAAGCGCCCGACCTTGGCGCGTCCGAGATGAATGTGCAGATGCCGCGCGACCGCTTCGGCGAGCTTTGGATTGGCATTGCCGGTGAACACCATCAAGCTATCGTAGGACACGTGCGACCTCTAATAATATCGAAAAACAGGGCACATGCCCTGAAACCTGGCTGGGGAGGTAGGGATCGAACCTACGAATGCCGGAATCAAAATCCGGTGCCTTACCACTTGGCGACTCCCCATCTATAAGGGCCCCTCTAAGAATCCAGATTGCATTTCAACTGCTACGCTTCGGAAAAAATCCCTTCCTCACGTATCGCCCGTGTGCAGCCATACGGAATTTCTTCCACTGCGCGCATTGGGGCGAACCCTGGATTTGCGGAGGTACCCTAATACTCCTGCACACTCATTGTTCGAGCACCCAATCATGCAGTGGATGCTTTGTCAAACCCTGCGCTACCACACCGCGCATCCCTTTAGGCAGCTGTTTCATTACCTCTTCTGCCTGGTTCCGGTTCGCAAACTCGGTGAATACGCAGGCACCGGACCCAGTCATCGTGGCTTTGCCGAATCTGGCGAGCCAGGCTCTGTAACGCCCAACTTCCGGGTAGAGTTCGCACACCACGGATTGAAGATCGTTGCGCAATTCCTGATGGGGATCCGGTTCCCGCTCCAAAAGGGCGCGCATTGTGATGGAAACCGTATCGCGTGTCAATTCTGGATGCGCAAAAATCTGCGCTGTCGGCACAAGCACCGGAGGGAATAACACCACATACCAGGCTTCCGCCAAGGGATAGGCCGTCAATTGCTCTCCCACGCCTTCGGCAAATGCATTTTCGCCAAATATGAATACCGGCACGTCGGCGCCCAACTGCAGGCCCAGTTGCATCAAGTGCCTGCGCGATAGGCCTAGTGACCACAAGCGATTGAGCGCAATCAGCGTGGTTGCTGCATCTGAGCTGCCGCCGCCCAGCCCCCCACCCAAAGGAATATGTTTTTCGACAGAGATGTCCACGCCTAACCTGCATCCGGTCTGGCTTTTCAGGAGACGTGCTGCACGTACGCAAAGGTCCTGTTCTTCTGCGACGCCTTCCACAACATTGGTACGCCGCACCACTCCGTCGTCGCGCAAACTGAAGTGCAGTGTGTCGTGCAAGTCGATCAGGCGAAACAGGGTTTGCAATAGATGATAGCCATCCGGCCTGCGTCCGACGACATGCAGGAATAAGTTCAGCTTTGCCGGGGCTGGGCACGTGAGTTTCATCGCGGATTCCATTCCCACCCGTCTATAAGCAATTGCATTTGCAGATCGGCATGACCCAGCTGCAATCGCGTTGGCAAACTGTCCAGCGTCGTGTCGGCATAGCGCAGATAGCGGATCTCCCAACCCCCTTGACGCAGCACAGTGATCCGGCCCGTCGCATCACGCTCGATTTGCGCAGGAACATCAGCGGTCGGCTGGCCCAGTACCCATTCATGCAAGCCGACCAGCGGCAAATGCCAGCCCAATACCTGCTGCATCAGCGATTCCGCATCAACATCTTGATAGTGTTTGTCGCCGTCATCCAGCATCGCATTCTGATCGTCGCGATAAATGCGCGCGGCGGTCTGTCCGAGCGGGGTGAGCAGCAGGATCTCGTCCGATCGCAGTTGATGTGTCCAGTGTAGTCCGGCGGATTGACGCACCCCGTGATGATCTATCGAGATGCGTCCGTTCATGGTGAACGGGGAGGATTGCGGCTGCGCTGGACGTGGCGCCGGCGTTGGGGAAGAAGGCAGCAATGCGCAGCCGCCGAGCATGGTCAGCCACATAAGAACCGGAAGACAGCGCATCTTTAGGGGTCGAATTTCTTTATGACTGCTTGAAGTTGCTCGTTACCGGAATTCTCCTTGAGGCTCGTCTGCCAGATCCTCTTGGCTTCCTCTTTATCACCGCGTACCCACAACACTTCGCCCAAATGTGCGGCAATCTCGGGATTAGCATCACTGGCGTAGGCGCGCCGTAACATCTTCACGCTCTCATCCAGCTTGCCGCTGCGATAATAGCCCCAACCAACACTGTCCATGATGGCGGCATCATCCGGTGCGAGTTGCAGGGCCTTTTCCACCAGTTGCATAGCTTCGGGAATACGCTCATTGCGCTCCAACATGCCATAGCCCAGTGCATTGTATGCTTGCGCGTGATCTGGTTTAATTTTGATGAGCTTACGCATTAATTGTTCGAATACGTCCAGTTTGCCAATCTTGTCGGCCATCATCGCGGTCTCGTAGAGCAGATCGGTATTGTTGGGAAACTTCTCCAAGGCCTGATCCAACACGTGATAGGCCTCGTCAAACTGATTTGCCTCGCGCAATAATTGCGCCTCAACCATGGCCAGTTGCGCGCGTTGCTGATTATCGGTGGTCTGCGTCTGCTGCAGCAACTGGCGCGCTTCGGCGAGTTGGCCGCGCTTGCTCAACAAATAGGCGATGCGTATCTGTGCGGGTACGAGATATTCGCCTTCCTTGACCTCTCGATAATAGGCGATCGCTTCTTCCTCGTGTTTCTTTGCCTCGCTTAATTGCCCGAGGTAATACTGCACTGTATCCGATTCCTTCTTGCCCTTGCTGAGCGCCTGTTTGAGTTCTGTTTCGGCACTCTTCAAATCGTTCAACTGCAGCGAGATCAGCGCGATGGCATAGGCCAATTCGGGATTGTCAGGATTCTCCTCTGCCATTCGTTGAAACTCGTCCCGAGCTGGCTTGTATTGTTTCTGATCAAGCAAAGCACGTGCATATTCCAATCGAATTTCGCGGGCATTCGGATAACTCGACAAATAGTTGTGCAGGACATCCAAACCCTGTTGCGGCGCGCTCTTCTGCAACAATTGGGCCTCCAGCGAGACGGCCATATCCCACTCCGGACGCAGGGTGCGCGCCTGCCGCACCTCGTTTAATGCAAGCTCCCTGTCACCGGTTGCTTGTGCCAATTGCGCCACCCCCCAATGCGCCTCGGCCACACGCGGATACAACTTCGCGAATTCGCGCAACAACTTCAACGCTGCCGCCCTGTCCGGATAGGCAGCCAATATTTGATAAATTTGCACGAAGTTTTGTGCGGAATGGCTTTCGTCAACTTTCAGCAACTTCACCAATTCCTCGCTGGCTGCGTCCAGGTTTCCACTGCGCAAATATACCGACGACAGCATCCGTCTTGCCATAATCGAAGAAGGATCAGCATCACGCCAAATCTTGAGCGCCTCAATAGCCTTGTCGATCTGGCCGTATTGAAGCGCCAAATGAGCGGCGCGCATGGCGAGACGGGGGTCGAGCGTTTTCTTGGCCAAATCCGCACTGCCTTCGACGGCGACCGCGTCGACTCCCCGCTGGCTGGCGATTTCGGATAGCAGGAATTCATAGAGCAGTTCGCTGCTCAATTCGACGTTGGGCAGACCCTGTGGGACTTCTGCCTCCTGTTCGGGTTGTCCGGATTGCTCAACCTGCTCTGCAGCATCCTCCTTCTGGGGAGAATGCGCACAAGCGGCAAGCAACAAGCTGCCGAAAATAATGTATTTGAACTGGCTCATAATATTAACTGCCTTTGATGGAGGCGCACATAATAGGTTATATTTAACCAAACTCACAACCACGCCGACACTTCACCTTGTCTAACGCTAACCCCGAAACAACCCTCTCCGCGCGCAACCTGACGCGGTGGTTTGGCAGGCAGCAAATCATTCATCAAGTATCCTTGGAGTTGCGACGCGGCGAAGTCCTTGGCCTGCTAGGTCACAACGGCGCAGGCAAAAGTACGACGCTGCAAATGCTCACTGGCTGCCTGTTGCCGAACGATGGTGACATAGACATCTGCGGCATCGATTTGTTGCGTCATCCCGAACAGGCCAAGGCTCATATTGGCTATCTGCCGGAAGTGCCGCCGTTGTATCGCGAACTCAGCGTAAACGATTATTTGCTATTCGCTGCACGATTGCGCGGCATGAAGTCGGCCCAACTAACTGATGCCCTAACACAGGCCAAACAGCGCTGCGCATTGGAAGCGGTTGGCAAGAACATCATTGGTACCCTGTCCAAAGGCTATCAGCAGCGCGTCGGCATAGCCCAGGCGATCATTCACCGGCCCGCCGTGATCGTGCTGGACGAACCCACGGTCGGTCTCGATCCAGCGCAAATCCGCGAAATACGCAGCCTAATCCGTGAATTGGGCGATACGTACAGCGTGATCCTTTCGACGCACTTGCTGACCGAGGTGGAAACCGTGTGCGACCGCGTTGAAATCATGCAGCACGGCAAGCTGATCTATGGCGACACCAGCGCGCACATGCAGCAGCACGCGAATGTTTCCGGCTTCATCATCGACCTGCGCAACCCGCCGCCACTCAGCGTTTTGGAAGGCATTGCTGGCGTCAGCCAAGCCGAACAGCTTTCCGCCACGCAATTTCGTATACTGCACACCCCGGACAGCAACCCCAAAGGTGCGCTACTCACCATGGCGGAACAACAAGGGTGGCAATTGGAGCAACTCTCGCCACTGCAGGCTACGCTTGAAGATGTGTTTGTCAAAATAACCAACGCGGAAACGGCCCTCATGGCACCCGAAAGGGGTGCGCCAAAGGCAGGCAATTCGATGTCAAGCAAGCCGGATGAGGTGTCAACCTCGCCTGCAGGGATTGCGCGGACCGGCAACGACCCTTCAGCAGGAGCAAGACAATGATCCGGCTGATTGCCCTGCGCGAACTGCGCAGCCTTTTTGCGATGGCGTCCACCTGGTTCGTCTTGGCAGTGCTGCAATTCATTTTTGCATGGTTCTTTCTGGCCCGGCTGGAAGCATTCCTGGAAATACAGCCGCAGCTTTTTCAACTCGCCAATCCGCCGGGCGTAACGAGCATGGTCGCCGCTCCGATGTTCAACACGGTTGCACTATTGCTGATGATGCTGGTGCCGATGTTTACAATGCGCCTGATCGCCGAGGAGCGCCGCAACCAAACGCTGACGCTGTTGCTTTCATCGCCATTGTCTGCCCGCCACATCGTGCTCGGTAAATTTCTGGGCTTGCTGGTCTTTCTCGTTGTCTTGATGGGCGGCGTACCGTTGATGCTCTATTCCCTCGGCCTTGGCACGGATATTGATCACGGCCTGTTGTTGAGCAATATTTTGGGCCTATTACTGCTCACCACCAGTTATATTGCGTTGGGGATCTATATTTCTGCGCTCACCCCACAACCCATTATCGCAGCACTCGGCGCATTTGCCGTGTTGATGGGCTTATGGCTGGCGGACATCGGGGCGTCGGCAACAGATTCGCCTTGGCATTCTGTCTCGCCGCTCTATCACTTTCAGAATTTCAACAATGGCCTGTTGGATAGCAGCGATATGGCGTTCTTCGTATTGTTTACAGCCGCATTCCTGTTGCTGACCATGAGGCGGTTGAATAACAACCGCATATACGGATGAACCATGGCGCATAAATTCTCCGCAAGTCCGATCATGCGCAATCTTCTGTTCATCTTGCTGATGTTGGGTTCTGCGCTCGGTTTGGGCTATCTCACCATGCATTACCATATCCAGCGCGACGTCACTTATAACGCCAGTAACAGCCTGGAACCGACCAGTGTGGAAGTGCTCAGGCAACTGAGCGGCCCGGTTCTTGTCACCGTCTATGCTACCGAACATGATGCGCGACTGGGCGACCTACGCAAGATCATTCGCGATTTTCTGTCGCTCTATCAACGTTACAAGCCTGACATTCAACTGGTATTCGTCGATCCCGAGAAAGATGCGGAAAAGGCCCGCGCCTCGCAAATCCGCTTCAATGGCGAAATGGTATTCGAATACGCCGGGCGTAGCGAACACCTGACGAAGATCAACGAGCAGATTGTTACCAGCACCCTGCTGCGTCTGGCGCACACCGGCGATCAAACCATAATGTATCTGGATGGGCACGGCGAACGAAAACTCGATGGAATTGCCAACTTTGACCTCGGAACAGTATTTGGCGCCAAGCTAAAGCAGAATGGTTTTAAGCTTGGCAGCCTGAATTTGGCGCTGGCTCAGGAAGTACCAAGCAATGCTAGCGTTTTGGTCATCACGCAGCCACAAGTTGATCTGATGCGCGGAGAAGTGGACAAACTACTGCGCTATGTCGACCGCGGCGGTAACCTGCTATGGCTGGTGGATTCGGAGCCTCTGCACGGATTGGAACGCCTCGGCGAAAAACTTGATCTGTTACTGCCGCCCGGCACGGTGATCGATCCAGCGGCCATCGAGATGAACGCTCCTGCCACCTGGTCACTGGGCGTCACCTATCCGCCTCACGCCATCACCCACAATTTCAATTTGACCACTGCCTTCCCTTCCGCACGTCCGTTGCTTTGGAATGAAAATCAGGATTGGCAACATCATGTGTTGGTGGAAGCCGCCGTGCGCGGCTGGGTTAGCCGCAACCCTCCAAAGGACAAGCCGCGCTTCGATAAGCAGCACGATACGCCCGGCCCTGTTGTCATAGCGCTGGCATTGCAACGCAACATCAATGGCCGGGAACAGCGCGTTGTCGTCGTTGGCAATGGTGCGTTCCTCTCCAACAGTTTCGCGGGAAACGGCGGCAACGTGGATTTGGGCGTGAACATGATTAATTGGCTGACCGGAGAAGAAAATCTCATCACGCTGCAGCCGCGCGCCGCAAAGGACAGCGAACTAGTACTAAGCAAACTGCAACTTGATGCGATCAGTTTCGGTTTTCTGCTGGGGTTGCCGTTGCTATTGGCCGGCGTTGGGATTTATGTGTGGCGGAAGCGCCGTGCCTGAACTTCCCGAAGTAGAAGTCACGCGGCGCGGTTTGGACGCGTGTCTCACCGGACTCAAAATCGTCGATGTGGTCATCCGCAACGCCAACCTCCGCTGGCCGATCCCCAAGAACTTGCGGAAGCTGTTGGCCGGGCAGACCATTGTCTCTTGTACGCGTCGCGCCAAATACCTGTTGGTGGACTGCGGCAATGGCACAATGATCCTGCACCTCGGCATGTCCGGCAGCCTGCGCATTCTGCCAGCGAAGACTCCTCCGGAAAAGCACGACCACTTCGACCTTGTACTTAGCAACGGCACACTGATGCGTCTGAACGACCCGCGTCGCTTCGGGGCCGTGCTGTGGGATGAAGGCGACGTATACACGCACCCCCTGCTGGCGAAGCTCGGACCTGAACCATTGGAAAATGGCTTCGATGCTCACTATCTCTACCAAGCCACACGCGGACGCAACGTCAGCGTCAAGCAGTGCTTGATGGACAACCATACCGTGGTCGGCGTGGGCAACATCTACGCCAACGAAGCGCTATTTCGCGCCGGAATCAAACCGCAACTTGCTGCCGGAAAGCTTAGCCTGCACCGCTGTGCGAGGCTCGTCAAGGAAATTCGCGCGACCCTGTCGCATGCAATCCGTTCCGGCGGCAGCACCCTGCGAAATTTCGTCAACACATCTGGTGACGCCGGATATTTCCAACAGACTTATTGGGTTTATGGTAGAGCCGGCAAACCATGCCGACGCTGTGGAGCGCTGATCAGACAAATCAAACAGGGGCAACGCTCCAGCTTCTATTGCGGTACATGCCAGAAGTAATACCGGCTTGTGTTAGAGTTCTTGGGTTGATCGTGACTTCCTTGCCAAGGAATGTCGTTCAAGAAGATGCGGTGGCACGTTTGCCGTAATCCTATTCAATTGGAGGAAACATGAAACGCATTTTGCTTGCCGCTGCCCTTTCGCTCGCCGCTTGTGATCATGCGAGCCCTACGCCTAAGATTGCTGCGCCACAACGCGAAGTGCTTGATAAAGCCAAGGGCGCAGACCAGGCGGTGCAAAAGAATGCGGAGGAAACAAAAAAGAAAATCGACGACGTGGAAAAATAGCTGCGTTTATGGCCACCCGCGGAGACAGATCGTTCCACGCGTCAAAAACGGGAGTCGATGGTACAGGCTTGCGATTCCCCTGAAGCGGCTTAAGCGCGCGGGTTCAGGGGGCTCTACGGTAATCCGCAGTTGACTCAAGTACGGCATGACGAAATATTATGGAAGGCGAATGATACGGCACACCCTTGCGGGAACCTGGCCTAAATTGGCAATCGGATCAATTACAAATTATTACAAATGATATTTTTTGTGATCTGTATGATGTCGGCCATGAAAGGCGCGAAAGAACACCATGTTACGATGCGATTCGATCGTGATTCTCGTGAGATTGAAAATTAAACATTTTTCCCTGTCTATTCTGCCTAATGATTTCTGAAAGCGTGACGACAATGCCTCATCATGCGGCAACGTAACAAGCCCCTCTGAATCCACAATTCTTGCCAAGGAGTAAGCCATGAGCGCTATCAACAACGTTTCGGGTTCGGCCAATCTGTCCTATCTGCAGCCCGCAACAAATTCGACCCCAACAGGCGTCGATGCTGACGGCAATAACGGCAGCAGCGGGGTAGCCCGCAAGTCAAATTTCCTGAATGCCATCGAACGGGCGCTGGGCCAGACCCTCTCGGGCAGCTCCGGGGCATCGTCAGCCACACCGGCATCCGGTTCAACGTCTTCGTCAAGCTCGGCCCAGGATCCGCAAGCTGCGTTGCAGGCATTTCTGCAAAGCCTGTTCGCGGCGCTGACCCAATCGGGCGGGCAGGGCACCGCAAGTGATAATGGCAGTCCGTCGGTTGCAGGGGCTGGGCACCACCATCACCATGGAGCTTCCAACCTCACGGCTAACATCCAGAACCTGTTGCAGCAGCTGTCTTCAGGCAGTCCAGGCACGTCAACAGGCAATTCGACCAGCAGCAATGCGCTCAGCAACCTGAATTCCAGCTTCCAGAACTTGATCAATTCGATAAGCGCCTCGCAAGGACAAGGAGCATCGGCGACAACCCCCAACCTGCAGTCCTTCCTGCAGAATTTGCTGCAGGACTTGAATGGTGGCCAGAACATTTCGGGTGCAGCAGTCAGCACTCAGGCCTGACATTCTTGAATCAATATGTTCGCCCGAAGGTAACGTTTCTGCCGCTGGCGCTTTTGTTTCTATCGCTATAGACTTCATCCGCTTTAGAAGATTTTTATCAACTTCCAGTTTCTGGCTGTTCGAAGACAATTTCGTGAAGGTGATGCCGCAGTCCGTACAAAGCGACTTTACAAGAACAACACAGGAGAAGTTCACGCGTGAACAGCACCCAAGCCTTCAGAGCGTCGCCACGACCATTCATGGGATTGGCCCCATTTTTGCGCATGAGCATAGCCGGGATTGACCTGACACCTGTCGGGAAGGATCTGCTGGCGCGTGCGGAGCAGGATCCCGATGACACTGCGGCGATAATGGATTTGTCGACGTACATGCAATGTATCGGGCAGCATGATCTGGGTGTCAACATTCAAAAACTGGCGCTGCAATTGCAACATACCTACCATCTGCCGGCCAAACTTCAGCCCGCCAGATTGCGTCTGCTTGCGCTGATGGCGGCGGGAGACTTGGCCGCTAACATGCCGATAGATTGTCTATTGGAAAACAGCGATATCGATCTGGATCTATTTTACGTTTCGCCAAAAACCCTGCGGGAGGCCGTCTTGCCCGAGCACGATGTCCTGCTGGTCGCCATTGGCGAATCCGACACCAATCAGATGCTGCTGAGTCTGCTTGAACCCATATTGGCAAACTGGCCTCGGCCGGTTTTGAATGTTCCGGCAGCCGTACCAAGGGTTGCCCGTGATGCCGCCAGCGAATTGCTGCAAGGGATTCACGGCCTGCTGATGCCGAAGACGCTGCGCCTAACTCGCGCAAGCCTGATGCCAATTGCCAATGCAAGCCGGCCTGCTGCCGATTTGCTGGGGGGGCATGACTTCCCGTTGATCATCCGTCCGGTCGGTTCGCATGCCGGAAAAGGTCTGCAAAGGATCGATGCTGCGGAAGGTTTGTCCCATTATCTCGCCGAGAGCACAACCGATGCTTTCTTCGTGTCGGCATTCATCGACTACAGTAGCGACGACGGCCAGTTTCGCAAATTCCGGATTGCGCTGATCGACGGTGTGCCCTATGCCTGCCACATGGCGATCTCGTCACACTGGATGGTGCATTACGTCAACGCAGGCATGTACCAGGATGCCGCGAAACGCGTCGAGGAAGCGGAGTTTATGGAACATTTCGATCTATTCGCGCAGCGTCATGGTGCGGCATTGCGGGCGATCCACGAGCGTTCTGGGCTGGACTACGTCTGCATGGATTGTGCCGAAACGCGGGATGGCCAGCTGCTGATCTTCGAGATCGACACTGCCATGGTTGTCCATGCGCTAGATCCCGTCGAACTCTTTCCCTACAAGCAGGTACACATGCAAAAGGTGATGGAGGCGTTCCGCGCATTGCTGTTCCGAACGGCTGGAATCGACCTGCAGAACGCAGTCCGCAAATGATTGATCCAGGCATGATACCCGCAAACCGCCTCAACTTCTCGGGAGGCCCTGGTGCCTTGCCGGACAGAGTATTGCGGGAGATACAGGAAGCGATTGCGGTCGTTCCAGGCACCGGCCTGTCGCTACTTGGCATAAGCCATCGCTCTGATTGGTTTGCCGACATAGTGCAGGAAGCAGAGCACAACATCCGTACCTTGCTGGGCTTACCCAAAAATTATCACGTGCTGTTCTTGCAAGGCGGGGCCACGCAGCAGTTTTCAATGGTACCAATGACCCTGTTGTACAACAGAGCTGAGCCAGCCGATTACCTGCACACGGGATACTGGAGTGGCAAGTCTATACTGGAAGCACGTCACTCAGGCGCCATTCGGGTCATGTGGAGCGGGGAAGCCACGGGATTCCGGCGCCTACCGGACGACAAGGAACTCGAGTATTCGGCACAAGCCCCCTACCTACATTACGTTTCCAATGAGACGGTGGAAGGGCTTCAGTTTCATCGCGTGCTCGGCCGCGATGACGTTCCACGCATCTGCGACATGTCATCCGACTTTCTGTCCAGACCCTGCGAAGCAGATCGGTTTTCATTGATCTACGCACATGCACAGAAGAACCTTGGACCTGCCGGCGTAACAGTGATCGTCGTGCGGGACGAGCTGTTGCCCAATGATGCTGGACACTTGCCCGGGTTCTTGGACTACCGCAGCCATATCAAGGCGCATTCCAATTACAACACTCCTCCTGTGTTTGCGATCTATGTGGTGCTGCTGGTTACGCGCTGGTTGCTGGACAACATCGGTGGAGTCGAAAACATGGCGCGCATCAACCAGAACAAGGCTGAGATGTTATATCAGCTGCTGGATGACAGCGATGGCTTCTATCGCGGGCGCGCGGATCCAGCCAGCCGCTCACAGATGAATGTCGTCTTCAATCTGGCCTCTCCAGTCATGGAAAAGCAATTTTTGGATGAGGCTCTGGCCGCGGGATTTCATGGGCTGGCGGGGCACCGTTCAATTGGCGGGATCCGCGCGTCGCTATACAACGCGCTGACCCTGCCAGCCGTTGAGGAACTGGCAACATTCATGAGCGATTTCAGGCGCCGCAATCTCGTTATTCGATAATGCAGACCACGAACTGCACGGAAAGCAGCCTGTGTTCAGCGGTCATGCACCATGTAGCCTCTCTGCTTCTTCTGACTGTCACAGTGGTCCATGCGGCCCACGCCGAGCACTTGCCACGACCGGACCATATCGTAGTAGTCATCGAAGAGAATCGGGGTTACGCGCAGATCATGGACACGCACAACAGCGGTTCCTACATCCATGCGCTGGCAAGGCGCGGGGCGTTGCTGGCGGAGTCCTATGGTGTGTCGCATCCGAGCCAGCCTAACTATCTCGCCTTATTCTCCGGCTCCACACAAGGCGTCGAGAACAATGGCTGTCCGCACTCCTTCAGTACTGCCAATCTTGCTTCAGCGTTGCGGGATGGAGGATATAGTTTCACCAGCTTTGCCGAATCGTTGCCTGCTACGGGTGATCTTAGTTGCGCGTCAGGTTCGTACCAGCGCAAACACAATCCGGCGACGAACTGGCAGGGTACACGCCTCCCCGCGGAAATTAACCGGCGTTTTGCTGATTTTCCGCAGGATTTTAACAAGCTACCGACCGTTTCTTTTGTGATCCCGGACCAGAACAACGACATGCACGATGGCAACTTCGAGACCGCAGACCAGTGGCTGAAATTGCGCATCGGGCCTTACATTGATTGGGCGATGAAGCACAACAGCTTGTTCATACTGACGTGGGACGAGGATGACTTTAGGGAGGAAAACCACGTGGCAACGCTATTGGTAGGGCCGATGGTGAAATCAGGGGTCAGTACGCAGCATATCGATCACTACAGCTTGCTGCGCACGTTGCTCGAATTCTACAGTTTGCCCGCGCTTGGCGCGAGCCGTGATGTGCCGCCGATCAAGAGGGTCTGGAGATAGCCCTTGTCGATTGAAGATGCAAAATGAAAAGGCTGCGCAGTTTGCAGCGCAGCCCTGACTTGAAACATGTTTGCCTAGCTCTTCGCCGCCATTAATTTATCGTATTTCGCTTGCAGCTGTTGCTTGCTTTCCTTGTATTCAGGATTCTGCGGAATACAATCCACCGGGCACACTTCCACGCACTGAGGCGTGTCATAGTGCCCCACGCATTCGGTGCATTTGTTCGGATCGATGACGTAGACGGTATCGCCTTGAGAGATCGCATCGTTCGGGCATTCCGGTTCGCACACGTCGCAGTTGATGCATTCATCAGTAATCATCAGTGCCATGTCAGTTCTCCTCTTTGCATTTCAATTTGTCTGTCCATTTCGGTCATGTAAAAAATTATATTTGTTCAGCAATTTCTCCCGCACATAGGGCGAAACGAACTTGCTGACATCACCACCGAAGCGCGCGACCTCGCGCACCATCGTGGCCGAAATGAACGTGTACTGCTCCGCTGGGGTCAGGAATAACGTTTCGACGGCGGGGTAAAGATTGCGGTTCATGCCAGCCAACTGGAATTCATATTCGAAATCGGACACTGCGCGCAAGCCGCGCAAGACCACGCGCGCATTGTGCGACTGCACGAAGTTCATCAGCAGGCCGTTGAACCCTTCTACCTGGACGTTGGAAAAATTTGCGAACACCTTGCCCGCTATTTCGACCCGCTCCGCCAGAGTGAACAAAGTCTGCACGCGGCTTTCTGCGACCGCCACGATAACCTCGCCGAACAATCCAGCGGCACGTCGCACGACATCTTCATGTCCGCGGGTGATAGGATCGAACGTACCTGGATAGACAACCTTGATCATGTCAAATTAAATTGGCGGGAAACTTCCCGTGTTCCGGGCTCGCACATTCCTCGTTTGTTCATCGCCTCTTCCATCCCGGTACCCCTGCAATTTGAATTCATGCAACCCGCAGCAACTGATAATGCACTTGCCCAGCCCTGCCAGATTTCACTACCTGCCAAGGCGAGGGAGCATCAATCGAAACGCCAGTTTCGACGTACACTACGCCATTTTCTTTCAAGCGCTGCGGCAAGACTGCCAGCAACTTGGGTACATAATCGCTCTGGAATGGCGGATCCAGAAATATCACATCATATTTGTGCGCATCCCGCAGTGCGAATTCTAGCCCATCCAGGCCCAGTACGGACACATTGGCACAGCCCAATTGTTTGACATTGACCCGCAGAGCGTGCAGAACGGTCCGGTTCGCCTCCACCATCACCACGCGGTCTGCACCCCGAGAGGCGGCCTCAAAACCCAGTGCGCCGCTACCGGCGAACAGGTCAAGGCAAGAGCGACCGTACATTGTTTGCCCGAGCCAATTGAACAAGGTCTCCCGGACGCGATCCGGCGTGGGGCGCAGCCCTTCTGCGTCGGGAAAGCTGATCATGCGGCGGCGCAGCTCGCCGCCGATGATTCGGACCTTGTTCATCCCGTTGTGGCTTGCTCAGTGGCCTGCTAGTTCGAGGATCCCTGTTCGGGCGCCCCAACGATCACCGTCGCCATTGCCTGTGGGTCGATATGGCGCGCAAATGCTTCGCGGACCTGAGCCACGGTCACGCTGTCGACGTTGCGCGTGAAATCGTCCAGATAAGTCAGCGGCAAACCGTAGAAGCCAATAATGCTTAGATAGTCGAGTATTTTGCGGTTGCTGTCGATGCGCAGAGGGAAACCCCCGATGATGTTCTGCTTGGCGGCCAGCAATTCCTTTTCGGTCGGGCCTTTGGCAATAAAGTTCGCGAGCGTCTTGCGCGCCAGCTGCAGGGCCTCATCGGCCTGTTCCTTCTTGGTCTGAAGGCCGATCTGGAATGGGCCGGGCTGTTTGAGCGGCATGAAATAGCTATAGACGCTGTACGCCAAACCCTTCTTTTCGCGTACCTCATTCATTAGACGGGATGCAAAACCCCCGCCGCCGAGCGTGTAGTTGCCGACATACAGGGGAAAGAAGTCCGGGTCCCCTCGTGCCATACCAGGTGCGCCGATGAGTATGTGGCTTTGGCTGGCGGGATGGGGGATCCGCTGTTCGCTCGCGACGATCTTCATTGCGACGCCGGGCAATGCGGCCGGCGCGCCAGATGTCGGCAATTGCGCAGTGAGCTGTTGCGCGATCGCTTCAGCCTGCGCGCGTGATGCATCGCCCATGATGGCGACCACGGCGTTGGCGGCTTGATAATGCGTCCGATAAAAAGTGCGCAGGTCATCCCCGGTGAGTTTCTCCACGCTGTCGACCTCGCCGGAACTTGGCAGCGCGTATGGATGTGTGCCGAAAACAGTTCTTTGAAACGTCTTTTCGGCAATGCTTTCGGGCTTGGTTTCCTCCTCTTTCAGGGTTGCGACCAAGCGCACTTTTTCGCGCGTCAGCACCGCTTCCGGAAACAGCGGGTGCTGCAGCACGCGAGACATGATGTCGAGTGCCTTGTCACGCTCCGTCGCGTTGCTCAATGTGCGCAGTGATATGCTGGACCGATCCTGATCAAAGCTGCCGCCAAATTGCGCACCGATGTCGGCCATGCCGCTTGAAATTTCGTCCTCACTCAAACCATCGGAACCGGCATCAAGCAATTGGTGGGTCAATCCCGCCAAACCGGATTTTTCCAACGTATCGGAGCCGCTGCCTGCCTGGAACGTCACTGCCACATCCAGCATGGGAATGTCATGATCTTCCACGAACAACACCCTTGCGCCGCTGGCGCTTTGCCAGTGCTGGATGCTGGGCGTTGCCAAAGCGAATGGGCTGGAAAGGCACAGCAGAGAAATGACTAATTTGGCAAAACGTCTTGCAAGCATTGGGGCCGAGCCAACATGGATCAAGGTTTGAAGGGTCCTGAGGAGTGTTTGTTTAACGAACATGTGACGAATCTCCTTCAGACTTATGTTTTGGTTTGCCGGAAAGCGGCTGTGGATCAAGTACCGCCACCGTGAGGTTATCGTCCTGTAAAAATTCTTTGGCGACCTGGCGTACTTGCTCTGAAGTTACAGCCTGAAGTTTTTCAAGCATCACCGGAATCGCCTGATGACCGAGGCCGATGCTTTCGAGCTGGCCGATCTGCATCGCCTGATAGAACACTGAGTCGCGCTTATAAACCTCTCCTGCCATAACTTGCGCCTTGACGCGCCTCAATTCATCTTCGTTGACTCCGTCCTTTACCAGTAGTGCAATCTCCTGCCGCAACCCAGACTCCACATCCTGAACGGTCTTGTCTGTGCTTGGAGTGGCCTCGAGTGTAAACAAGCTCGGGCCGCGAGTCGTCGAGTCATAACCTGCCCCAGCCGCGCTGGCAATCTGTTGTTCGCGCACGAGATGCTTATTAAGTCGCGCCGACTCATTGCCATCCAGAACGCCTGCTAGCATGTCCAGCGCATATGGTTTCCAATCCTGTTTCGGATCCTTTACGGCAGGAGCGTGGTACGCCATCACCAATTGTGGCAACTCAGCTGGCGCCTTCACGACCAGCCGCTTGATCCCCAATTGCAGTGGCTCAATATAGTTCCGCCGTCCCGGAAGGGAGTGTTTCGGGATTGATCCGTAATAGCGTTGCGCAAGAGCGAACACTTCATCGGATTTCACGTCACCGGCGATAACCAGTGTTGCATTGTTCGGGGCGTACCAGCGCTTATACCAGGCCTTGGCATCGTTTACCGAGAGCACCACGAGGTCATCCATCCAACCGATTACCGGGTGGTGATAGGGATGTTCCTGATATATTGTTGCTTTCATGATTTCGTCCATCAGTGCCTGGGGTTCATCGTCGGTGCGCATGCGCCGCTCCTCCATGACTACCTTGATTTCCTTGGCGAATTCCTTGGCCGTCAGATTGAGATTCTGCATCCGGTCGGATTCCAGCTTCATCGCCAGCGGGAGTTCGGATTTATGCAGTTGTTGGAAATAGGCGGTATAGTCACTACTGGTAAACGCATTTTCCCGTCCGCCAGCTGCCGCGATGCGCTTGGAAAACTCACCCGCCGGGACGGCTTTGGTGCCTTTGAACATCATGTGTTCTAAAACGTGCGCGATGCCGGTCGTCCCGGTGGTCTCGTCCATGCTGCCGACCTTGTACCAAATTTGTTGCACCACCACCGGTGCCCGATGATCTTCCTTGACCACGACTTTCAGTCCATTCGCGAGCGTGCGTTCAAAAACCTCCGCTTGCGCGGAACTCAGCGACCAACCGAACAACAATGCGATGTAAAGCAAACAAGTCTTCATATCCCTAGCCCTAAAAGGTGTAATCAGCATAAAATGCCGCGCGCATTATGCGATATTTTTCTGCTTCCAGACCATATTCATCAATAATATTCCAACTCATTCAATGTTTAGCTTCCTCAAAAAGAATCCATCGGAACCCGTGCACGAAAATCCCCGGGGCTGGCTCGATCGCTTGAAAAACAGCCTGGCTCGTACTGGGAGTCAGTTGACCGACTTGTTTGGCCGCGGCGGCAAAATAGACGACGATCTCTACGAGGAACTTGAATCCATACTCATCACTGCCGATGTTGGAGTGGACGCGACCCGCTCGCTGCTGGCCGATCTGCGCCACCATGTCAAAGAACATCGGCTCAGCGAAGCGTCGCAAATGAAGGAAGGGCTCGCGCATTGTTTGCTAAAGCTCCTCAACCCATTGGCGCAACCGCTCCAAGCGAATACCCACAAACCTTTTGTGATCATGATGGTCGGCGTGAATGGTGTCGGTAAGACGACATCGATTGGCAAGTTGGCCAGATACCTTCAAGGCCAAGGCTTGTCGGTGATGCTTGCGGCGGGAGACACTTTCCGTGCGGCGGCTCGAGAACAATTAATGACTTGGGGTGAACGCAATAACGTGGCTGTGATTGTGCAACAAGGCGGCGATGCCGCCGCGGTGATCTACGACGCCGTGCATGCCGCTTTGGCGCGCAAGATAGATGTGGTGCTGGCGGACACCGCCGGAAGGCTGACTACTCAGGCGCACCTGATGGAAGAGATAAAGAAGGTCAAGCGCGTGATCGCCAAAATTCTCCCCGACGCGCCGCACGAAGTGATGCTAGTGCTTGATGCCAACACCGGGCAGAACGCGCTGAGCCAAGTTAAAGCCTTCGATGAAGCGCTCGGCGTGACGGGGCTGATACTGACCAAGCTGGACGGCACCGCCAAGGGCGGGGTGATTGCTGCAATCGCCAAGGCTCATCCGATCCCCGTACGCTTCATTGGCGTAGGAGAAGCAGTGGACGATTTGCGGCCTTTTGTCGCGGAAGATTTTGTCGCCGCTCTGTTAGGATTGGGCGAATGATCCGCTTCAATCAAGTCCACAAGCGTTACCCAAGCGGTTATCAGGCGCTGAATAACGTCTCGTTCGATATCGCCGAGGGTGAAATGGTATTCCTGACTGGTCACTCAGGAGCGGGCAAGACCACTTTGCTCAAGCTTATCGCCGCAATCGAACGCCCCAACCGCGGGAGCGTGCTGGTTAACCACCAGAACGTCGGCGTGCTCAAAAGCCGGGCAGTGCCATTTCTGCGCCGCAACCTTGGCATAATCTTTCAGGATCACAAGTTGTTGTTTGATCGCAACGTGTTCGACAACGTCAGGCTGCCACTTCAGATATGCGGCTTTGATTACCGCGAATGCAACAAGCGGGTTCGCGCCGCGCTCGATAAGGTCGGCTTGCTCAAGCGCGAAAAATCAAATCCGATCGCGCTGTCCGGTGGCGAGCAGCAACGTTTGTGCATTGCTCGTGCCATCGTCAATCGCCCGTCCATCTTGTTGGCGGACGAGCCGACTGGCAATTTGGATACCGAATACGCGCAAGAGATCATGGGTATACTGAAATCCTTCCATCAGGTCGGGGTCACCCTACTGGTCTCGACCCACGATGAAAGCGTGCTGGAAAATACCAATGTGCGCGCACTAGTGCTCAATCATGGAGAGTTGCAGACCGTCCCGCCTCTTGTGACTTCAAAAGGCTCGTGACATTCATGAGGCATGCACTTTCACAAAATATAGGCATCTTGCGGCGCATGTTTGTATCGCCACTGGCAGGAATCCTCAATATTCTCGTCATAGGCATAGCGTTGAGCCTCCCGGCAGGCATGTATGTGCTGTTGCAAAATGCAGAGGGCCTTGTTGCGCAACTTTCTGGCACGCCTCAGATCAGTCTGTTCATGAGCATGGATGCGAAATCCGACGACGTTGATAAGCTACGTAAGCAATTGGAGCAATATCCAGGCATCGCTCGTGTGGAATTCGTCTCGCGCCTGCAGGCCTTGGAACAGCTGAAGCAAAGCACCGGGCTCGACGACGTTATTGGCGGATTAAACCAGAACCCCTTGCCGGATGCCTTCATCATTGACCCCAAGCCTAGCCCAGCGCAAGCGCTTGAAGCGCTGAGCAAGGATCTGGCGAAGTTGCCAAAGGTGGAGAAGGCGCAGCTCGATACCGCTTGGGCTTACAAGCTCGAAGCTTTGCTTAAATTTGGCAGGACCGTGGTGTTGATTCTCGCCAGCCTACTCAGCCTTGCGCTGATCGCCATCACTTTCAACACGATCCGCCTCCAAATCCTCACCCAACGCGATGAAATAGAGGTGGCCAAACTGATTGGCGCCACCAATGGCTTCATTCGCCGACCGTTCCTGTATTTTGGCGCCACGCAGGGACTGCTCGGCGGTATTGTCGCTTGGCTGATCATAACGGGCAGCCTGCTTTTGCTCAACCATCAACTGAATGCGTTATCGGAGATCTATGCCAGCCGGTTCGTTTTACATTCGCTGTCGCTCGGCGACAGCCTGACCCTGCTGCTGTTTTCGATGTACCTTGGCTGGTTGGGAGCATGGCTGTCCGTGGCAAGGCATTTGGCGCAGATTGAGCCGCGCTGAACCTCAGGGGATGCGCTGCAATCTTTTCAATGCGGTTTCCGTAGGGTGCGGAAACCCGCCAAACAGACTCAGGTTGTTTACTACAGCGGCCGCGCGTCATCCAGATGAAAAAAGGCTAGTTGCGCATTCGGCTGCCGCATTTGAGATCATGGCTGCTCACGAAGCCCCCGCAGGGGTTGATCGGGAAAAGGAAACAGCGGCAAGGTCAGCTGATCCTGAAACTGCAGCCCAACGTCAGCATATTCAATTGCCCGACCGAAGAACATTATCTCTTCGCCATGGCTTGCGCTAACGTCATCATTCACGGGCTGGTGGCCCCTTATGTCCAAAGAGAAACTCATGAGATGCCCTTGCCTTCCGTGAAATCATGGCTGCTCGCGCCGAATTTGAGACTGCCCCCTGATAGCGTTGGAACCGTCGAGTGAAGCCTCTCATTCACAATCCGAGGTGGAGAAAATGATTCATCAGGCAACCGGTTTGATTACCACATAAAACCCTTGCTCCCGCAACGCACGGGCCTTTTCCATATCTGCAACGATGGTGTACCGCAGCACACCGTGATAATAGACGCACAGTTTTAGCATGATGACCTCTAACATCGCACTGGATGCATTGCCGGCACCACCCAAACGGCCCAACACGGGCTTAGCGCTGGTAGGTATATATTTCATCCAGGAATAGCTCAGCAACCGCAGAAGTGAGACTAGCCGGGATGTTCAGCTGCTTCTCCATTGGAACGAGCTGTTGTTGAGGCACTAAGTCAACAGCGGGATTCCAGCCTGAACACATTATTTCCAAGCCGTACTCTGCCTCCATCGAATCATGTTCGACTTCATAGCTGCCCGTGCTCATCGAGATACTCATGACACACCTCCTTCTCTTTTTGCCGGCCATTGCCGCAAGGCCAGAATTCTTGACGTCGACCTGCGTCTTCCGTGATAGTGATTAGTGAGCATATTGCATGCCAGTTTTGCGAGGTGCCGCTTGCAGGATGGGTGGAAGCGCCGCAATTGCCTATTTCTGAGCGATTGTTTAAGTGCACCGACTGATCAAGAGATGCTTCAAAATAGCCCGATGCGGGTCTATAGTCTTACAAATGGGAAGCAGAAATCCTAATTTGAGAAAAAAGCAGAATATTTTGGAATGAAAAGAACAGAGGATCTCGCTTTCTGGCATATTGATATAGATAACAATTAGTTTTGCTTGGCGAGGACCGGACGGGTGCGACTCCGGTTGGGGTTAACCGGAGGCAAGTGGCGCCGCCGTCATACGGAAATAATAGCAAGGAATTGTCTTTCCTCAGGACCACCGGCTAGGATGCCCACCTGACAAGTCTGGTGGCAAGCTATACAAGCGTCAGGGCACCGAAAGGACGGTTAAGCGAATGGTCTTCCGGGAAGGAGTTTGGTCCGATGGCTTGAATTTTTGTTGCACTAACTCCGAAAAGACTTGCAGTGGCCCTGAAAAACCTGAATTATTGGCTCTGGATCGGTTTTCCGCCTTTGAGAGGCGGATAAAGTCCTTTCGGAAGCGGGGCGCGGTGCGGTTACAATGTGAATCTTTCAAAATTACCCCCAAACTAAATAATATCCAGCGCATTAATTGCAATCCCCATCATGATCCACAGTGATAACCTTACTGCCGAACCGCGCCTGATTTCTGCGACCCCTGCCTCCGCACATGAGGAGGCTTTGGAGCGCGCGCTGCGACCCAAGCAGCTAGACGAGTATGTCGGTCAGGAAAAAATCCGCGGACAGCTGGAGATATTCATCGAGGCTGCGAAGCGGCGCAAGGAGCCGCTCGATCATGTACTGCTGTTCGGCCCGCCGGGTTTGGGCAAGACCACATTGGCGCAGATCATCGCTCGCGAGATGGCCGTGAACCTGCGCCACACCTCGGGTCCCGTCCTTGAGCGCGCGGGTGACCTTGCCGCGTTGCTGACCAATCTCGAGCCGAATGATGTTTTGTTTATCGACGAGATTCATCGTCTGTCGCCCGTGGTGGAAGAGATACTGTATCCCGCACTGGAGGATTATCAGATTGATATCATGATCGGCGAAGGCCCGGCCGCGCGTTCGGTGAAGCTTGACTTGCCGCCATTCACGCTGGTTGGTGCGACTACTCGCGCGGGGATGCTAACCAATCCGCTGCGCGACCGCTTTGGCATTGTCGCCAGGCTGGAATTTTACACGCCCGAGGAATTGCAGCGCATCGTGATGCGCTCGTCGAATCTGCTGAAGATGAATCTGACCCACGAAGGCGCCTTGGAGATAGCTAAGCGTTCGCGCGGCACGCCGCGTATCGCTAACCGTTTGCTGCGTCGGGTACGGGACTTCGCCGATGTGAAGGCCGGAGGCGACGCGACGCGTGAAGTGGCGGACGCCGCGTTAACCATGCTGGACGTGGATGCGCGCGGGCTGGATATCATGGACAGGAAATTATTGCTGGCAGTTATCGAAAAATTCCTGGGCGGGCCGGTTGGCCTGGACAACCTTGCGGCCGCGATCGGCGAGGAGAGTGATACCATAGAAGACGTCCTGGAGCCGTATCTGATCCAGCAAGGCTATTTGCAACGTACGCCACGCGGGCGCATGGCCACTGCCATTGCCTACCGCCATTTCGGGCTAACGATAGCCAATAATGCGATCAACGCGAACCAGGTCAATGCTGAGTTGCCATTGCGTAATGATTGATAATAATGACTAAGAGTAAGCTCTTTGCAATACCGGTGCGCGTTTATTTTCAGGACACCGATGCGGGAGGGGTGGTCTATCACGCCAATTATTTGAACTTTATGGAGCGCGCAAGGACTGAGTGGCTGCGTACGCATGGATACAGTAACGCCGAATTGATGAAGGAATTCGGGATGGTTTTCGTGGTGCGCTCGGTCAAGCTGGACTATTTGAAGCCTGCGCTATTGGATGACGTGCTAGACGTGACCGCGCAGATCAAGGATATCGGGCGCAGTCGCATTTCCCTGTTGCAGACTATTCGCCGTGGGGAGGAGATATTGACTGAAGCCGAGGTGCATCTGGTATGCGTTTCATTGGAAAGCTTCAAGCCCGTTAGCGTGCCCGAGGTGTTGCGCGTGCAATGGAGAAGTTGAAGGAGAAGAGTTGAAATGGGAGTAACGCAGGATCTGTCATTTGTGCAGCTTATCAGCCATGCCAGCGTACTGGTGCAATTAGTGATGGGCTTATTGCTGGTGGTGTCATTCATGTCATGGTGGTATATCTTCCTTAAGATGTTCGCGATCCGCGATGAAGTCAGAAGAACCGAAGAATTTGAGGAAGCATTCTGGCATAACCAGAATTTGAATGAACTCTATAGGCAAGCAAACAGTAATTCCTTGGATGACCAGGGTGCGTTGGAGCGTATTTTTTCCGCTGGATTTGTCGAGTTCTTGAAACTGAAAAAGCAGCACGGGGTGGATGCCAGTGCGGTGATGGAGGGTACGCGCCGCGCCATGCGCGCGACCTATCAGCGCGAGATGGACCGATTGGAATCACATTTAGCGTTCCTTGCTTCGGTCGGCTCGGTCAGTCCCTATGTGGGGCTGTTCGGCACTGTGTGGGGGATCATGAACGCGTTCCGCGGTTTGGCGAACGTGGGACAGGCTACTCTTGCTCACGTAGCGCCCGGCATCGCCGAGGCGCTCGTGGCAACCGCGATGGGCCTGTTTGCGGCCATTCCGGCTGTACTCGCCTATAACCGTTACGCGCACGACTTAAACCGACTTTCCACTCGCTTTGAAAGCTTTACCGAGGAATTTTCCAACGTGCTTCAACGCCAGCCGTGAGGACAGCCAAGAGTTTCGGGAACTTATGAGTTCGAATCGCCGTAAGAACAACCGCCTGATGAACGAAATCAACGTCGTGCCCTATATCGACGTGATGCTGGTGCTGCTCGTGATCTTTATGGTGACCGCGCCGCTAATGAATCCTGGCAAGATTGATTTGCCCAGTGTGGCCCAATCGCTTGCCCCACCGCTTGCTCCGTTGGAAGTCATCATTCGAAAGGATACTACGCTGGCATTGCGGGATCACGCCAAGGGCGGCAAGGAAAGCAGCGTTTCGCGCGATGAATTGATTGCAATATTGAAGGCCAGACAGGGAAGGCAGGCAGATCAAGCGGTAGTGATTTCCGCAGACAAGAACGTGCGATATGAGGAAGTCATCAATGTGATGGATGTGCTGCAACAGCAACATATTCAGAAAGTCGGTCTGTTGACGCAAGCAAAGAAATGAGCGCGACAGTTTATTACGAACCGTATAGGCTGCCTGCAGGCATCCTCGCCTTGTTGGTGCACAGCGTTTTTTTTGCGCTGCTCTATTTTGGCTTTAATTGGAACAGGCAAGCCGCGCTGCCGGCGACCATGAAAGTCGAATTGTGGCCAAGCCTGCCGGAAGAGATTACTGCACCGCAAGAAATTCCCAAGATCGAGAAGATCACGCCGCCACCACCATCGAGGGAAAGAATCATCGAACCCGAGATTGCGATTCCAGAGAAACGGAAGCTCACGCCGAAGCCGGTAATTAGCAAACCTGAGAAGAAGAGATTTGCTCTGAAAGCGGTCGATGTGGCCAAACCACAATCTAACCCTGAGAAGGAAAAGCCTGTTGAAAAGAGTCCGGAAGTCCGCGTAGCAGATCAACAGGCAGAACGTGAACGGGCCGATCGGATCAGACAGGACGAGCAAGCAGCTGCAACTGGCCGCACGTTGGACGAGTACAAGGCAAAGATCATGGCCAAGATCCGCCGCAATGTCGTGATGCCGCCAGATGTGGTAGATAGTGCACGCGCTGAATTTTCGGTGACCTTGTTGCCGGGGGGGGCAGTGCTGCAGGTGAATCTGAAAAAGTCCAGCGGCAACGCGGCGTATGACAATGCAGTGGAGCGAGCGATCTTGAAATCAGATCCATTGCCATTGCCGCCGGACGTGGCATTATTCAATCGTTTTCGCGAATTAAATCTGGTCTTCAAACCGACCGAATAACAGGAGTGATGATGGGGTTGGGCATATTGCGTGGCATGATGGGATTGCTGTTATTGGCGCAGGCGTCGGTGGCAGGGGCGGTATTGAGTATTGAAATCATCGGTGCGGGAGAGCACCAGATCCCCGTGGCCATCGTGCCTTTCAGCGGAGACGGCGTCCTCAGCCAGGCTATTAACGATGTCGTAGTGGGCGACTTGCAGCGCAGCGGGTTGTTTAGGCTGGTGGGCTTGGCCGGAAAGTCGCCGCACGAATTGGCGGACGTCAGCTATGCGGATTGGCAGGCGCGTGGTGCGGACGCATTAGCCATAGGAACAGTCGCATCGCAAACCAACGGACGCATTGAAGCTCGCTTTCGCCTGCTGGATGTGGTCAAACAGGCGGAGTTGACCGGTCAGGCGGTCTCGGCGAACAGGGACCAAGTGCGTGCTGTCGGACATCGCATTGCAGATTTGATCTATGAGAAATTAACGGGCGACAAGGGGGTATTCAGCACGCGGATCGCATATGTGAATCGGCAGGGAAAGCGATACAGCTTGATCGTGGCGGATAGCGATGGATATAACGAACAGATCGTATTGGCGCAAAACGAACCAATCATGTCTCCTGCCTGGTCTCCGGACGGTAGCCACCTCGCCTACGTGAGCTTTGAAGCGGGGCATGCCATCGTCTACGTACAATCGCTATACACCAATCAACGCTTGCTGCTGGCCAATTTTCGCGGTAGCAACAGTGCGCCGACATGGTCTCCGGATGGCAAGCAATTGGCTATCGTGTTGACACGCGATGAGAGTGCGCAAATTTATCTGATACGACCGGATGGGAGCGGCGTTCGCCGACTTACCTTCAGTGGCGCAATCGATACGGAACCGAATTTTTCTCCGGATGGTCAATCTCTGCTGTTTACTTCGGATCGTGGCGGCAGTGCGCAAATCTACAGCATGTCGGTGGATGGGGGATCGGAGCAGCGCATGACTTTTGGCGAGGGTAACAATTTTTCGCCGCGTTATAGTCCCGATGGCAAAGGTTTTGTCTACACGCATTTCATTGGAGGCAAGTTCTACATTGCTGCCCAGGATTTGCAGAATGGCCAGGTGGAGATTCTCACCACGGGAGGATGGGAGAAGAAACCCAGCTTTGCCCCAAACGGGAAACTCATCCTGTTCGCCAGTGAGGCGCGCGGTCGTGGTATATTGGCGACGGTATCCAGCGATGGCCGTGTGCAACAGCATATGTTCACGCAAAGCGGTGACGCACGTGAACCCGTGTGGGGTCCGCGTCTTTGATAAATCTAGCGAAGGAGAAGTTCCATGAAGAAACTCGTTATCGGTGTTGTGTTGGTGAATCTGCTTGCGGCCTGCGCCAGTGAAAAGCCCAAGGAACCTCAAGCAGCTGCGCCAAGTCCTGCTCCCGTAGTAACAGCGCCCGCTGCTGCCGCGGCACCTGAAGCAACGACCGCGCCTGTACCTATAGTCGCAGTTGACCCTTTGAATGATCCGGCCAATATTCTGGCCAAGCGGAGTGTCTATTACCCATTCGACGTATCGGCCGTACAGGATGCCGACAAACCGATCGTCTTGGCTCATGCCAAATATCTGAGCGAGCACCCCGATCGCAAGGTTCGCCTTGAAGGCAATGCTGATGAACGAGGAAGCAACGAATACAATCTGGCTCTCGGTCAGCGTCGCGCAGATGGCGTGAAAAAGATGCTGGAGCTGGGTGGCGCTAAAGCCAGCCAAATCGAAACTGTCAGCTATGGCGAAGAAAAGCCGAAAGCGACTGGTCATGACGAGGCTTCCTGGTCGCAGAATCGCCGGACCGATATAAAGTACTAGAATCGCAACCATGCGAAAACGACACGCGCTCCTGATAGTGGGCCTGTGTTTCGTCACTGCCGCGCGAGCGGGATTGCTGGACGACGACGAAGCACGACAACAAATCAAGCAACTCGAGAAGCGCATGCTGCAGTTGCCTGATGAAGCGCGTGTGCTGAAGTTAGAGGAAGTCCTCAAGCAGCAAACCAAGGCCATACTGGATCTGCAAGCCCAGATTGACGCGTTGAATATGGAAATCCGAAAGCTGCGTGGGCAGAATGAAGAAATAACGCATGGCTTGCAAGATGCCGAAAAGCGGCAAAAGGATTTCTATGTTGATCTAGATACGCGTTTGCGTCATTTTGAGTCCGCTGAAGAATCCGCAAAGGAAGCTGCTGCCAAGGAAGCTGCTGCCAAGGAAGCTGCTGCCAAGGAAGCTGCTACCGCAACCGCCAAAGCATCTGTGGCACCAAGTGCCCTTGACTCGTCCGACCCAGTTCCCGAAGATCGGGCCTTTGAGGCGGCTTATGGTTTGTTCAAGGCTGGCAACCACGCGGATGCGGTCAAGGCGTTTCAGGAGTTCCAAAAAAAATACCCCGACTCGGTGCATGGTCCCAACGCGACTTATTGGCTGGGTAATGCTCAATTTGCATTGAAGGATTATAGGGGTGCTTTGGATACCTACCAGGGATTGCTAAAGGATTTTCCAGATAGCCCTAAAGCATCAGATGTCCTTTTGGGAATTGCATACTGCCAGCAAGGGTTGAAGCGAGCTAATGCGGCGCATAAAACATTAAAGAACCTTATCGCCAAATATCCAGCAAGCAAGGCCGCGATCAAAGCCAAAAAGCTGCTTGCTAGCACCAAGTAATGCAGACGCCAAAAAGCAAACCAGGGGCGCAGCTGGCATCTCCACACGCTTTGGTGGAACCCTCAGGTGGTGGAAGGACGTCATCGCAGTCGCGTCCCCGTGCGCCTCATGTCGCAAATAAGGTATCGCAACTGCGCATCAGCGAGATTTTCTATTCACTGCAGGGCGAAACCAGTCGCGTTGGTCTGCCAACGGTATTCATTCGATTGACCGGTTGTCCGTTGAGATGCACATATTGCGATACTGCTTACGCCTTTACAGGCGGTGAAAATATGTCCTTGCCCGGCATTCTCCAACGGGTCGCCGAATATGGATCGCGCTATGTGACCGTCACCGGAGGAGAACCCCTGGCACAAAAAAATTGCCTCCATTTATTGCGCGAACTATGTGATGCCGGCTACGAGGTGTCTTTAGAGACCGGTGGGGCACTGGATGTCGGCGACGTGGATCCCCGTGTGGCGCGAGTGGTGGACATCAAGACCCCGGGATCCGGTGAAGCTTCAAAGAATCGTTGGGAAAATTTGGCTCTGTTGACTCAACATGACGAAATAAAATTCGTGCTGTGTGATAAAAGCGATTACCAATGGGCAAAGCAAATCCTGCGGGAATATCATCTTGCCGAGAAGTGTCCAATTCTGTTTTCTCCGGCACACGGTAACCTAAGCGCCAATCAGCTGGCTGATTGGATACTGCGCGACCGTCTGCCAGTCAGAATGCAGGTGCAGCTTCATAAGCTGTTGTGGGACAACGCCCCAGGCCATTGAAGATGAAGAATGCGGTGGTGCTCTTATCAGGAGGGATGGATTCCGCAACTGTGCTGGCGATGGCGCGTGCACAGGATTTCACTTGTTACGCTCTAAGCGTCGATTATGGCCAGCGCCATCATGCGGAACTGGCCGCTGCAAAACGCGTGGCGCAGGCTCTTGGTGCACGCGAACATCGGGTGGTAAAGATCGACCTGACGGGCTTCGGTGGCTCGGCGCTTACTGATAAGACAATTGCGGTTCCCGAGCAACCTACCCAGGGTATTCCTCTCACTTATGTTCCCGCACGCAATACCATCATGCTGTCTCTAGCCCTGGCTTGGGCGGAGGTGTTGCAGGCGCAAGACATTTTCATCGGTGTGAACGCGGTCGACTATTCCGGCTACCCTGATTGCCGCCCCGCCTATATCGAGGCGTTTGAGCGCATGGCGAATCTCGCTACAAAGTCTGCAGTGGAAGGGCATTATTTGACTTTGCATGCGCCGTTGCTAATGCTGAGTAAGGCGGAAATCATCACGCAAGGGCATGCGCTGGGTGTGGATTTTGCGCAGACAGTTTCTTGCTATCAGGCTGATGAATCGGGGCGGGCATGTGGCGTATGCGAGGCATGCCGGTTGCGTCGTGCCGGGTTTTTTACTGCCGGTCTGGATGACTCAACCGTGTATCGCAAACCATAGCGATGATGCGCTAAATGCGCGGTATTTTGCGTTGACAGGGTGGGCTAAACCCGTATAATTCGCGCTCTTTTGCATCGGGGTCGTTAGCTCAGCCGGTAGAGCAGCGGACTTTTAATCCGTTGGTCGCGTGTTCGAATCACGCACGACCCACCAATCTGCAAGAGAGGCTCCGGTAATTCAATTCTTGCCGCTTTAGCTCAGTTGGTAGAGCAACCGCCTTGTAAGCGGTAGGTCGACAGTTCGAGTCCGTCAAGCGGCACCAAAATACACAAGGCTTGCAGCAAATGCGGGCCTGTTTTATGGCCGAAACAATTTCTAAGCAGGGGCGTTTTGGATGACCAATCCAGAAAGACGAAGTATTATTTCCGGCGCCAACACAAAACGAGCAACGAAGAGTGGACAACCTTTTCCATGGCGCGGCATGTCAACTTTGGATCTGCCTTGGTGTGAAAAGATATAGCTAAATCAATGTACTTAAATGCCAAAAGGGACGTATCCGAAATTCTGTGTGTGAGGTTGGTTTAGTCACGGCATCAATTTAAAGCATCCGTGAATCGTTCGCCGAACATGATGGCGAATTGATTGGCCGCCTCCTTCCATGTCCGTGGTGGCATCTTCCAGTCTTTCACGATATTGCGCAAGGCCAGATACAGCAGCTTGGTGGCGGCCTCGTCGCTGGGGAAGTGCCCACGGTTCTTTACGATCTTGCGCAATTGCATATGCAGACTCTCGATGGCATTGGTGGTGTAGATGATCTTGCGCACCTCCGGCGGATAGGCGAAGAACGGAATCACCTGCGTCCACTGCCGTCGCCAGGCCGCCGCGATGGGTGGGAACTTCTTGCCCCATGCTCCTTGCTCGAATTCGGTTAAGGCCGCTTCCGCAGCTTCGGCATTGACCGCTTGGTAGATGGCCTTTAACTCGGCAGCCAGTGCCTTCCGATCCTTCCAGCCCACGTAATTGAGCGAGGTGCGAATCAGATGCACGATGCAGGTCTGTATCTGGGTTTGCGGGAACACTGCCTCGATGGCTTCCGGAAAGCCGCGCAACCCATCCACCACGGCAATCAGGATGTCCGCCACACCGCGCTGCTTGATGTCGTTGAACACCTTGAGCCAGAACTTG
>CAWHYN010000025.1:0-127577 GCA_963833515.1 uncultured beta proteobacterium | reverse complement strand
ACCGTCGAACCATCGGCGGTTTTCGTGGGAAGCGAAAAACAAGGTAACGATGCGAGCCTGATTAAGGCAATAGACCAGGCCCGCGCCCAACAATACTCCTTTCAGCCTGTTCTTCCAGGATGCCTGAAATGCGGCAAGCGCAGCGGTCAACAAGAAGACGGTTTCTGTTCCCTCGCAGCCATTGAGTATCGAAATGGAACCTTGAGGAGAAACGATGCGCTGGCCGTTGGCCATAGCTTTCTTCTTGGGATCGATAAGATTGATGATGGCAGCACTTGGGCAAACTGTGGCAACATCAATGACGATGTGTTCCAGCACGCCGCCCCGGTTCGCGGTATAAGCCGTTTGAAGCACGGCGAAAGTGAGCACAAACACCAGCGCAAAACGCAATTCCCTGATGGGCAAAAGACGGAACTTGGTTTTTGGCATCAGCATAATATGAGATCGTGATTGCTGTATCAATCCATGCAGGGTGCTGAAGTGATGTCTTTCATTTTGGCGGTTAAAAGTTCAGTACTGCGACATCGCAAGGATGAACATCTAAGTTCCGGTTTTTCGATAGCCCCTATCCGTTGCCATGGCTTCGAGGTAGGCTCCAAAATCTGCACCTATTTCCGGATGGCGCAGCCCGAAAGCGACCGTCGCTTCCAGGTAACCAAGCTTGGAGCCGCAGTCGTAACGCACCCCATCGTAGCGGTAAGCCAGTACTTGCTCTTCTTCCAGCAGCGAGGCGATCCCGTCGGTAAGCTGAATTTCCCCACCCGCTCCGGGCTTGACCTTTTCCAGGTGATGAAAAATGCGCGGCGTTAGAAGATATCGTCCAACTACGGCCAATGTGGAGGGTGCATGTTCCGGGCTTGGCTTCTCGACGATAGCACTTATCTGGTCGACCCGTTCTGCTACTGGCCGGCTCGCCACGATTCCGTAGCTCTTGGTCTCGCTGCGCGGAACGTCCTGCACTCCTAGCACCGAGCAGCGGTAATAGTCGTATGTATCTACCATCTGCCGCATTACTGGGGGGTTGCCGTCCAGTAGGTCGTCGGCCAGAATCACTGCGAAAGGTTCGTCCTCCAAAACCGGACGGGCGCGCAGCACAGCATGACCGAGGCCGAGCGCCTCGGGCTGGCGGATGTATATGCAGTTGACATTCTTGGGCAACAGGTTCTGCAACAAGCCAAGCATTTTGTCGTTGTGCTTGAGTTTCAGTTGCTCTTCCAGCTCATAACTCTTGTCAAAGTGATCTTCAATGGCTCGCTTGCTTCGACCAGTGACGAATATCATATCGGTAATGCCCGCGGCCACGGCTTCCTCGACTGCATATTGGATCAGAGGCTTGTCCACGACCGGCAACATTTCCTTCGGGCTCGCCTTGGTTGCCGGCAGAAAGCGAGATCCCAGTCCGGCAACGGGAAAGACCGCCTTGCGTATTTTTTTCATAATTCCTCCATATTCATTTGAAATTCAAATGATTACTCGACCATACTGTCCCTTGAAGCTCCGATTGCGGCAGACTAATTGATATATCTTAGCTATGAAATGTGACAGTTATAAGATGGCTAAGGCGATCTTGGAAAAGCATGATCACATTCCAGCTGGTGTGCGTCTCGTTTCATGTAAATTCCCATCGCTATCGTATTGACTAGCTAAAAATTGCCTCTCGATGAATAAGTTATGGATCTATTGCCGCCATATTAGGAAGGCGCGGATTTTGTCCACTCAATCGGTACCAAAAAGATCGCGAGTGAATATCTTGCCCCTGACATCGGCCAGATCCTGGGTCATGCGGTTTGAGATGATCACATCGGCCTTCTGCTTGAATGCATTCAAATCGGTGAACACGGGTGAATCAAGGAACTCGGGCTCTCTGAGTCCTGGCTCATAAACGATCACCTCGATTCCCTTGGCCTTGATGCGCTTCATGATCCCCTGAATGCTGGATGTGCGAAAATTATCGGAGCCGCTCTTCATGATCAGGCGGTAAATTCCAACGACCTTCGGTTCGCGCTTGATAATGCTTTCGGCGATAAAATCCTTGCGGGTGATGTTGGACTGGACGATGGCATTAATCAGGTTCTGCGGTACATCGCCATAGTTCGCCAGAAGCTGCTTGGTATCCTTAGGCAGGCAATAGCCGCCATATCCGAAGGACGGGTTGTTGTAATGGCCGCCGATGCGGGGATCCATTCCGACACCCTCGATAATCTGCCGGGTATCCAGCCCATGGGTTGCAGCGTAGGTATCGAGCTCATTGAAGTAAGCCACGCGCATGGCCAGATAAGTGTTGGCGAAAAGTTTGATGGCCTCGGCCTCCGAACTGTCGGTCAGCAGGATGGCAACCTCTGGCTTGCATGAACCCTCCTGCAGCAGACGCGCAAAGACTAGCGCCCGCTCGGATACTTCACCGACCACGATTCTGGACGGATAAAGATTGTCATGGAGCGCTTTGCCCTCCCTCAGGAATTCCGGTGAAAAAATCAGGTTGCTGCATTGCATTTGCTGACGCATCATGGCGGTGTAACCGACAGGGATCGTGGATTTAATTACCATGACCGCTTGAGGCGCGACGGACATCACATCCTTGATGACGGCCTCCACCGACGTGGTATTGAAGTAGTTGGTATCGGGATCATAGTCGGTTGGGGTTGCAATGATGACGAAATCAGCGCCTACATAGGCGTCCCTTTTGTCCAGCGTGCCCCGCAAATTCAGCGGCTTATTTTTCAGATAATCTTCAATCTCAGCGTCGGCAATTGGCGATTTCCTGCGGTTTATCATGTCCACCTTGTCGGGGACGATATCCAGCGCCACAACTTCGTTGTGCTGAGCGAGCAGGATAGCCATGGACAGACCAACATAACCAGTACCGGCGACAGCAATTCTCATTGTGAGCTTTCCGTAAGAGTCAGAGTCAGAATGATATTGGATGAATGTGACAGTAAATCGAAAAGCGGATTCAATCGATTCCAATCCGCAACGTTTGAATGGAAGGGTGCGATAACCCACATTCGCGGGACGAAGGGATTATGGGGTAAGGCCGAAACGAGCAGGTTTCATTTTTCTGCAATCAGTCTGTACCATGATGCATCGGCCGAAATAGAATTGCGGAGCCACAATGAACCAGGTAGCTATCGTGAACTTGTAACCGTTGAGATTTCCATATGATTGGAGGAGCAGGCCATGCCCGCGATCAAATGGTTCGCGGGCATGGCCTGCTCCTCCGCTTTTAGATTAATACAAACTCGTGAGTCTGTTGAATGACTGTTAGGTACTGATCATGCGTTTCAAACATATCGCGGTTGCCTTGGCGCTGTTCACGACTGGCGTCGTCTGTGGCGGCTACCTCTTTTCAGAAAGCTTGCCGAGGAACTTTCTCGCCTTCAAAAATTGTCAGGAACATTGCTATAAGCCAGCCGAGATTGCTGGCCTTGTAACGTCGGCAGGCATCCGACGTGCGCCATTCTTCATCCCGGGTGTCGTTCTCGAATCGGATACGTGTCTTGCCATTCGAAATCCCCGGCCCGAGGCGAAGATACACTACGTACTCTTTCCGAAGCACGACACCAGGAACATCACTACCCTCACAGCTGCTGATACACCTTACGTCCTGGGCTGCTTTGCCCTGGCCCGTGAGCTGGTCGCGCGAGACCATCTGCAAGGCTATCGTCTATACACCAACGGACCGGAATTGCAGGAAATAGCATACCTGCACTTCCACCTTGTTGCGGATGAGTCCTCCTTTGCCGCCAAGCCAATAACCGGCGCTAACCCCGTTGCTGCACATTTAAAAAATTCTGACTGACTGCACCAAGCTTGCTTTTATTGTATATCACCATAATATACATATGTAATTGATCTCGCGAAGATTATCGAATTCGATTGCGATGCCGGGAATGCCCGCAGAAGCGAGTGGCATGGTGTTTCGCCGGCTGAAGCGGAACAGGTCTTTTTCAATGAGTTGCTCCTGATGATTGCTGACACGAAACACCGTCAAGGAGAGCCCTGCTTTCACGCACTAGCCAAGACAGACGAAAGACGGACGTTGCATATCACATTCACACTGCGCAATGCCGGCGAGAGAATACGCGTTATTTCTGCCAGAGACATGCGCAAAAAGGAGCGCACGATTTATGAACAAACAACTTAAGCCGATTCCAAAGCTTGCCAATGAGGCTGAAGAACAAGCCTTTTTGGGAACAACACGACTCCGCAGATTACCTAGATTGGACGAAGGCCCAGCGGGTTGTGTTGCCTAATTTGAAGCCCACGACAAAAACAATTTCACTGCGGTTGCCTCAGCATCTACTGGATTCCATCAAAGCCGCATCGAATTCTCGTGATTTTCCATATCAGTCGCTTATCAAGATGTGGCTTCAGGAAAAGTTGCACCGTCACTGATCCTGTTTCTTGCTCCCGCGCACTTGCCGAGCTTCTCCATAAGTGCAATGGCTGGTTTGTATCTGTTGCAGAAAAAGGCCGAAAACACTACCCAACAAAATAGACTGCCATTCAACGACCAATCAGATTGGCATTGGAGCCAGCGGAATTGCCATCCGTGTGGAGCGCGGAGTTGGGCAATTTTGCAGCTGTAACTAGCATATTTTGAGAAAGAATGTGTTTAAAAACCCCAGTTTCCGCAGACAACAACAATCGAGGCGAAATTGTAAGCAATTGCCAAATAACGTATCTAATAAAACTCTTTGAACCGTGAACAATAGGTTTGTCCTCAAAGCATTCTATATGGTCAAAATTACAGGCACGCAATATCTGCTGCATTGATTGTTGCGTGAACGCATTTTGGTGAGTAAAGTCCCCATATCGAACCCTCATTCCAAAAATTGCTGCTCCATTTGGCACATGTATAACTACCATTCCGTTGTTCTTCATTACCTTATGCACATTGTCGAGCAAATCAAATATTTCTTGTTTTCCAAGGTGCTCGAGAATATCCATCAAAAACACCACATCAAACGATTCTGTCTGAACCCTCTCCAAGAACTCGCCTACATCCTGGCATTTAACTTCAGTTACTCCGAGGCGATGCGCAACGGCGACCTGCTCCTTGGAAACATCAGCTCCCAAAACATTTCTGTATCCGAGCTTTTTTAGACTATAGATCAATCTTCCGTGACCGCAAGCCAAATCTACGATTGTTATGTTGGTATCCTTGGGTAAATGGTTAGCGATAAGTCTGTCATTATATGGATGTTCCAGATCTTTCAATTGCTTGGGGTTGGCGGCTTGTTCTGTCGAAACGTAATTGTCGTATAGACGTTTTTCCCAATCATTCATTCTTCTCACCTCTATCAACTCTGTACGCCATAACGTAGATGGCAAATACCCTATACAAGCTCGTTATACTTACCATATATTTGTTACGTATGCCTTACCATGTTGATATTTAATAGCCTCGATGAGGCAATGAAGGCGTCACCATCCGCAAAAAACTGCACTTACTCGTCTCACTGTTCAAGTAAGACGGGGCTACAAAAGCTAAGAGTTATTGCCTTTTCTGTGGGGTAGAGCGGATAGTCAGCCCCCCGTTCCGGAGTTTCAACACAGGTGAGTCGATGACATAGCTGTTATCTTGCAGCGCGGGCTTCCCGTTGTGCAGCACCTTAGGAATTCCAGCCCACCGCTTGCCGTCAGGATCTGGCTGCAATTTGAATTGCACCTGTGTTAGTACACCTGATTGCTCGGTCAATGTAACCGATGATGATGAAGCATCGTACAGCGGAAGCTGATTGCGAACACTCTTGCGGAACTGTGCAAAATTCATCTCCGGGGTTTCACGTTCTGCACGGAAAAACAGCGCCGTTCTAGGCTCACGAACCTTCACGATCAGATACTTTTTTGTCAACTCAATTGGCGCGTGATCATATTCATTGGCGCCAAGCATCGTGGCCATTGCCACAAAGGCCTTACCCTGTCTCACGAACACCCAATCCCGTTCCTTGATGACTTCGTCAAAACCTCGCGGAATGCGACATTCGGCCAATTGCAGCAGCGCATCCTTGTGCAGGGTGCGCTCGGCAAAGGCATGGTTATCATCGCCCAATACCCATGGATCCTTCTTCGGAATATCGAACAGCATGACGACGCTTGATTTGTCGTAACGGTACATCTGCTGAAAGGGCGAAGACCTGTCGCCTCCCCAGGCATCTTCACCCGCATTGCTTTTCCAGAAAGGGTGATAACACTCGATCTGGTTTTGCGGCTTGTCTGATTTGAGCAAGATAGAAAACGTCTGGATATGTCCAGAGTATCCGCCCGGGTCAAATAACTGATTGCCAGTGCCCACGGCAAAATCGTCGGCAATATAAGCATTACCGTAAATCTCGGGAGTCGTTTCGGCATCCCAGATACCAAAGCCGGGAGTAATCAGCTTGATGGTGTAGCCGCCAGATTTCGCCGGACTCATATCGAGAACATCAGCGGGGGGCAGCCAGTTCGACAGGCCCAAAAAGATCGCATAAAAAGGTTCATTGCGGCGAAAATCATATGAACTGAGGTTCGCAGGTTCACCGAAGTAATACCAGAGCAAGTCCTGTGTAATAGCGGGAGTGTAATCCTGCGGGTTGTCCGTGGCATTGTGCTGGTCAAGATTCTTTCGTGTCAGCGGCGGCACGATCACCCCGTGAAATGAATGTGCTCTTAACACCGCCACCTCAAGCGTGGCCTCTTCCTCCGCAGTTTTTCTTACTTGTGGATCGGCAGCAAAATCGATCAGATTCAACAATGGAAAAACATTGATCATCGCATAGGTCGGTGACAGCCATTCATATTGACCTGACTTGTAAAATCGCGCTTTCCGGCCATCCATCAAACGCTTGAGTTCTGCCATCAGTTGCGGCGAGGTATAAACCTTGCCATCCCAGTGGGTCCATTTCGCCTCGGGGAAATACTGGGCAAGCAGATACCAAGAGGTTGCCCGCATGATTGCGTGGTTGAGGGTGCCATGCCCGGTCAGATACTGTTTTTGCGAAGTGAATCCGGAAAGCAGTTTCTGCTTTTGTGCAGGGTTCATGCAATCTCCAAATTGATAAAGATAACGCACCAACGGCGGCAGGCTGAACATCTCCACGGGACCGTCTGGCGGATAACCCACGGGCAAGGTAGACAGGCTCGCCATGTAAGCAGGCCACTCTGCAGGACCGCAACCTTTGAGCGCTGTCGCGGCCAGTAAATCATAGCTCTTCGATTTTTGATATGAATCACCAAAATAGCTGGGCGCACCCATGCGCTTGAGAGATGCCCGTCGATTGAAAAACCCGGCTTCTGTTTCAGCACCAAGGGATCTCGTTTTATCTGCCACCGACGCGGTGACGGCAGCGGAATTGGCCGCAAAGCTGTAGACCGACAGCGTGAATAAAAGAATGATGTGTAAAACCAGTTGAGCTCGGTGAGGAATCAACATCAACATATTAACTATTTCCCTGCTTGGGTCTTGGTCACGAAAAATCTATCCAGTAGCCTACCCAGCACCGCTTCCCGCGCCAGATGCACCTCGGCATAACGCCGTGCCGTTTCACCCAACACTCTTCTCGCCGCACTGTCATTCGCCAATCCCTCGATCGCAGACGCCAATCTTGCGGCATTTTCCGGCGGCACCACCAGCCCGCATTGCGAAACCACACGGGCGATCTCCGTGCCCTCTCGACAGGTAGCGATCACTGGCCTTCCGCTGGCCAGCATGCCGGAAAGCTTGGAAGGCAATACCAAGTCTGCAGCCTCCGGGCTCTGCGGCAGCAAATGAATATCTGCCAGACACAATAATTGTCCAAGCCGCTCGAAAGGCTGCAAGGGTAAAAAACGGATGTTGCCTAACCCCATACTGGCGGCTTCCAGTTGCGGTTTCATTACACCGTCGCCACACACGACAAAAATTACATTCTTGCGGTGTGCGAGCCTGCGGGCCACATCGGGTATCACCATCAGACCCTGCTTGCTGCCCAGTGTGCCCGAGAACAGCACAACCTTGGCATCCGGTTCGATTCCAAGTTCTTTGCGATAATCGCTGGGTTCGACTAAGGGATATATATGTTCAATATCCACCCAGTTTGGAAAAGAATATATCCGTTTTTCCAACACACCCTTCTGCCGCAGCTTGTCGAGCATGCAAACTGAGATGGAAGATACGACATCAAATCGGCTTAGCATCCAGCGCTCGACGCCCAGCACCAGACTCTGCAAAACGCTTCCCTTGAGCAGCCCCATCTGGAAGGCGACATCGACCTCGAAGTCTTGCATGTGCAGCCATGCAATGGCTCCCGATAAACGGGTAGTCAACCAGCCGGCAGGAGCGCACAGAAAGAAGGGCGCCACAGTCATTACTACGTCAGGGCGCCACAACACCTGCCAAAGCATTACCGGCAACGATGACAGCGCAAATGTCGCTAAGTGCAATACCCGCTTGAGACCGCCCGGCGCACGCGGCACCCACAACGGGGTACGCCAGACATCAACCCCTTGTCTTTTCTCGCGCCGGTAAGGCGGCCAGGCATAACCCGCTTCAAGTTTCCATGCCGGATAGTATGGGGGCGCAGCCACGACCCGGACGTCATGGCCCTGAGCAGCCAGCCAAGCGGCCATCTCGCCGGAATACTTGCCGATACCCGTGGGTTCGGGCGCAAAGTTGGCGCTGTATATAAGTATCTTCAAGGCTGGAATCTTTACCGGCGTTGCACGACAGCAGCTTGCATCTCTTTGGTCTTGAGCACGATGAAGTACTCATAAACAGACTGAAGGATGGCATAGCGTATGCCCGGCCAACCATCGAGAAATGCGCGCCGCACCACCAGCATATAAAGGAATTTGATCAACGGGCGGGCAGGCAATCCGTAGAAAATCCCCTTCTGATGCACACGCCGTTCATTAAAATCACTTCCGAATAGCGCGATTCGCCAAGACGGCTTTATGAATGCGCCTTTGGCGATCACCTCAGCCTCCATGTGCGAATAAGCATTATGTTTGCTAATCCAGTGATCGAGACCCTTGGAGAAAGGATAGTGATCGAATGGCTGGGCAAGATCCGAAATGTCGCCATCGATCACCAGGACCTCATTGATCTCGCGCTCGTAATGCGCCCGACCCACGCGGACGAGTCGCACAAAATATGGGGAGATCTGAGCGTGTTTGAGCCAGCGTCCCCACCAGAAATCACGTCTTTGCATGCGGGCTCCGGCGATACTCGATGGAGCAGCACTGACAAAGCCGTGCATTTCAGAAACAAGTGGATGGGGAATACGTTCGTCAGCGTCCAGTATCAGAACCCAAGAGTGCTTGAAGGTGAGTTGCAGTCCAAAATTGCGTTGGGAGGCGTAGCCATCGAAAGCACGTACTGTTACTGTTGCTCCAAATCCTTCGGCTATGCTAACGGTTGCGTCTGTACTTTTGGAATCCAGCACATGGATATCGTCTGACCACGCAACACTGGCCAAACACTCAGGCAAATCCTGCTGTTCATTTTTTGCGAGGATGAGTACGGAAATGGATTTCATGGTGTGTACCGGCTGTGGCTTCATTTCTTCCTCACCTAATTGTTATTTTCGGTCAGCCAGCCAGCCGATGACACGTGCTGGATTACCAGCCACGCGTGCCTTTGCACTCACGTCTTTCGTCACCACGCTGCATGCCCCGACAATTGCATTGTCGCCCACCGTTATGCCGGGCATGACAAACACTCTCGCTCCAACGAATGCAGATCGCCCGATCAGAATTTTTCCCGTCATCAATGGCCGCGCCGGATTGTTAAAGTCATGTGAGCCCGTGCAAAGATAGGCCTCCTGCGCCACGGTGGCATCCGGCATGATTTCGATTTCCCCCAGGGAATAGGCCACCGCGCCATCCCCAAGACAAGCGCGGTCATGCAGCGTCAAATTCCAAGGAATCGCAATTCGAGCGCGTTGATGGACAAAAGGCAGTCCATGGATTTTCGCCCCATGCAGTCTCAGCCACATCAGCCGCCAAGCGTTCATCGGTTTGGGTGTCCACCGGCACATCAACAGCCAGCTAAACTTCCATAACATCATGCGCAGCTTCTGCGCAAAACTCCATGGACTTGAATATGCAGTAGCCTGCTGGTGGGTGTGTAATGGGGCTTTCCTATCAGTCATGCGATGATTCTTTCAAAATCGGAGAGGAAGAGCTCCGCAATCGAATCAGGGGAATGTGTCACTCTCACGTTCAATGCCTTTTTTCCCAACTTGTAACGGAGCGAATGATCTTCGATTAATCGCAGCAGACATGTCGTCACCTGATCGCGAGCATGCTGGGCACGATGGTTAAAAATCAGCCCGTTCTCCCCATCCACGATAAAATCCTTGAAACACGCAAGATCCGAAACTACTGGAACAGCCCCCCAGGCCATCGCTTCCAGAGGAGCCAGTCCGAAAGTTTCCCCTTGTTCGGCAACCGAAGGATAGACAAAGATCGCGGCCTCCCTGTAGAGATGGTTCAGCTTTTCAATGTCGTAAATCGGCTCGACGAAACGCACTTTCGATGCGTTGAACGCCGCCTTGAGAGTTTTCAGGTAGTTCTCGCCGCCTCCGCCAGCGGAGGTCTTCCATGGTCCGACAATAGATAGCGTCCAGCCATCGGGCAAAGCGTTGGCAGCCTTGGTCAGAAGTTCAAGCCCCTTTTCCGGATGGATACGGCCGCAATAAAGAATGCTGCAATTCTTGCTGCTCAAATCCACTGATCCGGTTGCCTCGTAGGGCAACGGGTTAGGAATCATGCCCACCTGAGAATGCCGCCGTTCAGGCAACTCGGCACGGATGGCCGCGGCGACCGGAGTAGAGGTTGCCCGGAGACGGGCCGCCGCGCGGTAAATACGCATCTGCCCTTTGGGCATGCGCGCGACGTCCACATAGATTCTCGCCTTCTTGAATAGCGGGAAAATCAGGGGCGCCCAGAACGTGTTGGTCACAACGACATCTGCATCATTTGGAATAGCGCTGATCGCCCGCAAAGTGTAAATTCCGTCAAGAACCTTGAGGAAAACTCCGTTCGATGGAGTGTCATGCCCGGGAACCCGCACGTGCTCGACACCCTGTATCCATTCGTGGACGGGAAAATCTACACACCTTTTTGATACATGCACTACGTTATGCCCGTGCGTAACGAACTTCTGCCCGAGCAGATACCACATCTTCTCGACTGCGCCTCCCATGATCGGGGGCACGGGCAGAAATGCACCTTGAAGGATAGTAATTTTCAAAAAAGTAACCTCATATCACACAGCATTCATGAGCGAGTTCACTTCGAAATTCTATTGAGGATCTCAACCAGACTGGTCGCCATGGCATCCACTGTGAAGCGCCGCTCGAACGTCACGCTAGCCTGTTGTGCCATTTTGCTGCGGCCCGCATCATCAAGGTCAAGCCAGTGCCGCAAAGTTTTTTCTGTTCCTTCCACCGTATCGGGGTTCACGATGCCCGCGCCATCGGCTTCGATCTCGCGCCATATGTTGACCTTGTTGCTGATCAACACCGGCTTGCCGCATCCCAATGCTTCAGCTACTGCGATTCCAAAATTTTCCTGATGCGAAGGAAGTATGAAAGCTTCGCTCGCATAAAAAGCTCCCCATTTCATGTCGCCTTGCAGCATGCCGGGCCAGGAAATGCGCTCGGCAATCCCGAGTCGCCGCGCCTGCGCTTGTAGTGTGATCATCCATCCTGTTTGATCAGGCCCGGCCATCAGCAGGTGCAAGTCAGGATTCTGTTCAGCTACTTTGGCAAAAGCTTCAATGAGCAAGTCGCAGCCCTTTTTTTTCTGGATACGGCTCATGAACAGCAGCACTCTCTTTCCTCGCAGTCCAGGATGGACCGCGTAAAAATGCGCCCGCAATGTTTCGGCGTCATCGGGCGGCGTTCTGGTGCCATAGGCCACCACAGTCTCACGCGCCCGGTAAAGCCAGAACGACTCGCGCGCCAACAACCGTTCCTCTTCGCTGGTAAACAGCACCGCCTGCGCATCGCGCAGCACGCGATAGTCAGCCCACGGCCAGTAAAGCCATTTCTTCAGATGCTTGAGCGGGTAGGCCTGCTTGAACCACGGATCCAGCATGCCGTGCGTGAACACAAAATACGGCACCTTCATGCGATGCAGCGCGCGCCAGGTCCCCAAGCTGTGGTACTGCCACAGGCCATTGACAACGACTGCATCGTATTCCCGCGCATGATCATGCAGCCATGGAACAAGCCGGGGATTGAACCTATACCCGCCTTTGGAAGGGCCCAGCGCATGTACCGGAAGCCCATAGCCAGCAAGGAAAGGACTTGAGGGATCGTCAAGCGACACCACTTCGACCTGATGCTCCATTTCCAGCAGCCGCAGGCCGCGCTGCCGCACGCCTTCCATCGGGCCGCCACCTTTGGGGTCGACAGAAGGGAGGATATGCAGGATCTTCATGTGGAGTGGCTCATATCTTGGCAAATATTTGATAAATCAACTGCGCCCAATCGCGGTGATTGCCGATCCTTTGTAGTGCACCGGGGTGCAGCCATTGATGGGTAGGGACGGCAAAACCGGATTTGGGGCGATTTAAAACGGCTTCAGGCAATTGTGGAGCCACTGTACGCGCAATTAAGCGCTTTTCCTGCGTGGGATCGAGCGAAGGGATCTCCACAAACTCACGGAACAGGGGCATATCCAGAAAAGGCACCCGAATCTCAAGCGAATGCGCCATGCCGGCCCAGTCTGCATCACGCAGCAACTGGTTTTTCATGTACCACTGTATCTCAAGCGCGGATATCGCCAGGCGCTCACTGTTTAACCCTTCGGTTGTGGCACCCAAGCGGGAGAGCGTGTCCAGTTCTTTCAGTCCTTCGGCTGCCATATCCGGATCCATCAGCCCGCCGATCTCCCAGGGCATGAACAATGCACGGCGCAGCAAATATGCGCCTTTCAGGGAACTGCCGTATTCCAGCAACCCGGCATATTTGGGAGAGGGCAGAACTCCGGAGACCGAGGACAACCCTTTCCTTACGATGCGGCCAAGCAACGGCAATTCTCCAAAACCCTGCAAGGTTTTTCGCAAACGCGGAATCTGGCTGAAGCTTGGATAAGATCCGAACAACTCGTCGCCGCCAATGCCGGAAAGCGCCACTTTCAGACCCTGCTGTGCGGCGGCCTTCGCGACGAACCAGGTGTTCACTCCGTCTATCGACGGCTGATCCATCGCGGCAAGCAACAATTCGCGATCATGCGCAAAATCCGCAGCGGAAATGCGGTGCAGCGAGTGCCGGGCGCCGAGGCTTTGCGCCACTTCACCCGCAAGAGCCGCCTCGTCGTGGATAGATCCTTCGTATTCTTCAAAACCCAATGTCAGGGTGCGCAGTGTGCCAAGGTTGGCGGCGCAGGCCGCCAGCATCGTGGAATCGAGCCCGGCAGACAGAAACACCCCGACCGGCACATCGGCCACCATATGCGCGGAGACGCTGTCGTGCACGGCTGCGGCGATTTGGTGGAGGGCGGCTCCCATAGCATCGGGCCCGACGCTGGCAACATTGCGCAAGCCCATCGTCGGGTTGTTGTAGCAAATGGGCTGTCCTGCCATGCCATTCGCAACGAACAGCCAATGCCCTGCGGGGAGAGCGCGAATACCGCGGTACAAGGTATAGGGTTCCGGTACAGAACCCCACAACAGAAATCCTGCGTGACCGGCAGGCTCCGGGCGGGTATCAACCTGCCCGGCGAGCAGCGCCTTGACCTGGGAAGCAAAGCGCAGGGTCCGGCCGTCATCGGCAATATAGAGCGGTTTGATACCGAGCGGGTCGCGGGCGAAAAACATCTGTCGCCTGCTTGCATCCCAGATGGCGAAGGCATACATGCCGCGCAGCATGTTCAGCATTGCCGGACCCTTTTGGGCATACAGTTTAAGCAACACCTCGGTATCGGAATGCGAGCGGGTCACGATGCCGTCGCGGTTCAACTGCTCGCGCAACTTCACATGATTGTAGATTTCGCCGTTGAATACGATCCAGTTACCGGTTTCCGGGTCGTGCATCGGCTGCGCTCCTGCCGGGCTGAGATCAATGATTGCCAGGCGCCGGTGCGCCAGCCCCACGCGCCGGTCATCGGAAACCCACAGCCCCGCGTCGTCCGGCCCGCGCGCCATCATGCGCTCGCGCATGCGCATCAGCTCCGCCTGGTCTACAGGCGGGGAGTCTTCATGATAAGAATAAATTCCGGCAATGCCGCACATATAAAAATCCCAATAAATATTTATCCGAAATCAGTAGTGTCCGGTTAAAAGTTGAACAAATTTAGTTGGTTAGTAAAATCAGTCTGTTCTGTGATCTGCCCGCTGCATGCGAAGGCTTGAGATAGCTGGGTTTTCTCAAAAACAGACACCGATAAAATCTGTAGCAAAGTATATAGAGAGGCATCAAGTTGAAGCTCCTTTTTGACAATGGCAATCAGAACGTAAGTGGAAACCGCGCACCAGATTTGCGTCTTCACCGCGTTCTCGCTGTTGCCGATGAAACGCTGGATGCGCAGATGCTGCTTGATCCATTTGAAAAACAGTTCGACTTGCCAGCGACTCTTGTAAAGCGCGGCGATGGTCATCGCAGGCAAAGCGGTGTTGTTGGTCAGGAACACCAGCGTCTTGCCGGATTCCGGGTCTTTGAAACGGATGCGCCGCAACTGCTCGGGGTAGTCCTGCGAGATGTAGAAGCCGTTCAACGAGATGCGCTGGTCGCAGATGATTCCCGTGCTGCGGTCTGTCGGAAACGAATAGACTCTGTGCGCGTCCATGCCGTGCTTGGCTCGGGTTACGAAGAACGCCCCTGCCTGATGCAATGCGAACAGGCGACTGAAATCCAGATATCCGCGGTCCATCACATAAAACGCGCCTGGTTCGAAGGTCAGCAGGTCCAGCACGTTGACCTCGTGGGTCTTGCCGTCCGAGATGTGGATGAAAGCCGGGATGTTGCCGCGCAGATCCAGCAGGGTATGCAGCTTGACCGCCGCCTTGTTGGTGCGAAACGGCGCCCATGGAAACAGCGACAGGCACAAGTCTATGGTCGTGGCGTCCAGGGCGTAGACGGTGTTGTCCAGGTCGATTCCGAAACTGTCGTTGCAATACAGCTTGCGCGCCCGCCGAATGAGCAGGGCTGCCAAGTCCGCCCAGATATGCCAGTCGCGCCCCTCGTTGGCGTCGGCCAGCGTAGAGCGCTTTACTGGCGAGCGAAAGCCCATGCCATACAGCTTCGCCTGATTGGAAGCCAAGCAGGTTTCGATGTCGCGCAGACTCTCGCGGTAGGTCAGTTGAGCGAAGGCCATGGCGCGGAATTGCTCGGTGCAACTCAGACTTCGTACCCGTGTATCGCCGCCATGTCGCGCCACGATGCGCGCAAAGCTGGTCCACGGCACGAACTCCATGATCTGCGCGAACAACGTCTTGCCCAAGTTCATAGCTCACCCCCAGAGGTATCGATCTCTGGAAGTTACTCGAACCGGAATATGGGTAAACTGATTTCAAATCGGCACCAAAATAAATTGCTTTGCAAGCCGCGCCAATACTCAATCTTGGCTCGGGATTATGTAAGTTAACCGGACACTACTGATCCGAAATGATCTATTAGCCCGTCATTCCCGCGCAGGCGGGAATCCAGCCTGAACCAAAATGTAGCGTGGATAAAGCGTGTAGCGCGTATCCACCGATCCGCCAAGGCAGTCCATTGGTGGAAACGCTGCGCTTTTTCCACGCTACATGAGCTAGACCGTACATATAAATAATCTATGCATGATGTGTACCTTCCCGTTCGATCACCTGCCGGTAAACACGCAAATAGCCTTTTATCGCGGCATCGGCATCAAAGCTCCTTGCCCAGGCTACACCTTGCGCCACGATATCCGCGCGATCAGCCTCATCGAGACTCAGCAATTCAACGAGCACGGCTGAACCGTTCTTCGCCCATGCCTGCATGTCGTCTTCGGCCCGCAGCCGCGGCAGATATCTTGCGACGGAGCCGCCCACTTCGTTCATCGGTGGCTCACCGGTAGTGACCACCGGGCAGCCGCAGGCCAGCGCTTCGATGATCGGCCAGCCGAATCCCTCGGCAAAGCTGGGAAAAAGAAATGCGCGAGAGAGCGAATAGGCCGCTTGCAAGACGCTGTTATCCAGCCCATGAAAAAACAGCACCCTGCCCTGCTCGGGCACTTCATCCAGCGCCGCCTGTAACGTTTCATCGGGATAAGGTCCCACCAGCCACAGCGGCAATGGATCATCGCGGGTTCGCGCATAGTGGGCGTACAGTCGAATGATGCCCGGCACATTCTTGTACCACTGGTTGCCACTCACATGCAGCAGCATCCCATCAGCCGGAATTGGCAAGCCGGCTTGCTTCAGCGCTTTCCGTGCTTCGACCGCGGGCATCGGTGCATAAGGATAATTAAGGCCGTTGTATACCACCTCGGAAGTGACAGGTGAAACCTGCCCGAAATGATGCAGATCGTCGCGCGATTTTTTGGATACGGAAATAAAATTACTCGCCTGCCGGAAACCATGACGTATGTAGCGCTGGTACAGACGGCCAGTCCAGGAAGTGGGATTTTCCGGCACATCACCCAGCGACGAACGCAATGCCAGGAGATCGTGGGTATGCACGACATGCGGTCTGTCATTTACCAGAGGAACCCAGGGGCCGAGCGCCTGGTCGCTGAACACATACAGGGTATCGGCTGGTTGCTGTTTCAACTGCTGGCGCACCCACAGCGGAAACACCATGTACTGGTCGACATAGCCCGCCCATTTGGCGAAACGGCGGCAAGGTAACAATTTATGGAATTTTGCCTGTGGCGACCACACCTGCACTTGATGACCACGCGCAACATAGGCCTGTTCGAGCATCCGGACAAAGCGCGGCATGCTTCGAGATTGCATGAATGCGGGATGGGCGAACAGGACGATGTTCATCGTTGCTGGCGCGTGCTCAACATGAACTGTCTCAAGCGGAGCAGCATCAATACGGCCATGGATTTGCTGATCCATGGTTCAATGTCCCTTGAGGCCCAAACCGGTACTTTTGCCATGCGCCAAGGCTAAGAGCAGATTCGAGATGAATTTCGCGATTGCGAATACGATCGCATATAAAAGGACGGATTGCGGCACACCGCGGACGACGCCATCAATAAGATGCTGTAACGAATCCGCAGTGATCCCGAAAATAAAATTGGACCAAACATTCAGCATCCCGATCGCGGCCATCACAACTTTGCCGGATGTGGTTTGAATCGAGAATATATCTATCGCGGCAAACAAAACCAGACACATTGCAAAATAAACAACAGGGAAGAAATATCCGAATATTGCCGAACCCTGCCCGAAAATCGATCCAGTCCTCTCACCTGATAAAGGCGTACCGATTGCAACATGGGCAAGCACATCACCTATGGAAAATTGCATTTTGTCTTTGTGAACATCGATTTTCAAGGCATCAAGCCATGGTTGCGGCAATGCTGTCCAAAGGAAATCACCGCTGACTTTCATCACCTCTTCGGAGCCTGCATCGGATAATTTTCTGGCGAAATAAATTGCATTGTCATGGAACTTGGTGATGACAAATCGCGCCAGCATCGGGTTGTCAATGTATTTTTCATCATATTGGGTGCGGAGATCGTTGGCTAAAGACTGCCTGCGATAAGCCTCGAGTTTTTCCGGATTCCGAAAATTCTCTAGCGTTTTTGTCACCATTTCTAATGCCGAAGACTTGCCTCGGTCGCTTCTGGCTGCCGCCATGGCAGTGACCATACTGGATGCGGGCCAGGACAGGACTGCGCCAAGCAGTCCCAACAAGCCCAGTTTCATCAACGTGGGCCTCGTAACAATTTTAGGACTGCGCATCCCGACCAGCAGAAACAGCAAAGCTACCGTCGCAACACCGGCCAACATCATCCCGCGCGCATTGAACGCCATGGCGATCAATGCGATCAGCACGGCGTAAGCAACCAGAGCGAGGTAGTTCCGCTTGACGTTGCAATATGCCATTCCTGCCTGTTGCACAAAAATTGGAATCAGGAATGGCGACCAGGCAAGAAAACTGAACCCATTGGCCACGGGGCTGAACCTGGCAAGCAGAAGGAAACATGCCCCCATTCCCCCCATGATCCAGAGATTGAGCGCTGAGGGTGTGGTATAAACGCCCAGTGCCTGTAACAGGTGTCGCACCACCCCGGGCTTGGCGGTTGAAGATGCAGTCAACACCCGGAACAGCGTGTGTGCAACCAGTGCAATGGCCTGATACATGGCCAGCATGGAAAAAGTGAACAGCGGCTGATGCAGGCTGATGCCTACGGCCGTCCATGCCGCCGACTGCGCAAGCAAGGCGCCAAGTTGCGAGGTCACGCAAAACCCGAAGATTGCAAAGCTGGACAAGGGATGGGTATCCAGCGCCTTGCTCCAACGGAAATACAGCAACGTCGTCAATACGGAAGTCAGGATGATACAATTGGCTGCTATGTTGTCAGTAGAAAAATCAATAATTAATTGCGCTGCAAAGGCAATCAGCGTCAGCCAAAGCAGCACAGTGTTAATGAACTTCGCGATAGTCATTACTGCAATACCTCGCGATAAATCGTCATCGCCTTTTCACCATAGTCGCGCCAGCCGCCAAAACCCCGGACACGCCCCAGCGCCTGTTGGCCAATGGCTGTTCTTGCTTCGGGATGGTCAGCAAGATGTTGCAGACGTTCGACAAGCGCATCGACATCGCGGATGGGAACGATATAGCCTTCGCGCCCGTCGCTGAATAGATCCTCGCCGCCGGTGTTGCGGCTGGCGATTACTGGACAGCCGCAGGCCATCGCTTGCGCCATCACCATGCCGAACCCATCCTGGATACTGGGCAGCACCAGCACATGGCTGCGGCTCATCACATTCTTGAGCTCGGTTTGCGGCATATGCCCCAGCACCCTGGCATCCGACGGCCACAGGCCGCGCATTTTCAATATGGCAATCAATTCCTGGGACGGCGCACCAACAAAAGTCAGGGTTTTTGCGGGATGGCTGATTTTCTGGTAGGCCTGCGCCAGATACTGGATGCCCTTTTGTAGGCTCATCCCACCCACGAAAAGAACATCGAAGCGCCCCGTTGCAGGTTCGGCTACCGGCTGAAAGCGGGAAACATCGACACCGTAAGGCAGCAGACGCAATTTTTTGGCAGCTATACCCTGCTCAACAAACGAACGGTAGGCAAAAATCGATGGGATTGTGATCAGATCCGCTTCGGCATATTCCGCCTCTTCACGAGCGATGGCGCGGGAATCTATACCGGGGAAAGGCATGTCCCAGCGATCATGCTCCTCGCGCAGCAACTGATCCTGAACCCGGATGTGAGCGGAGCCGCGATCGCACACATAACGGGCGCCGCTCTGATGATTTTTTTTGCCTGCGGGCAGACCCGAACCGGAAAGCCCGACGTAGAGATCGCACTCCGGCAGATTGCGCGCTACCCAGGCCCCAAAGGGAACCGCAGTGAGAAGCTCCCATTGCCGAATGATTGAATGCGGCAAACGGTGTTTCCAGGGGAAAGCCATATAGGGAACTTGTATCCACGGGAAGGTGTGGATCAATTCCTGTGGCACCCCTTCGTTGCGCAGTTTGAAGCGAGGATATCCGGTGAAGATCGCCGCCAATGCGCCGCGCGCATGAAGCTCGCGTGCCAGATCGAAAGTATGAAATTTTCCCGGTGTCGAAAGGGCGACTTTCATTGCGGCACGACCTTTCTGTCGAGGTTGTCCGTCATTGCACCATAAGCCAACCATGCGCAGACGATTGCGATGAAAAGTTCGCTCGTCAGCATCGCAGTTACGACTCCGTTCAAATGGAATGCACTGCCCATCAACCATGCCAGCCCGACGGTAAGTACAGCCATAGCCAAGGACCAGTAAGCCAGGTTGATATGCTGATTGGTGGCCATCAGCAGCACGCGCGGAATGTGCCAGATGCCGCCAACGGCGGCATACAGCAGCATCAGCAGCATCAGCGATGGAACGAATTGAATTGCGCCGTGCGTCCAGATTCTTAGCAGCCAGGGAGACATAAAATAAATCACCAAGCTGAGAAATAATGATTGCGCGACACCTAGCAAGGACGTGCGGCGGTACAGCCGCTCCAGTGCGGCAAAGCCGCCCTGACCGAACAGCCGGGAAAACTCTGGCCATAGCGCGTGGCTGAGGACTGCAGTCACCTGCACCGCCACGCGAGCGATGGTGCGATAGGTGTTGAACAGTGCGACCGCAACCGGACCGAAAAGTGCACCCACCAGCAAGGTAACGCCCTGAAAACTCAACGCGTTGGCTAGCGGAAAAGCCATGAAGGAAACGGCAGGCTTGACCATCGCACGGATTTCGGCGCCTTCTGCCGCATACATACCCCAGCGCAAGCCATGGCTGCCCTTGATTGCCAGCACCATCGTAGTCACGGTCCCGATCAGCCGCATCGCCAAAGCTGACAGCGCAACGGCTGCAAAACTGCCCAACAGCATCAATCCCAGCATGGACCCCAGCCATTCGCCCAGACGCACGTAATTGGCCAACATCGCGCCTGTTGCATAACGCTGCGTAGATTTGAACGCCGCATCGGTCAATCCGCCAAACAGCGCCGCCAGCACCCCGGTGGACAAGGCAGACAGCGCCACGCGCTGATCCATCGTTTCCAGTCCCGGCAACGGCGCCAATAACACTAGCGGCACCACGATCAGAGCAAGCGAACCGCAGACGATCGCCATGAACATTTGTGCGCTCTGAAATACCCTGTTAGCTTCTGGCACATCGTCTTTTCCCATTGCCATCGTCATCTTGTTGCCTGCGGCAGTGACCATGCCGACATCTGCCATCGAAAGATAGGCTGGGATCGCCGACAGCATCAGCCATACACCATAGGCCGAAGTATCCCAGTAATGCAGGAACACCGGCAACGATACCAACTGGATGCCGATAGTGATTGCCATGCCAAAAGAATTGGCGCCCATGCCGGCTATGATTCTGCGTTTCATGCGCAGCGCCCCCTGACGGGATGACAATGCATAATCGGCAACCTCCCGTTATGCATAATGTTCAATCGCGTTTTTATCTTCTTTTCCGCAGGCATCCGTGACCGCGGCCAGGAATCCGGCGACGCTTTTATCCTGACTCATTTCAACAGCAACTTTTAAGGATGCTTTGGCCATGGTTTTTAATTGTTGTGGGCGGCTTGTCAGCGACACAACGGCCTGTGCAAGCAAACCGGCATTTAGGCTCGGATAAACCTGCGCGTTATAACCAGGGCGCGCCGCATCAGTCTTGCCGATGCAACCTATTTGGTCGCTGACAATGAGCGGCAAACCAACACAGATGGCCTCGCGCGCCGACAATCCATAGGCCTCTCTTTCGGAAGGGAAGACCAGCACGTCCGCCATGGCGAAGATGGATGGCAATACATCCACATTAACGAAGCCCGCAAATATGGCACGCAGTTTTTTCGATTTCACCCGTGCTTCAAGCTCATCGCGAATGACGCCATCGCCGGCAAAGAATGCGGCCAATTTCACTGATGAACCCAACTCTGCCTGAGCTTGCTCAAGCGCATCAAGCAAATCTTGCGGGCGCTTCCAGGGAGCCAGCTTGCCAACGAACAGCAATACTGTTTCATTCTCGGCGATGCCATACCTTGCCCGGTATTGCTCACGTAACGCGTGCTTGTTATCTCTGGCCCGACCAAGTTGAACCTCATCGACCGTGAAGGGGCAGCGAAAAATGCGTTCCGGTTTGATACCGTAGTGCTGAAAGTAGGCAGTATTGTTGTCGCCCGTTGAGATTACGCCATGAAAAAGACGCAAGAACCAAGGTAAGAGCAGAGCTTTGAAGAACTGTTTCCAGACTGCACGCCGGAACAATAGCGAGCTATCAGCCGACAACACGACAGGAATACGCTTGAGATTGCACCACAGCAAGGCGCGCAACATGGTCAGTTGCGCATAGCCATGCACTTGCACGACGTCCGGGGCGAATTTTTTCAGCGCCGGAATGATGCTGGGGTTGTTGATCTGCCTGAATCCTGTTTCACGAATGTTTTCGGCCTCAGGCAGAAACTCATGATCGTAGCCGCCCAGCAAATCGGCGGCCCACCGGATTTCGACCGCCATGTCCTTGTCGAAATAGGGCTTCACGCCGATTCTGGATGCAAAAAAAACTTTCAACTGGATAGCATCCTGCTGGGCAAGCGCCTTGTATAAATGCACGAAGGTCTGAATAGGGTGTGAAACGACGATGGCCACACGAATTCTTTTATCACGGTTTTCCATATAGATCAGCGCTCCGCCGAATTATCGGGATTCGATGAATAAAGCTAGTTCGCGCGCGCGCTGGTCATAGCTGTATGCAGGCACGCAGCGCCGGTAAGCGCTTTCAACCATCTGGGTTCTGGTGGCGTCATTTCCTAGATAGAACCGGATTTTCTCGCCTAGGTCGTCCGCAGAAGAAAAAACGTCTATTTCCCGCCCCACATCGTATAGTTGTCGGATTTCGGCGTTATCCACATGCAGCATAAAACCCTTGCATGCGGGCAATTCAAAACTGCGGGTCGAAACCAGATCTTGCCAACCTGTATCGTCGGCTCTACCCATGTGGATCGCCAGATTGATCTTCGCAGCATTCGCGAGCTCCGCGTAGTTAAGGCCATAGACAGGGCGATTCGCCAGACAGGGTTTCAGTGATTCACTAATATTAGAGTGACTCCAGCCATTGCCATAGATACGAAAACGTATCTCCGGGCATGCATTTCGAACATCGGTAAATAACTTTTCTTTATGTCGGGTGTAAGTTCCAACGTATAAAACATCCGGGATTTCATCTCTATCCAGAAGTTGTCTTTTTGGTGGGTAGTGAACATCGGAGCAGTAGCCGTGATGCAAAAATCGGACCTTCCCCTTGCCCAGTCTGTCTTCAAGCGTTTCCACCTGAAACGATTTGGTTGTCACGAACACCGAGTACAAGGGAAAGGTAGCTTGATCAATGCTGTCGTAACTGAATCTAAAATCGGGGTAGTAATTAATTGTTTTGACTCCGCGAGCGGCCAGGGTACGCAGCGTTTCCGCTTTGATGTAATTACCCTTTACCGTAAAAAAGATCTTTGCATCAAGTTGTTCAACCGTTTGTAGTATTTCCTTGTTGTATAAGGCAACATTAATCGGCTTGGTTAGCCTGCCCAGCATGCGTGCTGGGAGCGACCTACCTTGAACGAATGAGGCCAACTCACTGACTTCAGCGACCTCCCACGCTAACCGTCTGAAGCCTTGCGCAATCCCGAATGCGGTTGAACCAAACCAGGACTCCGCAGCGATAACCATATGAGACCTAAAGCACACGATAATTTTCTCTTGAAGGGTGCTTCACGCTATTTTGGAACGCTCTGTCCGATCAACATACCCTGTTCGGCCGGGTTGAGTGCATGCAGCAGATCGCTGATAAATTGATCATGAAGCGGGTTTGACGACTTTGCATCCCCGGCTACTTCCGAAACTCGGAACAACAGGCCATCGGACACGTAACCCTTTATTCCCATGGCCATACGCGCAAGATTGAGTGCTGCTGGGGGTCCGCTGATCACCGTGTCACCGATGCGGATCCAGTACGTTACCTGTTCGAGCCGTCCTCCGGCGGTCGCCGTCATACGGTACACACTTAACCGCTGACCGGCGGCTTGCAGCCGCTCTTCGTGCAAGTTTTCGATCTTGAAACCTTGCGAGGAATAGCAGGCTTCGGGGCGATGTAACTGTCTGGAATAGGTCTGGATATCGCCATAGGCGAGGGAAAGCATGATGCGTCGACCGCTTGGCCGGTGCTCGTAGGTGCGGCTGAGAATCTGGGTATAGAGGTTATTGAGTGCTTCCTGCTGTTGCGGATCGACAATGAAGCGGCCTGGGGCATCCTCGCTTTCGACCCAGTCACCGAATTGCGTCGGCACGATGTTCTTAAACTCCGGCCTGCCAAGATGCTCGAACCAGGTCTTCTGGGGCGTCAGCCACCCTGCCGCTGCAAAGCAGGCGGCCATAAAGAGGGCTGCCAAGCCGTGCTGAAGACTGAGTTGCCTGCTTGCCAGAATGCTCATTTCATTTTTCATGGAATTTCCCGCTCAACAGACGCAACAGGTAGTCCGCGCCCATCATGATCAAGAGGCCAGCCAGAAACAGCACTATGCCGGCAAAGCCATGCAGGAAGCCCTGGCCCGCTTCATCCCCAAAATAATAGGTGATCAATGCCAGCGCGATGACTCTGATCACGTTGGCCGTAAAAGAAATGGGAATGATGAGGATAGGTAGAACGATGTTGCGCAGGGTCGATTTGTAGTGCACCAAGTTAAGATAAAGTATCCCGAATGCCTCCAGCATGAACAGGGTACGCATGCCTGAACAGGCATCGGCAACCAGCAGTTTATATTGCCCAAGACTGATAACGACACCGGCCTGGGCTACAGGCAAGCCTGCCCAGGCAAGCGCATCCACAGTGACGTTGGATACAGCTTGTTTCATCCAATCAGTGACCGGTCCAACCAGCGAGTTAGGAAGCGGAATCATGAAGATCATGAAAAAGAGGGGAAACTTCACCGCATTAAGCAGGTCAACCCCTCCTGCCATCAGGACGATACCCGCCAAAGCCCAGACAAAGGCACCCGTCTCGAAATAGATGATATCGAGGGCGCGGCCAGGAACATACATGCCCGCTGCGATCATAAAACAGACCCACGCCAGTGCGGGTGCCGGCTTGAAACCCGAAAGCCACGGGGCATCATGCCAACGCTTCCAGAGCAACCAGGTCGATATGATCAGGATGGTAGGGCCGTGTGCATGTTCGTCATCCATCCACAGCCCTGTCGTTACGAGCAGATCCCAGAACGTGGGAACGAACATCACCGCCAGTCCGGCGAACATTAGCCAAAGGCCGGTATTTGCAGAATAGTGCGCATGAAGATCGCGCGCGTTTGACGCGAGTGAATTGGAGTTCGGTGAGGTATTCATGGAATGACCGCACTCAAATGCCCGCGAAGGGATTTCAAATCCGGAAGACTTGCAACTCCGAAGGGAGCGAGATCATAAGCAAGTCTGATCCCTTCCGTCAGATGAGTACGGGCCTGCCATCCCCGTATCCTCAAACGGCTTACATCCAGCAGCTTTCGAGGGGTACCGTCCGGTTTGGAGGGATCGAACACAATTCTGCCCTTGAGACCGACGACATCCATCACCATTTGGGCCAGTTCGCGGATAGTGACGTCAATCCCAGTGCCAACATTGAATAAGCCTTCGTTGATGTCATTTTCCATCAGAAAGACACAGGCATCCGCCATGTCATTGACGTACAGAAATTCTCGCCGGGGTCTCCCGGTACCCCAGATCACCAGATCCCTATCGCCCCGCTGCTGGGCCTCGTGCGCTTTGCGGAGCAAGGCAGGGAGTACATGACTATTTTCCAGATCGTAGTTGTCATTTGGGCCATATAGGTTGGTCGGCATCGCTGAAACGTACTGTCGGCCGTATTGGAGGTTGTAGCTTTCGCACAGCTTGATGCCTGCAATCTTGGCAATTGCATAAGGTTCGTTGGTTGGCTCCAAGGGACCGGTCAGCAGATATTCCTCCTTGATCGGCTGAGGACATTCACGCGGATAAATACAACTGGAGCCAAGGAAGCAAAGGCGCTGCACATCTGTGCGATGCGCCCCATGTATCAAATTGGTCTCGATTGCAAGGTTTTGATAGAGAAAATCGGCCCGATAGGTGTTGTTGGCATGGATGCCGCCGACCTTGGCGGCCGCTATAAAGATGTAGTCTGGCTTTGCCTGTTCGAGAAAAGAAAACACCGCATGCTGATCGAGCAGATCTAGCTCACTCTTGGTACGAGTCAGGATATTGCTGTAGCCCTTGGCTTGAAGATTACGCACGATGGCGGAACCCACCATCCCCTGATGGCCAGCGACATAAATTTTAGCGCTCTGCTGCATCTTTGATTTCTCTCGTTCCATTAGGCAAAGCTGGCTTAGTCATCTCGGTAACAATTTCGCGCAGCCCACTGGTTGCAAAGCGCATACTACTGGCGTCCATCAGGTCATGGACGGCGGCCTCAGCCATAAATAACTCTCCAAAATGATCCAGAACGCTCGAAATTATGTGGCTACTAGGTTACACATTGATTAAATCGCTGGGCACGTCTTTCCGGTTCTGCTTTTGACAGCCTCGGATTGACGGTTTGGTTTCAAAAATAATCATAAAAAATTCATATTCATATAAGGCGCTTCATGAAACTAAAAATCATTGACGACTGCACCAACGATACGTGCACCTGAGGTGGTGATCTGGTCACGAACGTGGGACAGATCCGAGATGCGCGTTCGGTTGAGACGTGATACCAGCAAGGCACCGCCGCATCTCGCTGCAGTGGACAGGGCGTCCAGGCTCTGAGTTACGGGCGGGGTATCGATGATGATGACACCGTAGCGATCCGTGGCCTGTATCATGAAATCGGTAAAGGTGGAGCGCCCCAGCAACTCCTGAGGGTTGGGCGGAATGGTACCGGCGCCCAGAACAGAAAGGTCTAAGAAAGATTCGATGCGGGTCACCGCTTCCATGTCGGCGCGTCCGGCCAGGATGTCGGAAAGCCCACGTGCTTCACCCAGGTTGAAGATCTTGTGCTGGCGAGGCTCGCGCAGGTTTGCATCGACGAGCAGGGTGTGCTCACCCAGTTGCGAAAATACGACCGCGAGGTTCGCAGCCAGATGGCTGCATCCTTCACCGCGATTGGCGCTGACCATTGCGAGCGACTTGCGGCCATCGCTGAACCAGCGCAAAAGCAACTGGCTGCGTAGCGCACGTAACCCTTCAACCTGCGCGGAAAAAGGCTGATAGGCAGCCACCAGTTCCGGATCGAAATTGCCCTGCCCTGGTTGAAGGTATGGATAGTCAAACTGCAACGATAAGACCTGGCGGATGTCCGCTTCGGTAATCAGCCCGAGCTTTTTGGCGGCATCGCCGAAAAGCAGCCCCTCATCTTTTTGCAGGCGCAGCACATTCTCGGCATCTTCCTGGGTAAGCTTTCCCGTTTTGAGCAGCAGACGCCCAATGCTGGTTTCGCGAGCCGTATCCTCCGCTATCGGCGTTGCGGACTTGATGGCGACATGAGGGAGCATGATATTCACTTTCACACCGATGGCTGAAAGCGCTTCGGTAATAATGCCAGAAGATTGAAACGGCGCGCGGTGGCGGCCTTGCTCTGGATAACGGCGAAGACTGGAATATCCATGCCTTGGATAATGTCTTCGCGGCTACGCACACGGCGATCCATTGCTTCGGCCAGCAGACTAAAGCCAACGCCTAGTAGTCCGCCCAGAAAGACCGACAACAGCACGTTGAGCTTGACTCTAGGACCTGAAGGCTCAAGCGGCGCAATCGCCGGATTGAGTACCGCCACATCCGTCTGATTGGCTTGACCTTCCAGGCGGGTCTGGGTGAAGCGCTGGCTGGCGGAATCGAGCGCACGCTGCGCGCTTTCGAGATCGCGCTGTAGTACAGTCAACTGGACGCGTGCTCGGTTGAGTTCCAGAACGCGGGCTTTTTGATTCGCCACTTGGATGCGAAGATCCGCCTCACGTTGGTGTTGGTTGCTTGCAGTGCCTCCGACACTGGCCGTGGTGCTGCGGATTTCTTCCTGCAATTGCGATTTAAGTTTATCCAGTTCCGCCTGCGCGGCCTGATATTGCGGATGGCTTTTCCCCAGGCGCTGGGAGAGTTCCGCCAGTTTTGATTCAGAGCGGGCGATGTCGCCCCTAAGTCCTTGCACGAGCGGACTGGATGCGACATCAGGTGACTCTGCCGCGTTGCCGCGCGTACCATTCTGTCGCGATGAGGCATCGATTGCCTGCGCTTGCGCAATCACAAGCTGGGCCGAGAGCTCATTGAGCTTGGCATTCTCCACGTCCAGCCCTTCGACACCGCTGGTCAGGCCTTTTTCCCTTTGGTATTTAGAGAGTTTGGCCTGTGCCTGCTCGAGATTGTCACGTAGCACCTTGGTTTGCTCGCTGAGAAAACCCGCAGCGCCCTGTGAGGGCTCAACCTTGAGTTGAACCGAAAGTTTCTGGTAAGCGGTGGCGAAGGCATTGGCAACAGTGGCGGCAAAGTCGGGATCTGGACTGGTAAAGGAGATTTCGATCACGCTGCTTTCACGGGACGGCTTTGCCTCAAGATTCTTTAGCAGCAAATCGGCAAACCAGTCGCGAATATTGCCCTTAGCCCCCGCATCCTGGAATTGCTGCTGGGCCTCCGGGTTTCCCGCAAACTTGAGCTCGTCAACCACCCTTGCTGCGACGTTATGGCTTGTGATGATGTCCACCTGGGTTGCCATATAGCCCGGCATCAGTTGGGCCGGAAGGGTCAGGCCAGTCACCGGATCCATTCCCTTGTAGTTCAACACCAGGGAAGTAGTGGCAGTGAATCTCTTGTGCATAGCCAGGTTGACGACAAGGGTGCCGAGGACGATGACGGCGAAGGTAATCCACATAATTATGGCGCGCGCACGCAGGATCAGCAGAAATTGGAAAAAATTCATGGTCAATCCCTAAAATAGGCTTTCGCGGACAAAGAGAACGTCGTCCTTGTTGAGCAGATCGTCAGCCTTGGTTTCAATCGTCTCCAATACCCCAGCGGTGTTACGCCGCTTGATGCGCAGGCCACGCTCTGTCCCGCGCATCGTCAAGCCGCCGCCGGTAGCCAAGGCCTGCGCCACGGTCATGTTATGCTCCAGCCGGAACTGGCCAGGGCGCTGAACTTCGCCATAAATGTAAAACATCGGCGCACGCGGCACATAGATGATGTCGTCCGAATTGATCGTGATGTTGACGCCTTCTCCATTGCGGAGTAAATCAGGCAGGTCGTAGTCATGCTTTTCGGTCTGGTTTCCATGGGGGCGCAATACTGTGACTATGTCAGATCCACTCGGGCTTATGCCACCGGCCAGGGCAAGGACTTCGACCAACGTGCTGACATGTTCGAGCGGATATCGGCCGGGCTTGGATACGTCACCAAGTACTGAGACTTGCTGACTAACAAACTGCGTAAGGATAATGTTCACCTGCGCCTGTTTGACAAAGCTGCCCTGTTCCAGCATCGAAGCTATTGTTTTTTCAGTCTGCGCGACTGACAGGCCTCCGACTGGAACCGCGCCCAGCAACGGAAACGTCAGCGTCCCTTCCTGGGTCACGCGGGTCTCGGTGGTCAGGTCAGGGCTGCCATAAACCGTAACGCGCAACATGTCGCCCGGTCCCAGCAGATATTCGGCATGCGCCATGAGAGAAACCAGCAAACCGAAAGCGAGCAGAAATGTGCGGATCAACTGATGGTGCATTTGGTGATGTTCGTCTACGAAAGACATCGAACTATAGAGGCTTTTTGTTACAGGATTGCTACTCTTCCATGACAGCCGGGTGCTTAGGATTCAAAATTCGAAGAATACATTCACGCTGATGGTGCTATCAGCGTAATCGACATATAACTGGTTGGAGGTGCGATGTTCGTTTTGCACGCTGGCGGAGATATTGACGGTGCGCACAGGCTGATAGCTGAGGGAAATACCCACCGAATTGTCTATGTCTTGCCGGACCGGGATAAGCAACGATGGGTACAGCTTCAGCAGCGGATCGCCGAGAAAGGCCCGTTTCACATGTTGCACACGCGCCGAAACCCCCAACTTTCCGGTCGGATTCCAGGTCGGCCCCAAACTGACGCCCTTACTCTGCGTATAGCTGGTGGTGAGATTATCGTAAGAATCGATCTCGTTCCATGTGGTTAGATCAATCTGGCTCTTGCCGCTGGCAAGCCACGTCAGTGTTCCGCGCATGGTGTTGCCGGTGAAGTCGCGCACTGAAAGTTGGTTGTGGTTCCTTTTCACCAAGCCTGCTTGGCCGTTGACGCGAATATGGCCGCTATAGAGCCAATTGATGGTTGCCAGCAGCTGGTCTTGGGTAAAACCGTTGTCCACCGGAGTACTAGAAAACACCTCCAGAACCGGATATGCCTGGACTTGGCGGTTACCCCGGATGCCGATTTCATTGCCTGCGGCAGGAGTAAAATAGGCCGCGGCTGTATAGCTCATGTAGTCGTTACCGTAAATCGAGCCCGTCGTGACACTATAGTTTGCATGGGCTATTTGACCGTTGAGCCGCACACTGGGTTTAAGCTGCCACGCACCATCGAAAAACTCATTCTGCTGCGTGCTTAGGTTCTTCACTAAGCTCTGTACCTCGTTGAAGCTCCCTAGGGTTGTATTCTTGTTATACCCGATATCCCCGCTCAGACTGTTGCCAAGTTGCCAGTTCCAGCGTGACTGTATGTTTGCGGCCTGATAGTTGAGCAACGTAAAGCGAGAAAATCGTGACTCGCTGAGGGATGCGTCCAGTAGTACTTCTTGTCTGTTCTGCTTCCAGTCCACTTTTACCCCTATCGTGCCTTGCTTTATGGTATCGGCTGCGGAAGGTTGCCCAGAAACAGTCACGGGATCAACGTCCTTGGAAATGCGCAATAAATTGTCGTCATGCGAGAGGGACGTAATGACATAGGCTTGCACGGTGTCCTCAGGCGCAGCGCGTAGGAGGCCCGGGCTGGCTATAACCGCCAGCGTCAACAGCAGACCGAGACTAGGGACGAAACGAGTGCTGACAAAATTCTTCGCCATCAGAAGGGCTTTCGATGCGACCAACGGGAATACCATTGGCAATGTCCGGTGCCCATAAAGATAAATGCGTAATGAGCGCATGCCCAAACGATCTGCTGTGATGCTGCAAAGGAAGCCGGACGATTTGCTATAGACCGGACAGTCCCTTTTTGACATGACTGTCATTCGCGGCATCAGCCTTGCCGGAATCTGCCAGCGGCGAAGCAGCGGTTACTGCAGATGCCGGTTGCGTTGCCCCTGGACCCACCGGAGCTTCGCCTGTATCGGCATAAGCACCTAGGTATTCAATCTTGGCCGCGTCCCGAAGTTTTTTCATCTCCGTCTCGATCAGGGCCTTGCGTTTTTGCTCTAACAGGAATTTACCGATAAAGGGCTTGGCCTCTCCTTCAGCCACGGGTTGCTCTTTAAAATCCTGCAGTTGGAGAACTGACAGGCTGTCGCCAGTCGGGATGACTGCCACCTCTCCCTTGGCCATCTTGGAAAATTTTGGCAGCAGGGCGATGGGCAGCTCTTCTGCCGCCTTGACAGTGGAATTGGTCCTGAACTCGATGTTTTCCTTGTGCAGTTTGCTCATGAATTGGTCAAGACTCTTTGTTCCGGAAAGCAGTTGTTTGACTTTGTCCACCGAAACTTTGCTGTCCAATGCGACTTCTGCAAACTTGTAGATACGACGGTCAGAGAAAAGCTCCGGCGACTTGACATAGTAATCATGAATCTCTGTATCAGTTGGCTTTGTTACCTGTTGCACGAATTGCTCGAGAGAAGCTTGGGCCAATGTCTGTCGTTTGAATGCTTCGATTGCCTGGAGCACGTTGGGATTGCGGTCAAGCTTTTTATCGATAGCCATTTTCACCAGAATCTGCTGGTCGACCAGGCTCTTTAGAACCTGTTTTCCTGCTTCATGCTCTTTCCCCTTGGGAATGGTCCCAACACGTGCCAACGCATCGCTGAGTTCATGAACAGTGATCTCGTCGCCATTCACTTTCGCAACTACCTGAGTCGAGCCCTCTTTATGACCGCAAGCACTTAGAAACGCAGCGGAGAGCAAGATCCCAAAAAAAACTCGACCGAAATGCACCATATTGATTCCCATCTTCATCATTGAATATTGTTGAGGCAGTCAGCCTTGCATCATAGATGGCAATTATTACAACATTATTTCCTTCAAAGAAAACAAGGGGTAATATTCAAACCCCTGCGTTGTTAACGTATTGGCGGCCCCAAAAGGGGGCGCTTGAAATGGCACGAGAAGAGTATTGAATGCACAAAGCGGGGATGGAAAGCAGCGCTGCCATGGCTGCACAAGTCAGGGTGCCAGATCCACACTACGCCCATAGTTGTCGTGAAAGCGAACGATATCGTCCTCACCCAAGTAAGCTCCAGACTGCACCTCGATAATTTCCAGCGGTACGATGCCGGGATTTTCCAGGCGATGCGTGGTACCGAGCGGAATGTAAGTGGACTGGTTCTCGGCCAGAAGAAACACTTCATCCCCACGCGTTACACGTGCGGTGCCGGTGACGACGATCCAATGCTCGGCACGGTGATAATGCATCTGCATCGAAAGACTTGCGCCCGGGTTAACTACAATGCGTTTCACCTGAAATCGGGTACCGTTGTCGATGCTGTCATAGTTGCCCCAGGGGCGATGAATCTTGCGATGAGCAATAGTTTCTGAACGGCCTGCGGTCTTCAAAATGGATACCAGTTCCTTGACATGATCTACCTGATCACGACTGGCAACCAGCACTGCATCCGGTGTTTCGACGACTATCATATTGTTGATGCCAAGACACGCCACCAGACGCCCTCCGGACATGACCAAGCTGTCGCTGCTCTTGAAGGCTACCGCATCTTCGCTCAATAGATTGCCATTTGCATCTTTTTCACCAATATTGAGTAGTGCGCTCCATGCCCCGACATCCGACCAGCCCGCGTCCATCGGGATGACGATGCCCGTCGACTGGTTCGCGATCGGACTAGTGATTTTTTCCATTACAGCATAATCGATCGAGTCTGACGGGCATTGGGCGAAACGATCGGGGTTGATCCGTATGAAATTCTTGTCGCGATTCGCTTCGGCAAAAGATTGCTCACAAGCAAGCAGAATGTCGGCGCGGTATAGCCCAATCAGTTTGAGCCATTCCGACGCCTTCACCATATAAATGCCGCTGTTCCAGAAATATTCGCCGCTGGCAAGGTAGTGCTCCGCCGTGACGCGGTCTGGCTTTTCAATAAATTCGGCAACCGAGAAATATCCATCTGATGCCGTATTGGCGGCGCGTATATAACCATAACCCGTTTCCGGTTGGTCGGGAACAATGCCAAACGTGACGACCTTTCCCAGTTGCGCATGAGAAACGCCAAGGCGCACGGCATTGCGGAATGCTGCCACATCGCGGATTTCATGGTCGGCAGGCATTGCAACCAAAAGTGTGTCATCCCCTTCCTGCAGAGCATATAGAGCTGCCAAGGTCAATGCAGGGGCGGTATTTCGACCAACAGGTTCGAGGATGATCGCTTTCGGCTCCACACTGATCTGGCGCAATTGCTCGACAGTAATGAAACGGGATTCTTCGTTCCCCACCACCAGTGGCTGCTCCATCTCGATACCAGGCCAATCGATTGAATCACCCAATCGGAGGGCGGTTGACTGCAACATGGTCAGATCATGGGTCAGAGCCAACAGTTGCTTGGGATATTGCTCCCGCGACAAAGGCCACAAGCGGGTACCGGAACCACCACTTAGAATAACTGGGAGCAGTTGCATGAGCTATCTTTCAATAAATGAAAACAAAAATATACAACTTCAGGTTCACTAATGACCTTCAAGTGCTTTGTGGCTGATGTCATGTTCCGACCCACAAGGAGCATGCCTAATAGGCATGCCGGTCTTTGAGCACGACAAGAATGGTCTTGATGATGATGTAAAGGTCGAATCGCAATGACCAGTTTCTGAGGTACTCCAGATCGTGATCAATGCGCTTCTTCATCTTGTCGAGTACTTCCGTTTCTCCCCTATAACCGTTGACCTGGGCCCAACCAGTAATGCCAGGCTTTACCTTGTGCCTTACCATGTAACCCTTGATCAGCTTGCGATACTCCTCGTTATGAGCCACTGCGTGAGGGCGCGGACCGACGATACTCATCCTGCCTTGCAGCACATTGATGAACTGTGGCAACTCGTCCATGGACGTTTTACGGAGGAATGCACCGAAAGGTGTTATACGGCTGTCAGACCTTTGCGCCTGATGAATTTTGTCTCCGTCGTCACACACGGTCATTGAGCGAAACTTGTAGACAATTATTTCCTTTCCATCCAGACCGTAGCGTCGTTGTTTGAAGATGACTGGCCCAGGGGAGTTCAGTTTTACCCCAAAGGCTATGAATAACATTAGCGGTGAAATCAAACAGAGGATAACGAGAGACAACATGATGTCACTGACGCGCTTGATGACACCGTTAAAGCCAGTAAACGGGGATTCGCAGACGGCAACCACAGGCAGGCCGGCAGCCGTGCTTAACCGCCCTTGAATGAGGTCGGTAACAAAAATATCCGGAACGAAATAGATTGAAGCGGTGGTATCGCGCAGTTTATCCAGCAACGAGAGGATGCGTGGCTGGGTGCTCATCGGCAATGATAGATAGATCAAGGGCACTTTGTTTTCGTTGACGAACTTCGGGAGATCGTCAAGGGTTCCCAGCATTCTGAATTCGTATGGACGATTTACTCGCTCCTTCTGGCGCTCGTCGAAAAAGCCGAGGATACTAATGTCTGAATAGGGATCCTGCTTGATGCGCGACGCAAGTTCAACGCTATGTTCGTTGACGCCGGCAATAACGGCATACCTGGTTTCTCCTTGGATCTTGAGGATGGCAGGGGCTATCCGGCGTATCAGAAGATGAGCAACGACTTGGCTGCTTGGTGCCACCCAAAGCCAAGTCAGCAGTACGTCGGTATCGAAAAATTCCAAATAACGGCTGGCATACCCGAAAAAAACCAACAGGCCAGCTTTGACTATCCAGTCGAAAAAGATGTGGCGAATCTTGCTCAAAATGGGCATGTTCATTTGAGCATCGCCAGGGAAGCTGATGGCGAACATCAGCAACGAAAGGATCAGATAAGGAGGCGTCAGTTCTGATTCCTCGATCAGCACCACAAAGAACAGCGAAAAAATGATCGTCAATGGGTCAAGAAATGCTCCCACCAGATTTAAAAGCCCTGACCGTTCAATTGTCAGGGAGTTGGCACGCCTAAAGGAGGTAGGTGTTTTAAATTGTGTGGTCATGATTACCAATTGCGCTTTGCTTGAACGACAGATATTTCGGTTACCAGAACGCCCCTTATGTTTTCGGCATAGGAGTACAGTGAGGCCATGCATGGAACATGTATCTCACCAGGGTGAGCATCATGCTTGAGAAATGTTACCGTTTTGTGAGGGAGAATCAGGCAATGAAAAAATGCGACCCTTAGGCTAGTGTGGCTATCTTGGCCGGGACTGCCACATAGGCTTGACGGTGGTTCAGGATAGAGGACGAATTACAATCTACCCGCAAAGACCATGTCCTTGCCCGAAAATCAGCGAATGCGAATCAGACGGTGAACGGCCTTGTCAATATTTCTGAAGTGCAGTTCATTCATGCCGAGGTGCACTGCAACCGGAGTTGATTCGGGTCGGTAGGGCCCGGCAACCGAATTTGCACCCAGTAAACCATAAATCCCAGGGGGCAATGCCTGTGTACGCAGCACTATTTCATGATTGTCCGAATGCGCGCTAAATCCGCCGTACGGCTTGGCAAGTGGTTCACCAATAAAGATTCCCTCGCCGGGCGACCGTACGCTTTTCCAATAAGCCTCAATCAGTGAGTTTCCCGCCAGATACCAATACATTGCCAATGCGGGATCGGGAAACTTGGCAAGATAATTACATGGTTCTCCCACGGTCCCATAACTTCCTGTCGCACCTGCCTCCAACCAGCGCAAGCTGCTCATTTGGCTGCTGTCGGTGAGCTGTCCTCCGAAGGAAGTCAGGTGGTCGGCAATGGCGCCCGGCCGGAATTTCAGCGTGTCCAGATTTGGCACGCTTGCCAAGCCTGTGAAATAAAACAGCACGTCACTTTTGTTGCTGATGAAGTCACCCTCCACCAGCTTCACATCGACCGCATTCGCCATTGCTTGAATCAGATGGACATAGTTGGCAGCTCGAACATTACGTGTCTTGTCGGTGGTGTTAAGCAAATAGCCGGTGCCGGGAGGATGGCTGCCATCCGCTTCGATGCCCCTGTCTATCATTGACTTGACGCTCTGAAGATCAAGGCCGGCCAACGCCATGGTGGGGCGAATCTTGAGATTGGCATATGGGGCCGTGCTCGAAGAATTATAGTAAGCGCTACGTTTGGTCGGACCGCATTTGTGCGAACAATAGGCCTTGTTGAATCCGAACGCAAAAGCCGAAGTGATCGACATGCAATCGACCCGATACGGCGCGGTCCAAGTCAACGCAAAAGCCTGTACTGATTTCGGGGTCTTTCTGTCAACCTCAGCTTTGACACGTGTGAATTCCTCCGCCGTCATGATGGTTTCCCCTGGACGAAAGTGAACGTGGATCAGGTTCTCGTGCGGTATGTTTCGGCGCTTTTGGTAATACTCGGCAATCTGGAGACTGAGTGGATCATAATCGTTGACGATGACTGCGAGGTCTTCAGGACCCAAACTGGTCTTGGGTAAGAAAAACTGTTGGGTAGCAGAATAGGCGGCACCTCCATGCAAACATAAGAGCAGGAGCAGCAAGAAAAGACGGGACATTAGGATGGACTGACAAATGTGAGTTTTTCTCCGGAAGTGAACGAAGGGTATTCTGAATCTTGCGCGACCGGTTCATGCTGTCTTGGCCGTGCCATCGTGCAGGATAATAAAGCAGTTGAATGATACTTTCCACTATTGTCTCATTGCCGCTAGCCCTTGCCGGACTTTGAGTCCCAACATTTTTGATATCGAAGATATTGCCGGGCCGTCCCTCAGAATAATAGCCCGTTCGGACTATCTGTCAGACGCTTCTTAACGCAAATACTTTCACAGTCAGCCTATAGATTGGCACAATCCGAAGGTGCCTTGTTGGTCATCACGCTTTGCAAACTCATCGATTCACCTGGACAAAATCATAAGGCCAAAATTGCCTCGTGTAACTCGATTTACTATTGATGAAATTATGCCTTACCAGTAATACTGGCTTGGGAAATTAGATCATGTAGTTCGACTGCCTGATTATCCCAAATAATCTGTGATCCAATCGTTCGTCGCGAGGGTGACTAACTAGATCTCGAGGTTGTCGCCCAGCTAGAACAACAACGTCGTGTCCTTTATTCCGGGAATATGCAAGCGCTCATTTGACCTTCTTTATGGCGCGCCGATCATCGTGGGCGGATGCAGCCGGAGGGACTCGGCACGTTTCGCAAAGTCGCTGTCATACAGAATTAATATTAGTGACATGAACGAAACTTAGAATAACCGCGTCCTGTTGGGGAAGTGCGGCCAGCAATAAAAATAATTCTGCTGAAGATAATTTATGAACATTAGAAGACTTGTTGCTTATGTCGGAGCAATCGCTTTTTGCATCTTGACTATTGGTAAGCCGGCATCAGCCACAACGGATAACGACCTTAATCTGATCGCCGCATCGGCTCGGGGCGACTCAAGGATATTCAAGATGATGCTCGAAATGGGGGCGAATCCCAATGCGGTCGACAAAGGGGGCAATAGCGCAATCCTCGTTGCCGCATATTATTCAAATCGCGAAATAGTGCGGCGGCTGATCGAGTTGCATGCTGATGTCAACGTTAAGGGAAGTATTGGTTTCACACCGCTTGGTGCGGCTGCAATGCGCAGTGATGTTGAAATCGTAAGGATGCTGATCAAGCTAGGAGCGCGCTTGGACGTCCTGGATGACGCCGGAGGGACACCTTTGTCAAATGCGGTACGGTTCCAGCGGGATGAGAACGTAAAGGTACTCCTCGAGGCCGGAGCAGACGTCGATATGACAGCCGATCGAGGCGAGCCGCCACTCATACTGGCATCGCGGCGTGGTCGGCTCGATTACGTAAACGCTTTGCTAGCGAAAGGAGCAGATGTGAATGTATCGGGGGAGCAGGGGGCTACGCCGCTTTATTGGGCCATCTTAGAAGGTCATGACGAAATAGCACAGCGCCTGATTGAGGCGGGGGCAAACGTGCATAACCCCACTAATGGGTATTCACCACTGCACTGGGCGAAAGTGATGGATAGGCACATGGTCATGTCGCAACTGACAAAAATGGGGGTCGTGGACTGATGAATGATTATGGCAAGTTATGCGCGCGGTTTTAGGACCCGCCCAAGGTAACAGAACATGATGATCGAGTTCATTGAAAGTGGCGGCACCCTGGAGGGCGAGGACCAGGGGCGCTTGATTTCCATAGTAAACGGCTCATTTCGAGTATCCGACGAACATCAGTTTTTTTCGTGGGCGCAGTGCGAGATACAGTATCTGATTCCTCATGAGATTCTGGTATGCGGCATATGGGTCGGGTCTGACCCCCAGCCGAGATTCTATAATTTTTCAAGCACACGGTATTTTCAGGAACAACAGTTTCTTGCCATGTGCAATCCTGAAAATGGACTGATGGCACAGATGATGGCACGGGGACACAAGTCCGGAAAGGGATTTATCCTGAGCCAACAAGTGGCTATCGGAGACTACGACAAGGGATGGGCGGCAATGCTGGAACGCCACGAGTTGATCAATATTGCTGCGCATGGGCTGCACGGGCCAGATGGCCGATTGAAAAGCTATTTTTGTTTTTCCAGACTTTCAGGAAAGCTTTGCGACAGACTGCTTTATCTGCTGGAAGTATTGCTGCCCATTCTGGACGCAACTTTGGGCCGTATCGTGGCACGCCAGATTGTCAAAACGGAATCGGAGCAGACGGAAATGGCAATACTCGGTGCACGAGAAATCCAGATCATAAGACTCATCAAGGTCGGGAAGACCAATCAGGTCATCGCAGATGAGCTTTTCATCAGTCCGTGGACCGTGAAAAATCATGTACAGAATATTCTGAAAAAGCTGAATGCGAAAAATCGTGGCCACGCTGTCAGCAGGGCAATCGACCTTGGTCTTCTGAGATTGAAGTGAGCCACGGCTGGGATGTCATGTCAGTTTGACATGGAGAAGCACTGGCAGACACGTAATGAATATGAATTTTAATTTGAGAGGAAGAAATGATTAAGTTCAAAAAATTTTTAACTGGATTCGCATTGACTGCGATTGCCTTTTGCGCCATGGCAGGCGAGGCGGATATCAGGAAATCGCTCGCTGAAAACCTGCCGGAAGCAAAAATTGGCGCCATCACCAAACTGCCTTATGGCGGACTTTATCAGGTGGTCGTCAATGGCACTAATATCGTATACACCGACGAAAAGGGCGAAGTGGGACTTATGGGAACAATGCTCGATCTGAAAAGCAAAGTGAACCTTACGCAGCAGGAAAAGGACAAGATTATTGCGGTCGATTTTTCAAGATTGCCGTTCGACAAGGCCATCGTAAGGACCAAAGGCAATGGGAAGCGCAGACTCGCAATATTTTCTGATCCCGAGTGTCCTTACTGCCAAGGTCTGGAGAAAGAGCTGGAAAGCGTGAATGACGTGACCATCTACACCTTCTTGCTACCGCTCAGCGAAATCCATCCAGGTGCGCTGCGCAAGGCTGAGTTGATCTGGTGTGCCAAGGACAAGGCCAAGGCTTGGGATGACATGCTGTTGCGCCAGCAAGAGCCCAAGGACAGCAATACGGAATGCGCAACGCCGATCAAGGAGATTGCCGATCTTGCGCCCAAGCTATGGATAAACGGCACGCCTGGCATTGTCTTCCCGAACGGCAAGTTGCTGCTCGGAAATCAGCCGCATGAACTGATCGCAAAGTTGCTGGATGAGTCTGCACAAAAGCCTTGATTCGATCACATGTCATCGCATACGGGTCGCTCCTATTCCGGGTTCACTTATCTGGGCGTGTTGTTTGCTGTCGCGCTGATGGGCGCATTGCTCGCATCCATAGCAACCGTTTACCACCAAGTGCAGCAACGTGAAAGGGAAGAGCAACTGCTGTTCGTCGGCAAGCAATTCAGTCAAGCGATTGCTGCCTATTATGAAAACTCGCCCGGCGTGGCCAAGCAATTTCCAAGGGCATTGGAAAGCTTGGTGGAAGATAAGCGGTTTCCGTTCACCAGACGCTACTTGCGCAGGATATTTTACGATCCCTTCACGGGAAGCACCGACTGGGGGCTGGTCAAGGGTCCAGACGGTGGCATCACGGGGGTATATAGCAAGTCCAGTGAAGAGCCGCTGAAGAAAGCGAACTTCGGCGAAAAATTAGCCCAGTTCGAAGGCAAGAGCCATTATTCCGACTGGCAATTTCTATATGCTTCCGGCCCGGCGTTTGTCGCGCAGAATGGCGGGCCATCGTCCGCGCCTGCGCCGGTTGAAACGATCCCTCCGGAATATGCCGCTTCCGCACCGCAGCCGCCCAAATCCAGTTCTCCGGATGATCAAAAACATCACCTGTGCGATTTGATGCACAGCCACGATCTGGCAATTTGCCTGAATATGGCGAAGACGTTCGGCGATGTGGCAGGTGCCACTTGCTTGGCTTCGGCAGCTAGTCGATATGCCGCATGCGTCAGAGGTGAAATGATGTCTCCTTTGGCTGTGCAATACAAATAGCGCGGCCGTTTTCCTTCCGACGGTATATTCATTCCAAATGGACCATTTCATGCCTCATTCCCTGGAAAGCGGGAATGACGTATGTGTGCACCACCCGACACATCAGAATGAGCCGTTCGGACTATCAATGCGTCATGCAGTTTAAAACCGTTTTAATTTTCGCCTGTTAACGTTGGTCGTTGATGAGGCGTGCGCGGCCCGATAAAAATGATCCGAACAGCCTATATCGATCGAGTGATCCGAACATGTTGTTGTAACGCTCACTCGGTAATCTTTGTGTCAGGTTGCACAGAATTGTGGAATCTGAAGAAAAAGCCACTCCCGTTGCGAGGCGGGGTCGGAAAGCCGCGGATCTTCCGCCAAGCCCGAAGCCAAAGGCCAAAAGCCCGAAAGCCCAAGGCCCAAGGAAGACAGCCAGGTTGCCGGGTAACAGCAGGGGTGCCGGCGCAATGGTCGCCTGCTTCAATGCAGTGGCTACGATACCCTCAAGGGTCTCAAAGCCTTTTTATATGGAGTCTCCGCAAGGGGAATTTTATTCAAAGGAGTTGTAAATGAATGTGAAACTGAAAATGAGCATGCTGGCCAGCATCCTGGCGTTTGCCGCAGCAGGTCAGGCCAATGCCACAATCGTCGGCACCGCCGCTCCGGGTTCCGACCTGGTTCTGACCGTGTTTGATGCGACCACTGATTCGACTTACACACGCGACTTAAGCATCAACATGACCAACTTTGTCGCTGGCGTGACCGGAACAGCTTCGACTTTGAAAGCCAGCGCAGCCTCGGTCGGCAATCTGTCTTATGCTGCTGATGGCAACTGGACCAGCTTCATGAGCGGCGTAGGTGGTTCTGATTCGCTCTCATGGAATATTTCCGCCGCAAAAACCGTTACCGGAACAAGTTTCATGGGGCAAGAGCTGCTGATCACGGCTCCGACAACGGTAGCAGTGACACCGACTGCAAATTTGAACAGCTCATTGACCAGCATCATCAGCAATTATAGTTTGTACTACAGCAATGCAAGCGGTCTGCAGGGTACCGCGTCTTCCGACGTGAATACCGGTGGCACCTTAACCTATATTACGGGTGCTGATGCACACGTTGCGGGCAATGACGCCCTCACTGCCAATGCTGGCTGGAAGTTTGCCACCACGGGGACAGCGTTTGGACAGAACCTTGATTTCTACTTCATTACGCCGAGCAGCACCAGCGGCATTGCCAAGGTTGCAGCAGCGCAATTCGGCGCAGCCAATGGCGGCGATGTATGGACTCTGGCCTCCAACGGCACCCTGAGCTACACCGTTGCTGCTGTTCCGGAAGCCAGCGAATGGATGCTGATGCTGTCCGGTTTCGGTCTGATCGGCTTCATCGCCAGCCGCCGCAAGAATTCCGGTGCCGCGTTGACCTTCGCCTGATCTAACTTTGCCTATTTAACCAAAAGGAAATCAACATGAAATTGAAAATGAAAGCTCTCGCAGCAGCCTGCACGCTGGCCTTGGCCGGTCAGGCATACGCAGCAGTCTCGCCGACCGATACCCCGGCCGTGGTTCTGCATATGTCCGGTTCCTCGGCGCTGCAAAACGCAGTCAGCATGGTCGCCGAAAGCCTGTTCACCAGCGGTAATGTTATCGAGCTGTGGGATGGCGATGGGACTTCTGCCGGCACCAAGGGCAGCAACCAGCGCGCCTATTTGGGTATCGTCAAAACCGGGACATTGCCTGATGGATACACGGTTCCTTCCAGCATCGCCGGCAAGGAAGTCCTGGTGTATTACCGCGCGCAGGGTGGTTCGGTCTATGGCGTCGTTCCGGTTGCGTTGGGTTCCAGCATCGCCTTTTTGGACAAGTCCACCTGCGGTTCGTCTTCCGTCAAGACAAATTCGCTGACCGGAATCCCAGTCTATAGCTGCACGGGCACGACCAATGCAGTCACCGAAGCCGGTATTTCCGATGTCGATCCCGCGACGAACAATGCGCCTATCAACCTGGCTTCCGTTGCCGGTGTGCCGACCTTTCCGCCTTTGAATGCAACTCAATTGGCTTCCCTGCATTCTTCCACGGTTCTGGCCCAAGTGTTCGGCGTACCTGTCAACGGCACCGCAGCGCAAGGCTCCCTGGCACCTGTGGACGGTACTCACCACCCTGCCATGCTGAACCTTTCCAGCGCGCAGGTCGGCGGGTTGATGGGTGGCACGATAAGCGATTGGGCCGCGGTCGATTCCAGCATAACCGCCGGTACGACGACCCTGGTTGTTTGCCGCCGTCAGCCGGGTTCCGGCACACAGGCTTCGGTCAATGCTGAAGTCTTCGGCAACCCATGCATGAGCGGTGGGGCAGCGCCTCTGACCTTCGGTTCTACTGCCACGCTGGGTTCATCTGCGGTGGTGGGGGCTGGCAACGTGGTGGTGGTGGAGAACTCCTCCTCGGGCAACGTGGCACAATGCATGACCTATGCGAACAGCAGCAACGGCACGAAGGCGATCGACGTGACCACCGGCAATCTGGTTACACCGGGCGCTGCAAATTCCGTGGTGCTGAATGCGGTCACCAATCCAAATACCTATTACGCGATCGGCTTGATGGGTCTGGATCATGCAGTAGGTACCGACATTTACCAGAACACTAACCTGAACAATAATGTCGCTTCGCTGGCGAATGGCTCGGTTGGGGTCGGCATCCTGGTAGAAAGCACCTTCAATGCTCCGCCCAGCTTGGCCGGCTCGAAGCTTGACCTGTACTCGACCATGCTTGAGCAGGCTGGCAGCCCGCAAGTTCTGGGTTCGGCAGCTGGCGGCGTTCCCGGCGTGCTGGGCCTGTCCGAGAATGGCTGGGTGCCGATTGGTCCAGGCTTCAGTGCAACTTACCCAGTGGCTCGCGTAGGCAACTACGGCAACAACTGCGCACCATTGCAACAACTGCAATAATTAAGAGCTAATCCCTTCAGTACACCCCGGCGCAATGCCGGGGTTTTTTGCTTTTTTAGTGAGCGGTATGTTGGCACGCTAGATAGCTCCTTTTGTGTGCGAACGGATGGTTTGGTGTTAAACGTTAATCAGAATGAAATATTAATCAGACTGAAATATGTACGCGCGACAATTGGATGGAAGTGTGTACTAGGTAAATGATTTGATGAGATCAACCAGAATTCTATGGCTATGCTGGGAACTTTGTTTTGTGTTTTGTGCCGCGCTTCCTGCAACTGGCACAAGCTGGGCGAATCCGGAGGGGCTTGCCGCACAGGAAGATCAAACGGCGAAAAAAAATGGCAAAAGGAGCACTTTCAGCGTGATGGAATATAGAGTCGAAGGAAACAAGCTGCTGCCAACAATCCGCATCGAACAGGCGGTATACCCATTTCTTGGCGAGAATAAGACCATTGCCGATGTGGAAAGGGCGCGGGGCGCGCTGGAGAAGGCATATCAGGACGCGGGATATCTTACTGTGCTCGTCGACATCCCGGAACAGACGGTGGCTGGAGGTATCGTGCGCCTGCGGGTGACCGAGGGAAAAGTGGAAAGAATCCGCGTCGTGGGTTCACGCTATTACGACCTGGGCCGCATCCTCGCCGAGGTGCCGGAATTGGCCCAGGGGAATGTCCCCTATTTTCCGGGCTTGCAACAGGAGATGGCGGTGGCCAACAGTGCTGTTGGCGTCGGGATAACGCCCGTACTGCGGCCGGGCAAGACCCCGGGTACCGTGGAAGCCGAATTGAAAGTGGAGGATAAGCTGCCGCTGCATGCTAGCGTCGAATTGAGCAACTACGCAAGTCCCAACACTGACCCGCTGCGGCTCACGGGCATGGTGCGTTATGACAATTTGTGGCAGAAGCAGCACAGCGCGTCGCTGCAGTACCAGACATCGCCGCAGGACACAAATCAGGTGAAAGTGTTTTCCGGGACATATCTGATTCCGCTGGCAGGCGGCAACCAGCTAGCACTGTATGCAGTGGCTTCCCATAGCAACGTGGCGTCAGTGGGTGACCTGACTCTGCTGGGGAAGGGGCACATTGCCGGCGCACGCTGGGTAGTGCCTATGACTATGCGGCAAGGGCTGTTTCACAGCTTTACGTTCGGGGTGGATTATAAGGATTTCACCAACGATTCGATGCTGGCAGGTTCGGATACGGGGCACACGCCGATCAGCTACATCCCTTTCTCGGTGGGCTATAGCGCCAGCATGCAGGACGGGAAAGGAGTGGTCGACAACGCCAATGCCACGCTCAATTTCAATCTGCGCGGCATTGGCGACAGGATGACTTCTTGCGATGGCCAGACGGTGTCCCAGTTCGCATGCATGCGCTACGGCGCGCAGGCCGATTATTTCTACCTGCGCGGCGCCATCGACCACACGCAGCCGCTGTCGCTGGGATTGTCGATGTTTGTAAAACTAGACGGTCAAATTACCAGCGGACCCTTGATCAGCAACGAGCAGATGGTGGCGGGCGGCGCCGATAGCGTGCGCGGCTACTACGAGGCGGAGCAGGCCGGTGACGACGGCGTCCATGGAACTCTCGAAATGCGCGGCCCGCAATGGGCGAAGGGCAATGTGAACGATCTGCGGGTGCTGGCCTTTGTCGATGGTGCGCATCTTCGGGTCAGAGAACCGTTGCCTTCACAGGTTCCGACGATCGATTTAACCAGTGCCGGGGTCGGGCTGCGATCCCAGGCATGGGGCTATTTCAATGTGCGAATGGACATTGCCTGGCCGTTCAAGGACACGCTCTACACCGGAGCGGGGAAGCACCGCATTGGAGTTAAAGCGTCCATGGTGTTTTAACGGGAACATCGGAATGTACGAAAAGGGACAGTGATGAAAAATGACTGGCAAAAATATTGCGCCGACCACGCACGCGTGCCCAAGACCGCCAAGCGGTCATTACTTGCCAGCGTGCTTGGCACAGCCAGCCTGCTGCTGCCGGCGCTGCTCGCCAGAGCGGCAGGACCGTTGCCTGTACCTTGCGGAGCATGCGCCAGCGTAAATAATGCGTTCGTCACGGCCGGGAGTGCGTCGACCGTTCAGAGCGGCAACAACCTGACTATCAACCAGACAACCCAGACTGCGATCCTCAACTGGCAGAGTTTCAATATCGCTCCGGGCAACAGCGTCAATTTCGTTCAACCCAGCACCACAGCGAGTGCCCTCAATAAAATCTGGGACAACAATCCCAGCACTATTGCCGGCTCGCTAAGCGCCAACGGCCAGATTTACCTGGTCAACCAGAATGGCATAATCTTTGCCAGCGGTGCCCAGGTCAATACCGGGTCGCTGATCGCATCGTCACTTGGCATCAGCGACAGCCTGTACCAGGCCGGATACCTGACCAATGTGTCAGGCACGCCCGATTTCACCGGGACGGGCGGCTTCGTACGGGTCGATACAGGCGCGGTGCTTAACGGTTCGCACATCATGCTGTTTGCGCCGGTGGTGGAAAACAACGGCAGCATTTCAACGCCGGACGGGCAGACGGTGCTGGCGGCGGGCAACAACGTCTACCTTGAGGCTAGCCAAGATCCGAACCTGCGCGGCGTGCTTGTCGAGGTCGACGTGACCAACCCGGGGCAGGCGCTTTCCAATGCAGCGGGTTATGTTCAGAACAATGCCGCGGGAACGGCCACGAATGCTGGGCTTGGCAATATCCTTGCACAGCGTGGCAACATCACACTGGTTGGGTATGCCATTAATCAGCAGGGGCTCTTGTCGGCCACGACCGCTGTCAACGAGAATGGCACGATCAAGCTTGAGGCGCGTTACAATGTGGCCGCTCCCTCGCAGACGACGAGCAACCCCTACCTTGCCGAAAGTGCCGGGGTGGCGAATGCGTATGACATCCGCGCAACCCAGACCGGTACAGTGACCTTGGCTTCCGGAAGCGCCATCACGATCGCGCCAGAGACCGCTAGCACTGCTACGGTCACGTCAAGCCAGGGGTTCGATCCATCGATAGTCGAGGTGACAGGCCATACCATCGATATGCAAAGCGGCAGCAGCATCGTCGCCCCGGGCGCGAAGGTGACGCTCGCGGCAATGGGCATCATAGATTCCTCGGCGGCGGGCGCGGGAATCAACAACAACGTCTACCAGACCATCGATTCGTCGTTTCCTCTGAGCGGCTTCCTCAACCCAAACTATCTGCCCGCCAGTGTGGCCGGGGATACAGCGAGGGTCTTCCTTGACAGCGGCAGCACCATCGATGTCTCGGGCAGCACCGCGACCGTCTCGGTCGCGCGGGACATCCTTGCAGTGCAATTGCGCGGCGCCGAGCTCGCAGATGCCCCTTTGCAGCACACCGGCCCCTTGTACGGCCAGACTGTCTATGTGGACATGCGCCAGGGAACGCCGCTTGCGAATTATTCCGGCGAAGAAGCGCAGATTCAAAGAGGGGTGGCCGAGCTGACATCGGGCGGCGGGAGCGTAAATCTATACTCAACGGGCGATGTCGTGGCCAATATAGGTTCCAACATCAACATATCCGGAGGGCAGGTCGATTACACTGGCGCCTACGTCAATACGACATCGCTTATTTCGGCCAATGGAATCGTTTATGACATTTCTAAGGCCTCCCCCAACATCGTTTATGGCAGCATTGCCGGAAAGTACAATGTCAACAGCGCCAAATGGGGCATGACGCAGACATTCAGTACCATGGCTGGGGACGATGTTCGTGGCAGATGGGATCCCGGATATGTCGACGGGCAGGCTGCGGGCAAGGTGACTGTGCTCGCGCCTGATGCCGTGATGGACAGCAGTGTGACCGCCCGGACCGTGGCGGGAATCTACCAGACCCAGCCCTATGCCAACCTTGCGACAACTGGGCAGCCGGTCCATTACAGCAACACCTACAAGATGCTACCCTCGGGCGGCTCTCTCGTCATCGGTGACAGCAGCGCAGTCTTGGATCCCAATACTCTCAAATACAACTATATTACCGACGCCAACGTCGTGTTTCAGGCTAACCCGCTTCCTGCGGGGTTTGCATTGAGCGGTACACTGCCTGCTCAGTTGCAGCAAACGATCTATCTTGACCCCGCCCTGTGGTCGACGGCGAACGGCGTCAATCAGGTGGGCGTCTACACAAACCGCTCGGTCACGGTAAATGCCGGCACGTCGCTGGCGCTTGCCGCCGTAGGAAGCCTGACACTGCAGGGCGATACGGTCAACATGCTAGGCTCCATCAACATTCCATCCGGAACCGTGAATCTCGGGACAGTTGAGACGACTGCATCCGCAGGGCAGCTGCCCGGCGGCATCAGCGTTGGCTCGGTAGGGAAGGGCAGCACAATCTCGACCCGCGGTGTTTGGGTGAATGACTCGCCATTGCTCGGGACTACCGCTTCGACCGACCCAGCCTTCATCAACGGCGGCAATGTCTCGATCAAATCAGGTGGGAACCTGTTGGTGGCCGCGGGTACGGTCATCGACGCATCTGGTGGCGCGATGATTGATGCGTCGAACACGATCCACGGCGGTAATGGCGGGTCAATCTCGATCACCGGCAACTACAATCAGTCAATCAACCCATATCTTGGGCAACTCGACAACCTTGGCCTGGCAAGCTATGGCGTAGCGGGCGGCAAGGGCGGCGCGCTCAGCCTCAATGCCGGTGACATCGTGATTGGCGGCACCCGTCCCGATGCGCTTGGCATTCCCGTTGGCTTCTTCAGCAACGGGGGATTCACCAGCTATACGCTGGGCGCAATCGGAGGACAGAACGGCCTTCTGGTTGCCCCGGGTACTGTCATCATGCCGAAGAACCAAACATTGATCATCGATAATAATGCGCTACAAGTTGCAAGCGGAACGGATATCTATAGTTTTTCCCGAGTCGGAGAGCTTCCGAACTGGGAACGCCAGCCGGTCAATATCACACTCAAGCAAACCGGTGGCGGACTCGGGTCGCTGACCGTGGGTGCGGCCGCTGCCATCCAGGTTGACCCAACGGCCAGCATCAACCTGACTTCGGATACCCAACTGACGGTTTTGGGAATGCTTGATGCGCCAGCCGGTAACATCAACCTGTCGCTCAACTCGATAGCGCCCCAGACCGGCTTTAATTACGGGTACTCGACCATCTGGCTGGGTAGCCAGAGCGAGCTGCTGGCCCAAGGCACAGTGGTCCTGACGCCGAATGCCAAGGGACTGAAGCAGGGCCAAGTGCTTGCCGGCGGCAACATCGCCCTGACCAGCAACATGTTCGTGGTGTCCCAGCTAGGATCGTTAATAGATATCTCGGGAACAGCCGCCTACCTTGATTTGCCGCAACTCGAATCCGGTTCGGTCGTATATCGGAACAATCTCGTCGCCGGAAACGCTGGCGCCATCTCCATCAAGGCAACCGAGGGGGTGATGCTGGACGGCACCATGAAAGCCGGCGTCGCACCCAACAGTACAGCTGCGGCCGGGAGCTTCACTCTAACGCTTGCGGGCATGCTGGCCTCAGATCGTACTGCCGCGACGTTTCCAGCATCCTTCCCACAAAGCCCTCCGTGGGAGATATTGGTCGAACAATCGGGTTCGGGCAGCTTCGTGACGCAGGCAGGGCTGCAGCCGGGCAATGACAGCGTGGCAGGGAAAGCCAACCTGACTGCCGTGGACGGCATGGCTTATGTTGATGCCAACGCCTTGCAAAAATCCGGTTTCGGCCAAGTGGGATTGACCAGCAGCAACGGTTCGATTGTCTTGGCCAGCCAGGTGGTGCTTGACGCAACGCGCAGCATCACATTGGATACGCCAATGATTTCGCTGGCGGGAAGCATGGCGACGATCTCGGCCAGCTATATCAATCTGGCAAATAGTAACCTGCAAAACCAGAGCCTCACCCAGCCGCTTGCCGGAACAGGGACGCTGGGCATTATCGCCCAATTGGTCGATCTCACCGGCAACCTGTCTGTCTCGGGCGTAGGCCAGCTGTCAATCACCAGCAGCGGCGACATCCGCCTGAACGGGGTGTTGGACACGCAGGGAACTGCCCTGACCGGGAGCTTGGTCACGCAGGGCAACATGACGCTGCAAGCCAACCAGGTTTATCCAACCACAATGAGCCAGTTCACGCTGGCTGCCGTGGATGGTTCATCGAATCCGGCCGGCACGATCACCATTGAACCCGGGAATGGTTCCGGAAATCGGTCGGGCCCGGTGTTGTCCGCAGGTGGACAGGTCACCCTGAATGCCTCCACCATCAATCAGGATGGGGTGCTTAAGGCGCCTATGGGCTCGATCAACCTTGATGGCGCTCAGAGCGTAACGCTAGGGCCTGGCAGCTTGACTTCTGTTTCGGCCGAGGGACAAATCATTCCCTTCGGTTCGGTGCTGGGAGGAACGGGTTGGATCTACAGCCTGACAGGCGTCGAGGTGGGGACAGCGAGTGGTTCGAACCTGCCCTTCGGCACGGTCCCCTTGTTCGCTCCTCCGCAAAAACAGATCAATATCCAAGGGAACAATGTCGCCATCGGGAATGGCGCAGTGGTCAACCTGTCTGGAGGCGGTGAGCTTTACGCCTACGAATTCATTCCGGGCACCGGGGGCGCGGTGAATGTGCTTGACCCGGCACAGGGGCCAGCCAGCACTTACGCAATCATTCCTGGCATATCAAGCTTTGCGCCGTATGACCCGCAACTTACCAGTCAATATGCGACGAGCGCTTCAAAGTCGATGCTTGGAATCGGAAGCGAGGTATACCTGTCCGGCGGTGATGGTTTGAGTGCTGGGTATTATGCGCTCCTCCCGGCAAGCTACGCTTTGCTGCCGGGCGCATACATGGTCACTATGTTGCCCGGACACCAGGACATGCTGCCCGCGCAGGGCGTCATCCATGTTCCGGGGAGCGCGGAGATCATGGCAGGCAAGCTTGCGGTGGCCGGGACCAACATCTTGGATGCGCGCTGGTCCGGATTCGAGGTCGCCCCCGGCAGCATGGCGCGGACCGAATCCCAGTTCCAGGACAGTTACGCCAATTCGTTTTTTGCATCGCAGGCCGCCTCAAGCGGAACGGCGAGCCCCCCACTGCCAATTGACGCGGGGCAACTGCTCGTGACCGCCAACGGAAGCGCGGCGGCACTGGCACTCAACGGGACGATCGTTGCCCAACCGGCCGTCGGAGGACAGGGCGCGCAGGTCGACCTCAACGTGATGGGTGGCGGGTTTGATATTGTGAATAAAAGCGCGCCGGCCAATGGTCTGGTGCAGCTTGACGCAAATGCGTTAAACAACCTTGGCGTAGACAGTTTGCTGATTGGCGGGGTAAGGAGTCAGACCACAAGTGGCACGACGATCGCGGTGGGTGCGAGCGTCGTGCAAGTGGATAATGCTGGCAGCGTATTGTCCGCCCCAGAAATTATTCTCGCCGCAACCAATGCCGTGAACGTCACTGCGGGAAGCAGCATCAAGGGCAGCGGCACATTCACCGGACAGGTTAATGACGTTGCCATCGGGGCGAGCGCGGGAGCAAGCGGCGATGGCGCATTGTTGCGAGTCTCCTCAGGCCCACAAGTGACAGTCACGCGCAGCAACCTCCTAGGTAGTGCGCCGACGCTGAACATTGCCAGCGGCGCTATGGTTGGCGGGGCGTCCGTCCTGCTTGATTCTTCGTCTGCCACCAACATCGGGGGAAGCGCTGAACTATCGGGCAACTCGTTCACCGTGTCGGCACAGAACATGGCCATCGGCAATACATCCTCAAACCCGCCTTCGACACTGGCGCTCACTACCTCGCTGCTGAGCCAACTGACAGGGTTACAAAATCTCACTCTGCACAGCTACAACGACATCGACTTCTATGGCGCGGCCTCGCTAGGCGGGCTGGATGCCAGCCAGAACCACCTTGTCGGCAACCTTACACTCAATGCTAGAAGCATCAACGGACTCGGCGATGCAGGAATGAGCGACGTGATCGACGCGTCCGTTGTGACCTTGATGAACAGCAACGGTACGGTCGTCACACCCGCGCAGTATGGAGGCGGCCACCTGACAGTGAATGCTGGCAGCATCGTTCTGGCAAGCGGAAACCTGGCTCTCCAGGGCTTCGATGCGGTCGCCCTTAATGCGTCCGGTGAGATTCACGGCCAAGGCACGGGCGTTCTCACCATTGCATCGGGGGATGCCAACGCGCATGTCCTGCAGCTCAATGCCGGACAGATTACCGGTTCAGCCGGCTCGAACCAAACTATACTGGCCTCGAACTATGACATCAATCTGGGATTGAATACGGGGAGCACCCTTTCGACACCGGACACTTTGGGTGCGAGCCTCACGGTTTCCGGCAAGAGCGTCTCTGACGCAGGTGTCATCAACATCCCCGCGGGTTCGGTCACCCTTAATGCCACCGGTTCGGGCAGCGGTGATGGCGTCACCCTTGCAACGGGTTCCCAAATCATATTATCAGGAGTTTCGAAGACAATTGCGGGACAAACGGCCTATGCCCCGGCCGGTTCTGTAAATCTCAGCGCAGCAAACGGCGGAATTACGTTACAAAATGGGTCTTCAATTGATGTCTCGGCGAACCGCGGGGGAGGGAATGCGGGCAGCATTGGACTCGTTGCCGCCAACGGACCGGTGGCTGTCTCGGGCAGCCTGTCAGGGTTTTCCTCGGCATCTGGCACGGGCGGATCCTTCAGGGTTGATGCAGGATCGCTGGCAGGATCCGGCAACACGCTTACAGCGCTCAACGACACACTGACCTCGGGTGGTTTCAACTATCTTAGGGACATTCGCGTGCGGAGTGGGAACCTGGTTGTCGAGGCTGATTCCGGTGCTCCGAGGGCCGTCGCGCAAAACTTCACTCTGGAGACCGATTCGGGCACCATTGACATTTCCGGTACCGTGGATGCATCAGGAAGCGGCGGCGGCAGTATTCTCCTGGCGGCACAGGGGAACGTGACGCTTGAGGGCACCGCAGTGCTTGACGCGCATTCGATCGGACAGGGATCCGCCGGCGGCAATGTGACACTTGAAACCCAGAGCGGCGAAATAAACATGATGACGCCTGCTGCGGGCAGCCAAATCGAGGTTCAAAACAGTAGTGCGGGCGGCGGCGGAACTGTGCTGCTACGCGCACCGCAAATCAGTAACTATACGGACGTAGCCGTCAACAATGCAGCCGGAACCAGCCTTGACGTAAGCAGTGGGGCCGGCGTGACGGTGGAGGCATTCAGGCAGTACACGGCGGCGAGTCTGTCGTCAAGCGATGTCAGCACGTCATCGACCTACTACACCGATGGACAGGCATTTGCCAACAATTACGCCACTGCAATCAAGAACCGCCTAGGGATGAGCCTTTCCGACCCAAATATGCACTTGACCCCGGGCATTGAAATCGATAGCACCGGGGACCTAACAGTGGGTGCCAACTGGGATCTGTCTGCCTGGCGCTTCAACAATGGTTCCGGAATGGCGACTGAGACGGGCATACTGACGCTCAGGGCGGCTGGAAATATCAACCTCAATCATTCCATCAGCGACGGCTTTACCTCGGCAACCTCATCGGCGCTCTTAACCGGTCCGTCTTGGTCCTACCGGCTGGTGGCGGGGGCGGATACTGCTGCAGCAAATGTCATGGCGGTCGACAATACCGTTGCCGGCAATAGCGGCAGCGTGACCCTCTCCGCTGGCACCGAATCAACGCCTAGCTCCGGGACGGGCCGGGGTATCACCGCGGCAACGATGAACCAGGTGCGGACTGGGACCGGATTCATCGATATTGCGGCGGGAGGAAGCGTCAATTTGGGAAACCGCGATTCGGCGATCTATACGGCAGGGGTCGCATCAACGGTTCCCTCTTACATCTCAACCGGAGTTCCTTCCGCCTTCAGCAATTCTTACGTATTCCCGGTTGGCGGGGGTGACATCAACATCTTCGCCAACGGCAACGTCAATGGTGATTCGAGTGGAACGCTGCCCGTCAACCAGCTTGTTTCGGAATGGCAATGGCGGCAAGGGCAGGCCGCATCAAACGGGACTTACATTACTCCCGCATGGTGGATCGATTATGGCGCATTCCGCCAGAACATCGGTGCCGTTGGGGGCGGCAACGTGAATATCGGCGCAGGAGGCAACATCAACACCCTTTCCGCCGTAGTGCCAACGAGCGGCTATGTGGACAATTCGGGCAACACGGTAGTGCTGGGCGGCGGCAACCTGACCGTAACGGCAGGTGGAAGCGTCAATAGCGGGATATTTTATGTTGGGAATGGGCTGGGAACGATTGAGGCGGCTGGAGGGCTCGGGGCGACACGGTACGGTCTTGGCAACAGTCCCATATACACGATACTGATGTTGGGCCAAGGAAGCTTCAACGTGCAGACTGCGGGTGACCTCAATCTCCAGACGGTGTTGAACCCGACCATGCTGGGATACAGCTTTTCGCAAAAGCCCGCAAACAGCCAGATTTCCTACTTCTATACCTATGACGGCGCCGGGAACATCTCGTTGGCGAGCCTCGACGGGAACATACAGCTCGTCAACAGCTTGAGCACGTCAAATAATGTCAGCCTGATCGGGACCACACCGTTTTTTGCGAACAGCCCGGCGGCAACCGCAGTCTATCCTGCCTCGCTTGAGGTCACCGCCCTTGACGGCGGGGTCAACAACAGTACTGGCTACAATTTTCAGCTTTTCCCGTCAAGCACGGGAAACCTTCAGTTGTATGCGGCTGCCAACATCAGTCTGGGTGACGGTTTCGGGATGTCTGACATGTCGCCCGCCTCGCTGCTTCCCCCCAATTCTGCGGGCGGCGTCGGACATGCTCCCTATGTCAGCGCAACCTCTCATGGCACGGTGGTCGATTCCTCAACCCAGCTTCCCGTTCCTGTGCACGCCAATGACTCCGTGCCAATCACGATCGTCGCAGGGGGCAACGTCACAGGCAACGGCGACACTAACATCCCCATCCTGGAATTGCCGAAGCAGACGATGGTCAGCGCAGGCCAGGACATCATCAATGTAACAGTGGACGTTCAGAACCAGCAGCCGAGCGATACCACGAGCTTTGTCGCCGGCCGGGACATCAGCTTCACTTCCCAGGAAACAGCGGGCATTGCCGTCAGTGGGCCGGGCCAGGTTGTGTTGCAGGCGGGGCGCAATGTGAACCTCGGGGTATCCAACGGGGTTGTGACGGAAGGCAGCCTCAATAACCCGGCGTTGCCTTCCCACGGTGCCGATATCACGATTTTGGCTGGCGTCGGACAAGGCGGGATAGATACTCAGGCGTTCATCACCAAGTACATCGACCCCGCGGGGGGAACGGTCTACGGTCCTGACCTCATTGCCTATGTCAGTGGGTACGGGGCGCCGCAGAATCTAACCGTGGATCAGGCCTTCGCTTACTTCAGTGCAATGCCTAAGACATTGCAGGATCGCTTTGTCAACCAGGGGCTGTTCGATGAATTGAGGACATCCGGTCGCAGTGCCATCAGTACGGGCAGCTATAGTGCAGGCTATGCGGCGATTGCCACACTGTTTCCCGGTTCTGGCTACAAAGGGGATCTCACCATGTACAACAGCCAGGTCAAGACCGAGAGCGGGGGAGACATCAATATTCTGACTCCAGGCGGCGGGGTTGATGCCGGCCTAGCCAACGTCAATACCGGCAAACCGGCCAGCCAGATCGGCGTCGTTACCGTCGGGGGCGGCGACATCAATGCTCTTGTCAACAATGATTTCACGGTCAACCAGTCGCGCGTCTTTACCATCCAGGGCGGCAATATCCTGATGTGGTCGTCCAATGGGAGTATCGATGCGGGCAACGGATCCAAGACAGCCACCTCGACCCCCCCGCCATTGCTGGTCGTCAATCCCAGGACCGGCGAGTTTTCCATCGATGCAACTGCGTCAATCGTTGGGAGCGGCATCAGGGTGCTGCTTGGGAACAAGGATGTGGTGCCCGGCTCAGTCGATCTTTTTGCATCCACCGGCGTCATCAACGCAGGCGACGCCGGGATTGGGGCTGCCGGTAATATCTTCCTTGGTGCGCAGCAGGTGATTGGGGCGAACAACATCAATTTCGGCGGAACAAGCGCCGGGGTGCCGGTAGCGACTGTCGTGCCGGTGACCGTGAGCGGAATGAATAACTTGCAGGATGCCAGCAAAGCCGCAGATCAAGCCACCCAAGGCATGGGCCTTGCGAATGAAACCCTAGGAAGTTTTCAGCCCACGTTCCTTTCTGTCGAAGTGATCGGCGTGGGAGATGAAAACGCGGGTATGCAACAGTAGGACAGCTCCCAGTTTGCAGATTTTCAGGGGTCACCCGGAAGGGGATCCGGGGTTTGAAGCGGTCGCTTGACTGGCGAAATTGAACAGTTGGACATCTCTGCTTCAGCGGCAATCTGGCGCGTCAAATCAATAAGCATTAAATGCATCTTTAAGGCCCTGGAAACAGGGTGTAACTAATTTGTAACCAAAAACTGTGAAAATTGCATCATGAAATCCCTTATAGTCAAACGCATCAGGAAGCCACTTCTCATTCTTGTTTCTATCCTGGCGTTCCTGCCCGGATTGTCCCATGCCTGGTGGAATGGAGACTGGTCATCACGCAAGAAGATCACCCTGAACATGGCGCAGGCGGACACCAAGGATACGGTAATGCAGGCGCCGGTTTTGGTACGCCTGCATACCGGCAATTTCGATTTTGTCAACGCCAAGGACGACGGTGGGGATATCCGCTTCGTCGCCAATGATGACAAGACACCGCTCAAATATCACATCGAAAAATATGACCCGCTCAACGAGATGGCGTTGGTCTGGGTGCAGGTCCCGAAGCTGGCTGCAGCCAAACCGGAGTTCATCTACGTATATTCCGGCAACAGCAAGGCCAGCGCAGCGGATGACGCGGCAAACACTTATGACCCCAATACGGTTGCCGTGTATCACTTCGGCGAAAAGGCCGGCGTGCCGAAGGACTCGACAGCGAACAACAATAATCCGTCGCAGTTTGGCGCGAAGCTGGGCGAGGGTTCCCTCATAGGAGGAGGTGCGACGTTCGATGGCCAGGATGTAATGACTGTTGCAGCTTCGCCGTCCCTCAAGATTGGCGCGACCCAGGGCATGACGGTGTCGGTCTGGGTCAAGGTGATGGTTGTCCAGAATAATGCCATCTTGTTCCAGCAGCAGGACGGCGGAAAATCGGTTGTTCTGGGTATCGCGGGAGGCAAGCTGTATGCATCGACTGGCGCATCGAGCACGCCGAAAACGGCAGATCTGGTGCCTGGAGCGTGGCACCATGTGGCGCTGACAGCAGGGCAGGTTTTGACCCTTTATCTCGATGGCAAGCAAGTCGCGACGGCTGCCGCTCCGATAGCGGACATGCAAGGGGATATCACCGTAGGTAGAGGTTTCACGGGCATGATGGATGAGCTAGAAATCTCCAACATTGCGCGATCAGCTGACTGGATCAATGTTGCCGCCAAGGGGCAAGGGCCGGATGCCTTGCTACTGACTTACGGCGAGGACGAGGCGCATGGCAGCGACGGCGGAACTTCCTATTTCGGTACGATCCTGCATTCGGTGACGCTGGACGGTTGGGTGGTCATTGGCATATTGATTGTAATGGCAGCTATAAGTTGGCTGGTGATGGCGCTGAAGGCGATAGTGATCAACAAGGTCGGGAAGGCGAATAAGACTTTCCTGGATGACTATAAGCAGCTGACAGTTGCCGAAATGGGAAAGCTCGATGCGAACGACACCGATGAGGACTCGGACATCAGCGACTCTCCGCTGTTGACGGCGTTAATGGGTAAGCATGACCATTTTCAGGACTCGCCTCTGTATCACATCTATCATACCGGGGTGCAGGAGATCAAGCGCCGCTTCGGCGCCGTCGAAGCCGGGCAGCAAAACCTGACTCCACAGGCGATTGGCGCGATCAAGGCGAGCCTGGATGCGACCCTGGTGCGCGAAAATCAGAAGCTCAACAGCCTGATGGTATTGCTTACCATCGCGATCAGCGGCGGCCCCTTCTTGGGGCTGCTCGGAACAGTGGTGGGCGTGATGATCACTTTTGCTGCGATTGCAGCTACGGGTGATGTAAACGTTGCTGCCATTGCCCCGGGGATTGCGGCCGCACTGGTGGCGACGGTGGCAGGTTTGGGGGTCGCCATACCGGCACTGTTCGGCTACAACTACATCGGCAGCAAGATCAAGAACGTCACGGCAGACATGCATGTCTTTTCGGACGAGTTTGTCAGCCGCATCACCGAAGTCTATTCGCGCTAAAGGCCGACCATGAAAGTCCAGGCCGAAAGCGAACCGTATGACGAGATCAACATCACACCGATGCTTGATCTGGCTTATGTGCTGTTGATCATCTTCATCATCATGACGACTGCATCAGTGCAGGGAATCAAGATCAACCTGCCCAAGGCGAGCGCAGCCCCGAGCCTTGCCAAGCCGAAAACCAAGGCAATCACCGTAGCCGAGGATGGCAGGATCTACCTCGACACTTACCCGGTGACAATGGCTGAACTTGAGACCCGTCTGCGCGCTTTCAAGGCTGAAATTCCTGATCTCCCCGTGGTCATCAAGGGCGACGCCAAAGTTCAGTACGAAAAGGTCATCGACGTGATGGACCTGCTGGGACGGCTTGATATTACCCATCTCGGACTAGTAACCCAGAAGCTGGTGAAATAGGTTTACAGAGCTCAGCAATGAAACCCAAGAGGAGTTTTCGCAGGCGCTTGCCGCTTCTGGTAGGAGGGGTATTTTTTCTGATTCTGATAGCCGGGGTGGTGATACTGATCAAGAATTTTTTGGACAATCCCGATCGTCCAAATACAAGGAGAGTGCAGCAGATATCCCTGATCAAGCCACCGGAACCGCCGCCTCCGCCGCCGCCCGAGGAGAAGCCGCCGGAAGTGAAGGAGGAGGAAAAGCTAGACGAACCGCCGCCGCCTGAACCGGAGGCCCCACCGCCGGGCGCCAATCTCGGAGTGGATGCGGAAGGCAAGGGCAACGGCGATCAGTTTGGGCTTGTCGGCAACAAGGGCGGACGCGAACTTATCATGGAAGGGAATGGCAGCCGTTTCGGTGGTTATCTGGGTGGAGTGCAAAGAAGTATTCACGATGAACTGAGTCGCAATGAAAAATTGCGCAAGGGAGAATACAAGGCCGAGGTTGCCATCTGGATAGGCAGCAACGGCAGCGTGGAAAGGCTGGAACTATTGAGTTCGAGCGGCAATCCTGACGTGGATGCGGCGATGAAGAAGGTACTGAGCAGCATCAGGCAACTCGATGAGCCACCGTCGGATATGCCGCAACCAGTAAAGTTGCGAATCAGTTCGCGATGAAAATTCTGTAGTTCATTTACAGAAACAGCTAGGGGTTTATTAAGGACAACTAAAGCATGACAAACCGCCGTATTATTTCGTTAATTGTTGTTCTTGGGATGAGTTCTTTTTCTATTTTCGCAGAAGAAGACAAGAATGTTCCGGCCCATGATGGTCTTGCACCGTCGGCTGCTGCGACGCCGTCGGGCGCCGATACACGATCTGGTGCTGCTACACAGTCGACCTCTGGCGCTGAGCCAGTTAGCAATAACCTTGCCCCGAGCGCACCTGCCGGCGATGGTCCGGCAAAAAGCACGGCGGATACTCCAACGAGTGAAACTTCAGGTGCTCCTTCGATGGGTACGGCAACTGATGTTTCAAAGGGCACGACCCCGAACAATTCGTCATCACCTAAAGTTGCTCCAAACGATATGTCAGAAAAACCCGGTGTGGTGCGCGTGCCCTATGTGCCCGAAGTTGTGATGCGGGAAATCAAGGAGGAAATCAGGCAGGAGGTGTTGGCGCAAGCGAAGGGTGAGCGGTGGGGGGATCCGGGAGCATTGCCGGATTGGTTGAACCGCATTTCCTGGGATGGTGATTTTCGCCTCCGGTATGAGCGTGACGGCTTTCCCGCCGGCAATGCTTTGCCGGCTCAGTACAACCCGGCAGGTCTGACCCTGATTAGCAATACCACCGATATCCATAACTACATGCAAATTCAAGCGCATCTGGGCATGAAGGTGACGGTCAGTGACGCCACATTTGCCGCATTCCGCCTGAGTACGGGTACGACAAGCAATCCAGCTTCGGACAACCAGACTTTAGGCAACGGGTTCAACAAGGATACCTTGCTATTCGATCGTGCTTATGTGCAGGGTGCCCCTTACCATTGGCTGACGCTTAGCGGAGGGAAGATGCCGAACCCTTGGCTGTCGACTGAACTACTATGGGACCCGACGGTCAATTTCGACGGCGTGGCGGCACAATTGAGGCCAAGAATCAACGAGGAATGGAGCGGATATTTGACTGCCGGTGCCTTCCCGTTTCAGAGCATACAGACTTCGGACACGGTTCTGGCCAATTCAAAATGGCTATATGCCGCTCAGCTCAGCACCAGGTGGATGGCGGTGAATTCTTCTACGGCCCAATTCGGCCTCGCCCTCTACGATTTCCAGCACGTTGAGGGGATACCCAACGCCGCTGCGGGTTCACATTTTTTTGACTCTACGTCGGCACAAACCATGCAAAAGGGGAATTCGCTGATGTATGTCAACGCCGTTGGTGATCCCAATCTTCTCTATGGGATTGCATCTAAATTCCGGGAGCTTGACCTTACGGCAAAGATGGATTGGGCGACTTTCGACCCCGTGCATGTGATGCTGGCCGGGGACTACGTCAGGAATTTGGGGTTTAACGCGGCAGAAATCGCGCAGCGCACCGGACTCGCTGCGCCCGTGGCAGAAATTACCGGATATCAGGCTGTGATGACGGTAGGCAATGCACGTCTCAAACAGCGTGGCGATTGGCAGGCCAGCGTTGCATACAAATACGTTGAAAGGGATGCGGTGTTGGACGCTCTGACGGATTCTCTCTTCCATCTGGGTGGCACTAATGCCAAGGGCTTCATTATTGGCGCAAGCTACGGGTTGGACAAGGAAACCAATCTTGCGGTTCGCTGGATCAGCAGCGACCAGATCGACGGCCCCCCGCTGTCGATAGACTCGCTGGTAGTTGATCTTAACGTGCGTTTCTGAACATGGAGCGCGGAAACATGAAATATTTCATAATCGCTCCCACCTTGTTGCAAGCCGCAGTGCTTTTTGTGGCATGCGCCGTGGCCGTCAATGCCGTGGCAGACCCGGAGGGTGACGCAAGGGAAAAGAAGGCATTGCATCGCATGCAGCTGCAACTGAATGCGGTTCAACAGGAAAAGGCAGAGCTTGCGGACCAGGTCGAGGCACTAAAGAAAAAGGTCGGCGAGCTGGAATCCAAGCGAGCAGCTCTTGAGAAGAAATTGAATGGTCAATCCAAGGAGATTTCGGAACTATCTGACAAGCAGCTTTCCGAGAAGCAGCAACTCGCCGACTGTTCTGACAAGTACAAGCTTATGGAACAGCAATATTCTGCGAGCAGCAAGGACTTGCAACAGACACGAATGGAAGCGGAGCAGGAGAAGAAGAAGCTAGACGGGGAAATTCAGGTCTGTGAGAAGAAGAACTCTGAGCTCTACCAACTTAGTGTGAAGCTCATGGACAAATATCAATCCAAGGGCGTTATGGATGCCTTGCTTCAGAAGGAGCCGTTCACTCAACTCGAGAAGGTCAGGATGGAAAACCTTCTGCAGGAATATCGCGATAAATCCGAAGTTAACAGGATTTTATCCACAGGCAATGATGCGCAGGATGCGCGGCATACCCCAGAAGAAGGTGGCAAATGAACGGCCACTGGGCTCGGCGCTCGGCTCTGGGAGTGCTTGCCGGTTTATGCATCGGAAATGCCGACGCGGGGGCTGATATTTTTACGTTCACGGACGACAACGGCACGCCCCATTTCAGCGACGTGGCAAGTGACCCACGCTACCGACTTCTCACGCACGCCGAACAGGCAGTGATCCACGTTGAGACACCGCCAAGAGCGCCTTCACTGTACGGTCGGAATCGCGAAATGCTTACCCCGGAAGTCAAGAAAGCCGCTTCCTATTATCAGCTGGATGAAGCGTTGTTGCATGCCGTAATAGCAGCGGAGTCGGGCTATGATCCGAGAATCGTTTCCAGAAAGGGGGCAGTGGGATTGATGCAGCTGATGCCCGAAACAGCAAGGCGCTATCACGTAAAGAACTCCTTGGATCCCATACAAAATATTGGCGCCGGCGCGCAGCACCTAAGCAACCTTCTCGCGATGTTCAACAACAATGTTCAGTTGGCGTTGGCGGCGTACAACGCAGGTGAAAATAACGTGCGTAAGTATGGCGGTCGCATTCCCCCATTTCCTGAAACCATGGCCTATGTTCCAAAGGTGCTGGGGCTATATGAGAGGTACCGGCAGGAGCTTCGGTAGAAATATGCCTGGCTTGGCACAAGAAGCCCCACTGTCTCCTGCCGGAATTTGAACCGGTCCCCAATCCAGCATTCCATGGATGCACGTTCGGTAATTTCCCGGCCACACCATGCCACGTTGCTCTGACATGCAGGTTCATCAAACTGTAACCTTCAAAACGCATAATCAACCCACTGAACGGGCTATTAAGAAGTTCATAAAAGATGAAGCCTTGACGCCTTGGGCGAGTAAGAAAATGCGAAGGGCATTGTCAAGAATCGTAACAAGGCCAGCAAATCAAGGCGCTGGTTACGTTTTGGATAAATGGAGCAGGTTGAAGTGGTTGTGGAGCTCAATATCAGGAAGTGTCAGGCGAGACAATCCGGTTTTACATTGCTCGAATTGCTAGTCGTGATGGTGATCATCGGCCTGTTAGCCGCTTACGTCGCACCGAAGTATTTTTCGCAAATTGGCAAGTCGGAAACGAAAACAGCAATGGCTCAGATAGACGCGCTGGGCAAGGCGCTGGATCAGTATAGGCTTGATGTCGGGCACTATCCCAGCTCCGAGCAAGGATTGGCAGCTCTTTTTACAAGGCCGACAAACGAGGCGAAGTGGGATGGACCGTATCTCCAAAAAAGCGTGCCAAATGATCCTTGGGGAAAGCCCTATGTTTACAGGCAACCGGGTGAGCACGGCGAATATGATCTGCTGTCCTACGGTAAAGATGGCCAGCCTGGGGGTTCAGGCGAAGCGGCGGACATTACAAACTGGTAGGACATGCCGATGCAGTTTGAGATAAAGGCGCTGCGAAATGGCGAGGCTGTCAGTGTTCTGTCTGTAGCGGCCATGAACGAAAGCGATGCGGCGAACGTTGCGAAAAGCCAGGGCTACACCGTCCTGAGTGTCAAGGGCGGCGGCGGCATCGCCTTGCCGCTATTCAAAAGGTCCGGTAACTGGTTTCCGTTGGTACTGTTCAGCCAGGAGCTTCTTGCGCTGTTGGATGCCGGTCTTGGCCTGGTCGAGGCATTGGAAGCGCTGGCTGAGAAAGAGCGTCACGGGGAAGCAAAGAAGGTATTTGATTCGATCGTCGCTCGTTTGTATGAGGGGCAGACTCTTTCCGCTTCGTTGCAAGACTTTCCGGCGGTATTCCCCCCGCTTTTTGTTGCGACCATCCGCGCCAGTGAAAAAACAGGCGGATTGAGCGAGGCACTGGGCAGATATGTTGCCTACCAGTCACAACTCGATTTTGTTCGCAAGAAGATTGTTAGCGCATCCATATACCCGGTTCTCTTGATGGTGGTGGGCGGTCTGGTTGTGTTGTTTTTGATGAGTTATGTGGTCCCGAAGTTTTCGGTAATTTACGAAGGAAGCAGTACCAACCTGCCTTGGCTTTCAAAGCTGCTGTTGCAATGGGGGGTGTTGCTGCAAACCCATGGACAGATGGTGCTGTTGGCCGTGGCGGGCGGGGTATCCGGCGCAGTGTATGGCTTGACCAGGCCGTCCCTGAAGGAGTGGCTGCTGCTTAAATTGTGGCATATACCGGCAATTGGAGAGCGCATGCATATATATCAGTTGGCACGCTTTTACCGGACTCTGGCCATGTTGCTAAAGGGCGGGATTCCGGTTGTCACCGCGCTGGATATGGTATCTGGTCTGCTTCAGCCGGTTTTGCGGGGGAGATTGAAACTTGCCTCCCTTGCCATCCGGGAAGGGCAGCCGATCTCTCGGGCGATGGAAGCACAGGAACTGACCACACCGGTCGCGTTGCGGATGCTGCGCGTTGGCGAGCGGACGGGGAACATGGGAGAAATGATGGAACGCATCGCCGCCTTTTATGATGAAGAAATGGCGCGCTGGGTCGAATGGTTCACGAAGATGTTCGAGCCGGTCTTGATGGCACTGATCGGGTTGGTGATTGGTGTCATCGTAATCTTGATGTATATGCCTGTATTCGATCTCGCAGGGAGCATCCAGTGAATGTCATGAAGGGTGACGCGCTCATGCCAGCGCTCACCGCCGATGACCTTCGCAAGGCTCACATAGACGCAAAGCGTCTGGGGTGCAATGTCACAAAAGTGATCGAGGAAGCTTACGGCATCGATCCTGCCATTGCCGTTGCAGCGATCGCCCAGTCATTTCATTACCCGGTGCTGGACATGCAGGCGCTGAATGGATACGCACCGGCCTTCGATATGCTTTCCTTCGCCGACGTGACCCGCCGAGAGTGCATGGTTCTACGCGATAGCAAGGGGAAACTTGTCATTGCTTTTTGCGACCCTTTCAACACGAATAATCAGGAATGGATCGAGGCACGTACCGGGGTCGTAAGCTGGTATCTGACCCATCCTTCCGACTTCGCGGCCTATCTTGCTCGTTACGAAGCTGGCTTGCGCGCGATGGACAGCATCGTGCCGAGCGGGGTGGAACTGGCGGGGGAGAACGGGAAGTCGGAAACGTTATCGCTCAAGGGGATAAGTGAAGACACCAGCCCCGTCGTGAAGCTTGTTCACTCGACGCTTTATGATGCGCTCAAGGGTGGGGCAAGTGACATTCATATCGAGTCCCACGCAAGCGGGCTTCGTATCAAGTACCGCATAGACGGGGTACTGGGCGCAGTGAGCGAAGTGCCTGGCGTGGAGATGGCAGAGCAGGTTATTTCGCGTCTCAAGGTGATGTCCGAACTGGATATTGCCGAGCGCCGAGTTCCCCAGGATGGGCGCTTCAAAGTGACCACGCAGGGACGTGATGTGGATTTCCGCGTATCGATCATGCCCAGCAGTTTTGGAGAAGATGCGGTGCTCAGGATACTGGATCGCCAGAGCCTTTCCGATCAAATGCACGGCCTGAGTCTGGACATACTCGGGTTCGATGAGGATAGCATGGAAAGATTCCGGCGCCTGGCCCGTGAACCCTACGGCATGGTGCTGGTCACCGGGCCGACCGGTAGCGGAAAGACCAGCACCCTGTATGCGGCAATCAGCGAAATCAATCACGGTGAAGACAAGATCATCACGATAGAGGATCCCGTGGAATATCTGTTGCCTGGCGTGCTGCAAATTCCCGTGAACGAAAAAAAGGGGCTTACTTTTGCACGCGGGCTACGCTCAATTCTGCGCCACGACCCCGACAAGATCATGGTCGGGGAGATACGCGATGCGGAAACCGCGCAAATCGCCATCCAGTCTGCACTTACCGGCCACCTGGTATTCACCACGGTCCACGCAAATAACGTCTTCGATGTGATTGGGCGCTTTATGCACATGGGCGTCGATCCATACAGCTTCGTGTCAGCGCTGAATGGGATCCTGGCCCAACGCCTGGTGCGCCTGACCTGCCCCCACTGTGCCGAACCGCAGCAGCCATCGGCAGACCTGCTGAAATCGTCCGGCATTCTCCCTGAGTTGGCAAAGGAATACCGCTTTATCGCTGGACGCGGATGCGGTCAGTGCCGCGGAACGGGGTACAAAGGGAGGAAAGCGATTGCCGAAATGCTCAATTTGAACGACGAGATAAGGGAGCTCATCGTTGCAAGGGAACCCATTCGTCGTATCAAGGAAGCTGCCCGCCTCCACGGTACCCGCTATCTGCGGGAAGCAGCGCTTGATCTGGTCAGGCGGGGTGAAACAACGTTACAGGAAATAAACCGTGTTACGTTTGTGGCGTGATCAGGTGCGCATCGCTCTGTGTCCGGATCGCGTGATCACGGTGCATTGCAAAGCGGGGCTGCGCCCGCGCATCTTCGCCAAGCAGGTTCATATGTGTTCCGGATCAGAAGCGGGTTGGCAGGCTGCGCTCCCCGTATTGCAGGCTGCGCTGGATAACCCGGATTGGCAAAATGCGGACGCAACGCTGATCCTCTCCAACCATTTCGTGCGCTTCCTGCTGTTGCCCTGGAATGACATTTCATTGACTGATGCCGAGAAGCTTTCCTTGCTGCAGCACAGCTTCTCCGAGGTCTATGGGGAGGCCAGTGCAACATGGGAGCTGCGCCTTAGCGACGGATCATTTGGTTCGCCATCATTGGCGAGTGCCGTGGATCAAGTCTTGCTGGAGCAACTAAAAGGCATTTTCAATGAGTCCCGGGTGCGGCTGAAATCAATCGAGCCCTATTTGATGACTGCTTTCAATGCTTGTCGCCGTGACCTGGGTAATGATGCGGCGTGGTTTGTGTTGGCTGAGCAAGGAGTGTTTTGTATCGGACGGCTGCATAAGGGGCAATGGCAGAGCATCCGCTCGCGCCGGACTGAAAGCGACTGGTTCGATGAAGCGATGCTTGTCCTGGAACGAGAGATGTTGCTTGCCGATAAGGAAAGCGATGGCAGCAAGGTTTACATGTACGCTCCGGAAACGCCCGTATTGTCGCCGATTGAGCGAGGCAAGTTGGTGATTCATCCCTTGCACCCAAACTTAAAAGACGCTCTCCCCCCTTGGGAAATGAGCATTTATGCGATGGCTGCTGCAGGGATGTGACTATGCGGGCCGTGAATCTGGATTATCTGGCGGGCAGACGTTCCCATTGGGCTGGAATAATGGCACTTGCGATTGGTGCAGTGGCATTGATCTCTGTAGTGTGGCACTACCGTGACTTGAGCCAGGAAATTTCGGATCAGGAATTGGTCATTTCAAAGTTGCAGGAACGGGCAAAAGGCGCGTCTGTGTCCCCCAATACGGAGATGCGCGATGCAGAACAAACTGCCCGCGAAACGAAGCAAGCCAACGCCGCGATACTTGCGCTTTCCCTGCCGTGGAAGGAATTGTTTGAGGCCTTTGAAGCGACCCGGACGAATGACGTCGCAGTGCTTGCCATCGAGCCTGATCCGCAGAAGGGATTGGTCCGCATCAGTGCCGAGACGAAACAATTTGAGAGTATGTTGAACTATGCTTCCACTCTGCAGAAGGTCGCCCTGTTCCGGGAAGTCCTGATTGTGAGCCACGAGATACAGGATCAAGACCCGCAGAAGCCCATACGTTTTGTGGTCCAGGCTGCATGGGAGGCACAACATTGAGAAAGTCGGAATGGATGATCCTGCAGTCGGTGAAATATCTCGGAGCGCCGGGACTGGCCGGACTCGTGCTGCTCGCACTCGCCTTGGCAGTACTTCTGGGATTCATTCTGCCCTCCGAGGCGAAATTGAAACGCATCACTGGCGAAGTGGCAGATCTGCAAAACCTCCAGAAACTGGAGCTTTCGAATCCTGTCGCCGGTGCGCTCCCGGCGGAGTCAGGTTTGACCGCGTTCTACAAGCTGCTTCCGCCTGAACAGAGCGCGACGAGGCTGCTGGACAAAATCTACAGGTCTGCAAACAAGGAGTCGCTTCGACTGACGCAGGGCGAATACAAGTTTACCAAGGAAAAGGCAGGCCACTTAGGGAATTATCAGATTACCTTGCCAGTGAAAGGGAGCTACGTGCAGGTCAGAAGATTTATTGCGAAAGTCTTGAATGGGCTGCCCACTGCCGCGCTGGATGCGGTCAGTTTCAGGCGTGAAACCATTGGGGGCACTGATCTGGAAGCAAAGATTCAGTTCACTCTCTTTCTTGGTATCGTGTGATGGCACTCACCGTGAAACAGCGGCGATGGATTCTGGGTGCGGCGTCGGCGCTCACTATCGTCGCAGTCGCTGCGACTGGAAGTCAGGACGAGCCTGATGGTTTGGTAGTTCTGCCGGGCGAGGCAAAGACACGCCACCTGCAGCATAAAAGGGGGGCTGATAGTGAAGCGTCCAGCCGTGTTCCTCTGGCAAAGCTGTATCGCCAGCCGTTGCCTGAAGACGTGAAAGATCTGTTTGCGGGCAAGTCCTGGCAGGTTGCGCCACCGCCTCCCAGGCTTGTGCAGCCTTCCGCGCCGCCGCTGCCTTTTGTGTATATGGGCAAGCTTGCAGAGGAGGGCGAAAAGGTAGTCATTGTTCTGACCAAACAGAACCGCAGCTATGCGGTCAGGGAAGGGGATGTTCTTGACAATGTCTATCGTGTAGACGAGGTACGGGCACCGGTGATGATTCTGACCTATTTGCCTTTGAACATTAAGCAGACCATCCAGATTGGAGAATCATATTGAAGCAGTTGCTTGTTAGACGCCAATCCTTCTTGCTGATGGCTGTCATGCTTTTGGCGGGATGTGCCGAGCTTGGTGTTCGGCAGTTTGATCAAGGCAGGCAGCTGTTGTCAGAAGGCAAGATCGAGCCGGGCCTGGCACAGATCGATTCCGCGGTAAGAGATGATCCAGGCAATCCGGAATACCGGACCTATCTATTCAAGCAACGCGAAGCGGCGGTAAATCAGATCCTGGCGCAGGCTGATTCGGCCAGAAACAATGGTCAGATTGACGAGGCCGAGAGCGATTACAGACGGGTGCTTGCCCTGGATGCCCGCAATCCGCGCGCCACGAGGGGTGTCGAGGAAGTTCAGGCAGACAGGCGACGTATGGGACAGTTGGCCGAGGCCGAGGCCCTGTTCAACAAGGGTGACGGTGAGGGCGCTCAAGCCAAGCTCCGCCCCATTCTCGCGGAAAACCCATCCCTGCCCGCAGCCAAAGCATTGCAGGAACGCATGGAAAAAGCGACTGCATCCACAGCAGTGAGTCCATCCACACTCAAGTTGGCACTCAAGAAGCCCATCACGCTGGAATTCCAGGATGCTACCGTCAAGACGGTATTCGAAGTCATTTCGCGGGTTGCCGGATTGAATTTCGTTTTCGACAAGGACATCAAGCCGGATTTGAAAGTTACCATTTTCGTAAAGAACACGACAATAGAAGATGCGGTCAAGCTTTTGCTTGTGACCAATCAATTGGGGCAGGAGGTGTTGAGTGAAAATACCATACTCATCTACCCGAACACACCCGCAAAAAATCATGACTACCAGCAATTGGTCGTGAAAAGCTTCTATCTGGCCAATGCGGATGTCAAGAAGACCCTGGACATGATCAAGACTATCCTGAAAACGAAGGATATCTTTATCGACGAAAAGATAAATCTGCTCGTCATGAGAGATACACCGGAGGTTGTTCGCCTGGCGGAGAAGCTCATTGCTGACCAGGATCTGTCGGATCCGGAAGTGGTGCTGGAAGTCGAGGTATTGGAGGTAAGCCGGGATGTGGCATCCAATATTGGTCTGCAATTTGCCCAGCAAATCAGCGCAAGCCTGGGGAACGCCGGAAGTTACACGCTCAATCAGTGGAAGAATCGGGATTCGAATTTCGTTACGTTTCAGGTGACCAACCCGGCACTGGCGCTTAATTTGCAAAAGCTCGACTCGGACACGACTTTGCTTGCCAATCCCAGAATCCGGGTAAAGGACAGGGAGAAGGCCAAGATTCATATCGGCCAGCGGCTGCCCGTTCTCACAACTGTCGCGACGGCGGGCGTGGGCAGTTCCGAAACGGTAAACTACCTCGACGTAGGGCTCAAGCTGGACGTTGAGCCGAACATTCGCTTGGATGATCAGGTGGACATGAAAGTCGACCTGGAAGTGAGCAGCGTGCTGAAGACAATCACGTCAACATCGGGTTCGCAAGTTTACGAGTTGGGTACCCGCAACACGTCTACAGCGCTAAGGCTTAAGGATGGGGAAACGCAAATCCTCGCCGGATTGATTCAAAACAACGAAACCGCCGCTGTAGATAAGGTTCCCGGCCTAGGCGACTTCCCGTTTTTGGGGCGCCTTTTTTCCAACGACAACCACGATAGATCGAAGACTGAACTGGTGTTGCTGATCACGCCTCACATTGTGCGGAACGTAACGCGGCCGGAAGCCATATATAGCGAATTTCCTTCGGGCACTGAGAGCGCTATCGGTGGCAGCGCGCCGAGGACGACCCCATCATCCGCGGCGCCCATGCAGGTCGAACCTGCGCTGTCAGCTATCACGAAACCGTCTGAGCAGGACATCAAGCCCGCAACAGAGACGCCGGCAAAAAAACTTGACATGGCTACAGGCGCAGGTACTCCCCCATGATTGTGCAAGCCGCCAATCGACAAGTCCGACATTTATGTCGCGAGCGCGGCTTCACATTGATCGAATTGTTGATCACAGTAGCTATCGTTGCGATCCTGGCGAGTGTTGCCTTGCCGATGAGCGAACTGGTGGTGCAGCGCAACAAGGAGCAGCAACTGGGTTCCGCATTGCGGCAAATTCGTGAAGCGATTGATGCCTACAAGCAGGCTGCGGATGAAGGGCGGATCGCCAAATCGCCTGGGCGATCGGGTTATCCGAGATCGCTGGAAGACTTGGTCGCTGGTGTCGAGGTGATAAATGACCCGAAAAAGGGAAAAATCTACTTCTTGCGCAGAATTCCTCGGGATCCATTTGTCGATGATGCCGGCACGCTGCCGGAGCAGACTTGGGGTAAACGCAGTTATGAGAGCCGTCCGGAATCGCCCCAAGAAGGGGATGACATATTCGACGTCTACCCACTCTCGACGGGCACCGGACTCAACGGAATTCCATACCGTGACTGGTGATGGTCAGACCCCACCATAATTTTGGCTTTACCCTGGTCGAATTGCTCGTCGTATTGGCAATAATCGCAACCCTATTGAGTTTGACGGTGCCCCGCTATTTTCATAGCATCGACAAGTCGAAAGAAGCGGCCTTACGAGCCGACTTGAACGGAATGCGCGATGCGATCGACAAGTATTTTGGCGACAATGCAAAATATCCGGACACGCTTGACGATTTGGTCGTAAAGAAATATCTGCGAAACATACCGCCTGACCCTCTTACGGGCAGCAACCAGACATGGATCCCGATACCCCCTGACAATCTGGATAAAGGAAAAGTTTACGACGTCAAAAGTGGCGCCGAAGGTGTGGCAGGGGATGGGACGCCATATGCGGATTGGTGAACAGCAACATTCTTGAAGACCATGTTCGATCGCAATTCGCCCCCTTTTTTTTCCCATCTCTCACCCTTGTGACGTTTCTTGTCGTCATCGACAACCAATAAGTCAAACACAAGTGTCCGGTGGCTTGGTGGATTCATTAGTACCTATTGTCCGCGGATGGGTGGATCAGGTACGGGAGAATGGTTCATCGCCTAAGGCGCGTGTTGGCCGCAGCCCCGAACCATTGCGGGAGCTCATTCATTGCCATCAGCTCCTGCTGGGCGCTCTTTCAAGCAGGTGTTCAATCGGTGCTAGTCGAAGATTCACTAGCATGGCTTGCAGCTTTGCTGTTTCGGCGATCATTCGCGCCTCCGGCGTTTCAGCACTCTTGAGCAACTCGTCAAAACGATTCCAAATATCATGTATCTGACTATTCAAACAGTTCTCCTTCACATTGAAACGAACGGGCAACTTCTCACCTGATCAGGTCAGGTAATTCACTTTCCATATGAGACAAAGAATATCCTCTTTGCCGTCCATTATTGATAATGACAGCGGACCCGGTTAGTCAACAAGTCAACATGAAGGGCGGCAAGCAGGCGCCCAATGCCTTACTGAAAGCTTCCCTTTGGCCCTAATAGAACATCCAGATGGGACCATCGATGTCATTTGGCGCCCAGTCCAACCGATCGCCCGGAAAACCCAGCCGCATCAAAATAGGTGGTCTGGCCGACGGCTTGATATTTGAGCACGGTGCGCAAGCCTTGCAGGCTTGGAGCGGATCTTTTGGTCCTGTAGACAAACTTCGGTGGCTTGCCGCCCGGTATTGCCTCCGACATGATGCGACCTGCCAGATTGCCCTTGGCAGGAAGATCAAGCTTCAGGATTTCGGCAAGCGTCTTCGCGACATCGGCGTTACTGACCGGCACCTTATCCACGAAGGCCTTCTTAAAATCCGGGCCGATCGCCGCCATAAAATTATATGTGTCGGCGCGGCTGAAACTTCCGTGCATACCTTGGCCCTGCTGCAAACCGGTGTCTGCGACTTCCGTTGTGCATAACACTGATGTCTTGCAGCCCGCGGCCTGCGATTTGAAGTTAATGACGATCGCAGGGCCGGGTGTCAGCGCCGAACCTTTCATATTGATTGAACTGAGTGGAAGGGTTCCGGGGATACTGCCCAGGGAATCGTCGACGAATAAGCCGCTCACATAGTCTTGACCAAGCAGCGCATCGACGACCTTGGGAGCCCATTCCCTGGCATTGGGTTTGGGCAAGTAGATGAGGTCGGAGCCACCATTTGCCGCAACCACCAAATCCGGCACCAGAGGGTCTTGGCCGAGCAGGCCGTTCGCTCTTCTTGGGTGCTTGCCAGCTTTGTAGTCGACGAGCTCATTCTGGGCATCCGGATCAAACAGCGGTAGATCAAGGGCCTCGGCTAGATCAATGGCAACGAAGCCCGGTGGCAATTGGCCAGCAGGAACGTCTGAGAAACCAATCTTGGCGGAGGGGCTGCTCTTGCTGTGTTTGCTAATAGTGGAGAAGCCGTGATCCGACGTGATGAATACGTCTGTCGTCCCTTTGAGCCCAAGTGAGTCGAGCGCGCCCATGATGGCGGCGAGGTCGTCATCTGCATTTTTGACCGCCGCCATGGACGTCGGACCGTTGATTCCCGGAATCAATTTGCCGAGACTATCTCCCTGATTATGTTGCGTGCCGTCTGGATCGCGTGACCAGAATACCAGCACAAAAGGTTTGCCGGCAGCCTTGAAACGCGGCAGCACAACCTTGGTCGTGGCATCCACAAAATATTTTTGCTGTTCGATGTTGGCAGTCAAAGTGCCGGGGGTCTTCGCGTCCCCGGCCTTGCCATTGTCGCCGCGCGCTGGAGCTTCCCCGGATAGTCCAGCCAGCAGCAAAGAAGACGCCAATGCCTCGTTTAAGGGAATGCCCCCTTTATGGCCGGTCCAGTCATCCACGACGATTGTCTGTCCACCGGACACATCTGCCTCAGCCTGAATGGCGACCGGCCCGAGTTTCCCGACAGCGGCGGTTGAAAATCCTTGCTTGCGCGCCAATGCGAGCAGCGTTTCTTCGTTAAGGAAATTTCCGGCAAAGTGTTCATCGATGTCGCCAAGGACCTGATCGTTTTCCAGGAATGGCGTGACGCTGGCCGCGGCACTCGGCAAGGGAACGCCGGTGTAGATCGTGTTGCCGAACACTCCCGTATCACCTAAATAATGTCCCGTCGCTAGGGCGGAGCTGTTAGGCATGGTGAGTGTCGGGAACAGAGAATGGCTGTTCTTGAACCAGACTCCGGATTTGCCAATCGCCGCCATTGTCGGTGCTGTCTCCGGCTTCACGACGAGGGCACGCAATCCATCTGCCACGAACAGCACGACATTGTGCGGTTGTTCTGCAGCCATCAACTGACTTCCGGAAGCAGCCAAAGCAACTGCCACCAGAACGTCGCGGAAATGCAAACTCATGTTATTCATTCTTCAAGAAATTATTGCACGAATACTATCTGTCGAATGTTTCCGCTAAATGACAGACGTCAAAAGACAGAGGCTGCACCAGGTTATTTGGGCGGAGGCATTCACAACTGGATTCATGCCACGGCGCCTTCTGGTTCTTGCGGAAGATTCCCTGTTGGTTCAGGTGGGATCCGTTCCATTGAAAAGGTTGCCTGATGCTTGCGAAAGCGGCCACCCATCTGCTGGGTCCGGCTCACTCGCAGACTGGAGCAGCCTCCTGCCTTCGCTTGGCATTTTGCAGAATTGCGATCCGCTGACGATTATCGGCTTCTCCCCACTTTTCGATCTCCTTCAGAGTTCGAAAACAGCCGAGGCAAACATCGTCATCATTCAGGCAGCAATTTCTTACGCAGGGAGTCTGCGGAATGCCGTCTAAATCACTCACCTTTTGGCCTTCCTTCTGACGATCCTGTCTTTTCCTTCACTGGCGGTGTAGCACGATATTGTCCCTGGAATGCCAGCATCCACCCGGGATATTCAGGTGGCAGAGCGCCGGCTTCGTCCAGTGTCTTCAATTCCGCTTCGGAAAGAACGAGTTTTGTGGCCGCAATATTATCTTCTAATTGCCCCATCCGGCGGGCCCCGATGATGATGCTCGACACTTGTTTTTTGCTTAGGATCCATGCCAAGGCCACTTGCGCAACCGACACGCCATGCGTTTTTGCGATTGGCTCCATCGCATCCAGGCAAGTAAATGCTTTATCCTTGTTCAAGGGCGGGAAATCGAATTCGGTACGACGGGAACCCGCAGGGGGTGCCTGGTCGCGTTTGAATTTTCCGGATAAAAATCCGCCGGCCAGCGGACTCCAAATCATCAAGCCCAGATTTTGGTCCTGAACCAAAGGGAAGATTTCACGCTCGAGGTCGCGCCCGGCGATCGAATAATAGGCCTGCACGCTCGCAAATTCACTCCAATGATGAAGTCTGGAAACGCCTAATGCCTTCATGATTTGCCAGGCGGCCATGTTACACAGGCCAATGTAGCGGATCTTCCCGGATGTGACGAGGTCGCTGAGTGCGGACAGCGATTCTTCGAATGGAGTCAGGGGATCAAATCCATGAAGCTGATAAAGATCGATGTGGTCCAGCTGCAGGCGCTTGAGACTTGCCTCGACCTCGTTGAAGATATGAAAGCGCGATTGGCCCCGCCCATTGGGAGACTCGTTCATGATGCCAGTGGACTTTGTGGCGACCACAATCTCATCTCTTGGCATGCCGATGTTTTGTATTGCCTGGCCAAGGAGCTTTTCCGATTCGCCAAGCGAATAAACGTTGGCAGTGTCAAAAAAATTGATGCCTTGGTCGAAAGCTTCGCGTACCAACAGATCAACATCTGGTTGCTGGAGGCCACCCATGACTTTCCAAAATCCCTGGGCACCGAAAGTCATTGTTCCCAAGCATAATTCGGAAACATAGAGACCGGTATTCCCTAATAATCGATATCGCATGGCTAAATGGCGCTCCTTATGAATATTTTCACTTTTTTGCTGAAACATCGTTCACCAAAATGACTGCCGTCCATTATATCTCGTTGCTCCTTGATCATTTCTTTTGGCCCATCCGTTAAACCCGATCAGTTAAAGTCGGTCCTCGTTCATTCCCGGGCGATCCTTCAAAGCGGTGCAAGAATGACGAGGACCCGATAAGGACCATGCGCTCCGAGCGTGACGGTCTGTTCGATATCGGCCGTGCGCGAAGGCCCGGAGATGAAGTTGACCGCGCGCGGGGGGCGCTGGTATTCCTTGCGCAGCAGATCCCATGCATCTTCCATCGTTGCAACGATACGGCGCGGATCGAGCATGGCCACATGGGTTTCCGGTAACAGGCTGCTGGTGGCCGGCGTTTCTGGTCCTGAAAGGAGCATCAAGGTGCCGGTTTCCGCAATCGCGCAAAATGCGCCGGTCACGCCCACCAAGTCCTGATCCTTGGCCGGGCGTGACTGAATGTCCAACCCGGCAGCGCTCCAGGGCAACCCTGCAAGAGACGGCCAGCAGACGCCGCTGACAGGCAGTCTTCTCTCATTGAGATACTGCCGCAGCAGGCCTGGTGCTTCCGTGCGGTCCCCCGTTTCCAGGACGTCGCTGGAGAGCATGATCGCGCGCTCCTTGAAGCGTGCCCGCAAATCTTCCGGCTGAGGTGGCAGGGGCCCTCGTGGGTGGCGCGCAAGGTGGCTGGCCAATGCCTCTGTATGTGTGCCGGTAGCGACGAGCGAGCCTAAACCTCTCTTTTTCTTTGCACCGCGTATCCTGCCGAGTATCTTGTCGCGGGCGTTCATTTGCGGACTCCACGCTGATACAGTTCACGAAAGGTCATGCCTGCGGGTGCGGGGAAATCACGACCGTCGCTCCAGCCAGGTGCGCCGGGCAGGTGATGGAGTAATTTTTCCTTTCCGCCCAACATCCGCAGCAGGCGGACGCCGAATTTTGTAGCCATCGCATACATCGCGGGATGCAGTGCCAACCATGCCCAAGTCCTGAGCAAGAAAGTTTCCCGGCGTGACTTCAGGCCCCGCTCCATCTGTCTTTCACGCAACTTGCGCAACAAGTCCGGCAATGGGATCTTGACCGGACATACTGCCGCGCAAGCTCCGCAAAAGGTCGAAGCATTGGGCAGGTCGGGCGATTTCTCCAATCCCCCCAGCAGCGGCGTCAGTATCGACCCCATCGGGCCTGGATAGACCCAGCCATAAGCATGGCCACCGATATTCTGGTACACCGGGCAATGGTTCATGCAGGCGCCGCAGCGGATGCAACGCAGCATTTCCTGCATCTCGCTGCCGAGCAGGTTGCTGCGCCCATTGTCCAGCAGGATGATGTGAAAGTGCTCCGGGCCATCGTGCTCTGTGCTGTCCTTGTTTCCGGTCAGCACCGACACATAGTTGGTGATCGACTGTCCGGTGGCGGAGCGCGGCAGCAAACGCAGCAGGGTGGCTGCATCTTCCAGGGTCGACACCACCTTTTCGATCCCGGTGATCGCGACATGTACGCGCGGCAGCGTCGTCACCAACCGCCCGTTGCCTTCGTTGGTGACGATCAGCACGGATCCGGTTTCCGCGACGAGAAAATTACCCCCCGAGATGCCCATGTCTGCGTGCAGGAATGTGGGTCTCAGCACTTCGCGCGCCTCGCGGCACAGCGCTGCAATATCGGTCTTGCGCGGCTTTTGATGTTTTTCCGCGAACAGGTCGGCGATTTCTTCCTTGTTTTTGTGCACCACCGGTGCGACGATATGAGAAGGCGCTTCGTGGGCGAGTTGCAGGATATATTCGCCGAGATCGGTTTCCATCACCTTTACGCCTGCAAGCTCCAGTGCATCGTTAAGCCCGCACTCTTCGCTGACCATGGATTTGGATTTGGCCGCGGTACGCACGCCGTGTTGTGCAGCGATCTCTGCGACGATGCGGTTTGCGTCTTCACCGGTTTCAGCCCAGTGCACGATCGCGCCGCGCGCGGTCGCCTGTTGTTCGAAATGCAGCAGCCACTGGTCAAGATCGTTCAGCACACGGTCGCGGATGGCCGCAGCCGCGGAGCGCGTTTCCTGCAGATCGGCTATCTCGCCGATTACCGCCGATCGGCCGCCAACAAAGCGTGTCTGCAAGCGCGAAAGCGCTCCCTGCAGCCTGGCATCGGCCAGCTTGACGGTGACCTGCCGTTTGAAATGGATCGAGGTGTTTTGCATCAGGACTCCTCCGGCTCCGCGCCAGACAGCACTTCTGCCACGTGCAGCACTCGGGTGGTGTGATCGCCTTTGCGGCGCATGCGGCCCTCGATATTCAGCAGGCAGCCCAGATCGCCACCGACGATCGCGCCAGCGTCGGTCGCCGCGATATGCTGGCATTTGTTGTCGGCCATCCGAGTCGACAACTCGCCATACTTGACTGAGAAAGTGCCGCCAAAACCGCAGCAGGTGGTCGATTCCACCATCTCGTGCAAATCGACGCCGGGCATCTTCGCCAGTAATAAGCGCGGTTGCTTGTAGACGTCGAGTTCTCGCAGGCCCGAGCATGAATCATGATAGGTCAGCGTGCCCTGAAAGTTGCCCGGCACCTTTTCCAGTTTGGCGATATTGACCAGAAAATCTGTCAGCTCATAAGTGCGCTGGCCCAAGGCCGTGAATCGTGCCAGCAGCAAAGGGTCATTGTGAAAAAGGTCGGGGTAGTGCACACGGATCATTCCGGCGCAGGAGCCGGAAGGCACAACCACATAGTCGAACGCTTCAAATTCGGCGAGGAATTTCAGCGCCAGTGCTTCGGCGGACTTGCGGTCGCCCGAGTTGTACCCCGGTTGGCCGCAACATGTCTGCCGATCCGGGACGATGACCTCGCAGCCGGCTGCTTCAAGCAGCTTGATGGCGGCAAAGGCTATGCGCGGACGCATCGCGTCGACCAGGCAGGTAACGAACAACCCAACGCGCATTGTTTCCTCCATTCCGTTTTCTGTGTTTTTTCGGGGAAAATCTCTAGCAACAAGCCGTTGCGCGCCCAACTATACGCCCAAGTCGCCAATAGAAAACCTATCGGTGCAAACTTTCAAGAAACGAACGGATGCCGGAGCGTGCGATGTGTGCGTCCTCTGCCGATTTGACGCCGGATACGCCCACCGCACCGACGACTTCGCCGTCGACCACGATGGGTTCGCCACCTTCCAGGAAGGTGAGTTCACCGGGCATGGACAGCACGGCCACGCGCCCACCGCCCACCATGTCCTCGTACACCTTGGAAGCCCTGCGCCCCATCGCCGAGGTATGTGCCTTGCCCATGGCGATCTTCGGGCTGGTCAACGGCGCGCCATCCAGACGTTGTAACCACATCAGATGGCCACCATCGTCGACAATGGCAATGGCTACCGCCCAACCTTGACGCAGTGCCTCGCTTTCACAACCCGATGCAATGATCTTCACGTCCGCCAGCGTCAAACATTTTTTATTTTTCATCTGTCTCCTTCCTTGGGTTGGCTGCTTCAAATTATCGAAACCAATGTATGGAAATAGTATCGGCAGGTTTCTTACGTACCGTGATAACCGAGTTGTTTCGAAAGCTGGGCCCCGGCTTCCAATACCTGCGCGATCCATTCATTGCGGCGCCGTTCTATCGGGGCCGAAACAGACAAACCAGCAACCACTTGGCTGCTGGCATCGCGCACCAAAGTGCCAATGCATCCCACCCCCAGTTCAGCCTCTTCATTGTCCAGGGCGTAGCCGCGCCTCGCGGAAGCAATGCAGTCTCGCACCAAGGCAGTTATCCTGGTGTGGGTGTTGCTCGTATATGCGGGCAGCTTGCTGCGCTTTGCGTAACTTCGACACGCCGCTTCACCCTGATCGCCCAGCATCACCTTGCCTACTGCAGTGACATGCAAAGGCGCACGACTGCCAATCACTTGCTCCACCCTTATCATGCGCTTGGCAAGCGCGCGCTCGATGTAGACCACCTCATCTCCCTCACGCACGGTCAGGTTGACCGTCTCCCCCAATCGGTCGCGGAGCATTTCCATCAGAGGCAAGGCTATCTTTCTGATGTCTACGCTGGCGTTCAGGCGGCTGCCCAGCTGCATCAATTTGACGCCCAATTGGTAGGTGCCCCTGGAGGTGCGCTCTACGAAGCCATGTTCGACCATCGAGGAGAGTATGCGGAAAGCGGTGGAGGGATGCAGTCCCGTTTCAGCCGAAATAATCTTCAGGCTCACGGGATCTTCATGTCCCGCGATGGCATCCAGCAGCCTTGCCAGCCGTTCGATGACCTGTATGGAGTTTGCGCTTTTCTGCATATTTCGCATCGTGAAAACGATTGTGTATTGCGAAATTATATTACAGCACGTATTCTGCCATCAAATGTTTTTTGGCCAACCTTTGCAGCGGCATAAAGGTTGCTGGATGAATCTCAAGGAGCGAAGATCATGACAACCAGAACAGCGGCAACCCCTCAATTTTGCGCGGGCATTCAACATTTTGGTGCGGCTTGGGAAGGTTTTTCCCAGCATGCCAAGTCGGCTGTTATCAAACCAGGCCAGTCGGTGATCAGCGACCCCCATGCGCCCGATGCGGTGTATCAGACACTGTTGATGGCAGATGCGCTGCGGTATCTGACGTTGCAAACCTGTGGCTCAAAAGGCTCCGGACATCCGGGCGGCTTCGCGAGCAGCGCCGAGGCTTACGCCTCGCTGGTGATGCTGGGCCATACCAACATCGTCACCGAAGTGGGTCACCATGCACCGGGTTTCTATAGCGCGATGTTCCTCGACACTTCACTCGAAGAGATGGGCATCAAGACGGTGACCGATCTGATGGCGCGCTTTCGCGAGAAGCATGGCCTGCTCGGCCACTTGTCCGGCGCTATTCCGGGCCTGTTGGCGCCTGCTGGTCCGCTCGGTCAGGGCCAGCACTTTGCGATGGCTGGGGCCATGTTGCATCCCGGCAAACTGTTCCCGGTCACGATCGGTGACGGCGGAATGGGTGAACCCTATGTGCTCAATTCAATGATGCACTTCAATACCGCCTACCCCAAGGTGACCAACTTCCTGCCGACACTGATTTGGAACGGATACAGCCAGGAACATCATTCCATGGTGTCGCGCTTCACCAACCAGGAAATGATCGCGTACTGGAAGGGGCATGGTTTCAGGGAAGTGATACTGGTTGATGCAAAGGAGTTTGACGACACCAGGCAGGCCAGCGCCTATGCAGACAGTTCCTATTTCTCGCACAAGCAGCGCCTGGCTTTCACTGAGGCCGTATTGGCCGGCGTGGACAAGGCAGCCAAGTTGGCGTTGGGGGGTACCTTGACCGCGTTCATCATCAAGCAAATGAAGGGTACGGGAGTGCATACAGTAGGCGCCAAGTCGCACAACCTCTATCCGGTCGACAGCCTGGACACGCCGCATATGATCGAAGGGTTGCAGCGCCGCGCGTTGCATCCGGACGCTTGGGTGATCGTGCGGGAGAATTTTGTGCGGGCCGGTGGCGGTCCGGCAGTCAGGACGGCGGTTACCGAACACGTGATGGATCTGGCCCCGCTGGGAAAGATGCCTATCCGCGAATTCGCCAAGGGCGAGAAGGCCGTTCCGTCAACCGCGATGGGCGCGCTGGCAGCTTATGTGGGAACCAAAGACAAGCGTTTCGTCGTGACCAACGCGGACGGTAACGAAGCATCGGCGATGAAAAATATCAACGATGCCTTGAAGATCCGCCATCCGACGGTCGATCCCCTATACAACCAGGAACCGGAAGGACAGGTGTATGAGCCCCTGAATGAGGATGCTTGTGCAGGCCTGGCCTCTGCCTTGGCTTTGTTTGGTTCGCGCGCATTGTGGTTGTCTTACGAGAGCTTCGCGATCAACGGCTGGCCGATCGTGCAGACGGTGGCGCAGGCCATGGCCGAGCTGCGCCGGAAGACCCCTTCCATCGTTACGATGTTCACGGCCGGTGCGCTGGAGCAGGGCCGAAACGGATGGACCCATCAACGTCCCGAGATCGAAAACTATTTTGCTGCGCAGATGCGCAATGGCAATACCTACCCCCTCTTCCCATGTGATGCGAATGCGATCCAGGCGGCGTACGAATATGCCACCAACAGTTTCAACAAATGCATGGTGATCGTCGCATCCAAAAGTCCGCTGCCGGTTTACATGAGTGTGGATGAGGCCAGGCATGCGGTGGAAGAGGGTGCTGCGACCATCTACGAAAGCAAGAATGGTAGCCAGGGTATCGTCGTTTTCGCAGTAACCGGCGACATGATTTACCTGCCAGTGTTTGAAGCGAAGGACAAGCTGGAAGCACATGGTTACAGGGTGCGCATCGTTGCGGTCGTAAATCCGCGCCGCCTTTATCGTGCCACGGACATATCATGGGACACCGTCGCAGAGCCGGACAACAAGTTTATGGATGATGCGCATTTCAACGCGCTTTTCGATGGCGATGTGCTACTGGCCGTGAGCGGTGGTCCCAGCGCCGTCCTGGAGCCTATACTGTTGCGCACCCGTGCCGCGAGGCGCGACACCTTTGCGTGGAAGCGTGGTGAAACGACCGCAAGCCCAGCTGAGATCATGGATTTCAATGGTCTGACTGCCGAGGCGATGGCCAAGCGTGTCAATGCGCTGAATGGTTGATGTCGCGGGCAAATTTGCCGATTGTAAGTGCGTCGGCTGACTGATAGGGATATTCGGCAGCACTAAAAGTATGTCAAAAACCAAGATCATTGTTCTCGATGACGATCCTACCGGTTCACAAACGGTGCATGGATGTTTGCTGTTGACGCGCTGGGATATCGATACCGTGCGCAAGGCAATCTTGGATGCCTCGCCGCTTTTCTTTGTGCTGACCAATACACGCGGTATGGCGGCCAAGCCTGCTGCGGATATTACTCGCGAGGTTTGCAAGAACCTGAAGGCCGCACTGGCCGCGCTGAAGAAAGACGGCTTGGACATCAACCCTATTCTGGTCAGCCGCTCCGATTCGACGCTGCGCGGCCACTACCCCGTGGAGACCGATGTGATCGCTGAGGAGCTGGGGCCATTCGATGCCCACTTTCTGGTCCCTGCGTTCTTTGAGGGTGGCCGCATCACCCGCGACAGCGTTCACTACCTGATCGTGAATGGAGCGCATACGCCGGTACATGAAACCGAGTTTGCGCGAGACTCGGTATTCGGCTATCGCCACAGCTATCTGCCGGATTATGTCGAAGAGAAAACCGCCGGGCGCATCAAGGCTGCCCAGGTCGAGCGCTTCTTGTTGACCGACGTACGCGGCGACAGTGTGCCACGTCTGATGCAGCTGCACGGCAATACGTGTTGCGTTGTCGATGCAGAAACCCAAGACGATCTTGATCATTTTGCCGAACAGCTGCGTATCGCGGCCAGCCAAGGCAAGCGTTTCCTGTTCCGCAGCGCAGCCAGTCTGCTCACCGCCTTGGCAGGCCTGCCAAGCCAGCCTGTGGCTGCGCAGAACATGGCCCAATATGTCCGTGGTGGCCGACCTGGTGCAGTGATCGTTGGGTCACACGTCAAAAAGACCACCGTGCAACTCGCACAGCTGCTCAAGATGCCCGCTGTTGCACCCATCGAAGTGAATGTGGAACAATTGCCGTCAAATCGCGAAGCGTTGCTGGCCGAGATCATCCGCAAATGCGAGCAAGCCCATGTCGCCGGTAATACGCCTGTTGTCTTTACCAGTCGCATGGAAAAGGCATTCCCTGATCAGGCGACGCGACTGGCGTTTGGCGAGCTGGTTTCCGCGTTCCTGATGGATGTCGTGCGAAACCTGCCCAAGACCTTGGGTTTTCTGATCAGCAAGGGCGGGATCACATCCAATGATGTGCTGAGCTCGGGTTTGGCGTTGCGCACGTCGCGCGTGGTCGGGCAAATTTTGCCGGGGTGTTCGGTGGTATGCTGTCCGCCTGATCATCCGCGCTTTCCTGAGCTGCCGGTGGTCATATTCCCTGGCAATGTCGGCGATGACCAGGCGGTGGCAAAGGCATACGGGACGCTTGCCGGCCATAAAGTTGAACCGGGTGCTTTGTGATGGCAGCTCTTTACCTGAGAATCAGCGAATGCTGTAAAGTTCAAAGAAGTGGAATCGTTGGAGTTGGTCAGTTTGCGTAATGCGTTGCATGAGGGTATAGGTTGGTCTGTCGTAGTTGGCAGTCGGTTGTTATTAGTTCCTGAGTGTTTTTTGATTCATCTCAAACTAGGAGTGAAATATGAAAATTAAAACTGGAATCGTTGTTACCACATTAGCACTGGCGGCATCCCTTTCCGCTTTTGCCGCCGACCCGATCAAGATCGGCGTCTCCGGCCCGTTCACGGGGGGCTCAAGCCCGATGGGCGTTTCCATGAGGGATGGCGTGAGACTGGCAGCATCTGAGATCAATGCAAGGGGTGGAGTTCTTGGCCGCAAAATCGAGCTTATTGAGCGTGACGATCAGGCGGATAACAGCCGCGGCCTCCAGGTTACCCAAGAGTTGGTCAACAAGGAAGGCGTCGTCGCTTCCGTGGGCTTTATCAACACCGGCGTTGCCTTGACTGCTCAGCGTGTCTATCAGGAAGCCAAGATCCCGGTGATCAATAACGTGGCGACCGGTTCGAAAGTCACCAAGCAATTCCTGCCGCCAGATTATCCCGACAACTACGTTTTCCGTACTTCCGCCAACGATACAATCCAGTCTGCAATGATAGTCCATGAAGCAATCGATAATCGCAAATACACCAAGGTGGCGATCCTGGCCGACTCGACCAATTATGGCCAGCTTGGCCGGGAAGACTTGGAAAAGGCACTGGCTGCCAAGAACATCGCGCCGGTTGCAGTAGAAAAGTTCAACATCAAGGATACGGACATGACTGCACAGTTGCTCAAGGCCAAAGAGGCAGGCGCCCAGGCGATCCTGACCTATGCCATCGGGCCCGAGCTGGCGCAGATCGCCAACGGCATGGAGAAGCTGGGCTGGAAAGTCCCGATGATAGGCAGCTGGACCTTGTCGATGGGTAACTTCATCGACAACGCAGGCAAGAACGGCGATGGCGCACGTATGCCGGAGACTTTTATTCAGGAACCCAATACGCCCAAGCGCAAGGCATTCATCGCTGCGTATCTGAAAGCATACAATCCGGAGAATGGCCGTATTCCTTCACCCGTTTCCGCAGCACAGGGTTACGATTCCATGTATCTCCTGGCAGCAGGGATCCAACAAGCCGGGAGTACCGATGGTGTGAAGATCCGTGAGGCGCTGGAAAATCTGAATACAAAGATAGAGGGCGTTGTGACGACCTATGATCATCCCTACACCCATGATAACCACGAAGCAATCACTCAGGATATGGTGGTGATGGGTGAAGTCAAGGACGGTCATGTGGTACATGCCTACGCCGCTGACAAGGCCGGAAAGAAGTAATAATGCCGTAGTAACAATTTTGTAACTGGCTTTTGGGCCGGGGTTGTCCCCCGGCCCAAATAGCGAGTAGAAGGGACTTTTAGATGGATATCCTTGCACAACTCATCGAAAGCGGCATCGCGCTCGGCATGATTTACGCGCTGATCGCATTTGGCTACCAACTTACCTTTGCCACATCGAGTACGCTGAACTTCGGTCAGGGTGAAGCGCTGATGCTGGGTGCGCTGGTCGGGCTTACGCTGGTCGGCCACATGAATTACTGGCTGATGTTGCCGCTGGTGCTGGTATTCGGCGCTTTGCAAGGCATCATCGTGGAGCGCGTCGGCGTGCTGCCCACGTTAAAGACAAAATCCGAATTCGGCTGGATCATGACCACCATTTCGCTGGCCATCATTTTCAAGAATGTCGCCGAGAATATCTGGGGCCATGACGATCTCACTTTCCCTTCGCCGCTGCCGAAAGAACCGCTGCAATTCTTCGGTGTCCGGGTGCTGCCCATGGAAATCATGATTGTGATCGGCGCATTGGCAATCATGCTGGCCGTGGAAATATTCAATCGCAAATCCATTTACGGCAAGGCCGTGGTGGCAACCTCCAATGACCGTGATGCGTCAGGCTTGATGGGCATCAATACCGGTTTGGTGATCACTTTTTCTTATGCATTGAGCTCCATGACAGCAGCGTTTGCGGGGGTACTTATTGCTCCGCTCACGCTGACAGGCGCCACAATGGGCGCGGTGCTCGGACTGAAGGCTTTTGCAGTTGCCATCATCGGCGGCCTGAACAGCGGCATGGGGGTCATCGTCGGCGGGCTGATTCTGGGCATCGCCGAGACCACTACCGGTTATTACATTTCCACCGGCTACAAGGACGTGCCAGGTCTGTTGCTGTTGCTGCTGGTGCTGGCGATCAAGCCGGCCGGCATGTTTGGCAAGTCTGTGATCAAAAAGGTTTAAATGGACACGCTCAAGATTTTTTCCGTGGTTCTGGCCATCGCAGCTGCCGCGCTGCTTCCCAGTGTCTGGCCGAATCCCTACTATATACACCTGATGGTGGTGATCGGCATCTATGCGATCCTGCTGCTCGGACTCGATATCGTTGTAGGGTATGTGGGTGAAGTCTCGCTCGGCCACGCCGCGTTGTTCGGGATCGGCTCCTATACTGCCGGTGTGCTCGGGCACCAGCTTGGCGTCTCGTTCCTGCTGGCGGTACCGGCGAGCGTCGTTGTTACTGCTTTATTCGGTGCCATCCTCGCATTGCCGGCATTGCGGGTGAACGGCCCCTATCTAGCGATGGTGACTTTGGCCTTCGGTACCATCATCCAGATATTGATCAACGAGATGACCTTCCTGACCAATGGGCCGCTCGGAATTTCGATACGCAAACCGATATCTTTTGGCCATCAGATTACCGGTGGCGACTATTACTACATCGTGTTGCTTGCGTTGGTACTAACGTTTTTTGTGGTGCAGCGCATCCTCAAGTCACACCTTGGGCGCGCGTTCGAAGCCTTGCACGATAGTCCCATCGCCTCGGACTGTATGGGAGTGAGTGTGTATGGTTACAAGGTCTATGCCTTCGTGCTGAGCGCCGGGATCGCCGGCTTGGCGGGTGGCTTGTTCACCTATTCCGAGGAATATATTTCTCCCAATACCTACAACTTCGAGTTGACCATCCTGTTCCTGTTGGCGGTCATCATGGGCGGGCGCAAGACGCGTAGCGGCCCGTTGCTGGGCGCGATTATCATTGTGATGTTGCCGAATGTGCTGTCCGACATCGATTTGTTCCGCAAGATTGCGATTGGTATCGCCGCGATCACGGTTGCGTATTCCATCTATGTGGTTTCAACCAGACAACGCTCCATGAAACAAATGGCAGTGCCGTTGTTCGCCACCATCGCCCTGGCCGTGTCTGGCTTCTTCATTCATGACATCACCGAGCAGCGCCTGACGATATTCGGCTTGATGATCCTGTTCGTGGTGTATTACCTGCCGAATGGCATCATAGGGTTCCTGCGCAGCATAATACTGAAAGTCCGGCCGCAATGGATGCATCGTCATGAAGAGATATCGGAGCACGGCGACAAGCACCATATATGGACGGTGCCGGATCATCCCGTCACCGCGAGGGGTCATCTGCTTGAGGCGCGGGGCATCGTGATGCAGTTCGGGGGATTGAAAGCACTGAATGAAGTCAATCTGGAAATCGCCAAAGGCTCCGTGCATGGCCTGATCGGCCCGAATGGTTCGGGCAAGAGCACGATGATGAACGTGCTCACCGGCATCTACAAGCCGACCGCGGGCGAGATCGAGTTCAACGGCAAGCTCATCACTGGGGCAACGCCCTCATCCATCGCCGGCGAGGGCATCGCGCGCACCTTTCAGAACGTGCAGTTGTTCGGCGAGATGACTGCGGTCGAAAACGTGTTGGTTGGCCTGCACCACACCTATCGCCACAGCCTGATCGATGTCGTGTTCCATACGCCGCGCTGCCGCAAGGAGAAGCATGCGGCAAGAGTTCGCGCCGCCAGCTTGCTTAAATTCGTCGGCCTTGCCGATCTTGCCAATGAAGAAGCGCGCAACCTACCCTATGGAAAGCAGCGCCTGCTGGAAATCGCCCGTGCGCTGGCGCTGAACCCCAGCCTGCTGCTGCTCGATGAGCCGGCTGCCGGCCTGACCGCACCGGATATCAAGGAGTTGATCGGGATGATCAACAAGATACGCGGCCACGGCATCACCGTGATCCTGATCGAGCATCACATGGACGTGGTGATGAGTATCTGCGACAAAGTGACGGTACTGGACTTCGGGCAGAAGATCGCGGAAGGCACCCCGGCCCAGGTTCAGTCCGACGAAAAAGTGATCGAGGCGTATCTTGGTGGCAGCGCGGTGGCGGCCTAAGAAACCCATGAGGAGCCATTAATGTTAGAGATACAGAATTTGTACGCCGCATATGGCAAAGTCGAAGTGCTCCATGGCATCTCAGTGGAAGTGCCACAGGGCAAGGTTGTCACGCTGATCGGTTCCAACGGCGCGGGTAAGACCACCACGATGCGCGCAGTTTCCGGGATGATAAAGCCGGTGAGCGGAAGCATCAGCCTTAACGGTAAGGACATCACCGGCAAAACTTCCAGCAAGATCGCACGCGCCGGCTTAGCGCATTCGCCCGAAGGCCGTCGTGTGTTTGCCACATTGTCGGTTAGCGACAATCTGTTGCTGGGCGCGTTCCCGCGCCTCACATTTGGACGCGAGCGCGGCGACGTGCAGGGCGACCTGGCGCGCGTGTTCGAGCTGTTTCCCCGCCTCAAGGAACGCGAAATGCAGTTGGCCGGCACGCTGTCTGGCGGCGAGCAGCAGATGCTGGCGATGGGTCGCGCACTGATGCTCAATCCCGATGTGTTGCTACTGGATGAGCCCTCGATGGGTCTGGCTCCTTTGCTGGTGAAGGAAGTATTCCGCATCATCCGCGAATTGAAGGAGCGCGGCATCACCATGCTGCTCGTGGAGCAGTTCGCCGCCGCTGCGCTGGATGTGGCCGACTATGGTTACGTGCTCGAGAATGGCCGCATCTCGGTGCATGGTCCGGCTGAACAACTGAGAAGCGATCCGGCGGTGAAGGCGGCGTATCTGGGCGCAGCACATTAGTTCTTGCCAATAGGAAAGCACCCCTTGCAGGAGCGGGGCGTGCCTGCCATCAGTTTGTCGAAGCGGCCCGCGAACTGCCTGACTGCGGGCATGGCCCGCTCCTGCAATTTTCAACTGATTTTTTACGATATATAGTGCCCAAAACTCCTGAACCGAATTCTCCACCATGACAACACACATCCACCGCCGCATGCGCAGTTTACGCTGGACCAGTTACACGCTGGTGGCGCTGTGTTACATCTTGGCCTATTTCCATCGCATGGCGCCGGCAGCGATCGCGACCGATCTGCAGCAATCCTTTTCCGCCAGCGGCGCGGCACTAGGCGCACTTGCTGCCGCGTATTTTTACACCTACACGGTGATGCAGATCCCGGTGGGTGTGATGGCCGATACGCTGGGGATACGCAAGATCGTCGCGATAGGCGCGGCGATTGCCGGAGCGGGCTCGGTAATGTTCGGCATGGCCGACACGCTGGCGGTCGCGACAGTCGGCAGAATATTGGTCGGGCTGGGTGTTTCATCTATGTTCATCTCGCTGATGAAACTGAATTCGGTATGGTTCCACGACCGCCATTACGGCAGCATCGGCGGCATGTCGCTGATGCTCGGCAATCTGGGTTCGGTGCTCGCCGCCACACCGCTGGTTTGGGCGGTGTCGCATACATCATGGCGCAACGTGTTTATCGCGGTCGGAATATTTTCAATGGTCCTGGCTGTGCTGGTCTGGCTGCTGGTGCGCAGCCATCCAGGAGAGGCGGGTTTGCCGTCGATGCGCGAACTGGAGGGGGGAGAGGCGCATCCCCTCCATCATGGTCACTGGTACGATGGCCTGCTCAAAGTGATGAAGAACCGTGCCAGCTGGCCCGGCTTCTGGCCCAACCTGGGTGTAGGCGGCAGCCTGTTCGCGTTTGCCGGATTGTGGGGAGTGCCCTATCTTCGCGATGTCTATGGCATGGAGCGAAACATCGCCGCGAACCACACCATGTTGCTGCTGTTCTGCTTCGCGGTCGGGGCATTGCTGGTCGGGTTGCTTTCCGATCGGATAGGCAAGCGCGTGCCGGTGATCGTCGGCGGGATCGCCGTATACGTGCTGTGCTGGATACCAATCGTATTTGCCTGGGATATGCCGCCCAGTCTCAGCTATCCGCTGTTTGCGTTGATGGGGCTGGGCGCGTCCGGATTCACGCTGACCTGGGCCAGTGCCAAGGAAGTGAACCCGCCGGCTCTATCCGGCATGGCGACCAGCGTGGTCAATACTGGCACCTTCCTCGGTGCCGCAGTGCTGCAGCCCTTGGTGGGATGGGTCATGGACCAAGGCTGGGATGGACGCTTGCTGGCGGGTGCGCGAGTCTACTCGGAACAGAATTATCAGGTCGGCCTGGCGATCATGCTGGCCTTTGCCATTATCGGCTTGCTCGGCGCGTTGGGCATTCGCGAGACCAACTGCCGCTATATCATCATTTCCACAGAGGAATAATTCGAGACTTCGGGAGAAAAACATGTCGATACAAATTCTACCTTTATGGATCAACGGCCAGCGCATCAAGAGTCGCAGCAGTCGCCTGGTGGACGTAACCAACCCGGCATGCGGTGAGGTGATCCGCCAGGTGCCGCTGGCCAGCCGCGAAGATGTGGAAAGCGCGGTCATTGCCGCCAAGGCTGCCTTCCCGGCCTGGCGTGACACGACTCCCCTGCGCCGCAGCCGCATCCTGAACAAGTTCCGCGAACTGCTCGAAACGCATCGCGCCGAATTGGCGCAGTTGGCCAGTGAAGAACACGGCAAGACGCTGGAAGACGCTGCCGGCTCGGTGCAGCGCGGCATCGAAGTGGTGGAATTCGCCATCGGCGCGCCTCATCTGCTCAAGGGTGAGCATGCCGAGAATGTCGGGCGCGGCGTCGACTGCCATTCGATGCTGCAGCCGATAGGTGTATGCGCGGGCATCACGCCGTTCAACTTTACCGCCAGCAGACGCGCGATCAACTCCGCATCCCGCCGGTCGTGCTTCTGCTTGCGCGTCTCCTTCGCCCGAATCTGCGCCGCATCTCCCAGCCGCAAGCGGTGCCCGTACTGCGCCAACCGCCGCTCGAACCACAGCATGTTGCCACTGCACTCGACTCCGACCACCGTGCCCGCAGGCAGCCCTTGGTAAAACTCGTCCAGTTCCGTGCCCGTGTGCGCGATCCAGCGATCCGCGAAAATTTCGCCGCTCTCCGTGTCGATGCCAAAAACCTGCTGCCCACTCGGATGGTAATCACAGCCTATAATCAACATGACTGGCTCCTTTCGCCCGAGCGCTTCGGTCTTAGACAACCCAAAGTATCGGGCCTCAGGAGCCGTCGTGGTTATGAAATCAAGCGGAGTGGCATCTTCGCGCCACGCGCGAAGACGCCACGGAGTCGAAGGACCCCTACATCCTTCCCCACACTCCGCAGCTTCAGGGAGTTCTCCCCGTGTTTCCCGTCCTTGGACATTCTTCTTCTTGGCTGAAAACTGAACGTCGCTTCACCCGTCACCGGACCCATCCACCGAACCGTGTACAATCTGCCTTTGCCAATGACCGGCCCTCCAAAGACCGCCTCTTCCCCACGCAAACTCATCATCGCCATCGACGGTCCCGCCGGCGCCGGCAAGAGCACCGTGGCCTCGCGCGTCGCTCGCAAACTCGGCTATGTGAACCTGGAAAGCGGCGCCATGTATCGCGTGCTCGCTCTCAAGGCAATTCGGGGGGATGCATCGCTCGAAGATGAAGCCGCGCTGCTCAAGCTGGCGCAGGACTCGCGCATCGCGCTCGAACCCACGCTCGGCGGCAACCGCGTGCTCCTCGACGGCATGGACGTTCTCGGCCCGCATCCGCGAGCGCGACGTCACCGACGGGGCTTCCAAGGCCTCCGTGCACCCGCAGGTGCGCGAATGGATGGTTGCCCGCCAGCGCGAAATGGGCCTTGGCGGCGGCGTGGTCATGGAAGGCCGCGACATTGGCACCAAAGTCTTTCCCGATGCCGACCTCAAGATTTTCCTCGACGCCGATCCCGTCATTCGCGAACAGCGCCGTCTCGATCAGCACAAAATCAAAGGCGCGTCGGCCGAGTCCATCGCCGCCGAACTCCGCGAGCGCGACCGCCGCGACCGCACCCGCGCCGCCTCGCCGCTGGTGCCCGCCAACGATGCCGTAGTCGTCGACTCCACAAATTTGACCGAAGACGAAGTCGTGGCCCGTATCGAGCGGCTGGCGGAAGAGAAGCTCGCGTCCCAAAGCTGATTCCAAGCCGCTTGCTCACGCTTGCGAGGCTCCGGCGTCCAATTCAGGGAATAATATGCGCGCAAGAAACGTACGGTCTCCCATGCTCACAATCTGCTTCCTTGCCCTCATGCTCGGACTACAAGCCTCGGGCCAAGCACCGGCCCATCCATCCTCGGCGCGACCCGACGCTTGGCAGTCGGCGTCCGCCGCAGAGAACGGCCTTTCCCAGTCAAAGCTCGACGCCCTCACCGCTGACGTGCATTCCGGCAAGTTCGTCAAGATTGGCAGCGTGCTGGTCGCGCGTCACGGCAAGCTCATCTACGAGTCCTACTTCGATGGCGATGCCGCTTCTCTCCGCGACACGCGATCCGCCACCAAGAGCATCACCGATACGCTGATTGGTATCGCGATTGACGAGCACAAGCTCAGCGGAGTCGAGCGCACGTGTGCTCGACGCTGCTCCCCGAGCGGGCAAAGAAGATTCAGAACCCCGACCCGAGGAAGTCCGCCATCACCGTCGAAGACTTTCTCACCATGAGTTCTCCGCTCGAGTGCGACGACTGGAACGACGCCTCGCGCGGCAACGAAGAGCGTATGTATCTGGTCGAAGATTGGGCACAGTTCATTCTCGATCTTCCCATTCGCGGCCGCATGCACCTGGGCGAAAAAGAGGAACTGCCGCCCTACGGCCGCAACTTCAGCTACTGCACCGGCGGAGTCTTCACGCTGAGCGAGGTTCTGCAAAAGGCCACCGGCCAGCGCACCGATCATTTTGCGGAGGAAAAGCTGTTTGGCCCGCTCGGAATCACCACTGCCAAATGGTTCTATTCGCCGCTGAACATCCCGCAAACTGGCGGCGGACTGCGTCTGAGTTGTCGCGACCTGCTGAAGATCGCCCAACTCTACCTCGATGGCGGCAACTGGCATGGCCGGCGCATCGTCAGCGAATCCTGGGTCAAAGCCTCCACCACGCCGCATGCCCGCATCGACGACTCGACCGAGTACGGATACTTGTGGTGGCTGAAATCGTTTTCGGTGAACGGAAAGAGTTATCCGGCGTTCTTCATGTCGGGCAACGGCGGCAATAAAGTCGTTGCGATCCCCTCGTTGGATATGGCCGTCGTCATCACCAGCACCAACTACAACACTCACGGCATGCACGAGCAGACGGAAAAGATCCTGACTGACTACGTTCTCGCTGCGGTGGAAAAATGATCATTGCCCAGTCGTTGGACTCGCAGTCGCGTCTCTGACCGCACACTCGATTGGAGGCAGCGTTCTGCTACACTAGCCTTCTTTCAATCCCCATGAGACATACGAATTTCCGGCTTCTCTTGCTGCTTTGCCTGGTCGCGGCCTCGTTGACAGCCGCAGCCCAGACTCCCGCTCCTTCGCCCGCCGCGGCCTCCCTCGCCACGCCCGAGGAAAAGCATCTCCACAACGTGCGCCAGCTCACCTTCGGAGGCTCGAACGCCGAAGCCTACTTCTCCGCCGACGGCAAGAAGCTCATCTTCCAGTCCACGCGCGACGATCTCAAGTGCGACCAGATTTTCATCATGAACACCGATGGCTCCGACCAGAAAATGGTCTCGACCGGCAAGGGCCGCACCACGTGCAGCTATATCTACCCGCACGGGGACAAGATTCTTTACTCGTCCACCCACCTCGCCGATCCCGCCTGCCCGCCGCGCCCCGACTTCTCCAAGGGCTACGTCTGGGCCATCTATCCCGGCTACGACATCTTCACCGCCAAGCTCGATGGCTCCGACCTCAAGCAACTCACCACCACTCCCGGCTACGACGCCGAAGCCACCATCTCCGAAGACGGCAAGAAGATCGTCTTCACCTCCACGCGCAACGGCGACCTCGATATCTACTCGATGAACGCCGACGGCACGCACGTCAAGCAGCTCACGCACGAACTCGGCTACGACGGCGGCCCGTTCTTTTCCAAGGACCGCAGGTGGATCATCTACCGCGCATACCATCCCAAGACCGATACCGACGCCGCCGAATATAAAGACCTGCTCAAGCAAAACCTGATCCGTCCCACCACGCTCGAAATCTGGATCATGAAGGCCGACGGCAGCCACAAGCGCCAGCTCACCAGCCTGAACGCCGCCAGCTTCGCGCCGTCGTTTTTTCCCGACGGCAAGCGCATCATCTTCGCCACCAACGTCGGCTCAACCGGCGGCATGGGCAACTTCGAACTTTATACGATCAAGACAGACGGCACCGGCCTCGAGCGCATCACCTACAGCGACGGCTTCGACGGCTTCCCCATGTTCAGCCCCGATGGCAAGCAGTTAGTCTGGATTTCCCACCGCCAAGGCAAGCAGCCCCACGAAACCAACGTCTTCATCGCCGACTGGGTGGAGTGAGGGGATTGCAGAAGTCAGAAGTCAGATTGCAGAAGTTGTAGAACGTCTCGCTTAGACATATCCGGACGGGGTGGCCCGTCCTATCGCGAAGCGAAGGGCAGGGATTTTGGGGCTTCCTCGAGAAACGAACAATTCCACGGTTTGATCGTGACCGCGCGAAAACACCGAGCGCGCCCAGGCTCCATTCATGCTGGGGGCTCAAACGTTATCGCGGACAGGCCAGCTCCACTTCGTCACGTTCAGTTGCTACCATCGTCGGCCGCACCTTGCCGACGCGCACTTTCGCGGGACTTCGTCCCAAAAGCGGCCCGAGTTCCATCCCAGCTCTCATTTCACCGTCAGTTCTGCGCTCCACATTTAATTTGACAAAAGGCACAAAACCGAAGTAAAAAGTAAGCGTAGTAAAACGCAAGGAAAAGAAAGCGTTCGTAATCCTACACAACAGTCGTCGCACCTGAACGCAACGACTTAACCCTTTCGGATACGACGCGAGGAGGCTTGACATGCCCGTGTTCTTCCGTGCCCGGCAAACCCTGGTGGCGCTCTGTCTTTGCGCCGTAATTAGCTTCGCTTCGCCGTTATGGGCGCAAAAAGATGCCGGAGCCATTGTAGGCATCGTGCGCGACACCAGCGGTGCGGTGGTCGCGGGCGCCAAGGTCACCATCCACGACATCGATCACGGCTCGCAGACAAGTCTCGTTACCAACGATCAGGGAGAGTATGTCGCCAGCGCGCTGAGAATCGGCCGCTACAATGTCAGCGCCGAGAAGGAAGGATTCAAGATGGCCGTGGCCGGGCCCATTCAGGTCAACATTCAGGACCGCATCGGCGTGGACCTCAGGCTCGAACCCGGCATGGCCACGGAAGTAGTCCAGGTGACGGGCGAGGGCGCACAACTCGAAACCGAAAACTCCGAACTCGGCAATCTCGTGGACAGCCACAAGATCAACGCCCTTCCCTTGAACGGACGCAATTTCATGCAGCTCGCCCTTCTTGGCGCTGGGGTCGCCGCCTCCGAGCCCGGCTCGCGTGTCGAAAACACATACGGGTTCAGCGCCAACGGCGGCCGCTCTCTGCAAAACAACTTCCTGCTCGACGGCGTGGACAACAACGCCAACCTGGGCGACGTCCTGAACGGCGCGTCCTATGTCGTGCAGCCTCCGGTGGACGCCATCGCCGAGTTTAAGGTTCAGACCAACTCCTACAGCGCCGAATTCGGCCGCGGCAACGGCGCCATCATGAACGCCGTCATCAAGTCCGGCACCAACCAGCTCCACGGCGATCTATGGGAGTTCTTGCGCAACGATAAACTGGATGCCAGGAACCACTTCGACACAAACCAGCAGCCTTACAAACAAAACCAGTTCGGCTTCACCCTCGGCGGCCCCATCGTCAAAAACAAATTGTTCCTTTTCGGCGATTACGAAGGTCTCCGCATTCGCCAGGCGCTGCCGCAATTGGTCAACGTTCCCACGGCGGACGAGATTAACGGAAATTTTTCCGCGCTCCTTACCACCACGCCGGCCATGGCCATCAATCCGGATGGCTCGACCTCCAATCAGACGGCTCTCGATTGCAATGGCAATCCGACTTATGTAGGAGAGATCTTCAACTCCCGGCTGGCGCAAACTAACTACGCCGGCAATCCCAACGGCCTCTGCGGCTTTCCCATCGGCGGCTACAGCAGTGGCGTCACCCCCGCCAATTCGTTCAACGGCGTCAACGGCAGCATCGATCCCCTGGCGGCCCGTCTGGCGGCGCTCATTCCACCGCCCAATACCGACGTCAATACTTTGCTGGCTGCCGGCAACTTCCGTTCCGACCCCGAGCGCAGCGACACGCAAAACAAATTCGACGTTCGTGGCGACTACACCATTGGCGGCAAAGATAATTTTTTCACCCGCTACAGCTACGGCCACGACAGTAATTACCTACCCGCGCCCTTCAACAACGCGCTCGATGGTGGCAGCTTTGGGGATGGTTACGCTCTAAACGTCTACCAGGGCCTCGCGGCCAGCGAGATCCACATGTTTCGCAGCAATCTGATCAACGAATTCCGGTTTGGTTTCAATCACCTCGACTCCCACCGTTTCCAGCCAAACTACAACACCAACGAATCGGCGATGCTCAACTTTCCCGGAGTTCCATACGTTGCCGGCCAGGACATAGGTGGCTTGCCGAGTCTCGGTTTCAGCGATGGCACGGCCACCCTTGGCAGTTCCCAATACCTGCCCGCCATCGAGCACCAGCACAGCTACGTTTTCACCGACAATCTAAACTGGATTCACGGACGGCACGCCGCCAAGTTCGGCGGCGAACTTCGCTTCGAGCAGTTCACCATTCTCGAGCCCGGCCAACCTCGGGGCGAAATGACCTTCGGCTCGGATTTTGACGACAATCCCGCCGCTCCCGGCTCCGCCACTAGCGCCTTTGCCACCTTCCTGCTCGGCATCCCCGACGGCGGGTTCATTAACGGTCTGAACAACATCGTCTATAACCGCCGGATGTACTCGGTCTATGCTCTCGACGACTTCAAGATGACCTCCCGGCTCACTCTGAACCTGGGCCTCCGCTACGATTTCATTTCCACCATTAAGGAAGCTGATAACCTGCAAGCCAACTTCGATTTCAATACGCTCTCGTTGATCGTTCCCCACGGCCAGAATGTGCCCCTGTCCCCCGCGCTCGCGAGCGAGTTGCAGGTGCGGAACTCGGGCTCTCCCGGACTCATCTCGCCCGACCTCAACAATTTCGCGCCCCGCATCGGGCTGTCCTACCAGTTGTCCAGCAAGCTTGTGCTCCGCGCCGGCTACGGAATGTTCTATGGCGGTCAGGAAAGCGGCCCCTTCTCCAACCCCAGTCCGGGCTACAATCCCCCCTACTCCGCTTCACAGTCCTATGTCACGCCCTGTGGCGCACGCTCCGCAAATCCTGCCGGCCTCGACTGCTCCATCTCGGGCGCCTTGCCTCTCAACGTGCTATCGCAAGGTTTTTCCGGTCCTGGCAACAGCGTCAACCCGCTGACCGACCCCAATTCCCCCTCCTTATATTCGCTAGACCCGCACTTGGTCACACCCTACACCCAGCAGTGGCACTTGGATCTCGAATACCAACTGCCCGCCGATACGATCCTCCAGGTTTCTTACGCGGGATCTCGTGGCCTGAAGCTCTTCGCTTTCTATAATGGCAACCAGGTCCCCCCGGGAGATTCCAATCTTTCGGATCCAAGCGCCCCGCGCCGCCCCGCGCACGCCGTCCTGCCCGGATCTCCCGCCGGCGATTCCTGCACGCTCCAGGCGTTCTACGCCAACAACGGAACCTACAACTGCAATCCCGCATTCGATTCTTCCATCGCCACCTTCCGCTCGAACGCGCAATCCAACTACAATTCGCTCCAGATTCGGCTGGAGAAACGCTACAGTCACGGACTCCAATACCAAGCCGCCTACACCTTCGCGCACTCCCTCGACAACGCTTCCAGCGCCAGCCTGGGTTCGTTGAACAACGGAGATTTTCAAGACCAGCGCGATCCCAACGCCAACTACGGCAACTCGGATTTCGACGTGCGCCAACGCTTCGTTTTTAGCTATGTCTACGACTTGCCCCTGGGCCGCGGACACGCCCTTGCCAAAGACGCTTCCGGCGTCGTCAACCAGATCGTCGGTAACTGGCAACTGTCTGGCTTATTTTCCGCAGCGAGCGGCAACTACTACACCGCTACCGACGCCGATTCGGTCGCAAATGGCGATTGCGGCGGCACGGTCGGCGGTTGCTCACGCCCCAACCTGGTCGGCAATCCCAATGCCAAGCCCTGCCTCACGGGAACCATCTTCAACACCTGCGCGTTTGCCGACGGCAACAGCACCCCCGCCAGCATTATTCCCGTGGGAACACTCGGCAACGCCCCACGCAACGACATCGAGGGCCCCGGAAGCAGGGAATGGGACACCTCGCTCGTCAAACAATTTCCGTTCAGCGAGCAAAAGCACCTCGAGTTCCCGCGCGGAGTTCTTCAACGTTCTCAACCATGTGAATTATTTGTTCGGGACATTTGGCGCGATCAGCGCTCCACCAACGTCGGTGACCATGAACTCGGGGGTGTTTGGATTGCCGCAGGCGGCGCGCGCGCCTCGTCAGATACAGTTTGCTCTGAAGTTCTATTTCTAGAATGCCGAGAGCGTTCCTCCCCCGCCAGGGAATGTGGGGGCCGGTTCTCGCTCGCTTCAATCAGCCGCTACAATCGTCAGCATGAAGCTTCACCAATGGGCTATCGTCTCCGCGCTTCTGGTGTTCGTCGTGCTCGTCGTGGCGGCGTTCATTCTCACCGGCAACGTCAGTTCGTCTACAGCTATCGTTGCTCCCCAGCCCAAAACAGACATCGTTGACGTCACGCCGCTGTCCACCGCCCGGGCCCTTACCCCTCTTGCCAATACGCCGGACGAGCAACATCTTGTGCAGGAAGCAGCCCGCCTCGCCGACGAAGAAGTGGACCTTGCTTTCGCCGATGGACTCCGCGAGGCACGCCAGCATTCAAGCGAACAGGACCCCAGGTATCGTGAACTTAACGCGCGCATTCGCGACGCCCAAACCGTGGTCGACCAGGACAAGGCCGAGATCGCCCGCCTGAAGGCCCAATTGGCGACCGCCAAGCCTGCCGCGCAGGACAGTTTGCAGGATCAGATCGCGCTCCTCGAAGCTCAGCAGGCTCCCGACGAAGACGAACTCGACGTTGCCCGGCAAGACTTGATCCGCGCCGGTGGCGACCGCGAAGGCGCAATCCAGCGCCAGCGCGAGGCCCACGAGGCCGGTCAGGAGCATGAAGTCCAAAGCTCGCAAGCCAACCCCACCTCCACTCCCGACCTCTCACCTTCCAATCTCGTCGGGCAGGTCCGCGCATGGACCTGGCTCAAAAAGAAACGCGCCAGCCTCGAGGCCGCGCAGCAGCAGGCGTGGGCAATGACCTCGAACCTCCGCTCCCTTCGCGACGCGCTCGACAAGCAAGTTCGCGCCGACTCAGACGCGCGCCTGATGGCGAACCTGAACGTCGCCAGCATTCGCGAAAAAGGCGACCAAGGGGCCACGATCAAGCAGGACACAGCGGAGGCGCTCAAGTCCTTTCAGCATTTCTCCACCGACCAGAAGCTCCTCGCAGGCTACGGCAAACAACTCCAGGACGCGCAGGAACTCGACAACCTCTACGGCCGCTGGCTCGCGGTCGTCGGCCGCCAGCAACGCTCGCTGCTTCACACCGCCTTGCGTTCGCTCCTATGGATCGCGCTGATCGCCTTCTTCGTCTACTTGGCCGGCCGCATCGTTGACCGATTCTTCGACGAGGCCACTCCCGCCCGCAAGCGCTTGTTCACCCTCCGCGGCGTGATCCGCTTCGCATTGCAGGCTGTCGCCCTCCCGCTCATCGCGTTCATCGTTGCCGGCGTGCCGGACCAGATGCCCACGGTTCTCGGCCTCGCCGGCGCGGGCCTCACCGTCGCTCTCAAAGATTTCATCGTCGGATTCTTCGGCTGGTTCGTCCTCATGGGCCGCAACGGCATCCGCGTCGGAGACTGGGTCGAAATCAACGGCGTAGTCGGCGAAGTTATTGAAATCGGCCTGCTCCGCACTGTCCTCCTCGAAACCGGCAATTGGACCGACACCGGTCATCCCACCGGGCGCAAGGTTGCCTTCGTCAACAGCTTCGCCATCGAGGGCCATTACTTTAATTTCTCCACCGCCGGCCAGTGGCTTTGGGACGAGTTGCTCGTCACCATTCCACCCGGCGACAATCCTTACGCGCTGGTGGAATCCATTCAGAAACTCGTGGAGGCTGAAACCCAGTCCAGCGCCGGGCAGGCTGAAAAAGAATGGCAGAAATCCGCGGGCCAGCGGATGCAATGGCTGTCCGTGGCGCCGGCAATTCACCTTCGCCCCACCGGTTCCACGGTAGAGCTGCAGGTTCGCTATATCACGAACGCCAACGAACGTTACGCCATGCGCGCCCGATTATACGAAAAGCTAGTCGCGTTGCTGCATGGCCCAGCGAAGACGAGCACAGTTTGACAAACGACGCGGCCCGTTCTTTCCAAATAGCGCAAGTGGACTAGGCTGCCGCCAACTGTCGTCGATGCTGAAGCCCCGGGAAAAACCGGGGTGCGTCCCGTCTGTCCCCACATTTGAGGTTTTGATCTCTCCGGCCCCGGCAATACAAGAGGGTGGGTGGATTCAAGGTGCAAGTGCAACATTTCCGAATAGGAGATAGTTGCATATGGCGAACGGCTACATGCACCTTGCAGTTCAGGAGCGGGCGTTGATCGAGACGCAGTTGCGGCTGGGCATGAGTCCGGGGGCGATCGCGCGAGGATTGTTGCGCGCCCGCTCGACCGTCACCCGCGAGATCCGGCGCAATGGTTGGCAGTCGGTGCGCGAGCAGGCGGGTGGAGGTCGAAGCCGGATCGCGGGAGGATACCGATGTCTGGCGGCGGATCGGCGGGCCCGGCAACTGGCTCTCCAACCGCGAGCGCCGCGCAAGCTACTCCCCGGAAACCCGCTGTGGAAGGTTGTGGTCGATCATCTCCGCCGGGGCTTGAGTCCGGCACAGATTGCGTCCACACTGGCTCGTATGCCCGATCCGGTTCAGCTCTCGTACGAAACCATCTACACCGCGTTCTACACCATGCCGCGTGGGCATCTGCGCTCCAGCCTGCTGGCTCTGATGCGTCGCCGGCATCACGCCCGAAGACCCCAACGTCGCAACGACGCGCGCAGCAAGCCCTCGATCCCCGAGATGACCCTGATTGATCAGAGGCCGGTCGAGATCCAAATGCGCCTGGTTCCCGGCCATTGGGAGGGCGATTTGATCATCGGAAAGGGCAACCTCTCGCAGGTCGGCACGCTGGTCGAACGCACCACATTATTCGTCGCGCTGGTCAAGCTGACCAGCAGCAAGGCCGAGGTTACGGCCCAAGCCTTCACCAAGATCCTCAACCGCTTCGACAGCCAGTTGCGCCGCTCCATGACCTTCGATCAGGGCTGCGAGATGAGGTACCACAAGGTTCTGACGGCCAACACCGGCGTCAACGTCTACTTCGCCCATCCCCACGCTCCCTGGGAGCGCGGCATCAGCGAAAATACCAACGGCCTGCTCCGCCAATATCTGCCGAAGGGAACCGACTTGTCCCTATTCTCCCAAGATCAACTGGATGACATCGCCTGGCGGCTCAACACCCGCCCCAGAAAAACTCTGGGCTGGAAAGCTCCCGCCGAACTGTTCCTGCCAGAAGGAACGTTTGACTTCGTTCAACACTGGTCCACTAAAATCCCTTTTGTTGCGCTTGCACCTTGAATCCACCGTGCCCCATCCTAGCGCGTTCTTTGCGCTAGGGTGGGATTCCACGGCCCCGTCCCTAGGTCGAGCGTCCCCCTGGTCGAGCGTTCCGAAGACTGGCGGTGGGGCAGCTACCGCCACTACCTGACCGCGGAAGAGGGCGTGGTAGAGATCGAGTCGCATTGGACCGCAAGCAAGCGCGAGAAGTTTGGAATCCATCCCACGGTTCGTCGTCGCGCCTGAACCCGCCCTTCGCTTCGCGATAGGACCGGCCACCCGCCGGTGTCTGTATCCACCATCGCTATCTGCTGGTAGCGCATGTGCAAATCGCAACCTATAATCATCATCGCTCGGCTCCTTTCCTCCGAGCCTTCGTCGCTTGAGCGCTTCCAAGTCTACTCGCCCGAAGGGAGCCGACACGGTTATCTCATCAGCCCGGAGCTTGGACGGGGCAATCTTCGTGAGCGTTATTGGCCCCGCTGGGCTGAGCCAGCAGCCGCTCAGTAGCTAATTATTACTTCTCCTTCGCCAGCCTGGTATCCCTGTGTAGGGACAGTGCCCGTTCCAGCGGAGTAGCTGGAGCCGCCTCCGCCCCCGGAGCCCCAAGTGCATCCGCCGCCGCCTCCGCCGCCATAGTAACCCCCGCCTCCACCACCACCCGCGCGGTTTCCGGGACCACCCGTGCCGCCTTGGCCGAGACTGCCAGACGTCCCGTTACCGTTGCAGCCAGTGCCGCCCGCGCCGCCGTTTGACTGCGTGCCCCCGCCACCGCCCGACGAGCCCCCTTCAGGTGCAGTAACTCCATTTGCTCCGATCAAGCCGCCGCCTGCGCCGCCATTGGCATCTTCGCAACATTCCGCGCCACCACCGCCGCCTGCGACCACGACGCGATTGGCGAGATCATTACCACCCTGACGGACATCCGAAGCTCCGCCACCACCTGCTGATGGACCATTGAAATCCACATTGTCGGTATTGCCGGCACCTCCGCCGTTGAATCCGCCTGGTCCCGCCCCGTTCGGGATAGTTGGATACCCGCCCGCGCCCGCGACATATATGGTCAACGTCTCTCCGGGGGTTACAGCGATGGTCGTCTGCTCGCGTCCACCAGCGCCGCCCTTCACAGTGGGGTCAACCGGACGGCCCCCGCCTTGACCTCCGCGCGCGTCAACCGTGATAGAGGTCACACCGGCGGGTACTATCCAAGTTTGAGCCGCACCTGTAAAACCAAATGCATATGATCGAAACAGATCTGGATCGAACACATCGAAATCCACCTGTGTTCCGAATAGGCAAGCGGCGGCGAAGCCATCGCTTCCATTGATGTCATATTGCGTGCCAGCTTGTACATTCCAACCGCCGAAGAGGACAAATGTGGCGATCCCAGAGTCTTGAGTGGAGCCCACGTCTGCATGAGAAAATGTCGCCGCAAATTGATTGGCGGACAAAGTAGCTGCAAGGACAAGTAGCTGTTTGCCGTTGAGATACGAACCGACTTGCAACCCGCTGATCGCAACCTTCTGCCCCGCTATGAATGAGTTTGCGGCTTGAAATGTGACAATATTGTTTGCAATTGAGAAACCCGTAATTGTTGCAGGCAAGAAGAGATTTGGTATTCCTGTACCGCCGTGAAAGGCTGGAGTAAGACTCTTCTTTCCAAAAACCTTCTGGTTCTTGCGGAGAGCCTGCGCGCAGTCGAACGTACCTGCCGGGTCTGAGTATCCCATGAAGCGTCCATGAGCAGCGTTCCATAGTGGATATGATGAGAACTCTTTATCCTTAAGGCCTATTAAGGTGTTCCAGTCACCCTGATTTGTGTAGAACACAATGTTGTTAATACCATTTGTGGCGAAATACGTGATCGCAGCTTTGACAGTTGCTTGGTTCTCCGTCTGGGAGTTCAGGGGTTTCGTGGTAACTTCCACGTCGAGAGCCATGAAGCTTATTGGTTTGTGCAAGCCAGAGCTTATTCTCTGATAGCAATCGTTTGCCTGTGTAGATCCAGATGGTTCCCCTTGTTCGAAATAGAGCACGCAATATGCAGCAGTTGCAAATCCCGCGTCAGAAAGAGCATTCAACTGGCTAAGCGCCAAACCACCATCGTCCACCTGCGGCGTTTTCACGATGGCATACTGCACGCCAGCTTGTTGGAAGGCGGCAATCTGGCTTGGAGTTAAGGCGCCCGCGGAGGCAGACAAGTCAATTCCGTTTCGTCGAGCGGAGGGTATGATCTGCCCTATTGACCCTAAATCTGTCGTAAACCAGAGCGCCCCATCCACGCCACTCGTAATGAACTCTTGGCAGCATGTCGCTTGAAACAGACTTCCCTCACCGTCCGTGGTGATGCGCCCAATGTCTCCCGCAGTCCCCAACTGTTCTACGATCCACAGTGCGCCGTCAGGGCCAACTGCCATTTCACCAGGCTGAGGGATCGGTGAGGGATACTCGCAGATCATCGATCCATTGCTGGGGTTACAAACGGTTCCGACCGTCAACTTGCCAACTTGTTCGACACCCGATTCGGTAAACCATATGTTGCCGTCGGGGCCAATCGTGATTGATGCCGGACCGCTGTTGGCCGTGGGAATGGAAATCGGGGGACTGACAGCGCCGGTTATTGAAATCTGGCGGATGGCATTGCCAGAGTTTTCTGTAAACCAGAGACTTTTCCCATCTGTCCCGGAAACGATGTCATAAGGTGCGCTGCCCGAGCCAACCGAATATCCGCCAGCTGGTATAAAATTGCCGTCAGTTGTTATCCGCCCGATATTGTTTCCAGCGATCTCCGTGAACCACAACTGGCCATCTGGCCCGGAAACAATACTGTAAGGACGACTTTGCGGCGTTGTTATCGGGAATTCATAGACACCTCCAATCTTTGGGCAGGCTGTTGTCTTTACCAGGCACACGACTCCAACGGAATTAGCTCCGTCGTCGAGAAACCAGATATTCCCATCTGATCCTGTTGTGATTCCGTTCCGGTTGAAACTGCTGCCTGGGTAGGTGACCGTATACAGTGCGACGACCTGTCCGGCTGTCGTCATTTCGCCAATGACATCAAACCCATTGACCGAGCCCTGAAACCAAAGCCCCCCATCCGGACCAGCTGTGATCCCGGACAAAACTGTCCCGCTCGGGAAATAGTTGAGTGTGCTTAACTGGGCGTACGCACTCGCAGAAACAAGCACAATCACTGCCGCCAGCATCTGCCCCAATGAACGGAAGTATCTCTTTCCTATCATGTCAGTTTCTCCTTGGCCATTTGTCGTGCTGGAAAATTGAAAAGAAAAACGGGCGAAGGCTAGCAAACGACGAGCCCGGCGTCAAGGATCAATGACCGGTCGGGCGGCCCGTCCTATCGCGAAGCGAAGGGCGGGGACTTTGACTTCCGATCCCCCCACCACCTCCATCCCCTTCTCGCTTATCATAAGTGGGTTTCCCGGAGGTGCCCCTATGCGCCGTTCTCCCACCGCTCGTTGCTTCCTGCTCGTTTTCGCTCTCGCCTTAGCCAGTTCTGCTCTCGCTGCGCAGCGGGTCATCGATCTCCCCGCTTCCGACGGAATCAACCTGAAAGCGACCTACTTTCCCGCGGCCAAGCCCGGGCCCGGCGTCCTCCTGCTGCACCAGTGCAACCGGCAACGCAAGGTATGGGACACTCTGGCGCAACAATTGTCCGATTCCGGCATCCACGTTCTGACGATGGATCTGCGCGGCTTCGGCGAGAGCGGCGGCGAGCCGCACGACAAGGCGACGCCCGCCGTGGCGCAGGCACAGGCCGAAAAGTGGCCCGACGACGCTGACAAAGCATTTGCCTATCTCGCCTCGCAGCCGGGTGTCTCGCACGACATGATCGGCGTTGGCGGCGCCAGTTGTGGCGTGAATAACTCGGTGCAGGTGGCGCGGCGGCATCCCGAGGTGAAGTCGCTGGCGTTGCTCTCCGGCAATACTGACCTGGCCGGGCGCAATTTCCTGCGCGGCGCAAAAAACCTGCCGGCCCTGTTCGTCTACGCCGATGACGACGAATTCCCGCCTTCCATTTTCGCCATCCAGTGGATGTACAGCATGGCCGCCGATCCGGAAAAGAAGCTCGTCCAATATGCCAAGGGCGGCCACGGCGCCGACATCTTTCCCGTGCACCCTGAGCTGCCCGGAATCATCGTGGATTGGTTTGTCACCACATTGATCAAAACGCCGGGCCATGCGCGGGTTCCGAACGAGACTCCCGCTTTGCCGAAACAGGTTGCCGTCGTCGACCGCATCGATCATCCCGGCGGCGTCGAGGAAGTGGCGAAGATGCTGGAGAAGGCGCGCGCTGCCGATCCGAAGGCGAATCTGTTTCCCGAGGCGCAGGTCAACTTCATGGCATACGAGCATATGCAGGCCGGCGACAGAGAAGACAGCCATCGAAATCTTCAAGCTGAACGCCGCCGCGTACCCAAACTCTCCCAATGTGTATGACAGCCTGGGCGACGCTTACCTGGCGGACGGCCAGAAGGACCTGGCGCGACAGAGTTCCAGGAAAGCGCTGGAACTGCTGGCCGCAGACACGACCGACCCTGAAGACCGCAAAAAAGCAATCCGGGAGAGCGCCGAAGGCAAGCTGAAGCAACTGGGCGAGCCACCGCAATAAAGCAGCAGAAACCCAGGAACCGACGTCGCCCACAAATGAAAAAGCCCCGCGCCAGGCGCGGGGCTTTCCACGAACGAATCTCTCTTACCGTTAACCTACACGTTGAACGACGATCCGCAGCCGCAGGTGCTCTTCACGTTCGGATTTTCGAACTTGAACCCTGCCCCTTCCGCCGTTTCAACGTAATCCACGTTGGCGCCGCCCAGATACATCAGCGAGGTCGCGTCCACGTACACCTTAAGTCCATCGAAATCGAACACTTTATCCATCATCCCGGCGCCGTTCTCGAACGCCATGGAATACTGGAATCCGGAGCAACCGCCGCCGACCACGGAAAGCCGCAATCCCGCCGGAACTGGGTTCTGTTGCGCCATGACTTCCTTAACCTTGGCGACTGCCTGCGGCGTCAAGTTCGGTCCAGTGGTTTTGGGTGTTACCGGTGTTGCGGGTGTTACCGGTGTGTGGTGGTCGTTGCCATCAGAAAATCTCCTTTGCCTACTTATCGTGATTATACCATCGGACCTTTCCGGGCCCGCATTGTTTTAGAAGGCCCAAAGATAGGCCCCTCTGTTCGGATTCGATGCCTACCGCAAATAGAAAGTCGCACCTGTTGACAATCCGGGCTATAATCATCGCGCAGTAGGGCCTGGTACCTGAACCGCCGCGCGTCAGAAGCGCCATAAAGAGCAGCGAACGGCAATTTCAGGGGTTGGCCCGATTTCAGTTCCGAGGTGGCACATGTCTCCCTTGTATCTGATGCTGGTTGTCTGGGGTATCGTCACCGGAATTCTGATCATCTTGCTCATCTACAAGAGCACCCTTTCCATGCACGAGGACGATTCGATCATGCTCAACGAGACCGAGTCGCAGATGCAGAAGGATCACGCCGAAGTGCTCGTCAAGATGAGGAAAATAGCGCCTATGATCAAGGTGCTGGGCGCGATTTCCGGACTGATGATTCTCGTTATAGCGGGTTTATTCATCTATCAGGGACTGAACCAGGCCACGACGTTGCAATAAAAAGCGGTTCGGCGGTCGTGGCTGGCGAACACTCGTCCCCGGCGTCGCCGGCTGCGCGTCGCGGAGTTTCTCCGCCTCGAAACGCTGCTTCCGTTTGGGGTAAACTCCGGTTGGAAATGCCTGACGCGAACTCCATCGCCATTGTCGGCGGCGGCCCCTCTGGCGCGCTCGCGGGAGCGATTCTTGCCGCCGCTGGACGCACCGTCCATCTCTTTGACGAAAAGCTTGCCTGGGAAAAACCCTGCGGCGGCGGCGTCACTTTTAAAGCCCTGGAACAGTTCCCTTTTCTTGCCGAAGCCTCCACCAAAAGCAATGCCGTCGCGCATTGCGAATTGATCGCTCCATCCGGCGCGAGTGTCCGCTTCCGCTTGCAGCATCCCGTCGCCATCTTCTCTCGCCTCGCCCTCAATGGACTTCTTCTCGACCGCGCCCGAGCCGCGGGCGCCGTCATCCATCACGAACGCGTAACCGCAATCACCGGCTCGGCAGGCGACTGGCAACTGGCGACGCCCCATGGCGAGTGCCGCGCATCGTTCCTTGTTCTTGCCGCCGGCGCCCGCAACTCTTTTCGCGGCCAGTTCGCTTCTCCGTTTTCCGCCGACGACCTGATGGTCACCGCCGGTTACTTTATTCCTGTCCAAACCTCGCTGATGCAAATTCAGTTCCTCAGCGACGTGAGCGGCTATATCTGGGTTTTTCCGCGCTCGGACCATGTTTCCGCCGGCATCGCCTGCAAGATGGGTGAAACCTCGACGCGCGAATTGCGTGCCATGCTGGAGCGCTGGCTCGCCGCGAATAGCTTCTCGCTCGCGGGCTCTACTTTCTACTCGCACATTCTGCCCTGCCTGCGATCGCAGACCATGGATGCGCTCGCCATCTCGGGCAAAGGCTGGGCCACGATCGGCGACAGCGCGGGTCTCGTCGATCCCATCACCGGAGAAGGTTTGTATTACGCGCTGCGTTCGGCGCAGCTTTGCGCCGAGGCGTTACTCGTCGGCCAGCCAGAGACCTACAAAACGAAACTCGAAGACGAAATTCTCCCCGAACTGCGGCTCGCGGCGCGCGTCTCCGAGCGTTTCTACAAGGGAAAGGTCTTCAACGAAAGCGTGCCGGAATTGATGGTTCGCTTCACCGCGCAGAGCGATAAGTTCACCGCCCTGCTCAGCGATCTCTTTGCCGGAATCCAGGGTTATCGCGGCCTCAAGACGCGCCTCTATCGCGCCCTGCCCACCGTCATGGCCGAAGGCTTGGCATCAACGCTGTTCCGCTCCTGGGGCTCGGGCAATCTCACACCCACGCCGTTCGCGGATTAATATCTGATTTCAAGTTGCCCCTCACGCCGCCTTCGCCTGCATGCCGCGGATTTCGTCGAGCAGAATCTTCTCATGCCCTTCGGGGTTCACCTTCTCGTACACCGACCGGATTACGCCCCGCGGGTCGACCACAAACGTCGTCCGCTCCCAGTACTTCGTTCCCTTCCAATCGCCCTGAGGAATGCCGAGCGCTTTCATCAGCGACGCTTGCGTATCCGAAAGCAGATCGATCTTGAAGGCAAACTTATGATGGAAATTGCGGTGCGACGTCACATCGTCGGCGCTCACGCCCACCACTTTGATGCCCGCGTTGTCGAAATCTTCCTTTGAGGCCGAGAACGACCGGCCCTGCAGCGTGCATCCGGGAGTATCGTCCTTGGGATAAAAATAGACGACCAGCCAGTGCCCCGCGAAATCGCCGAGCGACATGTCTTTGCCGTCTTGATTGGCGAGCGAAAAATCTGGAAAGGGAGTTCCAGGTGAAAGCATAAGAATCCTCTCGTAATCGTATTGTCAAAGTCGTACAAACAAGTCCGTACTCACGATCTTGCCTTGGTGAAGACTGCAGCTCACACTCAGCCTTCGAACTCAGCGCAACCGAAGCGAGTAGCCTGAGCGCCAAAGCAGTCTGCCGAACCCTGTTTTGGGTGGCGCAGCGCTTTAGCGCTGCGATAAGCACCCTATTTCAGTGGCGGCTTTAGCCGCTGAGGTCGCCCATTCAGCAAACTGTAAAGCCGGCCTTTCTACGCCGCCGGCGCCATCTTCTTCATCCGCTCTTTCATTTCCTCGGGCGATACATCCTCCACATGCGTGGCAATTCCCCAGAAATGACCGAACGGGTCCTGCAGAAAGCCGGTGCGGTCGCCATAGAACTGGGTCTCGACCGGCTTCAGAATCTTCGCGCCCTCGGCCTTAGCTTTCTCAACCACCTCGTCGACGTTCGGCAAGTACAGATACAGGCTCACCGGGCTTCCGCCGATTGCAGTCGCGCTGCCGTGGCCCGGCATCGCCATCTCCGGATTCTCATCCGCCAGCATGATGATGGAATCGCCAATCTTCATCTCGGCGTGAGCAACGCGCCCGCCCGGACCGTCCATGCGCACGATCACAGTCGCGCCAAAAACTTTCTTGTAGTATTCGATCGCCTGCGCGGCGCCCTTGATGACCAGGTAGGGAGTGACGGTGTTGTAGCCTTCGGGAATAAACGGCACTTTGCTCATGATTTTCTCCTTCAGAGGGATTGCTGGTTGAAGGTTGATGTGTGGCGCGGGCGCTCGCCCGAGTAGCTTCCACTTTAGTCGAGCCCCACAGCTCGCCTACTTCTGCCATCAGAGCACAAGATTGGACTGCGCTCAAGCCGGGATTGTTTTTTTCTGTTGATTCGAATCTCGTTCAATTTTGGGAATGATTACTGCGGCGGCGGGATACCCCCTCACCCCCCTCCCCCCTCCCTCCTCGATCTATTAGAATCAAGATTTTACGGAGAAATTCCCGGCAAAATATTCCGAATAAAGGACTTACATGGAAAATATTACGGAATAAAGACTTAGCGCCTCTTCGATCCCTGAAAATAGTCTTGGGACAGCCGAGGTCCGTTTTGGGAAACGGCACACCCCTTCACTGCCCCAATCGAATAGACATTTTCGCATGGCGGGGAGCGGGAGTCTGTGAGGTGCGCACTTGACTTTGGTGGTGATGGGGCGGTGAGTGATTGCCGCTTGCGACCGGGTAAGCGTCCGAAAGACGGCGAAGTCGGAGCACCGAGCACGAAGCGTCAGCTATCCTTGCGATAAAGAAGGTCACGCATCGCGCCCCGGCGAGCTTCGTTGAGAGCCTTGCGTTCGTCGGCGTCCACGGCCGGCTTGGTTTGAGGATCGGTGTTTTCCGGTTCGCTGCACGCCGGACAACGGTTGGCAAACCCCGGCTTCCCCGGTTTCAGTTCGAACTCTTCCGAGCACACCGCACAGATTTTGATAGGAAATGCCATGCGTAATAATGATACAACTCACCGGCAATTTTTTTGAACTGAGCAGGTGTCAGGCGAATAAATAGCGGACAAAATATTATCTGGAATACAACTATGTACGTACGAGACCGCTAAACAGAACCCAAATAATGGGTTACTGGATTCTAGGGCCTGAAAAGTGGCTTGACAAGGTGTGCTATGTGAATCGTGTGACAGCCAGCGCGGATCGAACAAAGATAGGGCGATTCGGCTGCTAGCGTTTTGCCTCGGGGAGCGGTTGGCTCAGCCGCTCCGCGAGCCATAGCTTAATCAAGGACTGCCGGGTCACTCCCAGCCGGCGAGCCTCGCTGTCCAGGGAATCGACCATCCAGGAGGGGAAATCGACGTTGACGCGCTTTGGGTCGGTGCCCACACGGCGCGCACGGTTCAGATCGAGTTGATCCACCACCCGGGCGCCGCGATCGAATTTGCGATCAAATGTCTTCGCTTTCATAAATTGTCACCTCTTCCGACCGCGAACGCCTTACAGAGATCAGCCGGACGCTTTCATCTCTTCGAGTTACTACCGCGGACCAGTGCTTCCCATCGATCTTGCCGATCAGCAACCAGCGCGGTTCATCGCTGGTACGGGCCGGAATCTCCACCAGCATGGGGTCTGCCCAAAGAGACTGGGCTTCTTCAAAGTCGATGCCGTGCTTCCGCTTGTTCTGGGCGCTCTTCTCGGGATCGTACTCGAACCTCATGAGATCTCAGCCGCGCCGAACCGGTATAGTAAAGGTATAAATATTATACCACGTCGATTCCCATGCTTTAGGTCAAAATCGCGGGCAGATCGCTGACAATCCCAGGCGGGACGCCATCGCGGAATCCCACCGTTGCGCAACAGACGCGCAAGGATGGGGCCTCCGGCAGCTTCATTTGGTCAGAAACGCATGGATAGCCCGCTGCGCGCCAAGCAGATGTTGGCCCCAATGCGAATCGTAAAGAAGGCGCCAATGAAAGTTCGCGTCCAGTGGATGGCCGAGATCGAGCAATCGTAGTCCTGTCCAGAAATCAAGCCAAATGTCCGACAGATCGTCCGCAAGATCTCCGCAGGTGGGTTCTTCATTCTCCTTCAGCGGGTCGAATGTATCCCAGTAGTAGCGAAACGGAGCTGTAGAAGTCCGCGAGATAACGGTATCCTTCGTTTCGCTGGCCGGCTTTGGAATTCCTTGATAGTCTCCAGACCCTGACTCAGGCAACCCGAGAGCAGCCAACTGTAGTTCAGCAAGAAGTTGCCGGATCGAGACCAGATCAATCGGAGTCGCGGCTTCGCGCTCAATCCAGGCACAATAACGTCTCGCGACATCAGCGAAACGACCAACCTCCGGCGGGATTTGGCTATTCGATTCCAAGTTCTTTCGCCAGCGCCTTCCACTTTCCATCCACCAGCGCGCGCGTCTTCGCGTCCATCGCGATCTCGTCTGGCCAAGGACGCGCGAAGCCTTCGCTTGACCACTTGCGCGTCGCGTCAATGCCCATCTTCGAGCCGTAATCTGGCAAGCGCGCAGCGTGGTCGAGCGAATCTACCGGTCCCAGCGTGAACTGGATGTCGCGCTCGGGATCAATGTTATTCAAGGCTTTCAGAGTTACATCGGCTAAGTCTTGCACGTCCACGTCCTCATCGACCACCACGATGCACTTGGTGAACATTGCCTGACCTAGCGACCAGATGGCGTTCATTACTTTGCGGGCTTGTCCGGGATAAGACTTGCGGATGGAGACGATCATCAGGTTATGAAAGACGCCTTCGATGGGTAAGTTGATGTCGACTAACTCGGGGATGGTCAGCTTCATCATCGGAATGAAGATGCGCTCGACGGCTTTGCCCATCCAGGCATCTTCTTGCGGAGGCTTGCCGACGATGGTCGCGGCGTAGATTGGGTCTTTGCGGTGCGTGATGCAGGTGACGTGGAAGACGGGATACTCGTCTTCGAGCGAGTAGAAGCCGGTGTGATCGCCGAAGGGGCCTTCGGTGCGAAGTTCGTCGAGATTGACGTAGCCTTCGAGGATGATTTCGGCGTTGGCAGGAACTTCTAAGTCGACGGTTTCGCACTTGACTAACTCGACCGGCTTCTGGCGCAGGAAGCCGGCAATGATGAACTCTTCGACATCGGGCGGCGCAGGGACGATGGCCGAGAAAGTAAGCGCGGGATCGGTGCCGATCGCGACGGCGACTTCCATGCGTCCGCTCGGACGGTCGCCATCGGCTAACTTTGCGCCTCCGGAGGAACGCGCCATGATGTCGACGCTACGCCCACGTTTGCCAAAATCGGGCAAACGTGGGGCACCCTCGGTGCTGCTGGCTCCCATTCGCATTCGTTCGCGGTAGTGCTCGGCGGCGACTTTCTGGCGCTGCCAGTGCATGCCGGCGGTGCGCTCGTCATAGACCTGCATGCGGTACATGCCGACGTTGCGCTTGCCGGTTTTCGGGTCGCGCGTGATGACGCAGGGCAGCGTGATGAAGCGGCCTCCGTCTTGCGGCCAGCATTTGAGGATGGGGAAATCGAGCAGCGAGAAGTTGTCGCGCTTGATGACTTCTTTGCACGGGCCGGTGGCGACGGTCTTGGGGAAGAACTTGCCCATCTCGGCGAGCATGGGCAGCATTTTGACTTTGTCGAGGAAGCCCTGCGGAGATTTGACGTCCATGAAGGCGCGGATGCGATCGGCGATCTCGTCGAGCGAGTCGACTTCGAGGGCGAGTCGCATGCGGCGGGCCGAGCCGAACTGGTTGATGAGAAGTTTCTGGCCGGGATAGCCCTTGAGGTTTTCGAAGAGGAGAGCCGAGCCGCCAACACTTCCCTGCCGATCTTTTTCCGATGATCGACTCTTCGAGACGCGGTCGGTGATTTCGGTGATCTCTAAAATCGGGTCGGCTTCGGTGCGGATTCGCTTGAGTTCGCCGGCGCGTTCGAGCGCCTGGATCCAGTCGCGCAGATCGTCGTAGGCCAAGATTCCTCCAGAAAAAGAAAGATGATTATATGCCGCGGACTTAACAGAAACCGCATTGACTGAGGCAGCCTGAATCCACCGCGGAGACCAGATCACGGCGCAAACCAAATGACAGATTTTCTCACTTCGGTGGTCTGGAAGTGACGAAGCCGGTGAGGACAGCTGCCTTCGCGATCTTCTTCTCACTGGCTCTTCCACATTTCGCGCTCTGCGACTAGGATAGTGGGCAATCCATTCGCATTCGTTTGCTTTGCCGGAGGACGCATGATTCGCCTGAAGGTGAACGGGCAAGAAAAAACATTTGACGGCGATCCCGATATGCCGCTGCTGTGGTATCTGCGCGACGTGGCGGGGCTGACGGGAACGAAGTTCGGCTGCGGCATGTCGCTGTGCGGCGCGTGCACCGTACACCGCAACGGCGAGGCGATCCGCTCGTGCACGACCACCATGCAGCAGGTGAGCGGCGCGGAGATCACAACCATTGAAGGCATTGCGCCGATGCATCCCGTGCAGAAAGCGTGGATGGAAATTCGCGTGCCGCAGTGCGGCTATTGCCAGACGGGGCAGATCATGCAGGCGATCGCGCTGCTCAAGGAAAACAAGCATCCGAGCGACGAGGATATTGACGTGGCCATGAACGGCAACCTTTGCCGCTGCGGCACGTACAGCCGCATTCGTGCGGCCATTCACCAGGCGGCGAAGGAGCTGGCATGAAGCTTATCGACAGGAAGATCGTTGAAAAGAAGATCAGTAAAAAAAAGATCATCGAAAATGTCAGCCGCCGCGGTTTCTTGCAGGGGGCGCTGGCTTCCGGCGTCTTCGTTTTGAGTGCGCGTTTCCTGGCGGAACCGTTGTGGGCAGCCGAAGGCGAAACGGCGCCCGCGTTCGATCCGGCGGTGTGGCTGTCGATTGCGGCGGATGGAACGGTGACGATTGTGGCGCATCGCTCGGAGATGGGATGCGGCAGCCGCACGGCGTTGCCGATCATTGTCGCCGACGAACTGGACGCCGACTGGGCGAAAGTACGAATTGAACAGGCCCTTGGCGATCCGAAATATGGCGAGCAGGACACCGACGGCTCGCATTCGGTGCGCAGCAACTTCGATTTGATGCGGCAGGTGGGCGCGACTGGCCGCGCCATGTTACTTAGCGCCGCCGCCGCGCAGTGGGGTGTGCCGGTGAAAGACTGCTCGACTGAACCGCACTTTGTTGTGCACAAGGCCAGCGGTCGCAAGCTTGGTTACGGCGAACTGGCGTCCGCCGCCGCGAAGCTGCCCGTGCCTAAGAAAGAAGAGCTGCACTTCAAGTCGCGCGACGAGTGGCGCTACATCGGCAAAGAAAGCAACGCGCTCTTTGATCTGCCGGACGTGGTTACGGGCAAGGCAATCTTTGGGATGGACGCCGCGATGCCGGGTATGGTGTATGCGTCGATCGAGCACCCGCCAGTGCTGGGGCAGAAGATTAAGTCGCTCGACGACAAGGCGGCGCTCAAAGTGGCGGGCGTGCAGAAGACGCTCACCATCGATACGGTCGAACCTCCGCACGTCTTCAAACCGCTGGGCGGAGTGGCGGTGATTGCCGACAGCACGTGGGCCGCGTTCAAGGGGCGCAAGCAGCTCAAGATTGAGTGGGGCGCCAGCCCGCATTCGGTGTATAACTCGGGCGAATTCCGTAAGACGCTGGAAGCGACTTCGCGGCAGCCCGGCAAGGTTGTGCGCAACATTGGCGATGTGGATGCCGAGTTTGCCAAGGGCGGCAAGATTGTCGAGGCCGAGTACTATGCGCCGCATCTGGCGCACGGCGCTATGGAACCCGAATGTAGCCGTGGCGGACTATAGCGACGGCAAAGTGCTGGCGTGGGCGCCGACGCAGAATCCACAGGAAGTGCAGGAAACTCTGGCGGGCGTGCTGGGGATTAAGAAAGAAGACGTAACTTGCCATGTAACTCTGCTGGGCGGCGGCTTTGGGCGGAAGTCGAAGCCCGACCAGGTAGCCGAGGCTGCGGTCCTCTCCAAGCAATTGGGCAAACCAGTGAAAGTGGTGTGGACGCGAGAGGATGACATACAGTGCGATTACTTCCACTCGGTGGCGGCGATGTACATGAAGGCCGCAATTGGGGCGAATGGAAAACCGACCGCTTGGCTGCAGCGCACGACTTATCCGCCGATTGCATCGACCTTCGACGCCAAAGCCAGGTACGCGGAAGACGAGATGGGCCTGGGTTGGAACAATCTGCCGTTCGATATCCCGAATCACCGCGCGGAGAATGGGCCCGCTGACTATCATGTGCGCATCGGTTGGCTGCGCAGCGTCGCTAACATTTATCACGCGTTCGCCATTCATTCATTTGCCGACGAACTCGCGGCGCGGGCCAACAGAGATCCGGTCGAGTATCTGCTCGATCTGGTGGGCCCGGCGCGGATAGTTCCGCTCGATCTCAAAGGCGACGAGGCGGAGGACGCGAAGGGATTTCCGCTGGACACGGCCCGCTTGCGCCGCGTGATTGAGATAGCGGCGCAGCGGTCGAACTGGGGAAAGCGGACGATGGGCAAAGGACGCGGCATGGGAATCGCCGCGCATCGCAGCTTTATAACTTACGTTGCAACGGTGGTGGAAGTGGAACTGGATGCGAAGGGCCAGGTGCACATTCCGAATGTGTGGACTGCCGTGGATGCCGGAACCGTCGTCAGTCCCGATAACGTTCGCAACCAGTTTGAGGGAGCGGCGGTTTTCGGAACAAGTCTGGCGCTGTTCAGCGAGATCACGGCCACGCATGGCGTGATTGACCAGAGTAACTTTCACAATTACCAACTTACGCGCATGAACCGCGCGCCGCGAAATATCGATGTGCATATCGTAGAGAGCGACGCACTGCCGGCGGGGGTGGGTGAGCCCGGAGTTCCGCCGTTCGCGCCGGCGCTGTACAACGCCGTGTTTGCGGCGACGGGAAAACGCGTGCGCGAGTTGCCGTTGTCGAAGACGAAGCTGGTGTGAGGGAAGCTGCTACTAGCTGGCTCTAGCTTGTCTAGCTGTCATTAGATCTCTTTATTGCTTCTTTTGCTGCGAATTACCAGATAGAAGCTTGCCCATGCTCCGCCGCCTCTTGTTGCTAGCGCTCTTATGCGCACACGGCTTTCGCTCAGGAAATAACAGTCGCGGCGGCGGCGGACCTCAGCTCCGCGCTGCCGGAAATTGCCTCGAAATACAAGAGTAAGACGGGACAAGACGTCAAACTCGTACTTTCGGCGCTTCCGGCAATCTGACCACCCAGATTCGCAACGGCGCGCCCTTCGATGTTTTCTTTTCCGCCGACGAGGAATATCCCAAACAACTGATTGCCGCCGGACTGGCGGAGGAGAACACACTGTATCGCTATGCGATAGGACGGCTTGTACTGTGGGTCCCGAACGATTCGCCGCTCGATCTAACCAAGCTCGGCATGCAGGCGCTGCTCGATCCGTCAGTGAAGAAGATTTCGATCGCGAACCCGGAGCACGCGCCCTACGGCCGCGCCGCCGAAGCCGCGCTGCGGCATTTCGGACTGTATGACCAGATTTCCGGCAAGCTGGTGCTGGGCGAAAATATCTCGCAGGCGGCGCAGTTTGTGGAATCCGGGAATGCGCAGGCGGGTTTGGTCGCGCTGTCGCACGCTCTGGCGCCGGCGATGAAAGCGAAAGGCCGCTATTGGACGGTGCCCCTGGACGCCTATCCCACGCTGAACCAGGCCGCGGTTGTGCTTTCTCACTCGAAGCAACAAGAGGCGGCGCGGAAGTTTCTCGATTTCCTGCGCTCGCCCGAAGCCACTTCCCTGCTTGCCGACTACGGCTTCAGCCTCCCCGCGGAGAAACACTGAAATGAGTTGGGAGGCGTTCTGGCTTACTGTGCGGCTGGCCACGATCGTCTCCGCTGTTCTGTTTGCGGTTGGAATTCCTATCGCCTACTGGCTTACCTATTCGCGCTGGCGCTGGAAATTTCTGATTGAAGCCCTCGTCGCTCTCCCCATCGTGCTGCCGCCAACGGTTCTTGGATTCTACGTGTTGGTTGCCCTCGGCTCGCGCAGTCCGCTCGGCCGCTGGTGGGAATCTCTCACCGGGCACACGCTGGCGTTCACCTTCGAAGGCCTGGTGCTTGGTTCCCTGCTCTACAGCCTGCCCTTTGCCGTGCAGCCCTTTGCCGCATCGTTCGGAGCGGTGGATGCGGGTTTGCTGCGCGCATCGGCGTCGCTGGGACAATCGCCGCTGCAAACATTCCGCCGCGTGGTTCTGCCGCTTTCGAAGGCGGGACTCATCACCGGGTTCACCCTCAGCTTCGCGCACACGTTGGGCGAGTTCGGCGTGGTTCTCATGGTCGGAGGCAATATCCCCGGCGTGACCCGCACGATTTCCATCGACATTTACGATCGCGTGCAGGCTGCCGACTACGCCGGCGCGAACGAAACGGCAGTCGTGTTACTCGTAATCTCTTTCGTTCTTCTCTCGGTCGTTTACGGATTGAACCGGCGTCCCTGGACGGTGAGCCCGTGGAAGTGAAGACGGCGGTCGCGACCGGAACCCAGCCCATCTCTTCCGAGATTGAAGTCCGCATTCGCAAGCGCTTCCCGAATCCCGCCGGCAGTTTCCTGCTGAACGTGCATTTCCGCGCTCTCGCGGGGTTCACCATCTTGTTTGGCGCATCGGGCGCGGGCAAGACCACGTTGCTCGATTGCATTGCGGGCCTTGCCGCGCCAGACGACGGCCGCATCGTCATCGGAGGCGAGGAAGTTTATGCCTCCGAGGGCAGCATCAATCTGCCCCCATGGAAGCGGCGAGTCGGCTATGTTCTCCAGGACCTGGCGCTCTTCCCTCACCTGACCGCGGAGCAAAATGTGGAGTACGGATTGCGCGGGCTTGATCGCGCGGAGAGGCGCAAGCGCAGCGCCGAGCTATTCGAAGCATTTCGCATCGGACATGTGCGCGAGCGCCGTCCGGCACAAATCTCCGGAGGCGAACGCCAGCGCGTCGCCCTGGCTCGCGCTTTGGTCACACAGCCGCGGGCGCTGATGCTGGATGAGCCGCTCGCCGCGCTCGATCGACCGACGAGATCGCAGGTCATCGCCGATCTGCGCCGCTGGAATCAGCACTACCGCATCCCTATCCTCTTTATTACCCATAGCGGCGAGGAAGTATTTGCGCTGGGTGAAGAGGTGATCGTGCTGGAGGAAGGGAAAATCGTCGCGCAGGGTTTGCCGAAAGATGTGATGCATGCGCCGCAGCTTGAGACCGTGGCGCAACTCTCCGGCTTTGAAAACATCTTCGATGCTGCGGTAGGAGCTGTGAGCGCGGATCGCGGCACGATGACGTGCAGGATCGGGCCGGGATCTTTGCACCTTGAAACTCCGCTCGCAGCCGCTTGAGGCCGGAGCGAGAGTACGGGTAGGGATTCGCGCCGGCGACATACTGCTGGCAACGGAGGAACCGCGCGGCCTGAGCGCGCGCAACGTGATCGCGGGAACAGTTCAGCGACTGGAGCAGGAACATGGAATCGTGTCGGCCGTGGTCAACTGTGGTGGAATCAACTTCGTGGTTCAGCTCACGCTCGCGGCGCGCGAAGCGCTAGCGCTCAAGGCGGGCAGCAATGTCTGGGTCGTGATCAAGACGCATTCCTGTCATCTGCTGCGATAACCCTCCGCCGGCTGTCGATCGGCATTCGGCAAACTATCGCTTATCGTTTATCGTTGATCCAAGGCAATCACCGCCACCCACAAGCCATTTTCTTTTTTCTGGAATGCAATATTCCCGCCCGAGCGGCGCGCGATTTCTTCCGGCGGCAAATCCTGGTGATAACCGAAGAATCTCTCCTTCAGCTGCCGCCAGACGCTCCAGTTTGCGAGCAGCTCGTGCTCGGGCACATATTTTGTGGAGAAAGCGAAAACAACATCGAACCTGTCTCGGGCCACCGCGGCGGCTTCGATCTGCCCGGAAGTAAAGTCTTCAATGCGCACGACGCCGAATGGACGCGCGACATATCCAAGCCACGGGCGGCTCAGTTCGTCGGAGGCCGGCCATGCGGTAAGGACCTTCGAGTGCGGATACCGCATGGTCACGAAGCGGCTGGCTTCCGCATGCATGACAACAAAATCCCGATACGCGAGATTATCTTCGAGCGAGAAGCCATACGGAGGATTGCTGACGAGTCCAATGGCAAACAGGGCACCGACCGCCGCCACCATCAGCTTCCAATGACGCAGCCGTCGCGAGAGGGTCACCACCGACGCAAGAATCACCAGCGGCACAACCGGCAGCAGGTAACGAGCAAGTACAGCTCCGCCTGCGACGGACATGAACAATAGATAAGCAAGGATCACCACCGCGCCCGCCGCTCGTTGCCAGAGCGGAATACCGGCGCAAGGTGTGTCGCGATCGCTCCGCGGCGCACGAAACATGGAGGCCAGCGCCGTGACATTCAGCAGATAGAGGCCAAAGTATCCCACCGTTTGCCAAACCCGCATGCCGAAGGCGAGAGGAATGCGTAGAAGGCTCAAATTTGCGCCGAGGTTGTAGCGCAGAAAATCCGGGTTACCGAGAAAAAACCCCGTCTTCAGGCGATGATATGCAAACCAGCAAGCGAGCACCACAAGCGGGATTAGCAGGTAAAGCGATCGAGTCCTGCCGGCGGGCGGCGTGAGCTTCTTCCACGCTGCGGGAAAGAACGGAGTAATCAACTGCCACGCAAGCAAAGTCAGCGGCACCGCGATAGCCGTCTCTTTCGCCATCGCCGCCAGCGCAAACCAGAGCACCACGCCGCACGCCGAGTCTTCCAGCCAAGCCAGCAGCGCCCAGTAGGTGAATCCCGCGGCGGCAAGGTCCACCTGCGCCAGCGAACTCTGCGCGAAGAAAACCGGGTAGATCGCCGTCAGCACGGTCACCGCCCATGCCACTGGCACATTCGCGACAGTCCGCGCCAGGCGAAACAGGCCGAGCAGGGAGAATGCGGCGACCGCCAGCATGGCAGTGCGCGTGACCAGCGTCGAATATCCGAACACACGCCACGCCAGCGCAAGCCATGCCATCACCAGCGGCGGATGCGCGTTCGAAATTGTGGACTGCGGAATCGGAGAACCGGTCAGCAGCAGATCGCGCGCCACCGGAACGTAATAGCCCGCCTCATCCCAAAAATAAGGCAGGCGCAGCAGCGGCGCATGCAGCAGCATCAGCCCGGCAAAAAACAGCGCGAACAGAAGAAACTGCTGCGGCCATGCGAGTCGAACTGACGACCTGGCCTTTGAATGAGACGGCGCCGCCGGCGGAGCGGGCATTAGTGAATGGGGCCACCCGGGGCTCGCGGGTCAAGTTTGATCTCACCGAATGCGGCTTCGTAGTTCGATACGTTCTGCTGCATCAGCGCCATGAGTGCCTTCGCCTGTTGCGGGCTCAGATAGATTCCCTGGAAGTTCCGCAGTTCCACTTGCGTTTCCGAGGGCTGTTGCATGGTGCCAAAGACGAGAAAAAAATCCCACACGCTGACCCGTATCTGCACGCTATTGGCATAGGTCTCGCGGTAGTCGTCGGTCTGTATGAATTTCAGGTTCGGTTGGTTCGGTTGATTCATAGTAGGCAGTGTACCGCTCGAATCACCACCCCAGCAAATTCACGCTCCTTTAACACGAACGAAACATTGCTGCAACACATGCCCGTTACTGTCAACTTAGATTTTCAGCGCAAACACGGGACAGGAGAAGGGTTTCTTCCACACCATGTACCCCTCGATGGAGGCGGCGTCTGCCAACACGCGCACTTCGGAGCTGATCTACGTCGTCGAAGACGACATTGACGTTTCCCGCTTGATCGAGCACAACCTGCGGACGGCGGGCTATGAGGTTTCAGCCTTCCTGTCGGGCGCGCCCGTGGTTCGCTCCGCCGCCATGGCGCCGCCGTCGCTCTTCCTGCTCGATATCATGCTGCCCGGCATCAGCGGCATCGACCTCTGCCGCCAGATTCGCCAGCACGGCCAGCTCGCGAAAACTCCTGTCATTTTCCTCTCCGCCCGCACTCAGGAGCCCGACCGTCTCCAGGCATTCGAAGCCGGAGGCGACGGCTACATTACCAAGCCGTTCAGTCCCCGCGAACTGCTGGCCCGCGTGCGCAACGTTCTTCGCGCCCAGCCGGAACCCACCAACGGCGAGGTCATCCGCATGGGAGACCTGGAAATTGACGGAGCCTCAATGACGCTGCGCATCGAAGGAAAGACCATACCGACCACGGTGCGGGAGTTTCGTCTGCTTGAGTATCTCGCTCGCCATCGCGGACGCGTCTTCACCAGAAACCAGCTTCTGGACGCCGTGTGGAAGGAAGGTTCGTTCGTAACTCCTAGATCCATCGACGTTTTCGTCCGCCGCCTGCGGGAAAAGATCGAACGCGACCCACGCCATCCGCGCTATCTGAAAACCCTGCGCGGCATCGGCTACCGCTTCGAAGCGGGCCAGTGACCGGCCGCTCACCACGAAGGGCAGGAATGTTCCGCGAGTGTTCCACGTGGAACACTATGCAGTACTATGTGTACGTACATTTGTTGGCATAAAGGCGAAGGGCCTGCGAAAACTCAGGGGCGAAAACGGAATTCCAAACAGCGAACAGGGGGCGAACAAAATATTTATTGGAATACCAATATATACGTACAAGGCGCGCAGGGCAAATAAACGAAAGGGCTTCGGGTTCTCCGGGGAGATCAAAAGCGGCTTGACAAGGCATGTTATGAGAACTGAGAACCTGGCGACGGCAGCGTGGGGCGGAACGGGCCTTGGATGGGTGGCCAAGAAATTGGGTCAGTTCGGTCTGTCCCCGCGTTTAGTAGCGAATAGTGGGCGAACAAAATATTTATTGGAATACAGATATGTACGTACAACGCCTACAGGGATAACAGGGGAAATGGGTTAGTCGTTTTTGAGGAGGCCAAACCGGGCTTGACAGGGTGTGCTATGGAGGGACGTGGCCGCCTGGCTCCCCAAGCCCACACATCGCAAAGAACGCGATGTGTGGGGCACCCTCATTGTCTTGGGCACCCGCGGATGAAAGTGGTGGGGGGGCGGAAGTCAAAGTCCCAGCCCTTCGCTTCGCGATAGGACGGGGCTACCCGCCAAATCTTCTGGAAGAGGATCTGGCGGTGCGCTCTATGCGGCGAGTCTCGCCCTTGTGTTGCCCTATCGAGTTCGAGAGCCAACCGAAGCGACACATACTGTCCGTGGGCAGTGATCGTTAAGCTGCTCGTGGAAGCCAGTGCGGCAGGTTTTCACGTTAACGCTTATAGGTCGCAAGCCCTCCCTATCGGCCGTCCAGATGAACTGTCCTAGGGAATCAAAGGCGCTGGGGTGATCTTCCCGGAGGAGATACACCAGAGAAGAAAGTTCGTCAAGTGTCGGGAGATGCCAGTCGCTGAAACCCGCAAAATGGGCGACTTTCAGACAAGCGGCTCGTGCTTGGCCCATCGCATGGACCGCCGGCAGGTGTGAGCCAGGCACCTCCCACACGAGGCCCAGGGCGTGGTCGATAACTACGACTGCTTCGGACGTCAGGTTCCTTAGAACCTCGTCAACTATCATGTCAAGAGCCTTCTGCAATTGAGGGGTGACACTTATAGCGGCACTCCACATTGCGTCCTTAGCAGCATTCCAGATCTCGTTGTGGCTTCCTGGATCATTTGGAGCGGCATGTACTTCGCAAAAAAGGTGAGGATCGGCGTTTGGTGCTGCCCTCTTCAGCAGATCTTTCCTCACCCAATCGATATCCTCTTCTCGCCTGTCGACCCTTTCGGAAACGGAGCGGGGCCTGCGGAACGGCTCCAATCCTCTTACATTCTCCAGACCAGAGAGGTCAGCTTTCTCGTACAAGTTGATGGGCTTCCGATCCTCTTCCCACGAGTCTAGACTACTTTCGAGGTAAAACTCCTTCATCGGCTCGCTCCATCGGATGGACTCACCATTGACCAAACGCGCCCTTTCCCATGTCCCATATGGGAACTTGCGGAATCGGGCGATGAAGAGATACTCCAGTATCGATCTATGAGCGAACTTGAGGTTCCGCTTAGCGTCGCGGGTCAGAAGCGAGCGTACGCAAACGTCGGCGACTTCGGGCAGCTTGGTCTTGAACCTCACCGCGAACGTCCTGTAGCTCTGAATCTCCGATCATACTTCCCATTTCGTTAGCCCATCTCATGTACAGATCCACGGCCAGGCATTCGAGGAATTCCCGCATCACCGCTGGGTTCTCTACCTTTTTCTTGGCCTCTTCCCAGACGATCCATTTGTTAATGAGGAGTTCATATACTTGGCTGGTTCTCTTAATTTCTGTTTCGTGCGAAAAGGTTGCGTCGATGTGCGAAAGCAACATGGGGCGAGCGCTGAGGTCATCCATTTTGCGAACAGTTTCACGCGCGCGTCGGAGGTCCTCCCGTTTCCAGAACTTTCGTCGGAGGTAAGCATCCTCCTGCGCAAGGTTGAACGGAGAGCAATACAGTTTCTCGATCTGGTGATTCCCGTGACCAACGTCTCGGAGCACGTTCCTAGGGACATGACTATCTGTCGGAATTACGTTGTCTTTTCCGAACAACTGGGTTCGAGATGTAACAATCACGCGGAGGAAATTTTGCGACTTCGCGACTAGCGCTAAAAGACGCTCGCCAGGTCTTCCTAGAGACTGTACGTCTTCGTCTAGGCCGTCCAATAACAGCAGAGTCTTGAGGGATCTTACCCCTCGCTCTTTCCCTATCTCCTCGATGCGGTCCAACGCGTCGGCGTCGGGATCATTCAGCATTAGGTACACAACCTCAACGTCGCCGCGTTTCCACATAAGCACGCGATGGGCAAGATAGTTCGCCAGAAATACCGTCTTGCCCATTCCAGTGTCTGCAAGTAGAAGGATGAATTTGTCGGCCTCGTGGCGTAGGAGATGGCCGTCTATGTATTTGAATAGGTCCTCGCGTGTACCTCCGGAATTGCCCGCCGACCGGTTCGCCCTGATGGATATACCGCGAGGCAGAGCGCCCGGATTTGCCAAAAGTTCGCGGATCCATCTCGAAAGATTCACCCGAATTAGTGAGGCGTCCAATAGATGCCTGCCTTCTGCGGGGTCGACGCGCTGGTAGTCAGGCCTTATGTAGTTTTCTCTGATTTGATCCAGGACATCAGGGTTACACCCCAAAGCCTCGAGACGCTTTTTGGCGGTTCGCTTCCTCCAAGATCTCAGTAGTTGACCCGCGTAAAAGACTGTCACCGGGAGGCTTAGCATCACCGTAATGACGAGCGCCACTATTGCCACTGTCAACTCGAGGAGTTCAACAGTGAGCGACTGCCCTAGAAAAAACTCCCAGATGCGCGCAAGTTCTCGCAAGGCGGAATCTCAGTTCACCCGGTTAACTTCGGGGCGGGGAGGATTGAACTTCGAATCTCCTTTCTTGACTTAGAAAACGGCTCCATTCTACGCCGATCTCCCCTGACCTGCACAAGTTAGGAACCGCCAGCTGATTAGATAACCGTGTCGGCTCCCCAGCCGCCGAGTAAACTTGGTGCGCTCAAGCAACCAGGCTCGGAGGAAAGGAGCCGAGCACATGCAAATTGTAAGTTGTGATTTACATACGCGCTACCAGCAGATCGCGATGCTGGACACGGAGACGGGCGAGTCGGTCGAGCGTCGTCTGGAGCACGAGAGCGGCGCTCGCGGCTTCAGTCGCCCATAGATGACGCTCTACATCAGCAGCGGGAATGCCCCAAATAAAACGGGATCTGCCAGAAGGCAGATCCCGCATAACATCCAAAACAATTATCCTCTACTTCTTCCCTTCTACTTCTTTCTTTCACCGCCGCCTGATGGCCTGCTTGCAGGCTGCATCCTCTGCTGCAGATGCTGCTGCTGTTGAACATGCTTCTGCTGCAACTGCTGCGTCTGCTGCTGATGCCGCTGCTCCATCTGCTGCTGGCGAGCCTGTTAGAGCTTTGCTTCGCCGCTTGCTGGTGCTCCTTCTCCTGCTGCTGCTGGAGTTTCTGCTGTTCCTTGGCTTGCTGCGAGGCCAGCCTTTCCTGCTGCTGCTGGAACCTCTGGTCCTGTCTGGGATTTCCGGTGTTTGGCGTGACCTTTTGATAAGCCGGCAATTCCTTGGCATGGGTGAAGTTCCCACCAGCATTTGCGGCTTCGCCACGCGGCGAGCGCCACGTTGTTCTCCGCCACGATTTTCCGGACGGTTATAGGTTCCGCCCGCTTCTCGGGCAGCCATGACGTTCACGGCCGCTAAACTCGCCCGGTCGGGCTGTCGCCGCGATCGGAGGCCTCCCCTGGTTCGCAGAAGCGCGCATTTGCGGATTTCCACGCGCCGCCTGCCAATGCTGGGTCTGAGCTGCAACCGCACCGATGTGCCGGTCGCGATCAGCCATCTCTTCTTCCGGCCGCGGACGCGCCTCGATTCCGCCCGGCCCGCCGTTGTAGCTCACGTGATTGACCGTGACGTTGTTGATGCGCTCTTCATACACGTTGTGAATGTTCACGACATTGATGTTGGCCACCGAACGGTTGTAGAAGAAGTGATCGTGGTCCCAGCGTCCGCCAACGAAGCCGAAGCCGAAATATCCGAACCCGTAGTTGATTCCGCCGTAATAGCCGACATGCGGTCCCCAATACCCCTCATGCCAAAACCACGCGCCGTTGCCCCATCCCCACCACGGCGGCGTCCATAGATATCCAACTTCCGGAGCCAGTATCCACGTGCCCGGCACCCAGTAGTAATCGTCAATATCCGCATCCCACGCCCAATAGCCCGGCGTCCAGATGTACCCGTCTCCTGGGCAAATCGGCTGCTCGTAGACGGGAAGCGCCGGCGGGCCGAAGCGAACTGAAATACCAATCTGCGCCGACGATGTCGGAGCCATTGCCATCGACATTGCCAGCACAACGAGTGCAAACAGCACAGAACGGAGGGAGAAAATCTTTCGCATAGTGTTGTTCCCCTTGCTGGTCCTCCTACGCCGCCCGCTCTGAGCTGCTGCGGGTGCGTGAATCGACCGGCAGATTTCTACTTAGAAGACTGCAAACTTTTTTTGAACTCCCAGTAACGCTACCACATTTGCATGCCCACTACTTAAACCCGACATTGCCGAAAAAATATTCGCAGTCGGTTCAACAGGTTACAGAAAATCACCCATCACATGGCCCTTAAGGGCATTGACAAGATTTTATTGAAGGTTTATTTTAGGCGAACAAATAGCGAACATATCATGCAAGCCGCACAGCTGAAAGCTCAAATCGAACAGGCCATCCCCGCTGCTTTTACCTTCTATCCGCGGGCAGATCGTGGCTCGATCTCCGCCGGTATTGCCCAGATTGACGACGCCGTTGGCGGCATTCCCTTGCATGCCTTGACAGAAATTTGCGGCAACGAGCTGGGGCCCTCGGAACGGTCGCCTTTGCCGATCTGGGGTGGAAGCATGGCCTCCTCCGGCAAGACTTCGGTGCTCATTTCTCTGCTGGCCCAGGCTACACGCACGCGCTTTTGCGCCCTCGTCGATGCCACTGATAATTTTGATCCCGCCTCCGGCCAGGCCGCCGGCATTGTCTTGCCGCGTCTGCTCTGGGTGCGCTGTGGGAAAAATCGGGGCCCCCAGTACGCACGGTTTTGGCGGGATGGGGTGGAAAATCGCGGAAAACTCCCTCCTCTGGAGCAGGCTTTTAAAGTCACCGATATTTTGCTGCAAAGCGGCGGCTTTGGATTGATCGCCGTCGATATCAGTGGCATCCCCGAGCGCGTCGTGCGCCGCATTCCTTTGAGTTCATGGTTCCGTTTCAGCCGCGTCATCGAGCGCCAACCCGCGGCCCTGGTTTTTCTTTCGCAGGAACCGCACGCCACCAGTTGCGCCGGGCTGGTGCTGCGCGTATCGGCCGCGGCCCCTGCATGTGCGGATTTGTTTAACGGAAATTTGCTTGCACCATGGGGCCTGAATGTAGAGGTAGTGCGCGATCGGGAGAAGAAACCCGTTCGCTCGGAAAGGGCAGGTTTTTCTCGTAAGGCGCAATGGGCCTAATTTCAGAAATCGTAATTCCATGTTTGCCTGTATCTACATTCCCGATTTCCCCGTGCAGGCGTCCCTGCTCCCCGAGCCAGCCGAGAGACGCACGGCTCTGAGCCGCTCTCCCATTGCCATTCTCGACGGCCCCGCCAGTCTGCCCCGAGTCTTCGCCGCGAACCTCGCTGCCCGCCGCGTCGGCATTCAAACTGGTATGACCAAGCTGCAAGCCGAGATTTGTGCGGGCATCGAATTGCGCAAGCGCTCGCTCGCCGAAGAAGAATCCGCGCAAGCCGCCCTGCTCGACTGCGCAGCCACGTTTTCTCCGCGCGTGGAATCCACCGCTCCCGGCGCCGCCATTCTTGATCTGACGGGAACCGAAAAGCTTTTTAGCCGCCTAAAAGTCGGCATTCAAAAGGACGGCCGGCAGAATAGCAACCGGCCAAGATTACCTAAGAAGCGATCGCATAAAAAACGAGCGCTTCAATTATGACGATCGCTTAAACAATAATTTAAACAATAATAATGAGCGTACTCAGAATGTCTGGCAGCGCGCAGCGCAGGCCATCGCCGCCAAAGCCGCCGCCATCGGATTGAACGTCCGCATCGCCATCGCCGCCAATCCAGACGCTGCTTTTCTCGCGGCCCGCGGCTTTCTCGAAAACACAATCATTCCTGTCGGCGACGAAGCCCGCTGTCTCGCTTCCCTTCCGGTGGGAACTCTGCCGCTTGCGCCTGCCATGCTCGAAACCCTAGCCAGTTGGGGCATCCGCACGTTTCAATCGCTAGCCGCTCTCCCCGCTGTGGCTATCGTCGAGCGGCTTGGACAGGAGGGCCTGTACCTGCAAAAACTTGCTCGCGGCGCACTCGTCCGGCCTCTTCTGTCATTCGATCCCCATGCCGATTTCACCGCGAGTTTCGAGTTTGACGATCCCGTCGAAACCCTCGAATCCATCCTCTTTATATTGAGTCGCCTTCTCCAGAATCTCTGCTCACGGCTGCTCTCGACCGCGCAAGCCACCAGCGAACTGCGCCTGACCGTCGGACTCAACGTGCGCCAGTTCCGCGGCACAAAACGTAATGAGG
>CAWHYN010000024.1:0-250537 GCA_963833515.1 uncultured beta proteobacterium | reverse complement strand
TCCCACAGTGTGATGGAGTGGGTTAATTGTAAATCGGAGGGGTGTTTTTTGCCATTGTTGGCAGATGAATTGGTAGGGTGTGAGGCCTCTGAGGGTCTTAAGTCGTTTGCCGAAGTTGTATGCCATGAGGAAGGTCTGCATGTGCTCTTTGAGCTGCTGATGGGTTTGGTAGTAGAAGCGTTGGACAGTGGCTTCCTTCAGGGTCCGGTTCATGCGCTCGACCTGCCCATTGGTCCAAGGGTGCTTCGGCTTGGTGCGGCGATGCTGGATGGAGTTTTGTTCGCAGGCATAGGCAAAGGCATGGACCCGGAAGAAGAGAGGAGGGGCAGTTTCGATCTCCTCTTCTGTTAGAGCCGGTTCCGGTGTGTTGTCAACGAAAGGTGTGCCGTTGTCGGTGAGCACGGTGTGGATGGCGTAGGGCACGGCTGCAACCAGGGCGCGGAGGAAGTCGGCGGCGATGCGCCTGGTAGCGCGTTCGTGCAACTGAGCGTAGGCGAACTTGCTGGTTCGATCAATGGCCACAAAGAGATAGAGCTTGCCTTGCTCGGTGCGCACCTCGGCGATATCTATATGGAAGTAGCCGATGGGATACTGCTTGAACTTCTTCCTGACCGGCTTATCTCCCTCGACATCGGAGAGGCGGCTGATGCCATGACGCTGGAAACAACGGTGCAGGGCCGAACGGGTCAGACGCGGCATGGTGGCCTGGAGGGTGTAGAGGCAGTCGTCCAGCGGCAACAGCGTCTGCTTGCGAAAGGCGACTGCCACCGCTTCCTGCTCCTCGGTCAAGACGGTGGAGCGAGGCTCAGGACCCATTCGCGCGTCTTCAACCGACGCTCTCTTCCTCCACTTGGCGACTGTCTTGGGGTTGATCCCATACTGCCCAGACAAACGACTCAAGCTCGCTTGACTATCTTGTATCGCTCGACGCACTGCCGCTGTCGTGCGGGCGCTTCCGTGGAGTACCTGTCCCACAATGCCTCCCATGCTGGCAACTGCTCGTACTTTACTCCATCACACTGTGGGACTAAACAACTAGTGGGTGAGCACGGGAGGCTTGGAATGGATTTACAGTCTCTGAATGGAGGCGTACATTTTCCGCAGATGCTTACTTTTTCTTCCTCCGACTTTGTCTTCGTTCTCACTGGGGCAGGCGTGAGCGCGGAAAGCGGCATTCCGACTTTTCGGGGCGTGGGCGGGCTTTGGCGAAATTACCGTATCGAGGAGGTCGCTTCGCCGGAGGCCTGGCACCACAATCCTAGGCTGGTGTGGGAGTTTTATTCCATGCGCCGGCGAGTGGCGTCGTCGGCCAAGCCCAATCCGGCGCACTTCGCGCTCGCCAAACTTGGAGACTCGCTGCGAGACCGGCTCTTCGTCTGCACCCAGAACGTGGACAGCCTGCACGAGCAGGCGGGTTCGAGAAACGCCGCCCACATGCACGGAGAGCTTTTCAAGAGCCGTTGCGACACTTGCAGCCGCGCTCCATTTGACGACACGAAGCTCTACGAGCCGCCGGCCGAAGTCCCCCGATGCAACTGCGGCGGCCGGATTCGTCCGCACATTTGCTGGTTCGGAGAAGTGCCGTTCGAGTTGGATCGAATCTATCGGGCACTGGATCAATGCACTCTCTTTATGGCGATAGGAACGTCAGGCGTGGTCGAGCCCGCCGCTAGTTTTGTGGCTTAATGGGCTGGTCGTGCGCGGACAATCTACGTCGGGCCGGAGCAGCCCGCGAACGCATCCTCGTTCACGGAATGTTATTTGGGCAAAGCGGGAGAGGTGCTGCCTGCGCTCGGCTTCGGCCAGCGTCGAGACTGAAGCGCCGGGTCGAGCGCGGCGCGCCATGAAAATAACGGGTAACTTTCCGGCTCGAACCTGCGTCCAACTGGATGGGAAGCTCCGTCGATCCCCGACTTGCAATCGGGGTATAATCATCTCAACCGGCAGGGTTCCCGCGGGGTGTGCCAAATGTCGTTCCGTAGATTGCTGATCTCCCTGAGTTTACTAGCGCTGCTGACGTTGCCCGCATTGGCGCAGGAGCAACCTTCCCAGGCTCCAACCTCGCCGCCGCAAGCCTCACAGCCGCAGACGCCTCCGCCAACCGCGCAGCCCGCGAGCACGCAACCGGCCAGTGGTTCGACGACTGCCTCTACGCCTGGGGCAACGCCGGCTTCACCGCAGAATCCCCCGGCGACTACCGGCTCCGCTCCGGCTCCACCGGCCGACACTTCCTCGAGCCCCGGCGACGCTGCTCCGAGCGGGCCGCCTCCCGTCCAGGAGCCCGACGCCAGCAAGGTGAAGCACGACCGGCGGCGAGGACGATGTCGACGCCATTGGCAACCGCAAGGTTGGCGGGCGCGGCTTGGGCGACTGGTACTCGCTCGAAACCGAAATCAAGATCGGCAAGCAGTACTCGATGCAGGTGGAGCAAAGCGTGAAGCTGATCCAGGACCCGGTGGTGAACGAGTACGTCAACCGCATCGGACAAAATCTGGTGCGCAATTCCGACGCGCAGGTGCCCTTCACCATCAAGGTCATCGACTCCGACGAGATCAATGCGTTCGCGCTGCCCGGCGGATTTTTCTACGTGAACTCCGGCCTGATTCTGGCGGCCGACGAAGAGGCGGAACTGGCCGGCGTGATGGCGCATGAAATTTCGCACGTTTGCGCCCGCCACGGGATGCGCCAGATGACGCGTGCGAATTGGGCGAACATCGGCACTCTTCCGCTGATCTTCATGGGGGGAGGCTTGGGCTACGGAATCTACGAAGCATCCGGCCTGGCGTTGCCGCTCACGTTCATGAAGTTCCAACGCAATTTCGAAGCCGAAGCCGACTACCTCGGAGTGCAATACATGTATAAGACGGGGTACGATCCGCAGGCATTCATCAGCTTCTTCGAGAAGATTCAGGCGAAAGAGAAGAAGAAGCCGGGCTCGATCGCCAAGGCCTTTGCCTCGCACCCGCAGACGCCCGACCGCATTGAAGCGTCGCAAAAGGAAATTGCGACCATTCTTCCGGCGCGCGCGCAATACATCGTTTCCACATCCGAGTTTGACGACGTGAAATCGCGGCTGGCGACGCATCGAGAACCGGCACAAGGTCCTCGAACAGAAGGATGCGAACAATCCCAGCCTGCGCCGCACTTCAACCAGCGACAAGACGGTGCGATAAGACCAGCGGAACGGACCAGAGCGACGACGACCGCCCAACGCTGAAGCGCCGGGACGATAATCCGAACCAGAATTAGTCCGATAGACGAACAGTCAGAATTGACAACAGCAGAGATCGCGGAGACACAAGAAACCGGCGGCTCACCGCCGGTTTTTGTTGATGATGAGAACCTGGATTGATAGTCTCATCGGATGATCGAAGGATGATCGAAAGCGGATGACACTGGGTTTTCGATCACCCGATGACCCGATGGTGCGCTGACCCGATTGCCCTTACGATCCCGCAGCGACCGACTTTACCGTGATCGTGGAGCCGTCGACGTCTCCGGTCACCTTGGCCTTTGCACCCGCCAGATCGTTCAGCTTGGCGAGCGCAGCCTTGTCCGAAGTTTCCAGCGTGTAAACTTTGTCCCCGACCACGAGCGCGTACTTCGATCCATGCTTCACGCATCCGCGCGTGCACTCCGCGGCATTGCCCGCCATCCCATGTTTTGCCCCGCACATGGCGTCGCTCACTTCGCCGGTCAACGTCTGGCTCTTGCCGGCAGCCAACGCCGGGACCGCCGCTAACCCGGCCAACATCTGCATCCCAAGAACCGCGACCGCAATTCGATTGATTTTCATACTGTTTTCCTCTCCGGTGAAACGGAGTGATCGTTCAAAGGTGACACCCCACTGATGATCCTATAAGGATTCGCGCTCAATGCCTCTGGATGCAAAATATTTTCTTCGTCATGACCCGACAGCTTCACGCCAAGGCGTCCGAGCGCTACTGCTGCTTGAACCGGATCTCCACGTCCACCGTCTTCGCCTTCGCGTCCAGCGATTCATGAACGCCGACGGCCCACTGCACGCCGCGCGGAACGATATGTCCGGTATCGTTCAGAAATTTCTTGGGATAATCGGCGTTGTAGGGCTCGCCTTCGCGCAATGTCCATGCTTCCCGCATCCGGGCTTTGGCCTGCGTGTCGAGTCCCGCGATCTCCAGCTCTCCCATCTTGTAGAGGTCGCCCTCGACCACGTTCAGGTCGTAGCGCACGGTGCTCTTTTCGTCGTCGAACTGGGCGTCGGGCTTGATCTGGACCGTCATGTAACCGCGGCTGCGGTAAAGCTTGCTCACGTTTTCGATGTCGCGGAGAAGGCGCACGGCGTCGGCGGGCTGGCCGGGCGGCATGTGGACGAGCGGGGCGACTTCGCCGGTGGCGATGGCGGAGTTGCCTTTCCATTCGACGCTGGAAGTTGAATACATCTTGCCCGGCGTGACCGGCACGATCGCATCCACCTCAAGCTCGGCGGGCCCGTGCGTCATCGGCTGCGGCGAGCAGGTTGCGGCAGCACCCGGGCGTCGGACGGCCCAAACGCGGCCTTCAAATATCCGCGCTGCAGATACACCGGCAGCAGGTCAAACTTCGCGGTCGCGGCGAGACTCGAGCGATCGTATTCTCCTCCCATAAGGCGGCGGGCGGCGGTTGTGAGCAGCGCCGCCTGCTCCGGCGAAGCTCCCGGGAATTCGACGCCGTGAATCCGGATGCTGACTTCCTCGACCCGGTAATCGATGGCGGTCAGGGGCCCCCGGCTGGTCTGCGCTTCGCGCAGGTAATCCACCCGCCCCGGGAAACTGCTTCTCGGTGAGCATGGCTTGCAGCGCCTCGCTAAACCCGGTCGGGAAGATTGCCGGCAATCGGCAGCAACTGCTTGAACAGCGGAACGCGGCTTTGCAAGGCGGTGAGCAAGTTCGTCGTCGGTAAACCAGACGAAATTCTCGAAGTGCGCGGGAACCAGCTTGCTCTTGTCGGTATCGGCGAGTTGCAGTTCGAGCTTTGTTCCCGCGCTGGAATAAGAATACGAATAGCGAACGTTCGCTGAACAGGCCGGAATCGCCCAGGACGCCGCACCGCTTCTTTGAAATCGCCGTCGGCGGCGTTCTGGCCGAGTCTGCAAGTCCGCTCGCGGCGAGAATTTCTTTGTCGGTGTAGCGCGCCGTTCCCGTGACTTTCAGCGCAATGAGCTTGTTGGCGGCGACGGAGGAAGCTTTGCCGCCGGCGGACTGCTTCTGGGCTGCGGCGGCCGAAAAAAGCAGAGGACAAGCAAAGGACGAAACGGATTGCAACCCTGCTTCATTTCGATCGCTTCCCAGCCCCGGCCGCGGGAAAATTCTTTTGCTTGACCGCGATATCCATGAAGGCCTTGGCGGCGCGGCTGAGCGATTTGTCTTTGCGGAACACGAGCGCGAGGTCGCGCCGGATTTGCGCGTCGGCGAAGCGTGATCGCCACCAGCGCCTTGGCCCGTATATCCTCCTCGATATTCGAGCGCGCGATAAATCCCACGCCCACGTCGGCCGCCACAAAACGCTTCAGCAGTTCGCTCGAATCGAGTTCCATGGCCAGGTTCGGCTTCAAGTGATGGTCGTAAAACAGCGCATCCAGCGCGTCGCGCGTGTGGCCCATCTTTGGCACGCACCAGCGGATAGGTCGCGACCTCGGCCACCGTGACGCTCTTCTTTCCCGCCAGCGCATGGCGCGGGGCCACGATCACCACCAGTTCGTCGCGATGAATCATCTGCGCTTCCAGCCGGTTGTCGGTCATGGGCAGCGAGACCACGCCAAAGTCGACCACGTTCTCCAGGATCGACTCGAGGATCCGGGCATAGTCGGCGCGCTTGATGCTCACGGACACATTCGGATAGTCGCGTTTGAATTGCGCGAACACCTCGGGCAGGATGTGCAGGCAGGTGCCTTCATTCGCTCCCACCACAATTTCGCCGCGGGGCACGCGCTCGGTTTCGGCAATCTCGGTGAGGATCGTCTTGCGCCGCTCGATCGTCTCCTCGGCATACTTGAAAAACAATTTGCCCGATGCGGTGAGCGAGACGCGGCCTCCGGAGCGGTCGAGCAGACGAGCGCCGACTTCTTCTTCCAGCGCGCGGATCTGCGAAGAGATGGCGGGCTGGGTGCGAAAACGCTTCTCCGCCGCGCGGGAGAAGCTGGAGAGCCGCGCCACTTCGAGAAAAATTTCGAGCTGATCGAAGTCCATGCGTCGTAATGGCCGCAGACACTATAGCGCGATAGTATCACTATCCGCCAATAGCTCCGCCTGGCGAGTCACGATCATTTTGGATGTTCTTTATCGGCCAACTCGATCGAGTGAAGGCCGGGGTGGGGGGATCGTGGCTGAAAGCTCAAGACATATCGATTTGGCACGTGATTCGAGATGGTGAGCAAACTCTTTTCCAAATTACGATTGTTGCTGAATGGAAAGTACTCGCCGCCGGTGAGATGAGCGACGGTTTCAGGAGCGTTGCGGATGCATTCCCTCCACTGCCGCGATGGCTGCTAATTCTTAGGCCGCCATGCGGAAATGGCGAGCTGGCCGAGGCAGTCATATGCCTGCGAGCACCCTATTTCGAGAAGTGCCCGGATCGGTCAGTCCGTCGCATGCATCCGCCGGGATGCTGAGGATTTGGGTTCGACATCCGGTCGATTTCCGTTCCAACGGATCGGAAGCTTTCGAGGTAGTAATGCTTTCACAGTCAGACTTGGTGAGGAGAAAGCCACGCTGTAGATCGTCGTATTGGTTCGCTGATGGGTGCGCAAAATCCAGCGCATCCTTCGAGTACTGCGGTCGATGTCTCGCTGAGGTAGAATTGCCGCGATATTCTGGCTGATTGCGGAGCAGGTCGACCAAAAGGCAATAGTCGAGGATGGCGGGCGCGCGATTCCGGCTTCCTTCGCTCAATCCACGAATAGGTCTGCTAGTCCACTGCATTCAGCGTTGGAAGTGAAATCCTGAATCAGCCGGGGGAGGTCGAAGCCCACCAGGCAAGCTCGCGCGGGCTCCCACGGCACCGACTTCCATTATCGTGCCAGGATACTTGGCGACTTGTTCAGGCCGGAGCCGCCGTTTCAATGGCAACGACCAGGGCTAGCGGCTCACTGTCCGTGTCCTCCTCAAGAGTAACCTTCTGTTCGATCCATCATCGGTAATCGCGAAGTCGTTGGCAGTAGTGTGAAGACAAGTTCTCCTGCCTTGCTTCTGACCAGGGCTGGGACAAGAACCAAGGTTGAGCGTGCACTAAAGGCGGGAGTGGGTGCGGTGGGTGACGGCCAGTTGACGCTATCGCATGGGGCAAGCTAGCGTCATGCCACTGCGCCAATTCGCTGACGCGAGCGCAATGTCGCGTTCCGGACGTTCAACAGCGAACTTCCAAAGCTCATTCCAGTTATCTCTGCACTCGTTAGACGGGGCAATGCCCCGTCTCTAAGATGGTGCCGTCCCAGAAGTCTCTCTAGTCCGCCTAGACGTTGATCACCGCTACCAGCTCTTTCACGGCGGCGGCGCTCTTATCGAGGGCCGCTTTCTCTTCCGCTGTGAGTTTGATCTCGATGATCTGCTCGATTCCCTTGGCGCCAAGTTTCACCGGCACGCCGACATAAAGTCCGTGGATGCCGTACTCGCCGTTGAAATACGCGGCGCAGGGAAGAATCTTCTTCTTGTCTTTGAGGATGGCCTCGACCATCTCGGTGGCCGCCGACGACGGAGCGTAGTACGCCGATCCGGTCTTGAGATACTTGACGATCTCGGCGCCGCCGTCGCGCGTGCGCTGCACGATGCGATCGAGAGTGGCCTTGTCCATCAGTTCGGTGATAGGAATTCCGGCAACCGTGGAATAGCGCGGCAAGCGGAACCATGGTGTCGCCGTGTCCGCCGAGCACGAAGGCCGTCACATTCTCGACGCTGACATTGAGTTCCTGCGCGATAAAGGCGCGGAAGCGGGCGGAGTCGAGCACCCCGGCCATGCCGATAACGCGCTCGCGCGGAAAGCCGCTGATTTTGTAAGCGGCCTGCGCCATGGCGTCGAGCGGGTTGGAGACGATGATGAGGATGCAGTTCGGCGAGTGCTGCACGACCTTGCCGACCACGTCGCTCATGATCTTGTAGTTGGTATTGAGCAGGTCGTCGCGGCTCATGCCGGGCTTGCGCGGAATTCCGGCGGTGATGACGACGATGTCGGAGTTGGCGGTGTCGGCGTAGTCGTTCGTGCCGAGGATGTGCGGAATCGCGCTTCTCGATCGGCATCGCCTCGAGCAGGTCGAGACCTTTTCCTTGCGGAACGCCTTCTATGATGTCGATGAGCACGACATCGGCGAGTTCTTTCGAGGCGATCCAATGAGCGGCGGTGGCGCCCACGTTTCCGGAACCGACGATCGTTACTTTATTACGCATGAAATGGTCATCCCTCTGGGCGCCATCTTCGATGCGCTGGATAAAATAAGGAGTAACAAGGAAACCCCCGTTGGCGAACACGGAATAACCGGTCAGCATTTCCAGGGGCGTGACAGAGCCCGCTCCCAGCGCCATGGTCAGATAGGCGGGATATTTGGTTGGATCAAAACCAAATTTGGTGATGTAGTCATGCGCATATTGCGGCGTGATGGACTGCAGTATGCGGATCGAAACCAGATTCTTTGATTTGATCAAGCCTTGGCGCATACGCATCGGCCCGTCGAACTTGCCATCGTAGTTCTTTGGTTCCCAGGGTTCGTTGCCGGTCTGCTCGGCGTCAAAGATCAGCGGCGCGTCATTGATTATTGTCGCAGGCGTGAACCCCTTTTCCAGAGCGGCGGAATACACAAAGGGTTTGAAGCTCGACCCTGGTTGGCGCCAGGCCTGGGTTACATGGTTGAACTGACTGCGGTCGAAATCGAAGCCTCCCACCAGCGAGTAAATAGCTCCGGTACGCGGGTCGCCGGAAACAAAGGCGGCCTCGACCAGCGGAATCTGGCCAATTTGCCAAATGCCCTTGTCGTCCTTGCGCACTCGAATGATGGAACCGACGTTGATGCGTTGGTTCAAGGGGACTTTCTTGTTCAAAGCCGGTTCGGCAAAAAGCAGGCCTTCCCCGCTGACTTCGACGACTTCCCCACCTTTGCAATAGGCTTTGATCAATTTTGGTGACGCTTCCAGGACAACGGCAGGAATCAGATCATCACTGTCATTGACATCCTGAAGAGCGTCGTCCATTTGTTCGGCGTTGTTTGTGTCCCCATGTAAATCGACAAAACCTTCCGGACCGCGGTAGCCTTGGCGACGGTCATAGTCCAGTGCGCCCGTGCGCACTGCGTGATAGGCTGCGAGTTGGTCATGTTGCCGAAGGGTGGTGTACACCTTGAATCCTTGCGTGTACGTCTCATCCTGAAATTTTTCATAGACGGCCTGTCGAACCATTTCCGAGAAGTAGTCTGACTTGACGCCAAATTCCTGGCTGCCCCGTATGGCGACAATCGGCTGCTGCTGAGCAAGCTGGAATTGTTCGTCATTGATAAAATTCAATTCGTGCATACGGCGCAGCACATACATTTGGCGCAGTTTTGCGCGCTTGGGATTGACTACCGGATTATAGGAGGAGGGAGCCTTGGGCAGTCCCGCAAGCATGGCCGCCTCTGCAATCGTGACTTGTCCAAGCGGTTTGCCGAAATATACCTGGGCGGCTGCTGCAAACCCGTAAGCGCGTTGGCCAAGGTAAATCTGGTTGATATAAAGCTGCAGGATTTCATCTTTGCTCAAGCTGTGCTCGATCTTGAACGTGAGCAGGACCTCATTGAACTTGCGGGCAATCGTTTTTTCCTTGGTCAGGAAGAAATTCCGCGCCACCTGCATCGTAATCGTACTGGCCCCCTGTTTTGCGGTCCCAGACGTGAAATTGGAAATCGCCGCGCGGATTACCCCAGGATAATCCACCCCGCCATGTTCATAGAACCGGTCATCCTCGGCGGCGAGAATCGCCTGTTTCATTATCTCGGGAACTTCGGAAATCTTGACCAGCGCACGGCGTTCCTCCCCGAACTCGCTGAGCAAAGTCCCTTCTGCGCTGTAGATGCGTAGCGGGATTTTGGGGCGGTAGTCGGTGAGGGCCTCCAGCGAAGGCAGGGTGGGATACGCCAAAACTACCGCCAGGCCGAGCAGGATCGCCGGAAGTAAAAGTAGCGTCAGAGCGACGAGAATAGGGTAAAGCCAGCGACGGGAAAGCATGTGCAGTTGTCCAAAATAGAGTGATAATTGAATTGTGCGCGAAATTATATCGGCTCTGAGGATTTAAATAACCCCCAAAAATAGCTTTACACGATTTATAGTTATTGCTAGGATTTAAACCACTTTGTACAAATAGAGCGCTAACCAGTCAATGCTTAAAGTAAATTTTGACATTCCGTTGGACTTTTTATGGGCTAAAGCGCCCCCTCTGATAGGCGTAGATATCAGCGCTTCATCTGTCAAGATGGTCGAGCTGAGCGAGGCGCCCAAGAAGGGAGGATACACCGTCGAGCGGTATGCGATCGAGTTACTTCCTAAAGATGCTATCACTGACGGCAATATCAATAATCTGGAGGCTGTTTCAACAAGCATGCAACGCGCCTGGAAGCGAATGGGTACACGGATCAAGAACGTTAGCATGGCGCTACCCGCGGCAGCGGTGATTACCAAGAAGATACTTTTGCCCGCAGGTCTTCGTGAAGAGGACCTTGAATATCAGGTCGAATCCGAAGCAAACCAGTATATCCCATTTGCGCTGGAAGAGGTCAATCTCGATTTCCAGGTGATCGGACCTTCGCCGGAAAATACCGAGGAACTAGAGGTGCTATTGGCGGCATCTCGTAAGGCCAACGTCGAAGATCGCGTTGCAGCCGCCCAGCTGGCCGGACTAAAAACCGTAGTCATGGACGTTGAACCCTATGCGGCCGAGATGGCTTTTGAGCAGATCCAAGCTCAGCTCCCTGATGGTGCAATGGACAAATGCGTGGCGTTGATCGACGTGGGTGCGCACGTGATGAACGTCAATGTGTTTCGTAATGGGCAATCGGTATATTCGCGGGACCAGCAGGTGGGCGGAGAGCAATTGACCCAGCAGATTCAAAGCGTGTTTGGTTTATCCGCTGATGAAGCTGAGTCAGCCAAACGCAACGGCGGGCTGCCGGATAATTATGAGAGTGACGTGTTGTCGCCTTTCCGGGAAAACGTTGTGACGGAAATCGCCCGTGCCTTGCAGTTCTTCTTCACTTCCACACAATACCACGAGGTAGATTACATCGTGCTGTCGGGAGGCTGCGCGGCATTGCCTGGTTTCGATGATGCGGTGGCGACCCGAACCCAGGTGAGCACAATGGTGGCCAACCCGTTTGCATTGATGACGCTATCGAGCCGCATCAAGCCACGTCAATTACAAACAGATGCGCCATCGTTGATTATCGCTTGTGGCCTGGCGATGCGGAGGTTCGACCCATCGTGATGATTCGCATAAACCTATTACCTCATCGTGCCGAGAAGCGTCGTGCTCGCCAGATCCAGTTTATTGCACTCAGTGTCATTTCCATGGTCCTGGGCGCATTGTTAGTGGGGTTCGTGCAGGTTGCGATCAGCAGCCAGATCTCCTATCAGGAAAGACGTAACGCGTACCTGAAGCAAGAAACGGCGGTGCTGGACAAGCAGATCGAGGAAATCAAAAAGCTCCGCGAGCAAACACAGGCCTTGCTGGCGCGCAAGAATGTTGTGGAAGGCCTGCAAAGTACGCGCTCGGATGTGGTGCATCTGCTGGATCAAATGCTGCGCATCCTGCCAGAAGGGGTTTACCTCAAGACAATCAAGCAGACGGGCAACAGGATCAACGTGGTTGGGTTTGCTCAATCAAATGCGCGCATCTCGACACTGATGCGCGCGATCGAGGATTCACCCTGGCTCGATTCGCCAACGTTGGTAGAGATCCACGCTTCCAACGTGGGAGGCGGTCGGATCAGCGAGTTTACGTTGAACTTCAATTTGACCAAGCAGCAGACCGCGGCCGGTTCGCCCCCCGCCAAACCTGTTGGCGCAAAGAGTTAGGTGTCGTGATGAACTTAGATGACCTGAAAAAGAGTTTTGTCGACCTGAAGAGCTTAAACCCCAAGACTCCGGGCGCATGGCCTTGGCTGGCCAAAATCATGGCTTTCGTGGCCATTTTTGCCGCCGTGGTTGTGGCAGGTGCGCTACTGCTCTGGCAAAGTGAATGGGAAGACCTGACAAAGGTCAAGGACGAGGAAGGCGCGCTGAAGGAAACTTTCCTGAACAAAAAGAGGCAGGCGATCAACCTTGACTTGATCAAGAAGCAGCTTACGGAAACCCAGGAATCATTTGGCGCGTTGCTCAAGCAGTTACCAAGCAAATCGGAAATGGATGCGTTGTTGACCGACATTAACCAAGCCGGCCTGGGGCGCGGGTTGCAATTCGAATTATTTCGTCCGGGTCCAGAAGTGATGAATGGGGCGTTTGCCGAACAGCCGATCACGATCAAGGTGACTGGCAATTATGATGACATCGGAAAATTTTCCAGCGATATCGCGATGTTGCCACGCATAGTCACGCTCAATGACATAGCAATAAATCCCGGGACGAATGGTTTGTCCATGGACGCAACAGCCAAGACCTTCCGATACCTGGATGAGTCGGAATTGGCAGCTCAGAAAAAGGCAGCCAAACCGGCAGCGGGAGCGAAAAAATGAGGCTGATCCATGTTGCGCTTGTTTCACTGGTCCTGGCAGGGTGCGGCGGAGAAGAGTTTCAGGATTTGCGCGATTTTGTCAAAAATTCCGGTGCTGACATGCGCGGCAAGATCGAACCTCCGCCGGAAGTGAAGCCATATGAATATTTTGCCTACAACAACGACACGAATTTGCCGGATCCGTTCAAGCCGCGCAAGCCAGAATTGCGTTCCGCCGGCGATACCACAAAATTGAACCAGCCGGACTTCGATCGCCCGAAGGAGGCGTTGGAAGCATTCCCGCTCGAAAGCCTGAAAATGGTCGGTTACCTTAATCGCAACAAGATCGGATATGCGGTGATACGCGCGACCGACTCCAAATTGTATCGGGTCAAGGCCGGCAATCATATTGGCATGAACTTTGGCTTGATAAAGGAAATCACCGATACGGAAGTGAAAATCAAAGAGATGGTTCAAGACAGCGCAGGTGACTGGACTGAGCGCATGAGCAGCTTGCAATTAATTGAATGATTAGGAGCAAAATAATGAAACAGCCTACTGACACTGCCAAAAATACGTTCTCTGGGTGGATCTACCCGAAAGGGGCGGGCCAGTGCGCTCCGCGCTGCTTCACGGTGACCTGCCCCCCCGCCTCGTCGCATCATCGCTTGCTTCTTAAGGTCGTTCAAGACGCGGTTCGATTGGTGGGTTTGCTTATTGTATTGGGCGCACTGGGAACACAGGCCCAGGCTGCAGACGCTGGCGGGACACCTGCTGCAGCAGCCGTTGCCGGTACTGAGATGCAGAACAGCATTACTGCATTGAGTGCAAGCTCCGTTAACGGGACGACGGTCGTCAAGGTCCAATTGTCGCAACCCCTGGCAAGTCTGCCCGCCGGCTTCGCGGTCAATACCCCGCCACGCATAGCATTCGATTTCCCCAATACGGCAAACGGGCTGGGCAAGTCGGTTCAGGATTTTACCGAGGGAGATTTGCGCAGCGCCAATATTGTCCAGGCCGGCAACCGTACCCGTCTCGTGATCAACCTTAATCAAATGCAGGGCTACAACGCCAAGATCGACGGCAATATCCTTCAAATCACCCTGCATCGCAAGCCGGCAGAAGCGGCCTCGACCAGTATCGCTCGCTTTGCCGAGCCAAAGCAAGGTGTGCAACAGCACGAATTGCGAGACATAGATTTTCGTCGCGGCAAGAACGGTGAAGGGCGCATTCAGGTCGACCTTTCCGATTCTGGGATTGGAATCGATATAAGACAGCAAGGTTCTTCACTGATCGTCGATTTTCTCAAGACCAACCTTCCACGCAACTTGCAGCGCAAACTGGATGTGGTCGATTTTGCGACGCCGGTCCAGGGCGTGGATACCTTCGCGCAGGGCGACAACGTGCGTATGGTCATCGAACCAAAGGGCACATGGGAACATTCTGCCTACCAAACCGACAATAAATTCATCGTTGAAGTGAAACCGGTCGTTGTCGACACTGACCGGCAGGGTAAGGGTATCAAACCGGGATATACGGGCGAAAAGCTGACACTGAATTTCCAGAAGATCGATGTTCGTGAAGCATTGAATGTGATTGCCGATTTCACTGAAACCAACATGGTCATCAGTGATACCGTAGGCGGAAACATCACGCTGCGCCTTAAGGACGTGCCATGGGACCAAGCCCTTGACATCATCTTGCAGAGCCGCGGCCTGGATATGCGCAAGAACGGCAATGTGATCCAGGTGGCACCACGCGAAGAGATAGCCGCCAAGGAAAAAATCGACTTGTCCGCACACCAGGAAATTGCCGAATTGGAAGAACTGCGCACGGAGAGTTTCCAGCTAAGTTATCAAAAGGGTGATGCGGTGGCTGCGATGTTGACCAATGACAAGCAGCGCATGCTTTCCAAGCGCGGCAGTGCAGTGGTGGACCAACGTACCAACACCATATTCGTTCAAGACACGGCATCCCATCTTGAAGATGCGCGCAGATTGATCAAGCAGATCGACGTGCCGGTGCGCCAGGTGATGATTGAAGCGCGCGTCGTTGAGGCAACGGATAAATTCAGCAAGAACTTGGGCGTGAGAATGGGCTACAACTCAAACGACACTTTCAAGGTGGGTGGCAACGTCAATGGCAATGTCGGCGCCAATACAGTCACTGCCGGGCCGCTGGCCGGCACGGTCATGCCTGCCAACACACCCAGTGTCAACTTGCCATCGTCAGGTACGGCAGGCACGTTCTCCATGCTGCTATTCAACAGCTCGATGAGCAAATTGCTCTCCCTGGAACTGACCGCGCTTGAAACCGACAGCAAGGGCAAAGTCATTTCCAGTCCGCGAGTAGTGACGTCGGACAAGACGGAAGCCACGATTGCCACGGGTACTGAAGTGCCCTATCAACAGGCCAGCAGCAGCGGGGCAACGAACGTGGCCTTTAAGGAAGCGACTTTGAGCTTGTCGGTCAAGCCGCAAATCACCCCCGATGACAATGTGATCATGGATATCAAGGTGAACAAGGACTCCGTGGGGGCCCTATATTCCGGGGTTCCCAGCATCGATACCAATAAGGTGACCACCCAGGTGCTGGTGGAAAACGGCGGTACGGTGGTGATTGGCGGGGTGTACTCCCAGACCCTCAGTAGCGGGGTGGACAAAGTACCATTTTTGGGCGACATACCAGTGCTCGGTTACCTGTTCAGGGATGCGGCAATTGTTGATAACAAAGACGAGTTGCTGATCTTTATTACGCCAAAAATCATAAAGGACGCATTGAATTTTCGTTAAGCGGGGCGACCAGGAGAATTTCTTCGGGTACGGCACATGACAATTTACGCATCAAAAAGCTGCTGTAGATGCGCACGCTAGATTGCGGCGAAGGCAAAGTACTATATCAAGTCAGTAATTGCTTGTAGCAGTCTTTGAGATTCTGCACAGCGAAAAGCCCGGCGAACCCGGGCTTTTCGCTTTTACAATCGTTTACAATGCGTATCATGCAGATCAACCAAGAGATCGATAGCGCAATTAATCAGCCGGACCATGGGCAGCCGGATAACAGCCGCAAGCTTCAGTCTGGCAACCTGATCCTGGTTGGGATGATGGGTTCCGGGAAGACCACGATGGGCCGCGCGCTGGCCAAGCACTTGGGCAAGACATTTGTGGATAGCGACGAGGAAATCATCAAGCGCACCGGCGTGACGGTTCCGCACATATTCGATGTCGAGGGTGAAGCGGGCTTCCGCCTGCGTGAAATTACGGCCATCCGCGATCTCGCCGGACGCGAAAACATAGTCCTGGCGACTGGCGGGGGTGCGGTGCTTGAAGAGCAAACACGCTCGCTGCTGCAACAGAACGGCATTGTCATCTACCTGAAGGCGAGCGTCCACGATCTTTGGCAACGCACCCGTCACGACCGCAATCGTCCGTTGCTGCAGACCAATAATCCGCACGCCAGGCTGACCGAATTATTTCAGCAGCGCGACCCGCTTTACCGGCAAGTGTCGGACATCGTTGTGCCGAGCGGCAAGCAGAGCGTTCATGCCTTGATGCTGCACTTGGCAGGGGAAATAGATGCATTCAGAAAAAGGAGCCTTGCGGTTGATCAGAAACTCATGCAAACAGTGAACGTAGTCTTGGGCGAGCGCAGCTATGCAATCCACATCGGAAGCGGTCTGCTCGGCCAGCCGGAATTGCTGAAGGCGCATGTGCCTCGCAAGCGCGCAGCCATTGTGACCAATACTACCGTGGCCCCCCTCTATCTGCAGAAGTTCCAGCATGCCTTGGAGAGCATCGGGATCAATAGCGTGGCGGTCATTCTGCCGGACGGCGAAGCGCACAAGGATTCCGAAACATTGAATCTTATCTATGACGCGCTGCTGACGAATCGCTGCGAGCGCAGCACCCCGTTGATCGCATTGGGCGGCGGAGTGATCGGGGACATGACCGGGTATGCGGCCGCGACTTACCTTCGTGGCGTGCCATTCATCCAGGTCCCTACCACGCTGCTGGCACAGGTGGACTCTTCGGTGGGTGGCAAGACAGGCATCAACCATCCGCTCGGGAAGAACATGATAGGGGCGTTCTACCAGCCGCAACTGGTGCTGGCCGATACTGATACGTTGAACACCTTGCCGGATAACGAGCTTTCTGCCGGTCTCGCCGAAGTGATCAAGTATGGCTTGATACGTGACCTGCCTTTCCTTGAATGGCTGGAGCAGAACGTCGACAAGCTGCTCGCGCGGGACAGCACTGCCATGCAATATGCGATCGCGCGCAGTTGCCAGAACAAGGCGGAAGTGGTTGCAGCCGATGAGCGGGAAAGCGGTGAGCGAGCGTTGTTGAACCTGGGACACACGTTCGGCCATGCGATCGAGTCGGGCATGGGCTATGGTAACTGGCTGCACGGCGAAGGCGTTGCGGCGGGTACCGTGATGGCGGCGGGCTTGTCGCAACGCCTGGGTTGGATCAGCGTACAGGACGTGGCGCGCATCCGCAATCTGTTCGTGCGGGCAAAATTGCCGGTAGTTGCGCCCGATCTGGGCGTTGATAGGTATCTTGAATTGATGGGACTGGACAAGAAAGTCGAGGCCGGCAAGATGCGCTTTGTGTTGCTCAGGCAGATAGGCCACGCCGTGGTTTATGCTGATGTTCAGGAAGGGTTGCTGCGCCAGACGCTGGAGGCTTGCGTCCATGCCTGAACTAGCCATCTTTGCCGTCAGCGACCGCAATTCCCGTGGCCGCCAGGTGGCCGAGGATGCGCCCCAAGGGCGCAGCGAATTCCAGCGCGACCGCGACCGCATCATTCATTCCGGCGCGTTTCGCCGCCTCGAATACAAGACCCAAGTATTCGTGAATCACGAGGGTGACCTGTTTCGCACCCGCTTGACCCACAGCATCGAAGTGGCGCAGATCGCACGCTCGATCGCGCGGCGATTACGCCTGAACGAAGACCTCGCTGAAGCAATCTCCTTGGCGCACGATCTCGGGCACACGCCGTTCGGACATGCCGGGCAGGACGCGCTGAACGGCTGCATGAAAGCGCACGGCGGCTTCGAGCACAATCTGCAGTCACTGCGCGTAGTAGACCTGCTCGAAGAGCGCTATGCCGCGTTTGACGGATTGAACCTGTGCTTCGAAACACGTGAGGGCATTCTCAAGCATTGCTCAGCGGACAACGCCGCAAAATTGGGCGACGTGGGGGCGCGGTTCCTGGAAAATCGCCGCCCCTCTCTGGAGGCACAGGTCGCCAACCTCGCCGACGAGATCGCCTACAACAATCACGATGTGGACGACGGCTTGCGCTCCGGCTTGATCACACTGGAACAGCTTGAAGCGGTGCCATTGGTTGCCGAACAACTGCGAGAAGTGCGCCACGCCTATCCGGATCTGCCGGAGCGGCGTGTGGTGCATGAAACGGTCCGGCGTATGATCAACACACTGGTGACCGACCTGATCCGGCAGAGCGAGTGCAACATTGCGTCGCAAGCGCCGGCCAGCCTGGAGGATGTGCGCATTGCCCCGGCGCTGATCGCCTACAGTCCAGAGGTTAACGAGCTGCAGCGCCAGCTGAAAAATTTCTTGCGCATTCATCTGTATCGCCATTACCGCGTGCTTCGGATGAGTGCGAAGGCGCAGCGCGTTATCAGCGACCTGTTCGGCGTTTTCATGGCAGACAGCCGCTTGCTGCCGCCGCAATTTCAAAATCTGGCTGAACAGGACCGCGCTCGCGCCGTCGCCGACTACATCGCCGGAATGACCGACCGCTATGCCATCCGCGAACATCGCCGGATTTTTGCAGTCGAAGAAGTGCCGGTGTAATCTTCTCTGCCGAGGAGCCAATAGATGTCGTACAGCGAACGGCGTTCTTCACCAAACAGTTGCGGGCTTTTGCGCAATTGACCCATAACACATGGTTGCTACCAGCGCTGGCAAGATCCGGTAGTCTTTCGCAACCCACTATGGACCAGAAAGGCGAAGGACTCCATTGCGCTTGTTTTCTCCCTTGTGTTTGGATGCAGCATAAGGGATCTCTCCACATGGCTGCCGGTAGTGTTGCCCATCACTACGAGAAAAGGTAGAATTCCCGCCCTTTCGCTCTTGAATTTTGATGTGGCGACGTGGCTCGCCTTTTTTGCCTTAGATGATCTTGGCTTTACAGTTTGGACTGGGGAACACGTGAGTAACTCTTCTTTGCCGTTGCAACAAGGCTTGTATGATCCGCGCCAGGAGCGCGATGCTTGTGGAGTGGGCTTTGTGGCCCATATCAAGGGTAAGCAAAGCCATGACATCGTCTGTCAGGGCTTGCAGATTCTGAAAAACCTGACCCATCGCGGTGCCGTTGGCGCTGACCCGTTGGCAGGTGACGGCGCTGGCATCCTGTTGCAGCTCCCTGATGCGTTCTTGCGCGCGCAATGCGCCGCCAAGGGCATGACACTGCCGCCTATCGGCAGTTACGGCGTAGGGATGCTGTTCCTGCCGCGCGATATGGAAGCGCGTGCCGCGTGCGAGACGATCGTCGCCACCCGGATTGCCGCCGAAGGACAGCAGTTGCTGGGGTGGCGCGATGTGCCGGTGGATGGGTCGGGTCTGGGGGAAAGCGTCAAGAAAGTCGAGCCGCTCGTGCGTCAGGTGTTCATCGCGCGGGGACACAATTGCGCGGATGCCGACGCGTTCGAGCGCAAGTTGTTCGTCATACGCAAGACCATGGAACATGCCGTGAAACGTTTGGCTAGTGCACAAGGACAAGGTTTCTATTGCCCTTCGCTTTCTTCTCGCACCATCGTCTATAAAGGAATGCTGCTGGCTGATCAGGTCGGCAAGTATTATCTCGACTTGCAGGAGCCCAGCGTGGTTAGCGCGCTGGCACTGGTGCATCAGCGCTTCTCCACCAACACATTCCCGACCTGGAATCTGGCCCATCCGTTCCGGATGATCGCGCACAATGGCGAGATCAACACCGTCCGGGGAAACGTGAACTGGATGACGGCACGCCATGCGGCCATGTCATCCCGGTTGCTAGGGGAAGACCTGGAGAAGCTCTGGCCGCTGATCACCGAAGGCCAATCCGATTCGGCCTGCTTTGACAACGCGCTGGAGCTGCTCGTGGCAGGCGGCTATTCGCTGCCGCACGCGATGATGTTGCTGATACCGGAAGCGTGGGCGGGCAATCCGCTGATGGATGAGGAACGCCGCGCCTTCTACGAATACCATGCGGCGCTGATGGAGCCCTGGGACGGCCCCGCTGCCGTGGCGTTCACCGATGGGCGCATGATAGGCGCAACGCTGGATCGCAATGGTCTGCGCCCGGCGCGTTATCTGATCACAGACGATGACATCGTGCTGATGGCTTCAGAGATGGGTGTGCTGGATATTCCGCAGCACAAGATCGTCAAGAAATGGCGTCTGCAGCCGGGCAAGATGTTCCTGATCGACATGGAGGCCGGGCGGATCGAGGATGATGACGAACTGAAGAAGCAACTTGCCACCGCGAAGCCTTACCGCCAGTGGATCGAGAAATCCCGGTATTTCCTCGGTGACTTGCCGGAGGTGGCCGCCAAGCCAAAACTGAATGCCACTTTGCTGGATACCCAGCAGGCATTTGGCTATTCGCAGGAAGACGTGAAGTTCATCCTGGCACCGATGGTGAGCGCCGGCGAGGAGCCAACCGGTTCGATGGGCACGGATGCCGCCCTGGCGGTGCTATCGAACAGGAATCGCTCGTTCTACGATTATTTTCAGCAGTTGTTCGCGCAAGTGACCAATCCGCCCATCGATCCGATCCGCGAGGAGATCGTGATGTCACTGACTTCGTTCATCGGACCGAAGCCCAATCTGCTGGGCATTGAAGAAACAAAGCCGATGCTGCGCCTGGAGGTGCATCAGCCGGTCCTGTCGAATGACGACATCGCGAAATTGCGCAACATCGATCAACTCACGCAAGGACGTTATCGTTCACTGGTGCTCGATATCACCTATCCGGTATCGCAGGGCGCGGCGGGGTGCGAGAAAGCAGTGCATGCCTTGTGTGCTGCAGCCGACAACGCGGTGGCCAAAGGCTACAACGTGCTGATCCTTTCGGATCGGGCGATGTCAGCCAAGCGCGTCGCGATCCCTGCGCTGGTGGCGTGTTCCAAAGTGCATCATCACCTGGTGCAGGCTGGGTCGCGCACCAGCACCGGCCTCGTGGTGGACAGCGGGTCCGTGCGCGAGGTGCATCATTTTGCCTTGCTGGCTGGATATGGAGCGGAAGCAGTATGCCCATGGCTGGCATATGAGACGATTGCGGCAATGAAATTGCCTGTAAACGTGGACGCGAAGGAAGCAAAGAAGCGTTACATCAAGGCAATCAACAAAGGACTTATGAAAGTCATGTCCAAGATGGGCATCTCGACTTACCAGTCCTATTGCGGTGCGCAGATCTTCGAGGCAATCGGGCTGAATGGCCAATTCGTTGCCGAGTATTTCACCGGCACGTCGACCCAGATCGAGGGCATCGGTTTGAATGAGGTAGCCGAAGAGGCGGTGCGGACCCATTACAACGCATTTGGCGCCGACCCGGTGCTGGCTGACGCTCTCGATGCGGGCGGCGAGTATGCCTGGCGGGTGCGCGGCGAAGAACACATGTGGACGCCCGATACCATCGCGAAATTGCAGAACGCCACGCGTACCAACAACGCCTCGACATACAAGGAATATGCGAAGCTGATCAACGAACAAAGCACCAAACTTAAGACCTTGCGTGGCCTGTTCGAGATCAAGCCGGCGGGCGCAGCCGTGCCGCTGGACGAAGTCGAGCCCGCCAAGGAGATCGTCAAGCGTTTCGTCACTGGTGCGATGTCGCTAGGTTCCATTTCGACAGAAGCGCATACCACACTGGCGATCGCGATGAACCGTATCGGCGGCAAGTCCAACACCGGCGAAGGTGGAGAGGACCCCGCGCGCTTCAGGACGTTGAAGGGTGGCGAAATGCTCTCCGAGATCATCGGCAAGAATCGCATCGAAAGCGATCGCGAGCTCAAGGCAGGGGACTCGTTGCGTTCGCGCATCAAACAGGTGGCCTCGGGGCGGTTCGGCGTGACCGCGGAGTATCTCGCCAGCGCCGACCAGATCCAGATCAAGATGGCGCAGGGCGCGAAGCCCGGCGAAGGCGGCCAGCTGCCCGGCCACAAGGTGTCCGAGTACATCGCCAAACTGCGCTTCTCAGTCCCCGGAGTGGGGCTGATCTCGCCTCCGCCGCATCATGATATCTATTCGATCGAGGATTTGGCGCAGCTGATCCATGACCTCAAGAATTCCAATCCGGCCGCGTCGATTTCGGTAAAGCTGGTCTCCGAAGTCGGCGTCGGAACGGTGGCGGCTGGCGTGGCAAAAGCCAAGGCGGACCACATCACGATATCCGGCCATGACGGCGGTACCGGCGCGTCACCGATCTCGTCAATCAAGCATGCGGGTACACCTTGGGAACTGGGCTTGGCAGAAGCCCAACAAACACTGGTGCTGAATCAGTTGCGCGGCCGCATCGCATTGCAGGTGGACGGCCAGATCAAGACCGGCCGCGATGTGTTGATCGGTGCGCTGCTTGGCGCGGACGAGTTCGGTTTCGCTACGGCACCGCTAGTGGTGGAAGGCTGCATCATGATGCGCAAGTGCCATCTCAATACATGCCCCGTAGGCGTGGCAACGCAAGACCCGGAACTGCGCAAGAAATTTACGGGCCAACCGGAGCACGTGGTGAACTATTTCTTCTTTGTCGCCGAAGAGCTTCGCGAATACATGGCGCAACTCGGCATCCGCAAGTTCGAGGACCTGATCGGACGCAGCGATCTGCTCGACGTGAAGCACGGCATCGCGCACTGGAAGGCGCGGGGACTGGATTTCTCCAGGGTATTCCACCAACCGGACGTGGCGGCTGTCATTGGGCGCCGCCATTCGGATGCGGCTACCACCATCGCGCGCCGTCATGTGGATACGCAGGATCACGAACTGGAAAAGGCGCTGGATAACAAACTGATCGCCCAGGCGCAGGACGCGCTGAACAACAAGCAGGCGGTGACCATCGAGAGCGGGATCCGCAACACCAATCGTACTGCCGGGACAATGTTGTCGCACGAGGTTGCCAAGCGTTACGGGCAGGCCGGTTTGCCTAGCGACACCATAAGCGTGAAATTCAGCGGCACCGCGGGCCAGAGTTTTGGGGCCTTCCTGGCACATGGCATTTCGTTCGAGCTGCGCGGCGAAGGCAACGACTACGTGGGCAAGGGGCTGTGCGGTGGACGCATTGCCATCATGCCACCGGATGAGTCCCGGTTGGTGTCCCATGAAAACATCGTTGTCGGCAACACCGTAATGTATGGCGCAACCTCCGGGGAGTGTTATTTTTCCGGCGTGGCGGGCGAACGCTTCGCCGTGCGTAATTCCGGCGCGATTGCCGTGGTGGAGGGCCTGGGCGACCATGGTTGCGAATACATGACCGGCGGCATGGTGATCGTACTGGGACAGACCGGACGCAATTTCGCGGCGGGCATGTCCGGAGGCGTGGCCTATGTGCTGGACGAGGACGGCGGATTCGAGAAGCGCTGCAACATGTCCATGGTGGCACTTGAGGCTGTTCCGTCCGAGGCAGAGGCTGAGGCCAGCGAATCGGGTTCGGTTGGCGCGCAAGGCAGGGTGCACTTCAACCATCTCGACCAGGCTGACGAGCATGCGTTGCGTCAACAGATCGAAAAACATTTGCGCTACACCAATAGCCCGCGCGCAAGGCAAATCCTTGATAACTGGCCGGCATATCTGCCGAAATTCACCAAGGTGATGCCGACCGAATATCGGCGCGCCTTGCAGGATATGGCAGCGCAACAGGTCAAGCAGAAGGAGGCCGCATAATGGGCAAGCCAACTGGATTCATGGAATTCAAGCGTCTCAGCGAGGCCAATCTGCCTGTGGCGGACAGGCTGAAGAACTACCATGAATTCGTGCTGCATCTGAACGATGAACAGGCCAAGACCCAGGGGGCGCGCTGCATGGATTGCGGCATCCCGTTCTGCACTTCCGGCTGTCCGGTCAACAACATCATCCCGGACTGGAACGATCTGGTATATCGGGGCAACTGGCGCGAGGCACTGGATGTGCTGCATTCGACCAACAATTTCCCTGAATTCACCGGACGCATTTGTCCCGCACCATGTGAGGCCGCGTGCACGCTGAACATCAATGATGACGCGGTGGGCATCAAGTCAATCGAGCACGCGATCATCGACAAGGGCGGCGAGAACGGCTGGGTCGTGCCGCAAGCCCCGAAGAAGAAGACCGGCAAGAAGATCGCCATCGTCGGTTCCGGGCCCGCCGGCCTGGCCGCCGCGCAACAACTTGCGCGTGTAGGCCATAGCGTGACGGTGTTCGAAAAGAACAGCCGCATCGGCGGTTTGCTGCGCTATGGGATACCCGACTTCAAGCTCGACAAACGCCTGATCGACTGGCGCCTGGCGCAAATGCAGGCGGAGGGTGTGAAATTCTCCACCGGCGTGTTCATCGGCAAGGAACCTCCTTCCAAGGGTACGGCCAACGATGCCAAACGGATCGTCAGCCCCGCTGAGTTACAGAAAGAATTTGATGCCGTGATCCTGTCTGGCGGTGCGGAAACGCCTCGTGACTTGCCGGTGCCAGGCAGGGAATTGCAGGGCGTCCACTACGCATTGGAATTCTTGATTCCGCAGAACAAGCAAATTGCAGGGGACGGGCCCAATCCAATCCGCGCCGACGGCAAGCATGTGATCGTGATCGGCGGCGGCGACACGGGCTCCGATTGCGTGGGTACCTCCAATCGCCACGGCGCCCTGTCCGTCACACAGTTCGAGGTGATGTCGCGTCCGCCGGCTAAGGAAAACAAACCGCTGGTATGGCCTAACTGGCCGATGAAGCTGCGCACGTCAAGCTCGCATGAAGAAGGATGCCAACGCGACTGGGCCATTGCCACCAAGGAATTTGTTGGCAGCAACGGCAAGATCGAGAAGCTGAGTGCCGTGCGCGTTGAGTGGAAAGACGGCAAAATGAGCGAACTAGCAGGCAGCGAATTCGAACTGAAGGCCGATCTGGTCTTGCTGGCAATGGGTTTCGTCAGCCCTCAGCAGAAGGTGCTGGAGGCCTTCGGTGTGGAAAAGGACGCGCGCGGCAACGTCAAGGCCGACACGGAAAACTACCGCACCAGCATAGACAAGGTATTCGCCGCGGGCGACATGCGTCGCGGACAATCGCTCGTAGTATGGGCGATACGCGAAGGCCGCCAGTGCGCGCGTTCTGTCGACGAGTTTTTGATGGGATCATCTGTGCTACCTCGCTAATTTAACCTGGAATAGAGAATGAACTTCAAACTAAAGAACGACACGTTCCTGCGTGCCCTGCTGCGTCAACCAACTGAATATACCCCGCTGTGGATGATGCGCCAGGCTGGCCGTTATTTGCCTGAATATCGGGAGACACGCAAACGTGCGGGTAGCTTCCTCGGCCTGTGCAAGAATCCCGATTTCGCTACGGAAGTGACGCTACAACCGCTGGATCGCTTTCCGCTCGATGCGGCGATCCTGTTTTCCGACATCCTCACCGTTCCGGATGCAATGGGTCTGGGCCTGTACTTTTCCGATGGCGAGGGCCCGAAGTTCCAGCGCCCGCTGCGCGAAGAAGCTGCAATCAAAGCATTGCGCGTCCCGGACATCGGCAAGGACTTGCGCTATGTGACCGATGCCGTGACACAGATCCGCAAGGCGCTGGATGGCCGTGTTCCGCTGATCGGCTTTTCGGGCAGCCCCTTTACACTGTCCTGTTACATGGTCGAAGGCGGCGGCAGCGACGACTACGCCAAAGTAAAGACCCTGATGTACAACGAACCCAAGCTGATGCACCACATCCTCGACGTCACCGCGCAGGCAGTGACCACCTACCTGAATGCGCAGATCGAGGCGGGGGCTCAGGCCGTGATGATTTTCGATTCATGGGGTGGCGTGCTGTCCCATGCTGCGTTCCACGAGTTCTCGCTGGCTTACACAAAGCGCATCGTTGAGGGCCTGATCAAGGAAAAAGACGGCGTCAAGATTCCATCCATCGTGTTTACCAAGGGCGGCGGCTTGTGGATCGAGAGCATAGCCAATTCCGGCTGTGATGCGGTGGGTCTGGACTGGACCATGGATATCGGCGTTGCGCGCCAGAAGGTGGGTAACAAGGTCGCGCTGCAAGGCAATATGGATCCCGCCGTGCTGTTTGCTTCGCCGGACGCGATCCGCGCTGAAGTCGAGCGCATCTTGGGCAGTTACGGATATGGCAGCGGGCATGTGTTCAATCTGGGTCACGGCATCTCCCAGCATAGCAACCCGGAACACGCGGCGGCGCTGGTTGCGGCGGTGCATGAGTTGAGCCGAAAGTATCACTAAACTGGTTGAGCTGTTCACACGTGGGCCGCAGGCATTTCCTGCGGCCTTTGCATTTCTGCGACAATCGCATCGTTTGATGATGGAAAGAATATGCAAATAGTCCGCGTTGCTCTCGACGTCCCTTTACCCACCTTGTTTGATTACACGGTAGAGGAAAACACACCGGTCAATGCTGGGCAACGCGTAATCGTTCCGTTTGCAAGGCGCCAGATGGTAGGAGTGGTGATGGAGCGCGTTGACACCACTGAAGTGCCCGCGGAACGCATCAAGCCGGTGAGGCAGGTTTTGCAAGACAGTGCACCGCTGTCGGCGAGTCTGCTCACGTTGCTGCAATTTTGCAGCGACTACTACCGCTATCCGATCGGGCAAACGGTATTGTCGGCATTGCCCGCGCGGCTGCGCTCCGACAAGCCGATCATCAGCAAGCCCATTCTGAGCTATCGATTGAGCGCCACTGGTTCGTCACTTGACCTCGAATCGTTTCCCAAACGCAAAGTGGTAAAGCGCCGCATTCTTGCAAAGTTGGCACAGCAGACGTGCAATCTGGCACAACTCAAGAGTCTGTCGCCAACGGCCGGGGGACAGCTCAAGGAATTGCTGCACGCGGGTTATGTGGAGCACTGCGAGGATGCCCAACATGCTGCCGGGCATACTTTCAACAGTGCCCATGCGCTCACCAGCGAACAGCAGCACGCGGTGGATGCTATTGCCAAAAGCACCGGCTATGCCTGTTTCCTGCTGCACGGCATTACCGGCAGCGGCAAGACCGAAGTGTATGTCCATCTGATGCATCATGTGTTGCAGCGGGGAGGTCAAGTGCTGATGCAGGTTCCGGAGATCAATCTCACGCCGCAATTGGAAAGATATTTCCGCGACCGGTTCCCGGATGTGCACCTGATCAGCTTGCATAGCGGCCTGTCCGAGGGCGAGCGCTTGCATAACTGGCAGCAGGCGCAACAGGGCACGGCACAGATTGTGCTCGGGACGCGCCTGTCGGTGTTCACCGAGTTGCCGAAATTGGCCCTGATCATCGTGGACGAAGAGCACGACAGCTCGTTCAAGCAACAGGACGGCTTGCGCTATTCGGCACGCGACGTGGCGATCTTCCGCGCCAACCAGTGCGGTGTGCCGGTTGTGCTGGGTTCGGCCACCCCTTCGCTGGAGAGTTATTACAACGCGCAGCGTGGGCGTTACCGGATGCTGAAGCTTACCGGGCGTGCGCTGGCCGAAGCCCGGTTGCCTTCGGTGCGTTGTGTCAACATCAACCAGACCGTGATGCACCATGGCATCAGTGAAAACCTGCTGCGAGAGATCGCCTTGCGCATCGCACGCCGTGAACAAAGCCTCCTGTTCATCAACCGGCGAGGCTACGCGCCGGTGCTGATGTGTACCTCATGCGGCTGGCTGTCCGGCTGCAAGCATTGCGCGGGCAAGATGGTGCTGCACCTCAGCGAACAACGACTGCGCTGCCATCATTGTGGTTACCAGATCCGCGTGCCGCATGCTTGCCCGAGTTGCGGGAATGCCGATCTGCACCCGGTCGGCAGCGGCACGCAGCGTGTCGAGAGCGTGCTGCAGGAGCGCTTTCCCGACGCACGGATCTTGCGGGTAGACAGGGACAGCACGAGAACCAAGCGTGCCTGGCAGACGATGCGGGAGCAGATTCACGCAAATGAAGTGGACATTCTGGTGGGTACGCAAATGCTCGCGAAAGGACACGACTTTCCGGCGCTGACGCTGGTCGGGGTCCTCAATCCGGACAGCGCATTGTATAGCAGCGACTTTCGCGCGCCGGAAAGGCTGTTCGCGCAACTGGTGCAAGTGGCAGGGCGCGCCGGGCGCGCGGACAAGCCTGGGGAGGTGATCATCCAGACGGCATTTCCAGACCACCCGTTGTTTCGTGCCTTGGAGACGCATGACTTCGATGGCTGGGCTACCTCGCAACTGGCTGAACGGCAGATGGCGGGCTTCCCGCCGTTCGTGTACCAGGCAATGCTGCGTGCCGAGGGGAAAGTGGAAGACGAGGTATACCGCTATCTTAATGAAGCGCGTGCTGCCGGCATCTCGTTGCATCATGAAGTGGAGATCCTCGGCGTGGTTCCCGCCGCGCTGCCGCGCCGTGCCAACCATATTCGTGCCCAGCTGCTGATACAGAGTGCCACCCGCGGGAGCTTGCAGCAATTTATGCGCGCATGGCAAGCCAAGCTGGACGATCTTCCGGCACAAAAGCTGCGTTGTTCGCTGGACATTGATCCGCTGGAGTTTTAAAGTGAGCCTTAAAAACGGGGTGCGGCTGGAGCCCAGGCCATGAAATCGTTAAGCGCAGATACGTTGATCCGGTGGCTAACTAAGGAATCCATGGAAATGCGCGGTAATCTGATTTGCAATAAGGGATAGGCCACAAAAAGGGGGTGTCATGGGGAAGCAATCGATCGCAGTTGTCGGACTGGGTGAAGTCGGGTCCGCTTTTCTGAGGGAATTGCTGGGTCAATCCAACCCGAGTGTAGAGATCGTCGCCGTTGTGGAAAGCGGCAGGACAGCGGGGCGAGCGTTGGCTGAAAAGCATGGCATCAAAATACTCAGCATAGATGAATTGATAAAGATGGGCGACACCCTCGATATTCTTTTTGACTTGGCCGATGATGCGGCCGTTCGGCAGGAGCTTAAGGATAAATTGCGGGCGTCGGGTAACCATCATACGATCATCGCCACGGAAAATATTGCCCGCATGATCTGGACCTTGATCTCCAGCGGCATTCCCATGCCGATGGCACAATCCAAAACGGGAAACTGAACAGCAATCCGGCAATTGGGCGGGTTATACTTGCGTCTGCCTGCCCTGCGAAAGACGATGATGCCTGTCGATATAATCTATTTGTTGTCCACGATGGTCGGCAGCGACGCCGTACTGGTTGGTGAATCAGCGGCTTCCTATTGCACCGACTGGCGAGGTCGATATTCCGGTAACGCGCTGGCAGTTGTGTTTCCGTCAAGCACGCAGCAAGTGGCCGAGGTGGTGAAGCTGTGCGGCGCGAATCGCATCGCCATCGTCCCGCAGGGCGGCAACACCAGCTTGTGCGGCGCCAGCGTGCCGCTGCCGCACGGTGGGCAAATCGTGCTAAATCTGTCGCGAATGAACCAGATTCGAGCCATCGACCCGACCAATTACACGATGACTGTTGAAGCAGGATGCACGCTGGCCGCGGTGCGCGCTGCAGCAGAAGAAAATGATCGCCAGTTTCCGCTCGGCCTGACCGCCATCGCGCCGCATTGTGAGATTGGTGGCAATCTTTCAACCAATGCGGGTGGCATCGGCGTGTTGCGCTACGGAAATGCGCGCGACCTGGTGCTCGGTCTGCAAGTGGTGCTGCCGGATGGGCGTGTGTGGGATGGCTTGCGCGGCCTGCGCAAGGACAACACCGGTTATGACCTGAAACAGCTTTTCATCGGCGCAGAAGGCACGCTCGGCATCATTACTGCAGCTGTCCTGAAGCTTTATCCGCGCCCGCGAGCGGAGGCGACCGTATGCGTGGCGGTGCGCGACCCGGCTGCTGCGGTCGCGCTGCTGTCGCATCTGCGGGCGACCTGCGGCGACAAGATCGTTGCGTTCGAGATCATCTCGCGCTCCTGTGTAGACCTGGTGTTAAAGCACATCCCCGACACCCAAGAACCATTCGCGGCAAAATACGACTGGATCGTCATCATCCAGTTGGCCGATGTACTGCCCGTCCCGTTGGATGGAGCCGCGCGTGAGGCGCTGCGATCCTTCGGCGACAATATCGTGGAATTTGGCATCGCCACCAACAAGGATCACGCCGAGCGTTGGTGGAAACTGCGCAAGAACATCAGCGAGGCGCAGAAACATGAGGGGGTCAGCATAAAGCACGATGTGTCAGTGCCTGTCAGCCGGATCGCAGAATTCATCGATCGCGCCGATGCCGCGCTGCGCCACGCCTTCGGGGACGTGCGCATTGTGGCATTCGGGCATATGGGCGATGGCAATATCCACTACAACATCTCGATGTCGGATGCCCAACAGAACAAAGCCTTCATCGCGCATCAGGAGCGCGCGGTGAACACCCTCGTATATGCGGTGGTGCGGGAACTCAATGGAAGCATCAGCGCCGAGCACGGGCTGGGGCAACTCAAGCGCGATATCATCCGTGACTACAAGGATTCACTGGAGCTCGAATTGATGCGGACCGTCAAGCACGCGATCGATCCGCACAAAGTGATGAATCCCGGCAAGGTGTTGTGACAGGGATGATGGGGCACGAAGTGCTGATGGGTGATTGTCAATGCGAAACAAGCTAACAGCCGATCCTCCTAGGGGGATTGCAGGGTGCGGAGCCCTAAGACAGCACGGCTTTGTCATCTCAGGCGCAACGGCGCCGGAAGATGACCTGTGTGGAATCAATGGACTCGAAGAAGGGAAAGCGTATGGCGAATCAACCTGAAATCACCAACATGGCATTGTTCTGCGATTTTGAGAACGTGGCGTTGGGCGTGCGCGATGCCAAATACGCGCAATTCGATATCAAGAAGGTGCTGGAACGCCTGCTGCTCAAGGGCAGCATCGTGGTCAAGAAGGCTTATTGCGACTGGGACCGGTACAAGGAGTTCAAGGCGACGATGCACGAGGCAGCATTCGAGTTGATCGAGATTCCGCATGTGCGCCAATCGGGCAAGAATTCGGCCGACATCCGCATGGTCGTTGATGCGCTCGACCTGTGCTACACCAAAGCCCACGTGGACACTTTCGTCATCATCAGCGGCGACTCGGATTTTTCACCGCTCGTTTCCAAACTGCGCGAGAACAATAAATACGTCATCGGTATCGGCGTCAAGGACTCAACATCAGACCTGTTGAGCGCCAACTGCGACGAGTTCATCTTTTACGACGATCTCGTGCGCGCGCAGGAGGCGAAGCAAAAGCGCGCCGAGAAGACAGCGCCGGCGAAAGTGGCGGGCAAAACTAGGCAGCCTGCAGCGAAGAACGAAGATGACAGGCGTCAGGAAGCGCTCGATTTCATCGTCGAAACCGTCGAGGCATTGATCGCCGAGCGCGGCTCGGACGAAAAGATCTGGGGCTCGATGGTGAAGACCACCATGCAGCGGCGCAAGCCGGGGTTCACCGAATCGTCGTATGGCTATCGCTCGTTCAAGGATTTGGTAGAAGACGCGCACAGCCGCAAGCTCCTAATCGTAGTGCGCGATGAGAAATCCGGTCAGTACACCATTCGTTTGCCTGCGTCGAATCAATGAATTGGCCTAACGGACAACCCTGCGAATCCGGATGAGGGACCATTAGGCCACCCGCAGCGCCGTCATTCGTGGAAGACGATGACCACTTGTTTCGTGTGAATCGCGGAAGTGAAGAAGTGCCGATCCGGAGTGACCAGCCCGTTCAAGAACATTCTGATAGTGCTCAGGTGATATAATTTGCGCCTCTCTAAAGGTGCTGTTTCATGTCCGGTGTACTGAATTTCAAATCCCACTTGTCCGAATTGTTTGCCCAGGCGTTGCGCGAGGTCGCGCCCGGGGCGACACAGACCGAGTTCCTTGTCGAGCGTCCCAAATTGGCTGCGCACGGCGATTACGCCTGCAATCTGGCGATGCAGCTGGCAAAGCCGCTTCGTCAACCGCCGCGCGCTGTTGCGCAGGCATTGATTGAGGCGTTTCCTGAATCCGATGTCATCGAGAAGATGGAGATCGCCGGGGCTGGCTTCATCAATGTGTTCGTTACCACTGCGGCGAAACGTGGCGTGGTCCGCGGTGTATTGCAGGCTGGAGCCGGCTACGGCCATGTCCATCTGGGCGCGGGACGCAAAGTGGGAGTGGAGTTTGTTTCCGCCAACCCGACCGGGCCGCTCCATGTCGGGCATGGTCGCGGGGCAGCCGTGGGCGATTGCATGTGCAACGTTTTGCACGCGGCAGGCTGGAATGTCACGCGCGAGTTCTACTACAACGATGCGGGTGTGCAAATCGATAACCTGACGCGATCTGTGCAGTTGAGATGCCTTGATATCACCCCTGACGATCCATCGTGGCCGGAAGAATGTTATCGCGGTGATTACATCGCGGACGTTGCCAACGCCTATCTGGCGGAGGAAAACGTGGAAGCGGACGACCAGCATGTTCGGGCTTCGGGCGACGTGAATGATACCGAGGCGATCCGCCATTTCGCGGTGGCCTATCTGAGGCGGGAACAGGACATCGATTTGCGCGCCTTCGGCGTGAACTTTGACGTGTTCACGCTGGAATCCGCGCTTTATACTGAAGGCAAGGTGGAAGAGGCAGTCAACAGGCTTGTCGCCAGCGGCCATACCTACGAACAGGACGGTGCGCTGTGGCTGCGCACTAGCGCTTTCGGCGACGACAAGGACCGCGTGATGCGCAAAAGCGACGGCACTTACACTTATTTCGTGCCAGACGTGGCTTATCATCTGGACAAGTGGCGGCGGGGGTTCACGCGCGTCATCAACGAGCAGGGGGCGGATCACCACAGCACGATTACGCGTGTAAGAGCCGGTTTGCAGGCGTTGGACCTTGGCATCCCAGAAGGCTGGCCGGACTATGTTCTGCACCAGATGGTCACAGTGTTGCGCAATGGCCAGGAAGTGAAGATCTCCAAGCGTGCGGGTAGTTACGTCACGCTGCGCGACCTCATCGACGAAGTGGGTTGCGACGCGACGCGCTACTTCTTGGCGGCACGCCATCCGGATTCGCAACTAGTGTTCGACATCGATCTGGCGAAATCGAAGAGCAACGATAACCCGGTGTATTACATCCAGTATGCCCACGCCCGAATAAGTGCGGTGCTGGGACAATGGGGCGGCGAGCGGATAGGCTTGCTGCACGCGGATACCGGCCTGCTTGACAGCGAATATGAGACGGCGTTGCTGCAACAGATGATCGACTATCCTCAGGTGATCGAGAATGCCGCACTGGAATTGGCACCGCACCTGATCGCGTTTTATCTGAAGGACTTGGCGGCCGATTTCCACAGCTACTATAATGCATCGCGCTTCCTGGTTGAGGATGAAGCTCTCAAGTTGGCGCGTCTGGCTTTGATTGCCGCGGTGGCGCAAGTGATGCGCAATGGTTTGGCGATCCTCGGCGTGAGTGCACCAGAGAAGATGTGATGAGAAAGAACGGATATAACATGGGTAGGGACAAAGGCAACAGATCCCCCGCAGCACGCAAGGGCAAGGATTCGTTGTGGGCCGGCATACTAGTTGGCGTCTTGACAGGGGTCGCGATGGCTGTCGGCGTGGCTTGGTACATCATGAAATCTCCCAAGCCGTTCCTCAACAAGGAGCAGCCAGCAGTTGCGAAGCCGCAGTCAGAGACGACTAAGCCGGCGATTCCTGCTGCAGCAGAAAAATCGGCCACGACGCCGGCCGATGGCAAGCCGCGTTTCGAATTCTACAAGGTGCTGACCGACAAGCAGAGTGCGACGGTGCCGGCATCGACCAAGCTCGCGCCCAAGCCGGTGGAAAAGCCCAAGGCGCAGGACAATAAGATGGTCGCGGCTTATGAGCCCCAGGTATTGCAGGCAGGATCGTTTTCCAATGCCAACGACGCCGAAAAGCTCAAGGCCAAGCTCGCCCTTCTGGGCGTTGAAGCTAACATTCAAACGGCGACGATTCCGGAGAAAGGCGTGTGGTATCGCGTGCGTTTGGGACCATACAAGAATCCGGACGAGATGAATCGTGCGAGCAATTTTTTGAAACAAAATGGAGTGGATAGCACTCCGATGCGGGCGCAGTGAGCGTTTTCTTCAATAACCAAAAGGAGCGAATATGAAATTGTTAAGGAGTCTGATGGTTGCATTATCTTTGCTGGCTAGCGGCGTGGCTTTGGCCGATGCCCAACTCGGCAAGGATTTCACTTTGCTGAACCCGCCGCAGCCGACCAGCACCAAGAAAATTGAGGTACTTGAGTTCTTTTTCTACGGTTGCACGCATTGTTTCCACTTGCATCCGCTGTTAAGTGAGTGGGAAAAGACGATGCCCAAGGATGTGGAACTGACGTTTGTGCCCACCGTTTTCCGTGATTCATGGGAACCGATGGCGAGCACCTACTATGCCCTGGAAAGTTTGGGACAACGGCAACAGTTGCATGACGCGCTTTATAGGGCTTGGAACGAGGATAATTTGACCTTGACCGAGGTAGACAAGATTGCGGAATTCGTGGCCAAACATGGGGTCGATCGGGAAAAATTCACTGCCGCCTACAACTCCTTCTCCATGAAAAGCAAGGTGGCGCGCGCCAAGCAGATGATTCGCACTTACAGCATCAACGGCACACCTACGCTGGTGGTGGACGGCAAATACGTGATTGAGGGCCTCCAGCCGGCAGATACCATCCGTGCATTGAAGGAAGTTATCGTGATGGCGCGCAAGACGCATCGAAGCTGAATGATTAGCAAGGCAACAATCAGGCAATCGGCAGCACATTGATTTCCAACAAGATCGATAGTGGCGCCGCGCGCCCTTGGATTGCACGGCCCGGCTCCCGGGCGGCCAAACACCGGCGTGGCCCCCCAAGGGGTGCCACGTGGTGGTAACGAGTCGATGCTCCGTCAGTACACTCCGACTGGTCATCACGGGTGCCTCGAGTGGTTTGGGCCTGGCCCTTGCCCGTCACTATCTTGGGCGCGGGGCGACAGTCGCCGCACTTGCCCGACGCGGCGATCTGCTGCAAGCGCTTAGTGCGGAATTTCCGGATAGGGTCTTTCTCTACGCCCTGGACGTGCGCGATGCTCCGGCAATGCAAAATGCCGCGAGGGATTTCATCTCGCGCGTCGGTGTACCGGATGTGGTGATTGCCAATGCCGGGGTGAGTTCGGGCACGCTCACCGAACACGCTGAAGACATTGAATCCTTTCAGCACATAGTCGACATCAATGTGTTGGGTATCGTGAAGAGTTTTCAACCCTTCATTGCGGCGATGCGGTTGGCGAAACAGGGGACATTGGTTGGCATCGCCAGCGTGGCGGGCTTTCGGGGTCTGCCAGGTGCGAGCGCCTACTCCGCATCCAAAGCTGCTGCCATCTCGTATCTGGAATCACTACGGGTTGAGCTTCATGGTACCGGTGTGAAGGTCGTCACGATCTGCCCGGGCTATATCAAGACCCCGATGACGGCCCTTAATCCTTACCACATGCCCTTCATGCTGGATGCCGAGGAAGCTGCAAGGCGCATGGTGTATGCCATTGAAAGGCAAGCTTCATTCACCGTGATCCCGTGGCAGATGGGCTTGGTCGGGCGGGTGCTCAAGTGCCTGCCGCGCTGGTTATATGACCGATTGTTTGCCAAGGCGCCGCACAAACCGCGAGGACGCGTCTAGGTCAAATTTAAGACAAAGGCCAATCCTGTCTCGGCGACTTCTGCAGCTTCTGGCCAAACTTGTTCTTATTGTCTTCGCCGCCTTGATCGTGACCGGCGCGCGCCCCTTTCTTACGCGACCTGAATGATCGGAAATGCCCAAAGAGCGTGATGAGCGGATCATCTATGCCAAAGGACACGAGCCAAAATCGGTGGAACTAGTCCTGCGTCAAGAAGTAGTTGAGTTCAACAACGGAAAGGCGCAATATTAATATGAAAAAGGGGGCATATTGCCAGAATAGGAAGAGGAGACTTTCATGGAAGATGTAGTCATCGTAGCAGCGGCGAGAACGGCTGTCGGAAAATTTGGTGGAGCGTTCAATAATGTCCCTGCAGTGGACCTTGGGGCGGCGGTGATTCGCGCCCTGCTGGAAAAAGCGGGCGTCAAGGGCGAACAAGTCAGCGAGGTGATCCTGGGTCAGGTGCTGACAGCCGGGCTCGGCCAGAATCCGGCGCGCCAGTCGGTTATCAAGGCGGGCATGCCGCAAACCGTGCCGGCCATGACCATCAACAAGGTCTGCGGTTCAAGCCTGAAAGCGGTGACGTTGGCGTCACAGGCCATCCGTTGCGGCGATGCTGAGATCATCATTGCCGGTGGGCAGGAGAACATGAGCATGTCATCACACGTGCTGAGCGGGTCACGCAACGGGTTCCGCATGGGTGATGCAACACTCGTGGACAGCATGATCGTGGATGGCCTTTGGGATGTCTATAATGATTACCATATGGGCACCACGGCGGAGAACGTTGCAAAAAAATACGCCATTAGCAGACAGGAGCAGGATGTTTTTGCCTGCGCTTCGCAGAACAAGGTCGAGGCCGCACAGAAGGCCGGCAAGTTCAAGGATGAAATCGTTCCGTATGTGATAAAGGGTAAGAAGGGGGATACCGTGGTGGACACGGATGAATTCCCGCGTCATGGTACCACCGTGGAGTCGCTTGCGGCACTGGGACCGGCGTTTGCCAAGGAGGGCACGGTAACAGCGGGAAATTCCTCCGGCATCAACGATGGAGCAGCGATGGTGATGTTGATGTCGGCGACCAAAGCTGCAGCACTTGGGCTCATGCCAATGGCGAAGATCAAGGCTTACGCCTCCTCAGGTGTTGATCCCAGCATCATGGGCATCGGCCCCGTATCCGCGTGCAATCTGTGCCTTGCAAAAGCCGGCTGGAGTAACCATCACATTGACCTGATGGAGATCAATGAAGCGTTCGCCGCGCAGGCTATTGCAGTGAACAAGGAATCTGGCTGGGATACCGCCAAGGTCAACGTCAATGGAGGCGCCATCGCCATCGGCCATCCCATTGGCGCCAGTGGCACACGGATTCTGGTGACGCTGCTGCACGAAATGTTGCGGCGTGACGCTAAAAAAGGCCTGGCCTCGCTGTGCATCGGCGGTGGCATGGGCGTCGCGCTCGCAGTCGAGCGCTGAGTCCTTCATAAAACCAAGGGAGAGCACAAATGAGCAAGCGTATCGCACTCGTCACCGGGGGCATTGGTGGAATCGGGACAGCAATCTGCCGGCAACTGGCAAACGATGGCTGTACGGTGGTGGCCAACCACATCGCACAGGAAGCCCAAAAGGCGAAATCCTGGCTGGCCGATAACCGGGCGACGGGCTTTGACGTCCACATCGCCGAAGGTGATGTCTCCGATTTTGGATCGTGTGCGGCGATGGCCACCAAGATCAAGGCTGAAGTCGGAACGGTGGACATTCTGGTGAACAATGCCGGAATCACCAAGGACGGCGTGTTCAAAAAAATGCCGTTGGAAAACTGGATGGCCGTCATCAACATCAATTTGAACAGCGTATTCAACGTCAGCAAACAGGTGCTCGACGATATGCTGGAAAAGGGTTGGGGACGCATAATCAACATTTCGTCAATCAACGGGCAAAAGGGCCAGTTCGGCCAGACCAACTACTCCGCTGCCAAGGCCGGCATGCACGGCTTTACCAAGGCACTGGCGCTCGAAACCGCGGCCAAGGGCATCACGGTCAACTCCATCTCGCCTGGCTATATCGGCACCGACATGGTAATGGCAATCAAGGAGGAAATCAGAAATCAGCTGGTCGCTGCCATCCCGGTCGGCCGGCTGGGCAAGCCAGAGGAGATCGCCAAGCTGGTGTCCTATCTGGCTTCGGACGATGCGGCGTTCATCACCGGCGCCAACATTGCCATCAACGGCGGACAACATATGTTCTGAATGCCGCTGAATTGTTGCATTGAAAAAGCCCCGCGCGCGCGGGGCTTTTTCTTTCCAGTAGCTGGTTATGGGCCGTCACTGATTCTTTTCGATGGGCAAAAAAATCCCCGCGCAAGGCGGGGTAAGCTCGGGGGAGAGATAAGAATTCTTTCGTGCTATTTGGCGTTAGCCTGCTTTCTACCGCCTTTCTTTGCGGCCGATTTTTTTCCCGTGGCCGCCGCCGCATCCTTCTTGGCTGGGAGGACCTTCGCTTTTTGCGGGTTTCGGCTATCGCGTTCCGTCAGCCACTTGGCGATGGCGGGAGCGAGTTCCTTCTGCGACCGGGAGCCGACGAATACGCCGATATGACCGCCCTGGAACTCGTATAGTGTCGTGTCGTCGCTGCCGACCAGATCATTAAGCGGCTTGGTCGCCGCAGGCGGCACAAGATGGTCGGAGGAGGCGTAGATGTTAAGCAGCGGCATGGTGATATTCCTTAGGTCGACCACCTCCTCGCCAATCTTGAGTTCGCCCTTGGCCAGCTTATTGCCCTGATAGCAGTCCTTGACGAACTGGCGAAGGCACTCACCAGCTTGCCCGGGACTATCGAAAATCCACTTTTCCATACGCAGGAAATTGAGCAGCTTGTCCCGGTCTTCCATGATGTCCAGCATATCGATGTATTTCTTGATGTTGAGGTTGAACGGCATCAGCATCAGAAAGCCTTGGTTCAGAATGTCACCGGGGATGACGCGATAATTGTCGACCAATGCATCGATATTCATGCATTTAGACCAACTGAACAGCAGGCCATCATTGGTGGCGAAGTCGATGGGAGCGACCAACGTCACCAGATTCTGCACTTTTTCCGGATGCAACGCCGAGTAGATGGCTGAGAATGTGCCACCCTGACAGATACCCATCAGGTTGACCTTGTCGCACTTGGCATGGCTGCGAACCGTATCAACGCAGTTGCCGATATAGCCGTTGATGTAGTCGTCCATCGTCAGGTACATATCGACCTTGGTCGGGTAGCCCCAGTCGATGATGTAGATGTCCAGCCCCAGGTTGAGCAGCTTGCGGATGAAGCTGCGGTCGGGTTGAAGATCCAGCATGTACTGGCGGTTTACCAGAGCGTAGACGATCAACACGGGGACTCCACATGTTTGTGCGCCCTCGCGATGGTAACGGTAGAGCTTGAGCTTGTCTTCTTCGTAGACCAGTTCCTTGGAAGCAGTGCCAACGTCAATTTCGTCGATCTCGGTGAGAAACTCCGAGCCCTTGACCAGCCTGGTGTTGAGTTCGCCCAGTTCCTTCATCATGGCCCTGGCGTCGAAGGCCGAAAACGGTGTCTTCATGCCCGCTGCTCCTTCATCTGCGCTTCCATCTTCTTTACCTTTTTGCGCAAGTCGTAGATGGTCTTATACAGGTCATCCATTTCCGAGCGCAGCGCGATCGGGAGATCGAACAGGTACATTTCCATCAGCTTGAAGTAATGCTTGCGGGCGTTCAGTCCTGCTGCGAGCACCTCGTCCTTGAGCTGGGAGTATTCTTCGGTCTGAAACAGCGCGTAATAGGTCTTTTCATTGACGTCGACCCACAAATCCAGGAATGCGTCAAAGCGATCAATCTGTTCGCCCGCCTCGATCTTTTGCGCCAGCTCTGTCACGACGTTCTTCATTGCATCGAGCGCGGTCAGGTACATCGTATGCTGGTATTCGGCATTCTTGGCCGCATAGACGGACATGTCGTCGATGCAGCGGGACATCAGTTCCAGTTTCTCGCGATCCTTGCCGACTGCCGGCACATGAAAACTGCGCCCAACCGTGTTGTCGAATGCGTTGAACGTCGTGTGAAACATCTTCATCATCGCTTCGGGATGGCCTTCGGCAATTTGTGGAAGGGCTTGCAGATTCTGCATCGCCGCCTCAACCCAAGGCTTGCCGAAATGCTCAAAATTGCTGTTAAGCTGGGCGGAGAACTGAGTCATCTGCTTTTGGAGCTGTTGCATGCCTTCGGTGTCAAACTTGAACAGGTCATCGACCAGTTCCTTGATCCTGACCGGATTCACAAGGTCCTTATAAGTGTCCTGATTGAAGGTCGTGCTCTGGATGGCCTTGAGCAATGGTTGCCAGACTTCGTAAAGTTTCTGGAAAGCGCTGGAGCTGCCAAAGACCTTATGCAGCGTGTTTTTGAGCACATCCGGATCCGCGCCGCCGGAAACAGCATCCTGCGCAGCTTTTTGCCAGGCTTCAAACGGGGTTTGCGCGGATGCATTCCCGCCCTGATAAAGCGCCTGCATGCGTTTTGCCTGTTCCCGAAGCGCCTCGAAAGCCAAGGTCTGCGTTTTCATCCATGCATTGAAATAATCGTTAGCGTTTTCCACGTCTACTCCTCATCACTATGGCCAAGATCCGGCACAGCGGCATTTGCTCACGCCGTGGAAGAATCCACGGCGGGGAGCTTCAACAGGTCATTTCGCTTTCGCCAGGGGGGACAGTTCCGACAAGGAGCTTACCAGTTCGCGGCTTATCTCGATCTGTTTTTCAATCGAGGAATTCAGGGTTTCCTGAACCTTGAGAGCATCGTCTCCCAACGCTTTGGTGGTATTCAGCATGGTGCTGAACCAGGGGTTATAAAACTTGAGTGCTTCCTTGGCCTGTGGATTGTCCTGAATGCCAGGCAGCTGGTTGACGGTGTCCTGCAATTTCTGCACGGAATCCATCCACTGGCTGCGTAGTTGCTGTTGTGCGTTGAGCATGTTTTCGATGAATGCCTTTTGAGCATTCGTGCAGGCGTCAAAATAGTCGAGTTGCGTTTCCATTTGTATCTCCTTTTTTCCAAACGTTAAAAAAACACTATCAGAATTCAAGCCGATTACTGCGGGGGCTTGAATTGCTTCAATACATCCATGAAGCTTCTGGTCGCTTCGCGGTTCAATTCCAGTTGCGTGTCGACCACGTCCTGCCATGCCTTTTGAGCCTTGGCACCGCCCTCGGCCATAACGCTTTGTTGCAATTCGCGGATGGTGTCGCGTAGCAATTTGTTCTCTGACTTCAGGCTGTCGTTTTCCTTGCGAACCATTTCGTACTTGGCCAATGGCACAAAGCCCATCGCACCATAGAATTCAGCGATGCGCTCGATTATTTGCTGGGCGTCTGGAAGGGCCGATGCATAGGGCGAGGTACCCCAGAATTTTGTTGCTGCCTCCATGCCTTCGTGCTGCATCTTGCTGAAAAACTCCCCCGCCCCTTGCCGGAACATCGGGTTGGCAAACAACTCCATCATCATTCGCATTTGCTCCGGGGTGTACATTTTTCTATCTCTCTTCCATTTATCGGCAACGCTCAGGCGTCCGCCTTTTTGCTCTTCTTTGCCTTGGCGGAAGAGCGCGGTTCCTTCTGTTGCGCTTTGCCCTGATCAGCCGCCCCTGCGGCAGGGTTCCACATTTGCCAGGGGTTGGTCATCATCTTGAACATGTCGGCATCCGTGACGGAGCTGAATTGCTTCAACCATGAGCCGAGCATGCCGAAGTAGTTCTTCAGGTCCCAACCCGAGTTCAGCATGAACGGCAACGAACGGTTAAGGTCCCGGATGTATGACCTGACAATGTATGCGACGTTGATGTCCGGGTCGCCAAAGGCCTCAAGATGGGCTTTGAGCTGCTCGTATTCTTCCTCGTCGAGCCGAAGAGTGATGGGTTTTAGGGTCACAAATCCTCCAAATGAATGCGGTATGTATGCGTATAGTATTACATTTGTAATTTTTGTCAAGCCCTATTTTGCCCATGACTGGAGTCGTCGCTTTCTATATCCCCTCCCGCCCGGCATCGAAACATCAAAACGCAATCTCTACGTGTCGCGGCAAATTTCAATTGGTACATGATGGGGCCGCGGATGAAGCCCATGCCACGACGCCCCTTCGCATTTCAAGCGAGAACAGCCTTGAAGCCGTTCCGCGACGACGCCGGAAATGTGTGGGGAGGTCTGAAGCGTGCGCCTGCCTGTTCGGCAACCTTCACAAATCGTCGCGCCCTCGAACGATAGGGACGATCGGTCATCGTCATGGCAGTCGATTCAGGCAATATCCACAGTCGTTTCATTCTCTTGCACATGGAGCAATATCTATCTGGCCAAACTGCCGGCGCGTGGCAAGCCGTTCACGGCATATCCAGCAAGGGCTAAGGGGCGTGGCGAATGCTCTTTGCCAATTGGATAGGTTTTCTGTATTCTGCGAAGCTGTTAGACCCCAGGTCCGACAAGCCTCCGGATTAAGGGGCTATTTCTCAACCTGTTTACTTAAGGAAGTCATGATGAAAACCATTTTTACCCTGCTGGCGATGCTGGCCTTTACCGGCACCGCCATCGTAGTACCTCAATCAAGCGCCCTTGCCGCCAGCCAATACCCTAACACAGGCAAAGTGCTGGAAGTGATGGATGCGTCAATTTACACGTACATGCAAGTCACCAGCGACAAGGGACCGGTATGGATCGCGGCCTCCAAGACCAGTGTGCCCAAGGGAGCCACCATCAGCTATCCAGATGGAGCGGTGATGACCAACTTTTACAGCAAAACAATGAACCGCACCTTCGAGAAGATCATCTTTCTTGATAAAGTCAAAGTGGAAAAGAAATAAGTCGATCGCCCATTCGAGGCCCCGGCCCGTCGCCGGGGTCTCGCTGGCTCAGGTAGCGGCCAAGCGCATGTTTTAACACTACTTCGCCTTTTCGAATCAGCACGGTCGACGATGCCTTGTTGCTGGAACGTGGCGATTCGCGCCGCCGCCTGTGATACTTAATTCGTCGCCGCTTCGCCAAGGAGTCCCAATGAAATTATATTATTCACCCGGCGCCTGTTCATTGGCTTCGCACATCGCCCTGTATGAAACAGGACTGTCATTCGAAATCGACAGGCAGATCAAAGCCACCAAGATGACGGTTGGTGGGGAAGACTTCATGAAGATCAACCCCAAAGGCTACGTGCCGGCCATCAAGCTAGATGACGGTAGCGTCCTGACCGAAGGTGCAGCGGTCCTGCAATACATTGCTGACCAGAAACCCGAGTCCGGTCTCGCGCCCAAGGCGGGTACGATGGAACGCTATCGCCTGCAGGAATGGCTGACTTTCATCAGCAGTGAGCTTCATAAATCATTCGGTCCGCTCTTCAATAAGGACGCGTCCGAACAAATGAAAGCCAACGCGCGCAATTTGCTGACTAAGCGGTTGGTTCATGTTGAGACACGGTTGCAGACCAAGCCTTATTTGATGGGCGATCATTTCACCGTGGCGGACGCGTACTTGTTCGTCGTCGTGAACTGGAGCAGCATTGTCGGTTTCGATCTGGGGCCATTTCCGCACACCAGGGAATACATGGCGCGAATCGCTGCTCGTCCCGCAGTCCAGGCGGCGATGAAAGCGGAAGGATTGCTGACATAGCCTGGCGGGCCAGGTCAAGAAATGGCAAGGCGAAGCGAACGGCCTTCCACTATGCATTCGAGCGCGCCCTGCGCCCGGTTGGCGTGATGTTTGAGAGGGGTTAGCCAGTCAGCTTCTTCTTCAGCACATCGTTCAGCTGGGCTGGATTGACCTTGCCCTTGCTGGCCTTCATTGCCAGGCCGACGAAAAAACCGAACAGCTTCTCCTTGCCGCTGCGATACTCGGCCACCTGCGCTGGGTTGGCGGCAATGATCTCATCCGCGATCCGTTCGATGGCGCCGGTGTCGGAAACCTGCTTCAATCCCTTTGATGCGATGATGGCATCGGCATCACCGCCTTCGCTCCACATCGCCCGGAAAACTTCCTTCGCGCCGGCGTTGGAAATTGTGCCATCCGCAATGCGTCTGAGCATGCCGCCGAATTGCTGGGGTGAGATAGGGCAACGTGACATTTCCAATCCATCCCGGTTCAGCTGGGCGCTGACTTCGCCTATCAGCCAGTTGGCGCACATCTTGGCTTGGTTGGGAACGTCGTTTAAGGCAGCCTCGAAGAAACTCGCCATCTCGAGTGACGCAGTGACGATGCCGGCATCGTAAGGCGACAGGCCGAGTTCACCTACATAGCGTGACCGCTTGACCTGCGGTAGCTCCGGCAACGCAGCACGTGCCTGTTCCAGCATGGCGGGCGTGACGTCAAGCGGCAACAGGTCCGGATCGGGGAAGTAGCGGTAATCGTGAGCCTCTTCCTTGCTGCGCATTGCGTGAGTCTCGCCTTTGTCCGGGTCGAACAATATCGTTGCTTGCTGGATTTCCCAGCCGCTTTCCAGCCTGTCGATCTGCCATTGCACTTCATAGTCGATGGCCTGATGCATGAACTTGAATGAATTGAGATTCTTTATCTCGCGGCGCGTACCGAGCGGGTCACCTGGGCGGCGCACCGACACGTTGACATCGCATCGGAACGAACCCTCCTGCATGTTGCCGTCGCAGATCCCGATCCAGCGCACCAGGGCGTGCAGGGTCTTGGCATATGCCACCGCCTCCGCCGCCGAGCGCATGTCAGGTTCGGAAACGATCTCCAGCAGGGGCGTGCCGGCACGGTTCAGGTCTATGCCGGTCATGCCATGATGATCTTCATGCAGCGATTTACCCGCGTCTTCCTCGAGATGGGCGCGGGTGATGCGTACTACCTTCTCATAGGGCTCGCCCTTGCCGGACAGAGGCTCGACCAGAATCGTCAGCGCCCCGGTGCCGACCACTGGCAAATCGAACTGGCTGATCTGGTAACCTTTGGGAAGGTCTGGATAGAAATAATTCTTGCGCGCGAATATGGAACGCGGTGCGATGTGCGCACCGACTGCAAGGCCGAACTTGATTGCGCGTTCCACGGCGCCCTTGTTAAGTACCGGCAACACACCAGGAAGCGCAATGCTCACCGCGTCCGCTTGGGTGTTGGGTTCGGCGCCATAGGCAGTGGACGCACCCGAAAATATCTTGCTGTCGGTCGAAAGTTGTGCGTGCACTTCCAGGCCGATGACGATTTCCCATTTCATGTCGATGTCCTTACAGCCCGATGTCTCGCGGCGCGCGATGGTGCCAGTCCGTTGCCAATTGGTATTGATGGGCGACGTTTAGCATCTGCGCCTCGGCAAAATAGTCCCCGATGATCTGCAGCCCAACCGGAAGGCCGTTACTGCCGAACCCTGCAGGAATGGACATGCCGGGCAGTCCGGCCAGGTTTACCGCGATCGTATAGATGTCGGATAGATACATCTGCACCGGGTCGTCGCCCTTTTCGCCCAGTCTGAACGCGGTGCTTGGGCTGGTCGGCCCCATGATTACATCGCATTGCTTGAATGCATCGACAAAATCCTGGGCAATCAGGCGGCGGATCCTTTGTGCCTGCAAGTAATACGCATCGTAGTAGCCGTGTGAGAGGACGTAAGTGCCGATCATGATGCGGCGTTTCACTTCATCGCCGAAACCCTGTGCCCGGGTTTTCTCGTACATCTCCGCCAGGTCAATATATTCCGGGGCACGGTAGCCGTACCGAACCCCATCGTAGCGAGACAGGTTGCTCGAGGCTTCCGCCGGGGCGAGCACGTAATAAACCGGGACCGCGAGTTTGGAGTTGGGCAGGCCGATGTCGACGATGGTTGCGCCCAACTTCTTGTATTCTGAAATCGCCGCGTCCACGCACCCGGCGACGTCCTGTGCCAAGCCTTCGGCGAAGAATTCCTTTGGCAAGCCGATGCGCAATCCCGCCAATGGCCTGCTCAGATCGCGCGCATAATCTTCCTTGTCGCGTTGCACACTGGTGGAATCACGCTCGTCGAAGCCCGCCATCACGTTGAGCAGCAGGGCAAGATCCTCCGCGCTGCGGGCCATCGGCCCGGCCTGGTCCAGGCTGGAAGCGAATGCGATCATACCGTAGCGCGACACGGTGCCGTAGGTTGGCTTGATGCCGGAGATACCGCACAACGCGGCAGGCTGACGGATTGAGCCGCCGGTATCAGTGCCGGTTGCTGCGGCGCAGAGGCGAGCGGCCACCGCACACGCGGCACCCCCGGAACTGCCACCTGGGACGGCATTTCTATCCCATGGATTCTTAACCGCGCCGAAATGCGAGGTTTCATTGCTTGATCCCATCGCGAATTCGTCCATGTTGGTCTTGCCCAGGTTCACTGCGCCTGTGCTATTGAATTGCGCGATAACGTGCGCATCATAGGGTGCGACAAAATTTGCCAGCATCCTCGAACCGCAAGTGGTACGCCAGCCTTTGGCGCAAAAGATGTCCTTTTGGGCTATGGGTATTCCTGTGAGGGGGGATGCGTCGCTCCGTGCAATACGTTCGTCTGCTGCCCGCGCCTGCGCCAGGCTGGTCTCGGCGCCTGTGGTGATGAACGCATTTAGCGCGGGATTGAGCGTGGCGATCCGGTCGAGGTAAAGCTTGGTGAGCTCAACGCTGCTGATCTTCCTGGCACGCAGGGCAGAGCCGAGTTGTTGCAAACTTGAATTAAGCATGGTTCGGACTATTCTATGACTTGCGGAACAAGATATAGCCCGGCCTCGACCTGCGGCGCAACGGCCTGAAACAGCTCTCTCTGGTTTGCTTCCGTTACGACATCCGCGCGAAGCCTCTGCGACACGTCTTGTGCATGTGACATTGGGGCAATGCCCGTTGTCTCGACGGCCTGCATTTCGGCGATCAGGTCAAAAATGCCTGAAAGTTGCGTTCGGGCGGATTCGATTTCCGCTTCGTTCATTGCAAGCCGGGCCAAACGGGCGATCTTTCGGACATCTGCATTGGTCAGGGACATAGTAAAAACTTTATTGAAATAAGGCTAATAGGGTATCATACAAGAGTTTATTGGCGCACCTCTTTGACTACTAGGACTCGACATGTTTGGATTTTTAAAAGGCTACTTTACTAACGATTTGGCGATCGACCTTGGCACGGCGAATACGCTCATTTGGGTGCGCGGACAAGGCATCGTTCTGAATGAACCTTCGGTGGTCGCAATCCGCCAGGAGGGCGGTCCGAATGGCAAGAAGGTCATCCAGCAGGTCGGATTGGCCGCAAAGCAGATGATGGGGCGCACGCCAGGGAGCATAACCGTGATCCGCCCGATGAAGGACGGCGTGATCGCCGACTTCACAGTCACCGAGCTGATGCTCAAGCACTTCATCCGCAAAGTATACAAGGCCGGCATTTTCAGCCCCAGCCCCCGCATCGTGATCTGTGTGCCGTGTGGCTCGACGCAAGTGGAGCGGCGCGCGATTCGTGAATCGGCTGTTGGCGCCGGTGCGCGCCGCGTGGAATTGATCGAAGAGCCGATGGCCGCGGCGATGGGCGCCGGATTGCCGGTGGAAGAGGCGACCGGTTCGATGGTGGTCGACATCGGCGGCGGCACGACTGAAGTTGGCGTCATGTCGCTGGGTGGCGCGGTGTATTCCGGCTCGGTGCGCGTTGGGGGCGACAAGTTCGATGAGGCAATCATCAATTACATACGCCGCAATTATGGCATGTTGATCGGCGATACCACGGCTGAAGAAATCAAGAAGACGATTGGTTCCGCATTTCCGGGAAGCGAAGTGCGCGAGATGGAAGTGACCGGCCGCAATCTGGCCGAAGGCGTTCCGCGCAGCTTTACCATTTCAAGCAATGAAGTACTCGAAGCCATGACCGACCCGCTCAATAATATTGTCAGTGCGGTGAAGACGGCGCTCGAGCAAACCCCGCCAGAACTTGGGGCGGACATTGCCAACAAAGGCATGGTATTGACCGGCGGGGGCGCGTTGCTGCGTGATTTGGATCGCCTGTTGATGGAGGAAACCGGCTTGCCGGTGCTGATCGCGGACGATCCATTGACCTGTGTCGTGCGCGGTTCCGGCATGGCCCTCGAACACATGGATAAGTCGACAAGTATTTTTACCTCAGAATAATTTTCATTACCTGATCATCCAATCTCTACGATGGAATGTAGTTGATAGACGGTACCCAATCATTCCGATTTTTCAATCGCGGCCCGAGTCCGGTGGCACGGCTGGTTTTCTTTGCCGTGCTTTCGTTGTTGCTCTTGTTCGTTGACGCTCGCTATCGCTATCTGGAATCGACGCGCAGTGCGTTGTCGATACTGGTCTCGCCGATACAGCGCCTGGCGACCTTGCCGGGCACGTTGTGGCAGGGGGCAAGCGATTTCTTTATCACGCAGAGTACGCAGCGCGGCCTGATAAAGCAAAATGACGAATTGAGGCTGCAGCATCAGCTTGATGCTGCGCAGTTGCTGCAACTGCAAGAGCTGCAAATGGAAAACCAACAGTTGCGCAATCTGTCCTCGCTGCCTGTGCGCAAGGCATTTTCTACACAGATTGCCGAAATCGTCTATGCCGAGCGAGACGTCTTCAAGCGTAAAGTACTTATCAACAAGGGCGCGGATGCCGATGTCAGGATCGGGCAAGTGGTGATGGATGATATTGGCATTGTCGGCCAAATCACCCGCGTCTATCCGTGGCTTTCGGAAGTTACGCTGCTCACCGACAAGGATCACGCCGTGCCAGTCCAGGTGGTGCGCAACGGATTGCGCACCATCGTGTTTGGTTCTGGCGACACGAGCCAACTGTCGCTGCGCTATATGCCGACAAGTGCGGATATCCAGAACGACGATGTGCTGGTCACATCGGGTATAGACGGCATTTACCCGCCCGGCATCCCGGTAGCGAAGGTCGTAAAGATCGAACGCGATGCAGCCTATCCTTTCGCGCACGTGACGTGTTTGCCAGTAGCGGGAGTGGATCGGAACCGCCATCTGCTAGTGTTGTCCAGCCTCCCCAAGCTGCCTGATCGTCCAGACGAAAAACCTGGTGCAAGCGCGGATAACCGGGTGAAGGTCCGGAGAAACAATTAAATGCAACAACTCTCCATACAAGCGAAACCGGAGATCCAACGGCCGATTAGCAACACTTTTGTCGTGGGAAGCGTGTTGGGTGCGCTGTTTTTGAACGGGCTTCCTTGGGAAGGCATTGGATTGATGTTGCGCCCGGACTTTGTCGCTTTGGTATTGCTGTATTGGTGTATGCACAAGCCGTGGCGTGTCGGCATCGGTTTGTCGTGGACGGTAGGGATACTAGCGGACGTGTCTGATGCCAGCCTGTTTGGCCAGCATGCGCTGGCGTATACGTTGCTTGCATTTGGGGGCGTGGCACTGCATCGCAGGCTGCAGATGTTCGACTTGCGCCAGCAGACAATTCAGGTATTCGGGATATTCGCGCTGACTTATGCAGTTTATGCACTGGTGAACTGGCAGGTTAGTGGCTATCTGGTGTGGCCGTATTTCCTCGGTTGCCTGACTTCTACTCTGCTGTGGATGCCGCTCAGCATCATGCTCCAGGCAATGGGGCAGAAGAGAGTGGATCGTAATCAACCATGAAGAAGCGGGTTGAGTTTAAAAATCATCAGCGCGAGATCTTTCACTTCCAGTTGCGCCTGGTCGTCGGCATCGGTTTTGTATCGGTATTGTTGGCGATTCTGCTTATGCGCTTCTTCTATTTGCAGGTCGCGCGACATAATTATTACCAGACTTTGTCGGAAAGTAACCGAATCGCCATCGTTCCCATCGTTCCGAATCGCGGCCTGATACTCGACCGCAACGGCGTGGTGCTGGCACGCAACTATTCAGGCTACACGTTGGAGATAAACCCGAGCAAGACAACAGACATGGAAGCAACGATGAACGATCTGTCAACGTTGGTCGAGATAACCAACAAGGATCGCAAGCGTTTCAAGAAACTGCTCGCCGAAAGCCACAACTTTGAGACGCTCGTTATCCGCAACCGCCTGAGTGATGAGGAAGTCGCACGCTTTGCTGCGCAGCAATATCGCTTCCCGGCGGTGGAGATCAAGGCACGATTGTTTCGTGATTATCCGTTCGGCGAAAAGACGTCCCATTTGATCGGCTATATCGGGCGCATCAATGATGCAGAGGTCGATGAACTGGAGGAAAAGGATCTGGCGGCAAATTATCGCGGCTCGGATTACATCGGCAAGACCGGTCTGGAACAGAGCTACGAAAGCGACCTGCACGGCATCACTGGCATAGAACAAGTCGAAGTGGATGCGGGCGGACGAGCGGTGCGTATGCTATCCCGCACCGCGCCGGCCTCCGGTAACACGCTGGTATTGAGCATCGATGCGAAGTTGCAGGAGATTGCCGAGCAGTCGTTTGGAAAATATCGAGGCGCATTGGTTGCAATTGACCCGAAAAATGGCGAAGTACTCGCCTTTGTCAGCAAGCCTGGCTACGATCCGAACCCGTTTATTGATGGCATTGATTCACAGAGTTGGGATGAACTGAATAACTCACCCGACGTGCCGCTGAATAATCGTGCGCTGCGAGGCCAATATCCGCCGGGCTCGACGATCAAGCCCTTCATGGCGCTGGCTGGTTTGTATTTCCATACGCGCAGCCCCGAGCAAACCATCAACGATTCGGGCGCGTATTATTTGCCGGGCAGCAGCCGCCAGTATCGCGACTGGAAGGCAGGCGGTCATGGCAGCGTGAACATGTTCAAAGCCATCCAGATGTCCTGCGACACATATTTCTATGGATTGGCAGTGGAGATGGGGATAGACAATATTTCCAGTTATTTGTCTCGCTTTGGTTTTGGCAAGAAGACAGGCATCGATTTGGAGGGCGAAACGTCCGGTTTGCTTCCGTCACAAGAGTGGAAGATGAAGCGCTACCAGCAAATCTGGTATCCCGGGGACACGGTATCGGTCGGCATCGGACAGGGCTATAGCCTGGTCACCCCAATGCAACTGGCCTTTGCCACCGCCACGTTGGCAAACAACGGTGTGGCATTCAAGCCTCATCTGGTCAAGGAAGTGCAGAGTCCACGCAATAGTGAAAACCGCCTTATCGCCAAAGAGCCCTTGTACGATTTGAACATCGACCCTAAAGCCATGGATTTGGTGAGGAGCGCCATGATTGCCGTCACACAAGCTGGTGGTACGGCAGTCTACGCATCACTGGGCGCGCCTTATCACATTGCGGGGAAGACCGGTACGGCACAGGTGGTTGCGATGAAGCAGGGCGAAAAATATGATCCTGAAAATATCGACGAACGGCATCGTGACCATGCTTGGTTCATCGCTTATGCGCCTGCCGAAAATCCCCAAATCGCACTGGCGGTGCTCGCGGAAAATGGCGGGCACGGCGGTGGTACGGCAGCACCGATCGCGCGCAAGGTGATGGACTATTACCTGCTCGGCAAAGTGCCCAAGCCATTGACCGATGCGGAAGTGAAAGGGGTGGGCGAACATGACTAAGCGGCAACTGTGGTTGCGTATCATCGCTCATATTGACAGGCAACTCCTGCTGGGCATCGGCCTGCTCCTGCTGACCAGCCTGCTGGTTTTGTACAGCGCGGATAATGCAAGCTGGGATCGTCCGCTTGGCCAGATGCGCAATATCCTGGTGGCCCTGGTTTTCATGTGGCTGATCGCCAATCTCCCACTGCATTATCTGATGCGCACCGCTTTGCCGATCTATGTGTTGGGTATGGTGCTGCTCATCGGTGTGGCGCTGTTCGGCGAGATCAGCCACGGCGCACGACGCTGGCTGAATGTTGGCGTGGCGACCATACAGCCGTCTGAGCTGATGAAGATCGGAGTGCCATTGATGATGGCATGGTATTTCGAGAAGCACGAAGCCACCCTGACACTGAAAAACTATCTTGTCGCCACCGGGCTGCTGCTGATGCCTATTGCCTTGATTGCACGCCAACCCGATCTGGGAACATCGTTGTTGATCTTTGCGAGCGGATTTTACGTGTTGTTCTTGGCCGGCTTGAGTTGGCGCGTGATAGGTGGGTTGTTTGTCGCAGCCCTTGCCAGTGCCCCCGTCATGTGGTCAACGATGCACGACTACCAGCGCCACCGCATCATGATGCTCTTCGATCCTTCACAGGACGCGCTGGGCAATGGTTATCACACGATCCAGGCGACAATCGCGGTCGGTTCAGGCGGTATTCTCGGCAAGGGATATCTGAACGGCACACAGACGCATCTCGATTTCCTGCCTGAGCGCACGACTGACTTTATTTTCGCGGTCTATTCCGAAGAGTTCGGTTTGATCGGCAATTTGTTGCTTCTGGCACTTTACGCCTTCGTGATTTGGCGGGGCTTTATCATCACCTCGCATGCGTCTACGTACTTCACGCGTTTAATGGCCGGGTCCATCACACTGACCTTCGCTACTTATGCGTTCGTCAATATAGGCATGGTCAGCGGGATCCTGCCAGTGGTCGGGGTGCCGCTCCCGTTGATTAGCTACGGTGGTACATCGATGCTGACCCTGCTACTTGGCTTTGGTATGCTGATGAGCATAGAAACACACAAGAAACTGGTCAAGACCTGATAGGACTACCGGTGAAAAAACTAGCCGTTCCACTAAGCCACCCAAAAACTCGCCAAATGATGGCTATAGGAGATCGAATGAACAAAAAAGTCACACTTCTGGCATTTGCGACGTTGCTCATTGCCGCTTGCGGATCGACACCCCAACGCAACCCTGCAACGCCTGCGCCCGGTGCGGGAGGATATCTTCCGGGTGATGGTCCGGGTGTACATGCACCTGCCAATCTGGATGCGATACCGGATGCCGTGCCGAAAATCGAACCTTTGCACCGTTATGCCAACCGCCCCTATATCGCTTTGGGCAAGACATACAAACCGCTGACGGCCGTTGGGGATTTTAAGGAACGCGGCATCGCTTCGTGGTATGGCAAGAAATTCAACGGCGAGATCACTTCGAGCGGCGAAATTTATGACATGTATGCCATGACGGCGGCCCATCCCACGTTGCCGGTGCCTAGCTATGCTCGCGTGACGAATCTTGCCAATCAAAGATCCGTCGTCGTTCGCATCAATGACAGAGGCCCCTTCTTGCATGATCGGATCATCGATCTGTCCTATACTGCCGCGTATAAACTGGGCATCATTGGCGACGGCAGCGCGGAAGTTGAAGTGGAAAGCCTGGCTCCCGACGCCACTGCCAGTGCCTCGATCGCCAGTGGTTCCGTGCAAAGCCCGGTTTCCAATGCCACTACCAGTCCCTTGGCTGCCAACAGTGCCGTGCAAAGCCGGCCGTTGGATAACAGTCCACCGGCTGCATCCACCGACGCCCGCACCGATACAGCTTCCACGGCACCGTCACCAGTTGCGCCGGCATCGCTCGAAAACAGCGATACCGCCGTTTATCTGCAGCTTGGCGCGTTCAAGTCGCAAGAGGGCGCGGAAAGCTTTCTGGATAGGATGCGCAGCTTGTTAGGCAACACCGGCAAGCAGTTCAAACTATCCAACAAGGATGGGTTTGTGCGCGTGCATATCGGGCCATATGGCAGCCAGAGCGAAGCGCGCACTAGCGCCGAGTCGCTGGAAAGCAAACTTGGCTTCAAGCCGATGGTTAATTTGCCTTAGCTGTGCATGGAGCCCCTGACTTCAGGCTTGCCAAGGCAATCGCGCGAAACTTCATCAACCGGCAACCCTCAATACCAAACCTTTTAGATATGCGCCTTCCGGAAAACTCAGCAGCACCGGATGATCGGCGCTCGCATGCAGGTGATGCACGATCTGCGCATCGACGCCGGCATCGAGCGCGGCTCCCGCGATGATCTTTTGGAAGAGGTCTTCGCTGATGCCGCCGGAGCATGAGCAGGTGAAGAGCAGGCCGCCCGGTCTGAGGAGCTTGAAGCCAAGCAGATTAATGTCCTTATAGCCGCGCGCGGCTTTTTCGGCAAAGCCAGCAGTGGGAGCGAACTTGGGCGGATCAAGGATCACCAAGTCAAATTGGCGACCCTGATCACGCAGTGTGCGTAGCGCCTGGAACACGTCGGCGCAGAGCCACTTGGCCCGCGACGCACCCAACTCATTCCGTTCCAAATTGCGTTCTGCGAGCTGCAGGGCTTCTTCTGAAGCGTCTACAGAGAGTACAGAAGTGGCACCGCCGCGCAGCGCATACAGCGAGAACCCGCCGGTATAGCAAAAACAGTTGAGCACGTCTCTGTCGTGCGCCAGCGTTTCAGTCAGAGCACGGTTATCGCGCTGGTCGAGATAGAAGCCGGTCTTTTGTCCTGTTGCAACATCCACATTGAAATGCAGTCCGTCCTCGATCAGTTCGACAGCAACAGGCAACGAGCCGCGGAGCTCGCCGTTGCGTACCTCCAGCCCCTCCAGGGCACGCGAATCAGCATCAGAGCGTTCGTAAATGCACAAAGGATTACAGAGTTCTTGCAGGATATCGGCGATGATTTCGCGCCAGCGTTCAGCCCCAGCGCTGCCGACCTGCGTTACCAGCACGTCGCCATAGCGGTCGACGATCAGCCCGGGCAGGCCATCTGATTCTGCGTGGATCAACCGCATGCCGTTGCTATTGCGCGAAAGATTCAAGCTGCTGCGTGCTGCAAGAGCGTCGGCAATGCGCTTGTGAAAAAATTCCGCGTCGATATGCTCCTCCTCGTGCCATGTATAGTCCTTCCGTCCCATTCTCAGTGATACTAGTCACAGCTGGCAGGTATCTGTCAGTGAGAGCGGGACATGCGCCAGCGGATTACGAATATTCGTGCCTAAACACTAGATGTTCTCCGGTTTTGCTTCGAATCCACTGGTGCGCTTGAGATCGATTACGAATACTCAGGGTCTGCCGTCACACCGGCTCGCTATATTTGCTTCGCAGAACTCAAGCATCGCACGTCCCACATTGTTACTTTATCACTTTGGGAGGTACATCATGAACTCTCTAACCCACCAGGAATTTACTGCCTTCATTGGCATCGACTGGGCTGACACTAAGCATGACTTTTGTTTGCAGCCCACTAATAGTAATCAACGGGAATTTGGTCAATTCCCACATACAGTGAACGGCATCGATGAATGGGCTTTATCAATACAACAGCGCTTTGGTGGCACTATTGCCTTGGCACTGGAATTATCCAAAGGCCCCATTGTTTACGCGCTGCAAAAGTACGATTTCATCGTGCTCTTTCCAGTCAATCCATCCACGCTGGCGAAGTACCGTCAGGCTTTCAAACCCAGTCGTGCAAAGGATGATCCGACCGATGCGGAGTACGCGCTAGAGCTATTGCTACATCACCGCGATGTGCTCAAACCACTCCAACCGCAAAGTGCACAGATGCGCACGTTGCTCTATCTGGTAGAACAGCGGCGAAGAATAGTCGGCGACAAGACACGTTTTACCAACCGCCTGCGTAATGCGCTCAAGCAATACTATCCGCAAGCACTCGACTGGTTTGCAGATAGCGACACCTTCGTGTTCTGTGACTTCCTGACCCGCTGGCCAACGCTACTCCAGGTTAAGCGTGCCAGAAGAGCAAGCCTTGAAGCATTTTTTAGAGAACACAATGTTCGTTTCCCCAAGCTCATTGAAGAACGAATCAATTCCATCAAGAATGCTGAGCCGCTCACCAATGATGTGGCTGTCATCAAGGCGCATCAATTGCAAGTGGAGATACTGGTCGATCTGCTGCGTGTCGCGTTGCAATCTATTGATCGCTACGACAAAGAGATCGCCGCCATCGCTCCCACACTACCTGATTATGCGTTGTTTAATTCGCTGCCTGGTGCAGGCGCTTTGCTTGCGCCACGATTACTCGTTGCGTTCGGTGAACAGCGTGATCGCTTTCAGGGTGCGGATGAATTTCAGAAGTATTCCGGCGTTGCTCCGGTAACGGAACGTAGTGGCAATAAAAGTTGGGTACACTGGCGTTGGCAGAGCCCCACATTTTTACGACAAACGATGGTTGAATGGGCGGCACAGACGATAAACAAATCCTATTGGGCAGGCGCCTTTTATCGGCAACAACGCGAAAAGGGAAGTTCCCGACAAACCGCAATACGCGCCTTAGCTTTCAAGTGGATTCGCATTCTCTTCCGCTGCTGGCAGTCTCGGACACCGTATGATGAATCTAGGTATCTGAATGCATTGAGGCGTCGTGGATCACCACTGCTAAAACAACTTGGTGAAACGACGTAAAATAGCTTGACGGAAGACCTCAGGGCATGAACCAGACCCGCGCAGTGATTTGCGAAAAGGCGCTATAGGCAGCCCAGGCAAGAAAACCTCCTGCAGCATCGCGAATCGGCAAGGTGTCGCCACTGACTGGCGCGCCATCGATGCGCTCGATCGCTCCCGAAAATACCCATGGGTGGCGACGCAACAAGGATTTTTCGCGGCCGGCCTTGAGGATGATGCCGGGCTGCGCACTGGCCTGTCCGGCATGCGCCAAAGGGCGGGTGCCCGGGCGATCCGAAGTTTGCGTGGCGCTCTTGATGCGGTTGCGAAAGTCATGTCTTCCTTGCGATCGGCGTCCTGGCGTGGAGTGTGACTTTGTCCTATCGTGGTTCATGACTTCCTTTTGGCGCGCGGGTGCGCGGCGTCGTAGATCTTGCTGAGGTACTGAAAGTCCAGGTGAGTATAGACCTGTGTCGAGGAGATACTGGCATGGCCGAGCATCTCTTGTATCGCCCGCAAGTCCCCGGAAGATTGCAATATATGGGTGGCGAAAGAGTGGCGCAACAGATGCGGATGCACGTTGCTGGTGATACCCTGTTTGATCCCCCATTGCTTCATGCGCAGTTGTACGACTCGGGGTGAAATGCGTGATCCACGCCTGCCAACGAACAATGCGGCTTCACTCGGATTCGCTAGCTGGCCGCGCACCGCCAGCCAGGCTTGCAGCGCGCTGATGGCATACGCACCGAGCGGTACGATGCGCGTCTTCCCGCCTTTACCGACCACTCGCACTTCTCCTGCATTCAAGTCGAGCTGTGCGGGATCGAGGTAGACGAGCTCCGCCAAGCGCAGCCCGGACGAATAAAACAATTCGAATATGGCCTTGTCACGCACTGCCTCGATCGTATCGGCCGGCAGGTCGACGATGCGTGTCGCTTCGTCGGGTGATAGGGCTTGCGGAAGGTTTCTGGGTGATTTGGGCGCGCGTAGCCCGATACAGGGGTTGTCCGCGACGCCATGGTCGCGAACCAGATAAGTGAAGAAGCCCCGCCATGCCGATAGCATTCGTGCCAGCGAACGGCCACTCAGGCCTTTGCTGTGTAGTTGCGCGATGAATCGGCGAATGTGGTGGATCTTTAGATCGGACAGCGGTGTATCGGCAGTCAGACGGAACAGATGACCTAGATCGCGCGCGTAATTCTCTGCGGTCAGTTCAGAATACTGCTTCTCGTTGCGCAGCCACGCCAGGTAGCCTTGTAATAATTTCTGGTTCGGCAAGGCAGCATCGGTCATTTGGTGTGTGGTACCTAACGGTCAAGATACGGATGCAGCGCGCTGCTCACCGCTTCGCCGATGCGCTGCAGGAACACTGTGCCCATTCCCGGATAAAAACGCTGCTTGTCTTCGCTCGCCAGTACCAGCATGCCGATGGTTTTACCGCCCCTGAATTTTTCCCCAGAGGCGGGGAACGGAGAAAGGCCAAGAGCATCAGCGCTGGGCTCGCGCAGCGGCAAATAGGCGTACGAGTGCAATTGCGCCGCACGATCGCCAAACCATGTGGCGGTATCGTGCGCGGCGTGATGAAGGCAAACGGGTTGCGTTTGTGCATCGGCGAACGCCAATACTTCCACGCTGGGCGGATTGGCCTGCCACAGACGCAATACGGTGTGCGGTATCGCAAAGATCTCACGGATCAGACGGGGGATGGTCTCCTGCAATGTGGAAAGATCATGGGCTGCGAACAGCGCAATGACGAATTCATGGACTTTGAGTTGCAACGCGTCATTTTCTTGTGCGAATGTCATCATTTCGCGCAGCCTGCTTTCCAGCTCTTTGTTCTTTTCACGCAAAGCGAGCAGCTGTCTTTCGCTCAATGAGATCGTGCGGCCTCCATGCGGGTGCGGCAGCTTGATCTGCGCCAGCGTATCGGCATGTTCCTCAAAGAACTGCGGGTTGTCCTGCAAATATTGCGCCACTTCTTCAGCTCTCATTCCAACTCCCTATAAATTGATTTCGCCCACAAATACGGTGATTGCCGGGCCGGTCATCAGCACTGGTGTGCCATCACCTTCCCATGTGATGGTCAGTACGCCGCCTCGTGTGGCCGCGTTCACCGGGCTGTCAAGCAAACCGCGTCGAATACCCGCCACCACGGCCGCGCAAGCTCCCGTCCCGCAGGACAGTGTTTCCCCTGAACCGCGCTCATATACACGCAGGCGCAGATTATGGCGGTCCATGACCTGCATAAAGCCCGCATTGACGCGTTTCGGGAAGCGCGGATGATGTTCGATTAGTGGACCCAATTCATTGACGGCTGCCTGTTCGATGTCATCTACCACTTGCACCGCGTGGGGGTTGCCCATCGACAATGCGCTGATGTTCAGGATTTTGCCCGCGACCGCCAACGGCTCGCTGACCGCTCCACTGCCGCCCTCGAACGGAATGCGCACGGGGTCGAAAATCGGGGCACCCATGTCGACCGTCACGCGCCCGTCCTGCTCGAGACGCGGGCTGATCAAGCCGCTCCGCGTCTCCACGACGATCTCGCGTTTTGGGGTGAGTTTCTGGTCATACACGAAGCGCATGAAGCAGCGTGCACCATTGCCACATTGTTCCACTTCCCCGCCATCGGCGTTGAAGACACGGTAGCGAAAATCGGCCTCATTGTTTTCAGATCTTTCGACAACCAAGATCTGGTCACAACCCACGCCAAAATGCCGGTTGGCCAGAAACCGCAGTTGCTCCGGGCCGAGCTCGATATTTTGATGCACGCCGTCGAGCATGACGAAGTCGTTCCCGGCACCATGCATCTTGGTGAACTTCAATAACATTTCCTATCCTTTGTCTTTACATAATTCCGCGTGCCGGAAACAGTCCGTCGTGTGATCGTTCACCATGCCGGTCGCCTGCATGTACGCGTAGCAAATCGTGGACCCAACGAATTTGAAGCCGCGCCGTTTCAATTCCTTGCTCATTGCGTCTGAATCCGGTGTTCGTGCCGGAACATCGGCCAAACTATGCCATGCGTTTTGTTTGGTCTTGCCTCCGCCAAACTTCATGATGAATTTATCAAAGCTGCCGAATTCTCCCTGCACATCGAGAAATCTTTGCGCATTGATGACTGCGGCCCGGATTTTCAGACGGTTGCGCACAATACCCGTATTCTGCAGCAACGATTCTATTTTATTTGCATCATACCGGGCAATGCGCGTTGGGTCGAAATCATCGAAGGCGGCGCGATAATTCTCGCGCTTGCGCAAAATGGTGATCCAGCTCAACCCGGCCTGTGCGCCTTCCAGGATCAAAAGCTCGAAGAGGCGTCGATCGTCATGCAGCGGTACACCCCATTCCCGATCGTGATAGTCCTGGTACAAGGCATCATCGCCAGCCCAAGAGCAGCGCTGCTTAACTTTAACCTTGGAACTCATCGCGAGTGCGCGCCCAACTGCACCGCGTCGCGCCACATGCAGCGATTCATCACCACGGTAATTCCCGCTTCCGTTGCGCGTTTTGCGGCTGCTTCGTGAATGATGCCTTCCTGCAACCAAAGCTTTTTGATGCCGAGCTTGATGCAACTTTCTACGATGGCAGGAATATGTTCCGCCGCGCGAAACACATCCACGATATCGGGGAGCTCGGGGAGGCTTTCCAGATCCGGGAGCGCCCTCTCCCCCAACACGTCGTCAATCATGGGGCGCACAGGGATGATGCGATAGCCCAGGCTCTGCAGCCCGCGCGCAACACGAAAGCTGGGGCGAGCTTCGTTCGGCGACAGGCCCACTACCGCGATGGTGTGTATCTCGCGCAAGATGCGGCTGATTTCTTCAGGGCTGGGGTTGTTGTGTAACATGGCATAGTCTGGGATGAACGTGCGGTTATAATAAACCATAACTTGCCTGCCACCGTATCTGCCATGAGCGCCATACAGTCTTCACAGCTGGCTTTCTTTGCTGCACACGCACCGTTTGACCGGATGGAACCGGCGCATCTGCTGTGGATGTTGGAGCGCATGGGGCTTGCTTATTATGCCCAGGGTGAAGTGATCGTCTCACCGGAGCAGGGCGTAGTGGGACGCTTTCTGGTCATCAAGCAGGGCATGGTGCAGGGCGAGCAAAATGTCGCCAACGCCAGCGAAGCGGACACATGGCTGGAACTCATGGAAGGTGAATGCTTTCCGCTCGGTGCGCTGCTGGCGCATCGTCCGGTAGCCAGCATCTATCGTGCGGCCAAGGACACATTCTGCTACGAACTGCCTGCCGCGGATTTCCATAACGTGCTTGGAATGAGCGCTCCGTTCCGCGATTTTTGTACACGACGTATCGCCAATCTGCTGGAGCATTCCAAGCAAGTCATTCAGGCACAGTTCACACAATCGAGCGCTGGACAGCAATCCCTGACCAGCGCCCTTTCCTCCATCATTCATGGTGCGACAATCACTTGTTCACCGCAAACCAGCGTGCGTGACGCGCTGGAACTGATGCGCGACTCGCGCATCGGTTCGATGGTGGCAGTCGACGATGTCGGGCGGCCGCTCGGTATCTTGACCCTTCCCGATGTGCTGGCGCGTATCGCGCTGCCGCAGATCAGTCTCGACCAGCCGGTGATCAGCGTGATGACCAAACAACTGACGACCTTGCCGCCGCATGCAATGGCTCATGAGGCTGCGCTGGTCATGGCCAAGCAGGGATTCCGGCACGTCCTGGTGGTCCAAAATGAAAGGCTGGTCGGGTTGGTATCGGAAAAGGATCTGTTTGCGTTGCAGCGGGTGGGTTTGCGCCAGATCGGATCGGCGATACGCCATGCACAGGGTGTTGAAGATCTGCAGCAAGCCTCAGCTGACATCCGCAGCATGGCACACAACATGATGGCTCAAGGTGTTGCGGCAGAACAGCTGACCCAGTTTATCTCCACGTTCAACGATCAGCTGACGGTGCGCATTATCGAACTGGAATTCGCCGCCAGCCATCCCGTGATGGCGGCTGAGCAGCTGTGCTGGATTGCATTAGGTTCGGAAGGACGCTTCGAGCAGACCCTGAGCACCGACCAAGATAACGCGCTCATCTTCACCGTGCCGGAAGGCATGACGGCGGATCAGGTACGCGCGCAAATGTTGCCTGTTGCACGTCGTATCAACGAGACACTGGCTCTGTGCGGCTTCCCGTTGTGCCGCGGCAATGTGATGGCGTCGAATCCGCAATGGTGTCTGTCGCTGGAAGAGTGGAAGCACATCTTTTTGGACTGGATCATCAACAGCGCGCCTGAAGCGCTTTTGCATGCTACGATCTTTTTCGACTTCCGGTCGCTGTACGGCGCACACGCACTCGCCGAGGAATTGCGCGTCTGGCTGGCCAAGGTTGCCATCGACAACACCCGTTTCCAGCACCAGATGGCCGAAAACGCCATGCGCAACCGGCCACCGCTAGGCGTGGTGCGCGATTTCGTGTTGGGCAAGGAGAATACGCTGGATCTCAAACTCAATGGCATCACCCCCTTCGTGGATGCGGCTCGCATCTTCAGCCTGGAGGTAGGTGTGACTAACACCGGCACTGTCCAGCGCCTGCGCCAGAGTGCTGCTATCCTGCATATTCCCGAAACTGAAGTGGATGGCTGGATCAACGCCTTCCTGTTCATCCAGATGTTGCGCTTGCGCCACCACTATGAGGTGAGTGTGCAGCACAGAGACGTTGACACACACGCGTTGAATAACCTGATTGATCCCGCGATGCTCAATGAGCTGGATCGCCGCATCCTCAAGGAAGCTTTCCGTCAGGCGCGCAAGGTACAATCCAGGCTGGCACTGAACTACCAGTTATGAAGAATCTGCTGGAACGCTGGTTCACCCCCAAACCACGATTGACCCCACGGCAGGCGGAACGGCTGGCCTCCTGGAGCGCGTTGCCGGAGGTTGAGCGTACGGCAGCGTTCGACCATACACGCGTCGTGGTAGTGGATGTCGAGACTACTGGGTTGAACCTGATGACCGACACGCTCATTTCCATTGGCGCGGTGGCAGTGGTGAAGGGCCGAATCGCGTTTGGCGAAAGTTTCTCCGTCGTGTTGCAGCAACGCGAAAGCAGCCGGAAAGAAAATATTCTGATCCATGGCATTTCCGGTTCCGCACAGCGCGAAGGCATGCCGCCTGCCGATGCTTTGTTGGCATTTCTCGAATATCTCGGCAAATCTCCGCTGGTGGCTTTCCATGTTGCCTTTGACGAGACCATGATCAAACGCGCCCTGCATCAATACTTGGGCATTTCGTTCAAACGCCCCTGGCTCGATTTAGCGTATGTCCTGCCGGCACTGTATCCCGATCTGATGCGCAGCCACCGCGCGCTAGATGACTGGTCGAGCCACTTCGACATTCGCAATGATGATCGCCACAATGCCGTGGCTGATGCGCTGGCGACTGCGCAGCTGTTGCTGGTGGCGATTGCAAAGGCACGGCGTGACCATGAAACGCGGAGTTATGACGGCTTGCGCAAACTGGAGCGTGCTTTTCATTATTCGCGGACCAATGTCTGAATTTTTGGTCGCCTCCAGATATTGACTGGCCGGCTTGCGTGATTTGCACCAATCACAGACATCGCCTGCCAGCCCCATATCATCCTTAGCTTTCGAAGAACAAATCCCTGACCATGCCTTGCTGCGCAGTTAGGTCGAGTTGTGTTGAGCGTCTCACAGTTGGATGATGAATCTTGCGGGACATTTGCCTGACAGACGGGATGGCAAAAAAAAGCCGCCGGGAAATATCCGGCGGCCAGTCTAAATGAAGAATGTTTGAGACTTAGTGCGAAACACCTACCTCGGCGCCCAAGCCGGTTTCGGCACGGACCATCTGGGCGTCATATGCCGCGCGTTCTTTCTTACCGCTCTCGCTGCCATCGGTCACCGACACAATATACGCGACGATAAGGACTGCAGGCAGGACGACAAAGGTCGGGAAGTCATACGGGAAGATAGCCGGGCCCATGTTCAACACCTTGGTCCATACCGTCGGACCGATCAGCAGCAGGCCGAGAGAACCAAAGATGCCGGTGTAACCGCCGACCACCGCGCCCCGTGTGGTGAGCCCGCGCCAGAAGACGGACAGAGCCAGAATCGGGAAGTTGGTGCAGGCGGCGACCGAGAAGGTCAGCGCCACGATGTACGCGACGTTCTGCTTCTCGAAGGCGATGCCGAGGAAGATGGCAAGTATGCCCAATCCGATCACACTCATCTTCGATACCCACACTTCCTGCTTCTCGGTCGCTGTGCCCTTCATGATCACTCTCGCATAAATGTCATGCGACAGGGCTGAGGCGCCTGCCAGCGTCAAGCCGGATACCACCGCAAGAATCGTGGCAAAGGCGACTGCGGCGATGAAGCCGAGGAACAGGTTACCGCCGATGGCATGTGACAGATAAACTGCCGGCATGCTCCCGCCACCCTTTAGATTGAGGATATTTTTGCTGATATCGGCCACATACTCAGGGTTGTTGGCGACGAGAACGATGGCACCGAACCCGATAATGAAGGTCAGGACATAGAAGAAGCCGATGAAGCAAGTCCCGTAGAGCACTGACTTGCGCGCCGCCTTGGAATCGGTGACGGTGAAGAAACGCATCAGGATGTGCGGCAGGCCGGCGGTACCCAGCATGAGCGTCAGGCCCAGGGAAATGGACTCGATCGGATTGGCCTTGGCCCCGATCGGCACCACGGATTTCATGATGTCCAGATGCTTGGGGTGAGTGGCAACAGCGTCGGCGAAAAGCTTCGCAAAGCTGAACCCCTCGTGGGCCATCACACCAATCGCCATCAGGGTTGCGCCACCCAGCAACAGGCCGGCCTTGATGATCTGCACCCAGGTTGTGGCCTTCATGCCGCCGAAGGTGACGTAGGTGATGATCAGCGCGCCGACGATGACGATGGACATCTGGTAGGACATTTGCGGCACCAAGGTATGCAGCAACTGCCCGGCACCCACCGCTTGGCCGATCAGATACCAGATCACGACGATCAGCGAACCGATCGCCGCCATGGTGCGGACCGGACCTTGGCTGAGGCGGAACGAAACGACGTCGCCGTAGGTGTATTTGCCCAGATTGCGCAGGCGTTCTGCGATCAAAAACAGAATGATGGGCCAGCCAACAAGCCAACCCACCGAAAAAATCAGGCCATAGAAGCCGTTCATGTAGACCAGAGCTGCGATACCCAGGAAAGATGCTGCCGACATGTAGTCGCCGGCAATTGCCATGCCGTTCTGCAAGCCGGTGATACCGCGTCCGGCGGCATAAAAGTCAGTCGCCGTCTTGGTCCGGGTCGCTGCCCAGTAAGTGATGATCAGCGTGACTCCGACGAAGATAAGGAACATCACGATGGCGTGCCAATTGACGGGCACCTCTGTTGGTGCAGCAGCGGGTGTCGGCGCAGCAGCAATCGCCGGTGCAGCAGCAGTCGCCGGTGCAGCAGCAGTCGCCGGTGCGGCAGCAGTCGCCGGTGCGGCAGCAGTCGCCGGTGCGGCAGCGGGAGCCGTAACATCGGCAGCGTACGCCAGATTGGCTTCTAGCACCGAGGCAAAAGCCAGCATCGCAAAGAAAACAATTTTAAATATTTTCATTTGGAAGCCTCCCGAACGATTTCGTTGACAATAGGATCGAAAACCTGGTTCGCCCGATAAACGTAAATCCCCGTCAGCACGCAGGAAAACACAATCACGCCTACACCGATGAGCATGCCTAACGGGATCACGCTGTCGGCAGCTATGGGTTGGGTGAGGATATCAGGGGCAAACGCGATCATCAGGATGAACCCAAAGTACATCACGCATACGAGCGCTGACAGTATCCACGCAAATGTATCGCGCTGTCTGACCAGTTGCAGGTATTTCGGGTTTTTCAGTATCTTGCCGGCAATCAATTCAGACATGATGTCCTCCCTCTTTTTTGGTGGATTCGGAATTCCCTGGTGGATCGGCTCCAATCGCCGACGGTTTGTACTTGATATTATCCATAAGTTCCTCCTCTAATTATTGGTGTTCCATTGGCATTTTTTGGGATTGCCAAATTGAAGTGTATATTAATTTGGCTGCGCTCTGCACGAATAATTGAGTGCGAAACCGCCTAACCTTCTTGGGGGGGTGGTTACTGCAAAAAGCCAGCGAAGTCTTGATTGGCCTGCACGCTAACGCATTTACCCTCAGAAGAAAGGTGGCTTAGCATTGGGACGGAATTACGGTTCAGCCGCATGCGTTGATCAATCGCCTTAAGCGCGATCTGGGGTACAATACACGTCCTCTACGCGCCCGTGGCTCAGTTCGATAGGGCACTGGCTTTCGAAGCTTATGGTCATTCGGGCGCGGTGCTGTAAAATGACGGTCGGTTCACTTTGCAGTATTCGTGACTTTCCTATAACGCGCTCGTAGCTCAGTTGGATAGAGTATTGGTTTCCGAAGCCAAGGGTCACAGGTTCGACTCCTGTCGAGCGCGCCCAATTCAGACTCGTGGCCAATCGGCTTTCGGCTGCAAGTATTTTTGTAAGACCGCATTACCCTAGTCGTGCCTATAATACGGCCATGCGATGCCAGTCCTTTCGCAAGTACAATATTCCATCGAAGCCGCCCGGCGCGAGCAGGAGCCGCAATCCCGAGCGGCATGCGTGGCCCCATAGGATCCCATGTCAATTGATTGCACACTAGTCAAGAAGTTTGGCGTCCATCCTGACGTGCTCAGGCTTGGTCTTGTGAGCTTATTGACGGACCTTAGCTCCGAAATGATCTTTTCGGTCTTTGCGATTTTCTTTACTACGATCGCTGGGGCGTCGACGGCTCTGCTTGGTGTGATAGAAGGGTTTGCCGACTTGTCGGCGTCTTCCTTGAATTACTTCGCAGGGTGGCTGTCGGACCGAACTGGAAAGCACAAGGTCTTTGCGCTTTCTGGCTATGGTTTCTCAGCGCTGGCCAAAAGCATTTTGCTGATCTCCAGTTCGGTTGCCGGCCTCGGCGTCTTTCGCGTCATCGAGCGGCTCGGCAAAGGGTTCCGCGGACCGCCGCGCGATGCCTGGCTTGCGGCAGTAGCGGACAAAGACACAAGGGGATACTCATTCGGCGTGCACAAGGCTCTCGACAAGTCCGGAGCCGTTCTCGGCCCCTTGGTGGCGTATGGATTGTTATGGTGGTTTGGAGACGGCCTCTCGACATTTCGGACCTTGTTCTGGGTTGCGCTCGTTCCCGCCTTGCTCAGCATCGTGGTCTTGAGTCTTATAAAGGATCAGCCGGGGGTTCAGCATCGACGTGAGAACATGCTTGATACGTGGAAGATCCTCAGCCCGGAATTCAAGCGTTACCTCGTCGCGGCAGGACTCTTTTCACTGGCCTATTTCAGTTTCGGATTTCTGCTTTTGCGCGCACATAGCGTCGGCTTTGTAGTCAAGGACATCGTGCTGCTTTACGCGCTATTCAATATCGCGTTTGTCGTTGCGGCCCCGCTGATAGGCAAGTTAGGCGATCGCTTTGGAAGGGCACGCATGATCATGTTGAGCTATCTGATCTATTTGCTGATGTGCATCGGCTTCGCATTCGCGACCATGCAATGGCACGTCATCGTGCTGTTTATTATCTACGGCGTCTTCTTTGCAATCGACGAAGCCCAAAGCAAGGCGTTTATTGCAGACATCGAACTGGAGCGGCGGGCTTCCGCGATCGGCTTCTACAATTTCGTGACGGGCCTCATTTACCTGCCGGCGTCGTTAATCGCGGGGGTATTGTGGTTGTTTAATCCGGCAGTTGCTTTCGTAGTGGCCGCATGCGTTGCCTTCGCCGCGCTGATCGTGTTCATGCTCTTGCGTCCAGACCAAAAACATCGTTCCGACCCATTCCCTTGGCAAGCATAGCAGCGGGTCACTGGCGTGTGCTTAAGGGAGGCCGGGAATAGATACCGGAATGCGAATCTCGATGCTGCTCATCTTGCCCGTATCCTTGCCACGCGCTGAAAGAAGGCGGTATCCCGGCCCCGTCCTTCAGCTCGGGCCGGGTCATGCCGACCATCGAGAATATTGGAGGCTGTCAAACCTTGAACGACGATTTTCACTAATAGACTGACGGCCCGATCATGGCGGCATGAGGCTTCGATGTAGAAGCTCATATTTCTTGCATCCGCCTTGACTATCCTTGCGCTGAGTATCGGGTTGGCGGCCAAAGGCGTCAAATCTATCAGTACTATACAAATGTAGGGAGGGGCAGCGGGTCACTATAAAGTTCGAGTTTGGCATCTTGGACGCCGGTCATTCGTAATTATCGCTCTTCTTATGCTTCCGTTTAACGCTCCTTGTCAAGGCATATCATGCCTTCACGTTAATCGATAAGAATTGCAAGTGATGCATGAACTCGCGAAGTATCAAAAGGGTTGCGGCAAACTCAGCATTGGCGGGAATTTGTTCCCGTGACGCCGGTCTGCCGAGGCTGACAGCAACAAGTCGCCAAAATGTCCGCTCGATCAACTCACGGTTGAGGATCAACTCGGTCCCATCAGGCACTCCCGAAATGAGCGCAATCTTGTAAACGGCCTCATCCATACTAAAAAGCGTGGCACCTGGTGGGATTTTCGTTCGTGCGGTCTCCACCGCGTCTTCGACCGCAATGATCGCATTTTCAATTTCCACGGGCTTTGGAGGATCATGTTGAAAATATTCAATTGCCGTTATCAAGGAACCTACAGCAAGTGTAATAACCGTGCTAGGTTCGGCACCCGTTCCTGCGGCCACGTAGCTTTGTTGGTCGCCGATATGAAGCACCGCGATTGGCATGCCGTCTGGAATGCCGAGCCTGATTGCTTCATACTGCTCAATCATTGTTGCCTCGATGTCAATGGGTTGTTACAAGACCGTGGAGCCATTCGAGAACGTCTCATTGCATGGCCGCACTGATTCCATGATCTATCGGGTATAGCCGGGTCAAGTGAGCCGCGCCTAGTTCGCTGAGTAATTGATCAGAGCGGTGACCCCATGTCACGGGCAGTTTTGTCTCGTACTCGCCATGGCGAATAAGGCCGCGAAGCCTTGCGAGGCGTTCTTTATCTGCCATATGAGGCGCGAGCTCGGGCAAGATGCGGCCGGACAAGACAGCAAAGGCCGCGACTCGCTCCGGCGCGCTCAGCGCCACGCTGGCGCTGAGGATGCCGCCTTGGCTAAAGCAGGCAATCACCGTGTTCCGTGGTGCGATGCCATAAGCCATCTGCAGCTGTTCAATGAACCTGACCAATGTCTGGCGACTTTGCTCGACTTCGTTCTCCAGGATCCTGGGCCCGTTCGCCGTGAAGGCAGCGCGAAACCAGCCAAACCGCCACGGCGCAAACTGAAGCGGTGCGCACGGGAGCACCACCAGCGCATCAGGGTGGATCGCTAACGCCGGGTCTGCAAGATTCATCTCGGACCCGCCGACCCCATGCGTAAAGCCACGCAAGCCTTCGGATTGGAAGCTTGCGGCAGCCGCAGGCGAAAAGATAATTCAAAGGCCGCGCTTTTCAGCAGCGGACCAATGGAGTTTTGCAAACTGTTCATGATCATGTTGTCGAATCGCGTTCGAGATTAAGCGCAAAGACAGTCATTTGGTGTTTCACTTGGTCGTCCTTGCGCACATTGATCTTGGGCATTCAAAGGGCCTCATTTCTCGCGTCGCCGGATTAAAGGCACCGACCATCTTTTAATCGCGCCAGACGTATGCATCCATGGACAGAGCTCCATAGGTAAAACGAGGGTGATACCGCAACGGCGCCTCGCCATTGGCGGCCCCTAGGGTAACGAAAAGTGGCAACAAGTGCTCTTCGGTCGGATGAGACTCCGCTCCATAGGGGGCTGAACGATATGTCAGCAGAGCCGAGATCTCCTGCGCCGCCAATCGTTCGGCCACCCAATTGGAGAATATTTCGGCTTTCGGCAAAGGCACCCTATCTGCTCCAGCACCCCAATCCAGCCATGCAAAGTTGTGCGTGATAGCGCCGGAACCGACGATAAGCACGCCTTCCTCTCTCAGGGGCGCCAGTGCTCGTCCCAGCTCGAAATGGGTTGCAGGGTCAGCATTTCGTACCAGCGAGAGTTGAGTGACCGGCACATTGGCTCGAGGATACATTGCAGATAGCGGCACCCAGGCACCATGATCCAGTCCGCGAGTGGTGGGTGGAGCAGTTGCCAAACCCGCGGCGGATAGCAATGATACGACACGCGCGGCCAGAGCCGGTGCGCCGGGCGTACGATACTGCATGCGGTAAAGCTCAGGTGAGAAGCCTGAGAAGTCGTGAATCGTTTCAGGGGAGCCCGACTGACTGACCGTTGGCTGGAACGCTTCCCAATGCGCTGATACCACAAGGACTGCTGCAGGCTCTGGAACCAGCTGGCCAATCTCCGTCCAGCAGGCTACTGCATCCGGCGCCTTTAGCAAGGCATCCGGTGCGCCATGTGACACAAATACTACTGGCATGCGCTCTGACATATCAGGCTCCAATTCCAACAACAAATACTTGCTCGTTCATTTCAAATCCAGGTCAGCCCGTGAATTTTACGGCAACTTCCGCCACGCGCTTTCCGAATATCTTGGCAGTTTCGAGGTCCCCGGGCAGCATTTCTGATGGGCTGCTGTCGGATGGACATTGTGCCATTGCACCGCTGAAGGAACCGACGTAATTCACATCATTGCGCTGTGCCGTTTTGGAGTTGCTCGGCATCAAGCCGGTGCCAACCCAAATGCCGCTATGCTGCATCGACAGGGTGAAGAGGTAGTGCAAGGTGGATAACTTGTCGCCGTTCATAGTGGCGCTGTTGGTGAAACCGGCGAACACCTTGTCCTTCCATTGCTGGCTGAACCAGGGCTTGGAAGAAGCATCGGCAAACTTCTTGAACTGCCAGCTCACGGTGCCCATGTACGTCGGGCTACCCATAATGATGGCGTCAGCCGCATTCAGGGTATCCCAACCACCGTCGGGCAAATTGCCTTCGGGATCGATCGCGATGAGCGTTGCACCGGCCCCTTCAGCAACGGCCTGAGCCATGCGCGCGGTGTGGCCATAACCGGAGTGATAAACCACTGTTACTTTTGCCATTTATAGTTCTCCTTGAATAAGCATCATTCTTTTATGCACACGGCCAATCTGCGATTACCTTGTGGATGTTTGGGGGCTTGGGAATGGATAATCGGGGGTATTTTGAGACGACTGGCCCCGTGCTTCTCCGTCGAGGCTCAGACGACCGGCACCGAACACCGTGAAAGCCAGCAGACCACCGGCCATTGCCAGGTTCTTCATGAACATGATCTGTTGCATCTGGTCTGTGCCGGAGTGGAACAACATGCCGGTGACGATACAGAACCCAGCCAGAACGAATGCCACCAAACGTGTTTGAAAGCCAAGTATCAAAGCCAAGCCACCCCCGATTTCCAGCGCGATCACCAGAGGGAGAAGCGCACCGGGGACGCCGGCAGATGCCATGTAGGCCTGCGTTCCCGCGTAGCCTGCTCCCAGCTTGCTAAGGCCGGCACCGACGAAGATCGTCGAGGCCAAAAGTCTGGCGGCGAGCACCAGTAATGCGTTGAGTGCTGGTTTGTTGACTAATTTTGCGATGCTGTCGTTGAACTGCTTGAAAACATTTGTATTGCTCATGTCATGCTCCTTTGTGGTTTGAAGTAAAGTGATTCAGGCAAAATGCCCATTGCGAAAATCATTCAGTGCCTGATGTATTTCGTGCTGCGTATTCATCACGAACGGCCCGTATTGCACGATGGGTTCGTTCAATGGTTTGCCTGCGATCAGGATCAGGCGCGAATCTTTTGAGGCCATGAGTGTCACGCCATCGTCTCCAGGTGTATTGCTCAAAATACCCATGCGGCGCGACTCTACTTGCACATCACCGACTGTCACCGAGCCGCGATAAACATAGATGAAGGCATTATGCGAAGCGGGAAGCTCAGTCGAGAATTCCGCATCGGCAGGCAGATGGATGTCGAGATACAGCGGTTCAGTGATCTCGCGTGTAACGGCTCCCGACATGCCGTTGCTGCTGCCGGCGATCACACGCACGGTTGCACCCTGTGGCGTGACATATTCAGGAATCGACCCGCTTGGGAAGTCTCGATACCATGGCTCCATCATCTTCTTATTAGCCGGGAGATTGAGCCAAAGTTGGAAGCCTTCCATTACGCCATCTTCCTGTTCGGGAATTTCCGAGTGGATCACGCCGTGTCCTGCGGTCATCCATTGCACGCCACCGCTTTCCAGCAGTCCCTCGTGTCCTGCGCTATCGCGATGCCGCATGCGGCCGGACAGCATGTAGGTAACTGTTTCGAAGCCTCGATGCGGATGATCTGGAAAACCTGCGATGTAATCGTCCGGATTGTCGCTGCCAAAAGCATCCAGCATCAGGAAAGGATCCAGGCGGCGTTGCAACTTGCCGGAGAGTACCCGAGTCAGCTTCACACCTGCACCGTCAGATGTGGCGATGCCTTCGACGATGCGGTCGATGCCCCGCGATTGGTGCAATGCAACTTGATTCATGGGGTTCATCATCTTGTCCTCCTAACTGAGAAAGTGGGAGCATGATAGGCGGCCCAAAAAGATAGATAAAGCCATCAAACTGGGATACACTGTTTCATAAATGGAACAAAAGACTGTCTCAGCTGATGATTACATCCTGTTCGCTACCATCGTCGAACAGGACACCATGGTTCGCGCTGCCGAACATCTCGGCATGCCCAAAGCCACGGTTTCCCGCCGTTTGACGAATCTTGAGGCGGCATTGGGACAGCGACTGTTGTTGCGCACCACGCGCCGCCTGACGCTTACTGAATTTGGGCAGGAGTTGCTCGATCATTGCCGTCGCGTTGCAGAGGAGGTTGCTTCCACGCAGGATTTCGTGCGCAGCCAGGAAGAACGGCCGCGTGGCCGCTTGCGTGTTTCAATGCCCGGGGAATATGCGATGCAAAATTTTTCGCGGGCCTTTGCTACTTTCATTGAAGCTTATCCCGAGATACAACTTGATCTCGATTTGACTTCGCGCCGTGTCGACTTGATTGGGGAGCGCTTTGATTTGGCAATACGCATGGGCACTCTGGATAGCGATGCCACTCTGGTGGCACGCAAGATAGATGAGCAAAGTTTTGGTCTATATGCCAGCCCCATCTATCTCGCACTTCATGCTCCGCCGAAACATCCCCATGATCTGGAGCATCATGCGGCGCTTCGCTTGCTGTCGGCACGCGGAAGTGCGATTCCATGGAAGCTAGCTCGCGGTAAGGCTGTGTGGGAAGGTGTTCCACCCGGCCGACTCACGCTGAATTCACTAGACGTAATGCAGCAGCTATTGCTGGACGGCGCTGGTATCGGCGCCCTTCCCGATCGCTTCGTCTTGGAAGATGTTCGCCTCAAGCGCTTGGTCCGGGTATTGCCCGAATGGTGCTTGCCCCCCATCCCCGCTTGGGCGGTGATGCCAATGCGCCGTTATCTTCCCGCCAAGACACGCGCCTTTCTTGCGCATCTTGAGCAGTTCATCGAGAAGGGTTAGGAATTATTCGAGAATTGGCGGAATAGAACGAGCGACCCCGAATCCCCTCACTCAGGGAATCGGCGGCACCGTATTGCCAAAAACCCCAGCAACTTGCGATTTAACGTGTTTAGTGCTCATTTCATAGTCTTCAGTCAGCCATCTTCGCTGTGTGACGACGGTCAGTTTCCCCGCGTCAAGCTCGATACCGTGGGGATTCGGTTCGTGCCCAAAATCTCAATTCAGAGGATAAAGCGATTGGTGTTGAAACGATGGCGACGGACAATCAAAGGCATTGCGCAGAAATTGTGTTTGGTGGCATCATTGATAATATGCTATTCGCAACGGCATATCCGAGGCCGCTTAGCCATTTAATGTAATCTGCAAGACCAATGGATCAAGGTCAATATGGTAATCAAGCATGTGCCGTAATGACCTATTGATGGAGTCATCGTGAGCAATAAGGCAGATCAGGCTAAAAAGCCGAATGCTCAAACCTCTCTGCGCAAGAAAAAGGTTCGAGAACTTGCTCAGGTTTCGACTTCGGAAGGATCGCCCCACGGGGCCGAGAAACTTCGGCAGGACCTCCGAGCCCAGCAGGCCGAGTTGGAGGCGCAGAACGAGACGTTGCGGCAGACCCAATTATCCCTTGAAAAGTCGCGTGATCAATATATCGATTTCTATGACTTCGCCCCTGTCGGTTATCTCACCCTCACCGACAAGGGACTGATCTCCGAAATCAACCTCACGGGTGCCGCCCTGCTTGGAATGGAACGGGCTGAACTGCTACGGCAGCGTCTCGCGCGCTTCGTCGTGCCACGAGACAGCGACCGCTGGCACCATTATTTCGTCGACATATTTAGACGTGATAACAAGCAAAGTTGCGAACTGGCGTTCAAGAGCGGAGACGGTTCGATCTTCAATGCGCAATTGGATTGTCTTCTGCTGTCAAAAAAAGGCAAGGCACCGGAGATGCGCATCGTGCTGACCGACATAACAGAGCGCAAGCGCACGGAAGCGCTGTTGCACGAGTCGGAAGCAACACTCCGTGGCATTTATGAGGGAACGCTGGACGGAATCGTGTTGGTGAACGCAAAGACAATGCGGCATGTCACCAGCAATCCGGCGTTCTCTAGCATGATCGGGTACAGCCCAGAGGAACTCACCCAGCTTGGCGTGCGGGATTTTCACCGGGAGCAGGATCTGTCCCATGTCATTGAAACGTTTGGCAAGATTTTCCACGGCGAAATTCAACTTGCAACGGACATACCGGTCAAGCGCAAGGATGGCTCTGTCTTCTATGCCGATGTTAAGTCTGCGCACGTCAATTTTGGCGGCGTGGATTATCTTTTGGGCAATTTTCGTGACATCACCGAACGCAAGGCCGGCGAGACCAAGATTCAGCGATTGATCAATCTTTATTCCGCGCTGAACAAATGCAATCAGGCTATCTTGCGCTGCAACGGCGATGCCGAGTTGTTCGAACAAGTCTGCCACGATGCGGTCAAGTTTGGCGGATTCAAGATGGCATGGATAGGTTTGGTGGATCAAGCAAATCGCATGGTTAAGCCGACCGCTTGTTATGGCATTGGCACGGATTATCTGGAGGACATTCAAATTTCGGTGAATCCAGACGACCATTCCAGGCGTGGGACAACCGGGGTGGCTATTCTCGAGGACCGGCCAGTGTGGATCCAGGATTTTCAGAAGGAACCGCGTCTCGCCCCTTACCACGAGCGCGGCGGACGTTATGGATGGGCTAGTGTTGCTTCCCTGCCGCTGCACAGCAATGGCGAGGTCATCGGAGCTCTCGTGCTGCATGCCTTCGCGACCGAGGCCTTTGATGAAGCCGCACGTAACTTGCTGGAAGGCATGGCGACCGACATTTCTTATGCGCTAACACGATTCGCGCTCTTGGGTGAGCGCAAACAAGCCGAAGATGCGATGCGTATAGCAGCTGTTACGTTCGAAACTCAGGAAGCCATTCTGATTACTAGTCCTGATGCGAGAATATTGCGTGTAAATCAGGCCTTCCAGAATATAACAGGCTACAGTGCGGCCGAGGTCGTTGGGCAAAATCCGCGAATCTTCCAGTCTGGTCGGCACGATTTGGCGTTCTACCAAGCCATGTGGTCAGCGCTACTCAATACCGGGAAATGGTCTGGAGAAGTCTGGGATAGGCGCAAAGATGGCAGTATCTATCCGAAGTTGATGACCATCACGGCTGTTTACGATGACAATCATAGGATGACACACTATGTCGCTGTGTTCCGCGACATCAGCAATCGCAAGCAGTCGGAACAGGAGATCAATCAGCTGGCCTTCTACGATTCGCTGACCACGCTGCCGAACCGCCGGTTATTGATGGATCGCTTGCAGCAAGCGATGGCGGTCGGCATGCGCAATGGCCGGCATGGCGCTCTGCTGTTTCTCGATTTGGATCACTTCAAGACGATCAATGACACGCAAGGCCATGCAATGGGCGATCAGCTGTTGATTGAGGCAGCACGGCGCTTGCAGACTTGTGTGCGTGAGGGTGATAGCGTAGCCAGGCTGGGCGGTGACGAATTTGTAGTGGTATTGGAAGACCTGAGCGCCAATGCCGACGAGGCAGCCAGCCAAACCGAGCTGGTCGCAGAAAAAATTCGCAGCGAGCTTGGCCAACCTTACAGGTTGCATGATTACGAAGGACTATACACGGTTAGCATCGGGATTACCCTGTTTCGCGGCCACCTGAAAAGCGCGGATGATTTGCTCATGCATGCCGATGTTGCCATGTACCAGTCCAAGGCATCAGGGCGCAATGCGATTCGCTTCTTTGATCCGCAGATGCAAACGGCGTTGGAAGCGCGTGCCGCATTGGAAGCGGATCTTCGACATGCACTCAAAGATCAACAGTTCCTCCTGTATTACCAGGTCCAGGTGGATAGCCAGCGGCGCCCGCTAGGCGGGGAGGTGCTGTTGCGCTGGGATCATCCCGAGCACGGTCTCATTCTTCCGATGAAATTTATTCCGTTAGCCGAAGAAACCGGGCTGATTGTGCCGATCGGTTTATGGGTATTGCAATCCGCCTGCATGCAACTTAGGGAATGGCAGAATGACGCGCTCACCCGAGACCTCACGCTGGCAGTGAATGTCAGTGCCAGACAATTCCGTCAGGCTGACTTCGTCGGCCAAGTGCAGCGCGTATTGCTGGAAAGTGGCGCGAAGCCCTCGCGCCTCAAGCTGGAATTGACCGAAAGCACCGTGCTGGAAAATGTCGAGGACACCATCAGCAAAATGCGTGACATAAAAGCATTGGGTGTCAGCTTCTCTATGGATGACTTCGGAACTGGCTACTCTTCCTTGCAATACCTGAAGCGGCTACCGCTGGACCTGATTAAAATCGATCGATCCTTTGTGCGCGATATAGCCACTGACCCCAACGACGCTTCCATCGTTCAAACCATTATCGCGATGACCGAAACCTTGGGATTAAATGTTATTGCGGAAGGGGTTGAAACAGAGGCGCAACAGGAGTTTCTCGAAATGCGCGGTTGTCATGCCTTCCAGGGGTATTTGTTTGGCAGGCCAGTACCATTGGATCAGTTTGAGCAATCACTTGGCAAATCACCATAAAGCTTGCCAAACATTACAAGATCCGCAGACATGCCCTCTGCGGCGGTCCCAAGAACCGGCCGCACAAACGAGAACTCCATCAAGTCGAGTATCCAAAAGTATCTTCAAGGTCCCCGGGTTTGCAAAGCGCCCTGAGTAGCAAAATTACAGCTTGACACCCCGAAATATTAGTATATTATTATATCAATAGATATTTAACTTGTTCCCTCCTCGGCGTGCGCCCCGCAAGCCGTTTTTTTTGGCCTAATGTAAACGCTACCAGTCCACCTGAAATGGTAGGTCCCGGTGCCACCCCGTCCGCTAAACAACTTGAAATCCTTTGTCTGCATTTCCATCGGCCGGCGCTGTGCCGAATCCGCCGATGCCCGGTCAGGTTCCGGGTCGCGCAGATGCGCCAGCTGCGCTTACGACGCGATGAGTTTTCCAGCACCTGCGCATCTTGCCGGTCCATGGAACCAGGAAGGTGATGTTCAAGGCCAACGACACGGGTGGATGGAGCAAAGCGCTGCTTCATGAACGACCAACGAACATGGCTATTTTTGCCCCGGCCTAGCCGATGCTACGCACTGCGCGGGAGGTCCGTTCGGACCATCGTCAGCGACAAAAAGGGCTGGTGTAGGCATAGTGCCAGCATGACGAGGAAGACCAATGAAGAAGGGTGGACCGACATGCAAGTCGCCCAGCTTGGGAAGTCCGTGTGACGGCAAAACAGGTAGGACCGCACGAACCAAAACCTGATTCAGGACCAGCGCTTTAAGCGCGAAAAGGGCACGAGACAGTCTTTAGCGGATTCCACCATGCTCCACAGACAGACCTTCGGTCTGCAAAATCATCCGAAAAGAGACTGCAGCCGCTCCCTCGTCTTGCCGACGAAGGATATATCTCGGAATGCGTCATATGGGTCACTCGAGATTCCAGACTCGCATGCACACGGGTTAGGCGGCAGCTGCCGAATCCATCTAGAATTCCTTCCAGTCATCGCCGGCGTCTTCTTTGGCTTTGGGCAGCTTGCGCACTTGCGTGAACGGTGCCGGCGCGCGATGGGCGACGGGGACCGTAGCGACGGGTATAGCGGCGGGTGTTCGCGTGTCTCCGCGACGAGCGCCCAAATTGAATACGCTCACTGCGTCTGTTAGGGAACTGGCTTGTTCCTGCATTGACCCGGCGGCGGCAGCCGCCTCTTCCACCAATGCCGCGTTCTGCTGCGTCACTTCATCCATCTGGGTAATTGCCCTGTTGACCTGTTCGATGCCTGCACTCTGCTCGTTGGATGCGGCTGCGATTTCAGACATAATGTCCGTGACCCTCCTTACCGCAGTAACAATCTCATCCATGGTCGCCCCAGCCTCATCGACTTGCTTGGCGCCGATGTCCACTTTGTTTACGGAGTCGTCAATCAGGGTTTTGATTTCCTTGGCTGCTGCGGCAGAGCGCTGCGCGAGATTCCGAACCTCGGCGGCTACCACGGCAAAGCCGCGTCCCTGTTCGCCAGCACGCGCCGCTTCGACTGCGGCGTTAAGCGCCAGAATGTTGGTCTGGAATGCGATGCCTTCGATGACGCTGATGATGTCAACGATCTTCTTTGCGCTTGTGCTGATCGAAGCCATTGTCTGCACTACCACATTCACGGCATGACCGCCCTTGACTGCGACGTCAGAAGCGTTGACCGCCAAGTGGTTAGCCTGTTTCGCGTTCTCAGCGTTCCGTTTCACAGTTGAAGTCAACCCTTCCATGCTGGAGGCAGTTTCCTCCAGGCTGGAGGCTTGTTCCGAAGTCCGCTGCGACAAATCGATGCTGCCCGCCGCAATCTGTTTGGCAGCCGAGGTGATGGTCTCACTGGAACTGCGCACGTCGCCAACGATACTGGCGAGATTGTCGTTCATGTCTTTCAGGACTCGCAGCAAAAGTCCGATCTCATCCTTGGATTTCACCTCGACTTTGGAGCTGAGGTCGCCGTGCGCAACCGCACTTACCATTGTGACGGCTTGTTGCAGGGGACGGGTAATTGAGAGGGTGATCCACACACCGGCCAGGACCGCCAACAGCAGTGAAATGATCGTCACGCCGGCAATCCACGCGGCAGCGCTCGCCACAGTTGCGCGGGCCGACTTCTCAATGTCTGCGATGGCGCGTGTTTGGACATCGACCAACGTACGCAGTGTCCGCACCGTAGCGGCACCCGAAACGAGGATTGTCTTGGCACGATACTCAGCCGCTTCATCGAATTTGCCAGCTTCCATTAGATCGAACCACCCGGGCCGTTTGGCCTTGTATTCGGAATACGCATCCTTGAATGCAGCCAATGCAGCCAATGACGCTGGTGTCATGTCACTCGAGCCAAATTGTTGCAAGCCATGATCCAGCGCATCGAACAACTTTGGGCTATCCGCGATGATCTTCTGCCGTGATTCCGGCGTTGGAACAGCGATGTACTGAGAAACACCATAGCGCAGTTCCCACAAGGCGTTCTGCACTTCTGCCAGGCTCTGCAATGCCCGCACGCCGTTTCCGTTTATGGTCTCGATACTGGCGGAAAGTCGTTGTGTCGCGTTAAAGCCGATGAAGGCAACAATAGCCGTCAAAATAATTGTGGTTCCGAATCCGAGGAACAGACGCATCCACACTTTCATGTTAGCCAGTGACATGTTTCCATCTGCCTTTAAAATAGAACTAACGGCGGAATTGACAATCTTTCCATCCTTGAATTTCAGTTTTCCGGCTTTGCCTTCGCGGAACAACCGGTACGCCGCGTCAGCGGCTTGAATCTGTGCACGGCTGGGCTTGGTGCGGACAGACATGCAGCTAACCAGTTTTCCGTTTTTCATGGTTGGTGTCACATTCGCATGCACCCAGTAGAAATCGCCATTCTTGCGGCGATTCTTTACAATCCCGGTCCATGGACGACCCGCTTTCATCGAGTTCCACAGATCCGCGAATGCTTCCGGCGGCATATCGGGATGGCGTACAATATTATGCGAGGTACCAATCAATTCGTTCCGGGTAAAGCCGCTGACGCGAAGGAAATTCTCGTTGACATGGGTGATGATCCCTTTGTCATCGGTCATGGAAACGATGGAATCCGTATCCTTGAGAACGTACTCCGTATTGGTAACGGGTAAATTGATTTTCATGATTTGAGGCTCCCCCTGTTAATTTCTGCTGTGGCCTTTCCACCAATCCTGTATCGCGGCGGGTCATCAAGCGTTCGACGGTTCCTGGAATTTTCATGGGCTCGTCCAAGGCGCTCAAGTCTGTTAGATGTTTGCCATCCTTGGTCGCTCGCACCGAACGTCCGCGCCCGCTTCGTCTCCTCAGGTTTTACACCTGCCCGACGGCCTTTGTTTTCCGTGATCGTCATATATCTACGAAATGGACTGCCAGGTGATCGGCAACCACCGGCACGGAGTTCCAAGTCACGTTTCCTATCGGTTGCGCAGACGGGGCAAATGAAAAAAGTCTGCGGGTTTTGTTGATTCTAGTGCATTAATTGCCGAAACATGCAGCCTGAAATGCAATAATTTCCATAACTCGGATCCAGGAACTTAGGCGCAAATCGGAAAAATCATGGCTTTCCTCTGAGAATTGGCAGGCATCCCGCGAATCAAGTCTCGGCTTCCAGGATGTTGCGGCCATTCCAATTAGTGATTATTTGCCCGTTTATCGAAATATTTGTACGACTTCATCTCTTGTTCCTAGCCGGAACGATCTGGCGGACCTGCTAAAGCAAGAGTCGTGGTGAAAGGGCCAGCACCACCTTCCATAGACGGATCCTGGCGTCCTTGCAAGTCCTTCGCCTTTTTGTGGGCAGATTTGCCGGTTCACGCATCTCAGGCCTCTATCGGAATTGCCTGCGGTCGGCCAAAAATCCCTTTGGGACTTGACTAATCTTCATGGTTACCATCCAATTTGAACGTCAAATCGCACATGATGAATCAGTATATCGCGTATGAAAATTTCGGAACATGGTGGTGCCACGTACATCGCGGCCGGGAGCGGATGGACGCCAGGGCTAGCCCGCTTGATGCCGGAAGCGGATCCACAGTAGCTGAACGTGAAAAGGTTGGAGCAATGACTGAACCTCGAAACTAACCCCGGATGCATACCGAGCAGCGGATTTCTGATATGTTCAACCTCGTTGATGCAGCCGACCGAAAGTTCGATAATCTCGAAAGACTTCCCGATTCGCAAATTGTGTAATCAATGGCGTCCTTCAAAATTCGCAAACGGCGTTACGGAAAGGCGTTACGGAAAATAGAGCATGTTCAATCTTCAACTTACCATAGCGGCAGTGCAAACAAACTGTGATATTTCCGATGCGCGTCACGCCCGGCAGATGAACATGTGCAGCTACCTGCTGGCCATGCGCGACTTTTACCGGTGGGAGCAACAGATACCTTTTGCACAGGCCTTGAAAAAGACGGAGATTGGTCCATGGTTGTCCAAGCGCGAGGGGAAATGGAATGAAATAGAGGCAAATGATTACCGTTCAATCACGGTCGATGGAGTCGAATATGATCCTTTCGATACCGCAGGCATCAACCACGCGCTTAAGGAACATGGTTTGGTCTACGGCAGCGGCTATGGCCGCTGGGGTAAACCACATTTCTTTCTTGCGCAATTGGTCCGCAGTGAAGACCGTTCCGGTCTTGCAATACTAGTATCCGGGCAGGAGTATGCGCGCGATATGGCGGCCCCACCGGCAGCAATGACCCGCAACACGGTTTTCCTGCGTATGGAGGCCATGCGGCGCTGGCTGTGGGAGAAAATCGAGATTTGGGGTTTGAGCAAGACCGATGGTGCCCTCAAGGCCGCGCTGGATTGCTACGGTGCCGCGGAAAGCGCTGAGGAAAGACTGGATGTCATCGCACAACAGGAGAGCCAGACGCTGATCCTGCACGAACTGGGCGAGGCAATGGCTGAACCTTTACTCGGTAACGCTTGGCGTGAAATGTTGTCATCATTCAGGCTGAGGCGCCACGAAGCGCTGGCGCGCGCAGTTCGGGACAACCTTGCGGATTGCCTTTCCACACTTCCTGAACTAATTGTGCGCCGAAAAACGTGCTCGCTGCACTTTTACTTTGCCAATTTTGACGGCCTGCGGCGGAGTCTCTTTCCAAGCTTGACAGATGCCTATGAGGGCTGGCTAAAGAGCGGCGATTGGGACCTGTTAGAGGACACTGTCAATGCGGGAAGCGCGCACTGGTTAAGCACTGCCCAGCGCTTGCTCGCGACATGGAGTGAGAATCCTGTCAACGCCGAAACAAATTTGGAAGCTCTGGCCAAGGCCGCGGCCCGCTGATGTCGATCGCTTTATTGTAAGGGCATTTTGCATATCTGTGACGAGGCAAGGTCGATGATCTTCAAGGCTGGCTTTTTCACTCCAAATAATGTCTTCCTCGAGAACGACCAGGTGTTTGAGAACGCCCCTTCGCGAAATGCAGTATTGAGCGGCATTGACTGCCAGAAGACCCACAATGCCCTATTTAAAGCCGCAGCCGCATCATCGGTCCAACATAGCGGTGTCATGTGTCAGGCTGAGAGAGGGGTAGCTGGATAGCTCGTTCGTGCATTGCCACTTCTGGGCATACGCCATAACTTCAAGCTAAGAGGGGACTATAGAAAATGGAACGCTACGAGGACTTGCTTGCCGAATCACTTACACGCGTGAAAGAGATCATGCCGTGGGATTTGAGCCGCTCGTTAGCTGCCGGAAACGAGCCGATCCTCCTCGATGTGCGTGAAGCCGTTGAGTTTGCGATGCTTTGCATCCCCCACTCAATCAACGTTCCGCGCGGGGTACTGGAGCAAGCTTGCGAATGGGATTACGACGAGACCGTGCCTGAACTGGCTAGTGGGAGAACGCAGGAGATCGTGGTCATCTGCAGGTCGGGAAAGCGCTCGGTGCTGGCAGCTGACACGTTGTTGCGGATGGGGTTTACCAATGTAGTTTCGCTTAAAACCGGAGTGCGTGGCTGGAACGATTATGAGCAACCCTTGACGAATGCGCACGGAGAGGCGATTGATCCGGATACGGGGGATGTGTTGCTTGCGCCGCGACTGCGACCGGAGCAGCGAAAACCAAAATCAACCTGCTAGACAACCACCACCAGAACCTGGCGAGCCGAACGATATCGTGTAACCGCTTTTTGCGATGCGCACAGATCCACTCATGCCGCGGATTGATGATGTTCTATTAATCTGTTAATCAGCTTACGCAGGAAGCTATCTGGCTGCGCCCCCTGAAAACGATCTATTTCTCGTCCGTGACTATAGGCGATAACGGTCGGGAAGCCGCGCACATGGTGGCGTCCGGCGATGCGCATGTTGTCGTCGGCATCCAGTTTGGCCAACAAGAACCTTCCCCCATATTCCCGTGCAAGTCTTTCAAGCTTAGGAGTAAGCGCGTTGCAAGGAGCACACCAATCGGCACCAATGTCCAGCAAGACCGGTAACACATGGGAACGAGCGACGACTATATCGTCGAAACTTGCCTCTTCTACGTCACAGGAAAATGCATCGCTCATAGGCATGCCAATGAACATGGCTTCCGTTTCATGTTGATACATCTTATCAGAAGTGCTCCAACGCGACGGGATGCGCAGCACCTTCTGACCGTTTGAAAGGGGTCGGCGCCTACCTCGGCCACTGTCCGACACTAACCGCAAAATCGAGGCCGGCAAACTGATGTTCGACGTCAGTCGAATCGTTCAAACCGACCCATTCCCGCCCGCCAAGCCTCTGCTTCAAACACTATTTAAGCGTGAGAAAAATGGTGGCGAGATCTCCTATCGCGAGCATGGCTGTGGTGAAAGATTGATCTAAATGGAGCATTTCTTGACAAATTGAAGGCCTTAGAGCGTTTCCAGACCCGCGTGGGTACTTGTTCACGTATCACCCATCTCCGGTACTTTTTCGAGCCTTATTGAAATGACTGCATTTCAGCGCGGTCCCAATAGAAGACAGCGATCATCTTATCAGCTGTTGCGGTCCAATTGAGACTGAACAGCCGGCTTCGAATGTGCGGTGCTTGTGCGAGCATGGAAATTCGAATAGGTATATGCTGTTAATGTTGACTTCTAGATTGAATTATGTCGGAGGTGTTCGATGGCTAATGCTCAGATGGTAACTATCGACGGTAACGAGGCCGTTGCCTATATCGCCCACATGACCAATGAGGTGATTGCGATTTATCCGATCACTCCTTCTTCGCCCATGGGTGAGTATTCCGAAACATGGTCTTCCCAGGGCCTCAAGAATCTTTGGGGTACCATTCCCGAAATTGTCGAGATGCAGAGCGAGGGTGGAGCAGCCGGGACGATTCACGGCGCTTTGCAAACAGGTTCCCTGGCGACTACGTTTACGGCATCTCAGGGCTTGCTGCTGATGATCCCCAATATGTATAAGATTGCCGGCGAACTCACGCCGTTCGTTATGCATGTGGCGTCGCGTTCGCTGGCAGCACAAGGCCTGTCGATCTTCGGTGACCACAGTGACGTGATGTCGGCGCGTTCGACCGGCTTTGCCTTTCTTGCCTCCAATTCCGTGCAGGAGGCAATGGACCTGGCGCTTATCGCCCAGGCAGCGACGCTGGAGGCGCGCCTGCCGATCGTGCATTTTTTTGACGGTTTCCGAACTTCTCACGAAGTGGCCAAGGTCGAACAGGTGCCCGTTGAAGTGGTGCGTGAAATGATAGACGACAAATTGGTATTCGCTCATCGCGCCCGCGCCATGACGCCGGATCATCCCTTCATACGCGGCACTTCGCAAAACCCTGACGTCTATTTCCAAGCCCGCGAATCTGTCAACCCGTTCTACCAGCGCATGCCTGAAATTATTCAGAGAGCCATGGACAAATTCGCCGGCCTGACCGGACGCCAGTACCACCTTTACGAATATGCCGGTGCGCGGGATGCAGAGCGTGTGATCATCTTGATGGGTTCGGGTGCGGAAGCGGTAGAGGAGGTAGTTGACCACATCAATCATCACGACGAAAAGGTGGGTGTCGTGAAGGTGCGCCTGTTCCGTCCGTTTGCGGCAGACAAATTGCTCAATGTCATTCCTGCCACGGTGAAGCGCGTCGCCGTGCTGGATCGGACCAAGGAGCCTGGGGCAGACGGGGAACCTCTCTACAAAGATGTGGTGACGGGACTTTGCCAAGCTTTTGCCAGCGGCGAAACCAGGTTCGCCTCCTTGCCACGCGTGGTGGGTGGGCGCTATGGCTTGTCATCCAAAGAATTTACGCCAGGAATGATCAAGGGGGTATTCGACGAATTGAAGAAGGACCAGCCGAAAAACCACTTCACGATCGGTATCGACGATGACCTGAGTCACACCAGCCTGAAATGGGACGCGAATTTCCGAACGGAGGCCAATCATGGCGTGATGCGTTGCATGTTCTATGGCCTCGGCTCGGACGGCACGGTGGGCGCCAATAAGAACACCATCAAGATCATGGGTGAGGAAACCGACCTGTACGGCCAAGGCTACTTTGTTTACGATTCGAAGAAGGCCGGAGCCGCGACCATTTCCCATCTGCGCTTCTCGGACAAGCCGATACATTCACCCTATCTGATCGGCAATGACGAGGCCAACTTCATCGGCTGCCATCAGCCAATATTCCTGGATCGCTATGAAATGCTGGATTCTGCTGCGGTGGGCGCGGTGTTTTTGGTCAATACACCCACGGCACCGGACAAGGTGTGGGATGTTCTCACGCGCAAGATGCAGCAACAGATCATAGCCAAAGGAATCGAGGTCTACGTGATCGATGCCTATGCCATCGCCAGGCAAACTGCCATGGGCAGTCGGATCAACACCATCATGCAGACCTGCTTCTTTGTCATATCTGGCGTACTGCCGCGCGATGTGGCGATCGAGAAGATCAAGCGTGCTGCCGAGAAGTCCTACATCAAGAAGGGGCGTGCGGTGGTCGAAGCCAACTGGAATGCTATCGATGAGACGATCGCCAACTTGCACAAGGTCTTCGTGCCGGCAGTGGCGAGCAGCACGCACGAGATGCCGGATGCCGTGCCTTCTTTTGCGCCGGAATTCGTCCGCAAGATCACCGCCGAAATCATGTCTGGGCGCGGTGACCGCCTACCGGTCAGCGCGCTTCCCAATGACGGGACCTGGCCGAGCGGCACTGCGATGTGGGACAAGCGCAACCTGGCTCAGGAAATCCCGGTCTGGGACGAAGACTTGTGCATTCACTGCGGGAAATGCCCATTCGTGTGTCCCCATTCCGCAATCCGCAGTAAGCTGTTTCCGGCCAACATGGCAAACGATGCACCGCCAGCTTTCAAGCACATTCAGGTCAAAGGCAAGGACTTCGAGCAGGGTTTGCACATCAGTTATCAGGTCGCCCCCGAGGACTGCACGGGTTGCACGCTGTGCGTGGATATCTGTCCGGCGGTTTCCAAGGTAGACGGCCACAAGGCGTTGGAAATGCGGCCCGCGGCCGCTCTGCGTGAGCAGGAACGCAAGAATTTCGAATTCTTCCTCACTTTGCCGGAGTTCGATCGCACCCAGTTGCGCACTACCACAATCAAGGGTGCGATGATGATGCAGCCGCTGTTCGAATTCCCCTCGGCGTGTGTCGGTTGCGGCGAAACGTCCTATATACGCTTAGCCACCCAGCTGTTCGGCGACCGAATGATCGTGGCCAACGCAACGGGTTGCTCGTCGATCTACGGCGGCAATCTGCCGACCACGCCATATTGCAAGAACGCCGAAGGACGTGGTCCAGCCTGGAGCAACTCATTGTTCGAGGACAATGCCGAGTTCGGACTGGGATTCCGCGTCAGCATCGACAAGCATGCCGAACATGGTGGCGAGTTGCTGGAGCAACTGAAAGACGAGGTTGGCGCTGAATTAACGGACGCCATACTCACGGCTGATCAGACCACTGAAGCCGGCATCTTCCAGCAGCGCGAACGGGTGGAGAAATTGCGCAACAAGCTGGCCGGCATTGATTCGGCAGTGGCCCGTCAACTGGAAAGCCTCGCTGAGTATCTCGTGAAGAAAAGCGTGTGGATCATAGGCGGGGATGGCTGGGCTTACGACATCGGCTTCGGGGGTCTTGACCATGTCATTTCCACGGGCCGAAACGTCAATATCTTGGTGCTCGACACCGAGGTTTATTCCAATACCGGCGGGCAGATGTCCAAGGCCACGCCGCGCGGCGCCATAGCGAAATTCGCGGCCGGCGGCAAGCACACTGGCAAGAAGGATCTGGCGCAAATCGCGATGAGCTATGGCCACGTCTACGTGGCACACGTGGCCTACGGCGCGAAGGATACTCATACACTGAGGACGTTCCTTGAAGCGGAGTCATATGACGGGCCATCCCTCATCATCGCTTATAGCCCATGCGGGGAGCACGGCTATGACCTTAGCAAGCAGCATGAACAGCAGGAGTTGGCGGTGAAAAGTGGCCACTGGCCTTTGTTCCGCTACGATCCCCGGCGTGAGGAGGAAGGTCAGAATCCGCTATTGCTGGACTCGCAGAGGCCCTCGGTACCCTATCGTGAGTTCATCAAGAACGAGCCACGCTTCCGCGGACTGTTGCGGGAGATGGATGATGATGGCGGAGAAGTGCAGGCGTTCTACGAGAATGACCTGCGGAAGCACTTCGCGCTTTATGAGCGTCTGGCGGAGGGTTCCGGCAACGAGATCAAAACCGACACCAAGAAACCGGCCGAATAGGGTGGCAAAGATGGATCTGGCAATCGAAAGCAAGTAAGAGCGGGCAATAAGGCTTGGGTACAACTGTGTCTGGCGTACCGTGCATATTCATTGCAAACGATTATTCAATGGCGCCACAGAGGAATAGCAGGCCCTACCGGGCAGATGCACTCTGTCGTCAACAACGCGAGAAAACACGTTTCCGGCAACCCGCCATGTGAGTCTTGGCCCTTGGGCGTGGTCGTATCCTGTTGCTTTGCTCGAAGATTCGCTGCTTTTTATCTGTTGCGCCGTAAAACCTTGCCGTTCAGGGCGAGGATATAAGGCGCGGATGCCGCAGGCATCCTGCCTGATTGAATGGCAACGATGTGAACTTGCACAGAACGAACGTTCTGCTACAATCGGCACATGAGTTTGCACACCAAGACCCTTCGGGTACGCGTCAAGGACATGCACGCCAGCGTGCTGTCCGGAATGGCATATGAGGTGAACCAGGTTTGGAATGCAGCCAATGAGATCACCCGTGACTACTCGTGGGTGCCGATCCCGGAGTGGGTTACGTCAACCTCCAGACAAGCGAGTTCGATCTCAATAAGGAATTGCGCGGCATCCGCGAAGAGCGGAATCTCGGTATTGGAGCTGCCACCGTCCAGAGCGTGATCGCCCAGCACGCCAGATCGCGCCGGCAGTTCAAGAAGAACCAGCTGCAGTGGCGCGCATCGAGCGGCTCGAAGCGTGCACTGGGCTGGATCCCGTTCAAGGCTACCGGCGTGAAGCGGGTGAACGGACAGATCCGGTTCTGCGGACACTTGTTCGGCATTTGGGATAGCCACGATTTGTCGCAGTACGAACTGGGCACAGGTTCGTTCTCTCAGGATGCCAGAGGTCGCTGGTATTTCAATGCGACGGTACAGGTCGAAGCCAAGCCGGGTGAAGGCCTGGAATCGGTTGGCATCGATCTTGGGCTCAAGACGACGGCATCCTGCTCGGATGGCTTCAAGTTGGAGCGCAGGCGCATCACGGAGGAATTTGCCGGGAAGCTGGCCCGGGCACAGCGTGTGAACAAGACCAGACTGGTCAGGACGATTCACGCCAGGATCAAGAACAAACGGAACGATGCGATCCACAAGTTCACGACCGGAACGGTCAGGAACTATGGGGCGATCTTCGTCGGGAATGTCAGCAGCAGCAAATTGGCAAGAACAAAAATGGCAAAATCCGTCCTGGATACGGGATGGGGAATGCCCAGGACTCAACTGGAATACAAAGCGAAGGCGCGGTCAGTTGTGTTTCTAGAGGTGAACGAGAAGAACACCACCCAGACTTGTTCGAGCTGCGGAGTCATCTCCGCGGGCAGTCCGAAAGGTAGAGCGGGTCTTGGAATAAGGGAATGGACCTGTTGTGAGTGCGGTGCCACCCATGATCGCGACATCAATGCCGCAAGGAACATTCTCCGCTTGGGACATCAAGCGCTGGCTGCAGGAATCCTCGCCCTTACCGCGCAAGCGGCAGCCGCAGGCTGAGGGCGGGGAGGATGTCAAGAGGAAAAAACGTGCCTCCGCGCTTTGAAGCTTTGACGCTCGACATTACTAAGGCACCGCGGCGCAACGACGCAGCGCAGATCTACGGAAGACCGCGGGGCCTGTCATTACGCGCAAGTATTTTCCGCAAATGGGACATGTGGAGAGCAGGATGTAATTCCTGAGCTCGTTTAAGTGGTCAAATACGGCGCCGATGAGGTATATTAGCTTATTGCCACTACCACCCGATTCCGCCATGAAAAATGCAACCGGCTTCTCGTCGTTCGGTAACCTTGGGTTGCAGGCCAAGATACAGGTCGTGGTTCATTCGTTCATATTGGTACTGTTCACCTTTGCAACTATTGTTCTTTCCCAGTCCATCAAAACAATTATTCTTGATTCGGTAAAGCAGCGTGCCGAAGGAATCGGCAACGAAGTCATTGATAGCGCAAACATGCTGATGGAAACGGGGGAAATCAGCGTGCCCGAGAATAGGAAACTGTTGATAAAGAAGATTTCCAGTTCCGGGAATATTATTGGACTGAGACTTGTGCGCGCCGAGCAGGTTATCAGGCAATTCGGCGCGGGATTGCCTGAAGAGCAAATAAAGGATGAAGTGGAACGGGCTGCAATCGAATCAAAAACCCCGTCCTATTTCCTTGAAGATCGGAATGGCGTTCAGGTATTCCGGGCCGTCACCCCCTATTTGGTCAGTCATGATTTCCATGGTACCGATTGCCTGAATTGTCATCAAGTCGAAGTTGGGAGCGTCAACGGCGCATCTGACATCGATATCGACCTGACATCCGACTTCGATAGGCTGCATAAGATCATCTTGTGGTTGGTCATCGGACAGATGGTTGTGCAAGTCATACTGTTTTTCCTTATCAGGTGGGTGGTACGACGCATTGTCATTCGGCCGTTGGATGAGGCGGTGGAAGCGGCGAGCCGTATAGCAGAAGGAGATCTGGCAGCAACGATTGAATCCCACTCCAGGGATGAAGCCGGGCAATTGCTGCAGGCGCTTAAGGACATGAATCAGAGCCTGGGCGGCATTGTCTCACTGGTCCGCAGCAGCACCGACATGATTACTACTGCATCGAGGCAAATAGCGGCCGGCAACAGTGACTTGTCACAGCGCACCGAAGCGCAAGCCTCCAGTCTGGAAGAAACCGCATCGAACATGGAAAATCTGACAGTGACTGTCCGGCAAAATGCGGATTTCGCGAAGCAAGCGAACCAGCTGGCGACCAAGGCTTCGGACGTGGCGGTCACGGGCGGCCAGATGGTGGGCGATGTGGTGGAAACGATGGCCTCGATCAGCGCCAGCTCGAAGAAGATCGTCGACATCATTGCGGTCATCGAAGGCATCGCGTTCCAGACCAACATCCTGGCCCTGAATGCCGCTGTGGAAGCAGCGCGTGCCGGCGAACAGGGACGCGGCTTCGCGGTCGTCGCAGCGGAAGTGCGCAACCTGGCACAACGCTCGGCTGCAGCGGCCAAGGAGATCAAGACCCTGATTGACGATTCGGTAAGCAAAGTGGCTGTCGGGGCAAAGCAGGTAGATCAAGCCGGAGCCACGATGAAGGAAATCGTGGCAGCCGTCTCGCGTGTCACCGACATCATGTCGAAGATAGCTGCGGCCTCCAACGAACAGAGCGAGGGCATCGAGCAAGTCAATCAGGCGATCCTTGCCATGGACGAAGTGACACAGCAGAATGCCGCGCTTGTGGAAGAAGCTTCGGCCGCCGCGGAAGCGATGCAGCAACAGGCTGTCACCCTCCTGGAGGCAGTGAGCATCTTCAAGCTGGATGGCGGGACGGCAAGCGCTGCACAAGCGACTGCCAAGCGGGAGGCCACGCCACAACTATCGACTGCGATAGCGCCGCGCGTAAAGGAGCGCAGGCTGGCCAAACCCGAAGAAGACGAGAGCGGTGAGTGGAAAGAGTTTTAAACACAATGATTTCCCATTGCCCAACCCGCGGGCGTCCGTTTTGCAAATCTTAAGTCACAGCAGTGGCTCTAAGGCGGTTGGCCGGTGACTATCGGAATCTGCAGGACTGACCTGACGGCAAGCGCAAATGACAACCCGGGCAGCGTAATGGCATCTTCCCATAGTCGCTTCATGCTGCTACCGAATATCCATGTCGGGCGTCTTTGCGCAAGATCCCCCACACCTTGTCAAACCATCAAAACCGATTTTGTAGCAATTTGTAGCAACGATACGCAGTAATTTTAATTTGTTACAAAATAAGCCATTGTGAGCCCCTCAGCTGCGTTCATCTTCCGCTTACGATGGCTTTGGTTTCCTGTCCAGAAGACTATAATGGCCTAACGGCAACGCAGAGGGCTTCGGTGATGTTTAAACGATGGCAGGATTGGACGAATGTTCTGTTGGGTTTCGTGCTCGTTGTTTCGCCATGGGAAATAGGTTATTCGCTCAACAGGGCCGCCACGGGAAATAGTTGCGGACTTGGGGCGGCGCTCATCTTCTTTAACCTCATCGCAGCCGCCAGACTGCTGGATGAAGGGCAGGAAATCTTCAATATCCTGCTCGGGCTCTGGCTAATTCTTTCTCCTTATTCGCTTGATTTCGCAATGGAGAAGGAAGCGACGATCACTGCCGTCGGGGTAGGTGCAGCGGTCGTCGCTCTCGCGACGTGGCAGATTTACAATGCCAATAGAGGCGGGGAAAGGTGATATTTCGTTGCTGCCGAATGAAACCAACGCCTGGCGCTGCAATCGCCCTTTTGCGAATCTCGCGCCGAGTCTGGAGCATCAGGTCATGGCCCGACTTGCCTCTTAGAATGTCTTGCAGTTTTTCGGCAGCTCTAAACTCTGAAGGAGTTCCATATGGCCAAGAAGGTGGCAATCGTACTGGCTTTCGTCATGCTGGCCATCGTCGCATGGGGGTTGTTTTTTGAAGCGGGATCAACAAGAATCGTCATAAACGGTCATGAACTTACGGGGCCGTTCAAGGGCACAATCGGAGCGGCGGGACTGATCGTTGGTCTGACCGCCCTGTTCTGTGCCTCAATTTTCCTGCTTTTTGTGTTGGCCGGAATCGGCATCTTTATCTTGGGTGGAGTAATCGTGGCCGCGCTTATCTTGGCGGGATTTGCGTTCCCATTCCTTCTTGTTCTGCTCGTGCCGTTGGCCGTTGTTTGGGTGTTCATTGCAGTCACTCGGAAAACCAGTACATAAATGTTTGGCGGTTTGCTCAGGAAAGGATCAGAAGCGTCCACGGCAGGATTTGAGCGCTTTCCTGTGGGCTATCAACAAGGGTGCCCGACCTCTGGTGCGAAATGCCAACCCAATAGAACATACTGCACAGCATCCGTTAGGCCACCAAAATGAAGCAGCCGGTAGGGCAGTTGTTGTTGATTGGCTTTTGCTTGTTTGTGCTAAGCGGACAGGTCGTTGCTGATTCGCCGTCTGATTCGGAGAAAGTGCTCGACGCAGAGAGAGCGTTCGAAGCAGATGACTATGAAAAAGCCGCAAGGCTATTCAGACCGCTGGCGGAACACGGACTTGCTGAAGCGCAATTCAAACTCGGATTGATGTATGCATCAGGAAATGGTGTTTCCCGGGACTACAAAGAGGCTGTGAAGTGGCATCGGCTGGCGGCAGAACAGGGCAACGCAAATGCCCAATTCAACCTTGGGCTGATGTACGACCTGGGAAATGGCGTCCCTCAAGATTACAAGGAAGCGGCAAAGTGGTATCAGCTGGCGGCAGAACAGGGTATCGCCGAGGCACAAGATAACCTTGGGAACATATATGACAAAGGAAATGGCCTTGCTCAAGACTACCGGGAAGCGATGAAGTGGCACCAGCTGGCTGCTGAACAGGGCCTTGCGAATGCACAATTCAATCTTGGGGCGATGTATTACTTAGGGCAAGGTACCCCGCAAAATTACCATGCCGCGGTGCGCTGGTGGAAACAGGCAGCAGAACAGGGCAATGCCAAGGCACAATTCAATCTTGCGTTGATGTATGCCAAAGGAAATGGTGTCCCTCAAGATTACAAGGAAGCGGCAAAGTGGTATAGGCTTGCAGCTGAGCAAGGTAGTGCTAAAGCACAATTGAATCTGGGGGTGTTGTATGGCAATGGCCAAGGGGTCCCTCAAGATTATTTCCTGGCATACATGTGGGCATACATCGCGACTTCTGATGAAACAAGTGGCAACGTGCAAAAGCTTTCAGCTGAAATACGAGCCTTTGTTGCAAAACAATTGAATGCAAACCAAATCAGCCAAGCGCAGGAACTCGCCAGAAGATGCATCGCAAACAAATTCAAGGGATGCTAGCCCTTCAACCCTCAGTTAATTCCAAGTTTGAGGAGCCGCTCTCGGACGCCGCGGCAATCACCTAAGGGTCAATTATTTCGAGGAGCGCTTTTGGTGTCGTTCAGACAGCGTTTTGGGCACCGTCAAACCTCTAGAAGGCCCGCGCATTTCCATGGCGGGGCGTCCTGCGAGTTCGACATGTTTTAGACAGGGATTTTCGAGTTGCCCAAAATAGCCTTTCAACAGAATTCTGCTACATGCGGACAGTATTGGTCTGGATTATCAAGAGGCAGAGCACGTGTCGCTGGCGACGTACAATAAGTCATGCGACGCGGCATTGATACTCCAATATTGGTGCATCGCGCAGAAGCAACGTCAACTACAGGTTCTTTCAAGTTAAAAGAACTCGTATTCCAGGCGAGCCAGAAATGTCTTGTCGGGAGCAGCCTGATTGATGCCAAAAACGATACCTAGGCTATATTCCAGTTCGCTTCCCGCATTTGTTCGGAGCTCTCCATAAAGTACTGGCCCGATTTGGTTGGCGTTGTCATTGGGGCGGTAATAGGCTTCTAGACCAGGTGAATATGTTGCATGGCCAGCATTGATCTTGTAGCTGATGCTGTAGGCCGACCGGAACTCATTCGATCCAGTATCTCCGCTCCCAATCGGTCTTTTCCAGACAAAATTTAGACGTTGATCAATATGTCCGGACAACTTCTCCAATAGCGGACCAAATTCGAGGCTGTTCCCTAACCCCGCTTGTTTATTGTACGCATAGGATGCCAGAAATCCTACGTCGGCCCAGTATTCACCCGGCGCGGTAAGTTGGAATGTGTTCTCGAATTCATAGCCCGACGGATGTGTCGAGCCTCCAGGGTCACGATTGAACTCACCGACATACACCTCCGTCTTCCACCAACTGGTGAAGGCATGCGCAACTGAAATGTTGTAGCCACTCGCCGCATTGAGGGCGCTCCGACCATCCACAGAATCGAACCCATATGTTTCAACTTCACTTTGTCCTTGGACGACATAGGGTGAATAGACGATGAAGTCGTTGTCTGCACGTGCAACCTTCGCTGCAAGACCGAATATGATCGTAAGCGCTGCAATGGGTACCAATATTCGGTTCGCTGTCACCAATACTACTCCTGTGGATTTCGTTAGAGTTCTTGCGACAGAACTTCCCTGCCATGGGATTGATTGCAACTGCTTCAGTAAGGGCCTTTTAAGCTGGATTTCCTGTGGCCTTTACCGGCACACCCAGGCTGTTGCCATATGTACGCATCAAGATGAGGATGGTCAGGAACGTACCGACGTAGAACACGACCTCGATGCCGGAGGGCCGGGCGATGTAGCCCACCAGAATGTGCAGCAGCTGCCCGACCATGCTGGATTGGTTGAGGATCGTCGAGGTATTCCACACCGCGTTCCCCAGGGATGGCACCAGGCCGATTTGGTTGAGGAAGCCGGCCGCCTGTGCCGCCAGTCCAGAGGCCAGGAGCAGGATTAGCCAGCTCGTAATCGAAAAGAAGTGTCGGACAGGAATGCGCAGCAGACCAAGATACAACAACAGGCCGACTAGGATGCCAGCGACTACGCCACCCAAACCACCCAAGACCATGTTGAGGCCTTGCTCGCCGCTCGTGGCAATCGCCCAAAGAAACAATACGGCCTCGGATCCCTCGCGCATCACCGCTGCCAGCGTGATGATGAGCAATGCAGTCAGCGGGCGTTCACCGGACCGAACATCCAAACCGACGGCCTTCACCTCTGATGAAAGCTGCCGGCCATGCGCACTCATCCAGACGTTATGCCAAGTCAGCATGGCAACCGCACTGAGAAGGATCACGGCGTTGAGCATAGCTTGCCCATTACCGGAAAAGACAGAGGAGGCGACATTGGCCAAGATTGCCACGATGGATGCGCCGAGTAATCCAATGCCAATTCCACCTGCGACCCAGCGGCCGCGGCCTGCGATTCCGCGGCTTGCGCTGAGCACAATGGCGATGATAAGTGCTGCTTCCAGCACTTCGCGAAACATGATGATGGCTGTTGAGAGCATACTAGTTCTCCTTGTTTGCGGCGGACCGCGCTTCGATCGTGCCCTGCATTTCGTGATCAAAATCATTAAAAAACTGGTAGTTCCCCGGCTCCATCGGCCCGATATAGATTGTCACTTCGCCGTGTCCAGCCACGATGACCTCACGGGAAAGGTCGGAGCTTTCAAATTCGACCGGTAATTCATCCAGGTTGCGGATGATCAGCTTCACCTTGGCTCCCGCTGAAACTACAAGTTTGTTCGGGTCAAACTGTTTGTTATGTATGACCAACAAGGCCGGCGATTCGGTTCCTGCCAATGCGACACCGTTCATTGCAAGTGCGCTAGCGAATATCATTGATACGAAAAATGGAGCCCGCATAATTTTTCCTCTGATGACCTCAAGTTAGTAGAGCGAAATGTAAATGATAATTATTCGCATGTAAAGGATTATTTTCGTCCAGCTAAAGAGAATGTGAAAGCGGTCAGGGGCCTGACGATAAGCCGGCGTAAAGAGAGAAAAGGCAGGGGCAAACGTGCAAAGCGCGGCACAAAGAGCATAACGATGAACGCAATCTCCGCCTGGACATGCGTGCATTCCGCCAAATCCCGCTCCAATGCTTCGATATTGACTGATGCAAAATACTTGATAAAAATACTATGGTATGTATACTGTTTCTTATGGTTCTGCTTCCGGCGACAGTGAACCGAATTTAATGTTCAGAAGGTGGATATCTGCCGGTTCAAAGTTTTTTCTGAAGGAGATGACTGCCATGAGCCTGAAACCGATACATTCTGACTTGAATAAAGAAGATCTAAAATTCCTTAGCGAACTGGGCTGGCTTGCAGCCCTGGCACTTGCGATCGTTGATTTTGTTCCGGCAATGTTCGTTTAGACGATTTTGCGGGCTCGCTTTAGGACGCCGCTACAAACTAAGGACAACAACAGCCTGGCGCCTGTAACGACAGGCGCCAGGCTGTCGTTACAGCTCCGCCCGTTTGCCTCCGACGGCAACTGTTTTGGCCGCCGGTTATTCCATCCCTTTGCTATCCCTCGTTTTTTTCTTCGGTCCGGAATCCTGTTGATGGGGAATCTTGGGCGGCAATAAAGCAAGTGTTGTCGGTGTCACTCCCCCCTTTTTGAGCCTGCGTCCTGGCGCGATGTCGGCACTACGCGGGATGCCCCAAGCCTGCGTGACTTGGGTGATTATTATGGATGCTGAGGCCGGTTTCGCACGCTCCTCAATGCATCCGAGAATCTCCATGCCATAACCTCTCTTCAGACCCTTTGCTGATGAAACTTGGTGCTTGATTGCCAATGCCGAAGATATTTCTGAACGGCTGACATTGGAGTGCATCGTGCAAACACCTTGCATCTTTGTCGGTGCAAGGCCCCTCAGGAAAGCTGCCGGAACGCAAAGAACCGCAGCAACAGTGGAAGTCGCAATATGCTTGAGGCCTTCTGGTATAGGGCTTCTCGAAAGGCGGTAACAGCCCGGGTGCTAGGGCCTCAATGGCGAGGAACCGCCATGTTCTCGAAAAGGGCGATGCACAAGACGAATTCGCATGGACATCGGGGAGGCCTGATGTGCCTGTGCTGATCGAGTGACGCAGGGCACTCAGTCGCCAGGCACCTCGTTGGGCGCATCATGCGCGCAAGAAAAGCGCTCAAAGCGGGAAACCCCGTTGCCTGGTGGTGACCTACGGAACTAAAGAGGCGTATTCCCCGGATTCACTTCGGTTGAAATCACTAGCGGCAGCGCGCCAAGCGAAATCCGTCAACAACCGCACCCCTTGGCACCTTTTCCGTTCTACAATTAAAAACGAGCATGACACTTCGAAATTGCTTATCTGACATCGGGACGGTCAAATGAAGGAAACATTGATGATTGGCATCAGATATGAGCACAAATTCGTTGTACCCCAATCGAAAACCGTACCGGCGCTCTACCCGGAAGCGGCAGAATTTGCGGTCATGCCGGAAGTTTTCGCCACGGGCTTCCTTGTCGGCCTTCTTGAATGGGCCTGCATCAAGGCAGTCAACCCGCATCTAGACTGGCCAAAGGAGCAAACTGTTGGAACGCACATTGATGTCAGCCATCAGGCTGCCACACCGCCAGGACTTCAAGTTACAGCAACAGTCGAACTGGTTGCAATCGAGGGCAGAAAACTCGTATTTGCCGTAGAGGCTTATGATGGACTAGATTTGATCTCCAAGGGGATTCATGAGCGATTCATCATTAACAAAGAGAGATTTATGGCAAGAGTCAGCGAGAAAAGAAACACGTTTCCGTAACTTCTCGTTAAGATGGGACATGTTGGCGACATACAGCGCAATTTAGCGCAATTTGAAGGGCTGCGTTTGGGTGGTGACTGTGCTTGGGGAGCAGGAGCGAGATATCTTGGAAAAGACAAATCAAACTGCCCTTTCTAGTTTCAAATAGATTGGAGGAATCATGTTCTCGAAACTTTCAGGAAGGGTCATTGCACTCTTTACTTTCTCGCTTGTAACGGGTTGTTCGTCAGCGGGTGGCGTGGGAAATTTATTTCCGCCTGCTGGCGACAATCCGATCAAGATCGAATCGGACCCATCGGGGGCTGAGGTTTATGCGATGGGGGAAAAGATTGGTGTCACGCCGCTGCGAATCAGTCAAAGCGATGTCTTCCCGAACATATACCCCAAGGAAAAGGTATCCCTTTACGGCAGGGTCACCCTCAAGAAGGCAGGATGTGCGGATTTCACCAGGACGGTCAATGCTGACTTGATCGGCAGCGGACTACACGCGCGGCTCGACTGCGCGGATATGAATCCAGCATCCTCCAAGACCGCCAAGGATGCTCCCGCCGTCCGCGAAACCGTAGAACAACGGCTGGACAAGATAAAGGATCTTTTGAACAAGGGATTGATCACCGAAGAAGAAGCTAAAAAGGCGAGAGAGCGCGTCCTTAATGATATTTGATCTGTCCATGGGGACAATGCAAATCTTCTACGTCCCGGGAACCCCCCCCAAGCCAGAGGCAGAACCGCGCCGCGAATTGCTCTGGCGAACGCTGAGGGAAGGAGTGCGCCGTGCGGCCGTGACGGCAAAGCGCGAGACAAAGCTCTCCGAGCGGAATTGCGTCATCTCTCGCCGCGTTTTTCGAAGGGAAGCGGAATTCACCTTCCAGCAGCGCTGCGCCCCACTCGCACTGGACCCAGCCCGCTCCGGCAAGGTACAACGGTCTGCGGGGGCTGCCGCGTTTTTAGAGTTTCACGATTGCCGGATGATTTTGCAGCGTGCAGCCGATACCGTTGAGGCATGCAAGACGCCCAAGGCCAATAGCAAAGTCCTTGGCCCGTTTCACTTCACCTGTTGACCCGTTGCCGGCAGAATCCACCGATGCGATCCCCGCCATTACGCCTGCTGCTATTTTTTCTGGCCCTGGTTCTTTTGATCGGTTTCGTCCAAGTCGGACTGATCAGCATTGCCTTCGACAAACTGGGCCTTTCGTCGCAGTCGGCTTACCTCCTGCTTCTCTGCACGCTGTTCGGCAGCTGGGTCAATCTTCCGCTCTTCAGCCTGAAAGTCGACAGCGAAGCGCGACCGGAAATGGCGCTGCAGCCCGCCCGATGGCGGCTTTTTCGGGTACTGCCTCACACCGGCAAGATTACTGTCGCCGCCAACGTGGGCGGCGCCGTGGTTCCTGTTGCATTTTCAATATACCTTATTGCGCATAACCCGCTGAACCTGCTGCATATCGCTGCTGCAGTGGGTTTGGTCGCCATCATCGCCCGCACGATCAGTTGGCCTATTCCAGGCATCGGCATTGCTTTGCCAATGCTGATCGCACCGATTGCTGCCGCACTGATCGCAACCATCCTTGATCCGCAGCAGCGTGCTCCTCTGGCCTATATCAGCGGTACATTGGGAGTGCTCATTGGCGCGGACCTGTTACGTCTCAAGGATATCCGCAAGATGGCCGCCCCTGTCGCTTGCATCGGGGGTGCCGGCACTTTCGACGGGGTGTTTGTCACCGGCCTCCTCGCGGTCCTGCTGGCGTAAGGGCGCTTATCATTCCGTGCAGTGTTTCTCTGCCGATTCCGTGAACGTCGGATCGTTGTTGGCTGGCGAGTTCAAGGCACCTGTGCAGCGTCAGGCATCGAGTGGCCGGGAGGAGCAATCATCAGCGCCGAAAATCATCAGCACGGAAAGAAATAATGGGATACCAAAAAGTGACGTTGGAGCGGACCTGGGCTATCATCACCGTTAAGGCACTTCGAGAGATTTCAAGGGTTGGTTGTTACTCCAGTCCGTTTACATGGGATGCTGAATGGTTAAATCGGATAGGCACGGCTCGGGAGGAATGAAACTGAGAAACGTCCTTGCATCGGCGATACTGCTGATGGTTTGTCATGCAGCGTTTCCGGCGGAATTATTTGGCACTGTCGACGCACTTTCCGGCAGTGCCTACGTCTCGGATCAAGCGGGTGAATCCACTTCCGTCTATGTCGGCCTTAGGATATATGAAGGCCAGACCATTAGCTCCGGGCCAGACGGCGAAGTGCATCTCATTACCGAAGATGGCGGCATTATCGCCGTGCGTCCGGACACGGCGTTTCGCGTGGATGAATACAAAGCGGAGGGTAATTCCGCAGACAAGATATTCATGTCACTACTCAGGGGAGCCATGCGTTCTATTACCGGCTGGGTAGGCAAGCACAATTCGTCGGCTTATCATGTCACCACGCCTTCCGCCACCATTGGCATCAGAGGTACTGACCACGAGGTGACCGTGATTGACAAAAGTGACGGTGACGAGCCTGGAACCTACGATACTGTGAACGAGGGCGCGACCGTGCTGAAAACGCCGCAGGGCGAGGCCGAAGTGTCACCGGGAAAATTTGCATTTGCTCCAAGAGGAAGGGCTGTGGCACCGCTGCTTCTGCCGCAGCAGCCGCGCTTTTGGGCGAGACGCAAATTAAAGATCGAGGAACGGATCCAGCAACGAAAGGAATCTTTTCGTGGCCGATTAGAGCAAATGCGCGACGAGCGGATCAATCATCCGGGATCGATTGTCGGAGCGCAACTAAGGGAAGGCGGGCGGCAGGGCGGCAGCAAGGCGCCTGAGCAAAGGCGGAACTTGGCGATCGTGAAGCACGACTCGCGTGACGAACATCGGCTGGAACAGTCTAGGCAACGTCGCATGGCAGCGCGGCGCAACCGTAAGCGAAAGATGAATGAGCTGAACGCGCGGCGGAAGCAATACGACCAAGCAAAACAGAGCGACAGCGGCAAAGAAGAACGGAGACCGATTAAGTGAAGCCCATCAAAAGCGTTCGCGTGCAATGAGAGCGGCTGAATAGGGTTGGCCTGATCGCCAAATTTATTGGCCAGCCGTGGCTCTGATCCCGCGCTTAAGGCCGGGCGCATGCTTCGGAATGTGTCATCCGGCTGTTTTATCTTGTATTGTGATCGTCAAGGAACTGGGTGTGGCCTCGATGGTCGGTGCGCTAAACCGTGCTCGTGCTGGATCCAAATTTCAGGGCTAACGACCATGCTAAAAGGGCTCGTCATTATTGGCATTATTTTCGTTCTGGTTGGTTTGGCTTGGCCTTGGCTGTCCAAACTAGGTATCGGCCATCTTCCAGGAGACATTTCAATCGAGCGTAAAGGATTCACCTTCTACTTCCCCATTACTACCGGCATCATCATTTCTCTGGTACTGTCGATTCTATTCTGGATATTCAGAAAATGATTGAATTGCCGGGACTAAACAGAAGCGGTTCATTTCAGGATTTGCAATCAGGCATCATTCGGCAACGAAGCCGTGTCGAGGACTATTGGTCAGCCGCGCTCATCTGCTGAACCCATGCCAGTGCCTCGATCATCGCGCCATTGATGACCATCGCGTCGAGACCGCATTGCGATGCGTACATCGCCATTTCTTCAGGGTTGCTCGATTCGATGGCAATGGCTAGCAATAATACATTGCGCATTGATCCCATTTCACCCCGCAGCGCGTTGGTGACCGGTTCTGGCAGTGAAACCTGTTTCAAGATGTCCGAGATTGACTGACTCATCATCACATCCAGCAAGGAAAAAAGGCCGGTTAAAAATAGTTGCTCTGCGTCCGAGGGGACACGACCTTGACCGGCAAGCAATTCCATAAAGCGTGCACGTGCTAACACCTGCTCCGTCAGGACGCGCTCGTGGTAGCTTACTCGAGTAAAATCAAAAAGTAGCAGTGACAACCAGCGGTAAAAGCGATCCCGGCCGAGAAGCGCAAGCGCATGTGAGATCTCATCGACTTCTGTGAGCAATCCGACGCCCGGTGAATTGATGTAGCGTAAGAGCTTGAAGGTCAGGAGGGGTTCCGTGCGGAGGCGGTTGGCGATGGCGTCGAACTCGGCACCCGCGCGGATCATGTTGAGCACCTCAAAGACCCGCAGCCGATTGATGTCGGTTTTGGCCGGCTGCCAGTTCTTGCGGCTAGAGACGAACAACCCCTTGAAATAGTCAAATCCGCAGTGGTAGCAAAGATCGAAGTCATCAGAAGTATGCAGTTCGCTCGCGATAAGCTTCGGCCGTCCAGGAATCGAGCGAAAGTGTCGGTACATCATCTTCAATTCAATGCCATCAAACGCGGTAGCTTCGACTTCGATGAAGTCAGCATCGGGCAGAAATTCGGCAATTTCAAGCCGAGTTTTGTTCAGCTTCCAGCCATGCTTGATGCCCATTTCTCTAAGCCGCCGCAGGCTAGTTCGCACCCCGGACAGATCTGTTGCCGTTACATCGCCGGGCGTAATCATGATGGCCACGTTCATATGGGAAAATGTGTCCAACAGTGGATTGTTTAGCGAAGTTGGCGAAAGGTGAATGAACGCCAGCCGGTGACCCAGCAGAGACGATACACCCAGCGGCGCGAGGTTGCGTAACATCGAATCATCGTACACACGTTGTATCAGCGTGCTTCTTTCCAGCATGCGCGTTTGCAATTTCCGCTCCAAGGCGAATTCATAGCCCTCGATACGTTCGCTGCGGTTGAGCACCGCTTCGCGACAAACAAAGGAAAAATTCTTCTCCACACCCCCTAGCGGAATTACCTTCTGCACATATTTTAAGGGTGCGACAGCATTGAGTTGCTCGAAAGCCTTTTGCGTTTCATGGCTCTGGGCTGTGCCCAAGCCGAAGAAGCGCCATATCTTTTCAAGCATTGCGAAAACCAATCATGGGTGAATGGGGTGGAGAAAGGCCATAAAGAATCACTTTACATAGCACCTCAGGTTTCAGCAACCATTAAACGCACATTTACCACGAGACCCAAGGCGCATCTCGGTCGCTGATCAAAGCCGAATAATGCCTAGGCGCCATTAGATTCGTTTGGCTGCGCCGTCGCGTGTTACCCCGGATACCTCGCATGCCAAAATAGTGCGCAAGAACATGGATGAAACCGCAAATCCGAGCGGGTTATGCCCGTTGGGGCGTGCTTAGGACGTTCTGTTTGGCATGCCTGCAAGAAATGACCGGGTTCTCTGCTTCTTTGTACAGGTTTGTAGGCCGAATGCTTCACGCAGTCACCAATTTAAAGATCTATTTCTGTGGGGTTACAGGCGTGCGGTCATTGCCGAGCGCTCATCAAGTTATGCCAATCTTGTCATTGGCAATTCTTTGGGCACTAACTTCGTGGAAGGCAGGATCGCGTGCTGCAATTCTCCTTTGGAAACGTTCTTGAATCACTTGATAGCGTCCAAATGCCAATTGGCCGACCGGCGATCTTCGATTGCGGTACGATCCACGACGTCAGCATTTCCAACGCACGGTCTTTCATCCTCCCAAGATGTGCCTCTCGACGCCATAGTCGATTGTTCGCCATCGTGGCCGGCATTGGCGGCACACAAGTCAACGCGTTTCATGAGTCCAACAAAGTCATTCTCAATCCCATTCCTAGATTACTTGATTAACTTCTTGCTCCGCAGCAGGTCGATGATTTCTGGAATCACGCCTGGATCGTCGATCGTCGAGGGCACAATGTATTCCTTGCCATTGATGACATTGGCCAAGGTCTTGCGCAGAGTCTTGCCGGAACGGGTCTTGGGCAGTCGGGCCAAGATCACCGTGTCCTTGTAACATGTGATTGCGCCGATGGTGTCGCGTACGCGGGCAATCAATTGCTTTTGCAGTTCTGCCTCGGCGACGGATACACCGGACTTGAGCACCACGAGTCCCATCGGCACTTGCCCCTTGAGGTCATCATCGCGTGCGATCACCGCGCATTCCGCTACCGCAGGATGGGTGGCGATCACTTCTTCAATCTCGCCGGTAGATAACCGATGGCCGGCGACGTTGATTACATCGTCCACGCGCCCCATCACAAATACATAACCATCCTCGTCAATATACCCCCCATCGCCGCTGGTGTAATAACCTGGGAGGAAGGTCAAATAGCTTTCGCGGAATTTGTTTGTATCGCCCCACACATGGTTCAGGCACGATGGCGGCAGCGGCAGCTTGAGTGCGATGAAGCCCTGTGTGCCGCGCGGAACCTGTTTGCCGTTCTCGTCCAGTATCTGCAAGTTGAAGCCCGGGACCGGCACGGTGGAAGAACCCGGCTTGATTGGCATCGGCTCGATACCTTGCAGATTGGCGGTAATTGCCCAGCCGGTCTCCGTCTGCCACCAGTGATCCACTACCGGCTTGCCGCTGTTGTCTGCGAGCCACGCTTCAGTCGGTGGGTCGAGTCGTTCGCCGGCGGAGAAGATGATTTGAAGTTTGCTCAAGTCGTACCGCTTCATCAACGATGCTTGCGGATCTTCCTTCTTTACGGCGCGAAACGCGGTGGGTGCAGTGAAGAGGGTCTTCACGCCATACTCGGCGCAGACGCGCCAGAGAGCTCCCGCATCCGGCGTCATGATAGGTTTGCCTTCGTACACGATGGTAGTACAGCCATGAAGCAACGGGCCATAGACGATGTAAGAGTGACCGACCACCCAGCCCACATCCGACGATGCCCAGTACACATCGCCCGGATCGGCGTCATAGATGGCCTTCATGCTGTACTTGAGAGCCACTGCATGACCACCGTTTTCGCGCAAGACGCCCTTGGGTTTTCCGGTGGTGCCAGACGTGTACAGTATATACAGGGGGTCACTGCCCTTGACCGGCGTGCAGCCCACCGGCTTTGCCTTGGCTAGCAGGTTCCTCCAGTCGTGATCACGGCCGTCGATCATTGATGCGGTCGCCTGCGGACGCTGACAGATGACGCAGCTTTGGGGTTTGTGTGTGGACAGTTCAATCGCGCGATCCACCATTGGTTTGTATTCCACCACGCGCTTGACCTCGACACCACAGGATGCGGTAAGGATGATCTTTGGCTTTGCGTCATCAATGCGGACCGCCAGCTCCGGCGGCGCAAAACCGCCAAAGACGACGGAATGGATTGCACCCAGACGTGCCACCGCCAGCATCGCGATGACGGCCTCTGGGATCATCGGCATGTAAATGATGACACGGTCACCTTTCGCCACGCCCAGGTCGGCCAGCATCCCAGCGGTGCGTGCCACTACATCGGTCAGTTCGGAATAGGTATAGCGTGACTTGGTATTCGTCACGGGAGAATCGTATATTAGCGCGAGTTGATCTCCGCGCCCTTCCTTTACATGATGATCCAGCGCCATATAGGCAGTGTTCATTTCTCCGTCGGCGAACCAATAACCGAGGCCGTCGTCATCGAGCGACAAGATTTGTCGAGGGAACTTGAACCATTCCAGTGCCTCGGCCTGTTTGCGCCAGAACCCTATCGGATCATTCATCGAATGGTCATACTCTGTCCGGTAGCTCATTTCGATTTACTCCTCTGTTTTTGCCGCCTGTTTGGATGTTCAGTTGATGGTCAACATTTCCATAAATTCATTGACCGGTGTCGCTTCCAGTTTCGGTTTGTCCAGACATAGTGCCATGATCTGCTGGCAGCGTTGTTCGGGAAAGCGCGTGCGCAGATTGTTCAAGAACTTCTTCTCGAGCATCGGTATGCCCTCCGCACGCCGGCGCCGATGACCGACTGGATATTCCACTGCGATCTTCTCTGTGCAGCTGCCGTCGGCGAAGAACACCTGGATCGCATTGGCGATTGAGCGCTTGTCGGGCTCCAGATATTCTCGGCTGTAGCGTGGTTCCTCAACGATCTCCATCTTATTCCGCAGCGCGTCGATTATCGGGTTGGCCGCATGGAAACTGTCTTCGTAATGTTCCGCCACGAGATCGCCAAACGCTAGCGGCACGGCGACTATATACTGGATGCAATGATCGCGGTCTGCAGGGTTCGCCAGCGGACCGACCTTGGAGATGATCCGGATTGCCGACTCGTGGGTATGAATGATGATCTTGCTGATGTCGTTCAAACGGCCCTTCACCTGCGGATGAAGGCGCACCGCTGCTTCGCAGGCAGTCTGTGAGTGGAATTCGGCCGGGAAGGATATCTTGAACAGAACATTCTCCATCACGTAGCTGGCATAAGGTTGCGGCAGGCTGAAGCGGCGTAGTCCTTCAGGTTTTATCTGCTGATCCTTGTTCGTCTTGCTGAACAGCACATCGTAGAAGCCCCACTGCGGCGCAGTCAGCACGCTAGGAATGCCCATCTCGCCAGCCATCGTGATCATCGCCAGACGCACCGCGCGCGACGTGGCGTCGCCGGCCGCCCAAGATTTTCGCGAACCGGCATTCGGCGCGTGACGGTAGGTTCGCAAGGCCTGGCCGTCCACAAATGCTTGCGACAGCGCGTCGATCACTTGAGCTTCGGAGCCGCCCAGCAGGCGCGTTACGACTGCAGCGGAGGCGACCTTGACCAACACCACGTGATCCAAGCCGACGCGGTTGAAGCTGTTCTCCAGCGCCAGCACGCCTTGTATTTCGTGCGCCTTTATCATCGCGGTCAGCACGTCGCGTATCGTCATAGGCGCGTTGCCTCGGGCGATGCGGCATCGACTCAGGTAGTCGGCCACGGCGAGGATGCTTCCGAGGTTGTCGGAAGGATGGCCCCATTCCGCCGCCAGCCATGTGTCGTTGTAATCCAGCCAGCGGATCATTGCACCTATGTCCCATGCCGCTTTCACCGGATCGAGTTCGTGCGAGGTTCCCGGCACACGCGCACCGTTACGCACCGTGGTACCTGGCACCAACGGGCCGAGGTGTTTGGTGCATTCCGGAAAGCGCAATGCCAGTAAACCGCAGCCCAGCGTATCCATGAGGCAGTTGCGTGCGGTATCGTAGGCCTCCGTCGATTTGATCTCCATTCGGCAGACGTATTGCGCGATGTCCACCAGCACCTGGTCGGGTGTCGGGCGGGCGTTCAGTTCTGTATTTGCACTCATTCTCGTCTTCCTCGATTTAGCGCTTTTCAATGGGAACCCAGGTCAGATTCTCCGGACCGATGTAGTTTGCGCTAGGTCGTATGATCTTCCCATCCGCGCGCTGCTCCATTACATGCGCACCCCAACCTGTGACGCGTGAGATCACGAACAGCGGCGTGAACATGTTCGTCGGCACGCCCATCATGTGGTAGGAGACGGCGGAGAACCAGTCGAGGTTGGGAAACATCTTCTTCAAGTCCCACATCACGCTTTCCAGACGAGTTGCGATGTCGAACAAACGCATCTCGCCTTTTTCTTTCGCCAGCTGTTGTGCGACACGTTTGATCACCTCGTTCCGCGGGTCCGCGATGGTATAGACCGGATGGCCAAAGCCAATGACAATTTCCTTGCGCGCCACGCGCTCGCGGATGTCGGCCTCGGCGGCATCGGCATTTGCATAGCGGCTTTGTATGCGAAAGGCTTCCTCGTTAGCACCGCCGTGTTTGGGCCCGCGCAGCGCACCAATCGCCCCGGTGATGCAAGAGTACAGGTCGGAGTTGGTGCCGGCAATGACGCGTGCGGTGAAGGTGGAGGCGTTGAACTCATGCTCGGCATACAGGATCAGCGAGGTATGCATCGCGCGCACCCAGGATGCCTTGGCGGGTTTGCCATGCAGCAGATGCAGGATGTGTGCGCCTATGCTGTCGTCATCGGTTTCCACCTCAATGCGTCTGGCGCTGGTGCTGTAGTGATACCAGTACAACAGCATCGAGGCGAAGCTGGCCAGCAGCCGGTCGATAAATGCTCGTGTCGCGGGTTCGCTGTGCGCTTCCGGTTCCGGTTCGCAGGTGCCAAGCATTGAGCAGCCGGTGCGCATCACGTCCATGGGATGCGCGTTTGCGGGGATTGCCTCCAAGGCTTGCTTCACGGGTTGCGGCAAGCCTCGCAGCGATTTCAGTTTGGCCTTGTAGGTGGCCAATTGCCCACGGGTTGGCAGGGTACCGTGGATCAACAGATGCGCGATCTCCTCGAATTCCGCATGTTCGGCGAAATCCAGAATGTCATAACCGCGATAGTGCAGGTCGTTGCCGGTGCGCCCGACTGTGCAGACGGCGGTATTGCCCGCAACAGTTCCCGACAATGCTACGGATTTCTTCGGTTTGGGTGGGGCAGCTTCTTCTGTCATGTCTTCCTCCTGATGAATGAACCTCGACAAAGCTACAAGCGAGCCGGACCGCTACGTTGGGTTCTGCTCATTTTCACGCCTATCTTCACGATAGGTCTTTTCGTTCGCGCTCCTGGGACCTGGCATTCCGACCGCTCGCCACGGCTTCTAGAGCTTTCCATGACGTTGTCCTAGTCACTGCCTCTTTCGGCGAACAGGCGATCGAGCTGCTGCTCGTAGGCGTGATAGCCGAGATAGTCGTAAAGTTCCATGCGTGTCTGCATTTGCGGCAAAACATGCTGTTGTGTACCGTCGGTAAGGATGTGTTGATAGACGTCCAGCGCTGCCTTGCTCATCGCGCGGAAAGCAGAGAGCGGATAAAGCACCAGTCTTATGCCGACGCTCGCCAATTCGTCGACGCTATATAACGGTGTGGCACCGAACTCGGTTATGTTCGCCAGCACCGGCACCCGTACCGTCTGCGTGAATTCTGCATATTGTTCCAGCGTAGTCATCGCCTCGGGGAAGATCATGTCGGCACCGGCTTCCACGAAGGCCTGTGCGCGTGCTATGGCGGACTGCATGCCTTCAACGGCCAGCGCATCGGTGCGGGCCATGATGACGAAGCTTTCGTCGGTGCGCGCATCCACCGCGGCCTTGATGCGATCCGTCATCTCGCTCTGGCTGACGATGGCCTTGTTCGGGCGATGCCCGCAACGCTTCTGCATTACTTGGTCTTCGATGTGAAAGCCAGCCGCACCCGCTTGAGCGATCTCGCGCGTGGCCCGCGCGATGTTGAAGGCGCTGCCCCAGCCCGTGTCGATGTCCACTAGCAGCGGGAGGTCGCTGGCGGCAGTGATGCGACGAGCGTCCTCGCAGACGTCATGCAGCGTGGTGATGCCAAGATCGGGTATGCCGAGCGAGGAGGCGGCCACGCCACCGCCGGAAAGGTAGAGTGCCTTGTGCCCGCTCTTTTGTGCGAGGATGGCACAGTAGGCAGTCACGGCCCCGACAATCTGCAACGGATGATTTTCTTCGACGGCCGTGCGAAATTTCTGCCCTGGCGTCTTGGCTAGATGTTTCATGTTTGCTCCTTGTCGATCATTTCGCTGATGCTGCGCCATGCGCCCTGAATGTGGCGGCGCATCAGCATCTCGGCCAGCTCACCATCGCGTTGTGCCAATGCCTCGACGATCTGGCGGTGCTGCTGCAGGGCCGGGCCGGTGCGCTGCGCGTTGCGGCTGGTGCGATAGCGGCACATCCGCAACAATTGATACTGTTCGCCGCCTAGCATATTCATCAGCATTTCGTTGCGGCTGCCGCGTACGATCTGATAATGGAAATCAAGATCGCCCTCGCTCTGCGCGTAGACCTTGCCGCCTTGTTTTCTTATCTGCTCTTCATGGCTGTCGAGCAGCTTGCGCAATTGATGGATTTCGTCGTCGGTCATTTGGGTCGCGGCGATCCGGCATGCCATGCCTTCCAGTGCCTCACGCACGGCATAGAGGTCCGAGAGGGTCTTGCGATCCAGCACGACCACGCGTGCGCCAGCGTTGGGTATGCGCTTGACCAGACGCATGCCTTCCAAGTGACGCAACGCTTCGCGTAGCGGCCCCCGCCCCATGCCAAAGCGTTCGGCGAGTTCGGCCTCGTTCAGCTTCTGGCCCTGCGCCAGCTCGCCAGTCACGATGCTGTGAGCAAGGCGGTGCGACGCGATATCAGCCAAGGTGCCCTGCTCGGAGGTGCTAGTTAACATGGAATAATTCAGATTGTTGACAATATATACAAATATTACCAGAAATGGCGGCAAGATGTGCAAGTTCTTGTCATTATTGTCGACAAAATGGTGTTTGAGCGTGATTCTGCCCGGGGCAAGGGCCTGAAGCGGACGTATCCAGGGTGAGCGCGCATGGTCGGATGTGGGTTGGGGATTCCGATGGGGAGCGCCTGTGTTCGATCTGGTTGACGACGGATAGGCGGCGGTTGGCAATCTGTCCAATGCGTCCGGCAATGGATGCGGTTGCTAACGTCACACTAAACACCGCATCGCCCGCGCGCCAAATATCGCGGAGCAAGAAACAGCGCGGTCAAAGGCTAGCTCGACGCTCCCTGCTGTCCATCTCAGCTTTTTGTTGCGCATCATTATGTTGAGCCGGCTCTTTCTGATGGATGCCAATGCATTGGAACACGCGAACTGGAAAGGCGCGCTGTCCAGGGCGACAGGCCGGTTATCGCATCTGCGAATACTTTCCCCCATTGCATAGGTTCCGCGGGTTCCTCCGATCCCAGCCTCCATGAAAACACAATGCGCGACTAGGTCACTCCGATGTTGCTCAGCTGAAAAATCGCGTCTTTCGCGCTTTCGCTTTGCCGTGACGGCACCTTTTCTTGTGGTGGGAGGAATAGCCTAATTCTTGCGGGGTAGCCATGATCCGCCGCTTACTCGTTCGATTCCTGCCAGATCTGGCACAGAAGACACCCCGGCATATCCAGTTTGCTTCAACAGCGCGCGCACCAGCGCGGCCTGCCCGTAACCATGCTCCAATAGAAGGCGACCGTCGGTTTTGAGATGTGCTCTCGCCTGTGCGGCGATGCGATGGATGTCATCCAACCCGTCGGCGCCGGAAACAAGGGCAGAGCGCGGTTCGAAGCGCACATCTCCCTGTGCCAGATGCATATCGTTTGCGGCGATGTAGGGCGGGTTGGAAACGATAATATCGAAACGCTCACCATTCAAGGCGGAAAACCAGTCGCTTTGCAACAATTTGACATTGTGGAGGTTCATCCGCCGTGTGTTGAATTTCGCTACTTCCAATGCAGCAGATGAGGCATCCACCGCCACCACGTTGGCAGTGGGGCGCGCATGAGCGATGCTCAGGGCGATTGCGCCGCAGCCCGTTCCCAAGTCCAGTATGCGGCCGGTGCCCTGCGGCGAGACGAGTTGCAGGGCGAGCTCGACGAGTAGTTCTGTTTCTGGGCGCGGGATAAGGGTAGCCGTGGTAACCTTGAATTTCAGTCCGTAGAATTCTCGTTCACCAAGCAAATAGGCGACCGGCTCGCCTCCCAAGCGGCGAGTAAGAAAGGCAGCGTATTGCTCATATTGGGACGGGTCGAGCGCCTGTTCCGGATGGGCAAGCAGAAAGGCTCGATTCACTTGCAGCACGGCCTGCAGCAGGCATTGCACCTCGATTCGCGCACTGCTGATATCAAGTTTCAGCGCGGCTTCAAGCTGCTTGACATCGTGTTGCAGTATCCCTTGGATGCTAATTGAGGACATCTTCCGCCATTGCGGCGAGTTGTTCAGCCTGATGTTCGGCCATTAGCGCACCGGTCAATTCGGCGATATCGCCATCCATGATCGCATCCATTTTGTACAGGGTAAGATTAATGCGATGGTCGGTGACCCGCCCCTGCGGATAGTTGTAGGTACGGATGCGTTCGGAGCGGTCGCCGCTGCCGACCAGGCTTTTACGCGTCGCGGCGGTCTTGGCGTTCTGCTCGCGCACTTGTGAATCCTTGATGCGTGCCGCAAGGACCCGCAACGCCTGAGCCTTGTTCTGGTGTTGTGAGCGTCCGTCCTGGCATTCCACCACTACACCGGTCGGTAGATGGGTGATGCGTACCGCAGAATCTGTTTTGTTGATGTGCTGGCCGCCGGCACCCGAAGCACGAAAGGTGTCAATCCGCAAATCTGTGGAATTCAGCACCACGTCGTTGACCTCATCTACCTCAGGCATGATCGCCACGGTACACGCCGAGGTATGCACGCGGCCCTGTGTCTCGGTGGCCGGTACGCGCTGTACGCGATGCGCCCCAGATTCGAATTTCAGGACCGAATACGCCCCGTGTCCGACGATGCGTGCAATGATCTCCTTGTAGCCGCCCATTTCGCCGGGACTTTCGGAAATCACCTCCACCAGCCAGTGCTTGCGCTCGGCAAAACGTGAATACATGCGGAACAGATCACCGGCGAACAAGGCCGCCTCATCTCCCCCGGTTCCGGCGCGTATTTCCAAGAACACACTGCGTTCATCGTTGGGATCCTTCGGCAGCAGCTCCTTTTGCAGTTCGGTATCGAGTTGCAGCAGATGTTCGTGCCCCTGCCTGATTTCCGCATCGGCAAACTCGCGCATCTCAGGATCTCCTGCCATTTCCTGGGCAGCTTCGATGTCAGCCTGACAGGCCTGATAGGCGTGATACAACTCTACTACCGGTTCGAGTTCGGCTCGTTCGCGATTCAACCTGCGAAACGTATCCATGTTCCTTGTTGCTTCTTCGGTGCTCAGCAGTTGATTGACTTCAAACAGACGCTCGCTCAATTGAGCGAGCTTGGCGGTAATACTGGGATTCATTCGACGGTAGTTTACTCTTCGGTATGGAGGTGATACAGGCGATGAATCACCTCGAGAAAGGCTTCGCGGTCACCGCTGTGTGCCTGATTCAGGGCATGGGTGGGGGCGTGCAAAAATTTGTTTGTCAGGGCGCTGCTCATCGCCTCCAACACCTTTTCAGGTGCATCGCCCCTTGCTAACAAGCGCAAGGCCTTTTCGAGCTCATGGCGACGGTTCCGCTCGGCGTGGTCGCGCAACGCGCGTATGGTCGGTACCGCTTCGCGGGATTCCATCCAATGGAGAAAATCAGACACGCTGGAATCAATGATGACCTCGGCTTCCTTGACCGCACCCTGGCGTGCATCGAGGCCATCTTTCACCACTTCGGCGATGTCGTCCACAGAGTACAGAAACACATCGTCAAGTTCGGCGACTTCCGCCTCCACGTCGCGCGGCACAGCCAGATCCACGATGAACATCGGGCGATGCTTGCGCGCCTTGAGCGCTCGTTCCACCATCCCTTTGCCCAAGATTGGAAGTTGGCTGGCGGTACAGGTGACGATGATGTCATGCTGTGCCAATTGTTCAGGCAGATCGGTGAGCGTGATTGCTGTGCCGTTGATCCGCCGGGCTAGTGTTTGCGCGCGTTCCAGCGTGCGGTTCGCGACCGTGATATGCCTGGGGGAACGCGCCGCAAAGTGCACCGCGTTAAGTTCGATCATTTCGCCTGCGCCGATAAACAGCACTCGCTGGTCCGAGATGCTCGGGTAAATGCGTTCGGCCATCTTCACCGCGGCGGCAGCCATCGAGACCAGATTTGCGCCAATCTCGGTTTGGGTACGCACGTCTTTAGCCACCGAGAAAGTGCGCTGAAACAATTTGTGCAGCAGGAATCCCAACGTGCCCGCTTGCTCGGCTTGGCGCACGGCCTGCTTCATCTGTCCTAAAATCTGTGGTTCGCCCAGGACCATCGAATCCAGTCCGCTCGCTACGCGGAACGAATGCTTCACCGCTTTCTCGCGCGGCAGGGTATAGAGATAAGGCTCGATATCCTTGCGTGACATGTTGTGATATTGCGCCAACCAATCGATCGCGTGATCCGGGTGTGGAGAGTTGCAATACAACTCCATACGGTTGCAAGTCGACAGGATTGCCGCTTCCTTTGCCGCGCCGTTTTGCACCAGGTCGCGCAGGGCATTCTCCATCCCGTCGGCATTGAACGCGACTTGCTCGCGCACGGCAAGCGGCGCAGTCTGGTGATTGATGCCAAAGGTGAATAGCTGCATCTCTAAGTATTTGTCAAACAGAGAGTTCTAAATTGATGGGGATTATAGTCGGAACGGCAGCGCAATGCCATCCGGGCGAAGTCGGACACTTTGCGGGCCCGGAGGTTTCCTCAATTTGGGCAGATCAAATATTTGGACAGATCAAAGCGTGGCGCATCGAGGCGCGCGATCTTCGCCGCGTATTCAGGCTAGAATGCGTGGCAGCAAACACTCCTTTCAAACGCTGCCCATATGGCCATCAAAGGAACCGTCTTCAAGGCCGCACTTCAGATTGCTGATATGGATCGGCACTATTACGCTGACCATGCACTGACATTGGTACGCCATCCGTCCGAAACCGACGAGCGCATGATGGTACGCCTGCTGGCCTTTGCACTATATGCGGACGCCCGGCTGGCTTTTGGCAAAGGCTTGAGCAGTGATGACGAGCCTGACTTGTGGGTCAAGGACCTCACGGGCGCAATCGAGCGCTGGATAGAAGTGGGCCTACCCGACGAGCGCGTCATTCGTAAGGCCTGCGGGCGGGCGGGCGAAGTCGTGGTCATCTGCTACGGTCGATCCGCTGACATCTGGTGGAATGAGAATCGCAGCAAATTGCAGCGCCTGGAGAAGCTCACAGTACTAAGGCTGCCTAGCGAAACAACCCAGGCACTTGCCCTGCTGGCCAGCCGTACAATGCAAATGCAGTGTAGTATTGAAGAAGGCCATGTCATGGTGATCAGCGAAAGCGGCATGATAGAACTCGAACCGGAGGTTTTGCAGGGCAACTTTCGCCCGGTTCAGAAATGATGGGATGGGCATTGTCATGATCCTGCTCGGGACGCCGTCGCCTTGACGCGCTCTTGCCACAGAGCGAGAGCTCAAATTGGAAGCATGTCTGCTTGCCGTCTTGATAAAGGCCAGCGTGCTCGGCCCCACAGCAGACGCGACGAAGTGCTTAGGCCTTGGGGGGAAAGATCTTACCGAAAGGGCTGGCCGCGTTACAGTGAAATTCGTTGCGCTATAAATCGACGATCTCAGTGTGCGGTTCGGTGGGGGTTCGCTATTTCGTGAGTAAGGTTAAGCGGCGGTTATATTTGGAAGGAAGATCTAGCTGGTTGTTTCAATAATAAGGGCTTGATACCCAGTGGCCTTCCGGTAGACCTTCCTTCAGGAACAAGCGCTTGGCAGTCTGCAACTGTGCTGCGGTGCCGGAGGCATACACATCGTAGCGATAAAGGTCGTTATAATTGTTCACAATGCCAGCCACAGTGCTTTCCTCATCAGCCGATTGGGGATGTGCAACGTACCTGAAATTGTCGAACGCATCGGCCCAAGCCCGGCACAGGTTGTTCTGATAGTGTCCCGCCCCGTCTGCCAGCCAGTGCAAGTCGATGGATTCAGCGAGGTCAAGTGACATTGCATGTTGCATCAAGCTTTTGATGGGCGAGAAACCCACTCCAAATGCGACAAAAATGAGGGGTCGCGTTGACGTATCCTCGAGCACAAATTCGCCATATGGCCCCTGCACCTCGATACTGTCATGCGCTTTCAAACTGTCAAACACAAGCTCCGAAAACGCATCGTCTTGAGTGCGCAATATTTGAATCTCGATATGCCGATCTTCACATGGGCAGCTGGAAATGGCGTAATGCCCGCTCATGCCCTGTGCCGATATTTTGACCGACTGCCCCGCGAGGAAGCGTAGACGCTGGCTGCGTGGCGCCAACAAATGCAGCGCAGCAACCCGAGCGTTGAATACGTCCACCGCTTTGACCTTGGCAATCAGCTGCTGCAGCTGAATATCCCGCGTACCGGCTATGCTTGCCTCAAGCACCACATCGTTCACCGCTGCGCAGCAGCACATCAGGATTTCGCCTGACTCCTTTTCTGCCTGGCTTAGAACGTAATCATGAGCATGGATCTTCTTGACTTCCCCTGAGATCAGGCGCGCCTGGCACTCACCGCAGTTCCCGTTGCTACATCCGTAATTAAGCGACACGCCTGCGCGCAGCGCAGCTTCCAGAAGCGTGTCGTTGCTTTCGGCAAGGAATTCGTGGCCGCTGGGTTGGATCGTGACATGGGCTGACATGATTTTCAGTGTCCTTTCTTTCGCGATCAGAGCCTGCACTTTTGCGGCATCTGGAGGTATTTCCGCCAAATGGCGCGCCAGGAATGCCCGCACAGCATGCAGTGCACCACGCGTCTCCGCGCTCTGGTCTTCCCCGATCTGGTCAATTTTCTCGTCCAGCCATGACAACACCTGACTGTAATGCATCAACAACGCTTTCGTGGCGGCATACTCATTGCCGAGATCGAAGAGCCGTGCCGCCAGCAACTCCTTGTTCGGCAATGCGCGATCGAACACGCGCTTGCCAAAGGACTTCTCCTTGATTTCGGTGATGCGACGAATTTCGGTATCATCATCCCATTTCGCGTCAGGAAAGGCGCGTAGCAGTTCATTCAGCTCGATCATGCCATCAAACGTATCCAGCGTACCGTCGCGTATCATTTCCTGCAGCGCATGGCGTGACGTTCCTACCAGTTTGGCAACGCGGGAAAGTGGAAGAAAATGGCCCATGGACGCATTCTAGGCGGACTCAACTTTTACACGCAAATTTATGGCCTGAGAACTTCAGTTGATCAAGTCCGACTGGGTCCATGCCTGTATCTTCTTGTCAGCCCTAAATAACCTGGCGTGTTTGGCGAGTTGAGGGACACAATCATGATCGTCCCAGCAGTCAAGAATCAACAGAATCTAAGAAATCGCAGCCAACCCAATCCAGCGACTCATTTGGCAGCTCTTGGAGGGGCGGCAACAGAGCCTGCATTCATTGCCTCGATGGCTGCCTTCAGGGCCGTGGCACTGGCTTTAGGGTCTTCGTTGCGTATTGCGATGGCGCCCCCGCGCAGGTGAGGCTGAACCTTGCCAGCCGTTTGTGGTGGTGGTGGCGCGGAGGGTTGCTGCTGCTTCTTCGTGAGCGCATCAATTTGTGCTTGCAGTTCGTTGTTCTTCTTTGCAAGAGCATCGATATTGGCCTGGGCTTGTTCGGCCTGGGCTCTTTCAAGCTGGGGCAATTGAGCTCGAAGCACGCCGATTTGTGTTTGCAATTCGTTATTATCTTTCCTGAGCGTTTCGATGCCCGTTTCCGGGTCCCTATTTTGGAATTTTCTCAGCGGAGCCATTTCGATTGAAGGTAATTTGATCAGCGGTTTACCCGGAAGCGGTATCGGCTGGCTTAAAGCAGGGGTTTCCGCAACGGTGGTATTTTGTTTTGCAGCATGCGGGAAAAGTTTCCAAGCAGCTAATCCGCTTAGGGCAAAAATCAACATGCCGACGACTGCGCCAATGATCAATCGCCGTCCGGATTTTGCGCGACTGGCTTCAGCAGCCCCTTCCTGAAGGTCCTGGGAAGTTCCGTGATTGCGCGACCCCCGATCAAGTGACTGCGGTGATCCAGCCACGCCGCCTGGCTTCTCCTGCCGGTCATCCACGCCATCCTGCGGCGTGCTTCCCTTCTTCCAGAACATCACGGTCATCGTGTCACCACTCCTTAATCACCATTGATTTCCCGACGTGTGGCCAACGGGCTCAATTTCGCTTTATGCACTAGCAATGCATATTGCACCAAAGGGAGGCAATTGGCTAGGCTCGGCGGGCTTGGTTCTGTGAAGCGCCAAGCCATATACCTGGCGCATCGTAAGCGGCTTACAAGCGCAATTTAAGTGGTGCCAAGATTGGCCAGGACAACCTTGCAGTTCGTATCAGTCTGACGAAGCGGCCTGCAGGGACCAAGCTTAAGTGAAGCACCGTCGATTGCAGAATCAAGCATACGTTGATCCTGGAGGCCTTCTCCACCACAAAAGAGACCACTGTCCGCAAATTAAGTGCACGCAAACATGATTTGGCAAACGGCAGAGGGTAAAATCGCGTTTTTCCTCGCTTGCGCTCAACAAATGTCAATACAGTGGTTCCCCGGTCACATGGCCTCCGCGCGGAGAAAAGCCGCAGAGGCGATGGAGTTCATCGATGTTGTTATCGAGTTGTTGGATGCGCGCCTTCCCGAGGCGAGTTGTAATCCTATAATCAAGGAGTTGCGCGAACACCGCCAACGGCCTTGCCTGAAGATACTCAACAAGGCCGATCTTGCCGATCCGGTCATTACGCAGGCATGGCTGGATTTCTACAATAAGCAGGAAGGTGTCAAAGCCGTGGCGCTGAGTTGCAAGAGCGCGAGCGACGCCGCAAAGATACCGAAGCTTTGCCAGACGCTTGCTCCGCACCGCAACAGCACGCATAAGCCGCTGCGCATGATGATCATGGGCATCCCCAATGTCGGCAAGTCCACGTTGATGAATATGCTTCTCAAACGTCGCGTTGCCAATGTTGGCGACGAACCTGCCATTACGAAATCACAGCAGAGCCACAATATCAATGACCGCATGGCGGTAACTGATTCGCCCGGCCTGTTGTGGCCGAAGATCGAAAACCCGGAAGATGGCTTAAAACTTGCCGCGATTCATGCCATTGGACGTAATGCCACCATCGATGAGGAAGTCGCGGAATATCTTGCCAAGACGCTGCTCATGTTCTATCCGGGACTGCTTTCCGCGCGCTATGGCCTTGCGGAGGATCACATGGACGGCGCCGGCGTGATCGAGGGGATAGCGGAAAAGCGCGGTTGCCTGCTTAAAGGCCGGGGCGGGGAACCGGACCTGGAAAAAGCGTCGATGATATTGCTAACGGATTACCGCAGCGGAAAACTGGGCCGTATCAGTTTGGAGAAGCCCGGAATGCGCGATGTGGCAACGCAACCGCCAAGCCGGTAGTCTGCTTGGCGTCAGATCGAAATATCAAAGGCCGGAGCTCAAACCCGGGCATAAAGCCCCTTCTGGTCGTGTTGCTTCACTTCGCAGGCACCTGTCAACGTGATAGAGTTTGATAAACAGCGACAAAACCAGTCTCGAGAAAGGATTCATATATGAAGAAAGCCATCGGTTGTTTGGCTGTCGTCTCCAGCATTATGATGGGCATCAATCCAGTTCACGCTGAAGGCGACACGTGCGATAAGCATATGCCCAACCAGCATTATGGGCGCATGGATGAAATGATGTTCAAGAAGTTGGATACCAATGGCGACGGTGTGATCTCAAGAGAAGAGTTCAATGCCTACAATGACAAACACTTTAAGGAGCTGGATACCAATAAGGACGGGAAGCTCACGCTGGATGAACTGCAAGGTGAACAGACGCGGCAGATCGGGCATGCAGATGGCAGGACGCACCTTGATGAGCGCTTCGATGCAGCCGACACCAACCATGATGGCGCTTTGGATCGCGAAGAGGCAAAGGCTATGCCGATGCTATCGCAGTACTTTGATGAAGTGGATGCCAACAAGGATGGCAAGGTGACGCGTCAGGAATACTTTGATGCGATGCCCTTGCTGCATGGCATTAAAAGGATCGAACCGAAAAAGGCCGTGGAATCGATGTAGTTACGCCTGAAGTGACAAAAGACAAGGCCAGCGTTAAGCTGGCCTTGTCTTTTTGTGCCAAGAATTGAGGACTGCCTTTGCTAGTTGATCGAAACCCGCACACCAAGAGGTAGCGTTGACTTCCATTCAAAGCGTAATCGCTGCGTTTTCCATCATCCTGATAGATCTCTTGGGCAGGGCGGGATTGGACAAAGTGCTGGCGTTGGCCGGGGGCCCCGCGATGGTCGGGCTCTGGGCGCAACTGCAGTCGGTGGTTGAATTGGTCAGCGCCGTTGCCTTGGCGGGTGTGCTGCAGGGACTGACAGTGCTGATTGCCCAAGCGAGCGATCCGCGCGACGAGCGCAGGCTGCTGCGTGGCGCACTCAAGTTGGGTTTGGGCACATCGCTGTCCATGGCCCTGATTGTCGCACTCGCCTCACCTGAACTGGCGGTTTGGCTCACGCAGAAGAAAATCGAAGCGGATTTGTTTTTGCTCGCAGCATTGACTGGCTGCGTATCGGTCGTCCCCGCCACACTTAACGCTTACTGGTTGGGAAAGCATCAGCAGCAACGGATGTTGGGCCTGGCAGTCCTGACCAGCATGATATTGCTGCTGGTGGCTACAAGTGCATGGTTCGGGCTGCATTTGCGCGGCCTGATGTGGGTGCAAAGCTTCATGCTGGCGATCATCAGTACTATGATTTGGCGCCATTTGCAAACGGTGTCGCGAGTTGACGACGGGCAGGAGAACGGTGCGGAATATTTCCGCAAACTGGTGAAGTTCGTGCCGGTGGGACTGGCAATCGGCATCATGAGTCCCGTTTCGATGCTGCTCGTGCGAAGCACATTGTCCGGCACGCTTTCATGGAGCGATGTGGGATTCCTGCAGGCGTTGTGGCGTTCCACCGAGTGGGTGACGGCTACTGCGGCAGGAGTGCTGTCATTGATCTTTCTGCCGCGTTTTAGCGCCACTTACGGTTCAACGCGATTCAAACGGGAAATTATGCGTGCCGGTTTGATGGTGTTGATTCCGGCGGCGTGTTTGCTGCTGCTGATCTTCTTCAACCAGCGCTTCATGCTGGCGACTCTGTATGACACACGCTTCGTGGTCAGCGATGAAACCGCTGCGCTGGTGATGCTGGGAAGCTTGATCCGAATTGCCTCCTGGGTGTTGCTGTTCGGTCTCTTTTCTGCTCACCGCACAGGAATGATCATGGCGGGAGAGATATTGTCGCTCCCGCTTTACGCGCTGCTGCTGTGGCTGTTTGCAGATGGGATGACGCTGGAACGGACGGCCCTGCTCTATTTTGTCAGCTATCTCGCTTACCTAGTCTTCAACGCCATGGCGCTGCTATATTCATCGCGCAAAAGCACTAGCGCGGGGCCGCGATGAACAGTGGTGCTTGAATTGCTGAGGAGTAACTGCCGCGGCGCTATTTTTCAAGAACGGCGTAACCAAGTAACTCGCACGCACGGTGATAATCGGCGTTAGCCAAAAATGCTTTCCTTAGGCCCGGTTCCAGCGGCCGCTTGGGGGGCATCTTGATCTTGTCAGAACTGCGCGGGTTGTTGATATCCCCGGTGATCGTTTTGTAGTTGTGCCACTTTTTGACGAACCCCGGATCGAATTTGATCTCCAGGTGCCCGCAAAGTCTACGCATCGCCAGATCAGGCTTTCGAAGAAAATCTTCGTAACGGATAAAACCCGTTTCCACGCACAATTCGGCATATTTGTGGTAGCCGGCAAGAAATTGATCAAGGCCGAATGCTCCGGACCGGAGCGGTTCCTGCATTACAGCCAGCTGTACCAGGCTCTGCCACTGGGCAACGGGATCGCGGGTCGTCGAAATGCGAATTATCTCAAAGCCATCAGCCAATTCCGTATAGAGCAGCGGACCATAGGCGGGGGCAGTCACGAATGGATAACCGGTGTAATCGAGATGTCCCCAGTCGCGAAGAACCAGGGTACTCCCACGCGCTGAGCAGCGTTGTTCGATGAGCGCGATTGCATTGGAAAAAGTTGTGGCACCCTGCTTCTGAAGGTCGGCAAGATCCCTTTGGCTCAGCAAGCCGAACCACTCTGCCGCCTGTTTGAGGGGATCAAAGAGGCTCGAAGCAAGCGGGTGAAGCTCGCTAAGCAGCACGACACCTTCCATGCAGCCGAGACATTTGCATATGAGCGTGCTCCCGGAGCGCGCCATATTATGAATCATCCTTAACTTTTTCTTTTCCATCAAAGTAACCTTTTCAATGTAGCGCAGTCCGCCCCGTGTTCAGCGCGGGTCATTGATATTCGATAGAGATGCAAATAATTCCCGATCCTGCACTTTCATCCAAATTGCCAGGGTGCACGGAGTTTACCCTTAAGTCAGAAGGAAAATGAACACATCGTAATACCATACCGATGCACGCATAGATGGATGGTCCCGGCGTCGGCGGCGCCGCACCTTCGCAAACGTCCCTCATTTGTCCTGATTTCGACGTCATTGTGCTGCAACGTGCTTCGCGGAAAAATATTCATAACAAACAAAAATCGTATACACTTCTTCAAAAGGCCGGAGGGGCAGAGCAAGTCTGTGGTTAAACAATTCCGAGTTGGCTCTATTTCGTTCCTAGCCGCTGTCAATATTCAACAAGGGGGGGTCCATGTCCAAGAAATACAAGGTTCTAGTTGTGGATGATTCAGCGGCAATGCGCATGCTAATAAAGGCCTCTCTGGCGGGCTCAGAATTCGATGTGGTGGCGGAGGCCAAGGACGGCAATGAAGCGGTGCAATCCTTCAAGAGCAATGCTCCGGATCTAGTACTGATGGACATTGTCATGCCGGGGATTAGCGGAGTGGAGGCACTCGGGCACATTATCGCTCTTGATAAGAATGCCGTAGTAATAATGGCCAGTTCCATGGGCACCGAGGATGCACTGCAGGATGCGCTCAAGGCCGGGGCAAAGAATTTTTTGCAAAAGCCGATAGAGCAGGAAGCGCTGCTGACAGTTTTGCGCAACACCGCTAATTCATTCTTAAGGAAATAATATGACGGCAAAATTCATTGGCCAGTTCCTGCTGGAAAAGGGCCTGATTACGCGAGACGCGCTGCTTGCCGCAACTGAGCATCAGACCCGCGTCAATCCCACATTGGGGGGACTTGCCGTTGCTAAGGGGCTGCTTACGCTAGCGCAGGCAGACGCCATCAATCTTGAACAGCAGCGGACCGACAAGCGGTTCGGCGAAATCGCGGTTGCTCGAAGTTTGTTGAATGCACAACAAGTAGATGATTTGTTGCGGGCACAAAAGGAACAGCGGCTATTCCTCGGTGAAATCTTGATCCAGCAAGGACATATCAGCCGCGAAAAGTTCGAGGCTGAACTCGCGCTGTTCAAGCAAGAGCAGCAACGAAATGCTGAGCTTGTGACTGTGGATCTCCGTTCGCTGGCGGGGCACGACGTGATCGAGGATTTCCTCGACATGACGCTGAAGATCTTGTTACGTGTAGCCAAGGAGCAAGTCAAAATAACCTCGGTCAGCCATACTGCGGCGCAATACCCTTACACATTTGCCCAACGGATCAAAGGTGAGCAGCAGTTTGACTATGTGCTGGCGCTGCCGGAAAGCATGGTTCGGCTGCTGTGCCACCACTTTTTGCGAATCGACTGCGGGATAGTGAACGAATTGGCACTGGACGCCATGAACGAACTGTTGAACATCATCTCGGGTAATGGCTGCGCTAAACTCAGCGTGCGCGGCATGAAAGTCACGCTGGATCCGCCGCGCGCGATAAACGGTGAAGCCCCCGACAACGCCGTATGCATCGGCATGAGTTCAGTCGCGGCTGACTTTGAAGTGCGTTTCTATTTTTAGTGCGTGACCGGCCTCGCAAGGAGGTGCGCAACGAGCATTGGGAAGGGCAATTATCAATTGGCATTTGGTGAAATGAACGACTAAGGAGCGGGAGATGGCAAAGTTGACTCAGGCGCTGCGCGCTGAATTGTTGATAGTGACTGTGATTGCTGGATTGGCTGGCTGTAGCGAGAGCGAGAGCGAGAAGGCGGCGCCGGTAGCCAAACCTTCCGCGCCTCCACAACCAGCGGCCCCACGTCTCACCGTTGGAGGTTCCGCGTCTGGGCTGTCGGGGAGCGGACTGATACTTCAACTCAACGGAGCGAACGATTTGGCAGTTGGCGCCAATGGGAAATTCAGTTTCCCTAAAGCGCTAGCCAAAGGCAGTGCCTACGAGGTCACCGTAAAAGCATCACCTTCCTCGCCTATCAAACAAACTTGTACGGTCAGTCAGGGTAGTGGCAGCATCACCGGCGCACCCATCAATAATGTTGCTGTCACCTGCACAACCTACAGTTTCGCAGTCGGGGGCACGGTCTCCGGCGTCTCCGGAAAAGGACTGGTGCTTCAGCTCAATGGGGCAAATGACCTGGCGATTGCAAAAAACGGCAAGTTCATCTTCCCGGCTGTCCGCCTGCCGGATGGCAGCGACTATAGCGTTGCCATCAAGACGTCGCCAGCGAACCTGACATGCACGATCAAATCCATCAACGCCGCTTTTGACAGAGAGACTCTCAATATTGCCTCGGTTTCATGCACCAAGAACAAAAAGAATCCTCAAAAATAGGTGGACATGCAGCCTCTGCACGAAGCTGTTGCTGAGGCCAAAGTGCTTCAGCAACAGCTTTGGACGACACCGTTATGTCTGCTCTCTTTGCCGCCATGTCATCTGGCCGTCGATCCGGATTGGTGAGGCGACAGCTCACCTATGTTAGCTAATCCCTGCGTTCGTCGCCCCTGCGACCCTCGTCTCTGTGCTCTTCCCTGCGGCCTTCGTCTCTGTGCGCCCGATAACCTGGCTCATATTCCCTGGATTTCACAAAGTACACGGGCCGGTTGCAGGCGTTGTACCTGTGGCAATACCTAGCCCAGTTTCTTGCGTGGCCGGGTGGCACATGCAAATACATTGGCTCTACTATGACGTTCGGGGGTTGGGGGGCAATGATTGTCGGTTGGGCATACACAACCGGCGGGGGCGGTGCGTTGCCGAACTGTACTTGACCGTAGACGCCTGGGCTGATTTCACCGCCCACCGTCAGGTTTATAATGGGCTGTCCGGCGTAGGCAGTCAGGCTGCCGAGCAAAAGGGATGCAAATGCTGATGTGTGAAGTAGTTTCATGGTGTTCCTTTCTTGATATAGATTCGCTTAACGCGCCAACTGGCCTTGCCGCTGACACAACCCCCTGATCTAGCCGATCGACCTTTATGAAACGATGAACCATTAGTAAAATTATACCATTTATGCTTGCAACTTCATGTCGATGCACCAGCGGGAAAAAATTATCATTGATCACGCAATAACTCCGACCCGTTTCCTTGACAGTGTTTTTACGATGCGATGAGTGACCCTTCTATCGATGATTGGCCCTTTATCCGCTGGAATGAGGGCGGCGAAGAAAGGACCGCAAGATGGCGCTCGGAGAGCGGCACGTCCCCGCCCAGAGACGTGGTGACTGCCGATGATCGCATGAGTGCCGACAAGGCATACCATTTGGCCTGTCAGGGCACCGCGCTGCTTTGGCACGGCGATTTTCAGAACGCGCGCCAATTGCTGCAGGCAATGACGCGGCGCGCAAATGAGAAGCCGCGCGAACGCAAAGGCAAGACGATGACGGCAGACCGCGCCGAAGCTTTTCATTCGTATCGCCTGGCACAATCGCAGCGCGCCCGCACCCTGGGCATGTTGCTGATACCGTTTGATGCCGGCCATATCATTCCCCTGCGGCGCGCCCCTGATGTTCGCCGGGCTTGTACAGATGCTTACGGTGGAGACAGCGAACCGTACATTGCCTCGCTGCGCGGACTGCAGGGCGTAATCGGGGCATTCGAATGGCGCAAGAATGGAATCTACATACCGGCGCTGAATGCGCGCATCCACCCACATTATGGTGTCTTCGCGCCAATACGCAGCGAGTACGTCGGTCTGGTAAATGAGGCCCCATTGCCTCGGCTGACCGCGACCAGGTCTGTCGCCTTCGATATTGGCACGGGGACAGGCGTGCTGGCCGCTGTGCTGGCGCGCCGCGGCATCAAACGGATCATCGCTACAGACCAGGATCCGCGAGCGCTGGCCTGCGCTCGCGAAAACCTGACCGAGCTGGGTTTCGGTGCACAGATTGAAGTCATGCAAGCCGATCTTTTTCCCGAAGGACGCGCCGCGCTGATCGTGTGCAACCCGCCGTGGCTTCCGGCGAGGCCGAGCTCGCGGCTTGAGCGAGCGGTATTTGATCTGGACAGCCGCATGTTGCGAGGTTTCATCGATGGGCTGACTGCGCATCTGGAAATCGGTGGCGAGGGCTGGCTTCTCCTGTCCGATCTTGCCGAACACCTGTGCTTGCGCACGCGCGCAGAATTGCTCGCCACGATAGATGAGGCAGGCTTGAAGGTCTCGGGCAAAATCGACGTGAATCCGCATCACCCTCGCATCTTCGATACCAAAGACCCGCTGCATGCAGCGCGTGCTGCAGAGGTCACGTCGCTGTGGCGATTAGCCGCAAAACACCCCTAACATCTGAGCCAAGTCTATTGATGCTCCGATTGACCAGACGGGGGCGATTTCACGATGCTTGGCTCGATCTCGAACCACATGAATCGTGCCATCGAGCGCTCTCGTCCTGAGATACATCGTGCATGATTTCAAGGATGAGGGTTGCGCAAGCGCTGGCCCTCGTGAACACGGTACGGCTTTGGTTCGGCATGGTCAACACCACGCGTGAGCATTTCGAACGGATTGACCCGATGATCTTTTCCCTATCCCTGGCAACGATGGACGGCTTCGCCTATTGCTTTCCAATACGGTGTGCGCCGCCCACAGAGAGCAATATATATATCGCCCACATTCTCCTCATCTGTTGCGCCGTAAGTCCCTGCCGTTCAGGGCGAGGATATAAGGCTCGGATGCCGCAGGCATGCTGCTTGATTGAATGGCAACGATGTGAACTTGAACAGAACGAACGTCCTTCTACAATCGGCACATGAGTTCGCACACCAAAACCCCTCGAGTACGCGTCAAGGACAAGCACGCGAACGTGCTGTCCGGAATGGCACTTGAGGTGAACCAGGTTTGGAATGCAGCCAATGAGATCACCCGTGACTACTCGTGGGTTCCGATTCCTGGAGTAGGTTACGTCAACCTCAAAACAAGCGAGTTCGGTCTCAATAAGGAATTGCGCGGCATCCGCGAAGAACGGAATCTCTGTATTGGAGCTGCCACCGTCCAGAGCGTGATCGCCCAGCACGCCAGATCGCGCCGGCAGTTCAAGAGGAACAATGCGAATACTATAACCATGTTTGTAGCATGGTGCAGCGGCTGGAGTATCATCATCACCCCGGAAATGTTTTGAGCTGGACATCTTGATCAACGCGCAGACTTCGTCAATCGAAGACACTGCAATATTCACTTTAGCAAAGGAGAACACCATGACCAAACAACCTAACCCGACCACCGCACTGGGTGGCACACCCATAAAACTGTATGGCGAATTCCCGCAGGTAGGTCGAATGGCGCCGGGTTTCTCGCTGGTCAATAAGGACTTGCAAGATGTCACGCTGGCTGCATTTTCCGGCAAACGCAAGGTGCTCAACATAGTTCCCAGCCTGGATACGCCTACCTGTCAGGCTTCTGCGCGTCGCTTCAACAAGGAAGCATCCCATCTGAACAACACGGTCGTGATAAACATCTCCGCTGACCTGCCCTTCGCGATGGCCCGCTTCTGCAGCAGCGAAGGATTGGACAATGTGGTCAATCTTTCCACGATGCGAGGCAGCGAGTTCATGCGCGACTATGGCGTCAAGATCGCGGATGGAGTATTGGCCGGACTCACAGCGCGTGCCGTGATCGTGCTGGATAGCGACAATGTCGTGCGCTACACGGAGCTGGTTAACGATATCAAGAACGAACCGAATTACGACGCGGCACTGGCTGCATTGAAAGCCATCTGACTGGTCTTAGCTTGCGTGGAGGCAGCGGCGTCTGGTTCGTTTGACAATCCGAGTGATGCGCGTCCCGTATGTTCTTCCAGACGTCGCGGCGGCAAGTACCCATCTTCTCCAGTCTTTGCGGGCAAGTGCTCCAGCCATAATTCTTGCACCTAAGCGCAGCGAATAGATTTTGATGGTGTCAAAGGGCGTATGAGGAAGCCAATGTGTCCTTGACGGTCACGTAACTGCCACAGGATGACTTGTTTGATTCCATGATCGGATCACAGTTCCACCAGCAGCAGCCACAGTGGCAAGGCCATCGCGGAGAGCAGCGTACTTAGCATTACTTGCGCGGCGATTGTATCTCCGTCACAGCCCATTCCCTTCGCCAGCACATAAGCCACCGTGTAGACCGGCAACGCCGCCAGCAATACGGCGATCTTGAAATACACTCCGCCGAGCCCGAACGCCAAGGCCAGACTCCATGCGATGGCAAACAAATGCCAGTAACTTTAACGCCACACCATATCACAGCGTGCCCGGATGGCTGCGCGTGCCTTGCAGGCGAAGCCCGGCGCCGACGGCGATCAATCCCGTTGGAAGCAATGCTTGCGACAACAAATCCAGCGTGGAACTGAGCAGTGCCGGTAATGAAAGATCGGCAAGGCTGAACGTGATCCCAGACGCAGTGGCGATGATCAGAGGGTTGAGCAAGATCTCCTTGAGCCAGTGACTCTCACTGTGGCGTGACAGTGCCAGTACTGAAGCAACATTGACGACAGATTCCATAGACCCCATCAGCAAACCGATGGCGGCAGGTCCATCCTGGCCATACATCCCGCAGGCAATGGCGAGGCCAACACAGCTGTTGAAGCGAAATGACGATTGGAAAGTTGCCACGAACACTTTGGCGGGGCATGGGACAGGTATTTCACGGCATAGCCCAAAGCGATATCGGCAGACATAAACAGCGCGGATGCGACCGGCATTGGGCTCGTAGCCCGCAGGTCGACCTCGAAATGCGAGAGACTGTTGAATAGCAGGGCAGGGAAGAGCACGTAGTATGTGAATCGATCCATCTGCGGCCAAAAATCCTCGCGCAGAACAAACCAGCGGCGCATGGCGACCCCAAGAAAGTCAGCAAAAAGATCGGGATGATGGCCTGCGCGACTGACATCGCTGATCAGCACTCAAAAAACTTTATGCGCTCGATGGAACAATAGTCGATACTGTGGCATCAGGAGAACGATGGAAGCGATGCGCAGATTGTTGAGCTGAGACTGAACTTCTTGCGTCATTCGAACGACACCATCTGTGCTACCGGCTGATCGGCTTAAATCGAATTCGCTTCGGCTTTGCGCCTTCTTCACCCAAACGCTTCCTTTTGTCGGCTTCGTATTCCTGATAGTTGCCGTCAAAGAATGCCCAATGCGAATCGCCCTCCGCCGCGAGGATGTGGGTGGCGATGCGGTCAAGAAACCAGCGGTCATGCGAGATTACCAGCACGCAGCCGGCAAACTCAAGCAACGCATCTTCCAGTGCCCGCAGGGTTTCCACATCTAGATCATTGGAGGGCTCATCGAGCAATAATACATTTCCTCCGGAGATAAGCGTCTTGGCCAGATGCAGGCGTCCGCGTTCGCCACCGGAGAGCTGGCCGACGATCTTCGCCTGGTCGCCGCCCTTGAAGTTGAAGCGGCCCAAGTATGCGCGCGCCGGGGTCTCGTATTTTCCGACTGTGAGAATATCGTTGCCGCCCGAGATTGCGTCGAATACGGTCTTGTCGTTCTCCAGCGAGTCGCGTGCCTGGTCTACGTGTGCGATCTTGACGGTGGAGCCGATCTTCACTTCGCCAGAATCGGGTTTCTCCTTGCCACTGATTAATTTGAATAGCGTCGACTTGCCTGCGCCGTTCGGGCCGATGATACCGACGATCGCGCCGGGCGGCACCTTGAAGCTGAGATTGTCGATCAGCAGGCGGTCGCCATACGACTTGGAAACGTTGTTGAATTCGATTACCTCGTTGCCGAGCCGTTCGCCGACGGGGATGAAGATTTCCTGTGTCTCATTGCGCTTTTGGTGTTCCTGCGAATTGAGCTCTTCGAATCGAGCAATACGCGCTTTAGATTTGGCCTGGCGTCCCTTCGGATTCTGCCGTACCCACTCGAGTTCCTGCTTCATCGCCTTCATGTGAGCATCGACTTGCTTGTTCTCCTGCTCAAGGCGTGCCTCCTTTTGTTCCAGCCAGCTGGAATAGTTGCCCTTCCAAGGGATGCCGTGTCCACGGTCCAGTTCCAATATCCATTCGGCGGCGTTGTCAAGAAAGTAGCGATCGTGCGTGACAGCTACTACAGTCCCTGGGAAGCGCACCAGGAATTGTTCTAGCCATTCCACGGATTCGGCGTCGAGGTGGTTGGTCGGCTCGTCAAGTAGTAGCATATCTGGCTTTTCCAGCAGGAGCTTGCATAGAGCGACGCGGCGCTTTTCGCCGCCGGAAAGATTTTTGATCACCGCATCCCACTGGGGCAGGCGCAACGCATCGGCAGCAATCTCCAGTTGGTGTTCGGCGTCAGAGCCAGAGGCGGCAATGACCGCTTCCAGACGCGCCTGCTCGGCGGCTAGTGCATCGAAGTCCGCATCCGGCTCGGCATACGCCGCATATACCTCATCGAGTTTTTTCTGGGCGGAGAACACTTCGCCCAGACCTTCCTCCACGGCCTGGCGCACGGTATGCTCGGGGTTCAGTTGAGGTTCCTGCGGCAAATAGCCGATGTTGATATTGGGCTGGTGTTGCACCTCGCCATCATATTCCTTGTCAGCACCGGCCATGATGCGCAGCACGGTGGACTTGCCCGAGCCGTTTAGGCCGAGTAGGCCGATTTTGGCGCCTGGAAAGAAGCTGAGGGAGATGTCCTTGATGATCTGGCGCTTGGGGGGAACGATCTTGCTCACGCGGAGCATCGACATTACATATTGGGCCATTAGATTTTACCTTCAGAGTTGATAGATAGATGTACGCAATCCCACTTCATCATGAAACGGCGCTAGATTCGTGACCTGATCCCGGAGGTGCTTGGCATACTGTCCGCGCCGTTCCGTAGTGATTGCTCTGCTTGACCTTCGAAATAAACTGGGAATTGAATTATCAAAGGCGTGTAGCTTACCGCAAAGAGCGCGCAACTGAAATCTCATTACCTTGATGTGGACTTGGGCAAAACAATTCTTGCGATATCTGCTTGCTTATCTGCTAGAGTACGAGTGCAATAAGCGCGATTGCTTTTTGAAAGGAACATGGCGAAAGCGGATTTTGTCAATGCAGAGAATCGGGTTCATCAACCGCGTGTTGAGCATGCTTTAAACCCCTTTTATAAAGAACTGTGTCCCGCTGCTGATACAAGGTAATCTTGTTGTGTTCACCCATGAGGGCAGCATGGGCCGAAATTTCCTAAGTCGATATATGCGCATCCATCCTAGGCACTCCAATCTATTGTTCTCACTGTTCATGTCGTTGAGCATGGCTTTCATCATGTCTGGGGCTCTGACTGCGATCAATAGCGGCCTTGAAAATTTCATTTCTGGCTGGATATCCAGCTTCACCATCGCGTGGCCGATTGCCTTTCCCGCCGTGTTCTTCATTGCGCCGCGTGTGCGCAGATTGGTACAGCGGTTGACGGCCCAGATTCACTGATAACTGGTGCTTGCACAGGATTTCATTCGGCAGGTCTTCTGGCCTGTCATCCTTGATTGACCGTAACTTGAAATGCTGGAACACTGCGCGCTTACTAGAACAGGAACGAGAGCATGAAGCCGGGAAGAAACGAACCGTGCAGTTGCGGAAGCGGGAAGAAATACAAGCACTGTTGCGAGGGGAAGGTCGAATCCCGCTCCGCTGACTCGCGCTTTCGTGGTCCGTCACCCGATGAGTTGAACCAGCTTATCGCGCTGTTCAACGCTGGCCGCTACGCGGAACTGGAAAGCAGGGCGCTATTGCTGCTGAAGCACTATCCCAATTCGGGGTTTGTCTGGATGGGACTGGGCTTGTCGCTGCAGATGCAAGGCAAGGATGCGCTGCCTGCCTTGCAAAAGACGGCGGAACTTTTGCCTGATGATGCCACTGCGCATAACAACCTTGCCAATACCCTTCGGGAACGCGGGCAATTTGAAAGTGCGGTGGCAAGCTGTCGCCGAGCACTGAAGATCAATCCGAATTTTGCCGAGGCGCACAACAACCTGGGCATTGCCCTGAAAGAGCTGGGGCAGCTCGACGCCGCGGTGGCGAGCTATCGCCGTGCGCTGCAGCTCAAGCCCGATTTGGCAGAGGCACATAGCAATCTCGGTTATGTTCTGAAAGAGCTAGGGCAGTTAGACGATGCGGTGGCCAGTTGCCATCGCGCATTGGAACTACGGCCTGATTTTGCTGATGCGCACGCCAACCTAGGTAACGCTCTTAACGAACTCGGTCGATACGACGATGCTGTGACCAGCTACCTTCGTGCACTGAAGATCAAACCCGATTTTGCGGAGGCGCACAATAACCTGGGCCTTGCCCTGCTAGCACGCGGTCAGATCGATGCTGCGGTAGCCAGTTACCGCATGGCATTGCAGATCAAGCCCGATTATGCAGAGGCGCATAACAATCTTGGCAACGCCTTCAAAGGCCTTGACCGACTCAATGATGCCGAAGCCAGCTACCGCCATGCTGTGGCAATCAAGGCAGATTTCGCTCTGGCACATTACAACCTGGGCATCGTCCAGAAAGAATTGGGCCAGCTCGAGGATGCAGTGACCAGTTATCGCCGCGCGATTGAGATCAAACCTGATTTCGCCGACGCGCACAATAACCTGGGCATTGCCCTCGAAGAGCTTGGGCAACCCGACGCTGCGGTGGCGAGCTACCGTTGCGCGCTGCAGATCAGGCCCGATTCTGCCGAGGCGCACAACAACCTGGGCATTGCTCTCCGCGATCTGGGGCAACCTGACGCTGCCATGGGGTGCTACCGCCGCGCGCTGGAGATCAAACCGGATTATGCCGAGGCGCATAGCAATTTGGGCAATATTCTGAATGATCTTGGACAGTCTGGAGCCGCTGAGGGAAGCTTCCGTCGCGCACTGGAGATCAAACCGGATTTCGTCGAGGCGCATGGCAATTTGTTGTTCAACCTGAACTATACCGCCCACCTCCCGGAATACTGCCTGGACCAGGCTCGCGAATACGGCCGGAGGGTGAGCAAGAAGGTGACGTCGAGGTTCTCCGCGTGGCAGTGCGCGGAGCAGCCGCAGCGCCTGCGGGTGGGCATGGTGTCGGGCGACCTGCACAATCATCCGGTGGGCTATTTTCTGGAAAGCCTGCTGGGGCAGGTTGATCCTGCGCGCATCGAGCTGATCGCCTACCCGACCGACCTGCGGGCCGATGACCTGACCGCCCGGATCAGGCCGCGCTTTGCGGCATGGAAGCCTTTGTACGGCCTGAACGACGAGGCGGCCGCGCGCCTGATCCACGCCGACGGCGTGCACGTGCTGCTGGATCTCTCCGGCCATACCGCCAAGACCCGCCTGCCGGTATTCGCCTGGAAACCGGCGCCGGTGCAGGCGAGCTGGCTGGGGTATTTCGCCACCACCGGGGTCGCGGAAATGGATTACCTGTTGGCGGACGAAGTGGGTGTTCCCGAAGCACAGCGCAAGAACTTCAGCGAGACGGTGTGGTACCTGCCGGACACGCGGCTGTGTTTCACGGCGCCCGAGGTTGACCTGCCGGTGGCATCTTTGCCCGCACTGCAAAACGGTCATATCACCTTCGGCTGCTTCCAGAACCTGGCCAAGGTCGGCGATGAGGTGCTGGGGGCATGGGGCAGGGTCCTTGGTGGCTTGCCGGATGCGAAGCTGCGCTGGCAGTGCAAGCAGCTCGGGGACCCGGCCGTCGCGAAACAACTGGCGCTGCGCGTGCAACAGCATGGCATAGATCCTTCGCGGGTGGCGATGTACGGAGCCGTGCCCCGTGCGGCTTACCTGGGTGCCCACGCGGAAGTGGATGTGATACTGGATACGTTTCCGTATCCGGGAGGGACCACCACCTGCGAAGCACTATGGATGGGGGTGCCGACGCTGACGTTGGCAGGAGAGACGCTGCTGTCGAGGCAGGGAGCCAGCCTGCTCACGGCGGCTGGGCTGGAAGAGTGGGTCGCCAGCGGTGTGACGGATTACATTGACAGGGCGGTGGGGCTGGCCAACGAGCTGCCCAAACTGGCAGCGTTGCGCGCAGGGCTGCGCGAGCGGGTGAGCGCATCGCCGTTGTTCGACGCCCGGCGCTTTGCGCGGAATTTCGAGGACGCCCTGTGGGGCATGTGGAACGCGCGAACGCAACGCAATTTGACAGACGTTTGCGATCTGCTGGCGACCGCGCGTGATTGATTCCCACAAACCAGCTTGATCGTGTATCCGGCATTCGAAGTGCAGGAGTATCCTTCTTCCTTGGCACTGATCATACGATTCCTGTGAAAACGCGTTGAGTCACCATTGCTGCCAGATCAGCAACAAAACCCAAGTCGCCACTAAGCCGCCTTAGAAATTCGATGCTGCTAAAATATGAATTGATGATTGATACAGGAACGAGAGCATGAAGCCGGGAAGAAACGAACCGTGCAGTTGCGGAAGCGGGAAGAAATACAAGCACTGTTGCGAGGGGAAGGTCGAATCCCGCTCCGCTGACTCGCGCTTTCGTGGTCCGTCACCCGATGAGTTGAACCAGCTTATCGCGCTGTTCAACGCTGGCCGCTACGCGGAACTGGAAAGCAGGGCGCTATTGCTGCTGAAGCACTATCCCAATTCGGGGTTTGTCTGGATGGGACTGGGCTTGTCGCTGCAGATGCAAGGCAAGGATGCGCTGCCTGCCTTGCAAAAGACGGCGGAACTTTTGCCTGATGATGCCACTGCGCATAACAACCTTGCCAATACCCTTCGGGAACGCGGGCAATTTGAAAGTGCGGTGGCAAGCTGTCGCCGAGCACTGAAGATCAATCCGAATTTTGCCGAGGCGCACAACAACCTGGGCATGCCCTGAAAGAGCTGGGGCAGCTCGACGCCGCGGTGGCGAGCTATCGCCGTGCGCTGGAGATCAAGCCCGATTTTGCCGAGGCGCACAATAACCTGGGTATTGTACTGCAGGACCTCGGGAGATCCGATGAAGCGGCCGAAAGTTATCGACGCGCACTGGAGATCAAACCGGATTTCGTCGAGGCGCGGACCAATCTGCTGTTCACTCTGAACTATACCGCCCACCTCCCGGAATACTGCCTGGACCAGGCTCGCGAATACGGCCGGAGGGTGAGCAAGAAGGTGACGTCGAGGTTCTCCGCGTGGCAGTGCGCGGAGCAGCCGCAGCGCCTGCGGGTGGGCATGGTGTCGGGCGACCTGCACAATCATCCGGTGGGCTATTTTCTGGAAAGCCTGCTGGGGCAGGTTGATCCTGCGCGCATCGAGCTGATCGCCTACCCGACCGACCTGCGGGCCGATGACCTGACCGCCCGGATCAGACCGCGCTTTGCGGCATGGAAGCCTTTGTACGGCCTGAACGACGAGGCGGCCGCGCGCCTGATCCACGCCGACGGCGTGCACGTGCTGCTGGATCTCTCCGGCCATACCGCCAAGACCCGCCTGCCGGTATTCGCCTGGAAACCGGCGCCGGTGCAGGCGAGCTGGCTGGGGTATTTCGCCACCACCGGGGTCGCGGAAATGGATTACCTGTTGGCGGACGAAGTGGGTGTTCCCGAAGCACAGCGCAAGAACTTCAGCGAGACGGTGTGGTACCTGCCGGACACGCGGCTGTGTTTCACGGCGCCCGAGGTTGACCTGCCGGTGGCATCTTTGCCCGCACTGCAAAACGGTCATATCACCTTCGGCTGCTTCCAGAACCTGGCCAAGGTCGGCGATGAGGTGCTGGGGGCATGGGGCAGGGTCCTTGGTGGCTTGCCGGATGCGAAGCTGCGCTGGCAGTGCAAGCAGCTCGGGGACCCGGCCGTCGCGAAACAACTGGCGCTGCGCGTGCAACAGCATGGCATAGATCCTTCGCGGGTGGCGATGTACGGAGCCGTGCCCCGTGCGGCTTACCTGGGTGCCCACGCGGAAGTGGATGTGATACTGGATACGTTTCCGTATCCGGGAGGGACCACCACCTGCGAAGCACTATGGATGGGGGTGCCGACGCTGACGTTGGCAGGAGAGACGCTGCTGTCGAGGCAGGGAGCCAGTCTGCTCACGGCGGCTGGGCTGGAAGAGTGGGTCGCCAGCGGTGTGACGGATTACATTGACAGGGCGGTGGGGCTGGCCAACGAGCTGCCCAAACTGGCAGCGTTGCGCGCAGGGCTGCGCGAGCGGGTGAGCGCATCGCCGTTGTTCGACGCCCGGCGCTTTGCGCGGAATTTCGAGGACGCCCTGTGGGGCATGTGGAACGCGCGAACGCAAGGCAGTTCCCAGACGCGTACCGAGCCTCTGATTGCTTCGCGTAACTGAAACGAATCAATAGGCATGAACCCCGGAAAGCACGACCCGATGAAACGGAAGACGGAACCGACCGCAGCCGAAGTGAACGCACTGATCGCGCTGTATAACGCAGGTCGTTATGCGGAAGCGGAGAGCCACACGCGCGCATTGCTGGGACGATATCCGGACTTTGGCTTTGGCTGGAAGCTATTGGGGGGCATACTGCAGAAGCAGGGCAAGGAAGCGCTGCCCGCGTTCCAGAAAGTCGCCGAACTCGTGCCCGACGATGCCGAAGCGCATTTTAACCTCGGCGTTGTCCTGAAGGGGCTGGGTCGGCTCGATGATGCCGTGGCCAGTTACCGGCGCGCAATCGAGATCAAGCCCGATTATGCCGAAGCACACGGCAATCTCGGCAACACCCTCAAGGACCTGGGTCGGCTCGACGATGCGGTGGCCAGTTACCGGCGCGCGATCAAGATCAAGCCCGATTTCGCCGATGCGCACAACAACCTGGGCACTGCGCTCAAAGACCAGGGCCAGCTCGACGAGGCAGTGGCCAGCTACCGTCGCGCCGCGGCACTCAAGCCCGACTTCGCCCTGGCGTATTACAACCTGGGCAACGCCCTCAAAGACCTGGGCCAGCTAGACGATGCGGTGGCCAGTTACCGGCGCGCGATAGAGATCAAACCCGATTTCGCCGATGCGCACAACAACCTGGGCACCGCCCTCAAAGAATTGGGTCGATCCGACGCCGCGCTGGCAAGCTACCGTCGGGTGCTCGAACTGAGACCGGGGTTTGCCGAAGCGCACAACAATGTGGGTGTCGCTCTCAAGGATCTCGGTCAACTCGACCAGGCAGTGACCAGCTATCGCAAGGCGATAGAACTCAAACCCGATTACGCCGAGGCGCACAACAACCTCGGCACCGTCCTGCAGACCCTCGGCCAAACCGACGCGGCCCTGAAGAGCTTCCATCAGGCGCAGGAGCTTCAACCCCAGGAGCTCCAATATGCTATCTACGCGCATTTGCTATTGCCGATCATCCCAGAGAGTTCGGCTAGCATAGCGGACTGGCGTAACCGTTATCAAAGGGGAATTACGGAGCTGATGAACATTCCGGGAACCTTGGATGAACCCGGTGACAAACTTGGAGGGACATCGTTTTATCTGGCCTACCATAATGCCAACGACCGCCCGATAATGGAAGCGTTATGCCAATTGTTTCGTGCACGCGTGCCGCAATTGACGGTACACGCACCTCATGTGCAGGGCTGGCGCGCGCCCAATGAAACAGGTCGACGCATCAGGGTTGGGTTCCTGTCCGAATTTCTGTTCGATCATACGATTGGCAAACACTATCAGGGACTCATTCGACATCTTGATCGCAACCGCTTCGAGGTGGTTGTGATTCATGGGCCACAATCCAGGCGGGATGCCTTCCGACAGAATCTCGATTTACTGGCGGACAAAGTGCTTACACTCTCAAGCAAGCTAAGGATCCAGCAACAGGCCGTGGCGGCAGAGCAACTAGATGTGCTGTTCTATCCCGATATCGGGATGGCATCCTCCACGTATTGTTTGGCATATGCTCGTCTTGCTCCGGTACAGGCCACCAGCTGGGGCCATCCTGATACCACGGGACTGAATACCATGGACTACTTCGTATCAGCGGTGACCAATGAGGCGGAAGAAGCAGATAGGTACTACACCGAAAGATTGGTTCGGCTGAACCGGTTGCCGTGCTTTTACTACCGGACTCGAGCCTCGTGCAACCCACAACTCTCGAAGGCGGAGCTTGGCTTGCCGGAAACTGGGACCCTGTATGGCTGTCCCCAGAACCTGTTCAAGCTCCATCCGGATTTTGATGCGGTGCTCGCGGCCATTGCCGAAGGCGACCCCACGGGACATCTGATATTGCCGGAAGGAAAGTACTCTGCTTGGACTGGTCTGCTGAAGGCACGTTGGGCAAAAACCTTTCCCGTCTTGCTGGATCGAACCGTGTTCATTCCCCGCATGTCTTGGGATGGCTTCATGGCGGTCGTGGCGCGGATGGACGTGCTGCTCGATCCGCTACACTTTGGCAGCGGTAATACGCTGTACGATGCGATGGTGTATGGTACCCCGGTGGTGACATGGCCGGGGCGGTTCGCGCGAGGCCGCAACGTTGCGGCGGCATACCGGCAGATGGGGGTGGCCGATGCGCCGATTGCACAGCGTCTGGAAGACTACGCGCCGCTGGCCCTTGCTTTGGGTCGCGACTCGGAACGTCGAGAAGCCTTGCGAGCGGCGTCCTTGGAAGCAGCAGGTCACAAATTGTTTGAGGACATGCATGCGGTGCGGGAATTCGAATGCTTTTTGGAGGCCGCCTTGGATGCCGCGGCTAACGAACAAAAGCTGCCGACCGGTTGGCAGCCAGATATTCAGGCAGCTGAGACTTGACGAGAATTTGATGCCAATAAAATGCCCTAGGATACTTACAGCTGAACTTCGCGCATCCCCCCGGAAAGGCCCGACCCGATGAAACGGAAGGCGGAACCGACCGCAGCCGAAGTGAACGCGCTGATCGCGCTGTATAACGCAGGTCGTTATGCGGAAGCGGAGAGCCATACGCGCGCATTGCTGGGACGATATCCGGACTTTGGCTTTGGCTGGAAGCTCTTGGGAAGCACGCTGCAGAAGCAGGGCAAGGAAGCGCTGCCCGCGTTCCAGAAAGTCGCCGAACTCGTGCCTGGTAATGGCGAAGCACATTTTAACCTCGGCGTTGTCCTGAAGGGGCTGGGTCGGCTCGATGATGCCGTGGCCAGTTACCGGCGCGCGATCGAGATCAAGCCCGATTATGCCGAAGCACACGGCAATCTCGGCAACGCCCTCAAGGACCTGGGGCGGCTCGACGATGCGGTGGCCAGTTACCGGCGCGCGATCGAGATCAAACCCGATTTCGCCGATGCGCACAACAACCTGGGCACTGCGCTCAAAGACCAGGGCCAGCTCGACGAGGCAGTGGCCAGCTACCGTCGCGCCGCGGCACTCAAGCCCGACTTCGCCCTGGCGTATTACAACCTGGGCAACACCCTCAAAGACCTGGGGCGGCTCGACGATGCGGTGGCCAGTTACCGGCGCGCGATAGAGATCAAACCCGATTTCGCCGATGCGCACAACAATCTGGGGGGCGTCCAAAAGGATCTCGGTCAACTCGATGCCGCCCTGGCGAGCTATCGAAGGGCGCTGGACTTAAAACCCGACTTAGCCGAGGCGTACAACAACTTTGGGGGCGTCCTGAAAGATCTCGGTCAACTCGACGAGGCAGTGACCAGCTATCGCAAGGCGATAGAACTCAAACCCGATTTCGCTGCGGCGTACAGCAACCTGTTGTTCCTCTATGGCTACCATGCCATGCTTGATCCTCATGAGTATCTTGCCCAAGCGCGCAAGTGGGAGCAGTCTTGCGTGCCGGCGCAGGCTCGCCAGGCAGCTCGCCACAGAGTCTTTCAACGCTTGCCCGCTGCTGGCCGACGGCTACGGGTGGGTTATGTATCGGGAGACTATCGCCAGCACGCGGTGAGCTACTTCATAGAGCTGCTTTTCCGTCACCATGATCGTGCCCGAATAGAACTATTTGCCTATACCACCCAAGACCAACGGGATGCGGTCACAGATCGCTTGCAGGCTCTGGCAGAGCACTGGGTGCCACTCTCAGGGATTCACGACGCTGTGATCCGGGATCGCATAGATGCGGACGGCCTCGACGTCTTGATCGATCTTGCGGGTCACTCCGCGCACAATCGACTGGGTGTTTTTGCGCGGCGTGCCGCGCCGGTTCAGGCATATTATTTGGGGTACTTCGCCAGCACGGGTTTGACAGAAATGGACTACTGGATCGGCGATGAACTGGTGACTCCTCCAGAAACCGACAGCCACTTCAGCGAACAGGTTTGGCGCCTCCCGCGAATCTCTTGGAGTTTCGATGGTAAGGATGCGCCGCCGCCAACCTGGCGTGCAGACGCTGAGGGTACCGTGTGGATCGGAAGCTTTAATAATCTCGGTAAGCTGGTGCCAGCGACACTGGCTCTATGGGCTAAGGTGCTCCACGCGTTGCCGGAAGGACGGTTACTGTTAAAAACAAAAGAATTGGCCGATCCCAGGAATCGCCAACGCATTCTGGATGCCATGGCTGACCACGGCATTTCAGCAAACCGCATCGAACTCCAGGATCGCAGTGCCACACCAACTTGGTCTGCGCATATGGCTTATTATGACCGGCTGGATATTTCCCTTGACCCGGTAGGCGCAATGGGTGGCGTCACCACCACTTTTGACGCGCTGTGGATGGCGGTGCCCGTCATTACCATGCGGGGAGACCGTGTTGCATCACGAGCGACGGCCGCTATACTGGAGACTCTCGGGCATAAGGAATGGATCGCCCATTCGGAAGCAGAATACGTTGAAAAGATTGTTTTCCTTGCTCGCGACGTGGGACAGCGCAAGGCACTCCGCTCTTCCCAACGCGAAAGAATGGCCTCCAGCCCATTGTGCGATGCGCGCGGCTTGGCCATGTCCTTGGAAAGCGCCTACTTTGAAATGTTTGAACGATGGCTTGTCAAGAAGAATTAGCAACATTTGCGCTGCCACGCAAAATTCCAATAAAAAAGATTTTTTCAGCGCTGCCAAAAAAATGCCGGGCAATAAATTGGCGAAGGATCAGCTTTGGTTGCCCCACTATTCATGCCACATTAGGATTGGAAATGAAATGGCACCGACCATGTTCACGCGTAGCCTCCTATTACATTTTGCGCTCCACCGCTTTGCGCAATATCTCCAGCCGCAATATGCCGCGCATAGAGAGAAGCGAGAATCGCCATGGGCACATCTTTGTGATTAACTCAAAATGACAAGGCGGCCGTATATATCGTCAGCCACGGTTTGGCAACGGAATCCAGCGATTCCTGGAGCCCATGCAACCCGGTTTTCATAGGCATTATAATGGTCCTATCCACGCTTGCCGATCCAGTCACCCGGCTATATGGCCCCGGTTGTGATTTCTGCCGGCAAACGCACTCAACCGGATAAACCCTCAACCTCGCAACCAGAGGCACATCATGCGCGCAATGGTTCTAGAAACACCCGGATCGGGCCTCCGACAAATGGAGTTGCCGGTCCCCGGATACGGCTCAAACGATATTCTGCTCAAGGTGAGCGCTTGCGGCGTGTGCCGTACCGATCTGCACTTGGTGGACGGCGAATTGCCTGAGCCGCTCTTGCCACTGATACCAGGGCATGAAATCGTCGGGACCGTGGTGGCAAAGGGTGACAAGGTTGAACGGTTTGCCATCGGTCAAAGGCTCGGTGTACCGTGGCTCGGCTATACGTGCGGCCATTGCCGCTACTGCAAGAGCGGGCGCGAGAACCTCTGCGATCATGCGCGTTTTACCGGATATACACTGAACGGAGGCTACGCGGATCACGCAGTGGCTAACCAATACTATTGTTTTCCGCTGCCGAACGACTATAGCGATGCCGAAGCGGCCCCCCTACTCTGCGCGGGGCTGATCGGTTATCGGGCGCTGGTTGCCGCCGGTGATGCCGATCGCATCGGCATATACGGTTTTGGCGCCGCAGCTCACATCGTCGCTCAAATCGCGCACTGGCAGGAACGGAAGGTCTTTGCATTCACCAAACCCGGCGACCTGGCCGGACAAGATTTCGCCAGAGAGCTTGGCGTGGCATGGGCAGGGGACTCCTCGACGCCGCCGCCCGATGAGCTGGATGCCGCGATACTTTTTGCACCTGTCGGGGCATTGGTTCCCGAGGCGCTTCGTCACACCGCCAAAGGCGGCAGCGTTGTGTGCGCAGGCATCCACATGAGCGATGTTCCCGGATTCCCCTATTCCATCCTGTGGGGGGAACGTACTGTTCGCTCCATCGCGAATCTCACTCGCCGTGACGGTGAAGAGTTCTTTGACATCGCGGTCAAATCGGGCGTCAGAACAGAAGTTGAGACTTTCCGGCTGGAGGATGCCAACGAAGCACTCGACCGTCTGCGTCAGGGACGCATACGCGGCGCAGCCGTCCTGATCATGGATTAGGGCGCGGAACCGAAAAAAGCTCAAGAACTTTCAGGTCGATTCATTCGGCGCGAACCAGCAGCACCGGAACAGATGCCCCGCGCGCGACGCCCTCGGCAACACTTCCCAATAGCAAGCGGCCTAAGCCGGAACGCCCATGGGTCCCAATGACAATCAGATCGGCCTTCCAAGCCAGCGCTTCGCCGTCAATCACGCTGGCGACCCGTTCTCCGGGTACGTCAAGCAGCGCAGTTTCCGCCGTAATGCCTGACCGCTGTGCTTTCTCCGCGGCCTGCGCGAGAGTGCGCTTGCCAGTTTGGCGCACTGCTTCCTGCAAAGCGACATAATCGATATAGGCATAGCCCTCGGTATCCAGCGGGTAGATTTCCTCGATCACATAAACCAAACGCAATTGAGCCTTGCCCGCCGCCAGCTTGATCGCCTCCTGCAAGGCACGCTCGGCAGTCGAACTGCCATCTATTGGAACCAAGATACGCTGATACATGATTACCCCCATTTCTCCCGCGCGACACGCAGGATTGTTTCAATTCTATTCCTCTTTTGAAGTTGAGTGGGGCTCACAAAATTCCGATTGATATGCGGACATCGACTTTTACGGAACAAGCCGCAGGTAGCCCGCCACAATTTAGTTTTCGCGCAATCTCGAACGGATTCAGTCCTTCGAGCGGTCAGGTGGCGGCCATTCACGGGGGAACAGACAATTTTGTGCTCCCCGCGGCTTATTGGGTTTCCAGGCGCCGTTGACCTCGCCGCACTGTCGCAAAACCTTCCATATGAGCAAATTCGCCCGATAGCACGTGGAATTGGCAACATTGCCGCAACAATAATCACATATAATTTGAATGAACCCAAATATAAAAATTGTCAATGCTAAGGAAAGTCAGACTCGGCAACTTCGTGGTGCAGCAAATTGCAAGGGTCATGTTGCCAGGGCTGTGTTGCTGTTCTGTTCAGTTTGCCATGGCTGAACCAACAGAGTCGCAAGGCATAGCGAGTTCGGGCAGCGCTCCTCAGCAAAGCGGTGTTTTGTCCACGCCCCAAGCATCAATAGCAGCCGACCCCGATCAAAAAGCATGGAAGGTGCTGGGTCAATTTACCAATGTTACTCAATGGCATCCGGCTTTCACGTCGCCTTACGCGGGTAAATATAGCCTGGATCCGACTAACACGAGTAGCGAAACGACCGATCTGACGTTATTTGCCGGCTTGCGGATCTCAAGTGGCGGTGAGCTTTGGGCAAATCCGGAAATCGATCAGGGCTTTGGTTTGAGCAATACAGAGGGCGTGGCCGGCTTTCCCAGTGGTGAAGCCTACAAGGTCGGTGCGAACGCCCCTTACGTTCGGTTGCCTCGAATCTTCTATCGGCAAATGATCAACTTGGGCGGAACCATGCAAACCATCGAGCCGGGCGTCAACCAGATCGGCGGTACCCAAACGACCGACAACGTCATTCTGACGATCGGGAAATTTTCCGTTACCGATGTATTTGATACCAATACCTACGCGCATGATCCGCGATCAGACTTCATGAACTGGTCGATTGTGGAGTCGGGTGCATTCGACTATGCGGCTGATGCATGGGGATTCACCAAGGGTGCATCCATCGAATGGACACAATCCTGGTGGACGTTGCGGGGCGGCTTCTTCGATCTTTCCACGATCCCGAATACCACAATACTGGATCCGACCTTCAGCCAACACGAATGGACCGCCGAACTGGAGGAAAGACATCAGTTGTGGGACCATCCAGGCAAAGTGAAGCTATTGGGTTTCGTCAACCAAGGCAAGATGGGAAGCTACGCGGATGCTTTGCAACTTGCGCAGCAAACCAGCAGTGCGCCGGATACCGCGCTCGTTCGGCGCGGCAGGTCGCGTCCGGGTGCCGCCATCAACCTTGAGCAGGAAGTGTCTTCAGATATGGGGGTCTTCGCCAGGGCTAGCGTGAACAACGGCAGCAAGGAAGCATTTGATTTCACCGAGATCAACGAGTCGATATCTGCGGGGTTGTCCCTACGAGGGGAACGCTGGGGGCGTCACGATGACACATTCGGCTTTGCTGGCATCGCCAACGGGCTGTCCAGTGATGCGCGCAATTATTTTGGGGCCGGGGGCATAGGAATCCTTATTGGCGACGGACAGCTCCCGCATTACGGTTTGGAAAAGATCATGGAAACCTATTATTCTTATTCCGTACCCGCGCTGGATCATTTGATTCTTACCTTAGACTATCAATACGTCATCAATCCCGCCTACAACCGAGACCGAGGGCCCGTTTCGATTCTTGGGGTCCGCGTCCACAAGGAATTCTAGGCTGACGACCTTGTCACGTCTTTCCCCCACTTGTATTGATGAAATATCTTCCTGCCTTCGGGGGGCTTACTGCGCAGGAAATAGGACGACGCCAATGGCCCCAATATTTCATGATAAACTTTTTTAATTGGGCATATTCACGAATTGATGCTCTTGGCATATTGCGTTGTAATGCTCTTGTACTGGGATCATTAAGGCAATTTATGGATTTTTCAAACCACGAATTGATCAGCGTTCGTTGATTGCAGGGCGATTTATCAGGACAGCGGTTTTGACGCACGGTTCTAGGCCCTGCGTAACACAGGTTCTCCATCGCAGTATGCGCACACCGGGACTACCTGGTATGTAAAAACAGCTCTGCGGCTCGCAGAAAAACATAAGACCGGTTCGTGAGGGAACGCGAAGCGCCAAATTGAAAGAAAGAAACGTGCTTAAATCCAAGTGCGGTTTCATGGTTGGTCACAGTGGCCAAGCATGCTGAAACGCCTTTACCGGCCCGTCACTTCCATATCTTCTTGAAGCTCCAACCTTCCTTGGTCCCGATTGCGCGCAGGCGTTCATATAATTCCCGCTCTTCGCGCGAAAGCTTTTCAGGTATATGTACCGCGATGCGCAGGTACATTTCGCCATGGCGTCCCCCGCCGAATTCCGGCAGGCCTTTTCCCTTGAGTCGCAAGACTGAGTCGGGCTGGGTGCCAGGTGGTATCGTCACGCTGGCAGACCCATCTAACATGGGTACCTGCAGCGTAGCGCCCAGCACGGCATCGGTCAGCGGGATGGTTTCCTGTCGCAGCAGATCGGCACCGTCCCGCTCGAAGCGCGGATCATTCCTGGTGCGCACCACGACGAACAGATCTCCGGTCACGCCGCCCAGTTCCGGGCTTGGCATTCCTTTGCCGGGAATGCGGAGAGCCATGCCATCTTCGACGCCGATCGGGATCCTTACTGTCAGGTCCTCGTCCTGTTCCACTTCGCCGCTGCCACGGCATTTTGCGCACGGATGCTCGATGATACTGCCGCGCCCATGGCAGGCAGGGCAGCTGCTAATCTGCTGGATCAGGAGGTGATCCTTCTCTTTCCGGCTGCTGCGAGTGATCCGGCCTGTGCCCTTGCACGCCTCGCATGTCTTTGGCGCGGCACCTCCCTCGGCCCCCGTACCTTTGCAGGCAGGGCAGGAGGACGGGCGCTTCAGGCGAACCTTCTCTTCGCCTCCGCTCGCCACCCGTTCCAGCGGGATCGACACCTCCACCTCGATATTTGCGCCGCGCGCGGGCCCCTTGCGATGACGATGAAAGAATCCTTCGAACGGACCGCCGCCGAAGTCGAAATTGAGTCCCCCGAAAATGTCCTCAAAATTGATGCCGCCAAACAAGTCCTCCTGACTGAACCCTTCCACGCCGGCAAATCCGCGTGCATCGTATTCAGCGCGCTTTTTCGGGTCGGACAGGATGGCATAAGCCTCGGCGATTTCCTTGAATCGTTCTTCGGCTCCCGGCTCCTTGTTGCGATCCGGGTGATATTTCATCGCGAGGTTGCGGAATGCGTCCTTGATTGCCTTCTGGTCGGCCTCCTTGGCAACACCGAGCACCTCGTAGTAATCACGTTGCGTTGAGATGATAGTTCGCCTCGAATTTAAACTTGTCAAGAATCAAGGGCAAAAGATCAATCTGATCTTTCCGGAGCACTCGATTTGCCCCTGGCCTGTCTTGCAAGCGATTCCCTGATCTTGGCCAGACTAGCCAGGCGGGCCGCAACCCCGTGATTGACGCTGCCCGCGGGATACTCGCCATTGGCATTGGCTTCCCCAGCAGGTAAGCCGGTCAGGACTGCAATGGCCTGATCGACATTTTCCACGGCATATATTTTGAACTGTCCCGCTTCGGCGGCGGCCACCACATCACGACGCAGCATCAGGTGCTTGATGTTGGCTGCGGGAATCAAGACGCCCTGCTCGCCGTTCAAGCCACGTGCCGCACAGATATCAAAGAATCCCTCGATTTTTTCGTTTGCCGCACCAATTGCCTGAGCCTGGCCAAACTGGTTCACCGAACCGGTTATCGCCAGCGACTGCTTGATGGGCATGTCGGCCAGATTGGAAAGCAACGCGCACAACTCGGCTAGCGACGCGCTGTCCCCCTCGACAAGACCGTAGGACTGTTCGAACACAAGGCTGGCGGCGAGCGCCAGCGGCTGGTTTCGGGCATAGCGCGCGGCAAGGAAGGAGGAAAGAATCAGTACGCCCTTGGAATGGATCGCGCCGGAGAGTTTTACCTCACGATCGATGTTGATCAACTCCCCTTCTCCCAGCCTTGTGGTTGCGGTGATTCGCGTCGGCTGTGCAAAGGCAAAATTACCCAGTTCTATCACGGAGAGGCCGTTGACTTGGCCAGTCACTGCGCCTTGTGTCGCTATCATCAACGTATCGCGCAGGATTGCATCATACAATTGATCTCTCAGCCGGTCTTGTCGCCGAATCTGGGTATCGATAGCCCGCTGCACATCGCTGGTTACCACCAGTGCATGTCCCGCTTCGCGTGCCCAATAATCGGCTTCGCGCAGCAGATCCGACACGGCATGCATGTGGGTGGACAGTCGTTCCGCATCGCCGACCAGGCGCGCGCTGTGCTCGATTACCCTGGCAACCGCGCTGCGGTCGAAAGGCAACAATGCCTCCTTGCGGCTCAGTGTTGCAATCAGCCTCGCATAGAGCATCTGGGTCTCGGCATTGCGCTCGATATGCTCTTCAAAATCCGCAGCCACCTTGAACAGCTCGCCGAATTCCGGATCGTATTCCTGCAAGAGGTAATACAACAGGCGGTCACCGAACAGGACTATCTTTGCATCTAGCGGAATCGGCTCGGGTTCAAGTGATACGGTGCTGACCAGGCTATACATCTGTCCCAGCGATTCGATATAAATCTCGCGTGTTTGCAGCGCCCGCTTGAGACCTTCCCAGGCGAACGGCTGCATCAACACCTTGCGCACGTCCAGCAGCAGATATCCGCCGTTTGCCCGGTGCAGTGCGCCCGGTTTGATCAGCGTGAAATCCGTTACGAGTGCGCCGAGCTGGGCGATATGCTCGACCCGTCCGATCAGATTGCTGTAGGTCGGGTTGTCTTCGCTGACGATGGGAGCACCGGTTGTCCTGCCGTTGGTAACTAACGCATTCACTTGATAACGTTGAAACGTCTCGTGCGTGACGATCGTCATTCCGGACAGCGTAAAGGATTCCTTCTGCTTGCGAAAATCCTCAGCATGTTCGCCCATGTCCTCTTGCACGATGTCGAGGTACTTCAGGACATCGGGTAAGTCTGCGTAACGGGCGCGCAATTCGTTCATCATGTGTTCGACCGTCGACAGCATCGTTTCACGGTTGAGCTGCTTGACCCGTTCGTTCCGCTCTCTTTGCCATTGCGGAACGCGGCTGAGGATCTTTTCCAGGCGTTTCTGTAGTTCGGCGATGGCGGCTTCGGCCCGGTTTCTATCTTCTTCCGGCAGTTTTTCGTATTCGTCCGGGGGAATGACCTCATGGTTTCGAGTCGGCGCGAACGCAAATCCGTCCGGGGTGCGCAGCAGAACAATATCCTGCTTCACGGCGTCCTCGGCCAATTCCTTGAACACCTGTTCCTGCCGTTTGGCGAATTCCTCCTGGATCGCGCTTGCCTTGGCGCGATATTCATCGCTCTCGAATAGCGCGGGGATCGCGGTTCGCAAATAATCCACCAACTTTTCCATGTGCTCGCGAAGTTCCGCGCCTCTTCCGCTTGGCAGCTTGAGTGCCAAGGGCTTGTGCGGCTCGGTGAAATTGTTGATATAGCACCAGTCGGATGGTTCATGCTCCGCTCCGGCCTTCTTTTCAAGGAACAACTGCACCATGCTGCGCTTGCCTATGCCAGTGGGGCCGAGCACAAAAAGATTGTAGCCCTCATGACGAATGCCTGCACCGAAGCGCACGGCATCCATTGCGCGCATCTGCCCGATGATTTCCGTCAGATCCTCCAGCTCTGCTGTGGTCTGGAACCGGAACTGTTCCGGATCGCAGGAGTGGTGGAGCTCCTGCGGTTGAAGGGGAAGGGGTGTCGTCATTATTTTTATGGGCTAATGATGTCGCTTTTATGGCGGGAATAGATGAGCCGCCTGAACTAATTTGCTTTCACTTGTTTTCCTTGTACTCGGCATCCACGACTTTGCCGCGCGGCCCAGATCCGCTTGGGCGCGGTTCACCGGTTGCGTTATCCACATTGGGCGGTGGTTCCGTCCCCTCCCAGCGCGTTTCCGCGTAGGGTTCGCCCTTGCTAGCCTGTCCCGATTGCGAATAGAGTACCGCGCCGGCTTCCTGTAGCACTTTTCTCAATGCGTCAGCACGCTGTGTGGCGAGGCTGACGTCTTTCCTGAGCAGCGCTTCCTTGGTCTCGCGCAAGGCGGTCTCGATACGTCTTTTCAAATCGTCAGTGAGCTTATCGGCGAAGTTGGCAAGCATCTTTTCGGCTTCGTAGCAGCCGGCATCCGCGGTATTGAGCTTTTCCGCATCCTCGCGCCGCTTCTTGTCGGCGTCGGCATAGCGTGTCGGCATCTTCCACCATCCGCTTCTTGGTGTCTTCCGAAAGGCGCGTGGAACCCGTTATGTTGATTGACTGCGATTTGCCGCTGGCAGTGTCCTTTGCGGAAACGCTGAGTATGCCGTTGGAGTCGATGTCGAAGGTCACTTCGATCTTGGGGATGCCACGAGGCGCGGGAGGCAGCCCACCGAGGTTGAATTCGCCTAGGCTGGTATTGTCTCCTGCCATCGGTCGCTCGCCTTGGAATACATGAATGTTGACGCTGGTCTGCATGTCGGCGGCAGTGGTGAAAGTTTCACTACGCTTGACCGGGATCGGAGTATTGCGCGCGATTAGCGGTGTCGCGATCCCACCCAGTGTTTCCACGCCCAGTGTGAGAGGCGTCACGTCCACCAGCACGATGCCGCCGACCTCTCCCGCGAGCACTCCGGCCTGGATCGCAGCACCAGCGGCGACGCATTCCATCGGATCCACACCCATCTCGGCCTTGCGTCCGAATAGGCCCTCGAAATAACTGCGCACCACCGGCATTCTCGTCGGACCGCCGACGAACACAACACGATCCACATCCTTTGGGGTAATGCCAGCATCGTGCAAGGCCTGCTCCACAGGCCCGCGGCAACGATCGATCACCGGACGCACCAAGCGTTCCAGTTCGGTCCGGTTGAGGTCCAACTCGAGATGGCGCGGCTCGCCATTTACAGCGGCGAGATAGGGAAGGCTGATGTGGGTCGTGACGCTTGCGGTCAGTTCGATCTTGGCGTTCTCAGCCGCCTCGAGCAAGCGAGCGGCGGCCTTGCGGTCACTGCGCACATCCACGCCGGTGGACATCTGGAAGCGCTCGGCGAGATGCTCGAAGATGCGCTGGTTCATGTCGGTCCCGCCGAGCTGGGTATCACCGCTGGTAGCCTTGACTTCGAATACGCCCTTGCCGAATTCCATGATCGTGACGTCCAGCGTGCCGCCCCCAAGGTCAATCACGACAATGCGAAGTTCCTGGGCTAGCCGGTCGAGGCCATAGGCCAGCGAAGCGGCGGTGGGCTCATTGACCAAGCGCACGACTTCCAAGCCGGCAATGCGGCAGGCGTCCTTAGTGGCGGTACGCTGGTTATCGTCGAAATAGGCCGGTACCGTCACGACAGCTTTTTCCACGGGTTCGCCTAGGAACGCTTCGGCATCACGCTTTATCTTTTGCAGCAGGAAAGCAGAAAGTTGTTCCGGAGAATAATCGCGATCCCTGAGACGGATGTTTTCGCGCCGCCCCATCTTGCGTTTGAAGGCGCTAGCCGTGCCCTCTGGATTGGCCGTTCCCTGACGCCGCGCCGGTTCGCCGATCAGCATCTGGCCGTCGGCGGTAAGCGCGACGTAGCTCGGAAAGGCTTTGCCGCCAATGCTAATGCCTTCTGCACTGGGAATGATAACGGGACGGCCGCCACGCAATACGGCAGCGGCAGAATTGGAAGTGCCAAGATCTATCCCGATGATTGCCATATTTCGCCCTTTGTTCATATTCTTGTAGTGGATCAGTAGGCACCATCCCACTTCCACAACGCCTATTCTACCGCCCTTTGAAAATATTTTTTCTAGTTCTTGGGGCTTAATCCGCGACTGGCGAGATCGTGAATCCCGACGACTCATCTCAATTTGATTTCGGTCCAGATACGCGATAGCACGCGGCGCTCGTGCCGATCCAGATCACGCAGCATTTCCATCCGCGCCAGATGCGCCTGGTCGGGGAATATCGCAGGATTTTGCGCCACTTCTGGCTTGATGTACCGCAGCGCATCGCGGTTAGGATTACCCGAACCGATCAAATTTGTAAGGTCGGCGGAGTTCCGGCCGTCCAGCATGAAATTGATGAAGCGATGCGCCAAGTCTGGACGGGGGCCGCTCTTGTGCAGCAGCATCGAACTCAGCGCTCGGTGAAACAACTGCTCATGGATTCCCCCGCTCTCTGTCAATGAAAACGTAGTTGAATGACTTGGCTAATCAAACGGTAAAGCTGGCGAGGTGTTAGCAAGCAGACCGAAACCCTTCGAGACAGGCTGAAGAGTAGACGAAGTAAGTTTCGCAGGAATGGGCGGCTCGTACATCGGCTCGCAGAAATCGGAGCGTACATTCGCGGTGCATGAGGTTTTGGAGCCCATTCCTGACGCAGTAATGACACCCGCAGTGAGCTTTCGCCGACCCCGCTAGCAAAGCTGTTGCCCATGCTCGCGTGTAGCATGGAACTGCACCTTGGGCCAGCGTTCCATCGCGAGGCGCAGATTTACGCCTGTATCCGCCAAGTAAGCGTAGTTACCGTCCACGTCCTTGGCCAGTCGTCCTTGATTGGCTTTGACGAACTCATTCAGATGCGCGGCATCGGGGCAAGTCACCCAGCGTGCGGCATGGATGCCGGCCCGTTCGAACACCGCATCCACGCCGTACTCGGATTTCAAGCGATGCTCGACCACTTCGAACTGCAACTGTCCGACCGCACCGATCAACGGACTGGTGTCCGCTAGTGGTTCGAACACCTGTACGGCGCCTTCTTCGCCCAATTGGCGCAAGCCCTTTTGCAATTGTTTGGCCTTCATCGGGTCGCGCAGTCGCGCGCGGCTGAAAAGTTCCGGTGCGAAGTAAGGGATGCCTTTGAAAATGAGTGCCTCCCCTTCGGTCAGCACATCGCCGATCTGAAGCTGGCCATGGTTGTGGATGCCGATGATGTCGCCTGCGTAGGCCTCATCCATGCGTGTGCGTTCATTCGCCATGAAGGTTACCGCGTTGGCAAGCTTCATTTCTTTGCCAGTGCGACGATGCTTGACCTTCATGCCTGAAGTGTAGCGACCGGAACAGACCCGCAAGAAGGCGATGCGGTCGCGGTGGTTCGGATCCATGTTGGCCTGGATTTTGAACACGAAGCCGGTGAAGGCAGGTTCGGTCGGTTGCACAATGCGCACGTCGGTGGCGCGCGGCAAGGGTGAAGGAGCCCAGTCCACCAGAGCCCGCAGGATTTCGCGCACGCCGAAATTGTTCACGCCGGAACCGAAGAAGACTGGCGATTGGTGCCCATTGAGAAACTCATGCAAATCGAACGATGCACCCGCGCCGATGACCAACTCGGTTTCGTCACGCATAGTCTTCATCTCGCTGGGGCACAATTCATCCAGTTGGTCGATTTGCGCGCCTCGAAGAATCTCGACTTCTTGCCCGGCTTTCGCTTCTCCCGGGGAAAAGCGCAGCACTTCGTCGTTCAGCAAGTGATAGACGCCCTGGAAGCGCTTGCCCATGCCGATAGGCCAAGTGACCGGCGCACATTTGATCTTGAGCACCGATTCGATCTCGTCCAGGACTTCCAGTGGTTCCCGCACTTCGCGATCCATCTTGTTGATGAATGTGATGATCGGCGTGTTGCGCAAACGGCACACCTCGAGCAGCTTGATGGTCTGCTCTTCGACTCCCTTGGCTGCATCCACCACCATCACTGCCGCATCCACAGCGGTCAGCACGCGATAAGTGTCCTCGGAAAAATCCTGGTGCCCTGGCGTGTCCAGCAGGTTGATGACGCAATCGTCGTAGTTGAACTGCATCACGGAACTGGCCACCGAGATCCCGCGCTGCTTTTCGATCTCCAGCCAGTCAGAAGTAGCATGGCGAGTGCTCTTCCGGGCCTTCACAGTACCAGCCATCTGGATTGCCCCGCCGAACAGCAACAATTTTTCGGTGAGCGTTGTCTTGCCGGCGTCAGGGTGAGAGATGATCGCAAAGGTGCGACGGCGCTTGACTTCGCGCACTAGATCTTGGGAACTTGCGGTTGATGCGCGGACGTTAATGTTTTCTGAAGCATTGGTCATGGGTTGTGTACGGCGCCTATACTGAACCGCGCGGAAATGAAAAGTGCCCGCACATTTCGTGAAGGCACTTTTGAATTTTCCGCATCGGAAATGTTGTGTCCCGGAAATTGTCTGTTCCCGGCACGGAACACTCGATACTTCGAGTATCTGAAACGGCGCGCATAGTAGCAGAAATCCATATTTCACGCCTCATTTGTAGCGCCTGTCGTGGTATTTGCGGAATAGCGTCAGGGCTGTTTCTTTATAGGGAGTAATCGAAACGAATTCCAAACCATTTAACGCGTGACTACTCTAGGCGCACATCGGGAAAGCAGTCTCATTGGAACTTTGCGTAAGACCGGCCCCCATGAATTTCCCCGTCCGGAGAGGAATTGGGAAACGCTAATTTAGTATGTCCGCGCCGGGGTCCCACAAGACAAAACGGCCTTCAGAAACTGCTTCTGAAGGCCGTTTCAAATCTGGTGGCCTGAGGCGGAATCGAACCACCGACACAAGGATTTTCAGTCCTCTGCTCTACCGACTGAGCTACCAGGCCATTGTTGCAGCATTTCTCAGTTAACCAGGCAAATCAGCCAACTTCGGAAGCCGCGCATTATACCGGTACCTCATCAAATAACAAACCCCGCTTTGGCGGGGTTTGTTTTATTGCTGGAATACAATAATAAATTACATCATACCTTCCATGCCGCCCATGCCACCGCCACCCATACCACCCGGAGCAGGTTTGTCTTCCGGCAATTCGGCCACCATACAAGCGGTGGTCAACATTAGTCCGGCGATGGATGCCGCATTTTGCAATGCGACGCGCGTCACCTTGGTCGGATCAACCACACCCATAGACAACATGTCGCCATATTCGCTTGTGGCCGCGTTGTAACCGAAGCTTCCTTTTCCTTCCATCACTTTGTTAACCACCACTGAAGGCTCGTCTCCTGCGTTGGCCACGATTGCACGCATCGGGGATTCCATCGCGCGCAATACGATGGTGATGCCGGCGTCCTGATCGTGGTTTTCGCCCTTGAGTTTGGCAACCGCAACTTTGGCGCGCAGTAATGCGACGCCGCCGCCGGGAACGATGCCTTCTTCAACGGCAGCACGAGTCGCGTGCAATGCATCTTCCACACGCGCTTTCTTTTCTTTCATTTCCACTTCAGTCGCAGCACCGACTTTGATTACTGCCACGCCGCCAGCCAGTTTGGCCTTGCGTTCCTGCAGCTTTTCCTTGTCGTAGTCGCTGGTGGATTCTTCGACTTGCTTATTGATCTGGGTGATACGGCCCTTGATAGCGTCTTCCTTGCCAGCGCCGTCGATGATGGTGGTGTTTTCCTTTGCCACTTCAATGCGCTTGGCTTGACCCAACTCGGCTAGCGTGGCTTTTTCCAATGTCAGGCCGACTTCTTCGGCGATCACGGTTCCACCCGTCAGGATCGCGATGTCTTCCAGCATCGCCTTGCGGCGGTCGCCAAAGCCTGGCGCCTTGACGGCAACAGTCTTCAGGATGCCGCGAATGTTGTTCACCACCAGGGTGGCCAGTGCTTCGCCATCCACGTCTTCGGCGATGATCAGCAACGGACGACCGGCCTTGGCCACTTGTTCCAGTACGGGCAGCAGATCGCGGATGTTGGACACCTTCTTGTCGTGCAAGAGGATGAACGGATTGTCCATCGCTGCAATCTGGCGATCCTGGTTATTGATGAAATACGGGGACAGGTAGCCGCGGTCGAACTGCATTCCTTCGACTATGTCCAGCTCGTCTTCCAGACCAGTCCCGTCTTCAATCGTGATCACGCCTTCTTTGCCGACCTTTTCCATTGCAGCAGCGATCTTCTCGCCGATCACAGTGTCGGAATTGGCGGAAATGCTGCCAACTTGCGCGATTTCCTTGCTGGTGGTACATGGCTTGGAGATCTTCTTCAGTTCCGCAACGGCTGCGATGACCGCTTGGTCGATTCCGCGCTTCAAGTCCATCGGATTCATGCCGGCGGCGACGAATTTCATGCCCTCTTGCACTATGGATTGCGCCAGCACGGTCGCGGTGGTGGTACCGTCACCGGCCACATCAGAGGTCTTGGAAGCAACTTCCTTGACCATTTGTGCGCCCATGTTCTCGAATTTGTCTTTCAGTTCGATTTCTTTGGCGACCGATACACCGTCCTTGGTGATAGTTGGTGCGCCATAAGAGCGATCCAGCACGACATTGCGGCCTTTAGGCCCCAGGGTCACCTTGACGGCATCGGCCAGAATATTTACGCCGACCACCATTTTGTTGCGTGCGGCGTCGTGGAATTTTACGTCTTTAGCTGCCATATTATTTCTCCTGAAATTTTCTTGTTATTTAGGCTTCAACCACGCCGATGATGTCATCTTCGCGCATGGTCATATACTCTTGGCCGTCAATTTTGAAGGTTTGCCCGGCATATTTTCCGAACAATACTCGGTCGCCAACCTTGACGCTCATTGCCTGTAATTTGCCATCATCGCCAACCTTGCCTTTGCCCACGGCGACGATCTCACCCTGGTCAGGCTTTTCAGTGGCGGCATCCGGAATCACGATGCCAGAGGCAGTCTTACGCTCTTCTTCCATGCGTTTAACGATCACGCGATCGTTCAAAGGACGAATTTTCATACTGAGGTCTCCTAAAACTAAGGGGTTAATAAATGCGAAGGCGAAGTTTAGCACTCTCTGCCCGCGAGTGCCAATAGTCGGGGCAACCTTCCCGATTTCAAGGGCAGAGAGGAGAATTATTTTGTCGTTTGCCATTCAATTTGAGAGTTTTCTCACTCAATTTGAGAGCCCATAATTATAAGGCATCAATAGCTTCACGATAGCGATCACTAACAATTGTGGAATTTAGCGAGTTCGAAAATATCGAATTACTAAGTAAGCTGGGGTATTCGTACTCTTTTTTGTGCTTATAGACAAAGGGTGAATTTATACCTAAATACCAAGTTTCGTTGGTATCAATCTAAACCTTCAATCAAATTGGTTTTCCTTAAGCACTTAACGATGGTCCATAATCGGCCTCAGCAGAAGTCCGGGGCTGTCTGTCGACAGGTCTGCTATGCGAGGATAAGCTGACGTTGCGGGTGTTGCTTCTCACGTCTGCAGCGCACCCATTGCAGACTAAATAATTTTTCTGGAAGAGATATAACGCGACGTCCGCTTTGTTAAGCGCGAATGCGTACTTTCGACACAAACCCGCCCTTGGTTCTTCCGCAAAGATTCTATGGTTCAAGTCAAGCCTTTCGTAAGTCGTCCGGGATCAAATTCCGTTTTGTAGGTGTACATCGACCAGGCAATGCGGGCAAGTCGCCGTGCCAGGATGACAAGAGCCGCGGTACTGGACAGGCCCTTCGCCCGGTAATGCTCATAGATTGGCCTCCAGGTCTTCGTCTTGATAGCGGACAAGGCTGCCAGGTAGAGTAATCGCCGAAGTTCGGAGGATCCACGTTTGGACAGGCGCCGTTTACCTTGGTGTTGCCCCGACTCATCCGGCCGGGGATCCAGGCCGGTAAATGCGACGAAGGTGTCTGCCTTCTTCATGGGCATCCGTTCAAGGGAGTTAACCATTGCCGCGCTGACGACTGAGCCGAAGCCGTCAATCGTGCCCAAGTGCGTAACGTGTTCTTTGCGATCGGGGTTGGCCTCGACCAGTTCGTTTATGCGCTGGTCGATGCGCTCAATGACTTTGTCGAAGTGCTGTCTCAACGTCTTGAGATCGGTGGAAAAGCCAACCATACCCTTGAGCGACATGCCGAGTGCCTGACGCAACGAACTCAGCTTGGCGCGGCGCTTGATCAGCCGATCGATCTCGCGTTGTTCCGGCGTGGGCGGCACCCAGGGGTGCAGATCGCCATATTCTTTCGAGAGCATTCGAGCGATGAGTTCTGCGTCTATGCGATCGGTCTTGCCACGCCTCCCGACGCCCTTTGCATAGTGGCGGACGTCCTTCGGGTTGAGCACATAGACGATGAAGCCGAGCTTGTGGGCAAGGCTGGCCAACAGCTCGTGATAGATGCCGGTGGATTCCATGCCGATGCGGCTGCCTTTCGGCAGGCCCTTGAGAAAGGCCAGCAAAGCGGCACGCTGATTCGCGAGCTTGCGTACTGGAAAGCTTCCTTCCGAACAGGCCACGACGATCTCGTCCTTGGCAACATCGGCACCGATATCAAGTACTTTGGTTGGGGTTTGCATGATCTGTCTCCCATGGTTAAGATGAAGGTTGCTGGGGTGGACACACCTGCGTGAGCTTGCGGTCAAATCGGCGGTCAGGGCCGCTAGATTCCTCATCGACGCTGGCGGTGTGGGTGGGGGAATTCTTTTGGAGTCTGTCGAGAGCAGATGCGGTCCTTGGCCCCTCCACCCCGGCTTCTTAACTGTTACACAAGAAAGCCGATACCACCACCCCAAACCATACAAGCGGTCTTTCAGCAATCAAGCAAAGCCGACCGACGATCGAGCATCCGATTGATCAATTTGTTAGGAATCGGGATTTACTTCCTGTCCCTTGACTTCATAGGTGCAGCCAGCGCCTCGAAGCCGGAGATCACATCGAACAACTCTTCGTCGATCCCGCTCTGGCGCAGACGGCGAAAAGTCTGGTTGATATCTCCTAGCAGCTCGTCGATGTTCTTCTCGGCGCGCTGCATTGCGGCGAGGCGGCTGGCATTTTCGCTTGCCAGCGATTCGGCGCAGGCCCTGAACAGCGAGATAAAGAGATATTCTCGTATCAACGATTGCAGAGTCGGCTCGCCGCCGCCTATGACCTCAGGCAGGTTTCCGGTCGGCCAGGGTAGGTCGGCGAGTCCGCGCCGCCATGCATCATCCAGCGGCAACAGGCGCTGGATCACGGGCTCATAGACCGCTCCTGATTTGGGGCGATTATGGAACAGGTAAACCTGCGCAACTTTGCCTTGCTCGCGCTGCGTCTCGATCTCGATGAGAATACGCCCGACCAGCGACGTAATCGCAGCGATGGAATTCGGCACGGGAAAGTAGCGTTCCACCGGCAAGGCTGCATCTGCCAAATGCCCCTGAACGCGCTCGCCGACCGCCCAGATATTCTTGTTGCCCAAGATGGTGTTCAACTGATTTGCAACAAAGTCCGACAGCACTTCGTTGAATTGGCCAACCAGCCCTTGATCCGATCCGAATATCACCGCACCTATTCCCCCCTTATTTGTATTCACTCCCACATCAGAATACATCGCCGTGCCCGTATAGTGCAGCCATACAACCAGGCCCAGTTCCACGGTTCGATAATAATCATCTAGCGAGTGCACGGCGCGCTCGTATTGCACGATGCTCGAAGCAGACAGTGCCTTCATCGTACGCACCACAGAATCGAGTTCGGTGGCGCCGTCGATCTTGCGGCGCAAACTTTCCAGAGTGTCGCTCATGATTTTTGCTGGAATGTCGAGAGCGTATCGCGGGCAAGTTGCAAGATCGCCTCGCGATCGCTGTCACTCAACTGATTGGCCATGGTGAATCGCTGGATAATCTCCGCCGGAAATTCCACCGCCGCTGCGCGCAGGGCAAGTTCGGCATCGCGCGTCCGCTCGATTGGCACGATGTCGAAAAGCCTTCCGGTCAACGCGAGCAATACGGCAATTTGTCCTGACACGGTCACGGGTTCGAACTCGGGCTGCTTGAGACAGCTTCGGATTCGCTGGCCGTGTTCGATGATCTTTCGGGTGTTCTCATCAAGCCTCGTGCCAAAGCGGGCAAAGGTTTCCAATTCTTCAAACTGCGCATATGCGAGTTTTAAATCACCCGTCACCGCTCGATAAGCTGCCAACTGCGCCTTTCCTCCGACGCGCGAAACGGATTTTCCGACATCGACGGCGGGCAGAATGCCCAATTCGAACAACTTCGGCGAAAGATATATCTGTCCGTCGGTGATGGAAATCAGATTGGTTGGAATGTAAGCAGCGATATTTTGCGCCTCTGTTTCGATGATAGGCAACGCCGTGAGGGAGCCGCCACCGAGTTCTTCGCGTAGGTGCGTGGCGCGTTCCAGCAGCCGAGAATGGATGTAGAAAATATCACCGGGATAGGCTTCGCGACCTGGTGGGCGGCGCAGAAGCAACGACAATTCACGGTAGGCGCGCGCATGGTGCGTGAGGTCGTCGTATACGATCAGGACATCTCGACCCGCCTCCACAAAATGCTCTGCTATGCTGGTTGCAGCATACGGAGCAATATAGGAAAGGCCGGGGGGGTCGCTGCCTTCGGTCACAACTACGACTGTGTATTCCATCGCACCGTTTTCGCGCAGGTCGGCGACGGCCTTGGCCACAGCGGATGGGCGCTGACCTATGGCGCAATAAACGCAAAGCACATTTTCATCGTGCTGGTTAATGATTGTGTCGATGGCGATGGCGGTTTTGCCGGTCTGTCGATCGCCGAGGATCAATTCGCGCTGGCCACGCCCGATTGGAACAAGTGCATCGATCACTTTGATGCCGCTCTGCAAAGGCACAGTGACGGGCGAGCGATCCATGATTTGCGGCGCAGGACGTTCGATAGGCAAACGCTTGTCGGAGATCACCGGCCCCTTGTCGTCGACTGGCCGACCCAAGGGATTGATGACGCGCCCAATCAATCCGTCGCCGACCGGAACGTCCATCACATGCCCCCTGCGTTCGACTTCATCGCCCGCATGCAACTGCCAGTAATCGCCTAGCAGGACGACGCCAATTTCGTCGTCATCGACGTTGAATGCGATGCCGTACAATTCACCGGGAAACTTCACTACCTCCTCAAAACTCACGCCGGGAAGGCCCGATACCCTGGCAATACCCGTGGATAGGCTGGTGACCGTGCCTACCTCGCGCGAACTCAGTTGTGGTGTGTGAGCTTCGCGCGCCTGGCTGATACCCCTAAAGGTTTGGTCGAAGACACTCTGCAGGCTTTTAGCTGCTATGTTCATTGCGGCTTAAATTATTAGTATTCGCTTCCGGTTTGCGTTGCGCTTTCAGCAGTTCGTTAATATCCCTCTCCAGCGATGCCAGATAATCGGCGATGCTCCAAGCGACTTTTTGACCCTGCATGATGAGTTCGATCCCGCTGACCAAGTCCGGCACATTCTCGAACCGGACTGGAGTCTCAGTAGCAAACGTTGATTTGACTGCGCCTTCAATCGAGGCGCGCTGTGCCGGTGCGAGTTCGAATGCGCTGCGAGCGATTACAGGGATGGCCGGCGACTTGAGTAGGGCCGCCAGCCTTTCTTTCTCGTCACTGTCCAACTTGTACAAGCGATCAACAAACACATCGATCATACGCTCCTCTAGACTAGCCCCGGCAAGATCAGCCAGTGTTTTACGCGCGATTGCAAAAACTTCGGCCTGTGTCCGTCGGGCAAACTCTTCGTGCAAGCTTTGATACTCACTGGCCAGCATGTCCTGACGCTTAGTCCGCAAACCGTCCGCATCTTTGCGCACCTGATCGAGCAGCCGCCGGCGCTCGGCGGCTGCTTCTTCGGTCGCCTTGTTTAACAGCACAGTGCGCTGCCGATCGAAATCATCGTTCTTGCGTTTGAATTCCTCACGTTCCTTTGTGGCTTCGGCTTTTCTTTCGTTTGCGTCCGCAAGTTCGGCAGCGATGCGCTTCTCCCGCGCATCGAGCGCATTGAGGATGGGCTTGTACAAAAAGCGCTTCATCAGCCACACCAGAATGAGGAAGTTTACCGCTTGCGCGATGACGGTGAACCAATCAATTAACATAACTACTTTGTCGCCGCCTGCGCGATGACATGGTTCCAGAACGGGTTGGCGAAAATGAGGATCATCGCGACCACGAAACAGTAGATTGCAATTGATTCGATCATTGCCAGACCAACGAACAGCGTTCGGGTGATGGTGGTCGCGGCATCGGGCTGCTGGGCAAGCGAACTCAGCGCAGTCGAAACCGCTCGGCCTTCGCCGAGCGCTGGTCCAATCCCACCGACAGCGATAGTGAGCCCAGCGGTAACGATGGAAGCCATCGCGATGAGTGTCATATTATCCATGACGTGTCCTTTCGTTGTGATAGTGACATGCGGATTCGATTCAACCTCCAGCTTCCTGCCGGACTCGCGTGGCAGCCGCGATGTAAACCGTGGCGAGGATGCTGAATATATAGGCTTGCACCATGCCGGTCAGTAGGCCGAGCAGACTCATCACGATCGGAAATATGAAGGGCGTGATGGTCAGCAAGATGGCGAGTATCATCGTTCCGCTCATGATGTTGCCGAACAAGCGGATGGCCATGGCTAGCGTTCGCGACAGTTCGCTGATGATGTTGAACGGAAGCATGACGAAGGTCGGTTTCAAATACGACTTCAGATAACCGCCCAGGCCGCTCTCAGCAATACCGAACAACGGCACCGCAACAAACACGGACAGCGCGAGTGCAGCTGTAGTCGAGAGCGATCCGGTCGGCGGTTCATAGCCAGGGAAAATCGTGCAGAAATTGGACAGTGCAATAAACAAAAACAACGTGCCCAGAAAGCCTAGATATTTCTCAGGTTGACGCAGTCCGACCTCTTCGATCTGTTTCCGGATCGTGACCACGATGATCTCGAGCAGGCTCTGCCAGCGCGAAATATGCGCTTTTTCCTCCAGATTTCGCGTAATAAGTTTGGCACCTAAGGCCAACACAAACATCAGCACCCAGGTCGTGACGATGGTGACATTAAGCTTGAAAAATCCATGCTGCCATAGAATCAATTCGTCGGAACTAAGGTGCATGGCTAACCTCCTCAACCAAATGGATGGTGGTTAGTTTGGTTACGATGATGCGAGCAATCACAAATCCAAGCAGACACCCCAGCAATCGCTTCCAATCAGCTCCCGAGACAAAGTAAAACCCGGCCAGCGCTATTCCGGTGCGCAACAACAGACTGATGCTGAACCAAAGCGCAGGTTGCTTTGCCGATACGCCCTTCAATACCGTCCACCACAGGCCGCCGAAGAAGGTTGCGCCAAGCAATATGCCAGCAAGTAAAGCCAAAGAAAATAAAATCATCTCACTCATCTTTCACCTCCTGTTCTTCGCGCATTTCCCGATCTTCTTTCGCGACCCAATGCCACGCATTTAAGCAGCCTATCACTAGGCCAATGAGCAGCAGCGTAAGCGTCCAAGAATGAATTCCCGGATGGCGCTTGTCCAGCCAGATTCCCATTGCCGCGCCAAGCAAGGTTGGCACTGCCACCGACCAACCGACCAAGCCCATCATACCCAAACCGGACCAGACAGTGCGCGTGACCTTGCGTTGTGCCTTGAGCTTGCGCGTTTCCTTCGCGCCTACTTGCCGGACGAATGTTGTCTCGTCCGACTTGGTTTTCGTAATATCAGCCACGATGAAGCTCAGCAAAGCGGCGCACGAATCCGCTCTCCAATTTCGCCAGCACCGCGCGAACTTGAATCTCGCCCTCGTCGAGATTCACAAACTCCCGCTCAACCGCTTCGCGCAGTTTTCCAAGACTCATCCCACCAATTGCATTGCGCACCGAGACAAGCACATCTGCGCCAGCCTTGACCAGCACACCCTCATCGACCGCCACGTAAACTTCGCCTTCCGTTTCGGTTTCATAAGTCAGTATTCCTGGTTCCAGCACCGCCACGCAATCAAGCCTGTTTGGCAACAGTCCGAACGAACCCTGTGGGGTCTCCGCGACGATACGCTTCACTCCTTCTATCTCGGCGAAAATCTGGAAAGGCAGGAGCACTTTAAGCTTCATGTTCGACCGCCTGTTCAGAAACCGGTCTGACTTCGGTTTGCCCGTCTTTCATCTTTTGTTGCGATTCTTCGATCGCGCCTATCATGTACAGGGCACTTTCAGGAACATCTTTAAATTCATCCCGCAGGATGCGCTCGCAGCCATCGAGGGCGTCCTTGAGACTGACGAGCTTTCCTTTGATGCCGCTGAATTGCTCGGTGGTGAAAAACGGTTGGGTCAGGAAACGTTCCAGCCGCCTCGCGCGTGCGACCACGGCTCGATCTGCCGCCGATAATTGCTCCAGCCCGAGCATCGCGATGATGTCCTTGAGTTCTGCATATTGCGCAAGCGTGCTCCTGATCTGCTGCGCCAACAGATAGTGGCGTTCGCCGACGATGCCGGGGGTAGCCATCTTTGAATTGGATTGCAGGGGGTCGATGGCCGGATACAGCCCTTCGCTCGCACGCTTGCGCGATAGCACGATAGACGCGGATAGGTGCGAAAACGTATGAACCGCAGCGGGATCGGTGAAATCGTCCGCCGGCACATACACCGCCTGTATCGAGGTGATCGCACCAGTGTCGGTATTGGCTATGCGCTCCTCCAAACCCGACAACTCGGTACCCATGGTCGGCTGATAACCGAGGCGAGACGGCATCTGTCCCATCAGGCCGGAAATCTCGGAACCCGCCTGGATGAAACGAAAGATATTGTCGATCAGCAGCAGCACGTCGCGGTGTTCGTCATCGCGGAAATATTCCGCCATCGTCAGCGCCGCGTGACCAACGCGAAAACGGCTGCCAGGAGGCTCGTTCATCTGTCCGAACACCATCACCATATTCGGCAGTACACCCGCAACTTTCATGTCGCGGTATAGTTCTTCACCTTCGCGACAACGCTCGCCTATACCGCAGAAGATGCTCACACCTTCATGATGCCCGACCATGTTGTGGATCATCTCGGTGAGCAGCACAGTCTTTCCCACACCTGCGCCGCCGAACAGACCCGCTTTGCCGCCGCGCTCAAGCGGAGCGAGCACATCGATGACCTTGATGCCGGTTTCGAAGATTTCGGATTTGGTCGAACGCCTCGCAAGGGGCGGCGGGGCCCGGTGTACGGTTCGCCATTCGACGCCAGACGGTGCAGGTTGGCGGTCGATGACATCGCCAAAAACATCGAACATTCGTGACAAAATTGCCTTACCCACTGGGACCTTTAACGGCCCACCGGTATCTTCAACCACCGTGCCTCGAGCCAAGCCTTGCGTGGGCGTCAGCGCAATCCCCCGCACCAGATGCGCGTTGAGCTGGGCCAGGACCTCGATGGCGACACGCCCATCCTTTCCTGTACGCAACAACGAGTAGATCGGCGGCAGATAACTATCGAAGCGAATGTCAACGACGCTACCGCGCACCGATACGACTGCGCCAAAATTCGATAAACTAGCTCTATTTTCCATAGCTTGGTCCCGCTTATCCTCGGACAGTGTAGTTCAACCGCGTTGTCTCCTACAGTAGTTTATAATTTTTAACTTCGTCCCGACCCCACTTCGATAGCCTATACTGCTGCCGCTAGACGCGCGACTAGCGTTCCTTTGGCACTACCTCACCAGAATACCTAAATGCCATAGCAGCAATCGGTGGCCCAATAGTCTCAAAGATGGCAACTGCGCCGAGCACCAGTGCGGAAACTGTAGAAATCTCCGTCGGAAAAAGTTGGTCTGTTGTCTGCACCAACCCGATCGCAAGGCCCGCCATCGGCACCAAAAGCAATCCGGTCGAAATGGCCTGCCGATTCGGGAGTCGGAATGCCTTTGCGGCAACAAAGACACCAAGCCATTTGGAAAGTCCTCTTGCAAAGACAAGCGCGACAGCCGTCGGGGCATATTGCATTAACTCATGGACATGCAGATTAGCTCCTGCGAAGACGAACAGGACAATGAAAAAAAGCTCAAATGTCTCGCCGAATTCAATGCTGGACACGAGATTCTCATGCTCAATACTTCGTACGACAATACCCAACGCAAGCGGCGCAAACAACGTTGAAAGGATGAGCGCTTTAGCTAAGCCTAACGCAAGCATACTTCCACCAACGACCAAAGCTAAACGGTACTGCTTGGCCTTTCTGCTAGCCAGGATCAGATAATGCAATCCATAGGCAATACCTATCGCCACCATAAGTGAGCCGAATAATCGATATAGTGGCTGAAACACGATCACCTTCCATGAAGCATCTGCTTCAACATGGGCGATAGGCAACAAGGCTGAAAACACGAGAAAAGAAATGACATTGTTCAATGCTACTAGTGAAATTGCTGAACTCGTCACCGGACCCTTGGCGCCAAGTTCATGCCCCACGTGAATCAGTACGGCTGGCGATGACGAAGTGGAAATGGCAGCGACAAAGGCTGCCGTTAATACAGATACATTGAAATACCTCAGAATGAAAAAAACCGCTAGCAAAGTTGTGATCGTTTCCAGCATTGTTGCAATCAGTAGGTAACGATCACGAAGCACCGCCTTGATGTCTAGCGACAAGCCAAGTCGATAAAGGATCAAACCAAGTGCAATATCAATAATGACACGAGATGCAGACAATGCATCCACACTTAGCACATTTAAGCCGCTGGGACCTGCGATATATCCCAGAAGCATGAACCCTGTGATACTAGGTAGCCAACGAACCGTATGTGCCAGATACCCGCCCATAGCACCAGCTACCAGCAAAACGCTGAAAGAGATCATAGGGTTTAATTCAATAGGCCACGATGGCAAAAAATCCACTTGATACCTCTATCTTGTTTAACGCCTCCGAAGCTTCGAAAACTGGGCTTCATAGGTCTTTCCAACAATGCCGACAAGCACGCCGGTTGACCAGCCGAAAGAAAACAAACCGGACATCGCAATAAATAACGCCAGCTGCCTCCATCCAGTTGGAAGAAGTACATCTCCAAATCCAACCGTGGTATATGTTTCACCGGTGAAATAGAAGGCAGTACGTAGATCCGGAAAAGCGTGGATTCCCAATAGTGCCACTGCTATTAAGAGAATTTCAGAAAGGTGTGTAAGCAACATAAGCATCACTAGATGCCCAAAATAGAATTGCCGCCGAAGTTCACTTTTTTCGTTAAGGTATCTCGGCCAATTCAATTCGAATCTATGCATCACCAAATACATTCCGATACTATGAACGACCAGAGTGCAAAGGGTTAATGAAAGTCCAAGAATAATTTCAAGAATTGGCCGCATTTGAGATCATACCCCAATAGATCGCCTAACTATCATTTGATGGATACGCGTGCGGCGAGGCAATATCCTATGTCAAGCGAAGCAGCACCGGCGCTATTGATCGGACGTTGCCCAGTCGTAGCCGCGTACGACTAGCTGCTTGTCGAATTTAAGGTGTAGAAGCTTTGCTTGTGTATCCGACATGTCGTGCAAATTCTCCGGCTGTCGGGGAAGTTTATTGAACGGCCGCTGTTGAATAATGATGTGGCAGAGATCATCCAGTTATTTCCACTTGTTTCTCATGCATGTGTAGCCTCAGTTCCAGTTTGATCTCCCGAAGCTTGGCCCTGATTGTTGCCTCGCTCTTGCTGCCCGTTCGTATCAAAATTCTCTGGCCGATGGAACGCGCTTCCAGAGCGGGGTCGGCAAACTGATATAGCACGTTCGGCTGAACCAGCTTGAGGGGCTCTTTTATGACCGGCGTCTCAAGGAGATTATCGATGGTCTCAACAAGCCGGTCGTTGAAATATTTTTTGGGATAACCGAGCTCTTCATAGGCCTGCTGGAACAGTGGGTAGAGACGGACATATACCTCTACCAGCTTTTGAGCACTAACCGCATTGGCGATTCTTACGTATGACGCATAGCGGGCCGAATTTTCCGGGCTGATGGCCAAGTCACCTTCCGCGCCTGCCGTCACAAACTTGCCCGGTGCCCGCTCCACAGGCATGACGCTCATCGGAGCCCGACGGGTCGGCAGATTGTCGATGGTGGCGACGATGTTGCGGATTATCCGTGTAGAGCGGAAGAACGCTATCAACGACTTGTTACCGACAAGTCCCGTCAGGGCATCGAGGATCAAATTGTCGCTATCGCCAAGCGCTGGCAAGGGAGGTAGTTCCGCGGGAGCCTCGATAATCTGGCGCACCTCAGGCATAACTGGTTCGGGTGCAAGCGGGGCTGGTGGAGCTTGCACATGCACCGATTCGGGTGTCGGCTGACTCTGCTGCCAGTAGAAGTAAGCTGCAATGCCGCCGGCCATGGCGACGGCAATCAAGGCAACCAAGAGGGGATTTTTCATGAGTAGGCCTTTACGGAAGATTAAGCGCGCTGACGCTTTGTCATTAGAATAATCAACAAAGCTTTAAGACGAACTAAGCAATCGTAAAAGGAGGTACCAACGATTATAAAGTTGGGGTTACCCAACCTTTCTAATTTCCAGAATTGATTAGTTTAGCGCGTGGACAAAATCGTCTCTACGATTCTCTTTCCAGCATTTTTCTTCATGGCATGTAAGACGCGGCTTCTCCAATCCAAAGCTTACCGCCTTAATTTGCTTTGCAGGAACACCCAATAACTCTAAACTCTTTCGAGCAGAATTGGCACGCCTATCGCCTAACGCAAGGTTATATTCGGAACTTCCACGCTCGTCGCAATTACCTTGGACCGTAACGACGTCGTTTTTATGTGCCTTGATGAATTCGGCTTGCTTAAGGATGGCATCGCGATACTCGGATTTGATGTCAGACTTATCAAAGTCAAAGTAGACACTCCGATTTTGAAGGTCCTGTATTTCCGCAGCCAATTTTTTTGATTCCATTTCGGCAGCAGAAACCAAGGGATTCATTACCGGTGCAGCCGTTGGCTTTTCTACTGAAGGAGTACCTTTATCGCTTGCCTGAGCGGCCTGTGGGGTAGCTGATTTAGGCGAGGAGGCGCAAGCCGCGATGAGAAGGGAAGCCAAGACAACTGCTATTTTATTCATGCCTGATATCCTTTTTAAAAGTTGAAATAGAGTAGAGCGTTGCCATTAACGCATTGTCATCAATATAGTTGACATCAATATATATTAGATGAATACTTACTGCAAGAGATATCATTCGATGGGCTCTAGTACTAGCGGTAGAGGGGGGAACAGAAATTGGGCAAACGCAGCAAAATTCAGCTTTCACTTCAAGTTCTCAAGAAATTTCGCATCATCTATGGTTCCGTTCGTCAGCACTTTCGTGAAGTGGAACAAACCTGCGGAGTTACTGGATCACAATTGTGGATACTACAAGAAGTCGCTAGAACTCCCGACATAGGTGTCTCGGAACTTGCCGACCGTTTATCCATTCATCAGTCCACCTGTAGTCAGCTTGTAGAGAAGCTTGTAGCTCGCCGCCTAATAGTCAAGGAGCGAAGCAAGGAAGATCAGCGTCGAGTTGGAATGTGCTTGACCGACGAAGCCTTAAAGATCCTAAAAAATGCTCCAGGACCAGCCGAAGGCCTATTGCCAGAAGCTTTGCAAGCGTTGCCTGAATTCGCATTGCTTGATTTGGATAACTCCTTGCTTGAAGTAATTAGTCAATTGCGGATTCGCGATGACAAGTATGCCGACAAGCCCTTGTCGGATTTGTAATGACCCAACAACATTTACTATCAAGCACATCTCAATCCGTTAGCTACTCGCCACTTAAACTCCCGAGCTGACCGACCGGTTCATGCCCTGAGGTCTTCCGTCAAGCTATTTTACGTCGTTTCACCAAGTTGTTTTAGCAGTGGTGATCCACGACGCCTCAATGCATTCAGATACCTAGATTCATCATACGGTGTCCGAGACTGCCAGCAGCGGAAGAGAATGCGAATCCACTTGAAAGCTAAGGCGCGTATTGCGGTTTGTCGGGAACTTCCCTTTTCGCGTTGTTGCCGATAAAAGGCGCCTGCCCAATAGGATTTGTTTATCGTCTGTGCCGCCCATTCAACCATCGTTTGTCGTAAAAATGTGGGGCTCTGCCAACGCCAGTGTACCCAACTTTTATTGCCACTACGTTCCGTTACCGGAGCAACGCCGGAATACTTCTGAAATTCATCCGCACCCTGAAAGCGATCACGCTGTTCACCGAACGCAACGAGTAATCGTGGCGCAAGCAAAGCGCCTGCACCAGGCAGCGAATTAAACAACGCATAATCAGGTAGTGTGGGAGCGATGGCGGCGATCTCTTTGTCGTAGCGATCAATAGATTGCAACGCGACACGCAGCAGATCGACCAGTATCTCCACTTGCAATTGATGCGCCTTGATGACAGCCACATCATTGGTGAGCGGCTCAGCATTCTTGATGGAATTGATTCGTTCTTCAATGAGCTTGGGGAAACGAACATTGTGTTCTCTAAAAAATGCTTCAAGGCTTGCTCTTCTGGCACGCTTAACCTGGAGTAGCGTTGGCCAGCGGGTCAGGAAGTCACAGAACACGAAGGTGTCGCTATCTGCAAACCAGTCGAGTGCTTGCGGATAGTATTGCTTGAGCGCATTACGCAGGCGGTTGGTAAAACGTGTCTTGTCGCCGACTATTCTTCGCCGCTGTTCTACCAGATAGAGCAACGTGCGCATCTGTGCACTTTGCGGTTGGAGTGGTTTGAGCACATCGCGGTGATGTAGCAATAGCTCTAGCGCGTACTCCGCATCGGTCGGATCATCCTTTGCACGACTGGGTTTGAAAGCCTGACGGTACTTCGCCAGCGTGGATGGATTGACTGGAAAGAGCACGATGAAATCGTACTTTTGCAGCGCGTAAACAATGGGGCCTTTGGATAATTCCAGTGCCAAGGCAATAGTGCCACCAAAGCGCTGTTGTATTGATAAAGCCCATTCATCGATGCCGTTCACTGTATGTGGGAATTGACCAAATTCCCGTTGATTACTATTAGTGGGCTGCAAACAAAAGTCATGCTTAGTGTCAGCCCAGTCGATGCCAATGAAGGCAGTAAATTCCTGGTGGGTTAGAGAGTTCATGATGTACCTCCCAAAGTGATAAAGTAACAATGTGGGACGTGCGATGCTTGAGTTCTGCGAAGCAAATATAGCGAGCCGGTGTGACGGCAGACCCTGAGTATTCGTAATCGATCTCAAGCGCACCAGTGGATTCGAAGCAAAACCGGAGAACATCTAGTGTTTAGGCACGAATATTCGTAATCCGCTGGCGCATGTCCCGCTCTCACTGACAGATACCTGCCAGCTGTGACTAGTATCACTGAGAATGGGACGGAAGGACTATATATAGGCACATATGCGCCCTTAGCTATTGTTCCATAAAGCGGTCGTCTTATGTAATTTGCGTGCCCTTGCAAATGTCCGCTCCCGGAATGCAACTTAATATGGTGCACTGTAGCTTTCTTGTGGCTGCACAACAGCTGTGTAAAGTGTGAAACCAAAAGCTTGTAATACTCCCAATCCAGCCAGTGAAAAAAGCTGATTGTCAGTAATGCAAAAGAGTTTCTGGTATCAGATCAAAAGCAGTCGTAGAATACCTTCTGAATTTGTTACTTTGAATGTCGCAGACGTGCCATAAGGAGCCGTTCGTAGCCGCGTGGGAGACCCATAGTTAGGAAGTGGTGATCAATCTGGCACTATCCTGTCTAGCAACTGGAAGCTCTTAGGATAAGCGTGTACGAATTAGTATTGCTAACATAGACAGCATGGATTTCATAAGAAAATTATCTATTGGCTTGCCATTCATCCTGACTTTGACTGCCTGTGGTCAGGCTGAGCATGAAGCCAAAATGAAACAACTGCCCGGCTATCAGGTTGCAAGTGAGACGTGCGGGAAGTGCCATCCCATGTCGTATCCCCCAGATCATCCGGCGGCTGCTTGGTCAAGTATCGTGAACCGGATGGAAGTCCTGATGCGTAATAAAGGGTATCTAGTACCAGATCAGGCGACGCATGATGCCATCGTTAAATATTTTGAGACCGGCGCGAAAATGTGATCTAAATCTTTGCTAATTGCGTATAACTATCCGTTTTGTAGAACCCTGAACGGCCGCTTTCCGGCATCGAGTTTGATACTATAGAGCTCCGGTGTGTGCCAAAAGGAGACGGTCGAAATTGCCATCAATTGCTGCTGGGTCTTTGTTCGGAGGGCAGAGGCGATGTGACGAGAGTGATCGACTTGTTGTGACTATCCCGGCGTCAGCAATTGCAGAGAGTGGCCGGCGTGAATCGCTGCTGCATCGGCCGAGGGTTCGACTCATAGGTGCGCGCGATAAAAGGCCAAGAAGTCATCCGACGCCAAAGGACGACTGAAAAAATAACCTTGAATCTGGTCGCAGCCCATGGCGCCGAACAATTCGAGTTGTTCGGCGGTTTCCACCCCCTCTGCGACGGTTGCTAGACCAAGCGCTTTTGCCATTGCTACTATCGTCCTTGCAATCGTCACATCGTCTGCGTTTCTAGGTGTATCTTTGACGAATGCCCGGTCTATCTTCACGCAATCAATTGGGAACCGCTTGAGATAGGCTAGCGATGAATGGCCCGTGCCGAAATCATCGAGTGACAGGTGGATGCCTCGGTCATGTATTGAGTTCAGCAGTTTTATGACGCCTTCCGGATCATCCATCACCATGCTTTCGGTAATTTCCAGTTCCAGCGAACTTGCCGCTAGAGTCGTTTCGGAAAGCGCGGCATCAATTTCATCCAGCAGGTTGGCTGAGCGGAACTGTCTGGCGGAAAGATTAACAGCCACCCGCAACGGGCGCAGCCCGGCCTGTTGCCACGCTGCATTTTGTTGGCATGCCTCGCGCAACACCCAGCGGCCAATAGCTACAATCAGTCCAGTATCTTCAGCGATGGGAATGAATTCCATCGGAGGAATCATCCCGCGCTCTGGATGCATCCAGCGGACAAGCGCTTCCATGCCGAGCAAACGTCTGCTCGCTGTATCCACCTTAGCCTGATAGTGCAGGCGCAGTTCCCCGTTTTCAACCGCGTGTTGCAGGTCGGTGGCCAGACGCAGAGACTTGGCGGCAGCGCTTCCCATAGCCTCGTCATAGATCGCAAAGTCATTTCCACCTGCCCGACGCACCCGGTTGCAGGCAGAGGCTGCCTGCTGTACCTGTCCTTCCGCCATGCTTGCGGCATCTTTATATGCGCCGCATTCCATGAGTGATGCCCCGATCGACAAAGTTGAGAACAGCTCACGCCTTTCAACGTGCAGCGGCCGCTGGGCGGTGCTGAGCAACTGCCTGGCACGGCGTTGCGCACTGGGCAGATCGCTGGCCCAGCACACTAGAACAAAGGCATTGCCCCCAAAGCGGTAAAGATTTTCCTCTCCAGAGTTAATTCCATCGCATAAGCGACTGGCAACCTTAATTAGCCAGCGCTCGGTATCAACCGCGCCAAAACTCTCGAAAATCTCCTGCTCCCTGTCAGCGACGATCATCATCAATGTTCCCGCACGCTGCTGCGTGAATGCTTCGCTCAGATCTTCGCGCAAGCGGTATTGATTGGGTAGCTTGGTCGCGGTGTCAAAGAACGCCTGATACGCCAACTTTTCCTCGGCCTGCTTGCGTGCGGTCACATCCTTGACGTAAACGTGGAACTCGGAAAAATCGGCAAGGTGCGCCACGGTACATTCGAGGGTGTGTTCGCCACGCGCATATTCAAATTGCGTATTCGAAGTCGGTGTCGCGCGGGTTTCATCCAGATGGTGCCGCAAGTCCGCAGGCAACAACTGCAACAATTCTGTTGATGCAAGATTCAGTCGCGCAAGCAACTCGACTGTCGCCGGGTTGGCGTAGAGCACCTCGCCCGACGCACTTAGGCGCAACACCGGATTCGGATCCCGTTCGGGAAACATCGCCAACCTGCGGCGCTCTAACCCTTCGCGGATGATGGCTACGACATAGTAACCAACGAAAAAAGCAACGCCAAAGATCAAGGCCGAAAAGCCGATAACCCAGCGTTCCATTGTGGATACACTTTTCTGGGAATCAGTCCCTAGGTTGACCACAGCTTGCTGGTTAGCAGACGACATCGTTGCGAGCGTCGTCTCGATCTGGCGAACCTTGGGTTTGACCTGCGCCAAGATCGCGCGGGCCAAATCCCAATTCACTTCTTTGCTAACAAGAGTTGTCGACAGTTCATCAGACAGTTGACGAAGCTCAGTTAGCCCCGTGCGTAATTCGGCTACCTGTTCATCGGAGCCCATATCCATTTCCAACTGCTCGACGATTTTGCCGAGACGTGCTTGGTTATTGGTGCGCTGGGTCAGGAACACGTCCCTGGTTGCGGTATAGGAATAATACTCGTACATCAGGCGCTCTTCATCCGCAATGGCACCGCGTAGTTCGCCGATAAGCTGGGACAGGGGAAGTTTCTCGGCGATAAACATTTGGTTCACGGCCTGAACAGAATTGCCCAGAGAGATGATGCGGGCAGAAACCGCAACACCCACCGCCAGTACGAAGAGAAATGCCCACCATATCCTGCGCTGAAACACTACGAACCCTCGCTTCTCATTAACAGCGTCGCGCGATGCGAAACTGCATCACAGTCGTGCAGTATTATTCTGGATAGCTCTACGACTTTGCGGGAGGGGCAAATTTGTCTCCGGCAGGCTGAAGCGTGCCGCCTATCTTCAAGCACGTGCCTTGGGGAACCCTTATAAAATCCTTTGCGTCATTATCAATTTTCGCATGCCCTGCACAAGAGTGCGCGTTTGGATTGCTGTTACAGGCATTCAGGCCGGCCTTGGCAACGCCGAAACATTCCTCCTCATCGGCAGCATAAGCAAAGCCTGACGATGCGGTAATACCAAGTGCGAACAGACTAGTGATTGCGGTGTTAATAAGTGTGTGTTGGTCTTTCATGATCTTAATTTCCTTTCAGGTTAAACAATTCGTTTGCCGCTGGTTAAGTTAATGGCGCGATGTCAGAAATTTACACTTCTGAATATTAGGTGGCCTTCGAAGCGTCTGCACGAGTTTATACAGTTATTTTTCCCGCTTTTCTAGCCAAGCATCTACCGACTAAGCACCATTGCTAGTCAGCAGCCACCCAAGAAACGTCGGTACATAATACGCATTGCCGAGCCTATAAAATATGCCGTCCCCGCCTTGTATCATGGTTAGCACGGATTTGAAAAAGCTTCTGACAAAAGCAGGCTCAATCCCAGATCAATGTCCTAGATGCAAGATATTCCCTCGCGTGGGAGGTGGTGTAGCAAAAAAGAGTAGGGCATAGCAGGCATTTCATGGCATTGTACCCAAACCGATGTCGCTCAGGACTCCCCGCGCTACCATATTCAAGAGCACAGCTTGCAGATCAAAGTCCGGATAATGTTCCAGCGTGGCGGCGGTTGCTTCGCCGAGCGCTATTCCCGTTTGTATGGTTTGCAGCCATGCGGCATCGGGTTCCGCTAATTCGCTAACCATGACAACATGATTTTTACGGCTTACTAGAGCGTTACAGGAACCGCTCTCGAGATCAATGTGGAAATCGCTACTAGCAACGGGCTGGTGGGCATTCCAGATGGCCGCAATCGGATAAGATGAGCGGACCAGATCGCAGGCAGGACTGGTGAGCAAGATCAAGTCGGAATATTGTTTTGGGGCAACCTGCGCCAACCTGTTGATGTCTAGCAGGCCGGCGTCATCTGAAAAATAGGCGCGCTGGCAGGCCCATTCCAACGCCGCAACGTCCGACAGGTATGCTAGTCCTTGCGCAGGTTCGTAGCTCGCAACAAAGTCGGCCATCTCCGCTCCATAGTGATACAGGTTTGCGCTGCGCGAGGGATGCTGTCCAATAAATTGTCGTGCCATCTGTCGGAAAAAATCTTTCCCCACGAGTTGCTCGGTAACCGGATACGCGCCCGCAAGGGCATCGTACAGATTGCCGCGATAATTATTACGATAAATGGCCATGGCCGTTTGTACATCATAATTCTGGCAAGCGACATGAATCTGTGGCGGACCCTCAAGACCCAAAACGATGGCGCGGGCAAAATCCGACAAGTCGTCATTCAGCGCAGGCATGGCAACTTTCCAAAATTTGCTGTGCTTTCGCCGCCTCGCCCATCAAAACAGGCAATGCAGGAATTTTGCTGTCCCATTCGATCAGCGTGGGTCGCGCCCCAATGTGTCGCAATGTAAATTCATACAATTCCCACACTTCGGGATAAATTGGATGGTCATGGGTATCCACTAGGCAATTCTCCCTTACGCTATATCCGGCCAAGTGATACTCCTTCACCGCTTCAGATGGAATGGCCTTAATGAAGTCTTCGGCATTCACCCCGAGGTTACGAACATTCACATACAAGTTTTCTACATCGAACAGAATGCCACAACCGGTGCGCCGCGTTAATTCGGCCAGAAATTCGCCTTCGCTCATTTCACTGTGTGCGAACGACAAATAGCTGGAAAGATTTTCCACCAGAAGTTGGCGACCCAACCTATTCTGCACCTGCTCGATTCGGTTTGCCACATGAGACAGAGCCTCTTGTGTATAGGGAAACGGCAACAGGTCGTTGATAACCATCCCAGCCGCAGAATTCCAGCATAAATGCTCCGATACAGCGGCAGGTTGAACAACTTCGCATAGGCGATTCAAAGCGGATAAATGCGCTTGATCGAGCGGCGCGGTCGAAGCGAGCCCCATTCCTACCCCATGCAGGCTGATGGGGTAATGTGCACGCACCTTGAGTAAAGTATGCAGGGATGCCCCGCCTCCGAAAAAATTCTCGCTATGCACTTCCACCCAGCCGAGATTAGGAAGTTTTTCCAATACCTCACGATAATGTGGAGCACGCAATCCGATACCGGCACTGCATGGCAAGGAATGACTTGCGAGGTTCGCCATTACATTATTTTCAGGTTGTCGTTTGCGATCTTCTTGCCAGTGCCTTGGCGCAATACTTTTTCATTGTCCTATTATTCCCAATGGCACTCCTATTTCCAACCAGCCAGGCTGCGAGCGAACCACTAATTGTGACAGGCAACAATTGTTGCTTACCAATCTTGATATCATTTTGTAGGTTGACTGTTGATGCTGATCGAAACTTGACCATTTTGAGATAAGAGCGTGAAATAATTATGGAAGAACAATACCAACAAAATCCCAATCCAACAATGTACCTAAAGGTGGAGGCGTTTATTGACTGCTGTAGGTTATCGCTCATGCCAACCGCATAAACCTAATCCTTTGCTTCTGAGTGAGGTATCGCCTTAGCATTGACGCTGATTTTGCTCTCCCGAGAGAATCGACAGGCAGCTTCGTCGCGAGTTGTAGGTCACCAGCATCTGCTATGCTGCGATCTGAATAAATGATCTAATCGCAAATTGCCAATGGCCGGTTTCGGGCAACGCATTTATAGAATGCTACAGCCGCCGTGTGCCAATATGCGACATTCGAATGTGATCTCCAATTTCGACGTTCAGCACAAATCTGCATCCCTTGAAGCCTGCGCCGTTCAGCAATTAATATTTTGCTAGTGTTCATTGGGATTTATTAGCGGGCTGTGTCGCGGATGTATCGGCGGCGGGGAACGGTACTTGCATGGGCTGATCGGGTGATGAAAGCTTTGCGACCGCCTCGTTGATCTGTTGCACTTGCTGATCCGCTGTCAGTGCCGCTTGCTTGACCGATTGCTCCACCGCGCTGGCTTCGCCCTGCACTCGTTGCTGCAACCGACGGTATTCTTCAATCGCCATATCACGCTCGATGTCTGCTTTCACCCCGTTCACATAGCGTCGCGCGCGCCCCCAAAGATTTCCCATGGTGCGTGCCACTTTAGGCAGGCGCTCCGGCCCGATAGCGACGAGCGCCACCACCATGATCACCATCAATTCCGAGAAGCTGAAGTCGAACATCTTGACCGGCCGGAAGAATAGGTTAAGCGTTAACCGTTTCTTTGTCTTTTACTTCACCTTCGATGGTTTGACCGCCGTCTTTAATCTGCTTAACGGCTTCATCTTCGGAGCGCATGCCTTCCTTGAAGCCCTTCACAGCCCCGCCCAGGTCGTCGCCAACGTTGCGCAGTTTCTTGGTGCCAAAGATCAACATGACCACCAACAATATGATCAGCCAATGCCAAATGCTCAATCCGCCCATCTCGTTCTCCTTGAAGTTAAATAACACCGGCTTTGCCGGATGCCTCATACATGTTCATCGTAAGCGGCAGTGATCAGCGTTGAATAAGTAGAAATAGCCAAGAGGGCATCAGCGCAGATCAACCGCCAGAGAATCGCGGACCCGCGGCGGAATTTCCACTTCCATTTGGTAATTGGGGTGGTCGATACCGGCCAATACGCGTGCGCCATACCTGATTGTGGCGACCATTTCTGGCGTAAGTTCGAAACGCAGGAAGTGCACCGCTGAGGTCTTGTCTTCGGTCTGTCGATCCAGGTCTTCATTTGCGATGGCATAAACCTTCGCGCATCCTTCAATCTGAACCCACACCGTCTTTTCTATGCCAATAAGACGGGCAAGAGCCGAGCGGCGCTCTTGTATATCCTCGTACTCCACCATGAAGGTAGCCTTCCAATTGCTGCCATCTGGGATCAAGGGATTGTATACATCCAGTTCCTGCTGGATATCTTCCGGTTCGAAGATGCGCTCCAGGCGCAGCATCTCCTGAACCTGGTACTTCGTGGTAAGACTGTCCTCGAAATGCAGTGTGGCATGCGGGCCAATGGCCAGCCTGCGGCTTTCTTTGTGTTCCATGATGCTGGCACGGAAATCGGTTCTGACGCGGGTGTACCGTTCCAGGCTAAATAGTTTCTCGTGGGTCAATTGCATAATTGTGACTCTTCCTGTTCAAATCAAATATTGTAAGGGTTACCCAGCAAGCTGATCGTTTGTCCCTGTGCGCGGCCATCCTTCAGGCCGTTTTCGATAGGGTGACCGGCCATGGGATTGTCCGGTAAGTTTTCTACATCAGGAAAAAAACCGGCCGCAGGCAACACGGCCGGGCCAAGGTTCCGGATCGGAGTCTCCGGATCAGTGATCAGGTGTTCAGCTCGTTGAGAGCCTTCTGATAGCGGTTGGCGTGGGAACGCTCCGCCTTGGCCAGAGTTTCGAACCAGTCGGCGATCTCGTTGAAGCCTTCCGCCCGCGCAGTCCTGGCCATGCCCGGATACATGTCGGTGTACTCGTGGGTTTCACCAGCCACTGCGCTTTTCAGATTGTCCACTGTGCTGCCGAACGGCAAGCCGGTTGCCGGATCGCCGCACTGCTCCAGATACTCCAGATGCCCATGTGCATGGCCGGTCTCACCCTCGGCTGTGGAGCGGAACAGGGCGGACACATCGTTGTAGCCTTCTACGTCGGCTTTGCCTGCGAAATACAGATAGCGGCGATTAGCCTGGGATTCACCAGCGAATGCGTCCTTAAGGTGCTGCTCCGTTTTGCTGCCTTTCAGTTTCATGATATTCACCTCACAATTGTTATAAAAACAGACTATCGATCAAGTGACCATAAGTCAAAAAAATAGAATACTCGTTTGCTTGTTTTGTTAAAAGCAAATTGTTTCGATTGCTTCGATTGCCGAAATAGATTGAGCAGGAGTGACACTGATTCATTTTATTGGAAGAGTTTTCGGCGGCAACGAGTCTTTCAGGAAATTGGCCAGACGTTCCATAGTGGGTGCTATCGGCGAGCGCCGCCGCCAAACCAGCCCTATGGTGCGTGACGCCCCCGGAGAGGCGAGTGGACGCAGTGCAACACGGGTACCGAGATCGAGAGATTGCATACCGGCGAGTGCCGGAATCAACGTGACCCCCAGCCCCATGCCCACCATTTGGCGGAGGGTTTCCAGGCTGGTCGCACGAATTTCCTCATTGTCGAGCCCTGCAAGGTGGCAAGCCTCGAGGGCCTGGTTGCGCAGGCAGTGTCCTTCTTCCAGCAGAAACAGACCGGCACGAACCAACTCATCGATATGTACTTCTGTTGCTGCGGCCAAGGAATGGTCGGCAGGCACTGCGGCCAGGAAAGGTTCCGAGAACAGTGGCACGATTTCCATCGTGGCATCCGCGACCGGCAACGGCAAGGCCAGCAGACCCGCATCCAGCTTTCCTTCGGCCAGGTGGGCAAGTACATGTGGTGTCATTTCCTCGCGCAGCAACAGGCGTAATTTGGGGAAGTGCTCATGCACCGAGGGCAAGACATGTGGAAGGTAATATGGCCCTAGCGTTGGGATGACGCCAAGATGAATGGAGCGCACCATCGGGTCCTTGATCTGCCTGGACAGCTCGCAAATGCGGTTGGCTTCTTCAATGATGCGTCGCGCCGAATCCACTATTTCGTGCCCGGCTGGCGTAAGCGTCACGCATTTCAGGCTGCGGTCGAATAAGGCGATGCCCAGATAATCTTCCAGCTTCTTGATCTGGGTAGACAGCGTGGATTGGCTGACGAAGCAGGCCTCGGCTGCATGGCCGAAGTGCCCTGTATCTGCCAGTGCTACGACATAACGCAATTCTTGCAGAGTCATGGTTTGCCTTACATAAAATGGATTGGAAGATTCCATTCAATTCCTCTGATACATTGGATGGGAAAAATTTTAAGGGCCAATTTGATGCGTGCTCAATCGAATAGTCAGTAAGAAAGTTTCGTGTGAACCCCAGCGTCTCCAAGAAGAATCGGCACACAACTTGGCCAATCATGCTGCACTTGTGCCTGTATTCCGAATCAAGAAACCACGATGCTCGAAGGGCTTTATATTAGCAATAAAGTGGGCGGGCGTGATTGATTCTCTCAATTGCCGCGATTCATAAATTCAATTCACCGCCTTTTCGCGATATGGGAATTGCAGAACATTATTGTCCTTCGGATGCGATTGATTCCATCAATGATTTCGATTCATAGAATTCGTTAGATTAGTTCATTCATTAGGACTTAAATCGCTTCCGTTGATGTGTTGCCTAAGAATTGAAATTCGGATCATCAACAAAAAACAAAAATATTGTAAAGATATTGCAACTGTTAAATAAGCGAAGAGCTTCCGGTGCCCGATGTTCTATCGGGTTCATTTGATATGAAGAGGAGAAAAGTTATGACTGACTTTGACAAGATGAGCAGGAGAGATTTTTTTACAATTACGGGCAAGGCAGGCTTGGCCACCTTGGCAGCGAGTGCGGTCGGTGTCAACCTGGGGATGGTGCATGTGGCCGAAGCAGCAGTTGGCAATGGCACAGTAACACCATTCCGTTTCGCGATACTGACTGACGCGCATCTTTTCAGTATGCCCGATCACAAATTTGACGCCCAGATGGCCGCTGCGGTTGCTCAAGTCATGAACATGAAGCCGCTTCCTGATTTCGTCGTTTATTGCGGCGATATTGCCCAGAATGGCAAGGACGATCAGTTGCGGAAAGGGATGAAGATCCTTTCCAAACTCACGATGCCTATCCATTATATTCCAGGTGAGCATGACTGGTACTTGGACATGGGGGCTGCATGGCGCGGTCATTTCGGCAGCCCGACCTGGTCCTTCGACCATAAGGGCGTGCATTTCATCGGGATGAACTCTATCCTGGTGAGAGATTTCTGGACCGCTGCCAAATTGACTCCGGAAGAAAGAATGGGCGTGATGGAAATGTTGGAAAGCCCGATCGCCGGACCATGGGGCGTGCGGGAAGAGCAGCTTGATTGGCTGAAAAAGGACGTGAAGAAACTTGCGCCGGATACCCCGGTCGTTGTCTTCACCCATTCACCACTGTGGGACTACTATCCCCGCTGGAATTTCCAGACCGAGGATGCTCCGCAGATCCGTGAAATCCTTTCGAAGTTTGAGCGCGTGATGTCGTTCCACGGGCATGTGCACCAGACGGTCTACAACAAGATAGGCAATATGGGTTCTGTCGGGACGCTGTCCACCTCTTGGCCGTGGCCGTACCCTGATGTCAAGCTGGCGTATCCCCACATGCAAATGAACCGCTCCGATCCAGCCAACTTTACGGATGGAGAAGGCACCCAGCACATTGATTTGGAGAGCAACTTCGAAGGTACGATGCAATACGACCCGTTCGGAGATATGTTGACTCCAGCCATGAAAAACGGCTTCAAAATCTAAAGGAGGGAAGAGAGATGAAACTGAATACTAAAAATGCCGTTGTCGGATTGATGGCCCCGGTTGCCTTGCTTGGCTTGATTGCCTTTAACCCCGTGCTGGCCAGAGAACCATATACCAAAGCTGAGTTGGCAGACCAGGAGAAGGAATTGCTTGCCGTGGTGGATCATGGTCGCGATCTATGGCATGGCAGCAAAGCATCGATGAGCAGCAACGGTTTGGCCTGTGGCAACTGTCACCCTGATGCGGCAGCGTCGAACCCTCAAACGTTCCCTAAGTTCCAGGCGGATCTTGGGCGGGTGATTCCAATCCGGGACATGATCAATTGGTGCATCGAGGTGCCGCAACAAGGAACCAAGCTTGATCTCAACGGCCCGGACATGGTTGCGATGGAGGCATATGCGACCTACATGTACCGCGGTATCGCGATTGAACCAGGGTTGGCTAGCAAGCAGACCCCGCCCGTCGTGGTGAAATCAGGCCCCGGCTTCCCGAAAAAGGGTTCGGGTATCGGCTACGATAAATAAATCCATGGGAGGCCGCCATCGCGGTTTCCCGTTGTTTTATTACTCAAGCTGACAGACTTGAAGCAAGCGGGTTCGCCCACTTGTTTTTTAAAGCCAAGAAAAGGGAGTGGAACAATGAAGCCAAAACTTTTTATACTTCTGTTGTTGCTGGGTAGTTCAGCGGTCTGGTCATCGGCCTGGGCCCAACAAACTTGCGATAACAAATATCCGATGTCGGCTCCGCTCGAGCGTTTCAAAGATAACGGGGATGGTACGCTGACCGATACCCAGTCAAAACTGACCTGGATGCGTTGCTCGCTGGGTCAAGTCTGGACAGGCACTACTTGTTCCGGCACACCGAGTTCCTTTACTTGGCAGTCCGCGCAAGATGCCGCGAGCAAGCTCGATCATGAGGGGGGCTATGCCAACCATCTCGATTGGCGCGTGCCGCACATCCCGGAGTTGGCAATGATCGCCGAGCGTCAATGCGCCAATCCGAGGATCAATCTTACGTTGTTCCCGGCGACCCCGGCAGTGTACTTCTGGACGGCTACCACGCGACGCGGACCAGGCATGGATGCATTTGCCTATGTGATCAGCTTCGGCGCGGAAGGGGCTAAGTACAAGAGCAAGGAGGAGACGCTCAACGTTCGCCTGGTAAGTGGCGGCAAGCCGATGTAGGAGTTAATAAAGCAACTGAAGATCCAAAAGCAATATTTTGCTTCCGACAAACCATTCTCGCCGCACTTTTAAACAAGGTTCCTTTCTTGAGGGGTTTGGTTCATTGAGAGCAGGTTGTATTTAATGATTCAAGGTGGTTCTGCGAGAAAATGCTGAATCTTGTTGATGTAATAACAAAGGAGGTTAGCTATGAAGTATGCTTTAGTTGCAGTCTCGTTGTTGTTCGGTGTGTCCATGGCAGTTAGTGCATTCGCTTGTGATGGCAGCGACAAGGCAATGTCTGGAACAAGTGTACCAGCATCACCTGCGCCCGCGCCAATCACATTGAAGTAGTGATACACAAACAGTCATTGGGGGCTTGGAGAACCAACAGGTTCCTTTGATTGCGTGAGCCGCAGATTGTTCTAATGGGCGCTATATGCGACCGTTCATATGAAAATATTCCCTATCGCCAATCATAAACGGGGCGAAAGAAACGAATCGCATGGAATGCTCTTGGGGTAGATGCTGCATCTGCGGAAATTGATTTCCACTTCCATAAAAAATCCCCCAAACTTTTAAGTCTGGGGGACAAAGTCGTTCTAACCGAGAGTTAGAACTCACGCTCAAAGGGGAGAGATGAGCATGGACGACGGTTATTCATCGCCAGTACAGATTCTCCAGTACGGCCATTACAAACTAAAGACATAATGGACGGACGGTAGGCGGGGGACGATGATCGGTGGCTGAAGCGCGCTTATCGATCACGTAGAACCAACGCTGATGCTCTGTAAACACAGTAGCCTCTTGAATAGGTCACAAATCCTCAGGCAACGCCGGTCTTGTGGAAACGCGACGGTCTCTAATTATGCCAATTTCCGACGCTCGAGGGTGTGCTCCAAATCGCTTACTTGTGTTGCCATCACCCAATTGATAGCTACCAATAGTACATAACCAATTTGGATATATAAGCAAATTGCTTTGTTGATTTATCGATTTGTGAGGAGTAGATTGGGCAAAGTTTGTTATGTGACAAATCCCCCAAAGCTTAGCAACTCCACACAGCGCGCTAGCATGCGCACTCTCAATATTCCTCACCACAATTAAGGAGCATACATCATGTCAAATACCAATGAATCTGGCCGTCTTCATGAACAGGATGCAAGTGGTCATGCAGCAGCTGCAAATTACCATCGCAGTTCAGCAGAATGTTACGATCTGAACAAACAGAGTGATGCCAAATCCGGCGGCATTCTCGACGAGAGCGTCGCAGCTCTTGGTCTTCGTACGGGCCTATTTCGCACCAGCATCGCATCGGGCGGTAGGACAATGCGGAACTTTGTCATGATCTCTGTTGCCGCTCTTGTCGCCTTGACCACATTACCGGCTTCGGCGGATGAGTTGATGCAGCGTGCTCAGGAGACCTTCAAGCCGATCCTGTCTGTTGTGCCTGCCGTCAAAGGCAACGTGATCACACGCGAGAAGATCGAACTCGGCAAGATGCTCTTCTTCGATACCCGTCTGTCGGCAAGCCAGATCATCAGCTGTAATAGCTGCCACAACCTCGCCGCTGGCGGCGTCGATGCGGGATCCACTTCAATCGGCCATGCTTGGCAGAAGGGGCCACGGCGAGCCCCGACGGTCCTTAATGCCGTCTTCAATGTCGCTCAGTTCTGGGACGGACGGGCCGAGGATCTGAAGGCACAGGCCAAGGGTCCGATTCAGGCGAGCGTCGAAATGAACGCTACGCCGGCGCTCGTGGAGAAGACGCTCGCTTCTATGCCAGCCTATGTCGAGCGATTCAAGAAGGCGTTCCCGGAAGACGCCTCACCGGTGACCTTCGACAATATTGCCAAGGCGATCGAAGCCTTCGAAGCCACGCTGATCACACCCAATTCCCGCTTCGACCAGTTTCTCAAGGGAAATGCCGACGCGCTCACGGCCCAGGAGAAGAAAGGCCTTGGCCTATTCATGGATAAGGGCTGCTCCGGCTGTCACAATGGCATCAACGTCGGTGGCGGGGCCTATTTTCCCTTTGGCTTGGTCGAGAAACCCGGCGCAGAAATTCTGCCACCCAATGACAAGGGCCGCTTCGCAGTGACCAAGACGGCCAGCGATGAGTACGTCTTTCGGGCCGGACCGTTGCGCAACGTAGCGTTGCGGGCCCCTTATTTCCACTCCGGTCGGGTGTGGAGCCTCAAACAGGCTGTGGGCATCATGGGTACTGTTCAACTTGGGCAAAAGCTCACCGATCAGGAAGAGGAGGATATTGTCGCCTTTCTGCAAACGCTGACTGGCGACCAGCCTAGGGTTGAGCTGCCCATCCTGCCCCCCAGGACCGACGCAACGCCTCTGCCCAAACAATGAACTATCGCGCTCCCTAGAGGCGGCGGCCACACGGCCGTCGCAGGGTGCTGAGCATCCAGGAAAGCGAGGTACGCTGAGTGAGGGAAAATCGGGTAATTCAGACCCCTGCAACACTGGGCGTGATGACCAGTGTTGTACTGATCATGATGCTGCTGCATACCACGCTGAACTAATCACTGTTTTAACAAGGAGAATCGAGCATGAACACAAAGAAGAACAAAGCCGCTTCAATCAATATCGGTATCAGCGACAAAGATCGCGAGAAGATCGCGCAGGGACTTTCTGCCTTGCTCGCCGACAGCTATACGCTCTACCTGATGACGCACAACTTCCATTGGAATGTCACCGGGCCGCAGTTCAACAGCCTGCACCTGATGTTCATGGGCCAGTACACCGAGCAGTGGAATGCGCTCGATATCATTGCGGAGCGCATCCGCGCGCTGGGTCATCCGGCACCTGGTACTTACAAGGAGTTTGTAAAGCTCGCTTCAATCAAGGAGGTTGAAGGCGTGCCCAACGCGACTGAGATGATCCGCCATCTGGTTGCCGCCCAGGAAGCAACGGCGCGCACAGCACGCCAATTGTTTCCGCTGGTTGATGGCGCGAACGACCAGCCGACCGCCGATGTACTGACGCAACGCCTGGATGTGCATGAAAAGACTGCATGGATGTTGCGCAGCCTGCTTGAGGATTGAACAAGAAAAGCTCAATATTCTTTCAGATCAGGATCAACCGGGATCCTGTTGGTTCTGTACTTTTGAATCGCCGATCAGGAGGTAAGGACAATTGAAAACCATATTGATAAACCCGGATCACCGCTCCATCGAATTGAGCGACATCGGCGGCCTCGAAGATATCGCAAAGACAATCGGCTTCGACACCATCGAATCAGATGAGGTCGGCAATGTAGATGACCGCCTCTATTTTGATGAGGGATGTTTTCTGCGCGGAAGCAGCGGCCGTTTTCAACTGGACAGAATTGTTCCGATTTCGGGCAAGACTGTGATCGTCGGTACTTCCAATGGCGAGAATGTGTTGCACGAGGCAGCGACGGATACAAAAAGTCTACGCAGTCGAATAAAATATTTGTTAACAGGTAGGCAACCTTACAGGTTGCAGCAAAGGCACAAAATAAATGATCCGCACAGATATCATTTCATCGCAAATAAGTCTGCGTCCGGCAACCAATGCCGACTTGGGTGCGATCAATAAGATCATCGAACGCGCGGTGAAAACCTGGAACCTGCCGGAGAGGGTGAAACGTCTTGCAATGCCCACTTGTCTCTACACCGAGCATGATCTGCACCATCTGCACATCGTGCTTGCCGAAGACAGATCTGCCTGTGTAATCGGTGTTGCCGCGTGGGAGGCCGCGGCCATTCGTGGTTGTCCCGCGGGACTGAGCGGGTTGCTGCTGCACGGTCTTTATGTCGACCCGGATCAACAACGCCGTGGCATGGGTACTCTCCTGCTATCGGCCGCTGCCGCTGCTGCGCGGGAAAATGGTTACGATGGACTGCTGGTAAAGGCGCAAGCCGATGCTGAAGGTTTCTTCAGGTCACAAGGGTTGCAGAAATTCGTGATCCAAGACTCCGATCGGGATTATCCCCATCGTTTCTGGCTTGATCTCATGGCGCACCAAGCCGCCTGAAGGATGCCGCTAGGACATCAGTGATCTAGACGGCGGCAAAGGTGGTCTGCGCTTTGTGCTTCTTGCTTCACGCTGAAGTGTCTGAGCGTACGCTTTGGACAATGTTGAATATCTGCACCTGTCAGTGCTATTGGCAGATACCTTTTGTTCGGGGAGAAATTAAACGGCCTGACCGAAGCCAAGCCGTCCCTAAAATTGCGGGTTGGGTAACACCAACCACTACTCATCTGACTGGAAAGGCGCAAGTTCGCCTGGACGCCTGAGCATTTTGTTGACTTCATCCAGATGCAGTTCTTCCTGGACAATCATTTCTCGGGCGTATTCTTCCAGAAGCACGGAATTGCCGTCGGCAATCTTGAGCAGATCATGGTAACAGGCAAGCGCAGATCGCTCGTGCTCCAAGCTCTCCCTAAGTATGTCCCCGATATCGTGTTTCTCGGTCTCCAGCAACGCACCAATCTTTAGCGATGGATGGCCGCCAAGCAAGGTGACCATTTCGCCGGCCTTTTGGGCATGTTGTAAGCTTTCCTCTGCGTTGCCCTTGAGCCAGGATACGATGGGAATGCGGTTGTAGCCAAACATCATCAATGAATAATGGGTGTAGCGAACGACGCCTGCCAGTTCGGCTTCCATGATGCCGTTGAGGACATTGATTGCTTGCTTCAGTTTTTTCTTGTCTTTCATGTCGATCTCCCAGGTTAGTAAATGAAAAGCAGTTGAAATGCCGGCGTGATATCAATGTGGATCCGGCAGCTTTTATGAAAACCTACGGTATTTAGACGGTGAACCGCAGCTTCGGTGTTACTGGGCATTCAGCCTGCCAGCGGTAATTCTTGATCGGTATAGTACATATGCTTCGATGTTATGTCAGTCAAGCTATGGTGTGGAGGAAACGGCGGACACTTTCGAACAAACCTCTACGAAGATAGAAATTCAGCTCCATGCCACAGCAGAAGTTGGCTTGCAGCGGTCGAAAAAATCCCCCAGCCGATATGGCCGGGGAATAACGTAGTTCCAACATGGCGTCGGAACGCATGCTCTAAGGGAGGTGAAGAGCATGGGCAATAATCACCGTCTTCAATGTAACATAACTTAGTAAACTGGGCGACTAATAAGCCAGGACTTACGAGAAGACACCGTTTATACCAGTCGCTCGAAGTGCCGCGTCGGAAGCAGCGTGTCACGAATATCGACTACCAGGTGACCTAGATAGCTGGCTTGATCGCAAAGGCCGAGCGCCGCTCTCAAGTAGATTATTGCACCGACTGAAGTTCGGTGCCAATTGCAGTTATCCATAAGATACACATAGTTTCACGCTCTCTCACATGCATATGCGCCCCGTTTGAGGTAGTGAATTGTTGGCCTTTCTGGCCTCGTGCTTCCCACGGCGGCGTGTCTCTAACCTCATGCGGTGTAGCTGCTCGACCTTGAGAGAGCCGAACAGCGTTTCGCTACACGCATCGACGCTCACAGCAGTTTTTTTCTAAAGCCAAAAGGAAACTGTAAAATTCGCGCGGCCCCGACCTGACCCGGATAACCCAATGCAGGTAGAGGCTAGGCGGTTTAGGGCCTTTTAGCCCTATTCTCTGAGATCACGCAAGGTCGAAGCGATCAAGGTCCATCACCTTGTTCCAAGCCGTCACAAAGTCACGCACGAACGCCTTCTGCGAGTCGCTACACGCATAGACTTCCGCGAGAGCCCGGAGCTGCGAGTTCGAACCGAAGACGAGATCAACGACGGTACCAGTCCACTTGAGCTCGCCCGTCGCCCGATCGCGACCTTCCAGCACGCCCGCAGACGTGGCGGACTTCTGCCACATCGTGTTCATGTCGAGCAGGCTCACGAAGAAGTCATTCGTCAGCGTTTCGGGCCGCTTGGTGAACACTCCGTGTTTGACTTGGCCCACGTTCGCATTCAGGGCGCGCAGGCCGCCGATCAGAACCGTCATCTCGGGAGCGGTCAGCGTCATCAACTGCGCTTTGTCCACTAGCCGCTCAGCCGCCGATCCCTCGAGGCCCTTGCGGACGTAGTTGCGGAACCCGTCAGCGATCGGCTCCAGCACGGCGAACGAGTCCACATCGGTCTGCTCCTGTGACGCATCCATGCGCCCAGGCGAAAAGGGAACCTTCACCTCAACGCCGGCCTTCTTCGCAGCTGCCTCGACGGCTGCACAGCCGCCCAGAACGATCAGGTCGGCAAGCGAAACCTTCTTGCCGCCAGACAGTGCGCTGGTGAAGTCCTTCTGGATCGCTTCCAGCTTCTGCAGGACCTTCGCCAGTTCAGCCGGCTGGTTGACCTCCCAACTCTTCTGCGGCGCAAGGCGAATACGCGCGCCGTTCGCTCCACCGCGCATGTCGGAGCCACGGAAGGTGGACGCCGACGCCCAGGCCGTGGTGACCAGTTGGGAGATGGAAAGGCCAGATGCGAGGATCTTGGCCTTCAGGGCGGTAATGTCCTGCGCATCAATCAATGCATGATTGACTGCGGGGATGGGGTCTTGCCAGATGAGCTCTTCCGCTGGAACCTCGGGGCCGAGGCAACGCGCGCGAGGACCCATGTCGCGGTGCGTCAGCTTGAACCACGCCCGGGCGAATGCGTCTGCAAAGTGGTCCGGATTCTCGTAGAAGCGCCTCGAAATTTTTTCGTAGGCAGGGTCGAACCGCAACGCGAGGTCGGTGGTCAGCATGGCCGGCGCGTGGCGCTTCGACGGGTCGTGGGCATCCGGCACTGTACCGGCGCCCGCGCCACCCTTCGGCTTCCACTGGTGTGCACCGGCCGGGCTCTTCGTCAGCTCCCAGTCGTAGCCGAACAGGTTCCAGAAGAAGTTGCTGCTCCACTTCATCGGCGTGGTAGTCCAGGTGACTTCCAGGCCGCTGGAGATCGTGTCACCACCTTTTCCTGTGCCAAAGCGGCTCTTCCAGCCAAGACCTTGCTCCTCGATGCCGGCAGCTTCCGGCTCAGGACCCACCAGTGCCGCATCGCCGGCACCGTGACACTTGCCAAAGGTGTGCCCGCCAGCGATGAGCGCAACCGTCTCTTCGTCGTTCATCGCCATGCGGGCGAACGTCTCGCGGATATCCCGCGCAGCAGCGATCGGATCCGGGTTGCCGTTCGGGCCTTCCGGGTTTACGTAGATCAGGCCCATTTGAACCGCGCCGAGAGGATTTTCAAGGTTACGGTCGCCGGTGTAGCGCTCGTCTGCCAGCCACTTGCCCTCAGATCCCCAGTAAATGTCTTCTTCCGGTTCCCAAATGTCCTCACGCCCGCCGGCGAAACCGAAGGTCTTGAAGCCCATCGACTCCAGAGCGACGTTGCCAGTGAGGATGATCAGGTCGGCCCAGGAGATTTTCCTGCCATACTTCTGCTTGATCGGCCAGATCAAGCGGCGCGCCTTGTCGAGGTTGACGTTGTCAGGCCAACTGTTGAGGGGAGCAAAGCGCTGGTTGCCTGTCCCTGCGCCACCACGACCGTCGCTGGTGCGGTACGTGCCCGCGCTGTGCCATGCCATGCGAACGAACAAAGGTCCGTAGTGGCCGAAGTCCGCCGGCCACCAGTCCTGTGAATTAGTCATAAGCGCCAAGAGATCCTTCTTCACGGCATTCAGGTCGAGGCTCTTGAACTCTTCGGCGTAGTTGAACGCCTCGCCCATGGGGTCGGACAGTGAGGAGTGCTGGTGCAAGATGTTCAGCTTCAGTTGATTGGGCCACCAGTCTGCGTTCGATTGGGATCCAGCGACTGCGCTTGTGCGGGCGTTGCCAGAGAATGGGCACTTGGTTTCATTTGACATTGTTTTCTCCTTTGGTTGTTTGAAATTGACTATGGTGTGCAGTGTGGAAGTTCGGCACCAAACAATCAAATTGATTCTATATATGTCATCACTAGTGTCCCAACGTTAACCGCTGGGTCGATTGTAATAGATTGACGAAACGGAGATATTTCATAATTTGCTCTGGTCTCGATTTGAATTTGGCACGTAGCATTCGGGGTACTTTAAACCCGATTGCGAGGACTGCCAATGAACACGGGCAAACTTGTATTTGCGCAAGTGATGTCGCACTTGCCGCTGACGACTTTCCGCCGTTGTGTCGCTCGTTACGATGGGGAACACAAGGTCAAACATTTCACCTGTCTCGACCAGTTTCTGTGCATGGCGTTCGCGCAACTGACTTATCGCGAGAGTCTGCGCGACATCGAAGCCTGTCTGCGCAGCCAGTCCGCCAAGCTCTACCATATGGGCTTTCGCAGCAAGGTTTCGCGAAACACGTTGGCCAATGCCAATGCGGTTCGGGACTGGCGCATCTATGCCGACTTCGCGCAAAGCCTGATTGGAATAGCCCGTCCACTTTATGTGGACGAACCGTTTGGCGTCGATCTCTCCGAGACGGTCTACGCACTGGATGCGACCACCATCGATCTGTGCCTGTCGGTATTTCCATGGGCACCGTTTCGTTCGACCAAGGCGGCGATCAAGCTGCATACGCTGCTCGACCTGCGCGGCAACATCCCCAGCTTCATCCACATCAGCGATGGCAAGATGCACGATGTGAACATTCTCGACCAGATCATTCCCGAAGCCGGGGCGTTTTACATCATGGATCGCGGCTATCTCGACTTCGCCAGACTGCATCGCTTGCATCAAGCCGGCAGCTTCTTTGTGACGCGAGCCAAGGGGAATCTGCACTTTACGCGACGGTACTCCAGACCAACAGATCGTTCGTCCGGCATCATCTGCGACCAACTGGGTACTCTGGCCGGGTTTTATTCTCAGCAACATTTCCCAACAACGATCAGACGCATCAGCATCAGAGATGCCGATGGCAAGAAGCTGGTCTTCCTGACCAATCATCTCGACCTGTCGGCTCAGAGCATTGCCGATCTTTATCGCTGCCGTTGGCAAATCGAATTGTTCTTCAAATGGATCAAACAACATCTGCGTATCAAGTCCTTTTTCGGTATTTCGGAGAATGCAGTCAAGTCTCAAATATGGATCGCCGTCTCGGTTTACGTTCTGGTCGCCATCCTGCGCAAGCGACTGAATATCACTGCGTCGCTCTACGAAATGCTACAAATCTTGAGCCTCACTATGTTCGAGAGAATGGCTCTAAATCAGCTGTTGGCGCGTACCCCGCCAGATACAAATTCACCAGATTCAGCCAACCAGTTGTTTCTGTTCGATTAACGTTGGGACACTAGTGATATGTCATCTATAAGTTTTACCTATAGCCGGGCTTTACCGTTTTCTCCGCGGAACAGCCATTAGTCATCGCAAGCCAGTCACGAAGGTGTGCGGGGGCGGAAGTAGTGGCGTCGCAGCAACGGTGATAAATGGCACGACGATAGTAGTGATGCCATTGAATGGACTGGTGTTGATCTCAATCCGAAGATTTGTCGCAATTTCCAGAGAAGAACTGCGTTGATCGTCCGCTTTCTGGAAACGTGACCATCTCATTCGCGCCCTGAGGAGATGGTCGCCAGCATCCGCTTTGGAGCAATTCAAATTTTATTCCGCCACCGAATTTTCATTGGCAGGAAACTGCTCTTCGCGAGTCATAATGCGGTAATAATATCACTATATGATTAGATACTAATATATAATATGATAATACAATAATTTTGGTTCTCGCCTTTTTTGCTTGTTGGAGCAGATTCACGCGGAATCAACAAACCTGGCAAAGGAGATATGACATGTCCATTGCCAGGTCAATGATGGCCGCTGCATTACTTGCGACCGATGGGAAGCGTGACAGACAATCGCGCATTTCAGCGGGTGTTGGCGGGTAGAAAAGTGGCCAATGCAAATAAGTGCCCAACCAAGCGGAGCCACTTCTAGTCGCTCCACAATACACATAGGAAAGTTGTCATGAACTTCAAGATAAGAATTGTAATGAGTGCAATCGCTGTTGCTGCCGCTTCGCTTTCGCAAAACAGTATGGCGCTGCAGGCTGGCGATAATATTGTTTATATTGGCGGTGCCGCTCTCGCGCCCAACTCATCTATCAGCACATTGAACAGCACCGGAGCATGCGCTTCTGCGCTATGTGTGGAACCAGGCGCTTTATCATTTAACCAGGCTACTGTTGGCGCCACCGCGACGGTTCAAAATGCCACAACTCCCATCGCAAGCGCATTCCATATGTTTACCAACAATATTGCGGCCGAGTTAACAATCGGCGTTCCTATAACAATGAAAGTTAACTTGAGCCTTCCGGCGCTCTCTACATCTATTAATGATGCGGCTGATGCTGATGCCTCATTCCCTTCCCTTGTGGTTAAATATTTATTTAATGCTCCAAGTGACGGATTCAGGCCTTATCTCGGTTTGGGTGTCAACTACACATATTTCCGCAATACATCTGTAAACAGTAACGCGCTTGTTCAGGGGTTGGCAGGAACCTCACAAAGCTTATCTTCCTCAGTGAACCCCATTCTTAATGCGGGTGGCATTTATAGCCTGACTGATCGCTGGTCCTTTAATTTTGGCATTAGCTATATTCCCATGACGACCAATGTTACGTTGGTAGGCAGTGGAACCACGACCACCGGAAAATTAACAATCAATCCGATCGATGTTACCTTGAAACTGGGTTATAAGTTCTAACCAATTTTTCATCAAGAAAACAAGCTACGTTCGCAGGACGCGGCTTTTCGCGGGGAGCTCCCTGATGATAGGATTTATGCTATCGGTGGAGCAACGGACGGTTGGCTGCGAGAGGAACAACTGTCGCAAGTGTGCCAAAGGCAGAGCGGCGCAAATTTGCCACGCGGTTGACCAAAGCGTTGAGCCAAAGCTGTTTCGATGCCGGTTAGGTATATAGGTGCTTGCTGAAGGCCTTCCAAACTTCGCCCCCATGTCCCTCATGCTCATCCAGCGCAGCGCGCTCCATGGTATGGATCATCAATGAGGCCAGGGCAAAAAGTTCCGCTTTAATTATTAGCCTACGGTCATGTGATGCATACGCAGCCTGAGCATCTGCAGGGAAGAAAACCTTGCATTCGGATGCCAATTTCATCATTGCCTCCCTATCATGCCAACCCAGACCAAGAGCAATCATCTTCCTCATCAACTCGGCTTCGATTTGCTTGACTTCGCCCCGGTGATGTTCAACGTGGCTCATTCATGTCCGCTGCCCAAAACGGCAAGCGCTATAACTATTTTCACGACGTACCTCTCATTAGTTAATGAAGGAATAGTTGTCAAGCTGCTTAATTTGACATGTTGAAATCTACTTCAACTAGATGACAGGTATATGGCTGCAGCATGGTCTAAGCGGATTATTTTACTTGGACGTCGCTCCTAATCTCACTTGCATTAGTAGAGCTGGACTGATTAAGTGCAGACAGCGGTTAGTCAATAAACGTGACGCTGAATGACTGCCACTTGTCTGGGCCGCAAGTGGTCAGCGTCTGAGTTGCGGCAATGCAAATGCTTTTTTGCCAACGACGGCTTTGGGGCGGTATATTACCAGACACGAGGCTCCATTCGGTGTCGCTTAGCGACCCCCAAGCAAACTGTGGTTGAATGTCCGCTGGCAGTTTGACAAGCGGACATTGGTCCTTAAGTTATTTAACGAGCAGAGGGGTACCAATGGAGGGAGTCCGTCAGCTAATTCTGATCGACTCGATGATTCGGACAAATCTGTGCAATGGGGAAGGAGGCAGAAATGGGAATGAAGATTGAAATCGAAGAAGCATTACGTGCCCACGCCGTATGGCGGAAACAGTTCAAGGATTTCCTGAATGGACGAGCGTCTGTGGACATTACGAAGGTCAATGCAACCGATCAATGCACTTTTGGAAAATGGCTCAACAATGAGGGAAGCCGGATGATCCCCGCTGAGCAACACGATGAAATTCGCGCCGTGCATCAAGAATTTCACCAGATCGCCGCTGGAATCATCCACAAGATCAAGGAAAAGCGGTTTGCAGAAGCGCGTGAAGATATTTCTCAGGATGGAGCCCTTAATCAAGCAAGCGTACGATTAAAGGACTTGTTGGTGAAGTTGTCGTTACATGAGCCAACTGCTGCAGGGTCGCCTTCACCGCAGAATAATCAGGCCCCGAGTACACAGGAGAGTGAGGAAACGCGCACACCATCCTCGCACAAGTCACTGATTCAAAATATACAAGACTAATTGTTGTCGTCGGCTTATCTTCATTTCCCCTTTTGAACATGCGTTCCGATTCCCCATCGGAACAACGTTTATCCCCCAACATTAAACTTGGGGGATTTTTTCCCGGGATCACGGACTTGCTTACGCATCGCCTTTTCGGCGGGCGTCATTGCTTTGATATAGGCCGGGCGCGAGAATATACGCTCGGCATAATTCATCAGTGGCGCAGCCTCCTTGCCAAGCCGGATGCCATAATGATCCAGTCGCCACAGTAGCGGCGCAATGGCCACGTCCAGCATGGAGAACTCATTACCCAACATGAATTTCTGCGTGGCAAACACCGGCGAGATTTGCGTCAGGTTATCTCGTATCGTCCGACGCACCTCGTCAACTGCCTTTTGCTGGCCATGTTCGATCGCATGGATATGGCAGAATAATTCATTGTCGAAGCGGTGCAGCGACAAGCGGGTGCGAGCGCGCATCACCGGGTCGGGGGACATCAGTTGCGGATGCGGGAAGCGCTCGTCGATGTATTCGTTGATGATGTTGGCCTCATACAGCACCAGATCGCGTTCCAGCAGTACCGGCACATTGTTGTCTGGGCTTATCATCGCGAGGTCTTCCGGCTTGTTGAGCATATCCACATCAATAACCTGAAAATCGATGCCTTTTTCAAACAGCACGAAGCGGCAACGGTGGCTAAACGGATCCGTCGTCCCAGAGTATAGGGTTATCATAGCGCAGCACGTACATTTATCGGATGATGGCGATACATCGCCCAGCGGCTCAATTTCTTGATTGGATCGTTATGCGCATCATTGATTTCAAATTTATATACGGTCACATTACTCATATTTGCTTCTCCAGACTTGTGCATATGGAAATAGGAAAGCAGTCTTGCATACTACAACAATGCCGTAAGGTTACGATTGTTGATCCTCTTGTTTTGACAAAAAACAATGAGCGGCGGTTGTTCCAAAATATTGATTATTGATGATACCGAATGCGGACTCTTACCTTACTTGGGGAAGGCTTTTAATAGCCTTGAAATTGACTGAGAGGCGGGTTTTATGGGTGCATTGAAAATCACACTAGCGCAGATCAACCCAACCATCGGCGACATCAGAGGCAACATCGACCTGATGCGTCGGGCCGCATTGAAAGCACAAGACGAAAACTCCCATATCGTGGTTTTCCCCGAGCTTTCCCTGACTGGCTACTCGCCTAGAGACCTCCTTGATGAGCCAGAATTCATCGCTCGCACGGAGGCTGGCTTGGCCGATCTGATCGACGCGACTCTTGAAACTCCGGGCATGAACTGGGTTGTGGGAGCGCCTACCCGCCGCACCGGGCCAGGCAAGCGCCTGGAGAACTGCCTGCTCGTGCTGGCGGACGGCAAGGTGGTAATGAAATACGCCAAGCAGCTCTTGCCGACTTACAACGTCTTTGACGAGCGCCGCTACTTCGAGCCGGGGCCGGACGTGGCCAAGGTACTGCGCGTGGGTGATAACCAAGTGGGCTTCCTGATCTGCGAGGACGGCTGGAACGACATGGGGCAGGACTATGCCGTGAATCCTTTTGCACGACTGGCCGAAACGGTGGTGGACTTGCTTGTGACGATTAATGCCAGCCCCTCCAATATTGGCAAGCGCAAGCAGCGCCATGCACTTTTCACGGCCGCCAGCCATCGGCACAATCTGCCCATGGTTTACGTGAATCAGGTAGGCGGACACGACGAGTTGGTTTTCGATGGCGCCTCTTTTGCAGCGACGCCGGAAAATGGCGTGGTTTTCGAAGCCGATAGCTTTATCGAATCGGTGACTACCTTGCAACTGGCTAACGGAAATTTCCGGGACAACCGAGACAACATGTTAACTGCGGTGCCACCCAAGGGTCTTCCGGTAATGGAGTTCTACCGTCGCCAGATCGTGCTTGGTCTTCGGGACTACGCCCGGCGTTGCGGTTTCAGGCAGGTCGTGGTGGGTTCTTCTGGTGGAATCGACAGTGCACTGACCTTAGCCTTGGCTGCCGAGACTATGGGTTCGGAAAACGTTGTGGCTATCACGATGCCTTCTCGCTTTTCCAGTCTGGGGAGCGTCAGCGATTCAGAAATTCTATGCCGCAATCTGAGCGTGAAACTATACCAACACCCTATCCACGAATTGGTTGACCGGTACGAACGGGGATTTGCTGCTGCATTTGGCACTCCCTTGCTAGGCTTGGCGCTGGAGAATCTGCAAGCGAGGGTGCGTGGAACCGTGCTTATGGAGTATTCCAATTCCTTTGGCCACCTGCTTCTTAGTACAGGTAACAAGAGCGAGATTTCAGTTGGCTACTGTACTCTTTACGGAGACACCAACGGTGGCCTTGCCTTGATCGGTGACCTATACAAGACAGAGGTTTTTGATCTCTGCCGCCACATCAACGCAACAGCCGGGCGCGAGCTGATTCCCGCTTCCATTATCAATAAACTACCTTCAGCGGAACTGGCGCCAGGGCAACTTGATACTGATAGCCTCCCGCCTTACCCTGTGCTCGATCCTATTTTGAAGGTTCTGATTGAAGGAGAACGTTTGGGGAAAAACGAGAGGGAATTAGTGGAGGCAGAGTTTTCATCTCTTTCTTCCAATGCTGCAGGTCTGGCCCTAATTGACCGAATCAAGAAGATGATAGTCCGCAACGAATACAAGCGCCGTCAAGCGCCTCCGATCTTGCGTCTGCGCGCACGGGCGTTCGGGATTGGTCGACAGATGCCGATTGCGGCGAAATACCAGTGATTATGGGCAATTCGCTTCTTGGGGAGCTGCAATCACTGATCCTGAGTGTCCGCAATGTGGAAAACTGTACGGCAGAAATGTGTCGATTCCTGACGATAAACCCAGTCCGCTATCGGGCAATACGAATTTAATTTTTGCCAATGTCTGTTTTAGGGCAGTGTAATATGAAGGTGTAATGGCAGAAACGTGCCAATTATAGTCCTTCCGTCCCATTCTCAGTGATACTAGTCACAGCTGGCAGGTATCTGTCAGTGAGAGCGGGACATGCGCCAGCGGATTACGAATATTCGTGCCTAAACACTAGATGTTCTCCGGTTTTGCTTCGAATCCACTGGTGCGCTTGAGATCGATTACGAATACTCAGGGTCTGCCGTCACACCGGCTCGCTATATTTGCTTCGCAGAACTCAAGCATCGCACGTCCCACATTGTTACTTTATCACTTTGGGAGGTACATCATGAACTCTCTAACCCACCAGGAATTTACTGCCTTCATTGGCATCGACTGGGCTGACACTAAGCATGACTTTTGTTTGCAGCCCACTAATAGTAATCAACGGGAATTTGGTCAATTCCCACATACAGTGAACGGCATCGATGAATGGGCTTTATCAATACAACAGCGCTTTGGTGGCACTATTGCCTTGGCACTGGAATTATCCAAAGGCCCCATTGTTTACGCGCTGCAAAAGTACGATTTCATCGTGCTCTTTCCAGTCAATCCATCCACGCTGGCGAAGTACCGTCAGGCTTTCAAACCCAGTCGTGCAAAGGATGATCCGACCGATGCGGAGTACGCGCTAGAGCTATTGCTACATCACCGCGATGTGCTCAAACCACTCCAACCGCAAAGTGCACAGATGCGCACGTTGCTCTATCTGGTAGAACAGCGGCGAAGAATAGTCGGCGACAAGACACGTTTTACCAACCGCCTGCGTAATGCGCTCAAGCAATACTATCCGCAAGCACTCGACTGGTTTGCAGATAGCGACACCTTCGTGTTCTGTGACTTCCTGACCCGCTGGCCAACGCTACTCCAGGTTAAGCGTGCCAGAAGAGCAAGCCTTGAAGCATTTTTTAGAGAACACAATGTTCGTTTCCCCAAGCTCATTGAAGAACGAATCAATTCCATCAAGAATGCTGAGCCGCTCACCAATGATGTGGCTGTCATCAAGGCGCATCAATTGCAAGTGGAGATACTGGTCGATCTGCTGCGTGTCGCGTTGCAATCTATTGATCGCTACGACAAAGAGATCGCCGCCATCGCTCCCACACTACCTGATTATGCGTTGTTTAATTCGCTGCCTGGTGCAGGCGCTTTGCTTGCGCCACGATTACTCGTTGCGTTCGGTGAACAGCGTGATCGCTTTCAGGGTGCGGATGAATTTCAGAAGTATTCCGGCGTTGCTCCGGTAACGGAACGTAGTGGCAATAAAAGTTGGGTACACTGGCGTTGGCAGAGCCCCACATTTTTACGACAAACGATGGTTGAATGGGCGGCACAGACGATAAACAAATCCTATTGGGCAGGCGCCTTTTATCGGCAACAACGCGAAAAGGGAAGTTCCCGACAAACCGCAATACGCGCCTTAGCTTTCAAGTGGATTCGCATTCTCTTCCGCTGCTGGCAGTCTCGGACACCGTATGATGAATCTAGGTATCTGAATGCATTGAGGCGTCATGGATCACCACTGCTAAAACAACTTGGTGAAACGACGTAAAATAGCTTGACGGAAGACCTCAGGGCATGAACCTGAACTTCAACTTGATATTCCATTTAATCAAATAAGCGATTCGCCAATGAGAACAGTATGCTCACGACCTCTAACAAGAATTGGTTAATTGTGGTGGCTGTTATGCTGGCCAGCGTCGCTTGTATGAGCCCACAGCAAAGGTGGAAAGGTGATATGGATTATTACGTCTCTCACCGCTATCACTTGGAATATCATATGCGTACATATAAGGCGAGTGCAGTAATAGAAGACACAAAAGAGGTGAGACCAGGTGTGTCTGAATACTATATCGAGGACGGGAAGGGGATCGTAAAGCCGGGAGAGGAATGCAAAATTGTATTTGTCGTTGAGCAGGCAACAGATGTAATTATCGGTTGGCGTTACTACGGAGATCCTCGCTATTGTGTTTTGACCTAACAACCCGATAAATCAATTCAAAAACGAAATCAAGAAGACGTTCGACCATCTGATTTGTGTTCGTACTGGGCTGACCTGCCCCGTTTCTTCGTGCCAGTCATACTTGGAGAATGGCCTCGGTTTTAGCGGTCTTGCCGCCCATTGATCTGAATGCCATCGGCGTCAGATTTCCTAAACTCGAATGCGGGCGGATTTCATTGTAGTGATGCCGCCAGCTTTCGATGACTATTTTGGCTTCGGCTCTTGATCTGAACCATTCCATCGACAAGCATTCATCGCGAAATTTGCCGTTGAAACTCTCCGATACACCATTCTGCCATGGCTTGCCCGGTTCGATCAGTGCCATGTCCAGCCCATTGTTTGTGGCCCAGCGTAGCAAGGCATTTGAAACAAACTCCGGCCCATTATCTGAGCGTAATATCTTGGGCACACCGCGCACGCTGATCAATTGCGACAGCACCTCGATTACTCTGGTCGAGCGTATCGACCCAGCTACATCAATTGCCAGCGACTCACGTGTGTACTCATCAACGACGGTCAGACATTTCAATTGCTGCCCGGTCGCCGTGGTGTCGAATACAAAGTCATACACCCATACTTGGTTGGCTACTATCGGTGCCTGTGGCCTGGGTCGACCGCTGGCAATACGCCGTCTCGGGCGTTTCCTTGGTACCTGTAGCCCAGCCTTGCTCCACAAGCGGTATGCGCGTCCCGCGCTCATCTTGTGCCCCTGACGCTCCAAGAATATCCGGATGCGCCGATAGCCATAACGGGGGTACTGCGCTGACAGGGTCGCCATCCCAGACATCACCTGTATATCCTTTACCGCTTGTACCGACTCATAGTGCAGGGATGATCGTGCCACATTCAGTAGCGTACACGCCCGCCGTTCTGACAAGCCGCGCTGCTTGGCGTAAGCGACCTGCTTGCGACGAGCGGGTACGCTCACCACTTTTTTACGGCAATCTCCTTCATCACTTCGATTTCAAGATCCCGTTCAGCCACTAACTTCTTCAGCCGCCCATTCTCCAGCTCTAGTTGTCGCAACCGCTTAACATCATTGGTTTCCATGACGCCGAAGCGCTTACGCCAGGTGTAAAGAGTCTGTTCGCTGACTCCATGCTCCTTGGCTACTGCTGCGACCGTTGTTCGATCAGCTTCGCGCAGCATGCTGACTATTTGCACTTCCGTAAATCTGCTCTTCTTCATGACTTCCCCTCTCCAAGGAAGCCATAATCTCAAGTTTTAACTGGCACGAAAAGCCTAGAGCAGGTCAACGGCATCGTTTTGCCTTGCTAATCAAAACAAGAAGTAATCTTTAACTACAACTGCGATTTCATCTCATCCGGCATATGTCCGGAATCCGGTGATGCTCCAATCTTGTTCGTATGCCGCTTTTAGAAATTCATGCCCAACATGGGCACAACTCTATGTCTATGCCTTTTTTAGAGTTCTTCTATATGAGCAACGGGATGAATAACGCGAGACCGAACGCGGATTTCAGTACAGACATTGTTTAAGGTGATTTTCGAATGTCCAAGCAGACTTGCCGGCAAGAATATGTTAGAAATCCGTATTATGCCCACCCGCCACCCTCTATAATGTCGACACTCGATGGGCAACGTGTGTCAGGGTCCGCCACCACGCGGATAGCCGCTCCACCGAACTTACCAGGCCACCGATATCGTCTGCGATCATCACGCAAATTTATTAAGAAAAAGGGCTAAATAATGCTTTCCATATTGGCTCTAACCATAAAAAAAACCATCACGCTTTTTGTACTGGTGGGACCCGTTTCCATGATCCCGATCTTTCTTGCTGCTTCTGAGGGACTGGATCTGCGCCGCAAAAGCCGGTTTGCCAGGACTATAGGATTCAGCGTCACGGTTGCGTTGCTGGTGGCTGCTTTTCTGGGCATGCCTATTTTAGGATTGCTCGGTGTATCACTTGGAGCGATGCAGTTTGGTGGAGGCGTTATTGTCTTGTTGCTGGCAATAGCAATGGTTCTCGGGAAGGAAACAACGTTCAAGGGGTCACCCTCTATCGCAACTGAAAGCAGGGTTCGGGAAGCAGCAATCGTCCCGCTGGCGATCCCGCTGCTTGCCGGGCCGGCAGCCTTCAGCTATGTCATGGGTAATAGTGCATGGCACACCTACGCAGATCTGATCCACGTCATGTTGCCTATACTGATAGTGGGTATCGCATGTTGGATAACTTTTCATGTTGCCTGTCAGGCGGAAAATAAAATTCGGCAATCCACACTGGATGTTGTTGAGCGTGTTGGAGGATTTATCCTCGCGGCGATGGCCGTGGAAATGATGGCCGCCGGATTGCGTGGACTGTTTCCCATGCTCACTCCGGCCTAGTGAGCGAAGTCCGCTTCAGTGGAGCCGACGCTCTTGGTGTTAGTTCAAGGGCGTGTCTATCTAGTCGTTTTCCTCACCCACTGCGCGTACGTAACGCGTGCAACGTCAAACCTATCGGTAGTGCGGCAGTAGACCGAAGGCGAACCGAGTCGACCAATCGGCGCAAAATTGTTGACGTGCAGCCGCGGACCGATCAAATGATCGGCGACATGAAACATCACCACTTCGCCGATAAACAGGGTATTTGCGCCAAGCGCCTGAGCGCTGAACAGTTTGCACTCGAGACTGGCCTGCGCCTCGGCCACCCGAGGCGCTTTGATGCGAACAGAGGGCGCGGCATGCAAATTTGCCGCTTTCAGTTCACTCTGTTCGGCTGGAAAGTCCGCCGCAGAAATATTCATGGCATCGAACAGGTCCTCGGTAACCAGGTTCACTACAAACTCGCCGCTGGCCAGAATATTGTTCGCCGTGTCTTTGGGCTTGCCTGCGTCATTGAGGCCGATGCTGATAATTAAGTAAAGCGGGTTGGCGCCCACCGCGTTGAAGAAGCTGAAAGGTGCAAGATTGATAACGCCATTTTGGCTCAGGCTGCTGACCCACGCGATCGGACGCGGAACCACAAGATTAGTCAGTAACTTGTAGTTGTCGGCGTTCGAGTGAAGGGATGGGTCGATTTGCATGAGTGTTCTCCCGCGTGAGTCGGATCGGCTGCAAGTACCTCGTGGCGTGTCGAGAAGCGTTCATTGCTAACGCGAATGACTGCCCAAGGCCGATTTGTGCCTGTTCAACGAGGAATATTCAGCTGTCAGGCCTTCACTTGCATACAACCATTGAGCCGCTTTGTGATCCCTCTTCCCGAATCCAGGCGGCCGGTCAACTAAGCGAGAGGAGCGTCCTTGACGCAAGAATTCAGATACAACAGGAAGTCGGCCAGATGCAAACTTCAGGCGAAGTGTCCAATTGCGGAATGTACTACAACGCGCTTGGATCCATGCGCAATGCACACTGGGTTACAGCCCTCTGAGCCCGGATATGTGCGGAGCTTTGAGGCTAGGCGCATCCGGTGCTTTACTTGTTCTGTTCGGCTTCCTTCCAACCTTCGCCTGGGTTGAATACTGTGATCGCTGCCGCGACAGCTTTCGTATTCGGACCCAGATCCTTCTCGTAGATCACACCGTCGTGATTCACAAGGAAAGTTGTGACTCCTGATGCGCCGTAACGTGCCGGATACGCGATGACAGCGAACCCGCCAATCATCTTGCCTTTAACGAGGTAGTCTCTTGTACCCTCGGGTGCATCTTTTCCCTGACTCTTCAGAATGCGGTAGTAGTAGCCGTGATAGGGCTTGCGCCGAAGCGCGCCTGCGCGCACATACCCCTCGTCGGCGGCCGTTGCCAGAAGCGAGCCTAGCGGACTCGGAGCTTCGTTCGCCTGGGTCGGCCAATACAATCCGTCGCGTTTGCCCGGCCTGCTGATGAAGCGTGACGCATAGACCGGAACACCGTCGGGGTCAAGGTGCCGCCCGGCATACTCGCGTTCCGCATCGACGATCGCCAGGCACACCTGCATCGTTTCGAGTTCGTTGCGGCCGATCCGGCGCTTGAGTATTTCGTCCTTGCCCTTTACGGTGTCGAACCGCCAGCCGTCAGGGTATTTGACCAACGGGATTGGCATCGGCCATTCGTCCTTTCCGATGACAAGTGTCGCTTGTGACTCGCCTTCAAGCACTACCTTGTTGGACTCGTCGTAAGACTTACTGAACAGCATTCGGCTGTGGGCATCGGCGACCGCGTCGCCGGAACTGAGCAGCTTGCTGCCGCCAGGTCCAAAGATGGCCCGCAACGCGTCTTTGTCATTCGCCTTCACGGCCTTTATCAAGGCGGCGACCCCTGCCTGCGGCGATTCAAAGGATTGCTGCGGCTTGGAGGCAAAGGACTCCGCAGGCGCAATGAACGCGAGCCCCAATGCGCACGTAATGATTTGCGCGACGCGCCGGCATGCGCGCAGCCGCCAAAGTATTGCTTGCCAACTATTCACTACCTGTTCCTCCATTGTGCACTGCATCCTGAGGTCATTAGCCATCGTATCTTCGCATTCAATCTGCCGAATATGCCGGGCTGCCAACAGCATCGGCTCTTCAACGGCGCATCGGACGCGAAGCGCCGCGCGCAGCTGCAGGAGCAGGGGCAGGGGCAGGCGCAGAGGACCTGCCTGAAAAGCTGGCATTGCCGCGCGCGCTAAAGCTACGCACGTCGGAACCGTGCCCGACGTTCTCAAAAGCATGCGCCCTGGGTTCGTTCAACGGCTGTTTCACGTTCGGCGGCGCGATCGCTTGCCGGGCTTCAGGCAAGCGCCTCTCGCCACCGGCTTGCGTTGCAAAGCGATTGCCGGGTTCGCCTGGGCTCGCGCTTTCTGCGGGCCTATGCCCACGATACTGCGCGCGCGACTCGGATGTTGCGAAACCGCGACCGAACTGCCGATTCAGCGAGGCATCACGATAAGGCACTCCATGGCGATGCCCAGGATCATGCTGCCAGGGATGGTCATCGCCAGGATGTCGGGGGTTATGAGCATAGATGCGGTGGTTGCGCCAATCCCACGATGTGAAAAAGAAATCAGCGCCGATGCCGATACCGATGCCCCACGCGAATCCGCCATACCAGCCATAGCCTGGCCAAGGTGCCCAGAAGAAAGGAGGATAGTCCGGCCACCACCAGGATCCATAGACCAGCGCCGGGTCGTAGTACGGAACATAGACGACATCCGGATTTGCCGGCGCGACGTCTATATTGCCGTCCGCTTGGGTTACCTGGATTTGCGAGTTGGAACCCAGGTTGCCGGTCTGCTGGGCCTTTTGCCGGAGCTTCTGAACCGTGTCCATCACTTGCGATTGCTGCGCGAGAAACGCATCTCCCAAGCGTTCGGTCCACTGGATATTTTGGTCCAGCGTTTGCAGGACTTGGGGGAAGGCCACCAGCGATCTGACGCTGCGATCCCAATTCTGGCCGTCTACGGCCTGAACCGCCGCATCGCCCGTGAGATTCGGATTGGCAGCCGACCACCGCGCTGCCTCGACGATTTCCAAAGGATAGGTTGCCGCCATCAGAATCTGCGATAACAGGGGGTCGGGATACAGCGCGATCGGTGCCAGCATCTGATCCAGTTCTTGCTGCGAGAACGTCGGGTTGCCCTGTGGGGCGGGGACGCTCTGGGCGAATGCACCCGCCAAAACCAATAACATTGAGAAGACCAGATACCTCACATGCTTCTTCATGAATAGCCTTTGTCGAGGGACGGTTGTCCAGAAAGTCGAATGGGCGTGGCACGCGTTGGCTTGTGTGCGAGGACGATCACGCAAGCTACCGCGATTGGCTAAATATACACCATTTGAAACGCCCCTGTAAGTTCCTTACAAAATAAAATACATAGTGACCGGGTGGGGGTCAATCCGGCGCCTCTCGGGCAAGCTTGCCCCCCGTGAGATTGATCCGCGAGGGTCGCCAGAGCCAAATTCAAGTGCCGTTTTCGGCGTTTGGAAGACACTTTCGTGTCACGCAAATTACTGACTCATAGCAGCAGATCTCCGCGACGTCTGGAGGCAATGGTTTTGTGTATGCGTGTGGCGGGATCCGGGAGTCAATCGCATAATGGCGCTCCATCTGGTTTCGGCAGACAAAGGTGCACGGGTCGCAAGCGCCCCATCGTAAACGGAAAATGATAACCGTATAGAAGAGCTTTGATTCAGGCGGGGGGCGGAGGCAAGGCGATCTTGTTATCGATGCTGAACTGATAATCCTTGAATACGTGTTCGGCGGTCAAGATCTGGTAAGTGCCATCGGCATTGCGGCGAGTCGTATCTTTGAGGCGGTACGTGTAATGCCCGCAAGTCCAGCAATCATAGTTGCGCATGTGGGTGCACAGGCAAGTCTTGTCCTTGACGGAGATCTTCTTAGCATGAGGATGCAACGCCACTTCGCGGTTGTACGCATCGATATAGGCGCAATGGCCATTGGCGTCAAGAAGATATCCGAACGCCTCACAGTTGGGGCGTATCCCGGCACCGATCGCCGGGCATTTCTTGATCATGCGCATCGGATAGCCGGTCGGTGAAATCATATTGACCTCGATGTCTTCTTCGTTGGCCTTGAAGTATTCCTGCTGTACTTTTTCCGGGATGCCGCATTCCTTGGCCACCGTAAAGCGCGTTGCCACTTGAACAGCCGCGCAGCCCTTTTCCAAGAATTCGACTGCATCACTACCGGTAAAGACACCGCCCGCTGCAATCACCGGGATATCCAGCTGTTCGGCCTTCAAATGAGCAACGATTTCCGCAACGATGGTATGCAGGTCATATTGTGCCCAATCCATCCCGAAGCCCAGATGCCCCCCAGCCAAAGGCCCTTCTACCACGATGAAATCGGGCAGGCGATTGAGTCTGGCTGTCTTGCGCATGAACAATTGCAGCGCGCGCAAAGAGGAGACGATGATACCCAGCTGGGCATCGCGGAAGCGCGGGTTATCTTCCATCAGCGCGAATGATCCCAGATGCAGCCCCGCGCTTAATGTGATGCCGTCGATCCCAGCATCCAGCGCGCCGCACAGACGCACGCGCAAAGTTTCGCGCGGCGCATTCATCGTCAATTTTTCCATGCAGTTGACGAATATCATGCCGCTGCCGCGCTTTGCCTCCATGGTCTTGTTGACATGCAAACGGGTCGATTCTGCGACTTGCGCAAGATCAAATTGCACAATCGATTTGTCTGTCTTTTCGACGTTGAGCTTATATTGCTTTTGCTTGATGCTGACGAATTTTGTTTTGTAGTGGCGATCAGTGACGGTAGGCAGCATCGCATCCGAAATATGGCCGATCCCTCCCAGCCGTGCGGCTTCCAGAGCCAATTCACGGCTGGAGATATCTACGCCCATTCCGCCAATAATAATAGGTACAAGTTCGCGCTTGCCAAAGCGCAGGCGGAAGTCATCGACACATTTCATTACTATTTCTTTCCAACTGCTGGTAATTGAGGTGTTAAGGATGCCACAGATAAGGAGATCTTCAAAGTGAAGTTAAGCATATCGAACGTAAAATACCCCAGTTAATCCTTGCGCAGCGCAAGTTATTGCAAAACCCGCTATGATTTGATTCATGTCCGACCAGGTTCACTTAACCGGTAACACCGGTATCATTGCTCGCAGTGTCGCCGCTGTGTGGCATCCATGCTCACAAATGAAGGATTACGAGAGATTTCCGCTGCTGCCGATTTCGCGCGGACGCGGCGCATGGCTATATGACTACGACCAAAAGCGTTACCTGGACGCGGTCAGCTCTTGGTGGGTAAACCTGTTCGGGCATTGCGATCAGCGCATTACTGCCGCGATAACCGACCAGCTTGGGAAACTGGAACATGTGATGTTGGCTGGATTTACCCACGAGCCGGTGGTGCAGCTTTCGGAACGTTTGTTGGAGCTCGCACCAAAAGGGCTGGGGCATTGCTTTTATGCCTCAGACGGCGCATCGGCGACCGAAATCGCTTTAAAGATGAGTGCGCACTACTGGCTGAACAGTGGCAAGCCGCACAAGACGGAATTCATCAGCCTGGAAAACAGTTATCACGGCGAGACACTGGGGGCATTGTCTGTTACTGACATCGCGATGTTTCGTACTGCATATGGCGCGATGATTCGGCAACATGCCACGGTACCCAGCCCGGATTGGCGCAAAGCCTCGGCGGGGGAGGGGGCCGAGGCTTACGCCTTGCGTTGTGCAGAGGCGCTCGAGCAGCATTTGCAGCGGCATCATGCGCAACTGGCGGCATTCATCATAGAGCCGCTGGTACAGGGGGCCGCAGGCATGGCGATGTACCACCCCCTATATTTGCGACGGGCGCGGCAGCTTTGCGATCTGTACGGCGTGCATTTGATCGCTGATGAAATCGCCGTCGGCATGGGCCGAACAGGCACAATGTTTGCTTGTGAGCAAGCTCCGCGCGCCTTCGTGCCCAATATTTCTGAAGGTAGATGGGGAATTACTCCGGACTTTTTATGTCTTTCAAAAGGCATTTCCGGCGGTTACCTGCCGTTGTCCGTGGTGATGACGTGTGACGAAATTTACCAGGCATTTTATGATGATAGAATGACATATGGTTTTTTGCATTCGCATTCCTACACCGGAAATCCGCTGGCTTGCCGCGCGGCGCTCGCCACACTGGATATTTTCGCCAAGGATAACGTGCTTGCGATGAATCGCGACAAGGCGGCCTATATGAACGAGATTACAACACCGCTGCGTGAACACCGCGCGGTCCGGAATTGGCGAAATACCGGCATGATCTGGGCGTTCGAGGTGCAGAGCCCTCATACTGATTTTGCCAAGCGCTGCTTTGCGCTTGCCTTGGAAAGCGAATTATTGCTGCGCCCTATCGGAAACACGATTTATTTTATGCCGCCGTATATAATTGACCAATTGGAGATGGATTTGTTGGTAGATCGCACCTTGCGGATCATCAATCAACTCAGTTAAGCGATATGCGAATTGTTATTGTTAAACTTTTTCTTTTCTGCCTGATCACGCATCAGGCGGTTGCGGTCACTTTGCCGGATTCGGTTAGCGAGGCCCTCAAGCACGCGCGTATTCCTATGTCCAGCGTAAGCATCGTGGTGCAGGATGCCCACGAGACTGCGCCCATCATCAGCCTTAATGCTGAGCGGGCTATGAATCCTGCGTCCACGATGAAGTTGCTCACTACCTTTGCCACCTTGGAAACACTGGGTCCGGCGTATCGCTGGAAGACCGAGGCATATCTCAACGGCAAGCTGGAAAATGGCGTGCTGCAGGGCGATCTGGTATTCAAAGGGTATGGCGACCCGAAGCTGACAGTCGAGCAGTTCTGGATGTGGTTGCGCGAGTTGCGTCAGCGCGGACTGCGCGAGATACGCGGTGACATCGTGCTGGACAAGGGTTTCTTTGAAGCTGCCAACCAGGATCCGGGGGAGTTCGACAATGATCCGACCCGTGCTTATAACGTTGGCACCAGCGCCTTGCTGCTTAATTTTAATGCGATGCATTTGCATCTGATCCCGAATGGCCATGCAACCACTGCGTTGCTGGAACCAGAGTTGGCTGGTTACAAGCTGATCAATCACGTCACGACTTCCAATAAATTGCGTTGTGGCGGGGAAGATGCCTACAAGGCCCATCTGGACGGCCACGACATCGTGCTGGAAGGGCGCATACCCGCCACATGCGGAGAAGCGGATGATTACTTTTCGTTGCTGCCACAAGACGAATATTTCTTCGCGGTGTTCAGCGCGTTGTGGCAGGAACTTGGTGGCACGCTACAAGGCAGCCTGCGTGCAGGAACCGCGCCTGCCGACCAGGTTCCGTTTGCAAAGTATATCTCTCCGCCGTTGTCTGAAGTGATACGTGACATCAACAAGTTCAGCAACAACATCATGGCTCGGCAACTATTTTTGACGCTCGGGACAGCAGACACTGCCAAGGATGCGGGACCGGTTGATGCCAGCGCGGCATCTCAAAGCGCGGGAGTAATGTTGGCTGCCGATAGCCATGACAGTCGCGATGATCTTTCAAGGCCACAAGCACTGAGCCAAGCCGATCTTTCTGTCGACCAGGAAGGCGGGGATACCAGTCATGCGGAAATCCCGGTTCCATCGCAGGCGCGTGAAATTGTTCCGTTGCCTGCAAATATCGCGCGCAGCACTGCGGCGATGCAGCAGTGGTTGAAGGCAAAACAACTGCAGTTTCCCGAGTTGGTGCTGGAAAATGGCGCGGGCCTGTCACGGAAAGAGCGTATCAGCGCGTTGCATCTTGCCGAGTTGTTGCAGCACGCCACAAATAGCCCGTTCTACGCCGAACTGGAGGCTTCACTGCCGATTTTGGGAATGGATGGCACCGTTAAAAAGCGTTTTAAGGATGATGAAATTGCTGGGTATGCTCACCTTAAGACCGGCTCGCTGGAAGGTGTCAAATCCATCGCAGGCTACGTACAAGCGCACAGCGGCAAACAGTGGATCGTCGTGTTCATCGTCAATCACGCAAATGCAGCTTTGGCGCAGCCCGCGCAAGATGCGTTGATAGCGTGGCTCCAAAAGGAACACTAAGCGCTATCGTCGTTTTTGCCTATACCCCTTGATTCAACCTGCCTTGCTCGATACGATGCGGCCTTCGCATCGCTGAACGCCGATAGCCTCACCATTTAACAAAGGGAACATTCATGAAGAAGATTCTTATTGCCGCGCTGTTGTCCACTCTCGTCGCTGCACCCGCCATTGCGGATGAAGGCAAGAACAGTATCGGGATCAATTACGGCTTCGATCGGAATGGCGTAATTGCTGTTCAGGGCGAGTTCGACATTTCAGCTGCGATGACCAACAAGGCCCCTGTTTCAATCCAGGTATTCTGGAAGAATTATTCACAATCATTCCCGAGGGCTGCTGGGACCTATCAGTACAGTTACAATGGTTTCGGCGCGGCGGCGATCTATGATTTTAGTTCTTTAACAAAGTTGGATAGAAGAATAAAGCCCTATGCAGGCCTGGGCTTGATTACACTGCAATCGGATTTGAGCGGACCCAGTGCCCCATTTGGAACGGCAGCCGATACGGGAGGCTTATATATTACAGCCGGGGTCAGATATGACCTAACGCCTCAAGTTGCAGCTGACCTGAACGTCAATAACTATGGCGGACTGACCATCGGCGCAATTTTTAAGTTCTAGATCAAGTTTCCGATTGCGTGAAGATAAGCGTCGAGATATTGTTCGCAGAATGTAAAGCAATGACACTTGTTCCCGGGCGGCTGATCTCCCGGGCAGTATATGCCTGAGTTCGGGATTCCATGACGTGATTACAGCTGGTTCCTGCTAACAGGTCGTGCTGTCCTTGCGTTTCCACCCCTTTCGTGGATCACATTGATACCAATCTTGCGTGCCATCTCAATGACTTCGGAAAGCGTCAGGTCGATCGGGTCGATCGAAGATGCAAGCATGCGTCTCCCTTCCGTTTGCTGGAACGAAGGTTTGAACTGACTAAATTGGTTGCCTCCATTGTTCTTGGCCACAAACATTGCATGGTCCGCATTCTTCATTAAGGCACCGATGCCAATGGCGTCATTCGGATACAGGGTAATGCCGATGCTGGCTGACTCATGGATGGTTACACCACCAACATGATAAGGTTCTGCGAGGCTGGAAATGACTTTTTGAGCGACATCGATGCTTTGATGGGCATCCGCAACTTCAGACAGGATGACAATGAACTCATCACCCCCTAGTCGGGCTACCATACCTGAATTCTGTACACACGCGCTGATGCGCCTTGCCGCTTCCTTCAGCAGACGGTCACCCACATCAGGTCCGAGCGCGTCATTCACCTCCTTGAAGTTGTCTATATCTATAAGGAGCAGCGCGATGGGTAGATTCGCGCGATCAGCCCTTTTGATGTCCAGCCGAAGACGTTCTTCGAAAAGGCGGCGGTTTGGTATTCCCGTTAATGCATCATAGTATGCATGTCGCCTGATGGGTTCCTTGGTTAGCTTTGGATCGGTCACGTCGGAAAATAGCGTAACGCGCCTCAGCACATTGCCGTTGTCGTCATAGATGGTATGAATCAACTGCCATATGGGGTATTCCATTCCATTTTTGCGCCGGTTCCATATTTCCCCTTCCCAGCTGCCGGTGTTGTTGAGTTTGTCGAAAATCGCCTGCTTGAATCCTGCGCCATGATGTTCCGCGTACATGAAAATCGAGGGTCTGCCAATCGCTTCGTCGGGCGTATAGCCGGACAACTGTGTGAATGCCTGGTTGACAGCGACGATGCGGTTGCTGCTATCCGAGATCATGACTGCATCACCGTTGGAATGATTTATCGAGGCTGCAAATTGCAGCTCCTCCTCGGTGTTTCTTTGTACGGTAATGTCTTGTACCGCGCCGGCAGTGGAAAGCGGTTTGCCGAATTCATCGTAAAGGGTCTCGCAACGCTCCTTTATCCATTTGATCCGTCCGTCCGGCATGCATAAGCGATGGGTTATTTCCCAGGGCGTATGGTGTTCTGCGGCATTTTTTTTGAAGGCCTGGCTGACTTCATCCCGGTCTTCAGGGTGGACCATATTCAAGAACATCTCGTATGTCGCTGGAGTCGTTGCCCTATTGACCTCCAAGATGTGAAAGATCTCATCTGACCAGATGAGCTCGTCCGTCCGGAGATCCAGTTTCCAACTGCCAACTTGAGCAATGTGTTGCGCCTCATTCAAGAGTTCACTGTTTTCAATCAGCGATTTGATGTTGGCAGCCTGCTGTATCAGCGTATTGACGCGCTGTTCTGCAATGGCAAGGCGGATGCTAAAGTGATGCAGATCGACGGGTCTTTCCAGGTAGTCATCTGCACCTGCAGCCAACACCTGCCCAAGATTTCCTAATCTGGTGCGCATAGTGATCACCATGATTATGCTCTCAAAGCCCGTCGGGGTGCCACGAATTTTCTGGCACAGCTCTAGCCCGTCTCCTCCCGGCAATGAGCAATCGACGATAACCAGAGGATAGGTTCGAGCCTGATAGGCTGCCCATCCACTCGCGCCATCCTCGTGATATACGACCTGATGACCCCGAATTTCGAGGAATGTCTTGAGCAGAGTTCGTATCTCAGAATCATATTCAATTAACAGGATATCCATCTGTTTGTCTCCCGCTACTTCATTTCAAGCGCCCTATTGCATTCGCCCCCGCAAAGATTCTTTTCAATGGAAATGGCAATCAACAGCCGTTTTCTGCGGATGCGAATTCGTTCTGTTGGGATCATGCAACCAGTGCAATACGGTATCAGTTAAGTAGGCAGGCCAAAGCTGAAATAGATGAGTTAAAACACGCCATTTCTTTAGAATGAAGGGTGTCGAGAAAATGAGTATTGGACTACGACTTCATAGCCATCAGTGATCATCGGCTAGTTGGCTCACATCGAGTCCGCTTTCGCTCGGTGCTGTTCCCGGCAGGTATGTGCTGTTCAGTCTGGCAGCGTGGTTTACCCTGGAAAGCTTGTCCATCAACGGGACGAAAAGTCGCGATAGGGGCAACGGGCATGGAATTGCACTACGTCTGGTGCCGGTCAACAAATGTAGATGGGTCACATGTCCCTCAAACGTCCTTGTCAAGACTGGTCTGTCAATCCTGTCAAGGCGTTTCTTGAATCGGGCCATTTGTGCAATTTGCATACTCTTGCTGGATTCTCCGATTGCTTCAAACAACACTGGTCCGAGGGTCCAGGCCAGAAGCGGTTTCATGCCAATCTTTGATTTGTGTGATGCGGCGGTCACACGAAAAGGAATCCGACACGCTGAATCGTCACCTTTACCGCTGGCTCAAAACTATAGTCCCAAGTTATTCCACATCATATCCACCCTCGCTTTTGTCGCCGGATCCATTATGATCGGCGTACCCCACTGGCGTTGCGTCTCTCCGGGCCACTTGTTGGTGGCATCCAGACCCATCTTCCCGCCCAGACCTGATACAGGGCTGGCGAAGTCGAGGTAGTCAATCGGCGTGTTGTCAGCAAGCAGCGTGTCGCGCACCGGATCGACGCGCGTGGTGATCGCCCAGATGACTTCTTTCCAATCGCGTATGTCGATGTCATCATCCACCACGATGATGAACTTGGTGTACATGAACTGGCGCAGAAAGCTCCAGATGCCAAACATCACGCGCTTGGCATGACCGGCGTATTGCTTTTTGATGCTTACGACAGCCAAGCGGTAGCTGCATCCCTCTGGCGGCAGATAAAAATCCGCAATCTCGGGAAACTGCTTTTGCAACAACGGGACGAATACTTCGTTTAGTGCCATGCCCAGCATCGCGGGTTCATCAGGCGGCTTGCCGGTATAAGTGGAGTGGTAGATCGGGTCGCGCCGCATGGTGATGCGGTCTATCGTGAACACTGGAAAATGATCCTGCTCGTTGTAGTAGCCGGTATGGTCGCCGAACGGTCCTTCAAGCGCCATGTCGTCTGGATGGATCACGCCTTCAAGAACGATCTCCGCGGAGGCTGGTACTTGCAAGTCGCTGCCCAGACACTTGACCAGCTCGGTCTTGCCGCCGCGCAGCAAACCCGCAAACTGATATTCTGAAAGGCTATCCGGAACAGGGGTGACCGCACCAAGGATCGTCGCCGGATCTGCACCGATAACCACGGCGACCGGGAACGGCTTGCCGGGATGTGCTTTGCGCCAGTCCTGAAAATCGAGCGCGCCGCCGCGTTGTGCCAGCCAGCGCATGATGGTCTTGTTCGGGGCGATCACTTGTTGGCGGTAGATGCCGAGATTCTGGCGCGGCTTGTTTGGTCCGCGTGTGACTACCAGGCCCCAGGTGATCAGCGGCGCAACATCGCCGGGCCAGCAGGTCTGGATGGGCAACTGGCCCAGATCCACGTCTACAGCTTCCCTCACCACGTCTTGACATGGTCCGCTGGAAAGAACTTTGGGTGACATATTCAACACTTGCTTGAATACCGGCCATTTTTCCCAAGCATCCTTCAATCCTTTGGGGGGTTCGGGTTCCTTTAGATAGGCAAGCAGTTTGCCTATCTCGCGCAACGTCGCGGTGGATTCTTCACCCATCGCCAAGGCCACGCGACGCGGCGTGCCGAACAGATTTGCCAGGACAGGTATCTTGCTTAGCGGAATGTTGCGCGCGACCGGATTCTCGAACAGGATCGCCGGACCATGCGCATGCAATACACGGTCACAGATTTCGGTCATTTCCAGATACGGCGAAACTGGCGCAATGACGCGCTTAAGTTCGCCGAGTTTCTCCAGTTGTGCGATGAAATCGCGCAGGTCGTGGTATTTCATCAGTTGGACCTTTCTTCGCCTTCGTGGCGAGTCTTGAACGGCTTATGGAACCACAAATACTGCCCCGGCATTTCCGGTACTCGTTGTTCGGTGAATTCGTTCATGCGGCGCATATACGTGATGTCATCACCGTTCCGATGATGTTGCCCCACGGGGCAGAAGGCCCACGCATATCCCCGATCCGCCGGGAAGTGCGCACGTGATACCTGGCACCGCTTTCGCGCTTCATCGCCGATATCGGGCAAGCACGATTGGAAGCGACGGCACCAACCTCAAGATGTTTCGAAGCCGGCGGATGAGGTACCGCACCCAGGCAGTTTGCTCCTGCGACACTGATGCTGGAGGCACTGTAATGGATCAACCACAAGATTGAAGCACCGAAACGTGTCAGCATCTTTGTTCCTTGGCTGGGGGCGGCGGCTGTACGCCTGGGGGAATCTTGTAGCGGTTATAGCTCCAAAGGTACTGTGTTGGAGAGGTCGAGATCACACGCTCCAGGGACGCATTGATCTGCAGGGGCACAGATTTTGAAAAATCTAACGGCAAGGGCTCGAAGTACAAATTATATCCCGCGCCGAAGGGCAGTCGCTCGGCATAGACCAAGAGGACCGCGGCCCCGCTCGCTTGTGCTAACCGGCCGCTCAAAGTCATTGTGTAAGCGGGACGTGCAAAAAAGTCTACCCACTCGCCTTCGCCTTGGCTAGGTACTTGATCAGGCAGCAAACCTATGGCTTCGCCGCGTTTAAGCGCCTTGTAAAGCAGGCGGACACCGCTGATATCGGCAGTTGCCAAGTGTGCCAGTCCACGTTCGCGACCGCTTCGCATCACATGTTCCAGCCAACTTTGCTTAGGGGAACGATATAAGCTTGTCAGCGGCAGACGTTGGCCGATATATAGGGCGGTAATCTCGAAACAACCCCAATGTGGCGTAAGAAAAATGATTCCCTTGCCGCGTCTGTGGGCTGCTTCGACATGCTCCCAGCCCTGACAGTGTTGTACCGTAGCGCAGACTTCTCCAAGTGGCTTGCTCCATAACCACGGCAACTCAACGATGCTTTTTCCAGCTTCGGCAACGGTCTGGTCTAGCAGGGTGGCATAGTGCTTTTCATCCATGGCCAGATGAGCCTGGAGCAGGTTCTCTTCTGTCCGTGCGGCGTATTGTTTGGACATGGCAAAAGTCATGCGGCCAAGCAGACTGCCTAGACCGTGCAGCCAACGGAGCGGCAAGCTCGAAAGCAGCCGGAAGATCACATTAAAGAGGAAAGAGGTCATCGGCATCTGGAGGGCAATTTGATACAATGCGCGTCTTTAGTCATTGGATAGATCGAGAATTATGAGTGATTTCCTGTTTACCTCCGAATCCGTATCCGAAGGCCATCCGGATAAAGTTGCGGATCAGATTTCTGACGCCATTCTGGACGCTATTCTAGCGCAAGACCCATATGGGCGTGTTGCAGCGGAGACGCTGACCAATACAGGATTGGTGGTTCTGGCCGGTGAGATCACGACCACCGCGAATGTGGACTATATCCAGGTGGCGCGGAAGACCATCAAGCGTATCGGCTACGACAATACCGAGTATGGCATCGATTACAAGGGCTGCGCGGTGCTGGTGGCTTACGACAAGCAAAGCGCGGATATTGCACAAGGCGTGGATCGGGCCTCCGACGATTTTCTGAATCAAGGCGCCGGTGATCAGGGTTTGATGTTCGGCTTCGCCTGCAATGAAACTCCGACGCTGATGCCGCTGCCCATATTCCTGGCGCACCGCGTGGTGGAGCGACAGGCAGAGTTGCGCCATGACGGTCGCTTACCCTGGCTGCGTCCGGATGCAAAATCACAAGTGACGATCCGTTACGTCGACGGCAAGCCTCATTCGGTCGACACCGTGGTGCTCTCGACACAGCATGCGCCGGAAATGACGCTGCCACAAATTCGCGAAGCTGCGATAGAGGAAATCATCAAGCCGGTGCTGCCAAAAGAATTGATAAAGGGCAGCATCAATTATCTGGTTAACCCGACTGGGCGTTTCGTCATCGGCGGACCGCAGGGCGATTGTGGCCTGACCGGCCGCAAGATCATCGTTGACACTTACGGCGGCGCCGCACCGCACGGTGGGGGTGCGTTCTCTGGCAAGGATCCGTCCAAAGTGGATCGTTCCGCTGCCTATGCCGGCCGTTATGTTGCCAAGAACATCGTCGCTGCGGGTTTGGCGACCAAGTGCCTGGTGCAGGTTTCCTACGCGATTGGCGTGGCCAAGCCGACCAGCGTGATGGTGGACACCTACGGGACCGGAAGAATTTCAAATGAAAAGCTGACTGAGCTGGTGCTGCGCCACTTTGATCTGCGTCCCAAGGGCATCGTACAAATGCTCGATTTGCTGCGTCCTATTTATGAAAACACCGCCGCTTACGGGCACTTCGGCCGTGAAGAACCAGGCTTCACTTGGGAAAGCACCGATAAGGCATCAGCCTTGCGGGCTGACGCTGGCCTCTAAAGCGGCGCCTGCGGCGCTTTAACCGCTGTTCGGTAGGGGCTTCCCTCGCGAGCGGAAGGCGAGGATGCAAAGCGGGTTAAATCAAGGCAACTTCGATCTATGAAAGACAGCCTCACTAATTGAAGCGGCTTTTTGAGGCGGGAGTCTGCTCATGCCAAGGCGTCTTCATGCAGCGCCAATGCCAGTATCGAACCTGAAACGTGATTTGTCCAAACCTTTTTGCAAGGGCAAGAAGGGCGCGCGAGGGCCCGGAAAAGTCGCATATGCCGTTGTCTACCAGCCATCGGGCGCCTTGACCGCTACGTGGCCGCAACGTTTTAGCAAAATTCCTCTTTTGCGATTATAATTCGCGCCCTCCGAGGGGTGCTGCAGCGGGTCTGGGCAACCAGCCCCCCGTCAGGCTCGGAGTCCGCGGTCATGCGTTCCAACTGCACCCATTCATTAACTTTATGAATGGAGCAGCTTATGAATCCTGCTACAAGCGGAAGCGCTGTCACAAAACAATCCGTTAATTACATTGTTGCCGATATGTCCTTGGCCCCATGGGGGCGAAAGGAACTCGCCATCGCCGAAACCGAAATGCCCGGCTTGATGGCGATTCGCAAGGAATACATGGCTACGCAACCGCTGCGCGGTGCGCGCATCAGCGGATCGTTGCACATGACCATCCAAACCGGCGTACTGATTGAGACGCTAAAGGCACTTGGTGCAGAAGTACGTTGGGCATCCTGCAACATCTACTCCACGCAGGATCATGCTGCTGCCGCAATTGCGGCGACCGGAACCCCTGTGTTCGCCGTAAAAGGCGAGACCTTGGCTGAATATTGGGATTACACCCATCGCATTTTTGAATGGGCGGAGGGGCCACAGGGCGAAAAAATCCTCTCCAACATGATCTTGGATGATGGTGGTGACGCCACCTTGTTGCTGCATCTAGGGGCGCGCGCCGAGAAAGACGCGTCGTTGCTGGACAATCCGGGCTCCGAAGAGGAATCCTGTCTGTTTGCGTCAATCAAGGCGAAGCTGGTTGCCGATAAGAAATGGTATTCCACGCGTCTTGCCGCAATCAAGGGCGTCACGGAGGAAACTACTACTGGCGTGCATCGGCTGTATCAAATGCACGAACGCGGGGAACTCAAATTCCCTGCCATCAACGTCAATGACTCCGTCACCAAATCCAAATTCGACAATTTATATGGATGCCGCGAGTCGCTGGTGGATGGCATCAAGCGTGCCACCGACGTGATGGTGGCGGGTAAGATTGCCGTCGTCGCGGGTTATGGCGACGTTGGCAAAGGCTCCGCACAGGCGTTACGCGCATTGTCCGCGCAAGTGTGGGTGACCGAGATCGACCCGATCTGCGCATTGCAAGCCGCGATGGAAGGTTATCGCGTCGTGACCATGGACTATGCTTGTGAGTATGGTGATATCTTCGTCACCGCCACTGGCAACTACCATGTAATCACCCACGAGCACATGAAGAAGATGAAGAATCAGGCAATCGTTTGCAACATCGGCCACTTCGATAACGAAATCGATGTTGCGTCGCTCAAGCAATACAAGTGGGAAAACATAAAACCGCAAGTCGATCACGTGATTTTTCCAGCCGCGAATGGCAAACCGGAAAAGCGCATCCTGTTGTTGGCCGAGGGCCGGCTTGTGAATCTGGGTTGCGGTACCGGGCATCCGTCCTATGTGATGTCATCTTCATTCGCGAACCAGACCATCGCGCAGATTGAACTATTCACGCGTAACAAGGACTATCCTATCGGCGTGTACACCTTACCGAAGCACCTGGACGAGAAGGTCGCCCGTTTACAATTGACCACTCTGAATGCGCAACTAAGCACCCTGACCGACCAACAGGCTGCCTACATTGGCGTGCCCAAGGAAGGCCCGTATAAAGCCAGTCACTACCGGTACTGACTTCAGCATGCACGCCGCATATCGAGAGTTCCTTGGTTATGTCGTGGACCGCGTGGCGGGATGGGCGGCGTTTTACTGTGGAAGAGGTTTGGTGTTCAGGGCTCTTGCCGAGACGGCTTGATGTTCGCGCCGACCATAGCGGATGAACTGTTCTGCAAGGCTGACAAGGACACCGCGACTCGATTCGAGCGTGGCGCTTGCTTGTTCATTTATCGGAGCGTGCGATTGTCATATTGGCCTTCACCAGCAGGCAGCCCTGGTTCACCCGCGCAGAGGGGCGAGAGTTGTCAGTTGGCTTATGGCCCGGCACTGCGTATTCAGGCGGCCAAAGCAAGCTAAGGAAAGCGTATATGAAACCACAATTGGAGTTATTATTAATCTGGGTGCTCAATGCACTCGCGCTGATCGCCGTCGCTAATTTTGTGCCTGGCATCCATGTGGATGACTTTACATCCGCTTTGATTGCCGCATTTTTCTTGGGGTTGGTGAATACTCTGATCAGGCCACTGCTCCTGTTGCTCACCTTGCCTGTAACGATGCTGACGTTGGGGATGTTCATCTTTGTCATCAATGGCACGCTGTTCTGGCTGGTGGGTTCGGTGCTGCGGGGTTTTGTCGTGGACAGTTTTTGGCACGGCGTATTGGGTGCGCTGCTTTATAGTATTTTTTCCTGGGCGCTGTCCTCGGCTGCCACACAACTGATGAGGAAGCAATGACCAAACCTCTTATTAGCTTTGAGTTCTTTCCCCCGCAAACTCCGGAAGGCGTAGAAAAACTGGTGGCAACGCGCAAGCAGCTTGCCCCGCTCAGGCCTGAATTTTTCTCCGTGACTTTCGGCGCGGGTGGTTCGACGCAAGACCGCACCGTGAATATCATAAGGCAGATCAAAGCGGAGGGGTACAACGCCGCACCTCATCTGTCATGCATTGGCTCCACGCGTGAAAGCATCCGGGCGATGTTGATTGCTTACAAGGATATGGGCATTGAACGTATCGTTGCGCTGCGCGGCGATCTTCCATCCGGCATGGGCAGCATCGGCGAGTTTCAGTATGCCAACGAGCTGGTTTCATTCATCCGAGCCCAGACAGGTGAGCATTTTCATGTCGAAGTGGCGGCCTACCCGGAATTTCACCCGCAGGCGAAGTCAGCGCACGACGACATTCTTAACTTTAAGCGGAAGATCGCCGCCGGGGCCAATTCCGCCATCACCCAATATTTCTACAACGCCGACAGTTATTTTCACTTCGTCGATAAATGTCAGAGGCTGGGCGTAACTGCTCCCATCGTGCCCGGCATCATGCCAATCGTGAAGTTCACGCAACTCGCGCGATTCTCGGATGCCTGCGGTGCGGAAATCCCGCGCTGGTTGCGCCGCACGTTGGAGGGCTATGGGGACGACGCCGAATCGATGCAAGCGTTTGCGCAAGATGTAGTCACTGCAATGTGTGAACGATTGCTCAAGGGTGGCGCGCCTGGCCTGCACTTCTACACGCTGAACCAGGCTGCGCCAGCCTTGGCGATCTGCCAGCGATTAGGATTGTCACAATGAACAGGCTACGCGCGCCGGAACTCCTTTTGCCAGCCGGTACGCTGGACAAGATGCGTAGTGCATTTTCCTTCGGTGCCGATGCGGTGTATGCCGGGCAGCCACGCTACTCCTTGCGTGCGCGCAACAATGAATTCCAGCTGGAAGAGTTGCAAATCGGCATCCGCGAAGCACATGCGCTCGGCAAGAAGCTATTCGTTGCCAGCAACCTGATGCCACACAATGCCAAAGTGAAGACCTATATGGCCGATATGGAGCCTATCATCGCGATGCGGCCGGATGCGCTGATCATGGCCGATCCGGGCCTGATCGCAATGGTTCGCGAACGCTGGCCCGAGGTAAATATACACCTTTCTGTGCAAGCCAACACGGTCAACTATGCGACGGTGAAATTCTGGGGGTCGCTTGGATTGTCGCGGGTGATTTTGTCGCGCGAATTGTCTCTCGATGAAATCGAACATATTCGGCAACAATGCCCTTCCATCGAACTGGAAGTGTTTGTTCACGGTGCGTTATGCATCGCCTATTCTGGCCGCTGCCTGCTGTCGGGCTACTTCAACCACCGCGACGCGAACCAGGGCACCTGCACCAACTCCTGTCGCTGGGATTACAAATTGGAAAACGCGACCGCGGATGGTACCGGGGATATTCATAAGATCGATTTCGATTTCGACAAGGCATTGGGAGAATCTGCGCTTTCTAACTGTGGCTCGCAACCGCGCCACCCAATGGCTGATCGCGTGTACGTCATCTCGCGCCAGGATCATCCGGGCGAACTGATGCCGGTCCTTGAGGACGAGCATGGCACCTACATCATGAACTCCAAAGATCTGCGTGCGGTCGAGCACGTCGAGCGATTGGTGAAGATAGGTATCGACTCGCTCAAGGTGGAAGGGCGCACGAAATCCATTTACTATGTGGCGCGTACCGCGCAGGTGTATCGGCAGGCGATAGATGATGCAGTGCAGGGCAGGCCGTTCGATTACTCGCTTCTCGGTGCGCTGGACGCGTTGGCGAACCGCGGATACACCGACGGCTTTTACAAGCGCCACCACACGCATGAACAGCAGAACTATATGCGCGGCCACTCCGAAAGTACCAGGCAACAATATGTGGGCGACATCGTCACTTGTGCGGGTGGCATGGCTGAGATTGACGTAAAAAATAAATTCCAGGTTGGTGATACCCTGGAGATCATCCATCCTTCCGGAAACCGCATTGTCGTGCTGAACGAGATGAGCACCCTCCAAGGGGAAGCGCTCACCGTCGCCCCGGGCAGCGGCCATCGCGTTAAGATACCGCTGCAAGGCGAACTGTCGAAGGGGATGGTGGCGCGTTACATCTAATCAGGCCGCAAGAAATGCCTGTGATTGGCGCTGCTTTCCGAGAACCCGGAACGCTATCCGCTCGTCTGCGATGACTTGTCCGTTATGACCGCGTATTTGCAGAGGAAAAGTCGAATGCCATCACAGTGACATCAGCATTCAGCTGGTGCCGGAAGGGATGGACGAGGAGGTTGGAAGCTCTTGGCGGATTGCCGCGGCGTTGTGGGCAATTACTGCGCGAAGAATGACATCCGGCTTCTCCGCCTTGCGGGTGCTTCATGATTGTCGCGCCGGCCCGGGCGGCGCGCAATATGATGTGCAAAACAGCAGCGCTTCGCGCTTAAAACGACATTCTGACGCCCACGGTGGCACCTTCATCAAGAGTCGCGCGAGGCTCAGACTTGAGGTCGAATGCTATTCTCCGGTAGCCTAGATAGACAACTGCTTGCGGTATTACTTCGTATTCGATTCGTGCCCCTGTTTCAACATAACGGTCGGCATCGCCAAAGGTGATGATATTCGGGGAAAGATACATCTGCCCGACAAAGCCGAGGCGTGAAATGGTCGGTGGGGAATAACGCACCATTGCGCCCAGTGCCAATGCCGAAACGTTATTGGCCGTCGAAGTATTTCCGCTTACCTGGGCAATCACGCCCTTTAAACCGACCCCGACGGAAAACCCGGGTGCCTTGTCGCCCAATTCGTCTTTTACCAAGAGACCAAAATCGCCCAGCATATTATTCTTGTTAACATAAAGAACGCCGGCATGAAATTCGGCCTTGCCGAGGGCGTCGCGACCCATGGAGGTTTTATACTGAAGCTGGACACTGGTATCACGCAGGGTAATATCGACAGTGTCTGCCAAGACCGTGGAACTGGCGATTAATAGCGAAAGTGCAACAATGCGGCCCAATAACATAAATCCACTCCTTCAAAGTTTATCAATGTTGCGTTGATTCAAACGATTTGTGTTTAAAAAAGTCAAATAGAAACAGTACCTTGAATATGACGACGTAAGGTTTGATTTTTATTAGCATATCACAGACGACTGCCGTCGAGAAAAAAGCAGCGATCTCCAATTCGGGGTCATTTGCGCTGCCAAGCGGAACTCGCTTCAGCAGTTTCTATCGTGATCCGCAATTATCGGTCACGGGCCGACGTCGAACGCCGTATCGCCTTCCTCCATGTCTTCACCGATCTGAATATTCTTGAAATCAAACAGCTTGCCGTCCAGCAGATGGGAGGGCGCGACCGTTTGCATCGCGGTAAAGATGGTCTGGCTGCGCCCCGGATAATCACGTTCCCATGCGGTGAGCATTTCCTTGATCTTCTGCCGTTGCAGGTTTTCCTGTGCACCGCAAAGGTTGCACGGGATGATGGGAAACCCCATGCCGCGAGCGTAGCGTGCGATATCTTTCTCTGAGCAATACGCAAGCGGACGGATCACGATATGATCTCCTTTGTCGGTGACCAGCTTTGGCGGCATGGCCTTGAGCTTCCCGCCGAAGAACATGTTCAGGAACAGGGTTTCAATCATGTCATCGCGGTGGTGCCCTAGTGCGATCTTGTTCGCCCCAAGTTCCCCCGCCACACGGTAGATGATGCCTCGCCGCAGCCGCGAACAGAGGGAACAAGTGGTCTTGCCCTCTGGGATTTTTTGCTTGACGATGGAATAAGTGTCCTGGGTTTCGATGTGATATTCGACCCCGATTGATTTCAAATAGTTTGGCAGCACTTCAGCCGGGAAGCCCGGTTGCTTCTGGTCCAGATTCATCGCGATGATGCGAAAATCGACTGGTGCCCGCTTGCGCAGGGTGAGCAAGATATCGAGCAGCGTATAAGAGTCTTTGTTGTATAGGCAATAAATGCTATAATGTGATCGAGCTCACTGACCTATCTTGCCCACAAATAGCGTATCCCAAGAAGATTTTAGCTTTACAATATTTCCAATAATTGTAAAGCCATGGCAGTTTTTACTAATAATGCCTCACCAAGCATCTAAAATATCTTCTGGATCTTTTACAAAATCCGACCGGCATTCACCCAATTTTACGAAACTAGAGCATGAAATCGTTGCCCCTCCAAATTCTTGGAGCGGCTGATCTTCCGATCTGTCAATTGTGATATTGATAAAATCAAACAGACTGGCATCGGCCAATTGTGAAGGAATAACGCTTTGCATGCTATGGAAGATATTCTCGACCCATCCTGGGTCTGCAGCATCCCATTCAGCAAGCATCATTTTAATTCTCTTTCGCTGCAAATTCTCTTGCGAACCACACAGGTTGCAAGGAATGATGGGAAATTCGCAATCTGCGGCAACTTTAGCGATGTCTTTCTCTCGGCAATAGGCGAGTGGCCTGATCACGATGTTTCTCTTATCTGTACTAAGCAGCTTGGGCGGCATTCCCTTTAGTTTCGCCTGGAAGAACATATTGAGAAATAGAGTTTCTACAATGTCATCCATGTGATGGCCTAAGGCTAACTTAGTAGCGCCAATTTCTTCAGCAAACCCATAGAGAGTGCCCCTTCTCAGCCTAGAACATAGCGAGCACGTCGTTTTACCTTCCGGGATCTTCTGTTTAACAACAGAGTACGTATTCTTCTCAATTATGTAGTGGTCAATATCCTTGCTTTTGAAAAACTGCGGCAAGACATGTTCTGGAAAGCCTGGCTGTTTCTGATCAAGATTTACTGCCACAATGTCGAACTCAATTGGCGCAACTCGTTGCATGTACAGCAAAGTATCTAGCATTACGAATGAATCTTTTCCGCCGCTTACGCATGCCATAACCTTGTCGCCATCCTCGATCATGGAGTAATCAGCGACCGCCCTCCCTACGTTTCTGCGAAGTTTCCTTTTGCGTGTCTCAGCAGCAGTGCTCATCTTTATGTGACCCTATGATTGTTGATGCGCGTTTAAAATTAGCCAGCCCTGCGCGTTGAATTTTACCATGGTGATGGCTTTGGGAATTACTCTATTGCTTTAGGCTTCTGGTTATAAATAAAAATTGGTGCTAGATTGCGAGCAATGTATTTATAGCCCCCTGTGTTACTTGGACGGGGCGAACCGCCTAACACAACCCAAACATGCACAGCGCGGAGTCATTTGCGATGGATACCCAAAAGCCTATTACTGCGCCAGCGGCATTGTCAGCGTTTAACTATTGCGTTTGTTTTATAGATATTCTTGGCCAGCGTCACGCTCTTCGTGATCAGGGCATCCTTCCGATAATCACTACGGAAAAGGAAAGATTACAATTCATTCAAGAAGTACTAGCGAAAACAATTCGTCCAATAACGCGACTACAGAAGCAGGCGAATGATTTTGTGGCTGCGTTCATTAAGTCAGTTGAATCGCCAATACGACAAAGCCTTCCCCAAGAACTTCGTGAAGAATGGGACAAAATTCAGGGGCACGAGCTTCACCTACAGTATTGGTCTGACGGGTTGGTTGCGTTTAGCTGCCTAGGCAACAAGGAAGCACCCATACAAATAAACAGCGCGTTCGCGCTTCTTGGCATGGCCGGATCTCTATGCTTTGCGAATCTTGGTTTTCAATTTCGTAACCCACTCCGCGGCGGTATTGAAATAGCGTGGGGGACCGAACTAAGGCCCGGCGAGCTTTATGGCCCCGCCATAGCAAGATCGTATGAGCTCGAAAGCGAGGTGGCGCAGTATCCACGAATTGCAGTGGGATCGAGAATGATTGAGTTTTTGAACACGACTGCTGCTCTTAATCCCAAGGATAATTTTTCTCAATACAGTTCGATTCTAGCCCAGAAGTGCTTGCAAATGCTCATTAGGGACATCGACGGTCAATGGATGATTCATTATCTCGGGGAAGGCTTTAAACAAACAGTATCGCGCCATGAACACGTTGATATGTATAACGATGCTTTGCAATTTATTCAAGAAGAATACGCTCGTTTTAGAACGGCTGGCGATTCAAAATTAGCTATGCGGTACTTTCAATTGCTGTCATATTTTCAAAATTACCCACCTAAAGTTCCCTAACTGGCAGCAGCCTATGACATTTCCTAGGGATATCGGCGAAGAATCGCACCTAATAAAACGAGATGATCGGCCATCTCAAGATGACGAGATCCACAATTTCAAATACGATGGCATGTCCACTCCAGTCTATCGCGCACGATTCGCCGGCACAGAACAGTTTTCGGTGAACGATGTTGCCATTACAAGTACACGATGGCCAGGCTATAAACCCATACAGCTTCAGCCCTAGGTATTCCAGCTTGGAAAAAGAAGAGGACGCTCGTCGGCGTCCTCGAATAGATTCCAACTTTGTCAGTTTATTGACCCGCACAATGTTGGCAAACAGTCTTAAAATTATTTTATGACTGTCATTCAGGCCAGGCTGTGTTGGCAACAATTATCAGCTTGCATAATACCTGCCCCATCAGGACATTTGACTCATCCTCGCATCTGTAGAAGAAGTTTCGCGACCTTGTCTACTGACAAGAGCAGCTTCGAGGCGTCGAGGTGCGACTTCTCGTTTACTGTGTATTTGGTTTTTTCAACACCTGGTTGTCGGAGGAGTGGAGGGTTGGTTAGGTCGGTCAATATGTATCCATTTGCGACGTGCTGATCATCGCGGCCAATTAGCAGTACGTAGAAACACTTTGATCCAAATTCTTTTGCGAGGATATCGAGATCATTTTTTACGGTCTTGAGAATGCTCCACCAACCTGGCGGAGCAGAACGAACATGCAGGTTAATAAATCCCACTCCACGAACCAAGTAGACCTCTCTACCAGAGCGGCCAAGTGAGAGAAATATGTCACGAATCGTTGAATTTAATTCGTCAGTGGCGAGATCAGACATGGTTGCTACTGATCCGCCTTGCGATTTGAGCGCCTCGATAAAAGCATGGCTTATGCGATCTGCCTTGGAAGTGCGTGACATCGGTGCTTATCAGACCTTCTTCTTAGGTTTTCTGGGCGCTGGGGGATCAGGATCGTTCCGCTCAGAGTCAAGCACGCGAGCTGCTAATCTGCGAATAGTTTTAGGAGTCGCTTTACCGGTTTGTAAAGCCATACCGGCCTTTGAGGCAAGATCATGTGCTGGCTTCTTTTTCTCTACCATGGGATTCTCCTAATGCTGGCGGGGAGATAATAATAGGCTTAATTCTGGATTATGCAAACTGGCAACCGGCTAACTCATTGATGAGAAGTAGTAGATTGATTTGTTCTTGCCTCTTGCCATGCAACAAGCTTCGCGCGCATTCGTTTGTAGTGCGAACCCCGCCAGTAAATTCGTCCGCATGCAGGGCAGTGATATAGCGGTTCATCTGGACGAAGTGTATCGGCTGGCGCGCGAGCCAGCGCTGCATCGTCAGCGGGCACCAGTGGAGTGTTGTCCACTATGCAGCGAGTAAAGGCGTGGCTAAGCCAATCCAGATTTTTGTGAGGCAGAATCAATGCCACACCATTAGCTGCCTTGTGTTCGCGCACTAGCGTATCCTTCGTCAGAAAGTGGCGTCCTTCCGCATGGCACTGCCGCAGCAATTCTGCATCGCTTGAGCCATTTTGCGCGAACAGTGTGTCGTATCCAGCCGCGCGAAGGTAGCGGCAAAGATGGCCGAGCATTTCGTCACATAGGAATCGGGGCAGGGCTTTCATAACGTTCCCACTTGTACGTATGAACAGCAGATTTAGAACTGTGGCCCTGCAAGGTGGTACATATCTGTCAATTAAGATCGTCTAGCTTCTGGGTTGCTGCTGACGTTCAACTTGCCAAGCAGCCTAATATCCGCAACAATTCGTTGCAGCACTTTACCCACCTCTAAGGGAGTAATAATAATGAACCGCAAAGAACTGATTGACGCACTGGCAGCAAAGACCGACTGCACCAAGGCTTGCGCTGACCGTACCCTCGCGGCATTGATAGAAGTCATCACCACCACACTAAAGAAAGGCGACAACGTAGCCTTGGTTGGCTTCGGAACATTCGAGGTGCGCAAGCGCGCAGCACGCAATGGTCGCAATCCAGCTACTGGTGCACCTCTCAAGATCAAGGCTTCCAAGGCTCCAGCTTTTAAGGCTGGCGCTACTCTCAAGACCGCTGTGAATGGCGCTAAGAAATAATTGTTTCCGTAGCAACCGCCTAGGCATCTCGGCGGTTGCATTTTGAGGGGCTGCTTTCAGGCGGTGAATTTAGTGAGTTGTAGTTCCGCAGTGTGCCAAGAGCTGCCGGTCGAGGTGTGAAATGTCCAACAGAAAAGCCGACGCTCATGACAGGCAACATCCGGCCAATTTGCGACATTTACCAATGACTGCTTTGTGGAAAACAATTTTTACAATGCAAATGGGAGCGCCCGTCTATTAGCTATTAGGTTGACACTTCGAGCAGATATGACGAGAGGCCATTGAACTAAGACGGGAGGCGAAATGGCTGTTGAAAAATTTCATATTCAGGTCGAGGAGAAAGTGCTCAACGATCTCCGTGCCAAATTAGGTCAAGTTCGTTGGCCTGACCAGATGGATGGCGCTGAATGGGAACAAGGCACTGAACTAAGCTATCTGCAGTCGCTGGTAGCTTATTGGCGAGACAGTTTCAACTGGCGTCAGCAAGAGGCCGAACTAAACCGTTTGGCTCATTTCCGTTCTGAGGTAGATGGACTCAGTATTCACTTCATCCACGAACGCGGAGTCGGACCTTCCCCGTTACCGATAATTCTTACTCACGGATGGCCTGACTCCTTCACTCGCTATCAGAAAGTCATCCCGCTCCTAACTGATCCGGCCAGCCATGGTGGTGACCCGATGGATTCCTTCGATGTGATAGTACCTTCGATACCTGGTTTTGGCTTTTCTAGTCGGCCCAACCAACGCGGCGTCAACTCATTTCAAGTCGCGGAGCTTTGGGAAAAACTCATGACAAAAGAACTCGGCTACCAGAGATTCGCCGCAGCGGGTGGGGATATAGGCTCAGGCGTAACGCGATATTTGGCCGCAGCTCATCCCGAGCTTCTCGTTGGCATCCACCTCACCGACATCGGCATTCTTCGGGATCTCTTGGCTCCGTCTGGTCGAACAGATCTTTCAGAGGAAGAACTTCTCTATAAGAGTAGAGCAACGGAGTGGATTGCTCGCGAGGGAGCTTATATGTCACTCCAATCTACCAAACCACAGACCCTTGCCTACGGTCTTTCCGACTCACCAGTAGGTCTTGCTGGTTGGATTGTCGAGAAGTTCCGTGCATGGAGCGACTGTGGCGGTGACCTTGGGCGAAGCTTCACCAAAGATGAGTTACTGACCAACATAATGATATATTGGTTGACCGGTACTATCGGCTCGTCGACGCGGATGTACTACGAGAACAGCCACACTTTGCCACCATTAGGGCATATCGATGTGCCGACAGGCATTGCGCTCTTCCCTGCCGACATTTTACTTCCCCCTCAAGAGTGCGCAGAGCGAAGGCTGAATATAGCTCGGTGGACAACAATGCCGCGCGGCGGCCATTTTGCTGCCATGGAAGAACCTGAACTCCTCGCTGATGAAATTCGAGCATTCTTTAGACCGCTGCGAAGCTAGGCAAGAGAATGAGTAAATTGTTTTACTAGCTTGCTATTTTAGCGATGCAGTCTAATCAACTGAATTCAACAGCGACCGCTTACGGGCAAACTATTCAATAAGTTTAAAGACTGCTTGGGGCTATTTGGAGAAATGAGACTCACTGAATTGATTGCTCTATAGCCGACGTTCCCCAAGGGCAGCAGTGTGTCTATTGTGTTGAAAAACTCCCGCGTAATTTGATGTTTCGAATGCTATAATATCACCCATCGAATTAGTTGGGAGCCTTGATATGATTGGGTTTCAGACAGATAAGCAAAAGCGCCTGTTCTATTCATTCGACCTTGAAGATCACGTTCCCCAGAATCATCTCCTCCGCGGCATCAATCACTATCTGGATTTAACCGAACTCCGGCAGCATCTCGCCGAATACTACAGCCACACCGGCAGACCCTCCATCGATCCAGAATTGATGATCCGCATGCTGGTCATCGGTTATTGCTTTGGTATCCGCTCCGAACGCAGGCTCTGCGAAGAAGTGCATCTGAATCTGGCTTACCGCTGGTTCTGCAGACTGGGTTTGGAAGATGCAGTACCGGATCATTCCACCTTCTCCAAGAACCGGCATGGCCGGTTCCGCGACAGCGGCCTGTTCCGGCAGTTGTTCGAGACAGTACTACAACGCTGCATGAAGGAAGGGCTGGTACGAGGCGAAGGCTTTGCCACCGACGCCAGCATCATCAAGGCCGATGCACAGCGCGTGAATAGTGTTCATGGAGAAGAAGCCATGAACTGGACCAGTTCCGCTGAAACAGCACGTCCGGTAAGAGAGTATCTGGATGCGCTTGAGGAAACGAACAATCCTGACTTCATTCCCAAGTTCGTCTCACTGAGCGATCCGGCGGCCACCTGGACCGGTGCCACAGGTGGCCCAGCATTCTTTGCCTATTCCACCAATTACCTGATTGACCTCAAGGCTGGCATCATCGTCGATGTCGAACCCTCAGCAGTCAACAAGACAGCTGAAGTGGAAGCCACCAAGACGATGATAGATCGCGTTGAAGACAAGTATGAGATGAAACCGGATCGACTCGTTGGCGACACCAACTATGGTTCTGCGGCCATGCTCAACTGGCTAGTGGACGAGAAGCAGATCGAGCCGCATGTGCCGGTATGTGATAAATCAGAGCGCGAGGACGGCACCTTCTCCAACAGCGACTTTATCTGGGATGAGCAGGCCAACGAGTATCGCTGCCCTGAAGGCCATGCGCTACGCAGCGCATGGCGCATCTTCAAGAAACCACGCACACGAATCACCAAAGCCGACACCATTCTCTATACGTCAAACCAATATAAATGTGCAGCATGTCCCCAAAAGAATCATTGTTGCCCGAACACTCCGAAACGCAAGATCGCCCGCAGTATCCACGAAGATGCACGCAACGTTGCACGTCGGATTTACATGACACCGGAATATCAACAATCAAGACGTGAACGCAAAAAGGTCGAGATGCTGTTTGCACACCTCAAGCGGATATTGAAACTGGATAAGCTCCGATTACGAGGGCCAAGTGGTGCACGAGACGAATTTCTGCTGGCTGCAACCGCGCAGAATTTGAGGCGAATGGCGAAATGGCTTACCCCTGTAGCACAGGAAGCAGAAATGGTCGGTACTTAAGCGAAGAAAAAGGGGTTCGACTTGAGAAAAAACACACTGCCACGAAAAAAATCACACGCAGAAAAAATTGAGCGACTGAATCAGCCTAAAATGAAAGCGAGTTTTTCAACACAATCTGTCGGGAACTGCACTTCGCGAAGTGCCGCTTTATGGAAGGGAAAATTCTCCCTTATAGAGCCAAAGAAAAAATCCCCTTGCTTCAGCAGACACAAAGGGATTTTCGTTTTACCAACTCAAATTCCAACACTTTAAGCAAATATCAAGCTAACTATTAACTTTTGACGTTGGCCGTTTCAGCAGTTAGAAGTTCAACCGGGTATTCCTTCAGTATCGTCAACGATGGATACGAAGGACATAGAGTTATACTTGTATAGCTTGAGTCGCATAGTTTACGAAAAATATAATCCAATACCCTAACAAAACCAGCATAGTACTTGGAGTTGTATTTGTCAATCTACCGGATGCTTAATTGTCGGGAAATTACTGGGTTTCTCGCGACTACAGGCTCGATTAGTGCTTTACAAAAACATTATTGGTTATAACTTGCCGCCGGAAAGACACACCATCACGCTGTCGCCTTCCTCGATCATGTTGAAATCGGCGATGGCCTGTCCGACCATATGTTCAAGCCGTCCCTTTAGTCGATTGAAGTTGGTCGAGTGGCGTTCGGACACTGACGCGGAAGCCCCTGTGGCGGCGCTTTGATCTTCCTGCGGCTGGCCGGAGGGTGCGCGGCTGTTATGCGGCCATCCATCCACTGTGTGCCGTGCAAGGTACTCGGCAGGCGGATTAACGGCTCGGCGTGTCCCGGTCGCTGCGCGCACCGCGACTTGGTCTGCTTCGTCTTCGCCGACTTGACCGCCGATTTCTTGGGTAACATCACTCATATCAGTCTTTCAAAGATTCACGCTGCGACCGCCATCAACCGCGATGATCTGCCCGGTAATGTATGGGGCATCATCTAGTAAGAAATATACCGCGCGTGCGATGTCGTCAGGTTCGCCTTCACGCTTGAGCAGCGTGTGAGCCACAATTCTGCGCCGTTGTTCCGCGTCAAACCACTCGGCGGATTCGGGCCACACGATGACCCCGGGGGCGATTGCGTTGACGCGCACCTGCGGGGCCATCTCCTGTGCCAGCCCCTTCGTCAGCGCGACCAGCCCAGCCTTGGCGGTGCTGTAAAGCAGATGGCCGTGCATCGGACGTTCGGCATGGATGTCTGCGATGTTCACGATACAACCGTGACTGCGACGCAGTTCCGCCGCTGCCGCTTGTGCGAGAAACAACGGGGCCTTCAGATTGGTACCAATCAAATCGCGCCAATTCTTTTCATCAATATCCGCCAACGGGGTAGCGTAAAAACTTGAAGCGTTATTCACCAATGCGTCTAGCTGCCCGAATCGTTTGATGACCTTGTGCACGAGTTTCGATAACGCGGTCGGGTTCAGCAGGTCCGCATGAAATACAGCGGCACTTTTCGGGCGCAGCTTAAGCAATTCTTTTTGCAAAGCCAATGCATCTTGTTCAGAGCTGTGATAATGCACGGCGACCCGTGCCCCGCCGGCATGCAGACGGCGGCAAATGGCCGCGCCGACGCGCCTTGCTGCCCCGGTTACCAATACAACTTTGCCTTGCATCGCTTGCTCCATTAAACTTCCCTACCTGCGAATTATACCTGACCATGCCCACTCGTCCCGCGAGCACTTTGCCCCCCCCCAGCCCAGAGGCAGCCCAGCACAGCGCGCGGCTGGCCGAATACATCCGGCGCGACATCGCCGCACATGAGGGCTGGATATCATTTGCTCGCTACATGGAACTCGCTTTGTATGCGCCCCGATTGGGCTACTACGTGGCGGGTTCGCAGAAGTTCGGAGAGGCAGGCGACTTCGTTACCGCACCAGAGCTTTCCCGTTTGTTTGGGAGGACCCTGGCGCGGCAAGTGGCGGAAATCATGGCGCAGAGCGCACCAAGTATACTGGAGCTCGGGGCGGGCAGCGGCAAACTCGCGGTTGACATGCTTTCCGAATGCGAGTGCCTTGGCTGCGTTCCGGAAAGCTATGCAATTCTTGAGGTGAGCGCCGATTTGCGCATGCGGCAGCAAGCATTGATCCGCAAATGGCTGCCGCACCTGCTAGATCGAGTGCGGTGGCTGGATGAGTTGCCCGAAAAATTCAGCGGCGCAATCGTTGCCAACGAGGTACTCGACGCATTACCGGTGCATCTGGTGCACTGGCGGGACAGTGCAATCACCGAGCTCGGGGTGGCATCAGGCGAACACGGTTTCATCTGGCAGGAGCGCGCGATTAGTGATGCGGCTTTGCTAGAGCTTGCAAAGGGAATTATTGTGCCCGATGACTATATCAGCGAAGTGTGTGTCGCCAGGCGCGGCCTGATCAACAGTCTGGCACGACGACTGGAGCAGGGAGTGCTGTTATTGATCGACTACGGCTTCGGCGCGCGCGAGTTCTATCATCCGCAACGGCGTGCTGGCACGCTGATGTGCCACTATCGCCACCACGTGCAAGATGATCCGTTCTACCTCCCTGGATTGCAGGACATCACCGCGCACGTGAATTTTACTGACATCGCCGAATCCGGAATTGAAGCTGGATTGGAACTGATGGGCTATACTTCCCAGGCATTCTTCCTGATCAACTGCGGCATCACCACGTTGCTGCAGGAAACTTCACCAGAAGATCTGCGCGACTATCTGCCGCTTTCGGCGCAGTTGCAGAAACTTACCAGCCCGTCGGAAATGGGCGAGCTGTTCAAGGTGATGGCGCTGGGAAGAAAGATGGTGAGGCCGTTGTGCGGATTTGCCGATGGGGACCTGACGCGTTTGCTCTGAATTGGCTCCCCGAGTGGCAAGATATTCAGCCAGATCGCTTTTCGACCGATTCGCTTATCGCGTCGATGCGCGCCTGCTGTACTGCGGCGGCAATCTTGCTGCTGTCGTTAAATTGCCTCGCGATCAGCCCGGCGTCCACTGCGCGCGCGACCGATAACAATCGCAGCAAGTAATTCATTGGCGGGTATGCATCCTGTTCGTGACCGTTGCGGCCGCGCGCATCGGAAGAGCAGGCCTGCAGCAAATGTTCGAAACGCGCTGGCCTGCGCCACGCGTCGGTGGACTGGAATAACCTGATGATGGTGTCCGCGCGCAACTCTAGGGCGCGATGAATATCGCCATGGTAGCAGGCTGCGAGCACGGCCAGGTCGCGGCATTCGCTGGGGGCGCGCAGGCGCTGAGAAAGTTTGTTAACCAACTCCACACTGCGCAGTTCGTGACCGACATGGTGAGGCAATAGATCCTTGGGTGTGGCACCCTTCCCCAGGTCGTGGGTGAGGGCGGCGAAACGCACTTCAAGCGGGTAATCATGGATTGCCGCATCGTCCACGACGAGCATGGTGTGGACGCCGCAATCGATTTCGGGATGATGCTTTTCCGGTTGCGGTATGCCGAATAGCGCATCCACTTCCGGGATGATCTTGGCCAGAGCGCCGCAATTGCGCAGCGCGTAAAAAAAGAGCGATGGCCTTTTCTCCATCAGGCCCCGCGCCAGTTCCTGCCAGACGCGTTCGGCTACCAGAGCGTCCACTTCACCGCTCTTTACCATGTTGTGCATCAGGGTCAAGGTCTCGGGTGCGATCGTGAAACCAAAGCGCGCCGCAAAACGTGCCGCACGCAGGATGCGCACCGGGTCTTCGCTAAAGGCAGAGCTGACATGGCGCAGGATACCGGCGCGCAGGTCGGCGACGCCATTATGCGGGTCGATCAGCTTGCCGTCCGTATCCTGTGCGATGGCGTTGATCGTAAAATCGCGGCGCAGCAAATCCTGCTCGAGTGTGACATCCGGTGCCGCATAAACCGCAAAGCCCTGATATCCGCGCGCAGTCTTGCGCTCGGTGCGCGCCAGCGCGTATTCCTCATGGGTTTGCGGGTGCAGGAACACCGGGAAATCCCTGCCGACCGGCTGAAACCCCTGCGCGACCATTTCTTCTGGCGTGCTACCTACCACTACCCAATCGCGGTCCTGAACAGGCAGGCCTAGCAAGCGGTCGCGCACTGCGCCGCCTACGCAATATACTTTTGCGCTACTCTGCATTGGGGATCGTTGGCTGGTTAAGCGCCGTTTTGTAAGTTGCAGGCCTGGCAGGGATGATGCCCAAGCGTTGCTTTAGGGAGAGCGGCGCACTGCCGAACTGATCGGCGTAATACACGGTGTTGCTCATCACCTTTTTCACATAGTCACGCGTTTCTTCGAACGGGATCGTTTCGGCGTAGATCGCACCTTCAAGGGGTTGGTCGCCGCGCCACTGAAGCGCTCGAGCCGGTCCGGCATTGTATGCCGCCGAAGCCAGAACGGGGTTGTTTTCAGACTGGGAAAGCACTGATTTCATGTAATACGTGCCAAGGCGCAGGTTTGTATCGAGTTGATGGATCAGCGCATTGCGATAGCTTTTTAGCCCCAGCTTGCGTGCTATCCAACGCGCCGTGCTGGGCATGACCTGCATGAGTCCCGATGCGCCGGTTTCTGATTTTGCGCTGGTGGCAAAACGGCTTTCCTGACGCATCAGGCCATACACCCACGCCTCATCCAATCCGTGCTCTCGGATGTGCGCTTGCAATTCGGAACGATACGGTGCGAGATAGCGCAAACTGAAATCGTGCAAATTGACCGTTTTTTCCGCCGCACCGATAGCGCGGTCGTACATTTCGTTGCGTCTTGCGATTTCCGCTGCAGCAAGCAGTTCACGATCATTGAGATTGCGCAGCACCCAACGCCATTCGTCCAGCGCTTCGGTACGCAGGCTCATCCGATACAGTGCCAAGGTGCGCTGTATCCCCGGCAGAGCCAGCATCTCGGTAATATCCCGTTGGCTGGGTTTGTATACCGGTGTTGTCTTGCTCAATATCGGGGAGTCAGCCAGTTCCGCACTCGCAAGCTGACCATAGAAGTTGAAATCGTTGCTCAAAGGCGCAAATATCTCCCTTGCTTCGATCGGCCTGCCCAAAGCCTTAAGTGCGCGGGCCTTCCAATATTGCCACGCAGGATCGTGCTGTTGTTGATCGGCCATGGCGTTAATGCTAGCCAATACCTCCGGCCAATCCAGTGCGCGTAAGGCCGCGCGCACCCGCCATGCCGATTGGTGATCGTCAAGCGGCGTATCTGCCGCTGCCTTGTACCATCGAAGGGCGCGCACATCCAGATTTCGCGCGGCCTCATATGCCAGCCGGCCATAAAAATAGCGCTGCTCGGCCACGGGGAAATATCCGGCGATTTTCGCCCAGCGTGCGATGGCCAAATCAGGGGATTGTTTTGCGAGGCGTTGTAGGGCAAACAGCGCGACAGCACGTCTACCCTCGCTTGCCAATCTTGGATTCAACGAGGCAGGCGCAGCCAGGTCGCTTTCGCTTCCAATCACACAAGGGGCGATGCACTCTGCGCCAGCATCGCCCACCGAAGGGCCTCCCCCTTGGGAGGTGGCGGGCGGGTTCCTGGAAGCGCCGGTCGCGCCGGTTCGCTGAGTGTCTGGCAGGGAAAGTGTCGATCCCGGATTCGATTGTATTGCGGGTGCGGATAATAGGTATATTTTTCCGGCATCCAGCGCTGACAGAAGATTTTCGGCCTTGCGATAGCCAAGCGGTAGAAAAAGATTCGCCAAGGAAAGTTCTTGCTCCGGCGGGAGGGCAATCGTCGTGCCTGGAGAAGAGATTGGATTTTCCAAGCTTCCCAGGGAAAACGGCAGCTGCTCAACGCACGAAACCCTGTTTCTTATGGCCCCATCGACACGTGCTTGCGGAGTGAGCGCTCGTGAACTCTTCGCGACCGTTCTGTTTGTGGAACGGGACTTCTCTTGTGTCAATTTCTTCAGATAACGGTCCGGATCCGCCGACGCACTTTGCAGCATGCCAGGCAAGGTTGAGTGATTGCCATCGAGTCGTTTGGCCAGCATGATTGCAAGCGAAACATTGTTACCTTCCAAGGCGAGGCGCAGCCGCCGCTTAATATCCGGGTCGCTGATGACGCCAGCAGCCAGCGCAGCTTCAAACAGCGTACTGCAGCTTTCCGGTTGCCCCTTGTCGGTGAACCATAGTTTGCGCACTTCGCGCAAAACAGCCGACCCTTGGCTGCGGCGGTGAGATTGCAGCGCGTAGCATGCCAACTCCGCATCCTCATTAAGCAAGCGCGGATACTCAGCATCAAACAGATCCCATTGCTGCTTTTTTCCCAGCAGCTTGAGCCATTCTCCACGCAGTTGATCGATCACCGGTGTATCTTCCGGGCGCGAAAGAAAGCTCCTTACAGTCTTGGGGTCAGCATTTTTTAGCCCTACGCTTAACTGGTAATAACTGACGTAGACTTCCAAGGGGGTATTTTTCAGCCTTTGTGCATAACGTCCAAGCCTGACTGCATCGTTGGCAAGATACGCATTATGAGCACCAAGAAAATCGGCAGTGCTCGAGAGCGGCATACTGACGGTTGGCGATACGCCTTCAAATTTCGGCGGGGTAAAACTGACACTGCCCTTATGTTTACCCTCAAGGTACGAAAACATGTGCGCTGCCTCGTTGTCTGTGCCAACGTCGAGCGAAGAGAACACCCTCAAGGGGTCCGCCGGCAGGCGCACCAACAGCAGGCAATCAAATGTCTGGCAAGAGGAATCTGCGGTCAGTAGCGCTGAACCGTCGGTTCCACGCTGCCGCAGAGTGCTGGGGGACGATTGCATTATGGGGTCTTGCGGCAATCCTCCAGCGGTAGGGTCGCCCAGCGCAGCAGGGGCGACCAACAACAGGAAATAAAGTATGAATCTCATCCAGAAACCATCATCGAAAAAACGCGCGGAGCATAGCACATCGCGAAGTATGTCCCCTCACGTTGAAGTGATCGACATCGATCGTGGGTCTGCGTTTGGCTGGGAGTACCCGACAGTGACGAATCGCGTTTTCGATTCGCGCAAGTACGTGTGGTCGATGCGGGCCGGCTGTACCCGCCCCCCGGATTGGTTCCCTGCCACTGGCAGTGAACAACTTGAGGCACTGCACAGAATGGAGTGTGAGGTGCTCCACTATACTGGCGCGTCCTGGTCAACGGCACATGGACCTGCCCTGCCGCGAGGCATCAAACCCAATCCTTGGGGACTAGAAACTCTTCATAAAGTTTCGCTTCCGCCGAGCCTTTTTCGGGATGCCAGTCATAGCGCCATTTCACCAGCGGCGGCATGGACAGCAGGATGGATTCCGTCCGTCCATTGGTTTGCAGGCCGAAGATGGTGCCACGATCGATCACCAGATTGAATTCGACGTAGCGGCCGCGCCGGTAAAGTTGGAAATCGCGTTCGCGCTCGCCGTAAGGTGTGTCCTTCCGCCGTTCCAGGATTGGAACGTACGCCGACAGAAAGTGGTCACCCACACTTTGCTGGATGGCAAATGCGGTGTCGAAATCCGGAAGACTAAGGTCGTCGAAGAAGATGCCGCCTACGCCGCGCGGCTCATTGCGATGCTTGATATAAAAATATTCATCGCACCATTTCTTGTACTTGAGATGCAGGTCTGTGCCAAACGGAGCAAGCGAATTCTTGCATATCTGGTGGAAGTGCACTGCATCCTCTGCGAAACCGTAATACGGCGTGAGATCCATGCCGCCGCCGAACCAGAATACCGGCGCAGTACCGTCCTTCATTGCTACGAACATGCGCACATTCATATGCACAGTGGGTGCATACGGGTTGCGCGGATGAAACACCAGCGATACGCCCATTGCCTCCCAGCGGCGGCCCGCCAGCTCAGGGCGGTGCGCGGTCGCTGAAGGCGGCATTTTGTCACCCAGTACATGCGAAAACGCCACGCCGCCGCGTTCCAGTACGTTCCCTTCTTCGAGAAGGCAGCTTCTGCCGCCGCCCCCTTGGGGTCTTTCCCATGAGTCGCGGCGGAATTGTTGCCCATCTACCTGTTCGAGACGCGTGACAATGCGTTCTTGCAATTCAAAAAGATATTTTCTTACCTCCGCGGAATTGAACCCACTCATACTCTTCTCCGATGTTGTTTAACTGCGTATGATTTTATCATCACCCCACGAGCATATGCTGGAGGGCCTTTTGCGTTGTCCCACTCTCCCCGGCAGCACCCACACCTTGCTTCCGAACAGCCGTTGGCATTGCGCGTATGTTCTGGCGGGACGTTGGCCGCTTCGATTGGCGCTGGTCGAGACCAGCGCGCTGTTGACGCTCAGGCAGAGCCGTACGGCTTCCTTGTGTGCGGTCAATCGGATTGCGAGGGTATCATGGCTGCCGCGCAACCAGCGCGGGACCGAATGAACGGCCGGCATCAGATACGTAATCGCTTGCGCCCCTGCCGTTTTGAGATGCTGCTGTTGGGCTGGCGTGAGCGGCTTCAGGTAGCGCGCCACTTGCAGGTAACTGGCCGCAATGAGTATCAGCCCTTTGTGCTGGGGACGCCGCTTGAGTTTGAGCAATCGTTGTACGGCGATGCGATTGTCCGGATCACACCCTAGGCCGTAGCAGGACTCGGTAGGGTAGGCGATCAGGCCGCCGCGTCTGATGTATGCGGCGATCCGGTGAATCGATGGGCCGACTCGAAGCAATTATTTCCTGTTGGCGGCAATCGCGCGATAGCCGATATCGTGACGCATCTGGCAACCGTCGAAGTGAATACCGTTGGCAATCTCGTAGGCCCGTCTTTGCGCTACCTTCACCATCGTTCCCAGCGCGGTGACGCACAGCACGCGTCCGCCGTTGGTAACAACTTGCCCGTCCTGCATGGCAGTCCCGGCATGAAATATGTGGGCGTCTTCCAGTTTCTTCGCCGTCTGTGCAGGCAGCCCTGAGATGACATCCCCTTTGCGTGGCGTGTCGGGATAATTGGCGGCGGCCAGCACCACGCCGAGCGCAGTGCGCGTGTCCCATTCCAATTCCACCTCGTTCAGCGTGCCATTGACCGCGTGTTCGACGATAGCAGCGAAATCACTTTTCAGGCGCAGCATGATGGGCTGCGTTTCGGGATCGCCCATCCGGCAGTTGAATTCCAATACCTTAGCATTGCCCTGCGGGTCTATCATCAGCCCGGCGTAAAGGAAGCCAGTGTATGTAATCCCTTCTCTTTCCATGCCGCGCACTACTGGCTGGATAACCTCGCGCAGCACGCGTGCATGCAGCTGTGGTGTGACCACTGGCGCAGGCGAATATGCACCCATGCCGCCGGTGTTGGGGCCATTGTCCCCATCCAGGAGGCGCTTGTGATCTTGGCTGCTGGCCATTGCCAGGACGTGCTTGCCATCAACCATCACGATGAAACTGGCCTCTTCGCCGTCAAGATATTCCTCGATCACAACGCGAGCACCTGCATCGCCCAGCTTGTTGTCGGACAGCATCATGTCAATCGCCGCGAACGCTTCGTCCTTGGTCGTGGCGACGACGACACCCTTGCCTGCCGCAAGTCCGTCAGCCTTGACGACAATGGGCGCGCCATGCTTTTCGACGTAAGCGCGTGCGGACGCTACGTCACCGAAGGTCTCGAAGAATGCAGTGGGGATGTTGTGGCGCACCATGAAACGCTTGGCGAAATCCTTGGAGGATTCAAGTTGCGCCGCCGCTTTGGTCGGGCCGAAAATTTTCAATCCGGCAGCGCGGAACGCATCCACCACGCCCGCCGCCAACGGGGCCTCGGGCCCGACGATCGTGAGTTCGATGTTTTTACGCGTGACGAATTCAATCATTTCGGGAATGGCGTTAATCGAGACGTTCTCCACACCTTCTTCCAGCGCAGTGCCGGCATTCCCCGGCGCAACATAGACCTTTTGAACCTTCATCCCCTGTGCCAAACGCCATGCCAGAGCGTGCTCGCGACCGCCGCTACCGATAACCAGTATTTTCATGTCAATGCCTGAAGTGTCTGTAGCCCGTGAAGACCATCGCAATCCCGTGTTCGTCCGCTGCCGCGATTACTTCCTCGTCGCGCATCGAGCCACCGGGTTGGATTACTGCTTTCGCGCCCGCGGCGGCCAGCACGTCAATGCCATCGCGAAACGGGAAGAAGGCGTCCGACGCCACGACGGAACCTGACAGGCTTAGGCCCGCGCCCTGCGCCTTGATGCTGGCGATTCGCGTGCTGTCGACGCGGCTCATTTGCCCTGCGCCCACGCCCAGTGTCTGGCCGTTCTTGCAGAATACGATGGCATTGGACTTTACAAATTTGGCAACGCGCCAGGCGAACAGCAGGTCTTCCATCTGGTCCTTGCTGGGTTGGGCCTTGGTCACCGCCTTGAGCTGAGCAGAGTGCACGTTCAGTACATCAGGAGTCTGCACCAGCAGACCGCCGTTAACACGCTTGAAGTCATACTGGTTGTGCGCGTTGCACAGCGGTACGACCAGCACCCGAACGTTTTGTTTTGCCGCAGTCACCTTTAGCGCAGCTTCCGAGGCTGATGGCGCGATAATGACCTCGACAAATTGATTGGTGGTGATTGCGGTCGCGCTGTCGACGTCCAGTTCGCGGTTGAAGGCGATGATGCCGCCGAACGCGGACGTGGTGTCGGTCGCATAGGCCAGCTTGTAGGCATTGAGCGGCGAGTCGGCGATTGCAACGCCGCACGGATTGGCATGCTTGACGATGACGCAAGCCGCTTGTTCGAAAGTCTTGACCAGTTCCCAAGCCGCATCGGCATCACCGATGTTGTTGTAGCTTAGTTCCTTGCCTTGCAGTTGCGCGTACTCGGCGAGGCCCCCAGCAACCGGAATGAGGTCACGGTAGAATGCCGCCCTCTGGTGCGGGTTCTCTCCGTAGCGCATGTCCTGCACCTTCGCGAAGTTGAAGTTGATCTGCGCCGGGAACAGGCTTTTCGTGCCGTCCGGGTTGATGGCGGTGAGATAGTTGCTAATCGCTGAATCGTACGCCGCCGTGTGCGAGAAGGCCTTCTTCGCCAGACCAAACCGTGTGGTATCACTCACCTCACCGTCATTGGTTTGCATCTCGGCCAGTACGTCCGCATAGTCTGCCGGGTCGGTGACAATGGCGACATGCGCATGGTTCTTCGCTGCCGCGCGCACCATCGTAGGCCCTCCGATGTCGATGTTCTCGATAGCGTCTTCCAGCAGGCAGTCCGGCTTGGACACAGTATCGCTGAATGGATACAGGTTAACCACAACCAGGTCGATGGTCGGGATACCGTGCTTCTTCAGCGTAGCGACATGTTCAGGCAAGTCGCGCCGCGCCAAGATGCCTGCATGGACCTTTGGTTGTAACGTCTTGACCCTGCCATCCAGCATTTCTGGAAAGCCAGTGTAATCTGCCACTTCAGTGACCGGGATACCGTTCTCGGCGAGCAGCTTGGCAGTACCGCCTGTCGAGAGGATTCTTACACCAAGTTCATCCAGCCCCTGTGCAAATTGCAGAACGCCGGATTTATCGGACACGCTGATCAGTGCTTGTTTGATTGCTGCCATGATGCTTCCAATATAAGTTCAAGAAAAAATGTCAGAATCCCGAGCCATTGCCGATGGCCGGCCGGTACCGTAGCGGCAGTCGCCTCGATGTGCATCAGGATTTTGGGACGGCCCATCAGGAGATGCGGAACTGTTGCATCTTCTTGCGCAAGGTATTGCGATTGATGCCCAAGATATCTGCTGCGCGCGTTTGGTTGCCCCCGACGTATTCCAGAACCATCTCCAGAAGCGGCTTTTCGACGCAGTTGATTACCATGTCGTACATCCCGCTGCAGGGCTCTTCGCCGTCGAGATCCTTGAAATATTCCTTGAGAGTCTTGCGCACGTGACGCGCCATCTCATTCTCGTTGATCAAACCTTCGTTCATGCGGCCAGTTCCTCCGAATAATGCAGCTGTGTTCCACGCTGTGCTTGTTCCGTAAAAAAGTCGTCCACTGCTGCCATTTGTTCTGTGACGGTTTCCAGTTGATTCATCCTGTGCCGGAAATGCGCCGAGCCGCTCAAACCTTTCGTGTACCAGGATATGTGCTTGCGCGCTACGCGCAAACCGGTATGTTCGCCATAGAAGTCATACAGCTCATGCACGTGCGCGCGAAGCACGCGGTGGATCTCGCCGACCTGCGGTGCAGGCAGATATGTGCCGGTCTTCAGAAAATGTTCGATTTCGCGGAACAGCCACGGGCGGCCTTGTGCTGCGCGGCCGATCATCACGCCATTCGCTCCGGTTTGTTCCAGCACGAGTTTGGCTTTCGCCGGCGTGGTGATGTCACCATTGGCGATGATCGGGATCCTTACGCTAGCCTTGACTGCAGCGATGGTTTCATATTCGGCAGTGCCTGTATATGCGCAAGCACGGGTGCGCCCATGTATCGCCAATGCCTGGATTCCTGATCCTTCGGCGATCTTGGCGATACGTATCGCGTTGCGATTCTGCTTGTCCCAGCCGGTGCGAATCTTGAGCGTGACGGGCACATTGACCGCGCGGACCACCGCGTCCAGCAAGCTCGCCACCAGCGGTTCATTCTGCAACAGAGCCGAGCCGGCCATCACGTTGCAGATCTTCTTGGCGGGACATCCCATGTTGATGTCGATGATCTGCGCGCCGTTATCCACGTTATATTGAGCGGCTTGTGCCAGCATTTGAGGGTCGGCACCCACGATCTGCACCGAGATCGGATCGACTTCGCCCTCATGGTTGGCGCGGCGCCGGGTCTTTTCCGAACCGTACAGCAACGAGTTGGAAGACACCATCTCGCTCACCGCCATGCCGGCGCCCAGTCGTCTGCACAACATGCGGAAAGGCCGATCCGTCACCCCGGCCATAGGGGCGACGATGAGGTTATTACGTAATTGATATTGGCCGATACGCATCTTCTATTCGCCAGCTGGTTATCCGCGAGGGGGGGGGATTATAAATGAAAGTGGAGGACATGCTATGATTCCAGTCATGAATTTTGATGTCGCAATCATTGGCGGGGGGTTGGTAGGCTCAAGCCTTGCCGCTGCACTTAAAGACAGTGGACTGTCGCTGGCACTGGTGGAGAGTCAGTCCTCGCTCCTGCGACATGACGCGCCGGACACTAATACGTTTCCTGTTAAAGAGCACTGGGATAGCCGCATTTATGCAATCAGTCCGGGCAGCCGTGGCTTTCTCGAACAATCCGGCGCCTGGCCGGTCGTGGATGCAGGTCGCATCGCACCGGTCGAAGCGATGCGCGTGTTTGGCGACGCGGGTGGGGAACTGGAATTCAGCGCCTACCAAATGGGCGTTCCGGAACTGGCGTGCACAGTGGAGAACCGCACACTGCAACATGCCCTGTGGGAGGTGGTTCGGCAACAGGATAATTTGACTTTGTTTCATCCGGCACGCTGCTCTTCGCTTGGCTTTTCTGACGAAACAGCCACGCTCACGCTCGAGGATGGCCGGCTTCTGCATGCCAAACTCATCGTTGGGGCAGATGGGCGTGACTCCTGGGTGCGCAATCGGGCGGGTATCGGCGCCGAACCGGCGGACTACCGGCAGCATGGGGTGGTCGCCAACTTCCGAACCGAATTGCCGCATCGCGGAATCGCGTATCAATGGTTTCAACCTGACGGCATCCTTGCGCTGCTGCCGCTGCCGGGCGACCGGGTCTCAATGGTTTGGTCGGTCAGCCCCGAGAAGGCGGTTGAGCTGCTGGCGCTCGGTCACGAAGAGCTTAATATGAAAGTGGCCGCTGGCGCGCAGCATCGGCTTGGCGAAATGGCGGTCATTACCCCGCCCGCGAGCTTCCCGCTGCGCATGCTGGTGTTGCCGAAAGTCACCTCACAGCGCATGGCGCTGATCGGTGATGCCGCGCATAATATGCATCCGCTCGCCGGGCAGGGTGTGAATACCGGCTTTCGCGATGCGCGCCAGCTGGCGCAGATACTGGTTGGGCGTGGCGGGCAAAGCGACTGCGGAGACGCTCACTTGCTGCGCCGATATGAACGGAAACGCAAAGAAGACGTCTATGCAATGCAGGCGACGACTTATGGCCTGAAGAACTTGTTCAATAATGACGTTCCGATGCTGCGTGCCGTGCGCAATTTTGGGTTGAATGCCACCAATCACATCATTCCGCTAAAGAAGATGTTGATGCAGCACGCGATGAATTGACCACATGAATTAACGAAGGGATTACCCATGAAAGTACTGACCGCGCTGCTTCTGTTTACCTTGATGTTTTCCGCACATGCAGGCGAAAACGAAATTCGGAAGTCGTTGCAAAGCAAATTCCCAGGCATAGGAAAGATCGAGAATATCGTCAAGACCCCTTATGCAGGGCTATATGAAGTTGTCATCGATGACCAGCTTTTGTACACCGACTCACAAGGCGAGTATCTGTTCCAAGGGAGCGTCATCGAAGCAAAAAGCCGTCGCGATTTGAGTGAGGAGCGCCGCCGCATCCTGTTTGCCATCGATTTCGACAAGCTGCCGCTTGAACTTGCCGTGAAAAAAGTGAAGGGCAATGGCAAGCGTAAGCTTGCCATTTTTACTGATCCCAACTGCGGGTTCTGCAAGCGGCTGGAGAAGGAGCTGAGTGGCGTCAGTGATGTTACGCTGTATTTCTTCATGTACCCGATCTTCCCGGGCTCTGATGAAATCGTCCGCAATGTGCTTTGTTCAAAGAATCCGGTCAAAGCATGGGATGATTGGATGCTGAGCGAAATCACCCCTGCAAAGGCGATTTGCGAAACGCAAACCGCAAAAGTCATGGCTTTGGGTAAGAAACTCCACGTCAACGGCACGCCGAACCTGATTTTTGGAAACGGCATACAATCCCCGGGCGTGTTACCGGTGGAAGAATTGGAAAAAAATCTGAATCAGACAAAGGGATAACAAGGAACCATGAATCCCATGGCCGATATTCCAATAGAACTGTTCGCCAAAACCATAGACGAATCGCACGATGGCATTACCATTGCTGACGCGCAGCGCCGCAGCTTTCCGCTGATTTACGCAAATAAGGGCTTTGAAAGATTGACTGGCCTGACTTCCGACGAAGTCCTCGGAAAAAACTACCGTGTCATCTTGCAGGGAGCTGCCAACAAGCAGCCGGAAACCGCCGTAATACGCACCGCCATTTCCAAGGGCGCGGGCTGCGTTGTGACGCTCCGCAATTATCGCAAGGACGGAACCATGTTCTGGAACGAACTCAGCATTTCTCCCGTGCGTGATGCAGCGGGAAAGCTGACCCATTTCATTGGTGTCCAGAAAGATGTGACTGACAGGATTGAGCTGGAGCAGCAACTGAAAACGCTGACCAACACGGATGCCCTGGTAGGGTTAAGCAACCGCCACCATTTCGAAGAGCGATTTGCCGACATGCTGGTCGTCGCACGGCGTATTCATAGCGGGATGTCGGTATTGATGATCGACTTGGATTACTTTAAGCAATTCAACGAGCGTTACGGGCGATCGGCTGGCGACGAGTGCCTTCGTAAGGTTGGGAATTGCGTCAAAAAGCTATTCGTGCGAACGTCGGATTGCGTAGCCCGCTATGGGGGCGAAGAATTTGCAGTCGTATCGTTCTCAACGGGTATCGAGACTTTGCGGCGACACGCGCATAAACTGTGCGGACAGGTGCGGGCACTCGGCATCCCGCATGGCGATTCTCCTCATGGAGTAGTCACCATCAGTATCGGAGGCATCCATCGATTGCCCAATCGAGATGCGACAGAACAGATGTTTGTCGAACTGGCGAGCCAGGAGTTACTTGTGGCCAAGAGTAGTGGGCGCAACTGTGCACGCATCATCGGCTAATGCGTAACTCTGGGTAAGCCACTTGCCCCACTCCCCGAGTCTTTTGTCCGTGGCAGCAATTGAACCAATCTGGTAAAAAGGGACGCATCATGAGTGCCACAGCAAATATTTCCCCCCGCCTGTTCGCTAAGGCCATTGATACGTCGAACGACAGCATTGCCATCATCGATGCCCAGCAGAGCGGCTTTCCCTTGGTCTACGTCAATCAAGGCTTTGAAAGATTGACGGGATACACCGCCGCTGAAGCAGTCGGCAGGAATTTTCGGGTGTTTCAGTCGAGTGACGACCATCAGCCCGAGCTGACTGTCATTCGCTCGGCGATAACCAAGGGGGAGGGCTGTGTCGTCACGCTGCGCAATCGCCGCAAGGACGGGTCGATGTACTGGAATGAACTCAGCATTTCCCCAGTCTGTGACGACGATGGCATGCTTACTCATTTCATCGGTATCCAGAAGGATGTGACGGCGAGAATTCGGCTTGAACAGCAGTTGAGCACCCTGGCACACACCGATCCCGTTGTCGGGATCGGCAACCGTCACCACTTTGAGGAGCGATTTTTCAACTTGCTTTCCATCGCAAAACGTATCCATAGCGAATTGTCGCTATTGCTGATTGGACTTGATCATTTCAAAGAGTTCAATGAGCGGTATGGTCAGGCGGCGGGGGACGAGTGTTTGCGGACGGTGGCCGATTGCATCGCAAAATCATTCAAACGCACGTCGGATTGTGTCGCGCGGTATGCCGACGAAGAGTTTGCCGTGGTGTCATTCTCATCGAATCTCGAAGGGCTGCACCAGCACATACAGAATCTGTGCGAGCGGGTGCGCAGGCTCAACATAGCGCATAGCGATTCCCCTCATGGCGTAGTCACAATCAGCATCGGTGGCGTACAGCGCATGCCGGATAGGGAAGCCGCCAAAGAAAGTATCATCGAGTTGGCCAGGCTGAAATTGCTTGCCGCCAAACGAAACGGATGCAATTGCGTTCAATTCCTCGACTAAAGGGGGTGGTCGGGTCGCAAGTGCAGACGCTCACTCCTAGGCAGGAATCGGTGTCGCCAAAGGTCCGTTTATGGCTTGATCGTGGGTTCCGCGCCTTTGGGGAACAGCACCCACATTTGTCCGGTCTGCTTCATGCGCCCTGCCAGGGTTCCGGCTTGTTCACCAAAGCCCCAGAAGAAATCGCCCCGCACCGCACCCTTGATCGCGCCGCCGGTATCTTGTGCCACCATCAGGCGATTCAAGGGCTGGGTAGTGTTGGGATAGGTGGTAGCCAGAAACACAGGTGCCCCGAGCGGAATGGTGCGGGTATCTACCGCGAGGCTGTATTCATTGGTCAGCGGCACTCCCAATGCACCCAGCGGGGCCGGCAGGTCATTGGGTAATTCGCGAAAGAACACGTAGCTGGGATTTTGTTCCAGAACGCCCATCACTTTGTCGGGATGCTGCTCAGCCCAAAGCTTGATGTTCTGCATTGAAGACTCCTCTAGCTTGAACGCGCCCATTTCAGCGAGTTTCTTGCCAATAGAGTTGTATGGTTGCCCGTTCTGTTCGGCATAGCCAATTTTTACCAGACTGCCGTCCGGCAGTTCGATGCGGCCCGACCCTTGTATCTGCAAGAAGAAAAGATCGACCGCATTGTCCACCCAGAATAGTTCGCGTCCTTGCAACGGCGCCCTTCCGCTATCGATCTCGCCGCGATTGTAGTAGGGTACGACGCGATTGCCTTGCAACCGCCCGCGCAAGCGCAGATCCTTCAGTTGCGGATATGCGTCGCCCAGATCAATCGTTAGCAGATCGTCAGGTGGGGAGTACAGCGGATAACGAAAGCGCGCAGTCTTGACACGGCTGCCATAGAGCTTGGGTTCGTAGTAGCCTGTGATCAGACCCTGTGACGAACCATCCGGGTTGTAAACCTGATAGGGGGTAAAACCCTGTTCAAAAAATGCATGCAACGAATTGTTGTCGGGTTGCGTCAATTCATTAGCGCGGGCGCATATTGCTTGCCAGCCCGGCTTGTTCTTCAGCGCATTGCAGCTTTGCCAGAATGCTCCCCATGCAGGCTGCAAATCTATCGACTGCCAATCCGGCAGCATTTCCCATTTGCTGACGGCGAAAGGCGTATAGGGAGTTGCCGCCATGGGCAGGGATATCGTTGACGACTTGGGTGCCGTCGTGCAGGCGGCAAGCAAGATCAGCGGCAGCAACGCGGAGCCCAGCAGCAATTTAGTCCGGTCCGCGATTGTTGCACCCCGAGTTTGGATTGCCGTCATTGCGTTAGTGACAATTCTGCTAGTGCAAAACACGCGGCACACTCAACACGAACTGCGGGATCTTGACTTCGAACTCCGTTCCATCCTCGGCCTGCATCTGGTAACTCCCGCGCATTGTGCCGACCTGGGTCGTCAACACCGTTCCGCTGGTATATTCGAAGCTTTGGCTTGGCTTGAGCAACGGCTGCTCGCCCACCACACCCTTTCCGCGCACTTCCTGAACATGGTTGTGGGCATCCGTAATTATCCAATGGCGGCTGATGAGCTTGGCAGTTGAAGGGCCGAGATTGGTAATGCTGATGGTGTAGGAAAACACGAAACGGTTTTCCGCCTCATCGGATTGTTCTGGCAGGTAATTCACTTGCGTTTCTATGACGACGCCATGTTGATGTATTTCTTCCATGTGCTGCATTTGAACCGATTTTCGCTTATGTCGCAAGGGCTTCACCGTGTTTTTATGCTAATCTTCGCGCGTATTTTTAGTCGGGTTGAATCATGAACGGGTATTTGAAACGCATCCTGAACGCGAGGGTGTACGACGTGGCAGTCGAGACACCGCTGGAAGCGGCACAGAATCTTTCTGCGCGCACCGGCAATACGATCTTGCTCAAACGCGAGGACATGCAGCCGGTATTTTCCTTCAAGCTTCGCGGGGCGTACAACAAGATGGCCCGACTCACGCCGGAGCAACTCAAGCGCGGAGTCATAGCGGCCTCGGCAGGGAATCATGCGCAGGGCGTCGCGCTTTCCGCGCAAAGGCTTGGCTGCAAGGCTGTGATCGTAATGCCCACCACGACGCCGCAAATCAAGATACAAGCGGTAGCTAACCGCGGGGCGAAAGTGGTGTTGCATGGCGATTCGTATTCAGATGCCTATCAGCATGCGCTGGAACTGGAACAGCAAAGCCACATGACCTTTGTGCACCCTTACGATGATCCGGATGTGATCGCCGGACAAGGCACCATCGGAATGGAAATCCTGCGCCAGCATACCGACCCACTGCACGCGATCTTCGTTCCGATCGGGGGTGGCGGGCTGATCGCCGGCGTGGCCGCCTATGTCAAGCAGCTACGCCCCGAAATCAAGATTATCGGTGTGCAACCGCAGGACTCCGACGCGATGTATCAGTCGCTGAAAGCCAAAAAGCGCATCACGCTCGCACACGTCGGGCTGTTCGCCGACGGTGTCGCGGTGAAGCAGGTCGGCACAGAAACCTTTCGGATCTGCCGCAAGCTGCTAGATGAGATCATTCTGGTGGACACCGACATGGCGTGTGCGGCGCTCAAGGATGTATTCGAAGACACCCGCTCTATACTGGAACCGGCGGGTGCACTGGCCATCGCTGGAGCCAAGGTGTACGCCGCCCGTGAAAAGCTTAAGGGCGAAACACTGGTCGCTATCGCCTCTGGTGCGAATATGAATTTCGATCGGCTGCGCTTCATTGCGGAACGTTCCGAGATCGGTGAAAGGCGTGAGGCCATATTGGCCGTAACGATTCCGGAAAGTCCGGGCAGCTTCCGCAAGTTTTGCTCGTTGCTCGGCAAGCGCAACATCACCGAATTCAACTATCGCTACGCCGACGCGAAAGTGGCGCATGTGTTCGTGGGAATCCAGGTGCGCGATGAATTGGAAACGAACGAACTGGTGGGCAGGTTGCAGCGCAACAAACTTGCTACACTGGACCTGAGTGATAACGAAATGGCCAAGTTGCACCTGCGCCATCTGGTCGGCGGGCACGCACCGGAAGTCGAGGACGAGATCATGTTCCGTTTCGAATTCCCTGAACGCCCCGGTGCTCTGATGAACTTTCTCAACAGCATGAGCCACAACTGGAACATTAGCCTGTTTCACTACCGTAACCACGGCGCTGACTACGGTCGTGTGCTCGTCGGCATGCAAGTTCCGCACCACGACAAGAAGACGTTGCGTTTGTTTCTCGATACGCTAGGCTACCGCTATTGGGACGAAAGCGACAATCCGGCGTACCGCTTGTTTTTGGGTTGAGCGAGTATGTCGGCTTCGCCGCACGTGACCAAGGTTCACCTCCGCAAGAAGTTGCTGGAGATGCGCGAGCAGCTGTCGCCTGAAGTACGAGCTGCCAGCAGCGAATTGATCGTCACACGCATCGCGAAACTGGAAATTTACCGGCAGGCCAGCACGGTACTGGGCTATATGAATTTTGGCGCGGAGTTTGCCAGCGAAACCTGGATACAACAGGTATTGGCGGATGGCAAGAAATTGGCCCTGCCAAGAGTGAACCGCCACACCAATAAGTTGGATTTATATTGGGTAGACGATCTGGAAACCCAGGTGGCGGTTGGATCGTGGGGAATACGGGAACCGGTCGTCGAACGTTGTGAGCGGCTGGCCGCGTTAAATGAGGTAGAATTCGCGCTTCTGCCGGGGGTGGGTTTTGACAGGAATGGAGCGCGGCTGGGCTATGGTGGCGGTTTTTACGACAAGCTGTTGGCAGGTATGGCGCATCGGCCGGCGCTGGCCGCAGCGGCCTTTTCTCTGCAACTCGTCGAAGAGATTCCCCAGGAAGAGAACGATGTAAAAGTCGAATGGATCCTAACCGAGCAGGAAACGATCGCTTGTCCGGGATAAAGGAATTCCAAAGAAATCGCGTTGCAATTACGAGAGAACGGAGAGATGGCATCATTACCTGATTACGACCCGCAAGAAACCCAAGAGTGGCTTGATGCGCTGGAGTCAGTACTGGAAAACGAAGGCGCGGAACGCGCCCGGTTCTTGCTTGGGCAATTGCTTGACAAGGCGACCAGTTCAGGCGCGGGCATGCCATTTAGCGCGACTACCCCATATTGCAATACGATACCGGTGGAAGAGGAAATGCGCTCCACCGGTAATACTGGTTTGGAGCACCGCATCCGAGGCCTGATGCGCTGGAACGCGATGGCGCTAGTGTTGAACGCCAACCGCGATTCCTCAGAACTGGGCGGGCATATTGCCAGCTTCGCGTCTGCCGCCACCTTGTACGACGTGGCTTTCAATCATTTCTTCCACGGCAAGACCGATACGCATGGCGGTGACCTGGTGTATTTTCAGGGGCATTCGTCACCGGGCATCTATGCACGTGCCTTCCTCGAAGGCAGAATCAGCGAAGAACAGATGTACAAGTTTCGCCAGGAGTCGGATGGCAAGGGCCTGTCATCGTATCCGCATCCGTGGCTGATGCAGGACTTCTGGCAGTTCCCCACTGTGTCGATGGGCCTGGGTCCGCTGATGGCGATCTATCAGGCGCGCTTTATGCGCTATCTGGAACATCGCGGCATGGCCCAGACGGCCGGACGCAAGGTATGGGCATATCTGGGCGACGGCGAGACGGACGAACCTGAGTCGTTGGGCGCTGTCTCGATGGCAGGGCGCGAGAAACTCGACAATCTGATCTTCGTGATCAACTGCAATCTACAGCGCCTTGATGGTCCGGTGCGCGGCAATGGCAAGATCATCCAGGAACTGGAAGGGGTATTTCGCGGCGCGGGCTGGAACGTCATCAAGGTGGTTTGGGGCAATCAGTGGGACAGGTTGCTCGCCAAAGACAAGGATGGCTTGCTGCAGAAGCGCATGCAGGAAGTCGTGGACGGCGAATATCAGACTTACAAATCGAAGGATGGCGCTTATGTACGCGAGCATTTCTTCGGCAAATATCCTGAATTGCTGGAGATGGTCGCAGATATGTCGGATGATGAAATCTGGCGTTTG
>CAWHYN010000023.1:0-103640 GCA_963833515.1 uncultured beta proteobacterium | reverse complement strand
CCTCCCCGCCCTCAGCCTGCGGCTGCCGCTTGCGCGGGAAGAGCGAGGATTCCTGCAGCCAGCGCTTGATGTCCCAAGCGGAGAATGTTCCTTGCGGCATTGATGTCGCGATCATGAGTGGCACCGCACTCACAACAGGTCCATTCCCTTATTCCAAGACCCGCTCTACCTTTCGGACTGCCCGCGGAGATGACTCCGCAGCTCGAACAAGTCTGGGTGGTGTTCTTCTCGTTCACTTCTAGAAACACAACTGACCGCGCCTTCGCTTTGTATTCCAGTTGAGTCCTGAGCATTCCCCATCCCGTATCCAGGACGGATTTTGCCATTTTTGTTCTTGCCAATTTGCTGCTGCTGACATTCCCGACGAAGATCGCCCCATGGTTCCTGACCGTTCCGGTCGTGAACTTGTGGATCGCATCGTTCCGTTTGTTCTTGATCCTGGCGTGAATCGTCCTGACCAGTCTGGTCTTGTTCGCACGCTGTGCCATGGCCAGCTTCCCGGCAAACTCATCCGTGATGCGCCTGCGCTCCAGCTTGAAGCCATCCGAGCAGGATGCCGTCGTCTTGAGCCCAAGGTCGATGCCAACCGATTCCCGGCCTTCACCCGGTTTGGCTTCGACCTGTACCGTCGCATTGAAATACCAGCGACCTCTGGCATCCTCAGAGAACGAACCTGTGCCCAGTTCGTACTGCGACAGATCGTGGCTATCCCAAATGCCGAAGAAGTGTCCGCAGAACCGGATCTGTCCGTTCACCCGCTTCACGCCGGCAGCCTTGAACGGGATCCAGCCCAGTGCACGCTTCGAGCCGCTCGATGCGCGCCACTGCAGCTTGTTCTTCTTGAACTGCCGGCGCGATTTGGCGTGCTGGGCGATCACGCTCTGGACGGTGGCAGCTCCAATACCGAGATTCCGCTCTTCGCGGATGCCGCGCAATTCCTTATTGAGATCGAACTCGCTTGTTTGGAGGTTGACGTAACCCACTCCAGGAATCGGCACCCACGAGTAGTCACGGGTGATCTCATTGGCTGCATTCCAAACCTGGTTCACCTCATATGCCATTCCGGACAGCACGTTGGCGTGCTTGTCCTTGACGCGTACCCGAAGGGTCTTGGTGTGCAAACTCATGTGCCGATTGTAGCAGAACGTTCGTTCTGTGCAAGTTCACATCGTTGCCATTCAATCAGGCAGGATGCCTGCGGCATCCGCGCCTCATATCCCCGCCCTGAACGGCAAGGTTTTACGGCGCAACAGATAACCCGGCACGCAAGTGCCGCCAGGCCTTCATTTCTCCTTGGCGATCAGCGACAGCACGTCTTCTATATCCACTGACCGCCCCGTCGTTTTATCGACGTTGATCGTGTTGCAGTTCATCACTTCGCAATGATGATACATCTGGCGTAGCTTGCGTTCTGCATCCGGCAGATCCTTGCCATGAATCATGATGCTTTCGATCTTCTGCCCATCCCGTGTTCTAACGGAGAACTCGAATTTCAGCATAGCCTCCCCCCAACATGTCAACTGGCCGGAAGATTGACATGGTCAACCGTGCTTCCCCGCCGGGCCAGGTTCCCCGATTCATGGCGCACCAATCAAAAATGAAGCTTCAAGGTGCCTATTGCGGTTCGTCATTCCAAAACATTTCCCAGCCCCACGCGCGACGATACCGCATGCGCTATTCCATGTACATCCCGCCATTCACGTGCAAGGTGGCCCCCGTGATGTACGCCGCTCCAGGGCCCGCCAAAAAGGCCACGGCCGCGGCGATATCGGCAGGTTGGCCCAACCGTTTCAATGGCACATGTTCGACCAGCTTGGCGCGCTGTTCTTCGCCTAACGAATGGGTCATGTCGGTATCGATGAATCCCGGGGCGACGCAGTTCACAGTGATGTTGCGGCTGCCGATTTCCTGGGCAAGGGACTTGGTAAAGCCGATCATGCCCGCCTTGGAAGCGGCATAGTTAGCCTGTCCTGGATTGCCCATGCTGCCGACTACCGACGAAATACTGATGATACGACCGCCCTTGGCTTTCATCATGGCGCGGAGCACAGCGCGGCTCAGACGAAAGACCGACTTGAGATTGGTCTCCAGCACGTCGTCCCATTCTTCGTCGGTCATACGCGCGAGCAAGTTGTCGCGGGTGATGCCGGCATTGTTCACCAGTATCGATATCTCTCCGAACTGTTTGCGCAAGTCGGCCAACACCCGCTCGGTTTGCGCCGCGTCGTTAACGTTCATTGTCATGCCCGCACCCTTGATGCCCGCCGCATCCAGATAGGCACTGATCGCTTCAGCGCCTTTGTCGCTGGTGGCCGTTCCGATCACGACTGCGCCCTCGCTGCCGAGCTGCAGCGCGATGGCCTGTCCGATGCCCCGGGTGGCCCCGGTGACTAATGCGACCTGTCCCTGTAGTGTCATGCGAAATTTCCTTACGCTAGTATGGTCAAAGCCTGCTTCAGCGCGGCCCCGTCGTTGATGGCCAGGGCTTGTTGGTCGGCAGCGATGCGCTTGTTCAGCCCAGCCAGCACTTTGCCCGGCGCACATTCCACATTGTGGGTGATGCCCTGCCTGCCAAATTCCTGCACGGTTTCCACCCAGCGCACCGGCAAATATAACTGGCGCACCAGTGCGTCCTTGACCGCCGCACCATCCGAATAACTTTTCACATCGGCATTGTGCAGCACCGGAATGACCGGCGCCTGCACCGAGACGTTCACGAGATAATCCCGCAACTGTTCCGCCGCGCCCTTCAACAAAATGCAATGAGATGGCACGCTCATCGGCAGCATGATCGCGCGCTTCGCGCCGCGGGCCTTGGCCAGTGCCATGCCGCGCTCCACAGCCGTGCGATGACCGGCGATCACGACTTGCCCAGGGGAATTGAAATTCACCGCTTCCAGAACTTCGCCTTGGGCGCCTTCGCTGCACACGGCACGAACGACATCATCCTCCAGACCGAGTATCGCCGCTATACCGCCGACCCCTTCCGGAACGGCCTGTTGCATGCACTGCGCACGATAGCGCACCAGCGGCAGCGCGTCGGCAAAGCGCAACGCACCGGCAGCGACCAGCGCGGTGTATTCGCCCAAACTGTGTCCGGCCATCATGGTTGGTTTCGCCCCATTCTGCGATTGCCAGGCGCGATATACCGCGACGCCCGCGGTGAGCATGACCGGCTGGGTGTTCACGGTGGCGTTGAGATCATCGTCGCTTCCTTCCGCCACCAGATGCCAAATATCCTGTTTCAGCACATCGGAGGCTTCGGTGAATGTATCACGCACCGCCGCAAAATCGTCATAGCCGTTCATCATGCCGCGCGATTGCGAACCTTGGCCGGGGAATACGAAAGCGAATCTAGTCATCTCGAACCTACCATTTGATTAACACAGCGCCCCAGGTAAAGCCGCCACCCACGGCCTCCAGCAGAATGTTCTGGCCTGCCTTGATGCGCCCGTCCCGCACCGCGGCATCCAGTGCCAAAGGGATTGAGGCCGCCGAAGTGTTGCCATGAGTGGCGACCGTGACGATCACGTTATCCATGCTCAGGCCGAGTCTCTTCGCGGTGGCTTCCATGATGCGAATGTTGGCCTGATGTGGCACCAGCCAGGCGATGTCCGCACCCTTCAGGCCGTTCTCAGCCAAAACTTCCTCGACGACTTCACTCAGCACCTTGACGGCAAACTTGAACACCGCTTGGCCTTCCATCTTGATGAATGGATCGCCCTGCACTTCGCCGTTGCGAATATTGCCTTCCGCTTTCAGCATGTCGCGATGGCTGCCGTCCGAGTGCAACTTCCCGGCAATGATGCCCGGCGTTTCGGAAGCACGCAAGACGACTGCACCGCCGCCATCACCGAACAATACACAAGTGGTGCGATCGTTCCAGTCCAAGATCCGCGATAACACTTCCGCACCAACGACGAGCGCGGTCCTGGCCTGTCCGCCGCGTATATATAGATCGGCCGTATTCATCGCATACACAAAACCGCCGCACACCGCCTGCATGTCGAATGCCGCGCCTTGATTTCGTATGCCCAGTTTGTCCTGGAGGATGCAGGCCGTGCTGGGAAAGACCTGGTCCGGGGTAGTAGTGGCGACGATCACCAGATCGATCTCATTCGCGTTGATACCGGCTGCCTCGATGGCACGCAGACTGGCTTGCAGAGCTAGGTCACTGGTCAGTTCGTTGTCTGCCGCAATATGCCGTTCAACGATACCGCTGCGCGAGACAATCCAGTCGTGCGAGGTTTCAACGATCTTTTCCAAATCGTAGTTGGTCAATACTTTGGCTGGCAGATAACTTCCCGTGCCGATGATCCTTGAGTACATCAGGAACCCTCCTCAGCTTTTTGCCGATTCGAATGATGCCATTTTTCAATGTGCTCGCTGATGTGCTGCAACATGCCGCCGCGAGCTTCTTCGGCTGCACGTTCGATAGCGCAGCAAAAGGCGAAGGAATCCGCCGATCCATGGCTCTTGACCACGATGCCTTTCAAGCCGAGCAGACTGGCGCCATTGTAACGGCGGGGGTCGACCCTGCGCTTGAATGAATTGAGTACCGGCAGCGACACCAGAGCAGCCAGCTTGGAGAAAACGTTCCGGCCGAATTCTTCGCGCAAGAACCCGCCCAGCATCTGCGCGAGTCCTTCGGTGGTCTTCAGCGCCACGTTGCCGACAAAGCCATCGCACACCACCACGTCAGTCGTACCCTTGAAGATGTCGTTGCCTTCGACATTACCATAGAAATTCAGGTCGCTTGCCCGCAGCAACGCGGCGGCTTGCTTGACCACTTCGTTGCCCTTGATATCCTCGCTGCCGATATTCAACAGGCCAACGCTGGGATTAGGTTTATGTTCCAGTGCCGTGACCAGTATGGAGCCCATCAAGGCGAATTGCAGGAGGTGCTCGGCGTTGCAATCCGTGTTGGCTCCCAAGTCCAGCATACAGACCTGACCGGTTTTTGTCGGCAGATAGGACGCGATCGCGGGGCGGTCTATGCCAGGAATGGTCTTCAACACATAGCGTGCCGTTGCCATCAACGCACCGGTATTGCCGGCGCTCACGCATGCCAATGCTTCACCACTCTTGACCAGATTGATGCCGACCCGCATCGAGGAATCTTTTTTGCCGCGCAACGCGGATTGCGGCTGCTCGTCCATGCCCACCACCTCACTGGCTGGATGAATGCGCAAATGAACACCGGGCTGCACGCCCAGGCCACGCAATTCGCTTTCGATGGCATCGGGGATGCCTACCAGAACGATGGTATCGGCGGGGAAACGCTTCAGGTACTCAATTGCAGCGGGTATGGTGACCGTCGCCCCGTGGTCGCCACCCATCGCATCTATGGCTAATGTGACATCCACTAAGCGATCCTTGGCTAATGTGACATCCACTAAGCGATCCTTGGCTAAGACTTACAGAAAAGAAAACGCAGCCGATCTCAATGATCGGCTGCGTAGATTAAGGTGCTATTCGCCCTTGGTCTTGACTACCTTCTTGCCGCGGTAAAAACCGGTTGGGCTGATGTGGTGCCGCAGATGAGTCTCGCCGGTGGTTGGCTCGACCGCTATCGCGGGATTGGTCAAAAAATCATGGGCGCGGTGCATGCCACGCTTGGATGCGGATTTTTTATTCTGCTGAACTGCCATGATAACTGCTCCTAAATAAACTATTTAATTACGCTTCAATTTCGCCAAAACCGCAAACGGGGTTTCTGCTTCCTTCCCGGCATTCTCGCCATCTGCCGCCTCACAAGAACCCAACTCGTGTTTGGGCGCGATCGGCAAGCCTAACAAGATCTCTTCTTCCAGCAGATCAATCACGTTCAGATGCGTATCCGCCAGGATGCTATCAAATTCCTCTTCCTCAACACCTGTAACATTAGCGTGCAACGCGTCCAGGCTTGCCTGGTCGCGCAGCAACAAGCGTGTTTCAAGCCGTATCGGATAATCCAGGCGGCCCAGGCAACGTTGACACCGCAATTGACATTGCCCAACTACGCACACATCCAGATAACGAGTTCCTTGCGTGTCCACACCCCCTTGCAGCGTATAACTCAGGATTCCGTGCGGATCTTCCAACATATCCTGCAAACGCGGCAATTCGGCAAGCGGCACTTCACCGCTTATTTCCCGGCCATTTCTGGCAAAATCCACGCTATCGATGAAAGGCCGTGCGTACATGAGGCGCGCATGATATATTTTTCGCTGCTCCCTGTCAAAAATCCGAAGGAATATCGTTGAATTCTCAGTTGCTTGTCCTCGCCTCCAGTTCCATTTACCGTAGCGAACTGCTCAAACGACTCCAGCTTCCTTTCGAGACCGTCGCACCGCATATAGACGAATCCCCGTTGGCGAACGAGGCCGCTCAGGCCACTTCGATGCGACTCGCACAGGAGAAAGCCCGTGCCGTGGCCGGCGCCTACCCCGATGCGCTGATCATAGGCTCAGACCAAGTCGCCTTGCTTGAAGGCCGGCAGCTTGGCAAGCCGCTCACCCATGACAATGCGGTCCGGCAGCTGCGCGCGATGCGCGGCAAGACCACCTGTTTCTATACCGCGCTGACGTTGTTGAACAGCAAGACTGGCCATATGCAAACCGGTGTGGCCGAAAACCATGTAACGCTGCACAACCTCAGCGAAGCCGAGATCGAAGGTTATTTGCAAAAGGAACAACCGTATCACTGTGCCGGTAGCGCAAAATCGGAAGGGCTGGGAATAGCGCTGATCAGCAAAATGACGGGCGATGACCCGAACGCACTTATCGGCCTGCCGCTGATCTTGTTGGTCCAGATGCTGCGCCTTGAAAACGTGCGCCTGTTCTGAACATGTCTCCAAAGCCGGGTACGCTCTACATGATCCCATGCACGCTGGGCGACACGCCGCCAGCACAGGTATTGCCGCAGCATGTTATCGAGGTCACGCGCAAATTAAGTCATTTCGTCGTGGAACAACCCAAAGCGGCACGGCAGTTTCTGGCCATGTTAAAACCTGAACGACCAATCCAATCGTTGCACTTTGCCTCGCTAAACGAACACACCGCAGCCAGCGATATGGCTGACTTGCTTGTTCCACTATTGGCTGGCCACGATGTCGGGGTCATCTCCGAGGCAGGTTGTCCGGGCATCGCCGATCCAGGTGCCGATTTGGTCTATCTGGCTCACCGCAAGGGGATTCGAGTCGTACCACTCGTTGGCCCCTCTTCCATTTTGTTGGCATTGATGGCTTCGGGCCTGAATGGGCAGCGCTTTGCCTTTCATGGCTATTTGCCGATAGCAGAAGGGGGAAGAAACGAGGTGATATCTAAACTGGAAGCCGAGTCGGGAAAGCTGAAGCAAACCCAACTATTCATCGAAACTCCGTACCGCAATGAAAAGTTGTTCAGTGCGCTGCTTGCCCAGTGCCACCCGGAAACGCTACTCTGTGTCGCTACCGATATCACCTTGCCCAGCGAGCGGATACACACGTACGCCATCAAATTCTGGAAATCCATTCCTGCTCCGCAGCTTAACAAGCATCCAAGCCTCTTTCTGCTACTCGGAAGAAGTTAATTTAGTTGCTCAATATCCCGCTTTCTGGTATTAAAGCGCACTTTAATTTTTATCGCGTTGGAGAAGTGTAATGCCGGCACAGCCAAACAAACCCGTCGCCCCCTACAAACCCAAGAAGGGCGAGGCCTATATGAATCCCAAACAGCTTGACCATTTCCGCCAGATCATGAACGATATCAAGGCTGGACTGGGCAAGGACATCGACCGCACCGTACACACCATGCAGGACGAGGCAACCGTGTTTGCCGACCCGAATGATCGCGCGACGCAAGAATCGGATATGGGCCTGGAGTTGCGCAACCGTGACCGCGAGCGGAAGTTAATCAAGAAAATCAATGAGATGCTTGCCAAGATCGACGCAGGCGAATATGGCTACTGCGATAATTGCGGCGTCGAGATTGGCTTGGAGCGGCTTGAAGCGAGGCCGACCGCAACGCTGTGCATAGATTGCAAGACCCTGGATGAAATTCGCGAAAAACAGGTAGCAAAATAACCCGTGGCGGCTAGACCTTAAGTCTTCCGATATTAGCCAGCCCGTTGGGGACATGGAGCAAGTCTTGAGGGAGTTTCGGCTCCCTTAATTGTTTAGTATCGGGCTCGTGTTTAGCTTTGTCTCAATGTCTCATTTACGCATTAGAGGGCATGCCGGCAACAAGGAGTTTGACGTCGTTCGAAGGTCGCTTGCCGGCACACATAGGAAACGGTGAATGTTGGCATCATCCTGCCCGCAAAACAACTTATAGTCTGCTTCTCCGCCATTAACGGCCATTGAGCCACATGGTGCTCGACGGTCGCTATGCGACACCTTTCTGCCGTTCAGATTTCTCGATAGGTACCCTTCGAGCGACTCTCGTCATTGAAGGATTGTTTTGTAAGATATTGTCGGGAAATTTTACGTTTGTTTCTCGTCACGGCTACGAGGATCGCACAACTATCAAATATCAGCCAATAATACAATTGCTTATAAAAGTGGATCTTGTCTGGAATGATTCTTGCGTCATATAGGGGGAGGCTCAGCTCTACAGGCTGTGCAAAACCTTTGGGGCTCAAAGCCAATCGCGTCATTGATCAAGAAAGCGATGCAATACGTAGGTGTGTTCGTATTGATGGAGGCTATCATGCTAGAGCTCAAGGTGTATTACTACGATGTCTTGCGTTTTACCATTGTCGCAAATTGGGCCAAGGTGCAAGAATTGCGGAACAAGGGGTTTACTGTCCAGGTCAAGGAAATTCCCGGCCAAGGCTTTCGATCAGGCGGGCGGTCTTCGCCCAGATCACTTCAAATCAATGCAAGAAGCGACCTCATGGTCCACCACGATGATGAGTCTGGTGCACATAAACTGGCGGAGGTACAACGCGTTGCCGAACATCACACGCTTGGTTTTTACTAGACAATATCATTGAGCACCAAGCGTTTGAACGGAAGAATATAACAAGGTATTTGGCCCTTGTTATCGCCGATTGCGATAAGGAACAGGAAAATGAAATACTTTCTTGCTTGTCTGATCATTCCAGCCATACCGATTCTGCTCATTGTTGTTTTTGGGCTGGGCGCGCTCTATTATTGCGCGGTTAACCTGCTGGAAGGGATGAGGCAGTATATGAGAAAACATCGGACTAGTGGCTTGTTGCACCTGCGGCGCCCCATCGAGCCTTGTAATTACTTACCTGAAAACCGCACTTGAACTTCTGCATTAAAGTCAGTAATTCAAATCGCCATATATCAGAGGCTGGTGACATGTGGCTCCCGACACGTATGCGACATTCAACGTTGCCGAAACCTATTGCAGAAGAAAGCCGATACCACCACCCCAACCATACAAGCAGCTGTTCGTCACAATTTCATTTCACGGCTTGAGCCTGCCAGACTTTCATCATGTCGGGCGAGCCCTGCGCTCGCACACCATTGTCAATAAGGATTTCCTCCGTGGCAGAAACCATTTCCTTGTGCGAGAAGACCAGTGCTGCGCCACCGCGCTGATCGACCTCAAATGTTACGAATTCATCCTTCAGGTCACGCAACAGGGCGACTAGGTGGCTCAGGCTGCGCACGCGCGTGCCATTAACCGAGTAGATGACAGAACCAACAGGATTATCATAGCCCTTCGCGAGCCTATGCGGAAAAAATGGCGAGGGAATGATGACTAGCTCCTGCCGATCGGGGCTGGGGGAGTCGAATGGTTGCGTAATCAGCGGGCTTGAGATCAAGCTGGCGGCACCCATCAACTTGGCGTTCCTACTGAGCAACTCGAAGAACTGAAAAGTCGCCTTTGAAAAGACCAACGGGCCGTAGATGAAGTACGAAGGGTATTCTCCCTTCAAGTCCGACGTCAGCATCTTCCGTTCTGTGGAAACGGGAAGCTGGATCTGGAAAGGCTTCCCCGCGCGAACGACAGTAAGTGGAACCTTGCCGCCTTTGGTTGTCTTCTGGACGAGATATCGGAAATTCACCCGTAAGCCCGTACCGAGCTTGACCATGCCTTGATCGTCGATCGGCGTATCGGCGATCCGGGTGATGACGTCCCACTCCTTGAGCGGCGACGACCCTTCGCTCTCATCTGGGCGGTGGACGACCACGCCCTCGACCGATTTATCAAGCTTTAGAAAAGCGCGCAGCGCAGGGTTTTCCAATGTCTGGAAATAGCCTTGCATGGCGGGTTTGCCGTCATAGTGGCCATCGGCGACATCGCTCAGGAACAGTTCGATCTCCTCATTCGGAATGATGTAACCGATGTTTTCTGCATTGCCGAGTTTGCTGAACGTGAGGCCAACCATTTTGTCACCTGAGATGGCAGGCCCCCCGCTGTTGCCCGGATTGATGGCTGCGTCGATCTGGATGCGCAGGCCTGAGGTAGTAAAGTTGTATGGTGCATATTCAATGCGAGACACGATGCCCTTGGTGATGGAAAGGGCCACACCCCCGGTGGGAAACCCATAGGCCAAAACGGCATCCTTGATCTCTGGCAGCGCGCTCGCTCGATCAATTGGCGTGTGCGAGTTGAAGAATGACTCATCATCGAGTTTCAAAATCGCAAGGTCGATTCCGGGGGCGACGGCCACTACGGTTGCCGATATCTTGTCGCCCGCCAGATTTCCCTGCACCTGCACTTGGCTCGCGTATAGCACTACATGCGCGTTGGTCAGGATGCGCTTGCCATCGATGACGACGCCGGAACCTATAGCCTCGGTGGGCGCCTGCTTGGTCCAAGGCCTGGTAGGATCCGGGGCGCGTATCGTCGAGAAAACTTTTACCACAGCGTTATCTAGGTTGGTTGACGTTCCTTTGACCGGCGCCCCTTGCTGACCAACCATTGTGGATAGAGTATCAATGCTGTTTTCCGGCGCCGGTATATCAGCCGCGATCACCGAAGACGTGTAGGCCGTATAAATTGATATGAGTAGCCAGCGATAAAGCGCAGAGGATAGAGTGGGGATGATCATTTGGCGCAAGTCGGGTATGTACCTGGTGAAGTACTTTCTTGTCTGTTGAGAGTCCGGCATCGTGCCGCAACCGAAAATGAATAGCAAGTTCTGGTATCCGTTATGGCGCCGACAACGGCCATTATTGAACCACAAGTTGCCCGGCGGTCCTGATGCGACACATTAGACACCTTATTTGCTTGGTGAACGACTCATGCCGACCCTTGGGCTGGAACATTTGATCGAGCTTTTCGTGCAACAACCCAATGAACTACAAAGGTGATTATATCGATTAGAATGACAATAAGAGTTTTGACAAGTGTTTGTGCTCCGTCACGCTGCTCACTTGCAAGTGCACGATCAAAAGCTTCCTTTCTTTTGTTGGTTAGCTCTTCTTCGCTGGGGCGCGGTCTTTTCTTTTCCTCATCTGAACAGTAGGTACGTCCACAATCTTTCCAAAACTGGTTATTAGTTTGGTACTGATTGTATTCGTATGATCGCATCGTGAAATCAGGTTTTCCAATCTCGATGAGACTATACCCTGCCACGCCTAAACAGACCGCGAAGCAGATTACGGTAACGAAACATACCGCAAGTGCATAGATTTCGAGAATGGTCTTTTTCATCACATATCCTTTTTGCCGAGATTCGTTTCATTCCGCCGCATTTGGCGATGAAATTTGGTAGTGACTGTCCGCTACAGCGCAAATTTGTGAATATCGCTTATCGGCACTCCCTTGCCCGTTCGCAGACATCCTATCACCAAGTTGCTTAAAGCTCGCTAACGACACAAGCCGACTATGAGTAATCCGAAAAGCGACGATCCACCATCTCAGGGCGCGGTATCTCCGACTCATACGCCAAAGCACCGCGGGCACTGGCCGGGCCAAAGTGCCAGCTAGCCGCCGACTTTCGACAGTCCCAGCGCGATGGCGTCCATTCCGACCATATGGTACGGGTCAGGTTGCTCGGTACCGCAATGACCAGAGTCGCAGGTCCGTTTAACCGCAAGCTTCCACCCTCCATTGGCATTGTCCACAAGTTGCACCTTCACCAATTCTAGCGTCTGCTCATACCGATGCCACAGGTCACGATTTTGGCTAGCAGAGGCGGCGACCATAAGTGCGCGCAAACCCTCGGCCTGTTGCCACCAGAACTTGTCGCGGTCGACCGAGCCATCCGGATAGGCACGATTGAACACCCCTCCATCGATCTCGTCATACCCAATTTTCAGCGCGTATTTCAGCAACCTTTCCGCAGTCGGTCCATAGAGCGCTGGAAACCCCCGGCGTTCTGCATCGGCAAGCAGGTGGCTCCATTCGAATTGGTGGCCGATATCTATATAGCCGCCCTCGTCCCTGCCCCTCGTCGGAAGCGGTTTCCAGTGCTCGTTGTACCACTCTGGGATATAGGCACTTCCATCCGGTTGCCCCTCCAGCAGTTTGTACAACACGAAATGCCCCACACTTTGTGCCCCTGCTAGCGCCTGGGGGTCACCCGTCGCGTCAACCAAGGCCAGCAATGCCTCAAACATATGCATCACCGGGTTCTGGGTACGTAGATCATTCGTTGGGCCAAAGTCACGAGGAGCCTCCGGACGAAACCCCCCATCGGAATCCCTCAGATGGAGGTCGATTTCACGCCAAGCACGCAACGCAGCCGCCCGATACCTCTCGTCCTTGGTGACGCGGGCTACATGAGACAAGGCCAACAACGCGAAGGCGTGCCCATAGGTGATCTTGGCGGCATTGGTAACCCGTCCATTGGCGTCGACACGGGCGAAGAATCCACCATGCAAGGAGTCCCGAAAGTTACTAAGCAGAAATTCCGTGCCTCGAACAGCCACGTCAAGGTAGCGAGAATCTCGCGTAATCTCATACCCCATGACCATTGTGAAGATCAATCGGCTATGCGTGGTCAAATCGCTCTCGTTTTTCGATACAGAATGCCATTGACGATCAAAGCTGCCTAATAGCAGGCCTGATGGCGTGGGGGCCACTGCTAGCCAGCGCGACAAGTGTCCTTCCAGGTCCTGCCGGTGCCACTTGGTATCAATGATCTGAGTGTTGTCCGGTCCGATATCGCAACCATACAGCAACAACACCATACCGAACAGGCGCGAAAAATGAAGGGTATAAAGTCTGACTTTTTGGAAGAATTGGCTTGGCATTACATCGCAGAGCTTATGTCATTCGAAATGCAATTCACAATAGCGCAACGTCCCAATAGAGTCTAGGGCGAAGCAGGTCGCGGAGTGCGAAGCCTTAAGAATTCTCTGCCCGAGATCAATTCTGTAGCACAAAGTCCTGCAGAGGCAAAGACCAGAGGCACGTACAAGGAGTTCCCATTTGGCCATTTCGACGCAGTGCTGATATAGATGAGTTCAGTAGTGTCCGGTTAAAAGTTGAACAAATTTAGTTGGTTAGTAAAATCAGTCTGTTCTGTGATCTGCCCGCTGCATGCGAAGGCTTGAGATAGCTGGGTTTTCTCAAAAACAGACACCGATAAAATCTGTAGCAAAGTATATAGAGAGGCATCAAGTTGAAGCTCCTTTTTGACAATGGCAATCAGAACGTAAGTGGAAACCGCGCACCAGATTTGCGTCTTCACCGCGTTCTCGCTGTTGCCGATGAAACGCTGGATGCGCAGATGCTGCTTGATCCATTTGAAAAACAGTTCGACTTGCCAGCGACTCTTGTAAAGCGCGGCGATGGTCATCGCAGGCAAAGCGGTGTTGTTGGTCAGGAACACCAGCGTCTTGCCGGATTCCGGGTCTTTGAAACGGATGCGCCGCAACTGCTCGGGGTAGTCCTGCGAGATGTAGAAGCCGTTCAACGAGATGCGCTGGTCGCAGATGATTCCCGTGCTGCGGTCTGTCGGAAACGAATAGACTCTGTGCGCGTCCATGCCGTGCTTGGCTCGGGTTACGAAGAACGCCCCTGCCTGATGCAATGCGAACAGGCGACTGAAATCCAGATATCCGCGGTCCATCACATAAAACGCGCCTGGTTCGAAGGTCAGCAGGTCCAGCACGTTGACCTCGTGGGTCTTGCCGTCCGAGATGTGGATGAAAGCCGGGATGTTGCCGCGCAGATCCAGCAGGGTATGCAGCTTGACCGCCGCCTTGTTGGTGCGAAACGGCGCCCATGGAAACAGCGACAGGCACAAGTCTATGGTCGTGGCGTCCAGGGCGTAGACGGTGTTGTCCAGGTCGATTCCGAAACTGTCGTTGCAATACAGCTTGCGCGCCCGCCGAATGAGCAGGGCTGCCAAGTCCGCCCAGATATGCCAGTCGCGCCCCTCGTTGGCGTCGGCCAGCGTAGAGCGCTTTACTGGCGAGCGAAAGCCCATGCCATACAGCTTCGCCTGATTGGAAGCCAAGCAGGTTTCGATGTCGCGCAGACTCTCGCGGTAGGTCAGTTGAGCGAAGGCCATGGCGCGGAATTGCTCGGTGCAACTCAGACTTCGTACCCGTGTATCGCCGCCATGTCGCGCCACGATGCGCGCAAAGCTGGTCCACGGCACGAACTCCATGATCTGCGCGAACAACGTCTTGCCCAAGTTCATAGCTCACCCCCAGAGGTATCGATCTCTGGAAGTTACTCGAACCGGAATATGGGTAAACTGATTTCAAATCGGCACCAAAATAAATTGCTTTGCAAGCCGCGCCAATACTCAATCTTGGCTCGGGATTATGTAAGTTAACCGGACACTACTGAGATGAGTTGTATCATAGATGCCCCGTTTGCAATTCATGCCTGAAGCCGCTAGAAAGTTCCTTCATGAACACATCGTGCCGCTAATCAATTGGAATATTAAGTTCAAGGTCCCTAATCGTCATGACTTTGCCCGTCCGATGCCCGTTGTTGCGCCGATAGCCGCTGCCGAAACATAATTTGCCGGACGCTTGCCATGAACACGTGCCCGCACTTCGACTTCCCTAAGAGGAGATATTCGTTATGGCAGCACTGCTGAACGGTTTGCTCAGTGCCGATGGATGACTTTGTACAACTCGAACCAAAGTACGCTACCCAACCCGGCAGCAAAACTCAGCATAAGATGGTAAGGCGTGACTGAGGCGAAGTGGAACACATCACGCAGGAAGGGTAGGATCAGCGCAAGAAGGAGGAAGCTGAATGCACCGCCTGTCACCCACCAGAGCGCGGGGTTTCGAGTGCTGAGTGTGCGCAGGATGGTATGTTGCCAAGAGCGGTTGGTCAGGATCAGGCTGAGGTTGCCGATGACCAGCGCAGAGAAAGTCAAGGCGCGCGCTTCTTTTTCCGAAGCGCCATTGTGTAGTGTGTAGCCCAGCACCGCGAGTGTGGCGAACAGTACGAACACGCCTTGAAGCAGGCTGAGCAGGAGGATGCGTTTTCCGAACAGAGGTTCAAACGGAACGCGTGGCGGGCGATGCATCACGCCGCGTTCTGCCGGTTCAGCCTCGAAGGCGATGGAGCAGGCGGGGTTGATAATCATTTCCAGAAACACGATGTGTACTGGGGCGAACACCGCCGGCCATCCGAGTAGCAAGGGAATCAGCGACAATCCAGCAATTGGGATGTGGATGGCGAATATGTAGGCCATCGCCTTGCGCAGGTTGTCGAAGATGCCGCGTCCGATGCGCACGGCGCGTACAATGGAGGCGAAGTCGTCATCCAGCAGCACCAGTGCTGCCGCCTCGCGTGCGACGTCGGTGCCGCGCGCCCCCATGGCGATGCCGATGTGTGCGGCTTTGAGAGCGGGGGCATCATTCACTCCGTCGCCGGTCATCGCCACCACTTCGCCATTGGCTTTGAGCGCGTTAACCAACCGCAGTTTCTGTTCCGGCGCCATACGCGCGAAAATGTTGCTGTGGCGGATGCGTTCGCGCAGCGTTGCATCATCCATCTGGCTAAGTTCCAATCCAGTGATGACACCGCCGCTTCCTGCGGTCAGCCCGATTTGTCCTGCAATCGCTGATGCCGTGGCTGGATAATCGCCGGTAATCATCACCACGCGGATGCCTGCCGCTGTGCATTCCTTGAGTGCAGGCGCGACGGTGGGGCGTACGGGGTCCGCCAATCCGATCAGACCGATAAATCTGAAATCGAAATCATGCTGGATGTCTGGCCACACACTGCCGCGATAGCTGGCACGAGCTACGCCCAGTACCCGCATGCCTTGCTTGGCGAGAGAGTTGACTTGAACGGCCAATGCCTCCAACTGCGCCTCATTTAGGTGGCACAGGTCAGCGACTGCTTCCGGCGCGCCCTTGGCCGCTACCACGTATTCATCGCGATCGCGCGCCTTCCATACATGTGACAGCGCGAGCAGTTCCGGAGACAGCGAATATTCATGCGCCAGTATCCAGTCGCGGTGCAGATGTTCGGTTTCCGCCAGATAATGCGTGCCGAGTGCGTGGATGGCTTTTTCCATCGGGTCGAACGGTTCGGTCTCGCTGGATAGGATGCCGAACTCGACCAGCTCATGAAATACTTCCGGCAGCGGCGCGGGCGATGCATGTGCCATGAATGAAACATTGGCAGCGATCAGCTCCTGCACTGCCATGTGGTTCTGCGTGAGTGTGCCAGTCTTGTCCACGCATAGCACCGTGGCTGAACCCAGCGCCTCGACTGTGGGCGCACGGCGGGTCAGCACCTGATGCTTCGAAAGGCGCCATGCACCCATCGCCATGAATATGGTCAGCACCACCGGGTACTCATCCGGCAGGATGGCCATTGCCAGTGTGATGCCGGACAGAAAACCGAACAGCCAATCGCCGCGGGTGAGACCGTAAATCACCGGCAAAAAAAGGCTCAACAGCACGCCGATAATGGCGAGCCTGCGTACCAGGCTACCGATTTCGTTTTGAAGCGGCGTGGCTTCGCGTCTTTCTTCCTGCAAGGCTTTGCCGATCTTGCCAATCTCGGTGTGCGCCCCGGTCGCCAGTACGCGGGCCATTCCGCGCCCCTGCACCACCAGCGTGCCGGAATAAACAAAGGGGAAGTCATCGCCCCCGGGCCGCTGAAGAACTTCGGCATCTGCTTGGGCAACCTTGCGCACCGCCACCGATTCGCCGGTGAGCAGAGATTCATCCGTCGAAAAATCGTTGCTGGAAATCAGAGCCGCGTCTGCCGGGACACGGTCGCCTTCAGACAGGATCAGGATGTCACCGCGCACTACCTCGCGTCCGGGGATACGTCGCTCGACGTTATCGCGCAGGACCAGCGCACGCGGGCTAGTGAGGTCGCGCAAAGCCTCTAGCACGCGCTCCGTCTTGTACTCCTGATAAATGGTGATCCCCATCACCGCGAACACAAAGGCCAACAGCATCACCGCATCGCTGAGATCACCAAGCAAAAGGTAGATTGCCCCTGCCGACAACAGCAGCAGCAGCATCGGTTCGCGCATCAGTTCCAGCGCGATGGCCTGAATGTTCCGCTGTCCGGCTGCGTGAAGTTCGTTGGCGCCCTCCGCCCGCACCAGCGCCTCTGCCTCGGCTTGGGATAGGCCATGCACATCAGTCTGGTCGGAAGTTGATTGGCTCACGTACGCAGCCTTGCCTTTAGTGATGGCGAACAATCAGGTTACAACAACGCGATTATGCGTCAAACGAAATTTAGTGATTCAGTCATTCTGAAATTTGCGCTGACAGCCGAACGGCAGCTTGGGCACGTCTGCGACGTTCAAACCCATGGTTCAACCACGCTTCCCATGTCCGCTTTGCACCACAAAGCAGACCGTCACACCTGAACTGCTTATAGTGTTCCTAACATGTCAAACTGCTCGCGAGTCGCTTAAGATCGAATTCAGTCCTATCCGTGTAGCTCTGTCAGGCAGACAGTGGATCCTTGGGTTCGGGGCTATCTGCCATCTCACCCGCTAGCGTATTCGTGAAGTGCGGCAATCGAACCCAACCCGATTCCATCTGCATGCCGATCAACGCAACTTCCAGGGCCGGCTAGTAGCGCACCTGCACCCGGTAGCTCAAGGTAGCCATGCCTTCCTCAGGAACGCTAACCTTCCACACTGCCGTATTGCTGGTGGTCCTTTCATGCTTGTGACTTTCCTCGAGCATCTTCCAGTCCGCGGGAATGGGTTCCTGCACCGTGACAGTGACGGCCTCCTTTTTGGCATTCTTCAGCACGATTTCGTATGCGCTTTCAAACAAGGCATTGCCCTTCGAAGGATTGGGCAGTTTCTTGAAGTCGGTCTGTTTCTTGTCCGCAGTCACGTCGAAGGCGTCACCCAGTTTAAGACGAACCTTTTCATTTTTCGGAATGTGATCGATGCGATCCTCGCCTATGAACTGGGCGTTGCCTGCGCCATCCTTCTTGTAAACCCGTATCACGCCTTTGGGTAGCGGCAGTCCAAGATGCGCGCTTTCCTTGTTATCAAATTCGACGAACACGCCCACCTTCATCTTCTGCCCGAGTTCGCCGTAGCTGCTCCGATAGTAATAATCGGCACCGTGCAACAGGAATTCCTTCCTTACAGGCACACCGGACGCTGAAAGCAGCGATACTTGCTTGGTCTGGTTTTCGGCCAGGGTTGTGGGGTGGTCGAGGGTGTAAAGGTGATATTCCAACAGAGACTCTTCCGCCATGCGCGGCGCCGCGGCAGCCATGGCCATATCTGTCTTGGCCACGCGCTGCAGCTGGCGAATTTCGGGATGCACCTGATTAACATCGCCCGCCACCAGTTGAAGGTGCGCATTGCGATAGGTCGCACCGCTGTTATTGGTCAGCGTCACCCAGCCGGAGAGGTCGAGTTTATCGTCGGTTGCATTGAGTTCGGCAACGTAGTCGGCACGCCACTCCAATCCGCCCGTCAGGTAGGAAAGCTCCATCTCCTGTTGCGCCGCGCCGCCATTATTCAGTGACATGACCAGGGTCGGCCGGTCGCGCAAATTGGCGGGAACATCAGGATAAGCGATCCGGCCTGGAATGCCCGTCTCGATATGGTCGCCGATTTTCAGTACCACGCCGTGGTTGGCCGACAGAACCTGCGCTTGCTCACTTGTTTCAGCGCCGGTAGCTGGGTTGGTACGAACAATGACAACCGATTTGCCGACATATTTTTCCAGCAACTTCTCCGGAGTCAACAGATCGTAATCGAAATTCTGTTCTATCACCGACAATTTGCCAGGATTGGTGAGGCTGCGGAGCAATGCGGTCTCCGCTCGTATTTGGGCACTGACGTCGCGGAATGCCAGCGTGCTTTGCCCGCTGTTGATCTGGATTTTTCGCTGGTCCTTTACCAGCGCCAGATTATCGTTGTAGATGGTGACTGCGACGTTCTGCTGGTCTTGCAAGGTGCTGCGCAGTTCATCCGGCTCCCTGGCTAACGCATGACCGGAAATGACAGCCAGAAAACAGAGCACATGGAATCGAGCTTGCAACATGGTGAGCTTCCTTTCTGTGAGAGGTCGCGTGCGGAAGGTGTGTCGCTCCGCCGCTCTTCGCCTTCCAAGACTGTATCTCATGCTACCACTTTTACCTTCCTGAGCGATAGACCAGCGAATCAGAAGGCCGGTACAGACCGACCCAGAACAGTGCATACGAGGTACATGCGGTGGCCCCGATCTGTCCAGCCACCCCAACCACGGTGCTTGTCACTCCCGCCGGCGCGATTTTGCGAATGATGCAGGCGATGATCAGCTTCAGGGAGAGACGCGGAGGATTCTCCGGGGAAAATCTTATGCCCAAATGACGATCCCCTATGGCCTTGAACCATAGGGGAATCCGGTTTGGTTGGACGCAAGAAACCACCACTCTCGCCAGCGACCGACCTCTGTGGCGCGGCTTCTTGTTATCCTGACTATTTATTCGGTGGCGGAAACCGTTTCAGGCTTGGCCAACAACGCCTTCATGCTCAGCTTCATCCGGCCCTTGTCATCGACTTCCAGCACCTTCACGCGCACGATCTGGCCTTCCTTGAGGTGGTCTGCCACGCTGACGACGCGTTCGTGCGCAATCTGCGAGATGTGCAACAGGCCATCCTTGCCCGGCAATACATTGACCAAGGCGCCAAAGTCGAGCAACTTGACCACCGGCCCTTCATAGATCTTACCGACTTCCACGTCCGCTACGATATCTTCGATACGCTTCTTGGCGAGATTACCCGCATCACCATTCACGCAGGATATGGTGATGTTGCCGGTGTCATCAATGTCTATCGTGGTGCCGGTTTCCTCGGTCAAGGCACGAATCACAGCGCCGCCCTTGCCAATCACGTCGCGGATCTTTTCCGGATTGATCTTCATCTTGATCATGCGCGGTGCAAACTCGGAAACTTCGGTGCGGGCATTTGGCAAGGCTTGCTTCATCAAACCAAGAATGTGCATGCGGCCTTCGCGGGCCTGTGTCAGGGCAGCCTGCATGATTTCGCGAGTAATCCCGTTGATCTTGATATCCATCTGGAGCGCGGTAACACCCGTTTCAGTGCCGGCAACCTTGAAATCCATGTCGCCCAAATGATCTTCATCGCCGAGAATATCGGTCAGCACTGCAAAGCGATTGCCTTCCTTGATAAGGCCCATGGCTATACCAGCCACATGCGCCTTGAGCGGCACGCCGGCATCCAGCAATGACAGGCAACCCCCGCACACTGAAGCCATCGAGCTCGAGCCATTGGACTCAGTGATTTCTGATACCACACGCATCGCATAGCCAAACTCTTCTTCGCTCGGCAACACGGCGACCAACGCGCGCTTCGCCAGCCGGCCATGGCCGATCTCGCGGCGTTTGGGCGTACCAACGCGACCTGTCTCACCTGTGGAATACGGCGGAAAATTGTAATGAAGCATGAAGCGGTCGGAATATTCGCCTTGAAGCGCGTCGATCTTCTGGGAATCGCGCATACTGCCCAAAGTCGCCACTACGATGGCTTGTGTTTCGCCGCGCGTGAACAAGGAAGAGCCGTGGGTACGTGGCAACACGCCGTTACGGATCGTGATCGGACGCACAGTACGCGTGTCCCGGCCATCGATGCGTGGCTCGCCGCTGAGAATCTGTCCGCGCACGATCTTGGCTTCCAGCGCGCTAAACAAATCATTGAGGTGGTTCTTATGATTCGCAACCACTTCCGACGGCATTGCCGCCATCACTTTTTCGCGTATTGCAGCAACCGCATCGGTACGCGCTTGCTTGGAACGGATTGCATAAGCCTTGCCAAGATCAGCTTCGGCGACGCCGGCGATCGCCGCGATCAATGCCTCGTCCTTGACTGGCGCAGTCCAATCCCATGCATCCACACCGACCGCATCCGCCATTTCGATGATCGCATTGATGACCACCTGCATCTGTTCGTGGCCGAACATCACTGCGCCGAGCATCACATCTTCGGGCAACTGTTGCGCTTCGGATTCCACCATCAATACAGCACGATCAGTACCGGCCACCACCAGGTCCATTTGCGAAGTCAAAAGTTCTGTAGCGGTTGGGTTGAGCAGATACTGGCCGTTGGCATATCCCACGCGCGCGGCACCGATCGGGCCGTCGAACGGCACGCCGGACAAAGCCAGCGCAGCAGACGCGCCTATCATTGCAGGTATATCGGAATCGATCTCCTCGTCCGAAGACATCACCGTCGCGACGATCTGGATTTCGTTGTAAAAACTCTCCGGGAACAGCGGACGCAACGGACGATCGATCAGGCGAGATGTCAAGATCTCCTTTTCACTCGGACGGCCTTCGCGCTTGAAAAATCCGCCGGGGATCTTGCCCGCAGCGTAAGTCCTTTCCTGATAATCCACAGTGAGCGGGAAAAAATCCTGCTCAGGATTCGTATCTTTCCTGGCGACCACGGTGACCAGCACCACCGTATCATCCAGACTGACCATCACAGCGCCACTAGCTTGGCGTGCGATCTCCCCGGTTTCCAGCGTGAGCTGATGGTTACCATACGCGATTGTCTTCTTATAGTGACTCAAGATACACCTCTCTATTCATTACATGATGCGCCACCGCATCATGCGAAATTGACCAAACAAAACTGATAATGCAAAAAAACGCGGGTCGCATAAGCGACCCGCCGGATACAGAATATTTACTTGCGAATATCCAGACGTTGAATCAACGTGCGGTAGCTCGCATCGTTCGAGCGCTTGAGGTAATCAAGCAGCTTGCGGCGGCGGCTGACCAGGCGCAACAAACCGCGCCGGGAATGGTGATCCTTGACATTGCTCTTGAAGTGCTCGGTCAAATAAGTGATGCGCGCAGTGATCAAGGCCACTTGTACTTCGGGGGAACCCGTATCGCTCTTGGCACGTTGAAAGTCGGTAACGATTTGCGCTTTTTGCGCGGCGGTTATTGCCATTGGTTCTGTTCTCCTAAAAAAAGTGCGTCATTCTACCCTTTAACGGGGGTGGAGCTCAACCCCAATATTTTGTTCTACAAGGACTTCTGCAGCTTGTTTGGCAACCGCAGACAATAGTCTCTCGGGGGCGAGGCGGCGACCTTGCAGCGATCCGAGCCCGATGAATCCATGCGGCCCGTGCAAACTGATCTTGCCGTCCGGCAACCCGGTATCCAGCCCCAGCCGCTGCCCTTGCCCCAGGCGCTTGACCTGCACGGCATCCAGGCACAACTTTGGCATGTCAGGCATCAGGTTTTCCAGTGGAAGAATGCAGGCATCCCGCTCAGCCTCGCTCATTGCCTCCAGTTGCTGCCAGGTATAGGCATTGCGCAAATCGAAATGGGCGATCGCGGTGCGGCGCAAGCCAACCAAATGCGCGCCGCAGCCAAGTGCCGCACCGATGTCTTCGGCGAGAGTGCGTATGTAAGTTCCCTTGCTGCAACGCACGGTGATGTCCATCTCGCTGCCAGAAAATGAATTGAGAAGCAGCTGATATATCACTACGCTGCGCAGTTCACGCGGTACCGTTTCGCCATTACGGATGAATTCATAAAGCGGCTTGCCCTGATGCTTGAGTGCGCTATGCATGGGCGGAAGCTGTTGAATCCCACCGCGAAATCTTTCCAGGACCTTATCAACATCGGACTGCTGAACGTTGACCGGGTGTACTGCGGTGATATCGCCCTCGGCATCACCCGTGGTCGTGGTTTGTCCCAGCCGCAACAAGGCTCTGTAGGTCTTGTCGGCATCCAGCAGCACCATGGAAAACTTGGTCGCCTCGCCGAAGCAGACAGGCAGCAAACCGGTGGCAAGGGGGTCCAGCGTGCCGGTGTGCCCTGCCTTTTCAGCCCGGAAAAGACGGCGGACCTTTTGCAGGGCATCGTTGGAACTTAGCCCCAACGGCTTATCGAATAACAGGACACCGTCCAACGGGCGGAAATAATTTCGTGACATCGGGGTAACCTCCGGAGCCTACTTCTTGCCGTCGTGAAGATGGTCGCTGGCAACAGCCTGGTCGATGAGCTGCGACAAATGGCTGCCGCGCTCAACGGAACTGTCGTAGACGAAATGCAGTTGCGGCATGACACGCAGCTTGATGCTATGCGCCAGATGGCTGCGTATAAAGCCAGCGGCTCTTTCCAGCCCTTGCAGCGCTTCTTCGTGCTTGCCGTCCAGACGCGTGAAATAAATGGTGGCATGTGAATAATCGCCGGCCACTTCGACGCCGGTGATGGTCACCACACGCACGCGCGGATCGTTGATCTGAAGGCGCACCAACTCGGCAATTTCGCGCTGCATTTGCTGCGCGATGCGATCAGTCCGGGCAAAATTAGCCATTGATCAAAGGGCCCGCGCGACCTCAACGATCTCATAGACTTCGAGCTTGTCACCCACCATCAGATCGTTGAAGTTCTTCACGGACAGGCCGCATTCGAAATTGGCTTTCACTTCCTTCACGTCATCCTTGAACCGCTTCAGTGAGTCCAGTTCGCCGTCGTGTATCACCACGTTATCGCGCAGCACCCGCACCTTCGCTCCGCGTTTCACGATGCCTTCCCGCACATAGCAGCCGGCGATCGTGCCGACCTTCGATACGGTGAACACCTGGCGTATCTCGACCATGCCGATGACACTTTCGTGCTTTTCCGGAGCCAGCATGCCGGACAATGCCGCCTTGATCTCGTCCACCATCGCATAGATGATGTTGTAATAACGAATATCCACGCCGGAAGCTTCGGCAAGCTTGCGTGCGGCCGCATCGGCACGTGTATTGAAACCGATCACGATCGCCTTCGAGGCCAGTGCCAGGTTGATATCCGATTCAGTGATTGCGCCTACCCCGCCGTGGATCAGATTCACCTTCACCTCGTTGGTGGAAAGCTTCTGCAATGATTGCGCGATGGCCTCGGCGGAGCCTTGCACGTCGGCCTTTACAATCAACGACAAGGTGCGCACCTCGCCTTCGGCCATCTGCTCGAACATGTTTTCCAGCTTGGCGGCCTGTTGCTTTGCGAGCTTTACGCCGCGATACTTGCCCTGACGGAATTGCGCGATCTCACGGGCGCGCTTTTCATCGGCCAACACCATCAACTCCTCACCGGCGACAGGCACTTCGGACAACCCCTGGATCTCGACCGGAATAGATGGGCCGGCTTCATTGACCGCCTTGCCGGTTTCATCCAGCATTGCGCGCACCCGACCGAACACCGAGCCGACCAGTACCGCATCTCCGCGCCTCATCGTGCCTGACTGTATCAGCACCGTAGCGACTGGCCCCTTGCCCTTGTCCAGGCGTGCTTCGATGACCAACCCCTTTGCATGCGTGGTGCGCGGGGCTTTAAGCTCCAGGACCTCTGCTTGCAATAATACGCTTTCCAGCAATTTTTCTATACCCTGTCCGGACTTGGATGAAACTTCGACGAACATCGTGTCGCCGCCCCAATCTTCCGGTGTCACACCTTCGGCAACCAATTCTTGCTTGACTCGCTCGACATTGGCCTCAGGCTTGTCGATCTTGGTCACAGCCACCACCATGGGCACGTTGGCAGCCCTGGCGTGCGCGATGGCTTCCTTCGTCTGCGGCATGACACCGTCATCGGCAGCCACCACCAGGATCACGATGTCGGTCGCTTTGGCCCCACGCGCGCGCATCGCGGTGAACGCCTCGTGACCGGGAGTATCCAGGAACGTGACCATGCCGCGCGGCGTGTCAACGTGGTATGCGCCAATATGTTGGGTGATGCCGCCCGCTTCGCCCGAAGCGACACGGGTGCGGCGTATGTAATCCAGCAATGATGTCTTCCCGTGATCGACGTGACCCATGACGGTAACGACTGGAGCACGCGGCTCGGGCACCACATCATGATGAGCTTCAGTGTCCTCCAGATAGGCATCCGGATCGTCCAACCTGGCAGCTTTTGCGATATGCCCCATCTCTTCAACGACAATCATCGCGGTTTCCTGATCGAGTACCTGATTGATGGTCACCATCGAACCCATATTCATCAATACCTTGATGATTTCCGACGCCTTGACCGACATCTTCTGTGCCAATTCAGCGACGGTGATGGTTTCGGGAACAGCCACTTCGTGCACGATGGGTTCGGTCGGCAAGGAAAACGCGTGTTCAGGTTCAGGGGCATGCTTCACGTGCTTGTCATGACGGGGGGCACGCACCGGCGTCGTCCAAACACCGGTCTTCTCGCCAGTTTTAAGCGGAGTACGCTTTTTGTGTCCCTTCTCGTCCCAAGGACTCGCCTTGGCTTCTGGTTTGGCTTTTTTGCCCGGCTTGGCTATCTTGTCACCTGGCTTGGCTGCGGGCCTGTGCAACGTGCCTTCCGCGAGGTTAACGGCTGGAGGAGCCGCAACGGCTACAACCTCTTCCACCTTCTTCACGGCTGTTTCGGCGGCTGGCAATTCGGGTTCAGCGGCCTTCTTCGTGGTCTTGCGCTTGCTGCGCTCTTGCTTGACCTCAAACTCGGCGGCTTGACGCGCCGCCAATTCCGCCTGCAGGCGTGCTTCTTCCTCTCGCGCAGCCAACTCCTGTTCGTTCAGGACCTTGCCTGCCTTTGCCTTTTTTGGGGGCACCGCGGCCTCAACCGGGGGCACGGCAGGGGCTGCCGCTTCCGCCATGGCCGTCGGAGCCACTACGCGACGCTTGCGCACTTCAACCTGAATGGTACGTGCGCGCCCCGAACTGTCCGCTTTCTTGATTTCGGTAGTTTCGCGACGGATCAGCGTGATCTTCTTGGCGGGTTTTTCTGCACCATGCGCCTGACGCAAATGTTCCAGCAATTTCGCCTTGTCTTTTTCCGACATAGGGTCGGATTCCTGCTCCTTGGCAATCCCTGCGGCCTTCAACTGCTCAAGCAGCAAGGCAACCGGCAATCCCAGTTCTGTCGCAAATTGCGCTACATTCAATTTTCCCATTACCATCCTTTAGACAACCCTTACCAATCTCAAGCAAACCAAGGTGCGCGCGCTGCCATGATCAAGGCGTTGGCACGCTCAGCGTCCATTCCAGAAAGCTCCACCAACTCATCCACATCCAAGTCTGCCAACTGCTCCTGTGTCGCGATGCCCTTGGCCGCCAAGGTACGCGCAGCTTGCTCATCCATACCTTCCAATTTGAGCAGATCCTCAATGCCGTGTTCCACTTTCTCCTCACTGGCTATCGCCGCCGTCAACAGCGAATTCCGCGCTCTGCTACGCAATTCATTGACAGTCGCTTCGTCAAATGATTCAATTTCCAGCATTTCTTCCAGCGGTACATACGCCACCTCTTCCAGTGTATTGAAACCTTCCTGCACCAGAATATCAGCGACTTCTTCATCCACGTCCAACTTTTCCATGAACATCGCGCGTGTATTGGAAAACTCTTCGTTATGCTTCTCGCTGGATTGCTCAACCGTCATGATATTGAGTTCCCAGCCGGTCAATTCACTGGCCAGGCGCACATTTTGCCCGCCACGGCCGATGGCTTGAGCAAGATTTTCTTCCTCCACCACCACATCCATGCTGTGGCGTTCCTCATCCACTACGATGCTGCTCACCTCGGCAGGCGCCAAAGCGTTGATCACGTAAGTCGCCGGGTCTTCCGCCCAGAGAATGATGTCCACGCGCTCGCCGGCCAACTCGTTGGTCACGCCCTGCACACGAGAACCGCGCATCCCGACGCACGTACCGATGGGGTCGATGCGAGGATCATGCGAAACCACCGCGATCTTGGCGCGCGAGCCCGGATCACGGGCAGCACTGACAATCTCCAGCAATTTTTCCTCGATCTCCGGCACCTCTAGTTCAAACAGTTTGACCAGCAATTCGTTCGAGGTGCGCGACAGGATTACTTGCGGCCCACGCGCGCTGCGATCCACGCGCAGCAAATGCGCCTTGACACGATCACCGACACGCAGGTTTTCCTTGGCGATCATCTGGTCCCGCGGCAACAGGGCTTCAATCTTGCCAAATTCAATGATTGCGTTGCCGCGCTCCAGTCGTTTGACCGTTCCAGACACGAGGTGCTCCTTGCGCTCCATGAAGTCAGCCAACACCTGCTCACGCTCGGCGTCCCTGATCTTTTGGAAGATAACCTGCTTTGCGGCTTGTGCGCCGATGCGCCCGAAATCGATGGATTCCAGCGGCTCTTCGATGAATTCTCCGATCTGGATAGCGGGATCGCGCTTCTGCGCCTCTTCCAGCTTGACATGCAGGTCAGGAGTCTCGAACGTTTCATCATCCATCACTTCCCAGCGGCGAAACGATTCATATTCGCCAGTATTTCGATCAATGGCCACGCGCACGTCAGCCTCGTCTGCAAAGCGCTTCTTGGTCGCGGAGGCCAGGGCGGATTCCAGCGACTCGAAGACGACCTCCTTGTCCACGTTCTTTTCGCGGGACAGCGCATCCACCAACAACAAAATTTCACGACTCATACCATTCTCCGGCTATTTGCTAGCTTCCCGCTGATCCAGATCAACCCAGATTCGTATCAACGCAAGCAGGCATTAAAAACTAAAAAGTCGGCACCAATCGTGCCTTATCCAAATTCGACAACTCAATCGCTACCTGATTGCCGTCCACATCCAACTGCAAGACCCCGTCATTGACCCTGCCAATCACGCCGACAAAATTCTTCCGTCCCGCTATTGGCATGCGCAGCTTGACCTGAGCCTTTTCACCAGCGAAGCGAATAAAATCCGCTTCCTTCTTTAATGGCCGGTCCAGGCCCGGCGACGAAACTTCAAGGCGGTCATAGTCAACGTTCTCGACCAGGAACAAGCGCGTCAACTGGTTGCTCACCGCCTGACAATCATCCACCGTGACGCCTTCCGGCTTATCGATGAACACGCGAAGCATGCCGCGCCCGGAGCGCTCCAAGTCTACCAGCTCGTACCCGAGGCCCTTTACCGTAGTCTCGACAAGCTTCACTAGATCCATAAAATACGGCCCACAAATAAAAAACGGGCTCGAAGCCCATCTCAAAAACAACAAATATTATAACAAGATTCGCCGCCAAATGGAACCAGATTTAGAAATCGTCCTGATAATGCGCCGTAATGGGGTAGCGCCAGTCCTTGCCGAAGCCCCGCTCCGTGATGCGGATGCCTACCGCGGATTGGCGCCGCTTGTACTCGCTGGTACGAATCAGCTTCACCACCCGGCGCACATCGGCTTCGGCATGACCCCGTGCGATGATTTCGGGTATCGCTAGATTTTGTTCGACATAGCAGACCATGATGGCGTCCAGCACGTCGTACGGGGGCAGGCTGTCCTGGTCGGTTTGATCGGCACGCAATTCCGCGCTAGGCGGCCGCGTGATGATGCGCTCCGGAATCACCTGCCCCAGCGTGTTGCGATAGCGCGCCAAACGATAGACCAAAGTCTTGCATGCATCTTTCAGCACTGCAAAACCGCCCGCCATATCGCCATACAGAGTCGCATAGCCCACGGTCATTTCGGACTTGTTGCCAGTCGTCAGCACCAGCGAGCCAAATTTGTTGGACAAGGCCATCAGCAAGGTGCCCCGTATGCGCGCTTGCAAATTTTCTTCGGTGGTATCCTCCGGCCGTCCCGCAAACGTCGCTTTCAGCGTGGACGAAAAGCTACGGAACATCGCGTCAATGGGTAACTCGTCATAACTCACGCCAAGGATCATCGCCATCTCGCGCGCATCGTCCAGGCTGATCTGCGCGGTATAAGGCGACGGCATCATTACGGCATGGACTTTATCCGCGCCCAGCGCATCCACCGCGATCGCCATGGTCAACGCGGAATCGACGCCGCCTGACAGCCCCAACAGCACCCCGGGGAATCGATTCTTGGTGACGTAATCCAGCACGCCGAGACACAGGGCGCGATAGACTTCAGCGTCATTGCCCCGTCGCGCGACCGTTTCACCGGTCGGCCGAAAGTCATCCCTCATCTCGAGCATCAGCAGGGTTTCGTCAAAAAACGCCCCCTGTGCAGTCAACACACCCTGACGGTCCATGGCAAACGAGCCGCCGTCAAAGATAAGTTCATCCTGACCGCCGACCAAATTGGCATAGACCACGGCCATGCCCGTCTCGGCTATCCGCTGTCGAATCACCTGATGACGGGATGCATGCTTGTCAACGGCATAAGGTGATGCATTCAGCACCAACAGTACCTGCGCACCGGCTTCACGTGCCCGAAGTGCAGTCTCACGCTCCCAAATATCGGCGCAAATATTCAACGCAAAATAAAAGCCCTCAATCTCAAACACGCATGGCTCAGTGCCGTGATCAAAATAGCGTTCTTCGTCGAATACCGAATAATTAGGCAGTTCATATTTGAGGTATGTGGCAACGATGGCTCCGTCACGCAGCAGCGAAGCCGCGTTGTAGCGCTTCCCGCCCTGCCCATGCGGATGCCCCACAACCACGGCAATTCCCGATATTCTTGCGGCAAGGTCATTCAGTGCATGCGCACATGCATCGTAAAAGCCATCACGCAGCAGCAAATCCTCTGGAGGATAACCGCACAGGCTGAGCTCAGGTGTCAGTAATAATTTCGCCCCCTGCTTCTTGGCCCGTTCGACGTATTGCAAGATATTTGCAACATTACCTGCCAGATCACCTAACACACAGTTGATTTGTGCGATTGCCAGTTTCATTGTTGTGCTGAAAAATCTCGAGAGTGTGTATCTTACCATCGCAATGCATGCTTGTTCTAAGCAAAGAGCCGGACCGCAACTGTCCGGCCTTTATTCGAGGAGAGATGCAGAACTACTGCCATCCGAAATTGGTGGGCGCGCCCAGACGAATCCCAGAGGGCCAAGGCCATCCAACCTCGCCGCCCCAACTCTCAAACTTTCTACGGCTCAGGGTGGCGGTGGCGCTTCAGGTAACGCCTCCGGCGCAATCGAGGCTTCCGGGATAACTATTTCAGCTTCCGGTGCAACTTCCAGCGCCTCTTTTTTGACCCTGGGTATGTCAAAGTAATACGTCAAGCCAAAGCTGAAAATCTTGGTTCTGATCTGAATCGAGTCATCCCGGCTCGAAAAATTATCCTGCTTGTACTCGGCAGTCGCACTCCAGCGAGAGATGAAGTTATACTCGATACCGGCCGCATAATTTGGACGCCATTGCCTGACGGAGGGGAGATAGTCTGCGGGCAGCACGTTGTAACCGTAACCCAACTTGACGTAGGGGAGAAGATCACCGATAGGCAATCCCACTTTGGCGTTCAAACCAACAGAACGGCTGGAGTATGCGATTTGATTGCTGTGAACTGTATAATCGTTCCAGTCCAGATAACCCCCAATCCCCGCAACAACAGCTTTCAGGTCCCAGTTATACCCAAACTGCATATATCCGCCCTGCAGACCATACGCCAGGGTCGTAGCGTTTGGCACTGTGGTTTCGGGCGTTGTGCCTGTTGTGCCGGACCTGTTGATGCCCATGCTCCCACCAAGGTACCTTCCCCTGAATTCGCTTGGTTCTGTACCATGGATGGTGATTTTGACTGCGGTGTGCGTGCCATCTGAACTGGTTACCACGAAATTATCGCTGACCGACTGGCCCTTTTTGAGTTCCTCGAAATTGGTTTTGGCGAGATAAGTCCATGCTCCTGACTTATCGAGGTTAAAAGTGCCGGTCGTACCGACGAAATCCTTCTGTTCGACAAAGATCTCCGGGTTATCGACATCTTTGATGGTCAGTTTTCCCTTCGCACTCTGAGGAACGTCGATCTCATCGAGATTGATGTTGGCCGAACTGAGGATCGCCGGGTCGTTGGTGCCGTTGATCGTGATCTTCACTGTGGTGGTCGTGCCATCCGCACTGCATACGATGAAGGTATCACTCAGTTTGTCGCCGACGTTGAGGTAATCAAAAGCGCTGTTGGCGACATAGCTCCAGACCCCAGACGCGTCGATATTGAAGATGCCGTTGGCACCGGGAACATTGCTTTGTGCAACAAAAGTCTGTGCGCTGTCCACGTCCCTGATGCTCAGTCTGCCGCTGGTCCTCAGAGGCTCGTTCGTTTCATCCAAAGCGACATCGGCCGAACTCAGGATCGCCGGATCGTTGGTGCCATTGATGGTGATCTTTATTGTGGTGGTCGTGCCATCCGCACTGGTCACAGGGATGGTCCCGCTCAGGTAGTCGCCTTCGTTGAGGTAATCAAAGGCGTCATTGGCGACATAAGTCCACGCGCCCGAAGAATCGATGTTGAATATGCCGTTGGCAACAGCAACATTGTTCTGTTCCACGAACGTCTCCGGGTCGTCCACGTCGCTGATGGTCAGCTTTCCCCTAGCGGTGAGGGGGTCATTGGTTTCATCCATGACGATATCTGCTGAACTCAGGATCGCAGGGTCGTTGGTGCCATTGATGGTTACTCTTACCGTGGTGGTCGTTCCATCCGCGCTGGATACGGTAAAGACATCGCTGGCACTCCGACCCACGTTGAGCTCATCGAGGGCGCTGTTGGTGACATAGGTCCACGCACCGGACTCATCGAGGTTGAAGGTACCGTTCGTGCCGGCGACATTGCGCTGGGGCACAAAGGTCTCCGGGCTGTCCACGTCCCTGATGGTCAATTTGCCGCCGGTGCTCAGGGGGTCATTGGTCTCATCCAGCACGACATCGGCAGAACCCAGGATCGCCGGAGTGTTGACGCCCCTGATCGTGACCTTCACCGTGGTGGTCGTGCCGTCCGCGCTGGATACGGTGAAGGTATCGCTGATGCTCTGGCCCACGTTGAGATACTCGAAGGCGCTGTTGGCGACATACGTCCAGGCACCGGACTCATCGATGTTGAAGGTACCATACGTACCGGCAACCTTGCTCTGTGCAACGAAGGTTTCCGGGCTGTCCACATCGCTGATGGTCAGCTTGCCGTTGGTTCTCAAAGGCACATCAGTTTCATCCAGCGCGACATCGGCAGAGCTCAGGATCGCCGGGTCGTTGGTGCCGTTGATGGTGACCTTCACCGTGGTGGTCGTGCCGTCCGCGCTGGATACGGTGAAGGTATCGCTGATGCTCTGGCCCACGTTGAGTTCATCAAAGGCGCTGTTGGCGACATAGGTCCAGGCACCGGAAGCATCGATGTTGAAGGTGCCGTACTTGCCGGCAACGTTGCTCTGGGGAACGAAGGTCTCCGGGCTGTCCACGTCCTTGATGGTCAGCTTGCCGCCGGTCCTCAGCGGCTCGTTGGTCTCATCCAGCACGACATCGGCAGAGCTCAGGATCGCAGGCGTGTTGACGCCCCTGATGGTGACCTTCACCGTGGTGGTCGTGCCATCCGCGCTGGATACGGTGAAGCTATCGCTGACGCTCTGCCCCACGTTGAGATACTCGAACGCGCTGTTGGCGACATAGGTCCAGGCACCGGAAGCATCGATGTTGAAGGTGCCGTATTTGCCGACGACATTGCTCTGCGGAACGAACGTCTCCGGGCTGTCCACGTCCTTGATGGTCAGCTTGCCGCGGGTACGCAAGGGTTCGCTGGTCTCCATCAGGACAACGTCGGCAGAACCCAGGACGGCCGGGGTGTTGACGCCTATGATGGTGATCTTCACCGTGGTGGTCGTGCCATCGGCACTGGACACGGTGAAGCTGTCGTTGACGCGCTCCCCTTCCTTGAGTTCATTCAGGGCACTTTTGGTCACGTAGGTCCACGCACCTGTCTTATCGATGTTGAAGGTGCCGTATTTGCCCGCGACATTGCTCTGCGGGACGAACGTCTCCGGGCTGTCCACGTCCTTGATGGTCAGTTTGCCATGGGTTTTCAGGGGTTCGCTGCCCTCCGTCAGTACGACATCGGCCGAACCCAGGACCGCCGGGGTATTGACGCCTACGATGGTGACTTTCACCGTGGTGGTCGTGCCGTCCGCGCTGGACACGATAAAGCTGTCGCTGACCCGCTCCCCTTCCTTGAGTTCATTCAGGGCACTCTTGGTGACATAGGTCCAGGCACCTGTCTTATCGATGTTGAAGGTGCCGTATTTGCCGGCGACATTGCGCTGCGGAACGAACGTCTCCGGGCTGTCCACGTCCTTGATGGTCAGCGTGCCGCCGGTGCGCAGGGGCTCGCTGCCCTCCGTCAGCACGACATCGGCAGAACCCAGGACCGCAGGGGTGTTGACGCCCTTGATGGTGACTTTCACCGTGGTGGTCGTGCCGTCCGCGCTGGATACGGTAAAGCTGTCGCTGACGCGCTCGCCTTCCTTGAGTTCATTCAGGGCACTCTTGGTCACATAGGTCCACGCACCTGTCTTATCGATGTTGAAGGTGCCATAATGACCGGCGACATTGCTCTGGGGAACGAACGTCTCCGGGCTGTCCACGTCCTTGATGGTCAGCGTGCCGCCGGTGCGCAGGGGCTCGCTGCCCTCCGTCAGCACGACATCGGCCGATCCCAGGACCGCCGGGGTATTGACGCCTACGATGGTGACCTTCACCGTGGTGGTCGTGCCGTCCGCGCTGGACACGATAAAGCTGTCGCTGACGCGCTCGCCTTCCTTGAGTTCATTCAGGGCACTCTTGGTGACATAGGTCCAGGCACCTGTCTTATCGATGTTGAAGGTGCCATAATGACCGGCGACATTGCGCTGCGGCACGAACGTCTCCGGGCTGTCCACATCCTTGATGGTCAGCTTGCCATGCGCTCTCAACGGGGCTTTGCCTTCGGTCAGCACGACATCCGCCGAACCCAGGACTGCCGGGGTGTTCGTGCCGTTGTTGATGACGACTCTGACCGAAGTGGTCGTGCCATCCGCGCTAGATACGACAAATTTATCGCTGACGATCTGACCTTCCTTGAGTTCATTAAGGGCAGTCTTGGCGACATAGGTCCACGCACCCGAAGCATCGATATTGAAGGTACCATAGCGACCGGCCTTTTTCTGGGTGACGAAGATGTCCTGGCGGTCCCCATCGCTGATGGTCAGCTTGCCGCCAGTGTTCAGGCGTTCGTTGGTTTCGGTCAGGACGACTTCGGCCGAATTCAGGGTCGCTATTTTTTCGTCAACATTGCGGGTGCCCATGACTGCGCCGGTTTCAGCCAAAACGTCCTTGCTGGCGCTCTGCATAACTGACGCAATCATGCCCAACAGCACGAATGTCAGAACCTTATGCAAAGTGCCTTGTTTCATAAGCTGTTTCCATGATGATTGGGGACGCAAGAACATGAAGCCCTATCTCCGATTCGCCTGATTGTTACGACCATTAATGGTGACCCTCACCCTGGTGGTCGTGCCATCCGCGCTGGATACCGCAAATCTATCGCTAACGCTCTGACCCACGTTCAGCTCATCGAGGGCGCTGTTGGTAACATAGGTCCATGCTCCTGAAGAGTCGATATTGAAAATGCCATTCGTGCCGGCAACATTGCTCTGGGGCACAAAGGTCTCCGGGCTGTCCACATCCTTGATAGTCAATTTGCCACTGGCATGTATAGGTTCATGGGTTTGCTGTTCCAACACGACATCGGCAGAACCCAGGATCGCCGGGGTGTTGACACCCCTGATGGTGACCTTCACCGTGGTGGTCGTGCCGTCCGCGCTGGATACGGTGAAGGTATCGCTGATGCTCTGGCCCACGTTGAGATACTCGAAGGCGCTGTTGGCGACATACGTCCAGGCACCGGACTCATCGATGTTGAACACTCCGTAGGTACCCATGACCATTCTCTGCGCAACGAAAGTCTCAGGGCTATCCACATCGCTGATGGTCAGCTTGCCGCCAGTTCTCAGAGGGACGTTGGTTTCTGTCAGCGCGACATCGGCAGAGCTCAGGATCGCCGGGTCGTTGGTGCCGTTGATGGTGACTTTCACCGTGGTGGTCGTGCCGTCCGCGCTGGAGACAGTGAAAAGGTCGCTGATGCTCTGGCCCACGTTGAGTTCATCAAAGGCGCTGTTGGCGACATAGGTCCAGGCACCGGAAGCATCGATGTTGAAGGTGCCGTACTTGCCGGCAACGTTGCTCTGGGGAACGAAGGTCTCCGGGCTGTCCACGTCCTTGATGGTCAGCTTGCCGCCGGTCCTCAGCGGCTCGTTGGTCTCATCCAGCACGGCATCGGCAGAGCTCAGGATCGCAGGGGTGTTGACGCCCCTGATGGTGACCTTCACCGCGGTGGTCGTGCCATCCGCGCTGGATACGGTAAAGCTATCGCTGACGCTCTGCCCCACGTTGAGATACTCGAACGCGCTGTTGGCGACATAGGTCCAGGCACCGGAAGCATCGATGTTGAAGGTGCCGTATTTGCCGACGACATTGCTCTGCGGAACGAACGTCTCCGGGCTGTCCACGTCCTTGATGGTCAGCTTGCCGCCGGTCCTCAGCGGCTCGTTGGTCTCATCCAGCACGACATCGGCTGAACCGAGGATCGCCGGGTCGTTGGTGCCGTCGATCGTGACTTTCACCGTGGTGGTCGTGCCGTCCGCGCTGGACACGGTGAAGACATCGGTGACACCCTCACCCACCTTGAGTTCATCAAGGGCACTCTTGGTCACGTAGGTCCACGCACCTGTCTTATCGATGTTGAAGGTGCCATATTTGCCCGCGACATTGCTCTGCGGGACGAACGTCTCCGGGCTGTCCACGTCCTTGATGGTCAGAGTGCCATGGGTCTTCAGGGGTTCGTTGGTTTCTATCAGCACGACATCGGCAGAACCCAGGATCGCCGGGGTGTTGACACCCCTGATCGTGACCTTCACCGTGGTGGTCGTGCCATCCGCGCTGGACACGGTAAAGCTGTCGCTGACCCGCTCCCCTTCCTTGAGTTCATTCAGGGCACTGTTGGTGACATAGGTCCAGGCACCGGAAGCATCGACGTTGAAGGTGCCGTAGCGGCCGACCTTCTTCTGTGCCACGAACGTCTCCGGGCTGTCCACGTCCTTGATGGTCAGCGTGCCGCCGGTGCGCAGGGGCTCGCTGCCCTCCGTCAGCACGACATCGGCTGAACCCAGGATCGCAGGGGTGTTGACGCCCTTGATGGTGACTTTCACCGTGGTGGTCGTGCCGTCCGCGCTGGACACGGTAAAGCTGTCGCTGACGCGCTCCCCTTCCTTGAGTTCATTCAGGGCACTCTTGGTCACATAGGTCCACGCACCTGTCTTATCGATGTTGAAGGTGCCGTATTTGCCGGCGACATTGCTCTGGGGAACGAACGTCTCCGGGCTGTCCACGTCCTTGATGGTCAGCGTGCCGCCGGTGCGCAGGGGCTCGCTGCCCTCCGTCAGCACGACATCGGCCGATCCCAGGACCGCCGGGGTATTGACGCCTACGATGGTGACCTTCACCGTGGTGGTCGTGCCGTCCGCGCTGGACACGATAAAGCTGTCGCTGACGCGCTCGCCTTCCTTGAGTTCATTCAGGGCACTCTTGGTGACATAGGTCCAGGCACCTGTCTTATCGATGTTGAAGGTGCCATAATGACCGGCGACATTGCGCTGCGGCACGAACGTCTCCGGGCTGTCCACATCCTTGATGGTCAGCTTGCCATGCGCTCTCAACGGGGCTTTGCCTTCGGTCAGCACGACATCCGCCGAACCCAGGACTGCCGGGGTGTTCGTGCCGTTGTTGATGACGACTCTGACCGAAGTGGTCGTGCCATCCGCGCTAGATACGACGAAGCTGTCACTGACACTCTGACCTTCCTTCAACTCGCCAAGGGCACTATTGCCGACGTAGGTCCAGGCACCGGAAGCATCGATATCGAAGGTGCCGTATTTGCCGGCGACATTGCTCTGCGCGACGAACGTCTCCGGGCTGTCCACGTCCTTGATGGTCAGCTTGCCACCGGTGCTCAAGGACGCATTGGCCATATTCATGACAACGTACGCGGGAGTCAGGATCGCCGGATCGTTGGTGCCGTTGATCGTGACTTTCACCGTGGTGGTCGTGCCGTCCGCGCTGGACACGGTAAAGCGGTCGCTGACGCGCTCCCCTTCCTTGAGTTCATTCAGGGCACTTTTGGTCACGTAGGTCCACGCACCTGTCTTATCGATGTTGAAGGTGCCATATTTGCCCGCGACATTGCTCTGCGGGACGAACGTCTCCGGGCTGTCCACGTCCTTGATGGTCAGAGTGCCATGGGTCTTCAGGGGTTCGTTGGTTTCCGTCAGCACGACATCGGCAGAACCCAGGATCGCAGGGGTATTGACACCCCTGATCGTGACCTTCACCGTGGTGGTCGTGCCGTCCGCGCTGGACACGGTAAAGCTGTCGCTGACCCGCTCGCCTTCCTTGAGTTCATTCAGGGCACTCTTGGTCACATAGGTCCACGCACCTGTCTTATCGATGTTGAAGGTCCCGTAGCGGCCGACCTTCTTCTGTGCCACGAACGTCTCCGGGCTGTCCACGTCCTTGATGGTCAGCGTGCCGCCGGTGCGCAGGGGCTCGCTGCCCTCCGTCAGCACGACATCCGCCGAACCCAGGACCGCCGGGGTGTTGACGCCCTTGATGGTGACTTTCACCGTGGTGGTCGTGCCGTCCGCGCTGGATACGATGAAGCTGTCACTGACCCGCTCGCCTTCCTTGAGTTCATTCAGGGCACTCTTGGCGACATAGGTCCACGCACCTGTCTTATCGATGTTGAAGGTGCCGTATTTGCCCGCGATATTGCTCTGGGGAACGAACGTCTCCGGGCTGTCCACGTCCTTGATGGTCAGCGTGCCGCCGGTACGCAGGGGCTCGTTGGTCTCCGTCAGCACAACATCGGCCGAACCCAGGATCGCAGGGTCGTTGGTGCCGTCAATGGTGAATTTCATTGTCGTAGTGGCACCATCCGTGCTGGACACGGTGAAACTTTCGCTGAGGCCCTGGCCTACGTTGAGATAATCAAATGTTCTGTTGGTGACATAGGTCCAGGCGCCTGTCTTATCGATGTTGAAGGTGCCGTAGCTGCCTTCCGTCTTCTGGGCCACGAACGTCTCCGGGCTGTCCGTGCCTTTGGCGGCCAGGTTGCCGCCGGCACTCAGAATATCATTGGTTTCAATCAGCACAACATCGACAGCATTCACGGGCGCCGGCTTTTTGCTACCTTCGCCGGAGTTCTGGTCCGCGCTCGTTTCAGCCAGAGCCACACCGGCAATGCTCAGAATGACTGACGCAATCATGCCCGACAGCATGACTCCGAGATCCTTCCGCATGGTGATTTGCCTCATAAACTGCTTTCCTAAAAGCTGGCTGCCAAGTAAAAGTTGAAGCCCTACTCCCGCTATGGCCGTCTCCGCGATGCGATCGCATGTCGCAGGCGGTTATTGCCAGAACATTTCCCTCCAGTCAACCCTTCCGAAAAAATAACACTACGACGACTTGTCCTGCGTGTTGTCCAGATTTGAAATTTCCTGCATTTCCACGGCTTCGATCTTGGCGAAATGATCACTGATCTTGCGACTGGATATTTCCACTTGACCCGCTTCCTCATTGGCCTTGCGTATATTGTCGGCGAGGCGCTTCATGCGTTCATCGAATCGCTTGAAATCCACACTGAGTTTGCCCAATTCACTTTGGATGATGTGTACCTGCTCGCGCATCTGAACATCCTTCATCACTGCACGCGCGGTATTCAACACTGCCATCAAAGTAGTCGGTGACACTATCCAGACATGCTGATGCATCGCGAATTCAACCAAGTCGGAATGGTATGCGTGAATCTCTGCGAACACCGCTTCAGCCGGGACGAACATCACCGCGCCATCTGAGGTCTCGTTACGAATCAGGTATTTCTGGCTGATGTCTTCGATGTGTTTCTTGATGTCCGCCTTGAATTGCTTGCGCGCCGCGAGCCTGTCTGATTCGGACAGGTCTTGATTCAGCATGCGGTGATAATTTTCCAGCGGGAACTTGGCATCCACCGGCACTTTACCCGTCGGCGGCGGCAAGATCAACAGGCAATCCACACGGTTGCCATTGGAAAGTTTTTCTTGGAATGAATAGGCATCGGGCGGAAGGATGTTGCGCACCAACCCTTCCAGCTGCACTTCGCCGAACGCCCCGCGGGAACGTTTGTCGCCCAGCAGATGTTGCAGGCTGACCACATTGGTGGTGAGACCATCGATCTTCTTCTGCGCCTCGTCTATCGTGGCAAGCCGCGTCATCACATTGGTGAAGGTTTCGTTGGTTTTCTTGAAACCCTCGTCGAGTCGCTCGGCGACCTTGCCGGAGATCTGCTCAAGCCGTGCATCGGTGTTCTTCGTCAGGCCTTCGATACTTAGTGTCAAAAGCTCGGTGCTGCGCTTCATCGTGGACTGGATCAATTCCTGGTCGGCACGTCCCTGCGCGGAAAGCTGCTTCAACATTTCTTCGCGGGTGGCGGCAAGGCCTGCCTGTTGCGCTAGTTGCAAGGCTTGCATCGCCTCGCGCGCAAGTTTGAGTTCCTGCACCACGATCTCGCGCAGACGCTCTGAGCTATCCAGTGTGGCCTGCACCATGCGATCGCCCAGCTTGTTCAAACCATCATGCAAGTCACTTAGCATCAGGCGATGCTTTTCTTCCAATGAGCGCGCCAATACGTCTGGCAGCGCAGCCTGTACCCGCGTAAGCGAGAGTATCTTTCCCACTAGCCACAGCACGGCAATCAGAATGCACAACAGCAGAACAAGAGTGATGATTTCTAACATAGAAAGACCATGAAAAACGCCGTGCAGTATAACACTGCACGGCATCGGTCTTGAGAATTGCCCAAAGGTTTAACTACGCGCAGCGCGCTTGCGCTCATTTTCAGTCAAAAAGCGCTTCCGCATGCGGATCGATAGCGGGGTAATTTCAACCAGTTCATCATCGTCAATGAATTCGACCGCACTTTCCAGCGTCAGGCGAACGGGAGGGGTCAGGCGAACCGCCTCATCCGTGCCGGATGCGCGCACATTCGTCAGCTGCTTTCCCTTGATCGGGTTGACCACGAGATCGTTGTCGCGGCTATGGATGCCGATGATCATGCCTTCGTAAACCTTGTCGCCGGGGGACACGAACATGCGGCCACGATCTTCCAATTTCCACAATGCATACGCCACTGCCTCGCCGGCTTCCGCAGATATCAGAACGCCGTTGCGTCGGCCAGGCATTTCCGCCTTGACCGGTGCGTAGTCATCGAACACGTGCGCCATGATACCGGTACCACGGGTCATGGTCATGAACTCGGATTGGAAACCGATCAAGCCGCGCGCCGGAATGCGGTATTCCAGCCGCACGCGACCATGTCCGTCCGGCTGCATGTCCTGCAAGTCACCGCGCCGGCGCCCCAGTTCTTCCATCACCGCGCCTTGATTGGTATCTTCCACGTCAACGGTCAGGACCTCGAACGGCTCGCACTTCTCGCCATTGACTTCGCGGTATACCACGCGCGGCTTGCCCACGCCCATCTCAAATCCTTCACGACGCATGTTTTCGAGCAATATCGTCAGGTGCAATTCACCGCGCCCGGCAAGCAGGAACACGTCGGTTTCCGCAGTCTCTTCGACGCGCAACGCCACATTTACCAACAACTCCTTGTTAAGCCGGTCACGAATCTGACGGCTGGTGACGAATTTGCCTTCCTGGCCTGCAAGCGGCGATGTGTTCACCATCAGATTCATGGTCAAGGTTGGTTCGTCCACCTTCGGCATCGGCAAGGCTTCCGGGTTGTTTAGGTCGGCCAACGTCACGCCGATACCGATTTCTTCAATGCCGTTGATCAGTACGATGTCGCCGGCCAGGGCCTCATCCAGCAATACTCGTTCAATACCGCGAAAGCCCAGTACCTGGTTAACTCGGGCGCGCTTTGGCGGCTTATCGCCGCTCATCACCATCACTTCCTGGCCAGCCTTGATTCGGCCTCGGCGCACTCGACCAATGCCGATGCGGCCCACGAAGCTCGAGTAATCGAGCGCTGCAATCTGCAATTGCAACGGCGAATCCACATCTGAACCTGGTGCGGGAACATTCTTGATAACAGCCTCAAATAGCGGGCGCATATCCGAGCTGGGTGTTGCCAGATCCAGCGTGGCGTAGCCATTCAACGCGGAGGCATACACTACCGGGAAATCCAATTGTTCATCTGTTGCACCGAGCTTATCGAACAAGTCGAAAGTCTGGTTGATCACCCAGTCCGGACGCGCTCCGTCGCGATCCACTTTGTTGATCACCACAATGGGGCGCAAGCCCAATGCCAACGCCTTCTTCGTGACGAAGCGAGTCTGCGGCATCGGGCCTTCGACCGCGTCCACCAGAAGCAACACACCGTCCACCATCCCCAGTACACGCTCCACTTCGCCACCAAAATCGGCATGTCCCGGTGTGTCCACAATATTGATGTGCACACCTTGGTAATCCACGGCGCAGTTCTTGGCCAAGATGGTGATTCCGCGCTCCTTTTCCAGATCGTTGCTGTCCATCACACGTTCGGCGACATGCTTATGGGATGCAAAGGAGCCGGCCTGACTCAGCAACTTGTCCACCATAGTCGTCTTGCCATGGTCAACGTGGGCGATGATAGCGATATTACGGATTTCGCGGGACATGAGAACAGCCTTGCTATTTGAAAAGGGCGCGCATTCTAGCACAAGGGCGCGGCGCAACTAACCTTGTGTAGAAATTCGTTCAGGACGTACTGTTGTAAATGCCACTCCTTAGCCCGAACTTGCAGGGCGGCGGGACCGATTAATAGTCAATCGGATCAGTCCCTGTATCGCAACAGACGAAATCGACACCACGGCCAGGCTCGACAAAAAACCGGCCATCACGTCTGCCGGGAAATGCGCGCCCAGACTCATTCGGGAAACACCGACCCACAACACAAAGATTGCACCAGTCAAGCGCCATTTGTGGTTCAGGACAGGCCAAAGACTGGCAGTAATCAGCATCGCAAATGAGGAATGTCCACTCGGAAGACTGTGGTGATATTCCGGTATGCCGACAATCTGCACAGATCCGGGAGGCAATGCGAGCGGCGGGCGGGGAAAGTCAAGAAGCGGTTTTAGCACGCCCAGCAATAAACCGTCCAAAAAGTAAGCGCAACTAAAGACCGCGATAACCGTCATCCAGCGATTCACCCGCACCCTGTAATGCGTGGGATCCTGCTGAGGCGTGTTTGCCACGACCAGCGCGGACAATGTCAGCAACCCAAGATAGAGTGGGAACAAAGTGTGATCCGCCAAACTCGTCCCGAGCAGCATGACGTTATCAAGCCACCCATATCGGATATCATTGATGGCATGAAACAGCCAGACGTTGGCGCCGCCCCAATCGTAAAGAATCTCCCTCATAGCCGCATCAAGGCTATGCACTGGCAGCGAAGATCCACATTGCGACTCCGCCAGCGGCCGCCGCACCAGCCACGGCGAACAACCACTTCTTGCGTGTCAGGACTGTGATGGAGGCCAGCGAGATCGCGATCTGTATCAGCGTCATGGCCTGCGCCAATTTGTGGTGGGGGTGCATCGCATGTTCGCTTTTTTCGTTGGCTTTTTCCGATTCCGCTTCCAATGCTTCCGCCTTTACTTTGATCTCCTTCTTTTCTCTTTCGTATCTCTCGATCTCGCTCTTGTAAAAATCCTGCTTCTTCGCAGGTGCCAACTCAAGGGCAAGCTCCATCAAATGTCCCTTGTTGCTCTTCGCTTCGTAATAATTCCATTGGTCAGAAGCCTGGGTTTTCTTCAGCACCGCCTCGTTCTTGTATAACATGGCTTGATTCTGCGTGTCGCCTCCCTGATAGCTGACGACCGCGCCTACCGAAGCCAGGATCGCGGTGAAAATCGCCACATAGCCGCCAAGACTATCCCCGCCCTGAGCATGATGCTCTACCGCATGGTCATGAGCGCCATGGACATGATATTCCTCTGACATATTGATTCCTTAAAGTTGACGTAAAAATAATTTTGCATTTTATACCTTGCAGCTTCGCCGCAAGGGCAAATATGAAGCTGCATATGTAATACCACTATCTGGCCCATATTACACGCACCGCATATTACAATAGACTTTACCATTCCATACGCAGCGGAGCCAATATGCACGACCCTTCCGATTTATTGATGTTGCGCGACAAACTGCGCGCGTTCGCCGAGGCGCGTGACTGGGATCAGTTTCATTCGCCGAAAAATCTGAGCATGGCACTTATGGTCGAGGCGGCCGAGCTGATGGAGCATTTTCAGTGGCTCACCGAGGCACAGTCGGGGAATCTTACCGCTGAAAAAAAAGCAGTTGTCGGCGAAGAATTAGCGGACATCCTTCTGTATCTGGTACGCCTCTCGGACAAGCTGGAGATCAATTTGGCAGAAGCCACACTGCACAAACTGGAGAAGAACGCGATAAAGTATCCGGCGGATCAGGTACGCGGAAGCGCGAAGAAATATTCGGAGTACTGATCGGCCTTCGACTCCTGCTCCGGTGGTTCCTCGAGAATCCGAAGATGCTGAACCGACTGCCAGACCCGCTACGCCACCGGCATTGGAGGATAGCAAAATGGCAGGCTATGCGCTAACAAGGCGCGAATAGAATCCCGTTGCGCAGCCTAGGCTTGCGATACCGGCCATACCATGTTGTCGCGAAACGGTATATCGCGAGCGACTTTGGCTTGCTGAAGGGATCCTTGACAAAAGAACGTTCGTTCTTTACAGTGCCAACACGTTCGTTCTGCCTTAATATTGCCATGACTGACTTTAATCCAAAAGACATCGAATACCTCGCAAAACTTCAGGACTATTATGCCGACTGGAAGAGCATCCCCTCATACGCCAAGCTGTGCGAGGTATTCGGCATCGCATCCAAGTCTTGGGTCAAAGCCATCCTGACCCGACTAAACGCAGCCGGCTTCATCGAGCGCACCCCCGATGGCGCATGGATTCCATCCCGCCAATTCTTTGCACGCCCATTGGCTGAGTCCTCTGTTCGGGCTGGCATGCCGGTTTCGGTTACCGAAACTCAGGGCGAGCATTTCATCATTGACGAGATGCTGATTGATACTCCGTCCGAGACCACGCTGATTCCGGTCAGGGGAGATTCGATGACTGAAGAAGGCATCCGCGATGGCGACATCGCTGTGGTGGAAAAGCGTAATCTTGCCAATGTGGGAGATATTGTCGTGGCCATCGTGGACAACGAATTCACCCTGAAAATATTGGACAGGGACCGCGGCAAATACATTTTGCGTCCCGCCAACCCTGCCTATCCGGTCATTCGTCCGCAAGGCACTCTGGAGATATTCGGGGTGTTAATCGGCCTTATTCGCAAATATCGGAAATGAAACTAGTCCACTGACACGCGCGGTTTGCCCTGCTTCATCCTGCCAATCAATGCAGCCTGACCGAATCGGGCACGCTGAAAGCAGGACAACACCTCCTCAATGGCATCGGGCGCAACCGCCACGAGCAAGCCCCCGCTAGTCTGCGCGTCGGCCAGCAAGCGACCCTGCCAATTTTCCATGTGCGGCGCAAAATCCACTTCGTGGCCATAGCTTGCCAGATTGCGGTCTATCGCACCGGGACCATAGCCTTGCTGTGCCAACGGCAAGGCTTCGGACAAGATGGGCACCTGACTGAATTTCACTTCAGCACCCAAGCCAGACCCGCGACACATTTCCAGCAAATGTCCAAGCAGGCCGAACCCTGTCACATCGGTCAGTGCATGCACGGCTTTCAGGCCGGCCAGTTCGCTGCCCACGGTATTGAGCTGGGTGGTGGTGGCGATCATCTGCGCGTAACCGCCGGCCGACAGCACCCCCTTCTTCAGCGATTGTGCCAATACCCCGACACCAAGCCCCTTGCCGAGAATCAGGGCATCGCCTGCCAGCGCACTGCTGTTCCTCTTGAGCTTATCCGGGTGCACGATCCCGAGCGCCACCAACCCGTAGATCGGCTCGACGGAATCGATTGAATGTCCGCCCGCAAGCGGGATTCCCGCAGCTTCGCACACGGACTCACCACCTTGCAGGATGGCGCCTATCGTCTCGACACTCAATTTTCCTATCGGCATGCCGACGATCGCGAGCGCCATGATCGGCGTGCCGCCCATAGCGTACACGTCGGACAGCGCATTGGTCGCCGCGATGCGACCAAAGTCGAACGGATCGTCGACGATGGGCATGAAGAAATCGGTCGTCGCAATGATCGCCTGCTCATCGTTCAGGCGATATACCGCCGCGTCATCGCTGGTCTCGGTGCCGACCAGCAGGTTCGCATACGGCAGCTTTCCCTTCGCTGCTCCTAGAATCTCCTGCAACAGGGCTGGCGCGATTTTGCAGCCACAGCCCCCACCATGCGACAATTGGGTCAACTTCACTTCCGGCACGAAATTCCTCTTCCCATAATGTTGTTCAGAACTGCCAACCTATCACAGCTGGGCCAATTTGACGAAATTATCGACGTACGTACGCCCGCTGAATTTGCCGAAGACCACATTCCGGGCGCGATCAATTGCCCGGTTCTGTCCAACGATGAGCGCGCCATCGTCGGAACACTTTACAAACAGGTGTCGCCATTCGAAGCTCGCAAGGTCGGCGCGGCATTGATCGCGAAGAACATCGCTCATCATCTGCAAACGCGGTTTCATGCACATCCGAAATCATGGCGACCGTTGATCTACTGCTGGCGCGGCGGACAACGTAGCGGTGCGATGAGCATCATTCTGGCACAGGTGGGTTGGGCGGCGCACAAACTGGAAGGCGGCTACAGGGCTTACCGGCGCGACGTGATCGAAAAACTTGAGACCTTGCCGCACGGCATCAAATTCCTTGTGATATGTGGCCCCACAGGATCAGGCAAGACCCGTTTGCTCTCTGCCCTGGCAACCGAAGACCGGCAAGTGCTCGATCTTGAATCGCTGGCGAAACATCGCGGCTCGGTATTGGGCAGCTTGCCGGAGCAAGCGCAACCTTCCCAAAAATGGTTCGATAGCCTGCTTCTTCAAAATCTGCAAAAATTTGACCCGGCCCGACCGGTGTTTGTCGAAGCAGAGAGCAGCAAGATTGGCTTGATCACGCTGCCTCCGGCGCTTATCAGCGTGATGCGTTCCGGCCCATGCCTGCGGGTCGAAACGCCGCTGGCCACGCGCGTCGCCGGGCTGCTGGAGGACTATCGACACTATGTCGAAGACCGTGAATTATTGGTTGCCCGTCTGCAGTCGCTGCATCGCTTTCACGGCGCGAAACAATTGGATCACTGGAACGCGCTGATTCGCGCAGGAGACTTTGCCGCCATGGTCGCGGATTTGCTCTCGCTGCACTATGACCCCACCTACTTCCGTGCAACCTCAGCACACTACGCAAATCTCAACCAGGCAAAGCCCATCGTGCTAGAAGATTTGTCAGAGGCTGCGCTGAAAAAAATCGCAGCGACGCTCTGACACAGCAGCGGCGAATGTCAATGCAGGCCATCGAATAGCCGCATCAGGTGTCCATTCCCTGGACAGCCATATGGGGAATGGCCTTGGCAGCAGGCCTATCACGTTGGTGGGAACAGATCTACAATGGCCTGGCACCAAATGAAAGGAAGTGAACTTGGAGGCCATATGGAGTACAGACAATTGGGTGAAAGCGATTCTCGGGTGTCGGCGTTAAGCCTCGGCACGATGACCTTCGGCGAACAGAATAGCGAGGCGGATGCACACGCGCAGCTCAATCTTGCGGTATCGCGCGGAGTCAACTTCATCGATGCGGCCGAGATGTATCCGGTTCCGCCGCGCGCGGAAACACAGGGACGCACCGAAAGTTACATCGGCTCGTGGTTAAAACATCAGCGACGCGACACGCTGATGGTCGCCACCAAGATAACCGGGCCTTCGCGCGGCTTTGCATGGATACGCAGCAGCCCTCGCATCAGCCGCGAACATCTCAATGCGGCTATAGACGGCAGCCTGAAAAGGTTGCAGACCGACTATGTCGACCTCTATCAGATACATTGGCCGGATCGTTATGTACCGATGTTCGGTGGAACCAGTTATGACGCTGCTCAGGAACACGACACTGTGCCGATCCTCGAACAATTACAGGCACTCGCTGATCTCGTAAAGACCGGCAAAGCGCGCTATATAGGCCTTTCCAACGAGACCCCTTGGGGTGTGAGCGAATTCGTAAGGTGCGCGGAAAAATTCGGCCTGCCGAGAATCGCGACCGTGCAGAATGCCTATCACCTGATGAACCGCAGCTTCGAAACCGGACTCGCAGAGGTCTGTCACCATCTCCGTGTCGGCCTCTTGGCGTATAGTCCGTTGGCGTTTGGCTGGCTGACCGGAAAGTACCACACCGACCCTAACGCAAAAGGCCGCGTTACGCTTTTCTCCGGGTTCGGACAGCGCTACGCGAAGCCCAATGTTCCTGCCGCCAGCAAAGAATATGTACGGATCGCGCAGGAGGCCGGATTGAGTCCGGCACAGATGGCCTTGGCCTTCGCCCGCACCCGTTGGTTCAACACCAGCGTGATTGTCGGCGCAACAAATTTGAACCAGCTCAGAGAAAACCTGGACAGTGCCGAGGTGTCGTTATCAGCGCAAGTGCTGGAAGAGATCGAGGCAGTGCATAAGTTATATCCGAATCCTGCACCCTGAGACGCATCCTGCGGAAAACCACGTGGGAATACCCGCCATCCGAAACTCCGACCATCGCGTCTGCGGGTCGGGTACTGTCTGCTGATTTACATAAGGACTGTGGACAAGACGGCGCAGGGCCTTCCCGGCCGGACATCCAAAAATGGCAAGTAGAAGTTACCTGTCCATTCAGCGGGTATCGAAGGCTTGGGGTGCCTCGGCCTCTTTGGCATGCGTTTTCTTTGTGGGGGCGGAATGTCGCATCAACGGGCTGGGCCTTCAAGCAACTGAGTTACGACGACTTCCTCGTCTCGTTCCAAAAACGAGCCATTCTGGAACGCTGCCAATTGCAGGTCATCCGGCAAGTTTCTTGACATCCTCCCCGGCCTGAAGGCTGGAGATTCCTACGGCGCTCAGGCGCAGCATTGAGCTACACCTGAGTCGCTTCGGTGGGTTCCTGCTGCTGACGGCATTACCGCACCGTTCACTTCACAGGCTAACCGGGCGTGTCCCGCCCTTAGAACATTGATCGCGCCGACGACATCGGCGTTTTCCTCGAAACCACACGCCACACACTCGAACTTGGCTTGCGTCTGCCGGTTATCCGCCGAGACATGGCCGCAACATGGACAGGTATGACTCGTGTACTGCGGCGGTACGGCAATGAGGTAGCCTCCGCTCCACTGGAGCTTGTAGTCCAGTTGGCGGCGGAACTCGAACCAGCCTTGATCGAGGATGGATTTGTTCAGGCCAGATTTCGCCCGAACATTTCTTCCCCGCGCTTCGGTCGTACCTGCCGCCGACTTGGACATGTTCCGCACCTGCAAGTCCTCAATACACACCATCGCGTGGTTTTGGCTGATCGCGGTTGAGGTCTTGTGCAGGTAGTCGCGGCGGGCATTGCCGATGCGGGAATGAATCTTCTGGACTCTGTCCTTGGCCTTCCTCCAGTTGCTGCTGAACTTGATCTTGCGGCTCATGGCCTGCTGCGCTTTGCGCAGGGCGGCTTCATGTCGCTTGAAGCTGTTGAGCGGCGCGTAGAACGTGCCGTCCGAGAGCGTGGCGAACCGTGCTACCCCCACGTCGATGCCGACAGCATCGCCCTGCGGAATGGGTTGCTCGGCTTCACGCTCGGTTTGAATCGCCACATACCACTTGCCGCACGAAAGGCTCACGGTGATGTTCTTCACCGCGCCCAGCACGTCCCGGCTATTGCGATAACGAAGCCAGCCGAGCTTAGGCAGGAACAGGCGGCTATTGGCCTGATCGAGCTTGATCTGTTTTGGATCAGGATAGCGGAAGCTGTCGCTCTGGCCTTTCTTCTTGAAACGCGGGAAGTCGGCCCGCTTGGCAAAGAAGTTGGAATAGGCCCGCTCCAAGTCCTTGAGCGTCTGTTGCAGCGGGTGAACGGGCGCATCGGAGAGCCATGCGGTTTCCGTGCTGTTGCGCCATTCGGTGAGCAGCTTGCACAGCCCGGCGTAGCCGAGCTTCTTCTCACCCTGCTCGTAGCGTTCCTTCTGCAACGCCAGCGCCTTGTTAAATGCGAACCGGCACGAGCCAGCGAAGCGGCGCATTTTCCGCTCCTGCTGGCCGTTGGGCTGTAGCTCGTATTTGTAGGCTTGTAGGCGCTTCATGGCTCAATTATACTATTGGTCTATGAGCAATGACAACGATATTCGACATGGGCGGCACTGCGTTTTCAAGATGCATGTCCACTTGGTCTTTGTGGCAAAATATCGCCGCAGAGTGTTCGACGGCGACGCCATCCAGCGTCTGCGCAACATCTTCGCCAACGTCTGCACCGACTTTGAGGCGCAACTGATCGAGATGGACGGCGAGGACGATCACGTCCACCTTCTGGTCGAGTACCCGCCCAAGGTTCCCGTCTCAAACCTCGTAAACAGCCTCAAGGGCGTATCCAGCCGTCTGCTGCGCAAGGAACGACAGGATATCCAGAAACGCTACTGGAAGGGCGTGCTGTGGTCGCCATCCTATTTCGCCTCGTCCTGTGGTGGCGCACCGATTTCCATCGTGCGCCAGTACATCGAACAGCAACAGACGCCACACTGAAACCCAAGTACGGCTACGCCGTCCGCGCTATCCTTCCCCGCCCTGAACGGCGGGGCTTGTCGCGCACCGGGTCAAGAAACCTTGGGGCGGATGTGGCCTGACCCAAACCCACTGGAACGGTTTGCGGCCTGTTCAAAAGCCGCTGAAGCAGCGATCCCTGTCAGCCTTTGGGAGTATCGTCTTTGTGATTACCGGCATTGCAGTGCACCGGCATGTGGTCCATTGGGACCACATGTCTCGAAATCACAATTGACAATTTCCGCTGGAGGCCCAGCCTGCATGATGCTACCCCCAGTCGCCCCCGCCAATGTCTGAACTGCTGTCAGCGATGCCTGAACTGTCGTTCCAGGAAGAGTTGTCGGCGACGCCAAAATCGGAGCCTCCCATATCATTGGAGGAACTCGCCCAGCTGTCCGCAGCAGGCGCCGCGGCACTGCTTGCAGCGCCATGGTTCCCGTCCATGAAATGATGTGCCAGTGCTTCACCTGCCACCATGCCCGCGCCAACCGCAGCGCCGGTAACAAGCCCACCCATGATTCCGCTGCCCAATCCGCCTCCGGTTGGAGCCATCGGTGCCATGCCGCCCCCATAGGGTTGCAGGGGCATCGCGGATGAAGTGTTTTGCCCTCCTGGCTGGTAGTTGGCCACAGAGTTGCGTGAAGTCACTGCACGCATGATGAAGGCTATGATTGCGATCGCACCAAGCCCGAGGAACAGCATCCCCCATGGGAAACTGTTGCCAGGTTCGGTTTGAAAGCTGCCGACAGAAGACTGGCTAACGCGATGGGTGGCCGCAATCCGGTTCTTCAGATCCTGCAAGGCCTGGGGATTGGCAAACGACAGATCCGGTTTCAGGCGTTCAGCGTCATGCAGCTCAGTATCGGCTTTCCCCATCTGACCCTGCTTGGCCAATATTTCAGCTTCCACAAAATGTGCCTTGGCGCTATCGGGATGTTCCCTCAGAACGATATCCATCATCCTTTGCGCGTCTTCCAGCTTCCCTGCGCGGGCTGCTGCATATACTTGGTCGATCGTTGGAGAATTGTCCGCAAACGCAACTCCATTCAACAGAAATGTTGCAATCAACAAAACAAATCCGTAAGTCAGCTTATTTAACATTAATATTTCTCCATTAAGATCCAAATTACCGTCATATCAAGTATTGGAGCGACATTCGCCAATAAAGTTGCAATTTACCCAAAGTATCCACAATTTTTCAGGCGGAAGCCTTGTGGTTCATTCCTGCGTTGCTTTAGACAGCGCGGCAGGTGTCCCAGCTACACTTTTATGCGAAGTGCCTATTGTTCGCGTGTCTGTATAAACTCATTATCATTAAGATAAACCCGCCTGGGCATACTTGTTTGAAAAAAGTGTTCACGAACAACTTTGTTATTTCAACTTGCCGGCCATATTACCAAATCGCCACCTTGGATGTTCAGTGTTGATAAAAGAGCTGCCGTTAAACCGTTGATCGCTTCCTTTGCCTCTTCCCTGCATGAATCTTTGGCAAGGCGGCTTGACAGCCGCCACCACAGCCATCGGCAAACAGCGAGATGAACCGGCGTTTCATCCGAGTATAGACAACGCCACAGCCCCTTCGTCGTTGCATCAGGTCACGACCAGGTTGCGCAGCAAGACCGACGGGCCGAACACCGCCTGCTGGCATTGGGCTTGCGATCCAGCGGTATATTAATGTTCATCTGCCCCTTCAGGGTTCAGACGGGACGACGGACGGCTTACTGCCCTTCAGGCCTGAACATCTCGACGAGCATTCTGGCCCGGCGCTGAGCAAGGCCGCCACTCATCAGGCTATCCGAATTGCCTGAGCCAACTCTGTTTTCAGCGCACCTCAACAAACATCGTTTATCGGGTGTATGATGTGTCCCGCCCAAACAATCAGTTGGGGCGGCAAATGTTAATTAGCCAGGACACCTACCGATTGCGCGCTGCTTGAGCGCCGGCTAAGCCATGGGTACGCAACATGTTTCGGCCATTCCGCCACAAGCAGAATGTTTTCGTAAGAATGAGCTACACAATTAGCCTAACCCTTGGATCTCGACATGGCTACGACTAGATCGACAAGCATGACCGGGCTTTCGTTGGCGGCCCTTGGCGTGGTTTACGGGGACATCGGAACAAGCCCGCTCTACACCCTGAATTCAATCTTTACTGGAGGGACCAATCCAGTTCCCCTGACCCCTGAAAATATATTGGGCATTCTGTCCCTGATTTTCTGGTCGTTGATGGTTGTTGTTTCCTTCAAGTATGTTTCGTTCGTCATGCGCGCCGACAACAACGGGGAAGGCGGGATCATGGCGTTGATGGCACTTGCCCTTCGAAAGCTCGAAGACAAAGGAAAGTTTCGCACCGTAATCATGCTTCTGGGAATAATTGGGGCTGCACTGTTCTATGGGGATGGGGTCATCACCCCGGCGATTTCTGTGTTGTCTGCGGTGGAGGGATTGCAGATTGCCGGCCCTGCCTTCAAAACTTATGTAATCCCTATAACGATAGTAGTGCTATGGGGCCTGTTTGTCTTCGAGCGCAAAGGAACTGCCAGCGTGGGGGCCCTTTTCGGGCCGATCATGTGCGTGTGGTTTGCAACGCTCGCTATCCTTGGTGTCTTGAATGTTCTTGCCGAACCTGGGGTCTTTAGGGCATTGAATCCTGCACACGGCGTTTCTTTCCTGCTAGCGTCCCCGTGGATCGGTTTCGTTGCCCTTGGTGGCGTCGTGTTGGCTTTAACGGGCGCGGAAGCGCTTTATGCAGACATGGGGCATTTCGGGAGGCAACCCATCCAGCTTGCCTGGTTCGGATTTGTGCTGCCAGCACTCGTTCTTAATTATTTCGGACAGGGTGCGTTGCTCATTCACAATCCAAAAGCCATCGAAAATGCCTTCTACCTACTTGCGCCAAATTGGGCGCTATATCCATTGGTCATTTTGTCGACCATCGCTACCGTGATTGCTTCTCAGGCGGTAATTTCCGGTGCTTTTTCGATGACGCAGCAGGCCACGAAGCTTGGATATTCTCCGCGAATGGAAACGCAGCACACCTCTGAACAAGAAATTGGGCAGATCTATCTACCCGGGATCAATTGGGCGCTGCTCCTCGTCGTGATAGCTTTGGTTCTCGGTTTCCGGAGTTCGACGAATTTGGCCGCAGCTTATGGAATCGCTGTGACAGGCACGATGTCTATCACCACTATCCTTGCTTTTATTGTGGTGCGCAAATTGTGGGGTTGGGGATGGCTAAGGAGTGGACTGCTAATTGCCTTCCTGTTGTCGATCGACCTCGTCTTTTTTAGTGCTAACGCTATGAAGATAGAAGAAGGCGGCTGGTTTCCACTGCTGTTTGGCTTCGGCGTCTTTGTGCTGATGACAACCTGGAAGCGTGGAAGAAGTCTGCTTCAAGAAAAGTTGGAGAGTGAGGCACTTGATATAAGGCCTTTCGCGGAATCGATGCTGCCAAGCTCAGTCTCGCGTGTGCCCGGAACCGCAATATTTTTGCACGTAAATCCAAACAGCGTGCCACAAGCCTTGCTGCACAACTTGAAGCACAATAAAGTACTCCATGAACACGTTGTTGTGCTATGTATCCGAATACTGGACATTCCGCATGTGTCTGAGGAAGACCGGCTTGAGAGCGAACCGCTATCCAACAACTTTTTCCGGCTCATCATCAAATTCGGTTTCAAAGATGTGCCGGATATACCGAAGGCAATGGAAATTGCCGCGAAGCGAGGATTACCCATAGACTTGAACGATATCTCGTATTTTGTTGGTCGTCAGACGCTCATCCCGAAAATTGACTCAGAGATGCCTCTGTGGCGGAAGAAGCTCTTCATGACCATGTACCGCAATGCAGGCAGTATCGTTGGCTTCTTCAAGATACCGCCCGGGCAGGTGGTGGAAATGGGATCGCAGGTGAGGTTATAAGCAGTCGTGCTCTTGATCACGTCTCCCGGCCGGCATTTTGTGCGGTTATCGCATTATCTTGCTCTCGAATACCGGCCGACTAACGGGTGTCCGATGTCAGCCTGCCGGTTCGGTATCGGACGCGCCGAGCACGGTTAGGGTCAGGATTTGCACGGCCGTAAGATGCCAATCGCAGTCCGTCAGGTGATCATGGCAATTTCCAAGAAAGCAACCCAATCGTAACTTCTGCTCTTTGAATCTTCACATCATATTTTGAACAGATAACTTAGACGATTCAAGAAACACATGGCCACTGCCGTCATCTTTGCCTTGTTAAGCCTTTGCTTTGCCGGGCTGAATGACGTCGTATTCAAACGTTATTCAGCAAAAGATCGCTCACGTGGAATGCTGGTGTTTGGCATCGGTTTGGTCTGGGTCCTATTGCAGATCGTTACCTTCTTGGGCAAGGGGAAAATACCGCAAACCGATGCGACAACCCTCTTCTACGGGTCTCTTGCTGGAGCCATCCTAGTCCTTTCCAATATATTGCTGATCGAAAGCTTAACCCACATCGACGTCAGCCTTGGTTCAACAATCTATCGGCTCAACACAATCGGTGTGGCACTCTTTTCCGTCATGTTCCTAAATGAGGATTTCGAACCGTTCAAGGCAGCCGGGATCGGCAGCGGTGTATTTGCCGTCTTGCTGCTGTCGCATCAAACGCGAAAATCGGCGGATGGCCAGAGTCACGGACTGTTCGTCGGGTTGGTGATCCTGGCATCCCTGCTGCGAGCAATTTATGGCGTCCTTTCCAAAGCAGGTCTAAATCACAGGGCGGATGCTGACACCATGCTGCTGATTGCCGCAGGTTCGTGGGTTATCGGCGGTGCCAGCTACGCACTGCTGCGTGAAGGACGTTTTCGAATCACAGGCAAAAAAGCCTCCTATGCACTCATCTCAGGCCTACTGGTATATCTCATTGTAAATTTCCTTATTGCTGCCGTCGCGCTAGGCGATGCCAGTGTAGTGATTCCCATTGCCAATCTGAGTTTCGTCGCCGCGCTGCTGATCTCAGTGGTGCTAGGCATGGAGCGTCTGACGGCAAAAAAAATGATCTCGATCGGGTGCGCCGTAGTATCTATTTTGCTATTGTCTCTGCCATAACGAACTATTGAAACTAAATTAACACGATAATTGGAGTGCTTGTTGATTGGGACGACGCATTGAATGGCCAAGATCTGAGTCGCACATATTGCTCGAGTTGCGCGTCAGCAGTAGCGGTGATCTTGGTCCCGAAGTACCATTTGAACTATCAAACCGTCTGAGCAAATAAAGCCGAACCCATGCAAACCAAGAAGATGTCATACCAGGCCGACGGCCTAACCATGGACTCGCAGTTGTTTTGCGAGCCAACAGGGGGCAGAAAGCCGGGAATACTGGTATTCCCCGAAGCCTTCGGACTCGGCCAGCATGCGCTGTCGCGTGCCGAACAATTGGCAAGTCTTGGCTATGTTGCGCTCGCCTGCGATTGGCATGGCGGCCGCCAGATGATTCACGATTTCAACCAGGTCAGGCCGATATTGGGATTGCTGCGCAATGACGTTTCGCGTATGCGGGAGCGGGCTCGGGGCGGCCTCGAGGCACTCAGGGCGTGCCCTGAGGTCGACACGGAAAAGATTGCCGCAATCGGTTATTGCTTTGGTGGCACCATGGCGCTCGAGCTGGCAAGAAGTGGCGCCCATATTGCAGGCGTTGTGGGGTTTCACAGTGGACTCGCGACGGTAGCCCCGCAGGACGCGAAAAACATCAAAGCAAAGGTGCTCGTCTGCATTGGAGCGGACGATCCCAACATTCCGCCTGAACAGCGCCAGGCGTTCGAGGAAGAGATGCGTGCCGGCAAGGTGGACTGGCAAATGACGTTGTTCGGTGGCGTTGTGCACAGCTTCACCAATCCTGACGCTGACAAGATGGGACGCCCTGAGATGTCCCGCTATGACGCCAAGGCTGATGCTCGGTCCTGGCGGCAAATGTGCGAATTCTTCGATGAAATATTCGACATAAAGTCAGAGGCATGATCACTTGCCTTTCTGCAAGCTAAATGTCTCTGATGAACCGATCACTCGAATTCACCACTGGCCGCTAACGGATCATCTGAATAATTGGACATCTTATAAAGGCATCAGCATTCCCTTTTCGGGAAAAATAAGATTCAATGCGGGTTCGGCCGCGTGTCAACCGTAGTCGAAAATATTGTCGGACGCCGTCCTTCAACGGAAATAGTGAATGAAGGATCTCCGCCACTGGCGTCGCCAAGATCACTGGCATTGATCAATTCAAGGAATCGAAGGGATCACCCGCTGGCTTTTTCAAAATCAAGTTGCGCTGCAACACCAAATCGACCAGAATCTAAGCGGTAAAGCTGGCTGCAGTTTTTGCTTTAAGTACTCCTAACCAGTTTTCACCAAGTTTAGTTGCCCAAGGGCACGCCGATGGAGTCAGTTCGAACGTCGGCACACCTTCGTAACATCAAACAGGAGGTTGAAACATGATCCGCAATCCGATTGATATCGCCAGCCGCGTAAGCCCGGAACTCACCAGCCTCATTGAAGCCATAATCAACCAATTGGACACCGACGAACCTGTAACGCTTGGCTCAGTTCGCTCATTCATTGCAAATGAATTACCTGCCGAAATCAATGAAACCGAAGAGCTGCACCATTTCGACATGAGCGAATCGTTGATCGACGAACTGGATGAGCTGATCGAAGAGTTCGGGGAATCCGCGGCAGCGGTTGACTTTGTATATGCCTTTGCCAGCGAACAACTATCGCGCGTGATAGAAGACGTCGTGAGCGATGAAAATCGGGAAAATCCGCCAACGCTCGAGGATGTTAAGGAAGCGATAGTCAACGGCTTGGCCGGCCGCTTGGTAGGCGAGGGTATTCTCGATGAGGATGAGGATGACGTGCTGATGCCTGAAATCGAAAACCTCATCGACCGTTTTGGTGGCGATACGCTGGCCGAGGGCTTTTTGCGGTACGAATAGCGGAGCTGCTCCGGTCCCGCAATGAACAAGGAGGCAGATATGATTTCCACTGAGAGGCTCCCATCCTTCGGTTGGTCAGTGACCTAGGAAAATCTGACATGGAAAGGAGATCATCATCGTGTCACTGATTATCATATCGCCATCATTCATGCATAAGCACGAGATTCCTGCGCGACATACCTGCGATGGTTTGAATACTTCCCCACCGCTTGAATGGACAGGCCTGCCGGTTGGCGTGAAGAGCCTAGCCTTGATCGTCGATGATCCAGATGCCCCGAACCCTGACGCCCCTAGAATGACATGGGTGCACTGGGTGTTATATAACATCCCACCCGATAGCCATGGTTTGCCGGAAGGCACCGTTGCCGAATCACTCCCACGAGGAACCTTGCAGGGGCTCAACGACTGGCAGCATATCGGCTACCAAGGGCCGTGCCCGCCGATAGGCAAGCACCGCTATTTTTTCAAACTGTATGCGCTGGACACATTGCTGCCGGACATGAAGCACCCCACTAAAGCGGCACTGGAAAAGGCCATGCGAGGTCACGTGCTTGTCCAGTCAGAGCTGATTGGATTGTACCAACGGCACTGATCGTACCGCCGGTACTTATGACTGGCGACAGAAGCCAATCGGTATTCGTTGCAGCCCGGAATCTGGGAATTACGCCCTGAGTCCCCTCGTGTCGCTTGGAGACTCAATCACGGATCAACAGCGATGATTGCTGCTGGTGCAGATTGAGCAGCTCAAGGCAATCCTGAAGCGGGAATAAACCTACTGCCGGTCCAGGAAACTGGAAAGAAGGCAACAATACTCGATGACTCCATCGCTGCGACGAACGCGTCATCGTTTTACCTCAAAAATCAGAACTAGATAAATCACTATGAGTTCCGCTCAACAACATTATTGCGAAATCGATTTTCCGCATCATGCGCAAGAAGGGCGTCTGTCCGCTATTTTTACCGATCCGGAATGCATTCTGACCGCGTCAAGTATCAGCGAGGTACCGGGACTTTTGTCCAAGGTCGAAGCCTATGCCAATTCTGGCCGCTGGGTGATCGGCTTTGTTGCCTACGAAGCGGCCGCTGCTTTCGATAAGGCGTTCCAGACAAATGAGCTCCCACTCTCGGACCTGCCGTTCGCCAAGTTTGCCGTTTACCGAAGCATCGCGACAGTTCCCAGGCAACGCAAAGAACATATTAGCGGCGTCTGGCACGACGAAACTCCCCGAAAATATTTCGATGCCGCGGTAACCAAAATCAGACACGATATTTCTGAAGGAAGCTTCTATCAGGTTAACTATACGACACGCCTCCAAGCGGCATTTTTTGGGGACGGACTGTCATTCTTCGACAGACTTAAAGCCAGCCAGCCGTCAGCATACTGCGCCTACTTGGATTTCGGGGATTGGCAGATTTGTTCCGTTTCCCCAGAATTGTTCTTTCATTATGAGGTAGACGAAGAAACGGGCCGAAGGGTTACCTGCCGCCCGATGAAAGGTACTGCAACAAGGCATTCCGATCCGGTCACTGACCTCGAGGCCGCACGGAAATTGCGGCAATCGCAAAAGGAACAAGCCGAGAACGTTATGATCGTTGACCTCGTTCGCAACGACCTGTCTCGAGTGGCTCGCCCAGATACAGTTAAGGTGCCCCACCTCTTTTCCGTTGAGGCTTGGCCGTCGGTCTGGCAAATGACCTCGACCGTTACTTGCCGGATGGATGAAGGGAAGGGGCTACTTGAAATCTTTCGCGCTCTATTTCCTTGCGGATCGGTGACTGGCGCTCCGAAGGCGGCTGCCATGGCCGCCATTAAAGCACTAGAGACAACCCCAAGAGGTGTTTATTGCGGCGCCGTTGGTGTAGTGATGCCGGGCGGAGAAGCATTATTCGGTGTTGGCATACGCACTCCTGTAGTCAACGTCAGGAAACGAATTGCCATATGCGGTATCGGCAGCGGCATTACTCTGGATTCCGAAGCGAACGATGAATACGCTGAGTGGTCTGCAAAGGAGGTTTTCTTGCGGCAGTCCTGTCCGGACTATGAATTATTGGAAACGCTTCGCCTGCATCAAGGTCGCTTCTGGCTCCTGCGCAGACACCTGAACCGTATTGAACGCAGTTCCATTGCACTCGGCTTTCCATTTGATGTGGAGCGGCTATCGGAAGCCCTAAAGACGGCCGCGCAACAATATACGGATGGACAATGGCGAGTCCGGCTGCGCCTTTCGGCCAGTGGCGCAGTGAGTGTCGAGGCCTTGCCACTCGACACGCTACCCCTTGCACTGCAGATTGCGATGGCAGAGTCTTCAGTGGAAAGTAGCAATCCCTGGCTGCGCCACAAGACCACGAGAAGAGAAATTTACTCGGCCCTGACAAGCAAGCAGGAACAAATCTTTGATACGCTGCTATACAACGAACGCGGCGAGCTGACCGAATTCACGCGCGGAAATCTTGTCATCGAACTACAAGGTCGCCTGCTAACCCCGACCGTCACTTGCGGCCTGCTTCCTGGAGTATTCCGCGAAGTCTTGCTAACAAGGAAGCGTGTACAGGAGGAAATCGTGACCATAGATGACTTGGCGCATGCGAACAATATGTGGTTTGTCAACAGTGTACGGGGCGCGGTTGCCGTTAGGCTTGGTTCTTAAGAACTCGGCGCTTGTAAGGCCTGTAATGCCTACAATCTCTACTCGAATTAAATATTTAATCCACTTTTATAGCATGGTTTTACAGTCAGGCTACGCGGTTATACTTAACACAAGACCATGGAAGGAGCGATGGGCAGGTGAACGAACTGGTCATCCCAAGTTTGTACATGTTGGCAGGCGTCGTGCTTTATGCCACAGCCCATCACTTTGCTGCCGCCATAAGGCCGCCACACGACCGCATACATCTATATTTTGGCGCTATGTGCCTGATGGTGGTCTTGTTCGCACTTTATCTAGTCCAGTATTTAAAGGCGACCAACATTATCGAATTGGCCCACGGACTTAAGTGGAATATCGCTGCAATACTGCTGTTCTTCATCCTGTTCCCCTGGTTTATCGCCCTGTACTCAGGGAAAGGGCCGCGGTCCTTTCTAATAGGCTTGAGCGTTCTGTTCGCCATGCTTTTCGTAGTCAATCTAACCCAGCCTTACAGCTTGCAGTACGACCACATCGACGGGCTCCATATGCAGCAATTGCCGTGGGGCGAGACCGTCACGCGCGCGGACGGGCACATTGGCCCTTGGTTCTATATTGGCATCACCGGGGTCATCGTCACTTTCAGTTACGCTCTCTATGCCTTCAGCGGAGTGTACTACCGCAACCGCCGGGGCACGGACTTGTGGATGCTGCTCGCCATCGTCCTGTTCTTTCTCGGCGGACTCGAGGCTATTCTTGTGCGGTTGTCGGCCATCAACTTCATCGAGCTTGGGCCATTTAGCATCATTGCAATGGTGCTCGTCATGGGTACGGCGCTGACCCGCGAAATGCAAGAACGGCTGCGTGAAAGTGAGACACGTTTCCGTACAGTCATTGCACAGTCACCTATAGCCATCGGGTTCGCACGCGATGGCATTACGGTTGGCGGAAATGCAGGCTATCTGCAAATGTTTGGCTACCACGACATGGAGGAGTTACGCGGAAAGCCCTTGAATGACCAGATTGCACCGCAGTGCAGAGCCGAAATTGAAGATCGGCTCAGGCGGCGCGTTCAGGGTGACCCGACCGAAACCACGTATGAAACAATTGGGTTACGCAAGGACGGTTCACAGTTCCCGTTGCTCATATCCGCAAAGCGCGTTGTCTTTAAGAATGGTCCATTGACCTTTGCTTTCATGATCGACCTCAGTGAGCGCAAGCAAGCTGAGGCTGAGCTTCGCATCGCCGCCACCGCGTTCGAATCGCAGGAAAGCCTGATGATCACCGATACTGAAGGGGTGATCCTGCGGGTCAACAAGGCATTTACCGAGAGTACCGGGTATACGGCCGGGGAAATCGTGGGCCAGACGCCGCGCCTGCTCAAGTCTGGCCGGCACGACCCTGAGTTCTACCGCAAGATGTGGGACACCCTCCATCGCACCGGCGCCTGGCAGGGAGAGATCTGGGATCGAAGAAAGAATGGCGAGATCTATCCGAAATGGCTGTCCATCTCGGCGGTCAAGGGGGACGACGGGGTCGTCACCCATTATGTCGGGTCACACATCGACATCACGGAACGCAAGGCAACAGAAGAAAAGATCTTGCATCTGGCCTTCTACGACCACCTGACCAACCTGCCCAACCGGCTGCTTTTGATGGATCGGCTCAAGCAGGCCCTGGCTTCCAGCGCCCGCAGCAACCACAGGGGATCGCTGCTGTTCATTGACCTGGACAATTTCAAGAACCTCAACGACACGCTGGGCCATGACATGGGCGACATGCTGCTCAAACAAGTCACGCAACGCCTGGGGTCCTGCATCCGCGAGGGCGACACCGTGGCCCGCCTGGGCGGGGATGAGTTCATGGTGATGCTGGTCGACCTGAGCGCGCAACCCATGGACGCCGCAGCGGAGACCGAAGCCGTCGGCGAGAAGATCCTTGCTGCGCTCAATCAGCCCTTCCAGCTTGGCTCCTATGTGCACCGCTGCACTGCGAGCGTCGGCGCCACTCTATTCAGCGACCACCAGCAGGCGACCGACGAGCTGATGAAACAGGCCGATATCGCCATGTATCAGGCGAAGAAGGCGGGCCGCAATACCCTGCGCTTCTTCGACCCGAAGATGCAGGAGAACATCTCTGCCCGTGTCACGCTGGAAGACGAATTGCGCAGGGCGATCGAGAGGCAACAATTCCAGTTGCATTACCAGATCCAGGTGGACCGGGACCTGCGTCCTTTTGGGGCAGAGGCCCTGATCCGCTGGCTGCACCCTGAACGTGGCACGATATCGCCTGTGCAATTCATTCCGCTGGCGGAGGAGACGGGACTGATCCTTCCCATAGGTCTTTGGGTGCTGGAGACCGCCTGCGCCCAGATCAGGGCGTGGGGGCAAGATGCACGCACCCGCGAGCTGACGCTGGCGGTGAACGTGAGTGCCCGGCAATTCCGCCAGGCCGATTTCGTGGCGCAAGTGCGGGCGGCCGTGCAGCGCCATGCCATCAAGCCGCGCCTGCTCAAGCTGGAGCTGACCGAAAGCCTGTTGCAGGAGAACATCGAAGAGACGATTGCCATCATGAATGCCCTGAGCGACACCGGAGTCCAGTTCTCATTGGACGACTTCGGCACCGGCTATTCATCCCTGCAATACCTCAAGCGGCTGCCGCTCGACCAGCTCAAGATCGACCAGTCGTTCGTGCGCGACCTGGCCTCCAACAGCAGCGACATAGCGGTCGTGCGCGCCACCATCGCCATGGCGCGAAGCCTGGAGCTGGACGTCATCGCCGAAGGGGTGGAGACCGAAGAGCAGCGCCACCTGCTTCTGAAAAACGGCTGCACATACTACCAGGGCTATCTGTTTGGCAGGCCGGTGCCGATCGAGCAGTTCGAGGCATCACTAAGGCAAGGGTGACCGCTGTTGATCTGGGCAATCGGCGAACACCCGGTTTTCGAAATACTGCATGACTGATGCGTGTGGGATGGCGGCGACGGACAATGAACATTTGGTTAAATGTCCGGCACTTTGCGAAGGCCAGACATTCAGCGTTTGTGTTTAAGGTAGTTCCTCCGACCTGACTCACGGGCATGAACGGATCGTGGCAAAGGCTTGTGTTTCTAGTCGCTGTTCGGCAGTCATCAGCGGCAGGATCTGGTTTTGTCCAGTTCTGCCGATGACTTCTCCGTCATTTCGTCGATTTCCTCCCGGCTGATAAGAAGATAGTCTAGCGTCTTCTTGTCATGGATAATCCATTCCGTGTCATCTGCCCCACCTATGGGCGCCGCGACGACGTGTTCCGCGAAAAGTGTTGCTGCGGCCCCCAAGGCACAAAGTGTTGTAGGCCTTCAAGCAGCAGGTTCGCAATAAGGTCAAAAACTGCCGTTTTCTAGACTGACTCACGGTCGGCACTTTTGATGATTCCCCGTGATTGGTTTGAAAAATTTGGATGGCCGGCTTCATCAGAATACTCATCGATGCCAAAGACATCACTTGAAGGACAGACATGGAGCAATCCAGCTCATCGACCCGAGAATTAGTGCGTTTTGCTTGGCCTGTTCTGGTCGCCCAGCTTGCCTTGATGGCGAACACCGTAATCGACACCGCGATGGCTGGTCGACTGTCTGCCATCGATCTTGCCGCAGTCGGTATCGCGGCCTCGATCATGGGGACCGTGCTCATGTCGCTGATCAGCGTGTTGCTCGCACTTCCTCCCATCATCGCCCATCTTTACGGCGCAGGCCAACGCGCCAATATCGGCCGCGAAATTCACCAGAGCGTTTGGATTTCCTTGGTGCTGGCACTCGTGGCTATCCTGCTGCTCCACTTCCCCAAGCCGTTCATTGGGATTTCGGCGTTACAACCGGTGGTGGAGGCCAAGGTACGAGCCTATCTGGACGCATCGGCCTGGGGAGTACCTGCCACCATTGCCTTGCGCCTGTTCTTCGGTCTATCCACAGGGATTGGCCGCCCGCGCCCCGTGATGATCTTCAACTTGCTGGCCCTGCTTTTCAAGGTTCCGCTTAACGCGCTGTTCATGTATGGCCTTCTCGGAGTTCCCGCGATGGGCGGACCGGGCTGTGCAGTTGCCACTGCGGTGGACGTCTGGCTGATGGCGGGCGTGGCCTGGATCTGGTGCCTGAACCATCCGGATTACAAGGAACTCCAGCTGGGGAGCCGCTTTTCTGCCCCAGACCTCGAAGCGATCCAGGCATTTCTTCGCTTGGGCGTACCCATCGGCGTCACGTTTGTCGCGGATGTGACTGCGTTCACTTTCATGGCGCTTTTCATAGCGCGGTTAGGCCCCGTCGTTTCCGGCGCCCACCAGATCGCCGCGAACCTTGCGGCATTAGCGTTCATGTTCCCGCTTTCGCTTGGCAATGCTACCGCAGTACTGGCTGGCCAAGCCCTTGGCGCAGGACAACCCGAGCGCGCTCGACACATATGCTGGGTGGGAATTCGCCTTGGCATGTCGATTGCGGTTGGTATCAGCCTGATATTTTGGATCAGCGCGCCACAAATTGCCGCCCTATATACAACAAATCATCAGGTGCAGGCCGCGGCAATTCCACTGATCATACTGGTCGGCTTCTACCATCTGGGTGACGCGCTTCAGGCCGTGGCCGTCAATGCATTGCGTGGGTATAAGAAGTCGGCGGTACCCATGGTAATCTATGCCACCACGCTTTGGGGCCTTGGCCTTGGGGGCGGCGTACTTTTTGGGCTGACCGACAAGTTCGGCCCGGCGCGCGGGGCCGTCGGCTTCTGGATTGCGGCAATCGTCAGCCTCTGGCTGGTCGCAGGCTTGGTCGCGCTTTATCTTAATGCCGTAAGCCGAGCGAAATGGCCTCACGAAATGAACACAAAATAGTGCACCCGTCCGAAATGTGCCGAATGCTCCGTGTCGCGACTATCTGCTTTGTGCAGCGCGGAGCGTCGCAACTGGGGTGCATAGCAACCGTCAGGCAACTTGCGGTTCAATGTTTATTATGGCGGCCAGACAGGTACCGTCAGGTGCGGACACGCGAGTTTTGCTAGAATCATCGAAGGAAGATTCAAAATAGGATATTAGATGCCTGGATTAACACTAGATTGCCCCTCAGAAATCATTCAAGTGGGTCGCCAACCAATCGTAGACCGCAAGCAGCTGACCTATGGTTACGAATTATTGTACCGGCATCAGGACTCCGAGCCTCTGGAAGGGTTCAACGGCGATTTCGCCACGGCGCGCACCGTGCTCAATACCTTTATTGAATTCGGTATACAGCGCTTGGTTGGGCCACATAGAGCGTTCGTCAATCTAACGAAATCATTTTTCTCCGATATGCAACCACTACCGTTGGACGCGAAGCGTCTGGTTCTCGAGGTAGTGGAAAGCATCGAGCTTGTGCCGGAGGTCGTAAATGGCATCAAATTGCTTCATGAAGACGGGTATGTGGTTGCATTGGATAATTACAAGTTTGAACCTCGCTGGGATCCCTTGTTACCCTATTCCTCAATAATCAAGGTCGATACATCGGCCCTCGATATCGAAACCTTTTCCAAAAAAATCAACAGCCTGAAGGGTCTTGGACTCCTCTTGCTGGCAGAAAAGGTCGAAACGCAAGAGGACTTTACGAAGGCCTTCCAGCTTGGTTTCGACCTTTTCCAAGGTTATTTCTTTGCAAAGCCACAAATACTGAGTACACGCAGGCTACAAAGCAATCAAAAGTTATTGTTAAAGATGCTTGCCCGGATCAATGATCCAGCATGTCAAATCGAAGAGCTGGCATCCTTGGTAGTTCAGGATCCAAAACTCAGCTTCAAGGTATTGAGATTCATCAACTCCGCAGCGATCGGTTTACCTGTCAAGGTCAATTCAATTCAACAGGCTGTTGTTTACATTGGACTCGTGAGGCTGCGCACTTGGGCAAGTTTGTTCGTAATGGCCGACATGAATCAAAAAAGTCCAGAGATAATTACGACGGGGTTGGTGCGGGCCGAATTATGCCAGTCGCTGAGCAAAGAACTTGCGGCAGGTGAGCCAGAGAGCAATTATATGATCGGCCTGTTTTCCATACTTGATGCTCTGCTTGATCAACCGATGGCTGAACTGGTGAAAGATATGCCCCTGAGTACAGACATGGTTGAAGCCCTTACCAGACACACCGGAATATATAGCTCCGGATTGAACTGCGCGATAGCTCTTGAACATGGGGAGTGGCAAGAACCCGTCATACAGTCAATGCCGTTATTCAAACTAAAATCAATGTATATCGAAGCAATCATAAAAGCTGCCGAGATACAAACAGAACTCGATTGACCCTTTCCAAGGCGTGCTGTTCACAGCAATATCGGAGGCTGTGATACGACGAAAGTGATCAAATTAGACAACTGATAGATTCGATTTATCCCCGTGAACATGGAGCTACGAAGATGAAGTCCCATCTTCATCTCGCTCAAATTGATTGGCCATGAGCAAATCGGAATGGACAAACGTCAATCAGGGCATAAGCCGTGACCGGTCAATTTAGTGCCGACACGACCTTCCTGCTATCGAGTCGCCCATAGCGGAGGCTGCTTGCACCGCTAACCCCGACGGATTTACGGTGCAACAGAGACGCTCCCACGGAGTTTGGGGCGAGAACAAGCCAGACTATCGGGGCCTATTTTCGGGCGAGAGGGTTGGGCGTAGGCTCGCCAATCTTGCTCAAGGTATTGCGATCCGTGTGATGAAAGGGCTCGGTTTTGCCCCTGATCATCAGCACGGTGTCTTCGTCGTAAGACCACGTACCGTCCGCATTGATGGTCACCTTGATTCGATATTCGACCGTCTTGAACGCATATTCCAGGAACGGGGTCGAGCAGATGCCGTACGTTTCGGACCCTCGAGTAGCGACCAGCTCAAAGCTCTTGGCTTGGGCGTCTGCTTTGCCAACCGCCAGCGCGGTCTGCGCACGCGGGATCGTGAGCGTCTGAATTACCGCGCCGGTCGCCGGTTCCCACAGCCAGTAACCAATCTGGTCGTGGTAGGTACTGACCTGGTCGGGTTTCACCACATGCTGATGGTAGCGCAGGCCATAAAACAGTTGCGGCCCGTTGGTCTGCGGATCAATGGGCTGAAGCTCGATGCGCTCGACGAAGACCTGCTTCTTCGGCCCTTCCGCTTTGGGCTTGACGTCCAGCCCACGTGTTCCCTGCCAGATGCCAGCCATCCCGCTGAGCGGACCAAGATTCTTCAGTGTGTCGACATCGATATTTTTTGGCTCGGTGTAGATGTCTTCTGGAAACTCATTCATGCTTATTCTCCTCAAATAGAGTTGCTGGCTATCCTACCCAATCATACCGGCATCGCGCGACCTGGGGGACCCGAAGTTGCACTTTAGCAGAACGAGACGACGGCTGGTCGTTCACTCGAATCAGGCATGCTCAATGAACTCCAGTGCATTCTGATCCGGATCGCGGCAAAACATGGCGCGCCTGCCGGATTGGCTGAGCGTGTAAGCAACCTCTGCCAGCTCCAGACGTTCGACCAGTTCCGAAAAGTCGGAAACCGCCAGGGCGACGTGCCGGTCGCGCCCGCCGTGAACGGGGCGCTGCAAGCCGGCCTCCGGATTGGGTAGCAACATCAGGTGAATCTGCTGGTCAGGGGCGATGGAGTACCATACGCCGTCATAGCCCATCGCAGGGCGGTTCGGGTCGGGACAAAAGCCCAGCACGCCTTCGTAAAAGGCGCGTGATCGAGTCAGGTTGGTGGTCAGGAACGTGGCGTGAAGAATGCCGGTGATCATTTCGCTCTGACCGGAACAACCTTGCTCGCCGCCAGTTTAGCGCGCGCTCGCGCTTCATCGGTGTCCTTGCCGGTGGCCAGCGCCACCCCCATGCGGCGGCGGGCGAATGATTCAGGCTTGCCGAACAGGCGCAAATCGCTATCGGGCACACGCAATGCTTCTGCCACGCCTTCAAAAGCGATGCCCCTTGCTTCATGCTGTCCATAGATCACCGCACTGGCACCGGATGCACACAGCGCCGTGTTCACCGGCAACCCAAGGATGGCACGGGCATGCAGTTCGAATTCGCTCTGCACTTGCGAGCACATCGTGACCATGCCTGTATCGTGCGGGCGCGGGCTGACTTCGCTAAACCAGACTTCGTCACCTTTGACGAACAGTTCGACGCCGAATATACCCAATCCGCCGAGATCATCGGTCACTTTCTTTGCAATCTCGCGCGTACGCTGCAACGCGAGTGGAGACATCGCTTGGGGCTGCCAGCTCTCTACATAATCGCCGTGCACCTGGACATGGCCGATGGGTTCGCAGAAATGGGTTGTGGTTTTTCCATCCGGTCCGATCGCGCGCACCGTGAGCTGCGTTATTTCATAATCGAAGCGGACCAGTCCTTCAACGATCACCCGGCCCTGATTCACCCTGCTCCCACTGGCGGCATAGTCCCATGCGGCCTGGATCTCATCGGGACCATCCACTTTGGACTGCCCCTTGCCGGACGACGACATCACCGGCTTGATGATGCACGGATAGCCGATGCCACTATCGATCGCGGCACGCATCTCAGCCAGGCTATCGGCGAATTTAAATGGTGAAGTGGGCAGGTCCAACGTGTCGGCAGCCAAGCGGCGGATGCCCTCTCGGTTCATCGTCAGGCGAGCGGCACGCGCGGTGGGGATCACACGCGCCAATCCTTCGCGCTCTATTTCTTCCAACATACCGGTAGCGATGGCTTCGATCTCCGGCACGATCAGATGCGGCTTCTCTTGCTCGATCAAGGCACGCAATTGCACACCATCCGCCATATTGATCACGTGTGCGCGGTGCGCCACCTGGTGTCCGGGTGCGTTGGGATAGCGGTCCACCGCAATGGTTTCTACGCCGAGGCGTTGCAGTGCGATGATGACTTCCTTGCCGAGTTCGCCGCTGCCGAGCAGCATGACGCGGATGGCGGAAGGAGTAAGCGGCGTGCCGATGGTGAGCGGTTTCATTTGGTTAGTCATGCTGCGTGAGGGAGAGTATTTTGACTATCGGGAATTATACACGCGCAGATGTGGCTTTTCTTGTGCAACAGGAGGAGTAACATAAGGTATGCATGTCAACCATGGGGAGAGGGATCATGACGAATATCGTGCAAATACTGGGTGATGAGGCAGAACACCTGTTGAAATATCGTTGCACCGGCATCAGCAAAGAATCGCTGCATTTGCCGGGCCCGGATTATGTCGATCGGGTCGTATCGATCAAGGACCGCAAGCCCGGCGTGCTGCGCAGCCTGCAGTCCTTGTACGGACACGGTCGTCTTGCAAACAGCGGTTATCTTTCACTACTGCCCGTGGACCAGGGCGTGGAACATTCCGGCGGCGCATCATTCGCGCCCAACCCGATCTATTTCGACCCGGAAAACATCGTAAAGTTGGCGATCGAAGGCGGCTGCAACGGCGTAGCCTCGACGCTCGGGGTGCTATCTTCTGTGGCACGCCGCTATGCACACAAGATCCCGTTCATCGTGAAGATCAACCACAATGAGTTGCTCACCTATCCAAACGAATTCGACCAGACCCTGTTCGCCAGCGTGGATCAGGCGTTTGACATGGGAGCAGTGGCAGTGGGTGCGACGGTTTTCTATGGATCGGAACAATCACGCCGACAGATCCGGGAAGTCTCGGAAGCGTTTGAACATGCGCATGAATTAGGCATGGCGACCATCTTGTGGGCTTATTTGCGCAATCCGGCGTTCAAGACAGCGGACAAGGATTATCACGTTTCCGCAGACCTGACCGGCCAGGCAAACCACCTCGCTGTCACGATCAATGCAGACATCGTGAAGCAGAAAATGGCCGAGAACAACGGCGGCTACAATGCGATCAAGTTCGGCAAGACCAGCCCCAAGGTATATACCGAGCTCACTACTGACCACCCGATAGACCTGGTGCGCTACCAGGTAGCAAATTGCTACATGGGGCGCGTAGGCATGATCAATTCCGGCGGCGAGTCTGGCAAGGATGATTTGCACCAGGCGGTTCGCACTGCGGTGATCAACAAGCGCGCGGGCGGCATGGGCCTGATTTCCGGACGCAAGGCCTTTCAGAAACCGATGCAGGACGGCGTTGCACTATTGAATGCAATCCAGGACGTGTATCTTGCGAAGGATGTTACTTTGGCGTAATCGGGGTGGCCAACCTGCCGATACAGGCTTTATTAGTTCAGTTCGGCACTGGTATGGTCTTGGACCTTTCCACGATCCCGCCACGCTTCAGCATCGAAAGGTATTCCGCCTCGTTAAGCGCGATCACTTTCGACAAATAGGCGATATTTTTCTCTATCGATTCCAGATAATAGTTCTCCTCGGCCCCAAGCATTTCCTTGAAGTGAAGCGCGAGCTTGACGTAGAGCCCACCAAACGGCCCGTCCAGTTTTGCTCGAGTGACTTCATAAAACTTCTTGGTCTGGCGCAGCAGGTCGAACGTGTTCTGAAAATTCCCGAAATGCGCTTCCCTGAACTCCAAATATAGAAACAGCAATTTTTCAAGATAGGTGCGGTCGGCCATCTGCCCGGTCAGGTCTGCGGTAACGACGATTTGGCCTAGCAGGCGGGTGCGTTCGTTGGGAAATTCAATTTCGGAAAAGATCAGCGCGGGGTCGGTAGCGCTTAGCATAGGCTCCAGTACAGTCGCAAAATTCGACGGGAGACCGCGCTCTTCGATGTACCGCCTCATGAATGCGATGCCGCGTTTGACATGAGTCTGGGTATATTGGGCGCCGGTTCCTCCTTCCTCGCCCTCCAGTTGTGAATAACCGATATCGTGCATCAGGGCAGCAATCATGATCAACGTCATTTCATCGTCGGTGAGATGATTGCCCGAAAGGTGCACGCCATGCATCAGTCTCACGGCGCACAGAAAGACATCCAGCGTATGGGGCTTGTCGTGGTAAAGGGTCTTTATTGAGCTATAACCGGGATATTCGCCGCGGAAGACGCACATGACATCGTCAAAGACAGTTCTGATGCGCGAAGTGTCATAACTTGGGCTGATGCGGCCCAGAATGGCAACCGCCTTGGTCCAAACCGTCCACGGGTCCATGTTGGCGAACAGGCTGTTTATCTCGGCAGATGTCGGCGTATTTTTCATGTTCGGGTAATCAGCGCATCGTCCATTTTGTCAAAATAACCACATTTGATTTCAGTATATTACAAGATGTCTCCGGAAGTCGGAAAAGATTATCATGACGTATTCTCGGGGTAGATGCGCTGAGCGCCACTATCCATCTGTTCACCCATATGCATTCTGCCCGACAGCAAACTGGCAGCGACGATAAGAAATGCCCCCAACCAATCGCGCAGATGCATTGATTCATTCGCGAGGAAATACGACGAAATCGCAGCGACCACGAGCTCGAAGAGGAACAATAGCATGGCGCGGTTGGACATCAAATGGGTGACGCCATATTGCACAGCAACGCTTGTGGCGAACAGCGCGATGCCAAGTAACCCGAGTATCAGCCAGGATTGAGTATCGATTGCTGCCAATTGAACGGACAGCCCTTCCTGCCAGAATAGCAACGGTGCGGTTAACAGGGCGGTGCCAAGCAACACACTGCATGACTTCGCTTCCACATTCATATGCGCCGCACGGCGGGATACCACATTGGAAAGAGCGAAACTCATACCCGCGCTCAGCCCTATCCATTCGGAAATATTTTGGGGCAGCGGCAAACCATGTTGCGGCGCCCACAACATTATTGCGGCGCCACTGACGGACAGCGCCATGACTAAATAGCCATATCGATTGAGCCGCTCACCCAGAAGCCAATGGGAAAATATGATCGTCCAAAGCGGCGCAAGATAGAACAGCAGGAGCACGCGCATCACTTCCCCGTGCAGCATTGCAAGCACATAGCCCAGATTCGCCCAGCCCGCGCTCAATATCAAACCAACCACCCACCAGCTGGCCGCGGGCAGTCCGCGCAACGCTCGTGGCAGCATGGACGTGGCGCATGATATCGCCAGTACATACGTGATCAAGGTCGCCAACGGTCCTGTCACGCCTGCTTCCTGCAACGCCCGATAGGGATACCAGATGAGCCCCCATACCAGCGCCCCGCTCAGAATCCCGGCGACTGGCAATACATTTTGTTTTGATGACACTGACTCGGCCCGTATAATGTGCGCTGGCTTTCGCGCGCCTTTGGAAAAGAAGAGAAATGAACCCGGACTTACAAAAACTGCAGCCCTACCCGTTTCAGAAACTCGCCGCCTTGTTTCGCGAAGTTCAGCCCAACCCTGATTATCGCGCCATCAGTTTATCCATCGGGGAACCGAAACACGCCACCCCGCAATTCATCCGCGAAGCGCTCGCGGCCAATCTCGACGGACTGGCGAATTATCCCACAACCGCAGGCAGCGACGCGCTGCGCAGCGCGATCGCCCATTGGCTCGCTACGCGCTACGGCATTCCTGCGCTTGACGCCAAGACCCAGGTCCTACCCGTGAACGGCAGCCGTGAAGCGCTATTTTCCTTTGCCCAGCTGGTCGTCGACCGCACGAAAAACAACCCCATCGTGGTCTGCCCCAACCCGTTTTACCAAATTTACGAAGGTGCAGCATTCCTGGCTGGTGCCACACCCCATTTCCTCAACACCGTTCCCGACAATAACTTCGCGCTGAATTTCGCGCAACTGCCCGACGAGGACTGGCGATGCACCCAATTGATCTACGTATGCTCGCCAGGGAACCCGACTGGACGTGTGATGCCGCTGGCTGAATGGCAGGCGTTGTTCGAGCTGGCAGACCGTCACGGCTTTCTGATCGCCGCTGACGAATGTTATTCCGAGATCTATTTTTCCGAACAATCGTTGGGCGCGCTCCAAGCGGCGAATATACTGGGACGGCGGGACTATGAGAATCTGGTGGTATTCTCCAGTCTATCAAAACGCTCCAACGTGCCAGGGATGCGTTCAGGTTTTGTGGCCGGTGATGCAACGGCCATCGAAAAATTTGCGCTGTATCGCACGTACCATGGCTCGGCCATGAATCCCGCGATACAAGCCGCGAGCATTGCGGCATGGAATGACGAGGCGCACGTCGCGGAAAATCGCCGAATGTACGCGGAAAAATTCGCCCAGGTGGTCAAGATACTGCATCCGGCCTTGCCGGTCTCGGTGCCAGACGCCGGCTTTTATCTGTGGATACGCACACCGATCCCTGACACCAGCTTCGCGCAGGCACTGTATCGCGACTATAATGTGACGGTCTTGCCCGGTAGCTATCTGGCACGCCAAGCGAATGGTGTGAATCCGGGAGAGAATTTCGTGCGTCTGGCGCTGGTCGCAAGCACTGACGAAGCCATAGAAGCCGCGAACCGCATCGCCGAATTCGTCTCAAGACTTAACTGATATTTAAACCAACCGAAAGTCATCATGGATCAATTGCAACAGATCATCGAACATAGCTTTGAGCGGCGCGCCGAGATCACCCCGCGCAATGCGGATGCTCAATTAAAGGAAGCGGTGGATAATGTCATCACCCAATTGGATCAGGGAAAACTGCGTGTCGCCGAGAAGATCGATGGGCAGTGGGTCACGCACCAGTGGCTGAAAAAGGCCGTGCTGCTGTCGTTCCGCCTTGAAGACAATTTCTTCATTAAAGGCGGTTTCACCAACTACTACGATAAGGTGCCCTCCAAGTTTGCCGATTACAACAGTCGCGATTTTCGGGAAGGTGGCTTCCGGGTCGTACCTCCGGCTGCGGCTCGCAAAGGCGCGTACATCGCCAAAAATGTGGTACTGATGCCATCGTATGTAAATATCGGTGCATATGTCGATGAAGGGACGATGGTGGACACATGGGCCACCGTGGGTTCGTGCGCGCAGATCGGCAAGAATGTCCACCTGAGCGGCGGTGTGGGCATAGGTGGCGTGCTGGAACCGGTGCAGGCCAACCCGACCATCATAGGCGACAACTGCTTCGTCGGCGCGCGTTCCGAAATCGTCGAGGGCGTGATCCTGGAAGACAACGTCGTGATCTCGATGGGCGTGTTCATCGGACAGAGCACCAAGATATATGACCGAGAAACTGGGGAAGTCAGTTACGGCCGTGTGCCATCCGGCTCGGTGGTTGTCAGCGGCAGCCTCCCTTCGAAAGATGGCACCTACAGCTTGTACTGCGCGGTGATCGTCAAAAAAGTCGACGCCAAAACCTTGTCAAAAGTAGGGATCAACGAATTGCTGCGAGGTATTTGAATGCAAAGAATGCGTGTCCCTGAAGATCGAAACATACAGGCTAGACAGGCACGCAATACTGCGCTGCCAGCGCGGATGGTATGTGCGCAATCTGGAAATTTAGAGCACAACAAAGCATGGCAACGAACCCCGGGATTTTGAGGAGTACATCATGATCATCACACCATTACTTCAACTGGCCTCGAGTAAAAGCGCTTCCGATTTGTTCTTCTCGGTCGGGGCGCCCGTCAACATCAAGATCGACGGCATCGCCATGCCTGTCAATGCGCAAACTCTGGACGCTGATGTCGTTAAGCGCATTGCCTACGAAATGATGTCCCCGCAACAGATCTCCGATTTCGAAACCTATCTGGAGATGAATTTCTCCTTCCGGGCGGAAGGCATCGGCATCTTCCGAGTCAATGTATTCCGGCAGCGCGGGGACATTGCCATCGTAGTGCGCCATATCAAATCCAAGATCGCAAACTCGGAAGACCTCAACCTGCCCGGCATCCTCCAGGAACTGGTCATGGAAAAGCGCGGCTTGGTGCTGGTGGTCGGTGCGACCGGCTCCGGGAAATCCACCACTTTGGCGTCAATGATCGAGCATCGCAACAACTCCGCGAGCGGCCACATTCTGACCATCGAGGAACCCATCGAATACATATTTAGCCACAACAAGTCCATTGTAAATCAGCGCGAGATCGGCACCGATACCCTCACATATGAAAGCGCCTTGTACAGCGGGATGCGGGAAGCCCCTGATGTGCTGATGATCGGCGAGGTGCGTGACCGTGAAACCCTCAAGCACGCACTGATCTTCGCGCAGACCGGCCACCTATGCCTGACCACATTGCACGCCAACAACAGTTATCACGCGCTGAATCGTATCGTGAATTTCTTTCCGTATGAGTCGCGCAGGGGCGTATTGGCCGACTTGTCGATGTGCTTGCGCGCCGTGATTTCGCAACGCCTGGTGCGTGGCATACATGGCAAGCAGCTCCCAGCGGTTGAAATCCTGCTGAACACCACATTGATAGCCGATCAGATCAAGAACGACGAACTCGACAAGATTCGCGAGTCAATTGAGAAAAGCGTCTCGGCAGGCTCCCAAACCTTCGAGCAAGCCCTCTACAAACTGCTCAAGAGAGGATTGATTACCAAGGACGAAGCGCTCCGCAACGCGGATTCCGCAAGTAACTTGTCTTCGTTGGTTGATTTTTCGGAGCGCACCAGCACCAACTTGAATATACCCGCGTATGACCCCAACCAGGCCCCAAAGAAATCGACAGCAAGCGCCGATTTCGGCGGCATCAAACTTAACTTGAATGACACCAAATGAAGTTGTACGGCATTTCAAACTGCAGTACCGTCAAGAAGGCGCGCGACTGGCTGGCCCAACGCGATATCGTTGTAGAGTTCCATGATTTCAATAAGTCCGGCCTTGATGCTGAAACTGCCCAAACCTGGCTGCAGCAAACCGACTGGACCAAGCTTCTCAATCGCAACGGACTGACTTGGCGCGCATTGCCGGAACAACGCAAACGCGCGATTCAGGGTCCTGCTGCGGCGCTTGCGTTGATGCTGGAAAGGACCAGCGTGATCAAGCGCCCTTTGCTGGAGCAAGACGGCAAACTGCTGCATGTCGGTTTTGACGAAGCAGAGTATTCCAAATTCATCAACGTCAAGCCCTGAAACTGTTATGCCTGAAACCCTTGAACTTGCCAAAGCCCTGATTGCGCGCCGCTCACTTACACCTGATGACGCGGGCTGCCAGGACATCCTCGTCGAACGTCTGCTAAGACTCGGTTTCAAGATTGAGCGCATGCGTTTCGGCAACGTGGATAATCTTTGGGCGCGGCGCGGCACAACCAGTCCCGTCGTGGTATTCGCCGGACATACCGATGTAGTACCCAGCGGCCCGCAGGAAGCGTGGTTCAGCCCACCATTCGAACCGACTCTGCGCGACGGCATGTTATACGGACGCGGGGCGGCAGACATGAAGACTTCCATCGCTGCATTCATCACCGCGATTGAAGGGTTTCTTGCACAATATCCAAAACATGACGGCTCGATCGCCCTGCTTATCACTTCAGACGAGGAAGGGGTGGCGGTCGATGGCACAGTGCGCGTGGTGGATGCGCTGCGAGCGCGCGGTGAGACAATAGATTATTGCATCGTCGGCGAGCCTACTTCGAACAAGAAGGTCGGGGACATGATCAAGAACGGCCGGCGTGGTTCGCTATCCGGCACGTTGATCGTCAAGGGGATCCAAGGCCACATCGCCTATCCTCACCTGATAGAGAATCCCATCCACCTGGCCGCGCCCGTGATCGCGGAACTGGCGTCCACCACCTGGGATGACGGTAACGAATATTTTCCCCCGACCTCATGGCAGATATCCAATATCAATGGCGGCACCGGCGCGACCAATGTCGTCCCGGGCACGGTCGAGATCTGGTTCAACTTCCGCTTTTCCACTGCCAGCACCGAGCAGGGATTGAAAGACAAATTCCATGCGATCCTCGACAAACATGGCGTTGAATATGAGCTGCAATGGGAATTGTCAGGCAAACCATATCTCACCGCCAAGGGGAGCCTGGTCGCCTCGATCAGCCGCGCAATCGAGGAGTGCTACGCAATCACTCCGGAACTTTCCACTAGCGGAGGCACATCGGACGGACGCTTCATAGCCGACATCTGCCCGCAAGTCATCGAGTTTGGACCCTTGAACGCCACGATACACAAGCTAAACGAATGCGTCGCTGTAGCCGACATTGAGCCGCTCAAGCTCACTTATCAGCGCACCCTCGAAAATCTGCTCTGCAAATGACCGATTATTTTTTAGGGGCTGCACAGGACCTTCATACTGTGCGAGACTATCTGCGTTTTGCGGTAAGCCGTTTCAATCAGGCCAAACTGTCTTTCGGACACGGCAGCAACGATGCGTACGACGAAGCGGCCTACCTGATCCTGCATACACTGCATCTTCCGCTGGACCGGCTCGAGCCATTTCTTGATGCGCTCCTGACTGATAGCGAACGTGCCGATATATTGAACATCATTCAGCAGCGTGTCGAACTGCGCATCCCGGCCGCCTATCTGACCCATCAGGCCTTTTTGGGCGAGTTCAGCTTTTACGTGGACGACCGGGTCATTGTGCCGCGCTCGTTCATCGCTGAACTGCTGCTCGGGCAGCTTAGCCCGTGGATCGCCGATCCAGAGAGCGTTGGCAAGGTACTGGATTTGTGCACCGGCAGCGGCTGCCTTGCGATTCTCGCCGCACATGCCTTTCCCCTTTCCAACATAGACGCCGCAGATTTGTCACCGGCAGCGCTGGCGGTCGCAGAGCGCAACGTCGCTGACTACGAACTGCAGGACCGCATAAACCTGATCGAATCGGATCTGTTTGCAAGACTAGGCGACAAGAAATACGACTTGATTATCAGCAACCCCCCCTACGTGGATGCCAAATCAGTCGCTTCGCTTCCGCAGGAATATCGGCATGAACCGACGCTGGCGCTCGGCAGCGGACAGGATGGGCTGGACGCCACGCGCATCATCCTCGATCACGCCGCGCGGCATCTCACTGAGAACGGTCTGTTGGTCGTCGAGATCGGCCACAACCGCGAAGCCCTGGAGGCCGCCTACCCCGACCTGCCTTTCACATGGCTGGACGTATCTGCTGGCGACCAGTTTGTGTTCTTGCTGCACCGAAACGATTTGCTGTAGCCCTGGAACCTCCGGAAATTCAGGGTCGCAGGGTGAAGCGCAAGGAGCCGCAGAGCGAATGACCAGACATGACGCCAAGAATGGGCCGGATTGAGAAAGCAAGCGACGAGGCGATTTACCCGAAAAATGGATCTATAGATGTCAGTCGATCACTACGAGAACTTTCCGGTCGCTTCCATCCTCATGCCCAAGCGGCTGCGCAAACCGGTGTCTGCAATCTACCGTTTCGCGCGCGCGGCGGACGACATCGCCGATGAAGGACAGTTATCTGATGAAGAGCGCCTGAACCGACTCGGTGAATTCCGTGCGGAGCTGGGACGCATTCAAAACAATGAGCCGCCCCTCACCACGGTGTTCCAGAACCTTGGCGCAGCGGTCCATGAATACGCGCTGCCGATGCAGCCGCTTTATGACCTGCTTGATGCCTTTTCGCAGGACGTCGTCAAGAAGCGCTACGCCAATTTTGACGAACTCCTCGACTATTGCCGCCGTTCAGCCAATCCGGTCGGAAACTTGCTGCTGCGTCTTTATGGGGATGCCACACCGGTCAATATCGCCTACTCGGACGCGATCTGCACAAGCCTGCAGATCATCAACTTCTGGCAGGATGTCGCCAAGGATCACGCCATCGGGCGCATTTATCTGCCGCTGGATGAGCTAGCGCGATACGGCGCGACCGAAGCACAGATCGCGAATCAAATCAGCGATGACGCATGGCGCTCATTGATGAAGTTTCAAGTGGATCGCGTGCGCGCGATGATGCTTTCGGGAAAGCCATTGGGCAGCATACTCACCGGACGCATCGGCCTTGAGATGCGCATGATCATATCCGGGGGCTTGCGGATTCTCGACAAGCTGGAAAGCGCACAGTACGACATGTTCCGGCACCGCCCGGTATTGAAGGCCTTCGACTGGGCTATCATGCTTGCCAAGAGCGCGCCTTATTAATTCTGGAAAAGGACATGGATCCAAACGAATACTGCCGGGACAAAGCTGCAACCAGCGGTTCCAGTTTCTACTACAGCTTTTTGTTCCTGCCACCCGACAAGCGGCGCGCGATCACCGCGCTTTATGCCTTTTGCCGCGAGGTCGATGACGTGGTGGACGAGTGTTCGGATAGCAATTTGGCGCGCACCACACTCAACTGGTGGCGCGCACAAGTTGCAGAAATATATGCAGGCAAGCCGCAGCATCCGGTCGCGCGTGCTTTGGTTCCGGTCGTACAGCAATTTCATTTCGCACAGGAACACCTGCTCGAAATCATCGACGGCATGGAGATGGACCTAAATCAGCAGCGCTATCCCGACTTCAAGTCGCTGCAGCTGTACTGTTACCGGGTTGCCTCCGTGGTTGGCCTGCTTGCGGCGGAAATATTCGGCTACACCGACCGCAAGACACAGAAATACGCACACGACCTCGGCATCGCATTCCAGCTCACCAACATCATCCGCGACGTCGGCGAAGATGCACGGCGCAATCGCATCTATTTGCCGATGGACGAAATGCAGCAATTCGGCGTGACGGCAGCGGATATCCTGAACGCAAAGGAATCCGACAATTTCAGGAAACTAATGGGGTTCCAGATCGAACGCGCTCAACGCTACTACCAACAGGCATTCGACTATCTGCCTGCAGCGGACCGCAAGGCACAGCGCACTGGGCTCATCATGGCGGCGATCTATCAGGCCACGTTGAACGAAGTCGTTGCCAGCGGCTGCCATGTCTTGAAAGAGCGCGTCTCGCTTACGCCGCGTTACAAACTCTGGCTGGCATTCAAGGCGTGGCTAAAATTATAAGAAGGGAAGCTTCCTTTCACCTTCCAAGGGGAACAGCAGGATAGAATGCCGTCCCCAAGCGCCATTGCCGGACGAAGCATCCGCCAAGTGATCATGTCGAGAGCGAGGCCGCTTCGGCCCGCCATGACTGATATCGAGCGTATACCGTTCGGTGATCATGTTTCCCGCAATCAGCCCGACACCGCATTTGTCCGCAAGGCCAGGCTCTTCCGGGAGTCTCGGAACGATGATATTTTGAGCAATTTGGATGGCGCGTCAACGATGATAACGGGACAATTAACCGTTCTACACCCGCCAGCACCTAGCCCTCCAGGCGGCAAGGAACAGATCCAAGGCGAAGCACCTATAACGTGCGCCGACAGGGTGTGCGTCAGGTTGACGGTGGAGAGCCAATTGTCGACAATGACCCAATGAACAACGGTCAACAGACACATGTTGCAGTGGTCGGCGGTGGGTACGCCGGAATGGCTGCCGCCGTTGCCTTGGCAGATTGCAACATCGCTGTCACCGTCTTCGAAAGCGCTCAGCAACTAGGCGGACGGGCGCGCGGCGTAAAGTACCAGGACACACAACTCGATAATGGCCAGCACCTGCTTCTCGGCTGCTATGTCCAGACACTCCACATGATCGAAATGGTCGGCGGGAATGTCGAGCACGATTTTCTGCGCCTACCGCTGCAACTTGTATTGCAAGGTGAATTTTCCCTTAAGGCACGGCGGCTGCCCGCCCCCCTCCACCTGTTATTTGGACTGCTCGGCGCAAAAGGCTTATCGGTCGGCGAACGGATTAGTGCTGCGCAGTTCCTGCTCACTCTGCGCCTGATGAACTTCTGTTTGCCCAAAGATATCACTGTCACCGAACTGCTTGTGCAGCATAAGCAAGATGCCGCGCTGATGCGAAAACTTTGGGGGCCGCTCTGCATTGCCTCGCTGAACACTCCTATACACAAGGCATCCGCGCAGGTTCTCCTCAACGTGCTTCGCGATGCGCTGAGCCGATCGCGCGCCGACAGCGACATGCTGCTGCCACGCATTGATTTCTCAGCACTGTTTCCCCTACGCGCAGCACGCTTTATCGAACAGCATCGCGGCAAGGTTTATACTTCCTGTGGCGTGGAAGCACTGCGCGCGCTCGACGACGGAATCCAGGTGATGACCGCGCAAGGTACATCACAATTCAGTCATGTGATCTGTGCGGCACCACCTGACGTGGCAGCCAAACTGCTGCGCCCTATTCCTGGACTCGCAGAAACCGTCGCGCGGATCGACCGTTTGCAACACCAACCAATCTATACTGTCTATCTGCAATATTCCGCTGATGTCACGCTTCCGGATCCGATGCTCGGCCTCCATCAGCGTTACTGCCAGTGGCTGTTCGACAAGGGGCGCATCGCCGGCCAACATGGCCTGCTCGCGGCTGTGATCAGCGCCGAAGGCGTCCATCAGGAATTGTCGCAGAATGAACTTGCCAATAAAGTGATTGCAGAACTGCGCGAAGAATTCGGCATCGCCGAGCAACCGGCATGGTTCAAGGTCATCGCCGAAAAGCGCGCGACGTTTTGCTGCTCTCCCAACCTGCAACGGCCATCACAGCAAACCGCCCTGCCCCAGATATTGCTGGCAGGCGACTATACAGGAAGCGATTATCCCGCCACCCTTGAAGGGGCGGTAATGAGCGGCTTGAAATGCGCCGACGTGATCAGCGCGTAACCCAGGCTGCCCAACTGCTATCGGGAACGCTGCCATGCTGCCATCGAGCCTCGCTGGGTTGGCTCGTATATTTATTGCTCTCCAACCACACATTCCAAGGCTTTACCTGCCGAAAGGAACAGCCCGGGATGGGTGACCTTGTCCCGTAGTGATGGATTGAGGCGGCCGACGTCCGCGCCCAGCGAACCGGGCTATTAACGTCCTTGTTTAAGTCGGCCAAGGCCCGTCGGGAACAGTGGTAGCATCAATCCGTATGCTTCGGAAGACGCGACGTCATCCTGACTATCGTGCCCTTCACAGCTTTAGCCGACTCAGCCTCAGCGCATTGCTAATCACCGACACCGAGCTGAAGCTCATCGCCGCGGCGGCAATGACTGGCGACAGCAGGACACCGAAGAACGGATACAGCAATCCCGCCGCGACAGGCACGCCCAGCATGTTGTAGACAAAGGCAAAGAACAGGTTCTGTCGGATATTGCGCATCGTAGCTTGACTCAGGTGGCGCGCACGGACGATGCCGCTCAGGTCTCCTTTGACCAGCGTCACCCCCGCACTTTGCATCGCCACATCTGTTCCGGTTCCCATCGCGATGCCCACGTGTGCCTGTGCCAGGGCTGGCGCATCATTGATGCCATCGCCCGCCATGGCTACGATGCGTCCGTCTGCTTGAAGTTGTTTGATGATCTCGGCCTTTTGTTCCGGCAATACCTCCGCCACCACGCGCTTGATCCCCAGCTTGCGCGCGACCACGTCTGCGGTGGCGCGACTGTCACCAGTTACCATGACCAGTTCCAGTCCGGCAGACTGCAAGTTCTGCACCGCCTCCAATGTCGATGCCCTGATGGGGTCGGCCACCCCAATCAGTCCCGCAGGCTTGCCATCGACAGCCACGAAGATCACGGTCTGCCCTTCTGCGTGCAATGAATCGGCACGTAGCAACAGGTCACTCATGTCAATCCCTGATTCCGCAAACAACTTCTGGTTACCGATCGCCACTTTGCGGCCAGCCACTAGTCCAGTGATGCCCTTGCCGCTAACGGATTGAACGTCGCTGACATCTGCCAACACCAGGCTGCGCTGCACAGCTCCCTTGACGAGGGCCTCCGCCAGAGGATGTTCGCTGGCGCGCTCGAGGCTGGCGCCGAGTTGCAGGATATCGCTGTCCTGAAATCCTTGCAGCGCCATGACTGAGGTCAGCTTCGGTTTACCTTCGGTCAATGTGCCGGTCTTGTCGATGACAAGCGTGTTCACCTTTTCCATGATCTCCAACGCCTCGGCGTTCTTGATCAGGACCCCTGCAGTTGCGCCGCGCCCGGTTCCGACCATGATCGAGATCGGTGTCGCCAGCCCCAGCGCGCAGGGGCAGGCGATGATCAGGACCGACACGGCAGCGACGATGGCATGTGGGAATCTCGGTTCGGGTCCCCACCCCATCCAGATGCCAAATGCCAACAACGAAACAAGCACAACGATAGGCACGAAATAGCCGGACACGACATCGGCGAGCCGCTGAATCGGTGCGCGGCTGCGCTGCGCCTCGCTGACCATCTGGATGATTTGCGCGAGCAATGTTTCTGCTCCGACTTTTTCTGCGCGCATCAAGAGCCCGCCAGTGCCGTTGAGCGTGGCGCCGATCAAGCGCTCTCCTTGCTGCTTCTCGACCGGTATCGGTTCGCCGGTAACCATGGATTCATCGACTGCACTGCCACCTTCCACGACCAAGCCATCCACCGGGATCTTTTCGCCCGGTCGAACGCGCAGCAGGTCGCCCGCACGCACGTCCTCCAGCGGAATGTCTTCTTCCATGCCGTCACTGCGCACGACGCGCGCAGTCTTGGGCGCCAAGCCCAGCAACAGCTTGATTGCGGCGTTGGTCCGGCTGCGCGCCCTTAGTTCCAGGACTTGCCCCAACAGGACCAGCATCGTGATCATTGCCGCGGCTTCAAAATAGACAGGCAACGTGCCGTCTTCGCGGCGCAGCGTCCCCGGAAAGACATCCGGCATAAGCGTGCCGACCACGCTGTATGACCAGGCCACACCGACACCGAGCGAGATCAGCGTGAACATGTTCAGGTGCCTGTTGACCAACGAGGCCCAGCCGCGCTCGACGAACGGCCAACCGCACCACAGCACCACCGGGGTCGACAACCAAAATTCAACAAGTTGCAGATGCGCACGCGAAATCGTGTGTGGCGCGAGATTCATCCACATATCGGCCCCCATTGCCAGCACAAGCACCGGAACGGCAAAAACCGCACTGATCCAGAAGCGGCGGGTCATGTCATCCAGCTCCGGATTCTCTTCTATGGCGTCTACCGTTCTGGGCTCCAGGGGCATGCCACATTTCGGACAAATGCCAGGTTCGGTGAGCACGACTTCCGGATGCATCGGACAAACGAATTCGGTGACATCGGGCTTTGGCAGAACTGGACTTGCGGGCTCCAGCGCCATGCCACACTTAGGACATGCGCCGGGTGTGGCCTGATGGACTTCGGGATCCATCGGGCAGATATATCCGCCTGCCGACGGCGTTGTCGTTGCAGGAGCCGGCGGCGCAGGATTGAGATATTTGTCCGGATCTGTGGAAAACTTGGCCAGGCATTTGGGATTGCAAAACAGATAAGTCTTGCCCGCGTGGACGTAGCGAAGCTTGGTGTCGGGCGACACCATCATGCCGCATACCGGATCCTTGTTTGTCCCACCGTCCGAGAGGTCGGCGGAGCGAGCTGCTGCGGATGAATGGTGTGTCATGTTGATCTTTGATAGGATGACCGCGAACCAAAGTCAGCGCGCGTATGCTTCGGTCGCGTAGCGGCGCATCATGCGGTGACTGTTGAAGTAGGACGCGTTCTTGCTGATCGCACCCTTCATCACCCTCAGCCATCCACCGTGATCCCCACTAAAATAAAGCGGGAGCACTATCTGTTCGAGCTTGTCATAGAGCGCGCGGGCATTGTCATCGGGCCTTCCTGCCGTGTCGCCTATTGCCCAGCCGGTCACACCCTCGATGCAGCCTTCGATCCACCATCCGTCGAGCACTGAAAGGTTGGGCACGCCATTGAATGCAGCCTTCATGCCGCTCGTTCCCGACGCCTCGAGCGGGGGCAGTGGCGTATTGAGCCAGACATCAACGCCAGCGGTCAGCGTTTGTGCCAGTGCCATGTCGTACTCTGGGAGATAGACGACCGGAATCGTGTCAGACAATGCGAGAGCATGCGCATGCAACTGCATGATCATTTGCTTGCCGCTTTCATCCTGCGGATGCGCCTTGCCAGCGAGCACTATCTGGAACGGGTGGTTTCGAGCGATCGCGCGCAGCCGCTCGAGGTCGGTAAACAAAAGGTCCGGGCGTTTGTAGGCTGTCATGCGCCGCGCGAAGCCGAAAATCGGGATATTCGGCCTTAGCAAGACCCCAGTGAGCCCCTGCACTTTCTCGATCAAATGTTGTTTCGCCTGAACATGAGCTTCCCAGATTGCGGCATCCGGAATGCAGCAGTCGGTACGCATCAGCAGCTGCGGCTCGTGGCACCAGCCTGGCACATAATGATCGTAAAGCTGACGGAAATTCTCGGTCGCCCAAATGAAAGGATGCACCCCATTGGTGATTGCATGAACCTTATAGCCAGGAAACATCGCATTCGACACTTCGGCATGCTTCTTGGCGACACCGTTGACGAATTCGCTCAGGTTCAGCGCCAGCCGCGTCATGTTCAGGCTATCCTCGCCGGCCAGACCCTTGATGATTTGAATGTCGAAGTTGTCGTTGAGGATGCGCTGCACCAGGTCATATGAGAAACGGTCATGCCCGGCTTCAACAGGAGTATGGGTAGTGAAACTGCACAGGTCGCGCACTCGCGGCAGGTCGTAGGGCACTTCGCCAGGCCGCAACTCCTCGACAGGGTAAGTGAAGCGCCGCATCAACTCCAGGCCGAGCAGCGCGGAATGGCCCTCGTTCATGTGGAAATGGCGGACGTTGAAGCCTACGGCCTGAAGCATGCGCACGCCGCCGATGCCCAGCACGATCTCCTGCTTGAGTCGGTAGGCACTGTCTCCGCCATAGAGATAGTGGGTGATTTCGCGGTCTTCGCTGCTGTTTTCATTCAGATCGGTATCAAGCAGAAGCACGGGCTGGCGTCCGCCCATACTGCCTTCCAAAATATACAGCCATGCGCCGATCCAGACCGTGTGGCCATCGATTGGCACCGCGATCTTTGCATCGAGCGGTTGCATCCAGCGTTTGGGGTCCCAAGTCGCCGGATGTTCCAGCTGTCGGCCTTGAGCGTCGATGTCTTGCCTGAAATAGCCGGCTCGGCAGATCAGGCTGACGGCCACCATCGGCAATTCAAGGTCTGTCGCCGAACGCATGGTATCCCCGGCTAGCACGCCCAGACCGCCGGCATAGGTAGGGATCTCGTTGCGCAGCGCGATCTCCATCGTGAAGTATGCAACGCGCGGTTCATGGATAAACTCGTCTATCACGATATTCACTTTCCTGCTTCAGCAAGTTCTGTTGCACGTCGAGACAGCGTAACCAGCAGATTTTCGTACGGTTCGATAAACTTCTGCACGCCTTGGCGTTCCAGTTCGTTGCTCACCGCCTCCATTTCCAACCCGAGGGCAGCAAGTTGACCGGGCAAGGCATATGTTACGCTCAAATCTTGCTCCAACCGCAATGCAGGATCACCGTGGTCACGATAGGCGGCGAGAGTCTCGGGTGGCAGCGTGTTGACAGTATCCGGTCCGATCAGAGCTTCGACATACTTTACGCTGTCGTAAGCCGGGTCTTTAGTGGAAGTGGACGCCCATAGCAGCCGTTGCATGCGAGCACCGCGTGCGGCCAAGGCCTGCCATCGCTCGCTGCGGACCATCCGGTGGCATTCCTGGTAAGCCAGGCGCGCGCAGGCAATTGCCATCCGTCCGCGCAAGGCCCGTCCTTCCTCCCGGTTAACCTGGTCGAGAAAGTGGTCCACCAGCGTATCAATCCGACTCAAGAAAAAACTCGCAACGGATGCGACGTTCTCAAGCGCGCCGCCGTCCGCAAGCCGCTCTTCCATTCCGGCGACATAGCTCTCTGCCACTTCGCAATAACGCGCGACACCGAACAGCAGCGTAGCATTGACATTGACGCCGGCCGCGATCAATTGCCTGATCGCCGTGAGCCCCTCCCTTGTGGCCGGCACCTTGATCATCAAGTTGGGCCGCTCGACACGTTTCCACAACCGCTTTGCCTCGGCGACCGTCCCCACGGCATCGTATGCAAGATGTGGCGACACCTCCAGGCTCACATAGCCATCCCGCCCGTGGCTTGTTTCATATACATCGCGTAGCAGGTCCGCCGCCAGGCGCACGTCTTCGACCGCAAGCTCTTCATAAATCTTCTGTGAATCAAAACCTCGTCGGGCAAGTTCAGTAATCGCAGGGGCGTACTCGGCATGTTGTGCGATTGCCTTCTCGAATATCGCCGGATTGGAGGTCACACCGCTGATCCCATCATCGCGGATCAAGCGCTCCAGTTCCCTGTTTAGCAACAAGGCCCGCTCGATGTAATCCAGCCAGAGGCTCTGGCCAAGCGCCTCCAGGCTTCGCAGCGGGTTGTCGCATGCGCTGTTCATGTCGCGTCCCCGGTTGCATGAGGCCACTTCCACTCCAAGATCTCCGGCATGTCCTGGCCATGTCGCGTGATGTACTGATGGTGTTCTGTCAGCTTGTCGCGCAAATGCTGCTTCAGGTAAGCGGCCCGATCGGCCATTTTCGGCACGCGGTCGGCCACGTCCATAGCCAGATGGAAACGATCCAGATCGTTAAGCACCGCCATGTCGAATGGCGTCGTGGTGGTTCCTTCTTCCTTGTAGCCACGTACATGCAGGTTCTTGTGGTTGGTGCGCCGGTAAGTGAGCCGATGGATCAGCCACGGATAGCCGTGATAGGCAAAAATGATCGGCTTGTCGGTGGTAAACAGCGCGTCGAAATCCCGATCTGCAAGCCCATGCGGATGTTCTTCGTGCGGCTGAAGTGTCATCAAGTCGACGACGTTGACTACCCGAACTCTCAACTCCGGTGCATGGCGGCGCAATAGGTCCACCGCAGCCAGCATTTCGAGGGTAGGCACGTCGCCGGCGGCTGCCATCACCACGTCGGGCTCGCCTCCCTGATCGTTGCTCGCCCACTCCCAAATGCCGATGCCGGAAGCACAGTGCTTGATCGCCGCATCCATGTCGAGCCATTGTGGTTCCATCTGCTTGCCGGCAACGATGACATTGACGAAATCGCGCGAACGCAGGCATTGGTCCGTGACATAAAGCAGCGTGTTGGCGTCGGGTGGCAGGTAGACGCGGATGATATCGGCCTTCTTGTTGATCACATGGTCGATGAAACCAGGATCCTGATGCGAGAACCCGTTGTGATCCTGTCGCCAGACGTGCGAGGTAAGCAGATAGTTGAGCGAAGCGATCGGTCGCCGCCAGGGAATTTCCTTGCTGACCTTGAGCCATTTCGCATGCTGGTTGAACATCGAATCGATGATGTGGATGAAGGCCTCATAGCAGGAAAACAGGCCGTGGCGGCCGGTCAGCAGATAGCCTTCCAGCCATCCCTGGCATGTATGCTCGGAAAGGATTTCCATCACTCGCCCGTCGGGTGCAAGATGATCGTCCCCTGCTAAACGTTCAGCGACCCAGGCGCGGTTCGTTACCTCGAATAATGCACCCAGACGGTTGGATGCAGTTTCGTCGGGCCCGACCACTCGAAAGTTGCGCGCGTCCCGATTAAGCTTCATGACGTCGCGCAAAAAATTGCCCATAACGCGTGTGGATTCCGCCTCGGCGGCACCCGGCTCGAAGACCGCCAACGCGTAATCGCGAAAATCCGGCAGGCGCAAATCCTTTAGCAGCGCACCACCGTTGGCATGCGGATTGGCGCCCATACGTCGGTTGCCTCTGGGGGCAAGTGCAGCAAGTTCCGCCTTGAGCGCGCCGGACTCATCGAACAGTTCTTCCGGCCGGTAGCTGCGCATCCATTCTTCGAGCAGCTTGAGATGGCCGGGCTGAGTTGCAAGCTCTCCGAACGGAACCTGGTGCGAGCGCCAACTGCCTTCGGCCGGTTTGCCATCAACTTCCTTGGGGCCGGTCCATCCTTTCGGGGTCTTCAAGACAATCATCGGCCAGCGCGGCCGCTCGGAGTTGCCATCTGCACGCGCCCGTTGCTGGATAGACCGAATCTCGGCAAATACCATGTCAAGCGTGGCCGCCATTTCCTGATGCATAATATACGGTTCATCGCCCTCGACAAAATACGGGTGATAGCCGTAACCGACAAACAGGCTTTCAAGTTCTTCGTGCGGGATGCGCGCAAGCACGGTCGGATTGGCGATTTTGTAGCCATTAAGGTGCAGGATGGGCAACACAGCCCCATCGAGTGCTGGATTCAGGAATTTATTCGAATGCCAGGCAGTGGCAAGCGGCCCGGTTTCCGCCTCGCCGTCGCCCACCACGCAGGCAACAATCAGGTCAGGATTGTCGAACGCGGCACCGTATGCGTGCGATATGGAGTAGCCAAGCTCACCGCCTTCGTGGATCGAACCTGGCGTCTCAGGGGTCACATGGCTACCGATACCGCCAGGGAAGGAAAACTGCCGGAACAACTGCTTCATTCCCTCGGCATCGCACGAAATGTTCGGATAAAGCTCGCTATAACTGCCTTCGAGCCAGGTATTGGCGACAAGCCCCGGGCCACCATGCCCGGGACCGGCAACGTAAAGCACGTTGAGGTCGCATTTATTGACGACGCGATTAAGGTGCGCGTAGATGAAATTGAGTCCTGGCGTCGTGCCCCAATGGCCGAGTAGCCTGGGCTTCACATGTTCGATCTTTAGCGGCTGGCGTAACAACGGATTGTCGAGCAGGTATATCTGTCCCACTGAAAGATAGTTCGCCGCGCGCCAGTAGGCATGAATGCGTGAGAGTTGTTCCTCAGACAGCGGCACATTTGTGGTTGGTGACTTTACTGTTTGATTCATGATTGCCCCTCTTTTATATTATGCATCCCTTGAGTCAATAGTCGGAGCGCTTCCTCTGCGAGCAGTCGCGCTTCATCCACCAAAATCGGCCATACTTCAATCGCGCTGTCCTCGCGGCTGATACGGGCCTCGGAAGCAACGGTTGCATGATTCCGTTCGCGATCGAGCACGATGCCGGCCCATTCCAATCCCGTGAGTATCCGCTCGCGAATTTCGGGGGCGTGTTCGCCGACACCGCCGCCGAACAGGATCGCATCCGCACCGCCCAGCACGGCAAGATATGCCCCGACATATTTGCGCGCGCGGTAGCAGTATAGGTCTATCGCGAGTTGCGCTGCCGGCTTGTTCGAGGCAAGAAGTTTCTGCATGTCGTGCTCGCCGGCCACGCCACGCAGTCCGGATTCCCGATTGAGCAGACGGTCCAATTCGTCGATGGACATTTTCCCTGTGTGCAGCAAATAGAGCAGCAGGCCTGGATCAATGTCGCCGCTTCGTGTTGCCATGACAAGCCCTTCGAGCGGCGAAAAGCCCATGGAAGTATCCAGCGGCGAGCCATTGGCGACGGCAGTGATCGAGCAACCAGCTCCGAGCTGTAAAGAAATCACGCGCCCGCCTTCGGCGATCTCAGGACGCAGATGCCGCCAGCGCCGCTCCATGGCTTGATGCGCAATGCCATGGAAACCATATCGATGCAGCCCCAGTTTCTGCACAAGATCCTGCGGCAGCGCATAACAGCGCGCCACCTCGGGCAGTGCCGCATAGTAACCAGTGTCGAACACAGCAATCTGTTCCACCCCGTTGCCCAGCAGCGCACGACACGCCCTCAGCCATGCCAGTGCGACCGGATTGTGCAATGGCGCGAGTATCGCAAGACGTTCGATCTCCTCCTCTACCTCAGAATCGATCACGCAAGGAGTGGACAGCTTTCTTCCGCCATGGACTACCCGGTGCGCTACGGCATCAACCTGCTCGCTTCCGATAAAATCGCGCAGGGCATGCTCCGGTTGACTCCCGCCAGTGTCGTGGCGTTCATCCACCAACCTTAGCACCGCGCCATCGGCAGCATAAATTGCGAGCCGCACCGATGAGCTGCCGGTGTTGACGGTAAGCAATCTCATTGTGATTCCAATCTCTGTTCGTTCGCCGGGATGACCTGCGTTTCCTGTTGGGATCTTCCCCATCCCCTGCGCGTTGCATGCTGCAGAAATGAAGGCTCCAACACCATCCTCACCACGTTGAAATTCATGCCTGAAAGGACCCTGCCGGCCACGAGTCTGCACAGCTTTGCGGCATACCTTGGAATCTTTTTGCGCAGAGCGATCTCAATGGAGACATTCCTAATGCGTATTTCATGGATTAGTCGGTCCAGCATGATCGTCACGTTTCTCTTAACCGGCGGTTTATGTCATGGTATCTTGGTGATGCATCCCAATGGATCAACGCGTTCGGTTAAGCCTGAGCTTCACCATGGGATTGATTGAATGTTGATTCTTCTATAATGCCCTGATTACCTTAATGATGCCCTGGTCTTCCTCGCTGATCTTGCTGGTGAACCCGAGGCGGGTAACAAGTTTGAGCATATTGTGGTTACTGCTCAATACTTCACCCTCGATGGTCTTCAGGCCTTTGGCTCGTGCCGCTTCCATCAGAATGGTCATGAGTCTTTGTCCCAGTCCTTTGCCCTGAAAATTGTCCGCCACCACCAGTGCGAATTCGCAGGAATCGCCGTCCGGATTGATAGCATAGCGTGCTACGCCTAGTTCGACTTCACTATCTTGCTCGATGGTTACTGCGATCAACGCCAGCTCGCGGCTGTAATCTATTTGAGTAAAGCGCACCAGCATGGTCTCGGTAAGTTCATGCAGGCTGCTCATGAAGCGGAAATATTTGGATTCATCCGACAGGCCACGCACGAATGCCTGTACCAGGTCGGCATCTTCGGGTCGAATCGGGCGGATCGTGATGTCCGTGCCATCGGCTAGTTGCCACTCGCTGACCAGGTGGGTGGGATACGGATAGATGGCCATGTGCGCATAACGGTCGGCGCTCGGCTGCCGATATTCCAGGGCCACGCGCGCGTCGGCGGCCAACGCCCCATTCTCATCGAGTATCAGCGGATTGATGTCCATCTCCTTGAGCAAAGGCAGTTCGCAAACCATTTCCGAAACGCGCAAGAGCACGTCTTCCAGCGCACCCATTTGAGCCGGCGCCATGTTGCGAAATGCGCCCAGCATCTTGGAAATACGGGTTTCCGAAATCAGTTCCCGCACCAGAAAATTATTGAGCGGCGGCAACGCAACGGCGCGGTCACCCATGATCTCGACCGATGTACCGCCGGCACCGAACGTGATCACCGGCCCGAACACCGGGTCGCTGGTCACGCCGATCATCAGCTCGCGGCCGTTCGGCTTGACGATCATCGGCTCGATTGAAACACCATCCATGCGGGCGGTGGGACGGTTATGCTGAACATTGTCGAGTATGTGCTGGTAGGCTGCACGCACTTCGTGAGCATTATTCAGATTGAGCAGAACGCCACCGGCATCGCTCTTGTGAGTGATATCCTGAGAATTTACTTTCATCGCCACTGGGAAACCCAGCTGCTGAGCGATCAGCAACGCCTCGTTCGGCGTGCGTGCGACCATGGTCTTTGCCACGGGTATGTTGAAAGCCGACAGCAAGGCTTTGGACTCCATTTCCGTCAGAACCTTGCGATGTTCCTGCATGGCTCCTTCGATGATCAACCGTGCGTTCTCCACGTCCGGCGCGATGTGGTGCGAGAGCGGTCCGGGCATCTGCATCAGCAGCTTCTGGTTGCGGTAGTATGCGGAAAGGTGTGAGAACACTTCCACCGCCGGTTCGGGCGTGCGGAAGTGCGGCTTGCGCGCATGAGCAAAAGCATTGCGCGCTGCCTCGACTTGCACTTCACCCATCCAGCAGGTCAGCAGCGGTTTGCTATGGGTATCAGCCAGTTCTATCATAGCCTGGGCGGATTCCAGCGGTTTGGTCATCGCCTGAGGCGTGAGAATCGCCAGCACGCCATCAACATTGTCGTCTTCCAGGCATGCCTTGACGGCATGCCGATAACGGTCCGCCTGCGCATCGCCGATGAGATCCACCGGGTTGCCATGGGGCCAATTCGGGGGCAAATGCTGGTTGAGATATTCAATCGTAGCATCCGACAGGGTGGCCATCGTTAACCCCAAATCGGCTGCGCGGTCCGTCGCCATGACTCCGGGCCCGCCACCATTGGTCACGATGGCGAGGCGGTTGCCGACCGGACGAAATCCGCACGACAATGCCTTGGCAGCAGTGAACAATTGAGTGATGGTCTGGACACGCACCACCCCTACGCGGCTGACGGCTGCATCGAACACATCGTCCGAGCCCACCAGCGATGCGGTATGCGACAGTGCCGCTCTGGAACCTGATGCATGGCGGCCGACTTTGACCAGGATAACCGGCTTGATGCGCGCGGCAGCGCGCAGCGCGCTCATGAAGCTGCGCGCATTGCGGATGCCCTCGATATACATCAGGATGCTGCGCGTGTCGACATCTGATACCAGATAATCCAGTATCTCGCCAAAGTCCACATCCGTAGAGGAACCCATCGACACGACGCTGGAAAACCCGACATCGTTGCTTTGCGCCCAGTCCAGAATTGCGGTACACAGCGCGCCGGACTGGGAAACGAACGCGATGTTGCCGACATTTGCGCTGCCATTGTTGAAAGTGGCGTTCAGACCGATGGAAGGGCGCATGATACCCAGGCAATTCGGTCCGATCAGGCGTATGCCATAACGACGCGCGGTTTCCAGCAATGCCTTTTCGAGAAGCTCGCCAGGAGGACCGGCTTCGCCAAAGCCGGCAGTGATGATGACAGCCGCCTTCACGCCATGAATACCGCAGGTCTCGATGATGCCGGGCACGGTTTGTGGCGGGGTTGTAATCACGGCCAATTCGACGGGATCATGAATATCGCCGATAGAAGCATAGGCACGCACGCCTTGCACATCGCCATTTTTCGGATTAACGGGATACAGCGCACCCTTATAGCCGCTACGCAGCATGTTTTGGAAGACGATCTGACCGACTGAATCGGGACGGTCACTGGCACCAAACACCGCGACAGACTTTGGCGCGAACAAGGTGCTGAGATAGTGCTTAGCCATTATTTCAACTTCCGTTCTTCTATTTGTTAGGTATGATAGCACTCATGCAAACCGCGTACATCAGCCACCCGCTCTGCCTCAAACATGAAATGGGCAGCTATCATCCCGAATCCCCGGCGCGCATCCATGCAATTGAGGATCAACTGATCGCATCAGGCTTGCTGGATCACCTTCAGCGGCACGACGCACCCGAAGTAACGCGGAATCAGCTGTTGCGCGTTCATGATGCGAACTATGTCGATTGGATAGCCTCCAACGCGCCGCAGCATGGTTTTGTTGAGCTAGATGCAGACACCGCGATGAATCCGTTCACTTACCCGGCTGCGTTGCGCGCCGCAGGGGCCGTGGTACTGGGTGTGGACCTGGTGATGGGAAGGCAGGCCGAGAATGTCTTCTGCAACATCCGCCCGCCCGGCCACCATGCCGAAAGAGCCCGTGCGATGGGATTCTGCTTCTTCAACAACATCGCCGTCGGCGCGGCGCATGGTTTGGCCCATTACGGTTTGCAGCGGGTCGCGATTGCGGACTTCGATGTGCACCATGGCAATGGCACGGAAGATATCTTCCACGAGGAACCGCGCGTAATGCTGTGTTCCACCTTCCAGCATCCGTTCTACCCATTTGCCGGGGCGGATAGCGGGAATGACCACATCATCAATGTGCCGCTGCCTGCCGGAACGGATGGGGCAGGATTCCGCGCCGCAGTCACAAAATATTGGCTCCCTGCACTGGAACGTTTTCAACCTGAATTGCTGCTGATCTCGGCGGGATTCGACGCGCACCGCGACGATGACATGGCAATGCTCAAGCTCACCGAACCCGATTATGTATGGGTGACACAGGAGCTAAAGCGCATTGCAGAAAAACATGCAAAGGGGCGTATCGTCTCGGCATTGGAAGGAGGCTACGAACTGCTGGCGCTTAAGCGCAGCGTGCTTGCGCATATCAAGGTTCTCAGCGGATTGTAAATTTTCCCTCACCTTGGTGTCGATAGCGTCAGCGCCGTCGCAAAAATTTTCCCGTTTATCATCGACTGCGATGCGGCACATCACCTCGAACCCAGCGGCGGTTACTTACACGATCGCGACCCGGGCGGACACACCAATCAAAACATTTGACGATCTGCCGTGGGGCACTGCGCAGGGCACGCGGCGCATCCCACCTAAACTTTTCGGCGTCTCGCACGATGCGGGAACGGGCAGTCACGCCACGCTTAAAGTGAACAATGCAATAAAATTAAAAATCCTTGCTCAGCTGCAACCCCAATCTTGGGTTGCGCTTGAGTGTGGAAGGCTCGGAGGTGGGTAGACTACTCGTGGTGCGCCACGCCAAATAGGCTTTGATCTGCCCGCCGGCCAGATTCGCGTTCGCGCCCACGCCCGCCCCTGCGAGGTGGCGGCTATTGTCACCGGAAGAGTATTGAAACTTGTTGATCTTCGCTGAACCGGCGTCATAGAACATCAAGCCTTGTAGCGCTGGATCAAAGTTATGGCGCAACTCCAGGTTTACCACCCAACCTTGATCGCCACTGGCCTCTCCCTGAGGATAAGCACGCACGGCATATGCCCCACCCAGCGAAAATTTTTCCGAAGAGTTAAGATTCTTGCTGGCGAGTTGCCCGGAGAGCATAGCGGACAGCGAATCATTGTCGGTCAGGCGCTGCAGGCGGTTGACGTCATAGGGCATGCGCGTGAATGATCCGTTGGTGTTGCCATAGTCATAAATCAGTGTGACTGGATCCATGCTCAAGCTGCCTTGTACCAGTGAGAGATCAAAGGACGAAATACCAACCGCCTCCCCCGGTGCGTCCTGATGTCTGCCGTTCAAGGCAAGATTTACCAGCTCAACCTTTTTGTCTATTACGCTCGAGATGGCATCCTGATCGTCAACGAGTTTCTTGCGTTCCAGCGTCACGGTGCCCGAAAGACTGTTGGCCAGGCTGCGGACGAACGGGTAGACCGCAAACACGCTGGTGCTACTGGCTGTACCATGAGCCAGCAAAGATGCAAAATCCTTACCGAGGCGATAACGAGTATCGAAATAGGCCGCACCCAATCGCAAACCGCTGGCCCCCACAGGAATCTGGTATGCGACATATCCGTAGCCAAGATTCTCGTTACTGGCCATGGCGCGCAGCGTAAGCTGATCGCCCAGTTTGAATGGGCTGTTTATCATCAGGGATCCACCGAGGCGATATTCGCCGGTATAGTAATTTCCATAGTTATCCAGTTCGATGTTGGCAAGGTAGGGAACGGAAGGCGTCAACTCATAAACAATGTCTGCTGTTCCGACACTGGCACCGGGTTGCAGGGCCGCTCGCGCCGTCGCGACGCCCGGCGTTTCGTTCAATAGAAATAGCTGACGATCTACGGGAGCTGCTTGCAACACATCACCGCTCTTGGTGCTACTCAAATAGTCACCGACACTCTGATCAGACAGTCTCGATTGATTATTGACGATCTGTTTGCCAATATGACCTTCCAGCACGTTGATCAATACCTCGCCGTTCTTGATTTCCTGCGCCGGAATATAAGCACGCGCGACTACATAACCATGTTCGCGGTAATGGGCAGTGATACGTGCCGCGCCTTCGTTGAGTTCGGCAAGCGTGTGTTCGCCGCCAACCAAATAGGATACCAATGCCTCGAGTTCGGCCGCAGAAAACACCGTAACGCCCGCAACGTGAATGGCTTTTACCACCATGCGCGCGTTGTCATTTGCGGTTACCGCAGGGGGAGCAGCCTTCTCGCCTTCTAATTGCGGCGTCGGTTTCGTCGGCTGCGGCTTGGTCAAACCGAGTTGCTGCTGAAGGTCACGTATCGTCTGGCCGGCATCCGGTTGGCCGGGCAGCGGTTGCGCGGGTGGCGCTGCCATGACGGGGCATGCACACAGCACGGCCGATATTGTCGCTATGACGGATCTGATTGGTTTTAACACGATTTAATGTCGTACAGATTAATAAAAGCTGCTGAATAGAAACAAATGATCAGTGAACCGCACGGCGGCCTACCGATCCGCCTAACGACACGAATCACTGCACCGTCATCACGCCATTAACAAACGAGCCAATGACGTAGTTGCCTCCTGGACCCGCAGTCAAGACCAAAGTGCCTTGAGTGATTGGGGCTGTTCCACCTGACTGCAGCCCAGTTATATTTACGTATAGTGATCCGGTGAATACCGACGCGATGGTATCCAGCCCGACCAACCCGGATCCACCGACTGTAAATGTCAGGGGAGGTACTGTGCCGCCGAACAGCATGGATTCGTTAGTCGCAGTAACAATCAGGGTACGTGGCGAAATAGTGGCAGTCATGCCGGGTACCGGCTGGACAACACTGTAGTTGCCACCATCTGTGCCCGTCAACGCAAGTGTTACCGGCTTGGCTGTTCCTACGTTGGGGTCCGCAAACAGGCCGCCCACTCCGACGGAATCCCCGGCAATCACGCCTGACAACGTCACGCCAGTCACCGTAGTTGTCAGCGTCGCGTCATATTGGCGGCTCGCCGCTACCGGGGTGCCAGACCATGTTAGTGCCTTCTGGGTGATATTCGCCGTAACAACAGGTTGCACCAAGGTGTAATTAGCCGCATCTGCACCGCTGATTGAGTAGCCGCTGACAATTACCGCCTTATTGGCGCCGGCGTTCTTGTCGGCGAATGCGCCGCTGGCGGTGCCACTCAAAGTGACGGCATCCGTGCCCAAAGGTGTGATCTTTGCCGTGCCTGCCAAGGTGACCGCAGTGGTCGCGTCATACACTTTGTTGGCGGCAGTCAAGCCGGTAACGGCGAGCTTGGCGGGAGTGATACTAGCCGTATAGCTCCCCGTGGTACTGAGGATGTAATTGCTTGCCAGGCCGGTGCCGTTGGCCAGCGCCAACGTACCGAGTGTCACGGCCAAGCCGGTTCCGACGTTCTTGGAAAGCACTGAGCCGCTACCGGTGAGTCCGAGGGTGTCGCCATTAATTCCGGTGATGGTTCCGAACGCGCTGGCATTCATGGCCGTCGTGGCGTCATAAACGCGGGTGGCATTTAGGCTGCTGATGACATAGGGATTGACGGTGAGCGTACCGCTACCGCTGGCATAGGTGATCGTGTAGTTACACGCACACCCCGAGCTGAAGACTGGATCACTGGGGAGAATCGTGTAACTTCCGGCGTTAGCAGATGCGACCGCACCCGTACTGACCAGATACACCCCGCTGATGCTGTCGCCTGGCATGAGACCTGTCGCTGTGAACGACGTTGTGCTGCCAAGATTGACGGTCGTGCCATAGGTCTTGCTGACGTTGTTGACGGTGACGCTCAGAACCAAACTGTAGGCGGTGATATTAGCGGTCAGGAACCCACTCGGCGGCGTGAATGCATAATTGCCTGCGTCTTGACCTGACAGTGAGACAGAGACGTTCTTGCTCATCCCAACATCAGGGGTCGTAAATGTTCCGGCAACATATGCTGAGTCTCCGGCAACCAATCCGGACGTTGCCGTAGGCGCGGCAAATACGACTCCAGTGATCGTCGCCGTGGTCGTGCCGTCATACACCTTGTTCGCTGCTACCGGGGTACCGGACCATGGCAGGGGCCTTGGCGTGATGTTGGCTGAAAGCATGGGTTGCGGTTGTGACAAGACATAGTTGCCTGCATCCGTGCCGCTGATGGTGTAACCGACAACGGTGACAGGAACGCTGCTACCGACGTTTTTGTTGTCAAACACGCCGCTGCCAGTGCCCCCCAGGGTGACGACGTCCGCGCCCAAGGGCGTGATCGATGCCGTGCCCGTCAGCGTGGCAACGGTGGTACCGTCATAGACCTTGTTCCCCGCTGTCAAGCCGTTGATCACGAGGGGCGCCGCAAAGATGGCGGCTCTATGGTTACCGCCAACGAGAGTGTAATTGCTGGCCAGACCGCCGTTGGTTCCATCGCTCAGTGCCAAGGTACCCAGCGTCACGGCAAGGCCGTTGCCAACATTTTTGCTTGCCACGGAACCGCTACCCGTCAAGGTAATAGTTTCTGTAAGGACACCGAAAAGCGTGCCGCCGAAAGCACTGGCATTCATGACCGTGGTGGTGTCGTAGGTGCGACTACCGTTCAGGCTGATGATGAAAGGCGTAATCGTCGCAGTCTGCGTGCCACCGGTGAACGTATAGTTGCTGGCCAGGCCGCCGTTGGTTCCATCGCCCAGTGCCAGCGTACCCAATGCGACCGGGTACGTTCCAACATTCTTGGAAGCCACAGTACCGGTACCAGTGAGGGTCAGGGTTTCAGTTCCCACCAATGTGCTTATTGTGAAAATGCTTGCTGCCACGTTGGCTGTGCCATCGTACTGGCGGGTACCTGTCATGCTCACCGGGGCCGGGTTGATCTTACCGGCTCCAGTGGCCGAAGTCGGCAGTATGTAGTTGCTCAGCAAGGTGCCCGTGTTCGGCGTGTAGTAGGTCGATGTCGGAGCCAGGTTGGCGGTGACGGTATTCGCGGTGAGGACATCCTTGCTATTGTAGGCACCGACAGTTTGCGTGATGGTAGCGCCCTCACCCGCGACAAAACCAGATATCTGGTAATTCGTTGAAACGAGGGTCGCAACCGTCGTGCCGTCATACACCTTGGTTGGTGTACCAACGATTGTGACAGTCAGCGGCGCGGGATTGATGATCGCGGTCTGTGTGCCACCGGCGAAGGTGTAGTTGCTGGCCAATCCGCCATTGGTTCCGTTGCCTAGTGTCAGAGTGCCTAGTATGACCGGGTATGTTCCAACGTTCTTGGACGATACGGTACCGGTACCGGCAAGAGTCAGGGTTTCGGTTCCAACCAATGGGGCAAACGTGAATATGCTGGCTGCCATATTCACGGTGCCATCGTATACACGCGTGCCGGTCATGCTCACTGGGGCCGGATTGATCTTGCCCGCACCAGTTGCCGCAGTCGGCAATATATAGTCGCTCAGCAAGGTGGTACCCGTCGCGGTGAAGTTGGCCGCAGCCAGGGTGACACTGACCGTGGTCGCTGTAAGAACGTCCTTGCTGTTGTAGGCACCGACGGTCTGCGTGATGGTAATGCCTTCTCCCGCGACCAGGCCGGTCAATGAATAGTTTGTTGACGCGAGCGTCGCGACTGTCGTGCCATCATACACTTTCGTCGGGGTACCGATGACCGCGGCAGTCAAGGGGGCGGGAGTAATGGCGCCTGCGCCACTTGCCGATGTCGGCAATACATAGTTGCTCAGCAAGGTGGCGCCCGTCGGGGTGAAATTGGCTGGAGCCAAAGTCGCGCTGACCGTGGTCGCAGTGACGACGTCCTTGCTGTTGTAAGTACCCACCGGTTGATTGACGGTAGCGCCTTCACCAGAAACGAACCCGGTTAGTGAATAATTCGTTGATATGAGTGTCGCAGCGGTGGTGCCGTTATATACCTTGGTCGGTACCCCAACAATCGTAGCGGTCAATACCGCGGGATTGATAGTTGCGGTCTGTGTGCCACCGGTGAACGTGTAGTTAGCGGCCAGTCCGCCATTGGTTCCATTGCCTAGCGTCAGGGTACCTAAAATGACCGGGTAGGTTCCAACGTTCTTGGACGATACGGTACCGGTACCGGTAAGGGTCAGGGTCTCAGTTCCAACCAATGTACCAAGTGTGAAGATACTGGCGGCCACGTTCACTGTGCCATCATAAACCCGTGCGCCGGTCATGCTCACTGGGGCCGGATTGATCTTGCCCGCGCCAGTTGCCGCAGTCGGCAGCGTGTAGTTGCTCAGCAGGGTGGTGCCCGTCGCGGTGTAGTTGGCAGCGGCCAGGGTGACGCTGACTGTGGTCGCGGTGGTGACGTCCTTGAAATTGTAGGTGCCGACGGTCTGCGTGACGGTAATGCCTTCTCCAGTGACCAAGCCGGTCAATGAGTAGTTCGCTGGTGCGAGGGTAGCGGTGGTGTTGCCGTTATAGACCTTGGTCGGTGTGCCAATGACTGCTGCGGTCAGAGGAGCAGGAGTGATGGTCCCGGCACCAGTTGCGACAGTCGGCAATACGTAGTTGCTCAATAAGGTAGTACCCGTTGCCGTATAGTTTGCGGCAGCCAGGGTGACGCTGACCGTCGTTGCCGTGACGACGTCCTTGCTGTTGTATGTGCCCACCGGTTGATTGACGGTAGCACCTTCACCTGTGACGAAACCAGTCAATGAGTAGTTCGTCGAAACGAGTGTCGCGGTCGTGTTGCCGTTATACACCTTGGTCGGCGTGCCGATGACCGCAATGGTCAAGGGAGCGGGATTGATGGTCGCGGTCTGTGTGCCACCGGTAAACGTGTAGTTAGCGGCCAAGCCGCCGTTGGTTCCATTGCCCAATGCCAGCGTGCCCAATGCGACCGTATAGGTTCCCACATTCTTGGAAGCGACGGTACCAGTACCGCTGAGGGTCAGGGTTTCAGTGCTAACCAGCGTGCCTAATGTGAAGATGGTTGAAATCGCTGGCGCAGTTGCCACGGTTGCCACATTGGCTGTCCCGTCGTAAACACGTACGCCGGTCATGCTGACAGCGTAAGGGCTGATTTTTCCCGCGCCAGTGGCGGCGGTCGGCAGCGTGTAGTTGCTCAGCAAGGTGGCGCCCGTCGCGGTGTAGTTGGCAGCAGCCAAGGTGACGCTGACTGTGGTCGCGGTGGTGACGTCCTTGAAGTTGTAGGCGCCGACGGTCTGCGTGACGGTCGCACCTTCAGTACCGATGAAGCCGGTCAGCGAGTAGTTCGCTGGTGCGAGTGTGGCCACTGTCGTGCCGTTATACACTCTGGTTGGTGTGCCAATGACTGCCGCGGCCAGAGGCGCGGGAGTGATGGTACCCGCACCCGTTGCGCTGGTCGGCAGTGTGTAGTTGCTCAACAGGGTCGTGCCTGTCGCGGTGAAGTTGGCCGGAGCCAGGGCAGCGTTGACCGTGGTGGCGGTAAGAACATCTTTGCTTGTGGTTGTAAGAGCCACGCTGGTGTAGTAAGTCCCGACGGTTTGCGAGACAGTTGCGCCTTCACCACTGACGAATCCGGTGATCTGATAGTTCGTTGGTACAAGTGTTGCGGCGGCGTTCCCGTTATACACCTTGGTGGGCGTGCCGACGATAACAGCAGTCAGCGTGGCAGGCGTGATGGTCAATGCAGTGGCATTCCCCGCCGCCTGCACGAACACATAGTTGCCGTTATTGGCGGTCAGCCCCGAGCCGGTGATCGCGTAGCTGCCTACATTGCTTGCAGTGGTCGCGGTGGTGGTAAAGGCGAGCGTGCCGGTGGTGGCCGTAGCCACGGTCTCGCCGTTCATGAACCCCGTCACGGTGCCGGACAGTGCCGGGTTGGCTGCGCCGTACAGGCGGCTCGCGACGTTCGCGACGTAGGTCAGCGTGGCAGGCGTGATGGTCAGCGCAGTGGCATTCCCCGCCGCCTGCACGAACACGTAGTTGGCGGCGCTCAGCCCCGATCCGGTGATGGCGTAGCTGCCGACGGCGGTGGTCGCCGTCGCGGTGGTGGTGAAGACCAGCGTGCCGGTGGTGGCCGTGGCCAGCGTATCGCCGTTGACGAAACCGGTGACGGTGCCCGACAGTGCCGGGTTGGCTGCGCCGTACAGGCGGGTCGCAGTGTTCGCGACATAGGTCAGCGTCGGAGGCGTGATGGTCAGCGCAGTGGCGTTGGCCGCGGCCTGCACGAACACGTAGTTGCCGTTATTGGCGGTCAGCCCCGAGCCGGTGATCGCATAGCTGCCGACAGGGGTGGTCGCCGTCGCGGTGGTGGTGAAGGCGAGCGTGCCGGTAGTGGCACTGGCCTGCGTATCGGTGCCGACGAAGCCGGTCACGCTGCCAGTCAGTGCCGGGTTGGCTGCACCATACAGGCGGCTCGCCGGAGTCGCGACATAGGTCAGCGTGGCAGGCGTGATGGTCAATGCAGTGGCATTCCCCGCCGCCTGCACGAACACATAGTTGCCGTTATTGGCCGTCAGCCCCGAGCCGGTGATCGCGTAGCTGCCGACATTGCTTGCAGTCGTCGCGGTGGTGGTAAAGGCGAGCGTGCCGGTGGTGGCCGTAGCCACGGTCTCGCCGTTCATGAAACCCGTCACGGTGCCGGACAGTGCCGGGTTGGCTGCGCCGTACAGGCGGGTCGCGACGTTCGCGACATAGGTCAGTGTGGCCGGGTTGACTGTTAATGCCGTGGCGTTACCCGCCGCCTGCACGAACACGTAGTTGGCGGCGCTCAGCCCCGATCCGGTGATGGCGTAGCTGCCGACGGCGGTGGTCGCCGTCGCGGTGGTGGTGAAGACCAGCGTGCCGGTGGTGGCCGTGGCCAGCGTATCGCCGTTGACGAAACCGGTGACGGTGCCCGACAGTGCCGGGTTGGCTGCGCCGTACAGGCGGGTCGCAGTGTTCGCGACATAGGTCAGCGTGGGTGGCGTGATGCTAAATGCAGTGGCGTTGGCCGCGGCCTGCACGAACACGTAGTTGCCATTATTGGCCGTCAGCCCGGAACCGGTGATCGCGTAGCTGCCCAAGGGACTGGTGATGGTCGCGGTGGTGGCAAAGGCGAGCGTGCCGGTAGTGGCACTGGCCTGCGTATCGGTGCCGACGAAGCCGGTCACGCTGCCAGTCAGTGCCGGGTTGGCTGCACCATACAGGCGGCTCGCCGGAGTCGCGACATAGGTCAGCGTGGCAGGCGTGATGGTCAATGCAGTGGCATTCCCCGCCGCCTGCACGAACACGTAGTTGCCGTTATTGGCCGTCAGCCCCGAACCGGTGATGGCTGCTGTGCCGACATTGGTGGCAGTGGTCGCGGTGGTGGTAAAGGCGAGCGTGCCGGTGGTGGCCGTAGCCACGGTCTCGCCGTTCATGAAACCCGTCACGGTGCCGGACAGTGCCGGGTTGGCTGCGCCGTACAGGCGGGTCGCGACGTTCGCGACATAGGTCAGCGTGGCAGGCGTAATGGTCAGCGCAGTGGCGTTACCCGCCGCCTGCACGAACACGTAGTTGGCGGCGCTCAGCCCCGATCCGGTGATGGCGTAGCTGCCGACGGCGGTGGTCGCCGTCGCGGTGGTGGTGAAGACCAGCGTGCCGGTGGTGGCCGTGGCCAGTGTATCGGTGCCTTGGAATCCGGTCACGGTGCCCGACAGTGCCGGGTTGGCTGCACCGTACAGGCGGCTCGCCGTGTTCGCGACATAGGTCAGCGTGGGTGGCGTGATGCTAAATGCAGTGGCGTTGGCCGCGGCCTGCACGAACACGTAGTTGCCGTTATTGGCCGTCAGCCCCGATCCGGTGATCGCGTAGGTGCCAATAGGACTGGTGGTGGTCGCAGTGGTGGCAAAGGCAAGCGTGCCGGTGGTGGCACTGGCCTGCGTATCGGTGCCGACGAAGCCGGTCACGCTGCCAGTCAGTGCCGGGTTGGCTACGCCGTACAGGCGGCTCGCCGGAGTCGCGACATAGGTCAGCGTGGCAGGCGTGATGGTCAATGCAGTGGCATTCCCCGCCGCCTGCACGAACACGTAGTTGCCGTTATTGGCCGTCAGCCCCGAACCGGTGATGGCTGCTGTGCCGACATTGGTGGCAGTGGTCGCGGTGGTGGTAAAGGCGAGCGTGCCGGTGGTG
>CAWHYN010000022.1:0-33809 GCA_963833515.1 uncultured beta proteobacterium | reverse complement strand
TCATCTCCTTCAGCTTGCGCAGGTGGCTTTCGTCAAGATCAAATCGCGATCCGCCATCCTCCCCTGTTGTCGAAACACTGAACACTTCTTCCACGGCGCCTTTGCAGATGAGCAGCTGCCTGCCATGACCTTCGACCACCACGGACATGCGTCGCCGCATGAAGTCAAACGGAATTTCGTCGACCTTGCGATATACGCTCGATGGCTGCAGCCGCTCATGCACTTCGGAGTATTTGAGCACTGCGACGTCAAGCAAGTTCTTCAGTCCCGACTGGTAGTAGCTGTTCAGATAGGCGTACTCGAGCACTTTCTCGCTTTCTTCGCCGTACAGGTCCACATGCTTTTCCAGAATGACCCGATCCTGGGTGAGCGTACCGGTCTTGTCTGCGCAGAGGACGTCCATCGCACCGAAGTTTTGAATCGAGTTTAGACGCTTAACGATCACCTTCTTGCGCGACATGGCAAGTGCGCCCTTGGCGAGATTGACGGTGACGATCATGGGCAGCATCTCCGGTGTAAGTCCCACGGCAACTGCCACGGCGAAGAGAAGGGCCTCAATCCAATCGCCCTTTGTGAAGCCATTGATCAAAAACACCAGCGGTGCCATGACCATGATGAACCTTATCATCAGCCACGCGAATCTGCTGACCCCCCGGTCGAAGCTTGTTAACGCACGCTCGCCAGCAATGGTATCGGCGAGTCCCCCGAAATACGCACGCAACCCTGTCAGCACAATCACACCGGTTGCCGTGCCGCTTACTACGTTGGTGCCCATAAAGCACACATTGGGCAACTGCAAGGAATCCTTGATCGTGTTGCTTGCCACGCCGGCAAACTTCTCGACCGGCATTGATTCGCCAGTTAGAGGGGCTTGGTTCACGAACAGGTCTTTGGCAGAGAGAAGTCTGAGGTCGGCCGGTATCATGTCTCCCGCCGAGAGGTGGATAATATCGCCAGGCACAAGCAGGTGGATCGGGGTCTCCTTCATTTCAAAGCCGGACGGCGCGGGTGGCACAGATGCGGGACTTGCCTGCGCAGCTGACGCGGCCTCGGTATACGCCTTGCGCAATACGGTGGCTGTCGTGTGGACCATTGCACGCAACTCTTCCGCGGCCTTGTTCGACCGACGCTCCTGAAGAAAGGCCAAGGAGACGCTCAGTACCACCATGATGAAAATAATGATGGCGGCTTCATGGTCCCCCATAACGAACGAAATGCACGCGAGAGTCAGCAGCAGTAGATTGAGAGGATTGCGCAAGCGCAGCAGCAACTGCAAGACAGTGCCTTTATGTTCCTCATGGGCGATTTGATTCAGGCCAAATTTTTGTAGCCTGGCCTCGGCATCGGCTTCAGATAAGCCCTCCACCGAGCTTTCGAGCCGTTGCAGGACATGCTCATTATCGAGCTGTGCCAGATCCACCAGTACAGGCGATACCGCGTGTGATGTCATAGTCAAATTCCCCATCTACACCGAATTGAGGGTATAAAAGGCTGGCAGCAACAAAGTTACGACATCCTTCAGGCTATTCGATTGGAATGACCTTTCTCCGGTTGTTTTGGCTGATCGTCGCAGCACGGCAGAGAAAGAAAAGGAAGGAAGGAAGGAAGGGGGATTATTGTAAGAGAGTTAGATTAACTAATTATGACAACTCATGAGGCTTAACATTAGCAATTGCGCTAAGCAATTTGTAATTAGTCATCAAAGATCATTCCTTGGAAGCCGGGTAGCAAAGTCGCCTATTTTCCAGACAATTATTGTCTATAATGGCAAGGTTTCACGGCAATCTTTTGCTTCGACGAAAAGGCAGATTAGTATCATGGCCACGCGAAATCACTTCAAGTTAGAGACCGAATATCTTCAAACCATCAAGGCACTCGCCGAGGAAATGGAATGCCCTGTTGAAGAGGTCGATAAGATATACGCTTCAGCACTTCAAGACCTTAAATCAAGGGCTCGAATCCAGGACTACCTGAATGTTCTGGCCAGCAAAAAAGTTCGTGACAAACTGCACCACCTTTAAGAATGGTCAGACTCCAGGGTTAAAGACGTATCGCGCGGAAACCCGGTTGCAAGCCCTTGTTCGTGCGATAAACAGTATCAGTACGGATGGTATGGCAGATTGGCTCTATCTGAGCATCTAAAAAACCTGCAGTTCATTGGTTTTCAACCGAGCGGCCACTGAAAGACAACTTACTTGACCGTCGCTATGCCACACATTCCAGTCAGTCAAGATTCATAACAGCGGCCATTCAAAATAAGCCATTTTTTGTCGAACCATTTGCAGCATTGTGCGTTGCGAATAACAACGATCATGGCCTGTGAAGATTATTCAATATTTGTAACTTAGCCTTAAGCCAATCCTCCAACTCATGGCCAGGTGCAAATCCTCTTTTTTTCCGCCAGGGAATAGGCAGTCTCTCTTATCATTGATCGAGTCTGCCCATCCGCGACTTCCACCTCTGACGTACGTGGTTGGTTTTCGCAGGAAGAGGCGACTACTAGCTCCCCATACAACGGTCTCGGTTCTTGATCCATGATGGCAGTCCTTTATGAAGAAGAAACTCTCGTGAATATCAGTGCCGACAATATTTGGTATCTGTAAACGTACGCCTGCTACTCACGCAGCTCGCCCCAGGCCATTTTTGACGATCCACGGGTGATTTATTTATCTGCTTTTAGGCGTCCTAAATCCAAGCACAGCCTCAATAACATTGAGCACGAAGATTAGCTCCCTTGTAGATCACACGCAATTGAAATGCGTGCCGTTACACCAGCCTGTCTCATCATTCGACGGCTGAAAATCGCGAGGGGCAAGTGCCAAATATAGTCCCTTCGGATGATGCTTTTGCCATATTGCTGTCATTAAGTCCCCGTAAGCTGCAAGCCAAAGAAAAGAGCTGAATCTGGATTGCGTATTTTACTGAACGTGAATAGTGATTCTGAAGGGACATGGATACCAATTTTGCTTGCATGTGAACGCTTTACCACACTCATACAAAGAGTGTTCACGAAGCCAGAATCACTGTTCACGTTCCTTCAGAATCACCGTTCACGTTCCAATCTGATTTGGTTCCTGTCACGAAAAACATTGACTGATTCAGGGGCAAGCCCATTGTCTGACTTGGCAGGGTTGCATTAGTCCGAAGTGACGCGAGTGTCATGATGGATTCTGAGCCTAGTTCCTATCCAGATTTTCCGTTTTCCTTGAAGATCAATCCACCGTGAAGAATATCCCGAACATTTCGTTACCAGCTAGTACGCACGCCCGCCCCGCCGACCACGATCTGAAATCGTTGGACAATGTGGAAAAGCACCTTCGTGCGGAGCTCGAAATCGAATTGGATGGCAAACTAAAGGTGAAGACTCCATTGCCTCGGCACCACAAGTCTTCTTACCACAGTGAGCCTTCAGGTTATTCTGGCTATGAACGAAGAATTAACAGGATGATGGATTTCAGAGAATGCTATCCGAATGGCAAACTGGCCTTGCGTGGCAAACTCTCCGACTTAACTCTGACGATGAGCAAGCGCACCTACAGAGCCTTCCTCAGGCATGAAGGCAGAATTATCACGATTCTCTACGTCAATTTCGAGTCCCGCAACTGCGCGACTTGCGCTTTGGTGCCAGACCGATGAAGTATCAGTCGCTTGGCGGGTTGGAGTAGTCAAGGCAAGCCTTTGAGCGATCAAGCCCAGTGGCTTGTTAGGCAGTCATTTAATGACACAAGACGAGTCAATCCGGGCTGCGATTCAAAAGGCAAGTGGCAAAACATGTTGGTGGATACTTGTTCATGCCGCAGTTGTATGCACACAACCATCAGATACTCCCCTGCTTGGCTACCGAAATATTTCCGCAACACCATTTTGTTAGTATGGATTCATTAGTTCGGCGAACATGCCGTCAAGTAGCTTCTGTGAATCAACGTGGAAGGTGATTGCAAATGCAGCAAAGAGAAAATGAAATGTCGTTAGTAGTGCACACGTTGCGCACCTCAACTGTTACTGACGAGTTGAGTGATGATGAAGTGAAGATTATCGAAGGAATGTTTGATGTTCAAGAATACCAGTCTGGCGAAGTTATCGTCCAACCGGGAGACGCGCAACCAGACAGTCTATATGTTCTGGCTCATGGCGATATTGAGGTTAAGATCAAAAGCGGGGATGGAGAATCCACCATTCATGTCCTTAAGCCCGGTGATCTGGCAGGAATGATCACATTCGTTGGGGGCGCTGCTGAGCAGATCAGTGCAACGCTTTACTCAGTGGGTGATACCAAGGTATTGAGTTTAGAACGAGACAAGTTCGAACGCTTGATCAATTCGCATCCGATGATCGTATACCGCGTCATGCGCGGTGTAGCGCGTAACTTGCATGGTATCGTGCGGCGTGCGAATAACCAGTCAAAAGAACTAGTGAATTATATTTATCGTACCAACGGACGCTATTAACAATCGCACGGAAATAATCGCAAATATCATGGCGGAATTTACATGGATGGAAAACCTGAGTGTCGAAAACGCACTGTTAGATGCCGAACATAAAAAGTTGATAGATTTAGTTAACGGTGCAGAAAGAGCGATCAGAGCGAAGGATAGTGACGTCTTGCTTCAAGCGTTTAATCTGCTCATAGCCTGTGTATGTATTCATTTTGAAAATGAGGAAAAGATTGCGCATGAGATCAACCTTTCTTTTTTCGAACACGAGATGAACCATCAATATGTGAAAAACGTGCTGGTGAACATGAGAGATGAGTTGGCGAATATGAATGGCAGGTGGTCTGAAAGTGCTGCAGAACATTACTCTTATTTCTTGAGCGAATGGCTTTATGAGCACCTGACTGAGGAGACGAGGCAGATAAGGTCGGCGCTTCAAAACCTTCCTTTCAAATTTGACCCAGTTTCAGAGGGCTCGCCCCTGCGTTAGCGCGCACAGGTAAACATCAGCTCTTGGCAGCACATTGCAGTGAGTCAATCTCCGCAAAAGCGGATGATCGGCAATTATTGCGCATCTTCATCAATTTTCTGAATATCCAGAAAAGAAGCAATCCGCCCATGGAAATAGGGAGTTCGGACCTTAAGGGCAGACTGGTTACGCACCTATACTCCGCAAACTTATTCAGACCCATTGACCCTAGGCTGGAACTGTACAGCAGCAATCCGTGCGGTCACCAGTACGGCCAGCAATGCAGAGAGCGCCAAAATGTCACTCCAACTAATGCTATGGCCGTATAGGCCAATAAAGATCTCACGTAGGATAAATGCAATGCCGACTTCGGCTAGTACCCTCAGGCGGACGCGATGAAATTCCAAGTAGTCCGTGAAGGTGCGAAACAGTTCAATGAGAACAAAGACTGAAAGAACATCGATAACCAGCTCCCGATCGATGCTATCAACGATTCCTAGCGCAAGGTTATGGGTGGACACACCACTTCGCAAGGCATTCGCGGCTGAAAAGAAATCAAGTACAAGTCCAGCCACGGCGCCGAAGAGCGTAAGCAGCATGACAAAGATCAAGACACTGACGATGGCATCCAAAATCCTGCCATAAATCAACAGAGCCTGGCTCTTCAGTCCGCCCTTGGAAGCTTCCGGTGGAAGATCGCCTGTGTGTTGTTGTTCTGGCATATGTAGGCCTGTCGGCCCCCGTATCTTTTTCAAGGCTACCACATTCTTAAGGACTTCATGTTACGGACGTGTGTTTATTCCGTTAACCGCATGTCGCCAATCGGCTACCATCCATTCCCAAGTGGTCGCAGCCAGGTTGGTGGATTACTTGCGTAACCGAAAGATTACAGTGGTCAGCTGATGATTTAATTTGCCTGTAACACCATTAATGGATGATTTTCACGATTAGAGTGACAAACAAATTTTACCGTCTGCCAATCTCTCCCCCTTTGAGCAGGCATTCTGACCTCCCTCCCGTCAGAACTGCGTTATCCCCCAAGTCTAGGCTTGGGGGATTTTTTATCTGCTTACGTGACGCCTGAATGTCCAGAATTTCCCCGACAGAATCGGACGCCTGTTATTTATCTGGTTCAACTGAAACCTTCTTGGCAATACTAGCCTTTAGGGGAATCTTAGCCTTTGTTGACGTCCTAGATTTTGATGGGGTTTAGGCTTAGTGTGATCCGAACCAGTCATTCATCACCATAATTTCATCCAGACTGGCGACCCGATTCTGTACACATTAATGCATCCCTTTGAGGATGCCGATTGTCCGTAATAAGAGGTTACACACATTGAACGGGGATTAGAACACGGTTTCTCTTGGAAGATGACGCGTTATATTATGGTCCTTAATCTGCCTGTCCGTGAAACCGCGTTAAATCAGTCTGTTCCCGATCGTTTCCCTGGGTAGGCTTCGGCCTTAAGGGCCGATCAAGGGAGCGGTTGCGCCCTTCGCCTCCACCGGTACCAAGCCCCCGCCGCAATCAGCACCAAGAGGGAAGCGAGGATGGTGGTGCCGCAACGGTCGGCCCACTCGAGTATAGACGGCAAGTACTCACCGAAGAAGTAGCCAACGACGATGAACTGGCCAATCCCGATCAAGATCCCGAGAGTGTTGAAACGAATAAAGGTGGCATAGTTCAGGCGGAACATGCCAGCCATAGCCGGCATCACCCAGGATAGCGGACCGCTGAGGCGCGCTGAGAAGACAGCTATCGCGCCGCGGTGTTCAAAGAACGCAACTCCATGCTGGTAGTTTTCGTGATGGATCAACCGCCCCAGCACCGGCCAGCCCGCCAGATGCTCGAAGAGCGATGAACCGTAGTGCCGGCCCAGCCAATAGCTGGCATTGTCGCCGAGTATTGCCCCCGCATAGAGCACGGCCAGGACGGCCCAAACATTCAATGCCCCCATGCCGGCCAACAATGCGCCGGCGATAAAGAATACCTCGCCCAGCACGACGAGCGAAGTCGGAATCAGTGTCTCGAAGAACGCGCCCAGAAACAGCACCGCATAGGCGACCTCGTTTCGTTCGGCCAGGATGGCGGTAACGTGCTCGAGCGACGCAAGATCAACGAATGACATCGTACTTGCGATTGGTCTTAAACGTAACGGAAGCAGCGCCTCGATCATCCAGCGCAGGCCCTGACGCAGATAGCCGCGCGTGTCGAAGCGCCGCGTCGACGTACACACCTGGTCGGTGGGCACGAAGAAAAAGCGTCCGTAGCGCCTGCACTCCTGTATGAACAGGAGGTCCTCAGCAAAGTTCAGATCCTCGCGAAAGCGTATGTCTCGCGCGATCAGGGTGCGCGCCACCTGAATGGAAAAAGAGCTATTCGTCAGGCGATGGATGACATTGTACGCCGCGAACCAGGCACGAGCATAGAGCCGGTCGCGCGATTCAGGGCGCACGTGGGTTGTGCCGACGATCAGGCCATCCTCGCCCCGACGGTTCAGCCAGCTGTTGAGGTGGTGGAGGAAATGTTTGCCAAGCCGGGTGTCGGCATCACAGAAGACCACCCACTCGGACCCAGCCGCCAGGTTCGCCAGGCCCGCGTTCTTAGCGCGTGAAACTCCGCGCTCGCTCTGCAGCACCCGGACACGTTTGGCCTCGTCCTGCTCGGCAACCCTCTTGGCGATGTCCAGGGTGGCGTCGCTCGAGCCGTTCTCGACCACGATAATTTCCACGCGATCAGGGGGATAGCGCTGCGCGAGCAGGCATTGGAGGGTCGCCTCGAGCTCAGCCTCCTCGTTGTGTGCTGGCACGATGATCGAAAAGAAGTGCCGATGAAGCAGTTCTTCGACGCTGCCTGTGAGGCGGCGCAGCGACTCCTCCGTCTTCCATGGCGCATCGAACCGGCGTGTCTCTTCGCAGGCATGCAGGGCCCGCGCCAAATCCATTCCAGCCTGCTGGGTCCGTGTTACGAAATAGTGCTGATTGCTGAGGTAGGCGGCCAAGTATTCCTGTTCGGTCTGATTCGGCGTCGGGATCAACAGGGCGCGCTTGCCATGCTCCACTAGGTCCATCACAGTGGTATAGCCGGCCCGCGAGACGATCACGCGAGCCCGATTGAACAGCTCTTGGCGCAAGGCGCCGCTTGCTACGCTGTGGATCTGCAGATCATCGCGGCGGTATCGATTGTAGGCAACCGCATCGCCGCCCGCATCACCGAGCACGAACACCTTGCGCCCTGGCAAGCTACTCGCCTGTTCAAGAAGATCGTGGACGAACGAGTCCTTATGCTCGAGCAGGTAGCCGCTGATCACGAACAGGTAGTCGATGTCCCGCGGCAGGTCGAGGTGTCCGTAGGAAGATAGGATGCCGATGTAGCGATGCGGGCATTGATGAAGCGCCGGCGTGTGCGCCAAGTGACCGGCCAGATTCAGGCTCGGCCCGTAATAATCCGGAATAAACAGGAGGTCGAATTTTTGGAGTGCCGCGATGTTGACGTTCTCCGTCAGCCAAGAGGTCTCGCGCAGCCCCTTCGGCGGAATGAAGGCGATTTGGTGCGACAGGATGAAAGATGGGGTCCACCGGCTGTAAAAACCATACCGGCCATCGCTAAAAATGAAATCATAGTCCGCCGCGATGGCCTGAAGTTCGTGGTGCTCCCACCGGATCAGGCGCCACGTGCGCAGCAAGTCGATGAACAGGTACCAGTACATCCGCCAACCCGTGCCACGCTCCAACGACGGATAGTCGGTCATTTCCCGAAACTTTACTGCAGGCTCCGCGCCCAGTTCCAGGCGCAGAAAAGCCATGGCATTGCCCGCCGAGACTATAGTGACGGCATAGCCGCGGCGAAGGTACTCGCGAATCACCACCAGCGTACGGGTAGCGTGACCAAGGCCCAGCGAGCTGACGGCGAACAACGCTTGGCGCGCGTCGTGGGTCACAGGCTGACAGCCTCACGACGGGGGCGGCTGGGCAGCCCCCATAGGCGGGTCCTCAGTAGAAGTGCGCACGAATAGCTTGTCATGACCGGCGCACCATGCCTGATGCATGTTACAAAATGATGACTGGCGCCCAAGGTGGCATAACTGATTTGACTATCTCTTAGCTTTCTTAATGACATTACCAAAGGTTTTTTTTGCCGAAAATTCTGTCTCCAGCTGAACGTCAATGGTGCTCTGCTACGGAGGACGAACTTGACGCTAATTGTTCAATGATCTTCTAGTGGGCACTGGCCGGTTATTCCGCATAAGGGACGGTCGCACTTCCCTGAAGCGCACGTTCATCGTTGCAAAAAGTGGACAACCATGCGACATCCTTGGTGCCGCGCCTTCTCAGTCCGCCGGGACTTGGAAAATCCAGTCTTGTTATGTAACAACTGACATCATTCGGGAGTACTGTGTCCCCCAAAGGGGCTGCCTTTCGGCATGATTAAAAACTTAATAGTAATTGGTCCCAACGGACTATAGCCGGACAAGATCGATTTGAGCATGATGATCCTACTACCGAGGCCTTCTATGTGAGAGGGTGCCTGTAGTACTAAAAAGGAGAATGCCAATGAGCAGAATACTGCCAGGACTGATCTCTATCGCCCTGTTGGCCGGGCCAACGATTGCGAATGCTACGGAAGAATCTTTCAACTATTTTTCTGCTTCAGCAGGGGGTGTCAGCGCCAACTTCACAGTCGATGTAGTCGGCAGTTTGGCTTTGGATGGAACCGGCACTCTATCAAGCACTTCGTTTGCAGGTACTTACAGTCTCAATTTGGTGACGGTTAATACCACCCCTGTACCCGGAGGGTCAGGATCTATTAACCCGAATCCTAGCGTACCTCCTTATGGCCTTAATTCCGGATTTACGTGGCAAAATATTGCCGGGACTGGCGGCGCGAACTTGCAGATGGACTCAGTAGTTAACGCAAGCCCTAATTTTCTGGATGATTATGGTTTAGCATTTGCGGTGTACGACAGTTCATCCCATATGGTAGGTGTATTCAATCCTTGGGCTAATACTAATAGCTCCGGCTCAGCGTACGCGACAAACCTGATTATTAGTCCTAATGGCTCCGGTAGCAACTTCATAGCATATGTAACTGAAAACTCAGGTAACGGCATATTGACCCCCGTACCTGAACCAAGCGAATGGCTGTTGATGCTAAGCGGTTTTGGTCTGATTGGCTTTGTGGCACGTCGACGCCAGAACGATTCTCCAAATGTTCCCATGGCCGCATAACGGGCAGGTCAAACGAAGCCACGGGGGGTAACTCTTTGTGGCTTTTTGTTTTAGTTTAGCGATTCAAGAAACGACAAGAAAAATTATCTTAACCTTACCGAATGGCCTCTTCTGGACGTTGCTGCTATACGCACATACTAACTGGCTTCCAGAAAGCGGTGACTCAAAATGCGCAGCCAGCGACACTAATGCGACATTCAACCTGCTTCAGCAATTGGTCCGTTAGGACTATCTTTAATTATTAAATCCGCAACACGCTTCCGGTAATGTAAGTTCAAACATTGTGTATGCCATTTAAGTTCGCCTTTGTTGATCGGTAATGCTTGCCCCTAATGAATTCACAATTAAGTTTCGTGTCGGGGCTAAGTTCCAACGAAATCAGGAATACCTTGAGGAGATCATCATGAAATTCAGAAAGACTGCGCTTAGCCTTTTTGTTGGCCTAGCCTTTGGTGCCACAGCTACCGTTCAGGCCGCCGACATCGATCGCGCGCTTTTGATCAGCGTGGATGGCCTCCACGCACTTGACGTTGAGCGTTATATTGAAAGCCACCCAAATTCCGCCTTCGCCGAACTGGCCAAGCACGGCACCACTTATACCAATGCTCGGACGCCATCAAACTCAGATTCCTTCCCAGGGCTGCTGGCCTTGGTGACTGGCGGCTCACCGATCTCCCATGGGTTGTTCTACGACGTTAGCTATGACCGTACCCTGTTCGATCCGACCAACACCACTTGTTCCGGCCCTGCTGGCAACACCATCGTTTTCGATGAGAGCATCGACAAGTACACGTCCATGAACGTCTCGCTGAACGTCATCGACCCAGCGAGGCTGCCACGCGGACTGGATCAGCGAGGTAACTGCGTACCAGTTTATCCGCACAGCGCGATGAAATCCAACACGATCTTTGAAGTGGTCAAGGCGGCTGGCGGCCACACAGCCTGGGCTGATAAGCACCCTGCGTACGACATCGTCAATGGCCCTTCTGGCAAAGGCGTAGATGATCTTTACACACCAGAAATCACCAACGTCAACGGATTTGACGCTACCGTCAGCGTGGTCTGTACGGTAGAGAACGATCAGAAGAAGGTTGCAGCCATCATCAACGAAATCCATGGGCTAAAACATGACGGTTCGCCTGGGATGGGTATCCCAAAGGTATTCGGGATGAATTTCCAAGCGGTGAGCGTCGGACAGAAGCTGGCTCACGACAATAGTGATGGTAGCTGCACGCAAAGCACCCTAACCGGCAAGGCTGGGGGTTACATTGACGGTGCGGGTACCCCAACAGAAGTCCTTGCATATGGCTTGCAGAAAACTGACGAGGCGCTGGCGAGCATGATCAAGGCGCTTAAACAGCAGGGCATCTACGATTCCACTTTGTTCATCGTCAGCGCCAAGCATGGTCAGTCGCCGATCAACCCAGTCAAGGTCAACAAGCCAGGTCATTTTGCGGATCTGGTTGCGGCTCTCCCTGATGCCAGCACTTCTCCGGCAGCACAGGCGATCGCCAGCGCGGCCGCCTGCTCCACTGGTCCTTGCGGTTTTGTACAGGACGACGATATTGGGCTGATCTGGCTTCAGGATCAAAGCCAGACCGAGATGGTAGCTGACTATTTAAACGTCAATGCTCAAGCACTGTTTATCGATGAGGTAATGGCCGGTGATGAATTGAAGCTCAAATTCAACGACCCAATGACTGACAGCCGCGCGCCTGACATCATCGTGCAGCCGCAGTATGGCACTATCTATACAGGATCAGGCAAGAAGAATGCTGAACATGGTGGTTTCAGTTTTGGCGATACCAATGTCGGTCTGATTGTCTCGAATCCGCGCTTTGTTCCAAGTGTTGTAAAAACCCCTGTGGCTACATCCGAAGTTGCACCGACGATCTTGCAGGCTCTCCGCATAGACCCGCAGGCTCTACATTCGGTTCAGATCGAACACACGAAGGTATTACCAGGCTTGTCCTACTAAGCTATTTCTCTCACGCCACCCGGCGCGAAGATGACTCCAACGGGCTGCTTCGGCGGCCCGTTGGCATTACTAGGCAGACGTATTGTGGCGCGGGGCACGCTGAAAGCACGTCGGCAAAATTATTCTAGATTTCAGATGATAGTTATGGCACGATACAGCACGCCGAAATTGCTAACTGCCAACCCTACAAGCAGCCATTCAACACAACAGAAAGGGGCTGCGGGGTTTTGCGCAGTCTCACTTGGCTGATCTCAATCTCCCATGCTGATTCCGACATGCCGTGCGCTCTGCACCCAGGGATGATCGGGTGGAACAGTTTTGACTTTCCCGGCAACATCTTCCAACTTTACGGCCTTGGTGCCCTCCCCTCTGGCGGCAACCATCACGCCATATTGGCCTTTATCAATCAAGTCGGTACAAGACGTCCCCAGCCGGGTGGAGAGTAGGCGGTCAGCCGCAGAGGGAATGCCGCCACGTTGCAGGTGACCGAGGATGGTGATACGTGATTCCAGTCCGGTCAGCAGTTCAAGTTGTTTGGCGAGACGCACCGTTTTCTCCGCGTATTGAGTTTCGGGTGCGGGTTTGGCTTCGCCTTTCTTGTTCTCCTTCAGTTTGGCATCTGTTTTTTGTTTCTTCGCCCCCAGTAGTTCCGCGTGTTCATGAAGCGAGAGCGCCCCTTCGGCAATGGCGACGATGCTGAAGCTCTTGCCACGACGACTGCGTTCGCGGATCGCTTCGGCCACGCTTTCCACCGCATAGGGAATTTCCGGGATCAGGATCACGTCTGCGCCACCTGCAATACCAGCACCCAAAGCCAGCCAGCCAGCACGATGGCCCATGATTTCCACAACAATGATGCGGTGATGACTATGTGCCGTGCTGTGGAGACGGTCGATCGCGTCGGTGGCGATGCCCAAGGCGGTATCGAAGCCGAAGCTAATGTCGGTCATGGCGATGTCGTTGTCGATGGTCTTGGGCAGGGTGATAATGTTGAGACCTTTTTCTTTGAGGCGCAGGGCGTTTTTCTGCGTGCCCCCGCCGCCCAGACACACTAGGACATCGAGATGGTTGTCATGGTAATTGCCGGCGATCACGTCGGTCATGTCCTGCAGCTTGCCGCCGACGGGCATGCGGTGGGGTTTGTCCCGACTGGTACCGAGGATGGTGCCACCTCGGGTCAGAATGTCTGACAGGTCACCGGCGTCCAGCCGCATCGTACTGTTTTCCATGAGGCCGCGAAAGCCATCGCGAAAACCGATGAGCTGCATGTCTTGTCGGTTCAGCGCAGCCTTGCCAATACCACGAATCGCCGCGTTGAGGCCTGGACTGTCGCCGCCCGACGTGAGAATTCCAATGTGCTTCACAAGAGGCATCTGTCATTTGGGGTAGGCCACCATGATTAACCATGGCCTTGTCCACGTCAATGTGTGTCGCCTAACCTGACCCTTCCCAGCCGGAAGCAAACGACAGCAATGTCTCATTTCGAGGCACTGAATCAAGTGCAAGGGCTGCAACATATCGCACTAAGCTGCTATTTAATCATTGTGGAGCGGCCCCTCCGAACTGCGACGATTACTTTACCTGGCAGCCTTGTCCGCCATCTAAACGAAAACCTGGAGGCCAATCTATGAGCATTATCGGGGAAAGGGATTATCCAGTACTGCGGCTATCGTCATTGTGGCGGGGCGCATCGCTCGAACCGCCTGTTAGATGTACACCTACAAAACTGACTTCGATCCTGGACGCCTCATGAAAAGCTCGACTTGAACCATAGAATCGTATTGCCAACGAACTTGATACAACGAGGCTCCGGTTGGCTGGTGCAAAAGCGGCATGTCGAAAATGTGCTGCAAAATAATAATTCGCAAGTTGCTCCGCTGACCAACCAAGGAGATTGCCATAAAAACCTTATTCATCCTGAATGATGCCCCCTACGGCAGCGACCGTACCTATAACGGCCTGCGTGTGGCAGGACATCCTTCCAAGCCGGAGGGTAACGCAGTGTGTATTCCTGATCGGCGACGCAGCCTCGTCTGCCCACCGAAATCAGGAATTTCCGCAGGGTTTCTACAGCGCCGAGGTGATGCTCGGAAACGTGATTCGCCACGGCGGCGAAGTCGGTATCTGTGGCACCCGCCTGGCTGCTCGCGGTTTGGGCGACAGCGATATTACTGAAGGGACTCACCGCAGTAATCTGGCGAAGCTAGCCGAATGGACCCATGGGCAGACAAGGTACTGGCATTTTAAGAAGCACACGCTGTTTTTGAAGAGATCAACTCTGAATAATTGGCTGATCATAAGGCTCCACAATCTGCTTTCCGGCCGTTAATATGGCATCATGAGCTGCGGGAGTGTGCGATACAAGCCGCCATTCGCCAGGGATTTCCACCAGACACATTATGCCTAACTGTACACTCTTGCAATTCATCCGCGTCAAAGAAGTAGAATGGAATTATTCGCATCAGTTATATTGAAAATATTCGGACGCAAGTATCCGGTTAACAGAGGTAATGCAGTGATATTCAAATTAGTGTAACAACGAGTCGCTAAGATAAAACCCCGTCATAAAGGGCTACCGTCATGGGTCAACTTTGGAAGCTCGAAAGGCGTTTCTATGCATATGGCTAAAAACTTTTTGACAATTGCGGCGATTGTTCTTCTGTTTAATCTGATCAACGTTGCCGAAGCAGCCACTCCTCTATCTTCTCCACTTAATTTTAATACTATAGTCGTAGATGCCTCGGGGGAGGTTCCCGGCTTAACACAGGCCCAATTGACCGAATTCTTGGTTCAGAAAATGCAAGAGGTAACTCCAGGTCCTTGGCATTTTGTCGCGGCTGAATCGGGCGCGGAGCCTCACCCCAACCGGATGGTCTGGTCATTTAAAATCTTGCGCACGGTCTGGAAGGGGGGGCTCACATGGGCTTTGCGTCACCGACATATTCGGAATCCTATCTCAGAGCCGAAGCCAAATTATATTTGAACGGTACCTACGAGATGACCGTGAATACCCATCCCTCGGTCAGCAGTGAACTCAACGACAAGGCTCTTTCCGAAATGGTACACGATGCTGCACATGTTTTGTTCGTGGAGAATAAGCCCAATATGCCATGAAGACGGCGTGGGTGTTCCAGATGCTGAGTTCCAGAAATTAAGCGCTCATACATGACCATTATTTGTCGTGCATGCAAACTTTGAGTGTCCGTTTTTTCGAAGATTGAGCGGCGGAAATGTGTCGCGTGCGGTGCGTTACGAATGGAATCTTAATGGCGGTATATATGGCAACGTGACATGCATGTCGCATAGCGACGATCCGGCGAATTGTGGTTCGATGACCGCTAAGGGCTGCGGATTCTCGACTTCAAATTCTTTGAATTGCAGAGTGGTGCCAGAATTTGACACTCGACAAGGTATAAAATGATTTCGCCTATTGGCCGTCTAGCGGCGAACCAAAAGGAAAAAGCCACAAAGCGAATTACTCCTCTGTGGCTGCGTGTGACGTACTGGTTATGCCGCGATCAGCATGCTAGATGAATCGTTTTTGCGACGTTTTGCAATGAAACCAACCACACCAAAACCGCTTAGCATCAAAAGCCACTCACTTGGTTCAGGGACGGCGGCTACGGCTGCTGCCGAAAAGGCCAAGTTGTCGAAGCGCCAGTTGCCGGAGGAGTTGTTATAGGCCACGGTCGCACCATTCGTGAGTGCAGCGGATGCGTAGCCGTTAATATTGCCCGTCGAATCGTAGGCGGATACTAACCGGACACCGAAGTTGGCATCGTTGTTGGCTCCGCTGATCGAGCTGAGATTGACGGCGATGCTCGGACTGCCTGGCGCATTGTACCAGTCGTTAGAAGTAGCTATATACGTCCCAGTAGGGCTGGTGCCACCGAAATTAGTCCAGCCATTGGCATTGTTAACGTTCGTGTTGTATTGGAACTGTAGATCGCGGATGCCTTGGGTAGTGGAATACCAATCGAAGCTAAATGTAATGCCTTGATAGCCGACTGTGCTCGCGTCGAGTTCGATGCCCTGGCTAAACTGCGGCGCGGCGTTGGCCCACCCGTTATTCCCCGTGGGGGTCTGCGCGCCGCGAATGCGCCAGGCGTATTCGCTGAACGATGGATTCGCCGTACCTGCAGTTTTGGTCACATCGTCGCTGGCGGTGTTTCCGCCGTTGTAGCTATTAGTCATTCCCAGCGTAATGGCCGTTCCGGCGCCCGTCGTGGCTGCGGGGCTATTGTCAGGGGCCGCAACAGTATTCGTGAATTGCCACTGGGTGATCGTGGTGCTGGCCTCGGCTGAGGCGCACACGACAAAGGCCGCGACTGCAAGGACCACTGGGGCTGAACGTTTGAATCGCGCCATGATACATATCTCCTAGATTGTTAGTATCGATATCGAGCGGTTGGGATCAACCCCTTATGCTGCGATAAGCATGTTCGTAGTATGGTTCTTGCGGCGTGTTGTGATGAAGCCGATAAGACCGAGGCCGCTCAACATCATCAGCCATTCGCTTGCTTCAGGAACCGCAGCAGCAATCGTGACGCCGCGAAGTACCTGGCCCAAGGCAGCCGTTTGAAGAACACTGTAATCTTCTCCAGAGGCTTGGGTAGCACTTGCGAAGGACAGGTTATCGGTGATGGATACCAAGCGGTTGGGATCAGCTCCTGCATCGCCCAGCACGCTTCCTTCCGTGGACGTTAACGCAAAAAGAGTGACAGTCCCGTCGGCATTAACCCTGCCCGTCAAATTCCGCAGTCCGTCGGTAGTTGTGGTCAATGAATCCCCGGCGAAGCTCCCGGTCCCATTGACCGTATAGGACGAGCCGATCAGGCTACCCTTCAGTGTGTATTCCTGTACCCAGCTACCATTTACCAAGCTGTATTTTTGCAGACCACCCGCCTGGGTTGTTGGGCTCGTTCCGAAGTCAGTAGAAGCACCCGATCCTTCGTCCGCAACGTACAGGGTCGAGGCATTGGCGAACCAGATACCGAACGGATGTGGGGTAGCCGCATTCGTCTTCGCCAGCGTTGTATTGAAGCCGGGCAGTATCGACACGGGTGTCGAATTGCCGGCCGCAGGCAGCGATCCCGCAGTCCCAACCTGATAGACAGTGTCAATACCATTGCTGCCGCTGCCCTTCGTGACATATAGGGTATTGTTAAAAACCGTCATTCCTCGGTAATTGCTGTCCTTGGGTGTCTTGTCCGCGGCATAACCATTCTGTGTAATGCTATAAGCGCCCACGTTGGCGGTACCTGGTGCTCCAGGCGTTGATCCGGGGGTGATAAGTTGCACGCCGGTAGCACCTGTCACTAAAGCGCTGCCGCTCCCATTGCCTGCATTGCCGACGGTGTAATACTGGCCATTTGATGCGAGGATCGCCGCACGTCCGTTGTTCCCTGCGTATGCGTTGGTATCCGTGACTTGCAAGGCGTTGTTGGAAAGATTTATCTGGGCAACAGCACGATAGGTCGGTGTCGCCGTGTCGGTATTTCCAGGTTCAATAATGCCAGGTGTATTTGAATTCGAGATGTCAAGTTGGCCGGAACCCGTGTTGTAGCCCATGAAGGTGATCGACTGGCCGTCCGCAGACAAATTGACCGCAAGTTCAGACTTCGAAGAAAAACTAGTCGCAAGATTGGTACCTTGGGCGGCGGCCAGAGCCGTTACGTTCAAGCTGTTATCTATGGAACCTGTGGTCGCGTTGACGTCCTGCATGGTGATTCCGGAGGTAATGCCGAAATTGGCGTCAGCGCTTGCATTGTTCCATACATTGACGGAACAATTCGCAGTGGCGCAAAATGTGCTTGCTGCAGTAGCAGTGGCGCCCGTGCTGATTGGCAGCCCTGCTCCAACTGCAAATCCTGGGTCCGTATACATAGAGCTGCTGACGATCAAATCACCCACGTAGTTTCCGAGGGCATCTGCCTGTGCTTGAGCAGGTGATATAGCCATGATTCCACTCGCCAGAATAGCTGTGTAGATAGCGCTACGCCTCATCGTCAGCAAATTTGTCGCTCTAGTCCGAACTGACCCCAGACCACCGTCACCATAAATGTCCATGTATTCCAAGCCTCCATGATTTATTGTTTTGTTGTGCGAATTGTTCTGTTGTACGGAAATATTCCTTAGGTATCTTGCCGCCGTAGCGAGTACATAGTCTTCAAATCGATGTTGCCCGTCTATGGTCTGTTTGGACTAACTCATGTTAATTTATTAAGTCATCCCAAGTTATGCGATGCCTAATATTAAAGAAGCCCAGTTCCGCCTTTTTCAGACTACCGCATTCGGTCGCGATTACCAGTTGCCACGATGTCAGCGATCAGGGAGAGAGGTAACAAATAAGCCCAAGGACATTGGGAACAGACCTTCTTGCAATGACCGCTTCATGGAATCTCGAACTTCTGAAAGGTGTGTGCGCCGTGAAGAGGTGGCGCTGTTCCAGTGGGTGTAACCTCCACCCGGAAAAATTGCTCCAGCCGGAAGCATTCGGAGCAGTCATGGAGGTAACGAAGAGGCTGAAGCCTTCGATGCAGAGGGTCAAATATAGGTGACTTTCCGAGTGTGCAGGTCGTAACGCGAGTGAACACTGAGCAATCCTCGAAAGGGACGATGCGCAGTCCGACCCATCCACACATATGGGGAAGGCTGACACGGATGTGGAGACGAGTGAAGGATATCCACAGTCGCTGCGCCGGGGTAGTGGCGACAACGTTGAATCCACAATGAATTTCTGTTTTAATGGCATCTATCATTTTAATAATTGTGTAACAATGGAAATATATGATGAAACCTGATCGAGTGGTTAAGGCATTGGGGGCACTAGCTCAACCAACACGTTTGTCGATTTATCGGCTCTTGGTGACTGCTGGGCCAGAAGGTATGGCAGCAGGTCACATAGCTGAAAAACTGAAAGTTTCTCCGGCAACAATGTCATTTCACTTCAAAACGCTAAGTCATGCTGACCTGATCGAGCGCAGGCAGGACGGCCGCTTCATTTACTACGCAGCGAATTTTGATGTGATGAATGGAATGGTTGAATACCTGACAGAGAACTGTTGCGGCGGGAGTGCGGATGCTTGCAAGGTGCCGAGTAAAAAATATTGATGACGTTAATAGGAAAATATAAATGAGTGAGAAGCAATACAACGTGCTGGTGCTATGTACCGGCAATTCAGCACGCAGCATCTTGGGAGAAGTGCTATTCAATACGCTGGGCAAGGGGAAATTCAAAGCCTACAGCGCAGGAAGCCAACCCGCCGGACAGGTCAATCCCGGTGCTTTGGAATGGTTGCAAGGGAATGGGTACAGTACCGAAGGATTGCGCAGCAAGAGTTGGGACGAGTTTGCTGTTCCCGGCGCACCCGAATTCGATTTCATTTTCACTGTATGTGACAACGCTGCCGGCGAAACATGCCCAATCTGGCCGGGAAAACCAGCCACTGCGCATTGGGGCATACCAGATCCGGCCCATGTCAAGGGTGAAGATGCCAGGCGTGCAGCGTTCGGGAAAGCCGCAGATCAGTTGGCGCGGCGCATCCAGTTATTCATGAGCCTGCCGATCGACAAACTGGACAAGCTCACCCTAAAAGAAAAGCTAAACGAGATTGGCCAAATAAAGGATTGACCAGATGAATCTCTTTGAGCGTTATCTGTTGCGCCGTAAAACCTTGCCGTTCAGGGCGAGGATATAAGGCGCGGATGCCGCAGGCATCCTGCCTGATTGAATGGCAACGATGTGAACTTGAACAGAACGAACGTTCTGCTACAATCGGCACATGAGCTTGCACACCAGGACCCTTCGGGTACGCGTCAAGGACAAGCACGCCAGCGTGCTGTCCGGAATGGCATATGAGGTGAACCAGGTTTGGAATGCAGCGAATGAGATCACCCGTGATTACTCGTGGGTTCCGGTTCCTGGAGTGGGTTACGTCAACCTCCAAACAAGCGAGTTCGATCTCAATAAGGAATTGCGCGGCATCCGCGAGGAGCGGAATCTCTGTATTGGAGCTGCGACCGTCCAGAGCGTGATCGCCCAGCACGCCAGATCGCGCCGGCAGTTCAAGAAGAACCAGCTGCAGTGGCGCGCATCGAGCGGCTCGAAGCGTGCACTGGGCTGGATCCCGTTCAAGGCTGCCGGCGTGAAGCGTGTGATGGAACATATTGCGCCATATTCGATGGGTGCACTGTTAGTGACACTTGTGCTTTTGTTTGCATTGCAAGGAAATGCCATAATGAAGCAGCCACTTGTGATTGCTATTTTGGCTGTGCCAATCTTGATCCAGGTATTGTTTAACTCAAGTCTTGCCTACTGGCTGAATCACAGGTTAGGTGTGGCACATTGCGTAGGGGCCCCGTCTGCTCTTATCGGTGCAAGCAACTTCTTCGAGCTCGCTGTTGCTACTGCCATCAGCCTTTACGGCTTTCAGTCCGGTGCGGCATTGGCAACGGTGGTCGGGGTGTTGATCGAAGTCCCGATCATGCTCTTAGTGGTGAACGTCGCCAATCGCACTAAGGATTGGTATAGTCAGCCACCAACTACCTGAATGGGTAGGCCTAGGTTCAATTTTCGACATGAGCAAAAGGTGAGCGTTAGCTTCTGAGAAGACCGACTACTGGCTTGTTTCATATAGCGATCACCAAGCATATTGCGATCGAAAGGGCGAAATCGATGAAAGAGCCGACGCTAGAATGTTGCCCCGGGGTGTTGTAGGAGCAATGGAGTACCCTTTATGATTTGTCTATCCGTTTCCGGACTTTTCGCCCGTGTACAGCTTAGCCTTGCAAAGGTGCGCTTTGCTCGGATGTATAATGAACAACATAAGGCGTGCTTATAAGATGCAGTTTATGTAAACGCATAGACAAAGCATTTTCCAAAGGGGGGTTAATGAGATACACACAAAGCCGGGAGGCGAGCGGGGAAATCCTCCGCTTGCTCATCCCTAAAATGGCCGTACATCCGGCATCGTTTACGCCGCTGACCTACGCAGTGTGGTACGAGTTTACTGCGGGGATCAATCCAGCACTAAGCCAGGCGATCGGAAATTATCTGAATGAAGGAAAAAAGATCGATGATGCCGCCATCGAAAGTCTTTATGTGGACTATATAGCCGAACACAATATGGACGTCCAATGGGCGCTGCAGAATGACTTTCGAAAGTTGCTAAACAATCTGACCGGATTCACCGAAGAAACGGATAGGCAGGTAAATTATTTCGAAAGCAGTTTGCAGGCACACAGTGACTCACTAAATCAGAGCCTGGATACTTTGCAAATTGATACCCTAATAAGCAACATGGCGAGGGATACAACGATGATGTCCGCTTCGATACAAAATCTGCAATCAGAGTTGAAAAGCAGTAAGCAACAAGTGGAAAGGTTGCATCAGGAACTTGAGTCCGCGCGCAAAGAAACGCTAATTGATCCATTAACCGGAATACTCAACAGGCGTGGCCTCGAGGCAAAGGTTAAAGGCATATTCTCCGATGAGACATCAGTCGAGTCGGGGTTGTGCCTGCTGATGGTTGACATCGATCACTTCAAGAAGGTCAACGATGACTACGGTCACGTATTTGGCGACCGTGTCCTCCGTGCCACTGCCGAAGCACTCAAGTCCAAGATCAAGGGGCAGGATTCGGTAGCACGATGGGGTGGCGAGGAATTTGCGGTGTTACTGCCGGGAACGAACGTGCCTGGCGCGCATGCAGTAGCAGAGCATATTCGGAAAAGCATTGAAAGAAGCAGTATCCGCCGCCTCGGTACCAATGAAGACGTAGGGGGCATCACTGTATCTGTTGGCGTTGCCGCATACACCCGCGGTATCAGCTTTGTAGACCTGCTGGATCAAGCTGACAAGGCACTCTATTTTTCCAAGAAGACCGGCAGAAATAAGACCTCCGTGCACGGACAAATATAGCGCTGCCCTTGGTGAATGTTTCTTTAGTCTCGTGTGGTGATCGTCAGGTGACCGGGGTTCAGTGACCGGTTTGCGGCCAAGGGCCCATGTCGAGTATCGGCGTTGAAACATTTCTTCGACAGATCTGTCGTTATTTTGTCATGTTGCCGTCAAAATTTCGTCATTTGGTGAATATCTCCTGCTCTTGCTCAATTATTGCTTGCGCCATGAGCTAGCGCTGTCGTCATATAAGCCGTTCTGGCATGACCGTTGCTTGCATTCCCATGCAATCCTTTGGCCGATGCAATTTAAAATGCAAAAATCGGTATTGCAGCCCATTAAAGAATCATTCTTAGGAGGATTTAATGAACGCAGCCATCGTCCCGTGTCCCGTTCCCGAAAACGAGTTGCAGCGCCTGCGTGCTGTCCGTTCCTATGACATTCTTGATACCCCGCCAGAGGTGGATTTTGACACGCTGACGCGGCTGGCCCTTCATGCCTTGAACACTCCCGCGGGCGTAATCGGGTTGATGGATTCCGACCGACTTTGGTTCAAGTCACAAATTGGAATCGGGGCGCCACAGCTCGATCGCCAGATTGCCTTTTGTGCCCATGCAATCATGAGGCCTGACGAGCCGCTTGTCGTGGAAGACCTACTGAATGATCGACGTTTTGAAAGAAACCCACTGGTGACGCAGGCGCCTAATCTGCGCTTCTACGCTGGAGCTCCACTCATCGATCGCCAAGGCTATGCACTTGGCACAATCGCCGTAGTGGACACGAAACCACGCACTTTCAGTGAGTCACAGCGAACCGCTCTTAGAGATCTGTCTACACTTGTCATCACTGCATTGGAAAACCGGCAGCGGGCGAACCTGCTAGCCCACCTCGCCATGACCGATCACTTGACGGGACTGGCTAACAGAGTGCAGTTCGAACGAACCCTGAAATCCGAAATGGCCCATGCACATCGCACGGGGGAGGCGTTTACCCTGTTTTACATGGACTTGGATGATTTCAAGGTCGTCAATGACACACTCGGACATGCAGCCGGTGACGAGGTATTGTGCGAGGTCGCCCGCCGCATGACGGATGAGGTCCGCGCAGAGGACCTGCTGGCGCGCTTGGGCGGCGACGAGTTTGGTGTATTCATGCGCCCAAGCGTCGAGGACCCAGCAGAATCATTGGCCAAGCGCATCATGGAGGTGGTGTCAACACCTATTATCCTTTCCACTGGTGCCATGGTCAGCGTCGGTATTTCCATTGGAATTGCGACCTTTACGGACGTTATCGACTCCATGGCTACCTTGCTCGCAAAGGCGGATGAAGCTCTCTATGAGGTTAAGCGGAATAAATAATGTGTTGTATGCTTCTTTTACTACATACTCGGTAGGGATCCTTGGAATTGTGAAGATATCAATCAATGCAGGTACACCTGCTGTAAGTGCCTTCATAGTAGCGGCCCTTGTCGCAATGTCATTCTTTCGGTGCAAGGAAGCTCTGGCATGGGGTGCGACCGGGCACCGCTTGATCAGCCAAATGGCAATCAAAAATCTTCCTGCCGAGATACCCGCTTTCCTGCAAACGTCCGAGGCAGCTGAACTGATCGGCGAGCTAGCGCGCGAGCCGGACCGATCGAAGGGAGCCGGAAATAGCCATGACCATGATCTGGATCCAGGTCACTACATCAATCTTTCAGACGACTTTACCGTGACAGGGGTATCGCCTCTGACCACATTGGCGCCGACCCGCGAAGACTATGACTCAGCGCTCCGCGCGAAGGGAACTAACGAATTCAAGGCTGGTTTTCTGCCTTACTCAATCGTCGATGGCTGGCAACAGCTGCAAAAAGACTTCGGTTACTGGCGAGCGGATGTTGCAGCAGAAGGATTTGCTGTATCGAAATCTGATCGTGACTGGTTTACCAAAGACCGCCGACTTCACGAGATGACCATACTTCGTGATCTTGGTTACTGGAGTCATTTCGTAGCTGACGCCAGTCAACCTCTTCACGTCTCGATCCATCACGACGACTGGGGTGACTACCCGAACCCGAAGGGTTATTCAGCGGCAAAGGGGTTTCATGCAGCATTTGAGGGATCATACATTGCCCAGTACGTTCGGACAGAAGACATTGCAAGGAAACTGAAGCCAATTCGTGAATGGGATTCTTCAATCCAGCCGCGCGTTATTGCCTATCTCCATGAAACTCATTCCCGGGTTGTCCCCCTCTTTGAACTCGAGAAGGCGGGCAACTTCTCTGCAAACAGGCCGGCAGGAGTGGACTTTGCTGCCGAGAGACTCGCAGCAGCAGTGTCAGAACTGCGTGACATGATTTTGGCAGCGTGGCGAACGAGCGCTGACTCGACCGTAGGTTATCCGCCTATCTCGGTGCGCGATGTGGAGTCGGGAAAAGTGAATCCCATCCGGCAAATGCAGGGCTTGGACTAAACCGACTTATGGGGCCGGCTTCCGCGCACCATGGTGTTAACACGAGACACTGCAACTACTGCTAATGCCGCAGCGCGTCACGCACTTTTTTGCTGGCTAAAACATGCAGGTAGTCCTGGATCCGAGCGCTTGATCTGAGGCTTTGAAGTGCTGAAGCATAAATAGTATTGACCTTTTCAACAGAACATTCACTTTCCTCGGCAAGCGCCTTAATGGTTTGAAGATGCCCGCGGTCTAATTCGGGCTCGATCTTTGTATCATCTAGGATGGGCATGAAATCATCTTCCATTTTGTTAAAGCATGAGTTCGGCGTCATGGACTGAAATTACAAAGAAATGGTCTCGACGATAAGCAATTGTGGCAGTGCCAGATTAAATCCAGTTCCATACGAACGATCGTTGACTTCAATTTCAAGGGGCCTTGTACAATTATTGATGTTGGATCTCATGATGTCCTAGGTGGAATCAATTCCCTTGTAAAAATGGTGCAGTGAGTTTCGGTGTGGTCTTCCCTGTTTACGGTTCGAAGCATTGCTATCATCCCTTCAGTCAACGTCTTGCCATCAGCCGGTCGCTTAGATCAACGTCCTTTAGCGGCGCATTTCAGGACCCAAACTGGCAGCTCAAGGCCGGCTAGCGACCGCCAAGGAACTGATTGCTCAAAGGCCGCTTGCATGTAGGCACTTCACTCGCGTAATTACCTAAAAATAACTTGCTCGACCATCTCTGGCAGGAACACTATGTAAACAGGCCAGTCAGGGCAGCGCCGAAGTTAGCAATGGGCATTCGCGCGAGCGCTGTTGCCCAAGACATTGCTGCAAAAATCAGCGAACTCAATAATTGGCATTTCGTCATGGTGTTTCCCGTCTGACCAAGGTAATTGCTGACCAAGGTAATTGACTGGTTCAATAAATCCGCACGGATAGCTCAGCAGATTCCATGCCATAGATATTATTTGTTATCGAACAGCATGTTAAAGAAAAGCCATGTTTGAGACTGTGCAAATGCGCACTAAAGGAAAGCATGATTTGCAACTTTTGCACCAAAACTGGTTGCGTGCCTCCGAGAGATTGTTGAAGTTGCAATCTGCTTTTTTTTGGATTCATAGGCGTACTGATTGCCGAGGACCTTACCGACGTCCCTAGCAGCCAAATTTCAGGAACAGGAACAACGCGACCAAAAGGAAGTGCTCAGCCGAACCATTAGGAACTTTTTCACACGAATATTGTTATGTTTCAGTTTCGCGCTGTGAGTGGGACTGTTGCCGCTCGCATACGTGGAAACGTGCAATCGTTCGAGAAATATTGCTCGTTGTCAGCCTGACTTACCTGGTGGCGCAAACGCAAGATGGAGCGCAGCCCGGGGTTATGAAACATATGCTAGTTGCTGCTGTGGTCATCACAGTTAGCGTGACGGTCGGGCACTGGACATGCCCTGTGCTAAGCTAATTTCACGCATGTTGTCTATTGGGTCTAGCCCTCCAGCAATCTGCGGCTCAATGTGGGTTATCGCGCGAAAAGGCGGACTACTAGTTGCTTAACTGACAAAGTGTTGCCATGCCCGCAGACCAGCATCCAGTTCTCAGTAGAAAGTATATTTGTCAAGAAGCAATTTCAGTTGCATCTCAAGCGATGATTCATTCAACGCATTCGTCTATGGGAAAATATTCAGCCCAGCCTTGGACGCCTTTCAGAAAGTCTTCAGTCTGTGTTTCATGTCGATTGGTCTCTGGTTGAGGCAGCAGCTTCAAAAGAAAGGCGGGAATAAAGAAGTCGTCACTCTGTTGTTCTTGCATCTGTTTTCTCCATTGATCAAAATTACCGGAAATGAATTTAGCAAAAACATGTTGCAAAAAGTTTACCTATTTGTTTCAGAAAGATGGCATCCTATGCCGACACCGAGGCGGCTTCAGCACCGCCCGCATACGGGTTGGAGGAGTCATTAACGACCCCTCAGAGTTGCGGGAATCTGAAGCATCCAAATCATTCGCGGATTATTTGGTAGCCCTTTTTTAAGAGACCGTTCAACATGCTTCTATAGCAACCTGCCAAGAGTATTCATGGAGCTCACTGCGTTAGGTAGGTGTTGAACGGCTCCGTGATTTACGAGCGACAAGTTTGTGGCACAAGCGTACCGTCTGCACTGAAGGGAAATGCGAACTTCTCGCACGATAACAAAGGGCGGTTTTACCGCCCTTTGTTATTGCGTGCTACGGAAAACAAACTTTATGAAATGGTTGCCAATGCAGCAATGGATACTGACAATGCTGCAAGCCAGCCGAGTGCAATATGGAACTCGGCTTCGACATCGTGGCCAATAACATCATGTTGTTGGATGGTGCTTCTCGTCTTTTCAAGGTTCATCTGGAATCTCCTTAATGGATCAATCGTCGAAAAAATAACATACACTTATACCCAAACGACGTGGGCTTACTTCAGACTGAACGATATGGCCTGAGTTGCATTAAACTTTTATGAATTGGTTTCTTGGAGATTCAATAGTGCCGACGTTTGAAGGCACTGCTCATCGGCTACTGGGGAAAAACGTTCTGAGGTAGCTTTGGTGGATTCGTCCGATTGGAATGTGTCGATCAATACGTCTGCAAATGTATAGCGCACCCAAGCGGCTAATAGCCCCCGGAGCCGCAGATGGTCAAGCAATTAGCAGTAGCCGACGGAAAACTTTGCGGGTACTACGCTCATCAACATATTTGTGATCGGCTTGTTACCCGCCATGCTTTCAGCCAGCAACTTCTGCGATGCATCGATTTGACGCCGCCCCAAGAGGTAAGAGTAATACGCGGAAAGATCCTGCCAGCATTCGGGGCGTTGAATCGCACCTGTTTGGGAATCAAATATCAACACGCCATTACCGGCACCGTCGCTTATTACGTGATAACGGGCATTTTGGTTCATGAAATTTCTCACCATGCTATTTCTGAAGTTTAGGTGACCAATCTCAGCTGGCTACCCTGAAATTGGACTAAGTAGGCTGGGCATAGTTCCGTTAGCAATTTGTGAAATGGTGTTTCTGTGAACACTCGTATCGACGTGAATCGCGGTGGCATCGTTGTAGCTCACCCTTCGAAGGTCAGTCTTTTCGCGAAGTCCCGGGGAGAGCCAATCACTGTTACCGAATGGGTGTCATCAAAAACAATAATGGTTGTCTGACTTTCATCATCGTCGAAGGAGTCAGACGGGAAATAGCCCCAAGCAATGGGTCGATATATATACTGCCGCCATCCTGATCGATCAACAGGCAGTAGGCTACTCGCATAACTGTTGCTTTCCTTTGGTCATTGATAAGGTCTGCCTCTCAAACTCAGGCGGCGTAATCGTAACGCCTTCAAGATCCATGTTTCTGTATAACGAACAGCTTAAGGGGACAATGTGACGATATGAAGCATTGAAATCGATAATGCTGCCTTCCACTTCATGCATGTTCATCTTCGTGGCCATATAAATCGGGAACTTCTTCAGCGTGAGCATTGGGGGCGCCAAGAAGCGAGTAGTGAAAGATCACACGGTAGTGAAATGTTTCATGTTCAATTTGACCGAACTCCTCTCGATCGTCTGTTTGCATGATGTCGTATGCGTGGTGTTCGCCATCTTGCTCTGTCACAACGACAAAGGTTGTGCCATCTGAGTGTTCAATTATTGAGGTAGGCATCAAGTTTCTCCCTAATAGATGAAACAGGCTGGGCGATTGGAAAACTCAATTTAACACCCAATAATAATCATGGAAATTTAACAAGAGGGAATGAAGATTGTGCTACCGGTAAAAGGACAACATATAGTCCGATTGGATCAAAAAATGTTCATCAGGCTAATAAACGTCCGAACGGTTAAGAACTTGTGTGCCGCCAAGATCAAGTTGATCCGCAACCTTGGTTAAGGGTGCGACAGTGCCAACCGATCATTTGTCTGGAGCAAGACTACGGTCGTTAGTCGATCATTTAATTTGTCTGTCACACTCTTGATGGATAATGGATTCGTGGCGTAACAAGCACATGTTACCTTCTGTTTTGTATTTCATTGAGCAGGCAGGGCTTACTTCTTTAGTGCAGCAACTGTTATTTTGCCGGCGACGGCCAAGCACGATATCCGCGTGCCTTTATTCAGCCATAAAATGGCCGCTAGATTTCCTTTTCCTACCGATGATTTCATCGAGAGAAGGTTGAACATGGACAGACATTTACGGGGACACTGGTTTGGCTTCGACTGTGCCCACTATCAAGAGCCTATGCCGTTCATCCGTTCTATGCTTTACAAAGACGCCATGTTCCGTGAGACTGTCTACGTTAAGGCGGAACTGATCAAGTTGGTGAGGCAACTAAAGATGAGTTCCAAAAAATGACCTTTACAGAGTGCATGGTATTTATATTCATCTGCCTGATGATTATTTGGTTTGGACAGCATGTCGACAAAGTGAGTAAATCCAAATGAAGACAACAGAATTGCAAGGCGGTGGCGCTTGATCGGGTCGCCGCCATGGCTAGCAGACAACATTTGGCGATCCGTCGAAATAGGAAGTCACAAAATGGTATGAACGATTTGGATGTATTGGCAGTCTGAATCATCCGTTGCATGCATCGAGAAAGCGGACTGCAGTGTTTATTCGGAAAAACACAAACACACCCGGGCTGTCATTAGATTTGAGGGGCCTCAAATAACACCTTATGTCCGACAATATTTTGCTTTCTTCATTCAATATACTTAAATTATTGGCGTGCTGGTAATCCGGAGGTGCTCTGTTCGGGTCTAGGCCGTGGAGCTTGATAATTCTAATGTGTATTTGTGGACTTGGCATGCCGTTGGGGCACCTTTTTGGGGGTGGCTCTTTTGCTTCTCTGGGCATCGTCATACAAATAGTCCGCGGGTCGGAATTAAATTCCAAGGGGCATCTGTGCTGCGATGTAGGGTATCGCCTCTGAAATTATCCACAAGAATTTGTCAGGGATTCACTTCATGGACTTCGTGAGTTTACTTTTCCTGGTGGCGTTGATAGCACTTGGGTGGTTTTGGCTGAGTAGTATTCGAGTCCTTGAGATCGCCAGGAATGCCGGTAAGCAGGCATGCATCAGAGCAGACGTACAATTTCTTGACGACACAGTTGCCAGCATAGGGCTAGGCTTAGCACGCAACCAGTTTGGGCGCAGGGTGTTGCGACGCACCTATCGTTTCGAATTTAGCGAAACTGGCAACACTAGGATTGAAGGGAAGGTAATCATGTTTGGTGAGATGGTCGAATCGGTAACGATGGATGTCTACCAAATGTTGGGATGAGCAAATTCTTTGGTGAAAAGTCCGTAGCCCGGCGTAGGGCAATCTCCGGTAGGGCAATCTCCGTGGGTCATTATAGGGGCGTGAGGGATAGCGTGACCTAGGCGACGTGTTCTTCAGTTCTTTTTTGCATTGACCGATGCAATCAGCAGCGCCATACGTAAAGAGAGTGTTCCGATATACAATTGATATAATGAATACCAACTTTTACAGAATGCGGCGGGGGAACTGATTTGGATGTGACATTCGCAGGTCTCGGACTGCACATTGTTATTTCTTTGTTCTTCGCCATTCACGTCGTCCGATCTGGGCAACCGATGTATTGGTTGATTATATTGTTCATGTTTCCTCTTCTAGGAAGCATCGTCTACTTCTTTGCCATCTTTTTACCGAGCTTTCGTCTTGATCATAGGACCAAACGCGTCATGGCTGCGGCCGCCAAAGTGCTCGATCCTCAACGCGAAATACGGGAAGCAAAAGCCGCCTTTGAAGAGATGCCGACAGCACAGAACCAGATACGTTTAGCCGAAGTGCAGCTTGAGTGTGGCTTATCCGAGGAGGCAGCGAAGAACTACGAAGCATGCCTAAAAGGTCCTTTTTTAGGTTCCCTCGAAATCAAGTTTGGTGCCGCTCGTTCTTTCGTGGAGTGTCAACGCTATCGGGAAGCAATCGTACACCTCGAAGCGATTGAGAGTGCTGATCGGTCATTCCGCTCAGAAGCTGTTTTGCTTTTACTAGCTCGGTCATATGCTGGGGTCGGTAGAAATGCCGAGGCTCGTTCTAAATTCGAGTCGGCTATAGCGCGCTTCGGAACTTTCCAAGCTCGCGCTGAGTACGCCATTTGGGCTATAGCCACCAAGGACACCAGCACAGCAGCAAGGCTTCAAACTGAGATTGATCAAATTACAAAGCGTTGGAGCCAGCAAACGAGGGACATGAATGCATCAATAATGCATCGCTTAAATGCAGCACATGAACTGTCAATCAAGCGCCCCTAAACGAGTGGATATTGCAGCAAGAACCGGGAATCAACAAAAATGAAGTATCGGCACTACAAGGGCGGCATATACGAAATTATTTGCGAGGCCCGGCTTGAGTCCGATCCAAAAGTTATCATGATCATATACAAGGCCGTAGATGGTTCAGTTTGGACGCGGCCACGCAACGAATTTTTCGAGCTTGTGGAACATGAAGGAAATACTGTACAGAGGTTCTCCGCAATTAACTGAAGGTGGAATGGCTGTGACCTATCCGTTACCCGCCACTGATAATGGGAACTGATCTCATTATTTGAATCGCCTTGAAGCACACCCTGGTGACATACAGCACGCGGTACATTGCGGTCCGTCAATGTTCGCAAAGCGGCGGACTGGCAATTATTACGTATCCCCTTTCATTTTCTGAATATCCAGAAAATGAGGCAATCAGACCATGGAAATAAGGAATTCTGACGCTTAAGACAGACTGTTCATGCATCGGTACTCCGCGCAAAGCTATTCAGTGCCATTGACCCTGGGCTGAAAGTGAACAGCGGCAATCCGTGCACTTACCAGTACGGCCAGCAGCGCGGAGAGCGCCAGAATATCACTCCAACTAATGCTATGGCCGTAAAGGCCAATAAAGATCTCCCGCAGGATAAACGCAATGCCAACTTCAGCCAGCACCCTTAAGCGGACGCGATGGAACTCCAGGTAGTCGGTGAAGGTGCGAAACAATTCAATGAGGACGAAGACGGAGAGAACATCGATAACCAGCTCTCGATCGATGCTGTCGACGATTCCGAACGCAATGTTATGTGCGGATACACCACTTCGCAAGGTAGTCGCGGCTGAAACAAAATCAAGCACCAATCCCGCCACGGCGCCAAGCAGCGTAAGCAGCATGACAAAGATCAGGACAGTAACGATGGCATCCAGAATCCTGCCATAAATCAAGAGAGCTTGGCTCTTTAGTCCGGCTTTGGCAATTTCTGGCGGAAGATCGCCTGTATATTGTTGTTCTGACATATGTCGGCCTATCGGCTCCTCGTATTTCCGCTGAACATTACCACATTCTTCGGGACTTCATATCACGGGTGTTTGTTTATTCCATGTAATGGCAACTCGGCAATTAGCTACCATCCATCCGAAAGGGGGTGGCAGGCTGGTTCGGGAACTGATCACGACGACCGGCACTGGTCTGTCTTGAGAAGGAAGTCCGCATCCGATACTGATTGGCTCACCGGTTTAAACAATACTAACAGGTCTGGACCGAAGACGATTTAACGCCCAGTTTCAGTGACGCCTCAAATTGCTCAATCGGGTCCGGCCTTCCAAACAGATAGCCTTGGTAGTGAGTGCAGCCCCCATTGATCCCCATTGATTCTGCAAGCACAAATCAATTTGCCCTGACAGCGGTCATCAAGACATTATTATCAAAGTCCGGTAATCACCTGAAATTTGTGTAGTAGCGTTTACACAAATTGTTGATGACAAATTATCACGATTTCCTAACGATCTTAGTGGAAGGAAACATCCGCAGGAACCGAAAGCGATCCGCCCTCGCGGGCTGGATTGTGAATGTTAGATAACGTACCAAGGTGCAAAGTAATGTCTGATATTACCCCCTAGCATGAACACATGGCAGATAAGATGTTCGTAGCGCAATCGTCCGTCAGTTACAGGGAACCTTGCGAAGGGCGCCTGTATCCATATTCAGTTCGCTGAGCCTATCCTGAATTTTGTGTGTAGAGGTCATATCATGCTAACTAAAGGAGCGATGAATGACCGAAGCAACGAAGAAGCCGCGCAAGCGCAAAGCCACAGGCCCATTTTCCAACGAGCTGCTTGATCAACTTTTAGCCCAGGTATCCGGCAAGGATGCCGAGAGCCTGTTGGGCGAATCCGGCCTGATCGGGCAGCTCAAGAAGCAACTTGCCGAGCGTATGCTGGCCGCTGAACTGACCCACCATCTGGCGAATGAGGAACCCGATGAAGGGGCTGGCAACCATCGCAACGGCAGCAGTCCCAAGACCGTGCTCACCCCCAACGGCGCGCTCGATCTGTCCATCCCGCGTGATCGCTTATCCACCTTCGAACCGCAGCTGGTGGCCAAGCACCAGCGCCGCCTGCCCGGATTCGACGAGCATGTGATCGGCATGTATGCACGGGGCATGACGGTGCGCGAGATACAGGGGCACCTGATCGAACTGTACGGCCTGGAAGTTTCTCCCGATTTAATCTCCACCATCACCGACGAAGTCATGGCCGAGGTAGCGGAATGGCAAGCCCGTCCGCTAGAGGCCATGTATCCCATCGTCTATTTCGATGCCTTGCGGCTCAAGATACGCGACGAGGGCACGGTCAGAAACAAGGCGGTCTATCTGGCGCTAGGCATCGACGCCACTGGGCGCAAGGATGTGCTGGGACTGTGGATTGAGCAGACTGAAGGCGCCAAGTTCTGGCTCAAGGTGTTCAACGACATCAAGCAGCGCGGTGTGGCGGACATCCTGATTGCCGTGGTGGATGGGTTGCGCGGCTTTCCGGAAGCCATCGAGGCAGTGTTCCCGCAAACCCAGATACAGACCTGCATCGTGCATCTGATTCGCACCTCGCTCAATTACGTGGGCTGGAAGGATCGGAAGGCACTGGCTGCCGAGTTAAAGGCCATCTACCAAGCGGTCAATGCCGAAGCTGCGGAAGCGGCCTTAACCGAATTCGAGCAAGGAGCATGGGGCAAGAAGTTCCCACCCATCGCGGCGGCCTGGCGACGGCAGTGGACGCAGGTGATTCCGTTCTTCGCCTATCCGCCGGAGGTGCGCAAGATCATCTACACCACCAATGCCATCGAGAGTCTGCATATGCAATTGCGCAAGATCGTAAAGAACCGTGGGCACTTCCCCAGCGACGAGGCCGCCACCAAGCTGCTGTATCTGGCCTTGCGCAATATCGTGAAAGACTGGAAGATGCCACCACGGACATGGAAGGAGGCGGCCAATCAATTCGCCATCATGTTCGGCGAACGATTCACGGATGCTTTAAATTGATGCCGTGACTAAACCAACCTCACACACAGAATTTCGGATACGT
>CAWHYN010000021.1:0-5327 GCA_963833515.1 uncultured beta proteobacterium | reverse complement strand
AGAAGAAGGGCACCATGGCATGCGCGACATCATCACGGCATTTTCGAAAAAAATGCTGCCGGTGAGAAAAAACCGCGTTGGGGTGACAAGACGCCATATTACGTTTTGCACATCCCTGAGTTGTTGGAATGGTGGCCGGATGCACAGGTCATTCATATCGTCCGCGACGGTCGCGATGTGGCACTGTCAATGCTTGCACGCCGCCATGATTTTGGGGTGTACAACAACTATCTTGCAGCAAAGCTGTGGGAACAATTCGTCGAGACAGGTCACATGATGGGTCAGCGAGTCCTTGGGACACAATACTTGGAACTGCGATACGAGGATTTGATTCGCGACCAGAAGGCCTCATTGGAGAAGATTTGTCAATTTCTCGGGGAGATGTACTCTGATGACCTGCTGGAATTCAAGAAGGCTGGCACGGCCGGCAAGACACCCTTGCTGCAAAAATCAATTCAGAAGGAGAATCAGGATAAATGGAAAAGTGAAATGACGTCCTGGCAAATCCGTGTATTTGAATCCGCCGCCGGCGCGACCCTTGAAAAGTTTGGCTATCCGTTGATGACCAAGGGCCACCGCCTGCCGTTGCTGGTGCGCGCGCTTTATCGCTGGCACAACACACTCGCCAATCGTTGGTATTGCACGTTTGGCCCAAAGAAGAAGTCATGGACGCCGCCCTCACAATCCTGATCTGCACTCACAACAGAGCGGCTTTATTAGAACGGACGCTGAGCTCGCTGAATCTGGCGCATCGCCCCGCCATGCCGGTGAAGATCCTGGTGGCAGCAAATGCCTGCACCGACGATACGACGGTACGCATGAGGGTTTATCAAACGCAACAGACCAGCAATAGCTGCCTGCCTTTGCGCCTGATTCAAGTACCTAAGCCAGGCAAGTCTCACGCGCTCAATTGCGCGATTTCCGAAATCGACACTGAGCTTGTAGCCTTTGTTGATGATGATCAATGGGTAGATGATAATTACCTGGTCGCAATCGAGGAGGCTGCACAAACCTGGCCTGATGCGGGATTATATTGTGGTCGTATCCTGCCCGACTGGGACGGGACCGAACCCGCTTGGGTGCATGACGATGGGCCTTACCGGATTTATCCGCTTCCGGTGCCGCGCTACGACCAAGGCGATCTGCCAAAAACGATAACGGCAACAGAAGGTCCCATTCCCGGTGGTGGCAATCTCGTAGCGCGCCATTACGTATTTGAACTGACCGGACAGTTTTCTACAAGCCTTGGCCCGCACGGTCACGATCTGGGCGGCGGCGAGGATACTGAGTACGTATTGCGTGCACTATCTCGCGGAATACGTTGCCAGTACACGCCGGACATCATGCAGCGTCACTATGTGGATACCGATCGCCTGAAACTCGGTTATCTGCTGAAAAAAAGCTTTCAGCGCACCCGTGCCGCATCGCGTGTCCATGGGACCGGCCGGATACCGCTATATATGTGGCGCAAGCTGGCGGAATATGGGTTTCAAAGCATGTTCAGCCTGTCATGGGCCAAGCGGCGTTTCTACTGGATGAGAACTGCGGCTGTATTGGGGGAACTGCAGGGTCATCGAGAATCGGGCCATCGCGGCAAAGGCCTTGAGCTCACCGCTGATAATGGCGCGTTGCTCATTGGAATCCTAGCGATCTTGACTGTTGCTTGTGGACTGACATCCTTGCTTGCCAATAGCAGCGTGCATTGGGAGAGCGTGTTGCGGGTATTGGGAGTGGCCGGTGCGGGCACGCTGGCGTTGCTGGCAAAGTCGCTCTCGGATTTTTCGCAAACCGGGCCGCGCATACGCGAAGAAATTCTTACACATTACCGGCGTTACACCCTGTTTGCGCTCGCCCGCCTGTCCGTCTGGACTTTCACCATCATGCTGTTTACAGGGGTGGCAGGTTTGTTGGTATATTATTTACTTAATGTGAGCCTGGGCGGCGACTGGTCCGGCGCACTTGCCGCAATCTCCGCGATTCTGGGGATTCTGGGCGGGACTACGCTTCAGTTTATTCGCAAGCTGCGCTTTAATCCTGGATTGCTTGTGGCCTCCATGCACTACCGCACGAGTCGCTTCTACTTACTTTGGAGCTGGATGACGCCAACGCGCATTCATCTGTTGCAGTTTGCCGGCGCCGCTTCCGTTTTGCTGTTGCTGATCACCGCGTCGTGGCAATTGGTCACGCAGAACCAGATTGCCGACATTATTTCTATTTGGGCGGCAGCGTTGTTTTATGCCGGCACGATTACGTGTGCGGCTTGGCTGCCTGAGGCGCATCCTCCGCGCCGGTCGCCGAAACGCCCCGCTGATGCGCCGCCCAACATTTTGATGATCGGGTCAGACACCTTTCGCGCAGACCGATTGGGCACGCTAGGTTATCGTCGCGCCGTTACGCCCCACATTGATAGGCTTAGCGAGAAGGGCATGTTATTCACCAATTGTTATGTACCTTGCGCCCGCACCGCACCCAGCCTGATTTCGCTGATGACCGGAACTTGGCCGCACACTCATGGCATCCGAGACAATTTTGTTGCCGACCCTGAAACCCGTCTCAGGGTCGACGCTTTACCACAGTTACTCAAGCCGCTGGGTTATCGCACTGCTGCATTGTCTGACTGGTGCGGTGGCGACATGGGCAAATTCTCCTTCGGCTTTGATTACACCGATTTGCCCGAAGACCAGTGGAACATCAGGTACTTGATTCGGCAGGGACCAAAGGACTTACGGCTGTTTGTGTCACTGTTCACGCACAATCGTTTAGGGCGACTGCTGCTACCAGAAATTTATTACCTCGGGGGCGTGCCTCTCACTCAGCAGATGGGACGGCGTGCAAGGCGACTCGTGTCGCGTCTGGCGGAAAGTACCCAACCCTTTTTTCTCAATGTGTTTTATTCCACAACGCACCCGCCTTTTGCCTCGGAATGGCCGTGGTACACGAGATTTTCCGATCCGGCTTACATGGGGGAATCCAAGTTCGCCATGGCACGATTGACTGACCCATTCGAGATCATCCGCCGACAGGGCGCACCCAAAGAGGAATTCGACCTGGATCAAATCATTGATCTATACGATGGCTGCGTGGCGGAGTTCGACGACGAGGTGGGCAAGATGCTGCAACACCTTGATGGTTGTGGCTTGGCGGACAATACTATTATCATTGTCTATTCTGATCATGGCATGGAATTTTTCGAGCATGACACTTGGGGGCAAGGTAATTCGGCCGTCGGTGATTTCAGTTCGCGTATTCCACTCTTGATTCGCGACCCGCGCAAAGCTGCCTCCAGAATAGTCGATCAGGTGGTTCGCAGCATCGACCTTGCACCTACGCTGCTGGAACTGGTAGGCGCAAGCCCCTCGGCCGGCATGGACGGAGTATCACTGGCCGCCTGCTTTGAGCAGGATCAGCAATGCCTGCAACTTGACGCTTTCAATGAGACCGGGATTTGGGTCGCAGATATTCCTGGTCTGCCCGAGGAGCATCTGCGCTATCCCGACTTGGTCGAACTGATGGGGGTGCCGGATCGAGCCAGTGGCACCATGGCGATCAAACCACAATATTGCGATTCCATTTTGCAGGCAAAGGACAGGATGATTCGGCGCGGGAACTGGAAGCTAGTGTACCAACCGCTGAAATCGAGCCATCGGTTGCTCCTGTTTGATTTGGACACTGACCCCGCCTGCCAGAATAATGTGCTGGATCAGCACCCAGAAGTTGCCGATAGCCTGCATAAAGCTTTGATGAAATGGATTGAACAGGAGGACGGGCTTGCTTCGCCATGTTCCACGAACACTTCAATGGAAAGCTGAATGATGCCCCTCGTATCAGTTATCCTTCCGACACACAATCGCCCCGGATTGCTGTCAGAAGCGCTTGATAGCCTGATCCGACAGACTGTTACAGACATGGAAGTGGTTATTGTGGACGATGCATCGACCCCCCCCGCCAGTCTCGACGACCCACGTTCAAGAATAATCCGTCATGACATCTCCCTCGGCGGGGCCGCAGCCAAGAACACTGGCATTCATAACGCTTCAGGGAAGGTGCTCGCCTTTCTTGATGACGATCATCTGTACGCGCCACGATACTTGGAACGCGCGCTCGAGGTCCTTGATCATCATCCAGGGGTTGATGTTGTCTTTATGGGGGTTTCCTGGTTCGGCACCGCCGCCACATGGGGACAGAAGAACTACGATGCAGCCATGGCGAAATGTTTGGCCGAAGCGGGTGGAGAGACCATCACTAATGATCTTATCGTATTTGACGACAAACTGGTCAACGCGCTGCTCAATTCCGTCCCGATGGCTTTTCAGCGCCCGGTCGTTAGGGCTGATGCGATTGCACGCATTGGTGAATACCGCCCGGAATGCCTGCTGTGGGATTGCGATTGGGCGATCCGCGCTGCGCTCAATGGACATACTGCACTAATCACAGAGGGCTTGTACCTTCAACGTGCAGACGGACAAGGTTTTTCATCCAAACCTAACCGTATCCTGGAGCACATGGATTCCGGCATCGAAATCAAAGACCGACTGCTACGCCAAGCGAAGGAAGGTCGTTCCGCAAAATTCGCACCTCTATTCCGTTTAGCCGCAGCGGAAGCTTGGTTCAACCTCGCGTGGCATCACTATAAGCATGGGAATCGCTTGCGGGCGATGTCTGCCCTGATCAGGAGTATTTTGAGGCAAATCATGCCATGCCAACTCAAATTGCTTGCAAGGCTGGCATTACCGAATAATGCCAATCAAGCAGGTACTCATAATGACTGAATTGAGTTTATCAGGCTATCAAGACCTAAACACTCGAAAAAGGTCGAAACAACTATTTCAACCCGTACGTTCAAGAGATTAGGACTTCCTTACCTTGGGGAATTAGGCTGGAAAGCGACGGGTCAACCACAATCCCTGAGCGGACTCAATTCAAAATGGTTAGAAACTCTGGGTTAACCTCACCATCATGTTGAGAGGACTCCAGTATCGCGACACCATCATGCTTGCCAAGGACGGAAATTCGGCACGAGCGCTGGAAGCTAGTTTACGAGCCGCTGAAGGCGAGCCACCTGCTGCTCTTATTCGATTTGGACACCTACTCCCGGAAGTCACGAATTTATTGGCCGAGGTTCAAGATTGCGATCTCCTTGATGCCAGCAGTGAGCTCATCAGGCCGATCCACGCGGGCAGGCTGGAGGGGCGTAGCCCAATTGCTTCACAGTACGCGCCGATGGCCTCTTTACGGCTGCCCTCCAGTCGATTGTGCCAAGCCGTGCCCAAGGTGCTTTCGTATCTCTTGTCATGCAAGAGCGGGAGTAACTTTTGGTGGTCATGACC
>CAWHYN010000020.1:0-113689 GCA_963833515.1 uncultured beta proteobacterium | reverse complement strand
TCACAAAAATGCTACGGTGTCTGAATTAAAGACTCCTCGCACGTTGCATGACCTTTGGTCGATGCGCCACGCGTCCTGCGGCAACCGCTTCCCAAGAGACTGGATGCTGGGCCCGAAAAGTCCGGCGCTACAACGCCGAACATCCTGTCCGCCGCCCCATTCATTCGTTGTGCAGAAGCCTCATAAAACAATTATTATGCACCTATTCCTGATAAACACGAGGCCACCATGAAAGCACCGATACGCGTCACTATCACCGGAGCCGCCGGACAGATCGGCTACGCCACCCTATTCCGCGTCGCCAACGGCGACATGCTGGGACGCGAGCAACCCATCATCCTGCAATTGCTGGACTTGCCGCAGGCTCAGCAGATGTTGCGCGGCGTAGCAATGGAACTGGAAGATTGCGCCTTCCCGCTCTTGCAGCAAGTCATCGTCACCGACGATCCGAAAGTCGCTTTCAAGGACACCGAGGTCGCCATGTTGATCGGAGCGCGCCCGCGGAGCAAGGGAATGGAACGCAAGGACCTGATCGAAGCCAACGGCGCCATCTTCTCCGCTCAAGGCAAGCTGCTCAACGACTATGCCGCGCGCCACGTCAAGGTTCTGGTAGTGGGCAATCCGGCCAACACCAATGCGCTGATTGCGATGAAGAACGCCCCGGACCTAGATCCGCGCAATTTCACCGCGATGATGCGCCTTGACCATAACCGTGCAATTGCACAGGTCTCCATAAAGTTGTTCCAACCGATCCGCGATATCAAGAAGATGGTTGTCTGGGGCAACCATTCCGGCACGCAATATCCCGACCTTAACCATGCCGAAATACGGGGTCGGCTGGTCAGGGACATCCTGCCGGATCAGGACTGGGTGGAACGCGAGTTCATTCCCACCGTGCAAAAGCGCGGGGCTGCGGTCATCGAAGCGCGCGGGCTATCGAGTGCAGCAAGTGCCTCCAATGCGGCTATTACCCACATCCACGACTGGATGCTTAGCTCCCACCACAATGACTGGGTGACGATGAGCGTTCCGTCCGACGGTACCTATGGCATCCCGGAAGGCGTGATATACGGGTTTCCGGTCACCTGCAAACATGGCCAATACCAAATCGTGCGAGGGCTGCAGATCAGCGATCTGGGACGCAAGCACATGACGGAAAGCCACCAGGAATTGCTAGACGAACGCGATCACGTGAAGCAGCTGCTAGGCTAGAGATTCAAGCCCTAATCGAGAATGGCCAAAATGCAAAATTCTGCAGTATTGCTTGCCGCGCTCGTTTTCCCTGCAACTCTGTTGGGATGCGGAAAATCAAATGCACCTACGGCTGCGGCCAGCACGAATAACCTGTGCAGAGCAATAATCGATGCCGGCGTCACGAACCATTGCGTTGTCAGCAACCAGGACAACACGATCGGCATTGTGGCAGACACCAGTGACGTGGCGGCGATGAGTCTCTGCATGGATATCGCAACCAAGCTGAAGCCCCTGACCGGTGAGCTGTCCAACCGATGGAAGGTGCAAATATTTTCGCCTTATCGCCCCGACAAGCCGATTGGCAGCTGCCCTATCCATTAGCCCTCACCAGGCGTCGCGCGCGCCAGCAATACACCCCATCGACCGTAGTCGCCCGCAAACCCGCATCTGAACAGCAAAGATCACCGTCCCCCGGCTGGGGGTCATCTTTGTCAGGCTCTTGAATTCTGGCCAATACGTCCTCATATCGAAAAATATAACATTGAGGTCGCCATGACGTCCAATCGCCCCCCCGCCGTTGCGGGTCTGTTCTACCCCGCCGAGACTAAGCAGCTCGCGCATGACGTGCAGCAATTGCTGGCGCAGGCACGCCCGTTCGATCTAGCCCCGAAAGCATTGATTGTTCCTCATGCCGGGTACATCTACTCCGGCCCGATCGCAGCGACCGCTTATGCCACGCTCCGCGGGGTTGCGTCTCGCATCCGTCGCGTCGTGCTGTTGGGCCCTACTCATCGCGTTGCCGTGCGCGGCCTGGTGTTGCCGGGCGTCGATGTCTTTGACACACCGTTGGGTCCAGTGATGCTTGATGCTGCAGGCGAACGTACGATCGCCAACTTGCCACAGGTTGGAATCAGCGCGCAGGCACATGCGCTGGAACATTCTCTGGAAGTGCAACTACCTTTTCTGCAAAGCGTGTTGACCAACTTCACGCTCCTTCCCCTGGCAGTGGGCATGGCTAGCCCAGCAGAAGTCGCAGAGGTGCTGGAAGCCGTGTGGGGTGGCGACGAAACGCTGATCGTGATCAGCTCCGATCTGTCACACTATTTGCCGTACGCCACCGCACAGCGCGTGGATGAGGAGACCGCACAGTCGATCCTGCAGCTTCGCCAGCCCATCACGCATGACTGTGCCTGTGGAGGCACACCCATCAGCGGCCTGATCGTGGCAGCACAGAAGCACCACCTCGAACCACATTTGCTCGATTTACGAAACTCCGGTGACACAGCGGGGTCTCATGCACAGGTGGTGGGATATGCGGCTTTCGCATTTACCGCTGCAGTCTGATTTTTCAGGAGAAACAATATGTCTAATCAACGAGGTGAAGTGTTACTGCCGATTGCGCGCGCCGCAATATCGAACGCCTTGAAGATATCATACGGAGCCGACGAATCAGCCCCGTGGCTCGCCGAGTACGGCGCGTGTTTCGTCACGCTCACGCAGTGCGGAGAGTTGCGCGGATGCATCGGCTCACTTCAGGCACACCGGCCATTGCTCGCGGACGTCAAAAGCAACGCTGTGTCGGCGGCATTGCGCGACCCACGTTTTGTTCCATTGAATATGGACGAACTCGATATTACTGAAATTGAGATTTCCTTGCTGTCGCCCGCGCAAGACATGATCGTCCGAAACGAGGCTGATGCATTGGCGCAGCTGCGCCCCAACGTGGATGGGATCGTGTTTGAATATGGCCCATACCACAGCACCTTCTTGCCGCAAGTGTGGGAAAGCCTCTCCCAACCGCGCGATTTCCTTGCGATGCTCAGGCGCAAGGCGGGGTTGCCTGGGGATTTCTGGGCGGAAGGAGTGAAACTGTCACGCTATAGTGTGACCAAATGGCGCGAAAAAGACTACGTGAATTCCTGACATCCGCGAACAGAATACCATGGACGAACCGATAAGCATCGCCGAACAATATCCAGCCAAGTATTGGCACAGGTTGGATGATGGTCGCATCCAATGCGACCTTTGCCCTCGCGACTGCAAGCTGCAGGAAGGCCAGCGTGGCGCGTGCTTCGTGCGCGGGCGCGTCGGCGATGCGATGGTCCTTACCACCTACGGCCGCTCCTCGGGTTTCTGCGTCGACCCGATCGAGAAGAAGCCGCTCAACCATTTCTATCCGGGCAGCAGCATCCTGTCGTTCGGCACCGCAGGCTGCAACCTGGCCTGCAAATTTTGCCAGAACTGGGATATCTCAAAATCGCGGAGCTTCGACAAGCTCGCCGACCAAGCCACGCCTGAAGCCATTGCACGTACCGCCCAGCAGTTGAATTGCAAGAGCGTGGCATTCACCTACAACGACCCGGTAATATTCGCCGAGTACGCGATGGACGTGGCCGATGCCTGTCACGAGCGCGGCATCAAGGCAGTTGCCGTCACGGCGGGTTATATGCATGACCAACCGCGCCGCGAGTTCTACGCCAAAATGGATGCCGCGAATGTGGACCTTAAAGCATTCACCGAAGAGTTCTATGTTAAGCAGACAGGCTCGCACCTTCAGGCGGTTCTCGACACATTGAAATACCTGCGCCAAGAAACCCAGGTCTGGGTGGAAATCACAACCCTGCTGATTCCCGGATACAACGACAGCGAGCACGAAATCTCTGCAATGTGCGAATGGATCGCGAAGGAACTCGGAGTCGATGTGCCGCTTCACTTCACGGCTTTCCACCCGGACTACAAGATGACCGGTATCCCCGCTACCCCGGCAAAAACCTTGACCCGGGCACGGCAGATCGCCCATTTCTCCGGGTTGCTGCATGTATATACGGGCAACGTTCACGACCAATCCGGCGGCACCACGCAATGCCCAAGCTGCCAGCAGCCGTTGATCGTGCGGGACTGGCATGAGATCATTGAATATACCCTCGACGCACGGGGCCACTGTCCTCAGTGCGGTACGGCATTGGCGGGACATTTCGAGAAATTCGCCGGACAGTTCGGCCGGCAGCGTATTCCGATCATAATGAGAGGCACAACATGACTACCGTACACATTCCGGCTGGCAGCGTTGAACTGGATGGCGAACTGATACTCCCTCCATCCGCAAAGGGTGTGGTGCTTTTTGCCCATGGCAGCGGCAGCAGCCGCTTCAGTCCGCGCAACACCTTTGTTGCCGAAGTGCTACAGGGACGCGGCATCGGTACCCTATTGTTCGATCTGCTGACACGCGAAGAGGATCAAGTTTACGACACCCGTTTCGACATCGTACTACTCACGCAACGCCTGCTCGCGGCGACCACATGGCTGCAAAGTAACGCTGACACGCAAAACCTACGCCTTGGCTATTTCGGGGCAAGCACAGGCGCGGCCGCGGCGTTACAGGCAGCAGCAAAAATGGAACATAAAATCGCTGCTGTGGTATCCCGCGGCGGACGCCCGGACCTCGCCGGGGCGGTTGCACTGCGTCGGGTGACGGCACCGACCCTGCTGATCGTCGGCGGCGATGATTACGGCGTGATCGAATTGAATCAAGAGGCCGATGCGCTGCTGAACTGCGAAAAGAAACTCATGCTAATCCCTGGCGCGACCCACTTGTTCGAAGAACCCGGCACGCTGCAGAAAGCGGCGCAGAGCGCGGCAGACTGGTTCGCGCAGCATCTCTAAAGTGCCACAAGAAGTGAAGCGAAAGTCGGGATCGTGGGCCTGCGTCAACCGCGGCGCCGTTCCGCGTCGTTAGATATGCCACACGTCAAGAGTTTCCCGCCAATCGAGACTCACACCGCGACGTCGCTGATTCTTGGCAGCATGCCCGGAAAGGAATCGCTGCGTGCCAGGCAATATTATGCGCATCGCCGCAATGCCTTCTGGCCGATCATGGGCGAACTGGTCGGCGCAGCACCTACCCTGCCTTACGAAACGCGCACGGACAGGCTGAATTCCGCCGGTATCGCGCTCTGGGATGTTCTCGCCTCTTGCACGCGTTCCGGCAGCATGGACGCGGATATCGAGGCTGATTCGATTTCTACTAACGATTTCGCGTCATTCTTCCAGACCCATCCGGTCATCACGAATATCTATTTCAATGGCAGCATGGCAGAACGGTGCTTCCGCCGCTACGTGCAGCCTTTCCTCGAAGATTGGCCATTGACCTACCATCGCCTGCCGTCAACCAGCCCGGCAAACGCCTCCATACGATATGAGCAGAAGCTCATTGCCTGGAAGCTGATCCTGCACAGCAGGGGCACGATGGAGGAAGCCGAGAAACAGCGACACGCCAAATCAGCCATAGCCGGTGGGCTGCTTCTCACAAAAGCATATTGATACCGCCACTGCCCTTGTTACGGAAATGAAGGAGAAAGTCATGGACACCGAGCACCTGTCTCACGTATCAGCCTGCTCTTTCAAGCGGTGCTCCCGATGGCACAAAGCCCGCCAATGCTTGTGATTACCCGGAAACAGCGTGTTTTAACTCATCTATTTCGGCTTTTCCATCGTGTTTAATCGCATATCATAAAATTGCACCAGTCCGTTTTGCCGAACAAGATCTTTTTGAGGCGTGGGCATTCCAAGTAACGCCTGCGGTACGGAGATACGCTATTCTTAATAATTTCAAAAAATTCTTGGTGCATTGAGCCAGCGATGCGGGAAGATGAAAAATGAATGTCCTTTTGGTTGAAAATGAATTTGAAACACGATCCCTTCTCAAGACCACCCTCGAGAATCGCGGCCATCAGGTTGCTGATTATGAGGATGGAGAGAGCGGCTGGGCCGCCTATCAGGCGCAAAGCTTTCCCCTTGTTATCGTAGATTGTTCATTGCCAGGAAGGACCGGCCTGGAACTGTGCCAGAAGATCCGGAGCACCCAAAAGGGCTACGGAAGCCTGATTTTGGTTGTGACTGCGCGCACCATATTTGGAATCCTGGGACAGGTTCTGGCTGCCGGTGCAGATGACTATCTGGAGATCCCAATCGACCTGCAACAACTTAACATCCGGCTTGCCATCGCAGAGCAACGTGTCAATACGTTGCAGAAGCAGGTCGCCAACATCGAATCGTTGCGTGAGAAAGAGCGGCGATGGAACCGCGCGCTGGAAGCGGGCGAATACAGCGTGTGGGACTGGAACCTCCAGACTGGCGAAGTCAGATTTTCCATGGCTGGCAAGGCAATGATTGGCTTTGCTGATGATGAGATTGATAACAACATAACTGACTGGGAAGAACTGATCCATCCCGATGACAAGGCCAATTGGACAGAGTCGTTGCGCAAATTTTTTCAAAACAAGGCAGAAAAGCTTTCCATTGAGTATCGAATACGCTGCAAGGACGGAAACTGGAAATGGATACTCACGCGTGGCATCGTGGCAAGTCGCGCGGATAGCGGCCTGGTATTACGCGTGATCGGCACACATTCTGACATTTCCGCTCAAAAAAATTCCGAACAAGAGCTGCAATTCGCGGCCTCTGTATATCAGGCGATCGGTGAAGCAGTCATGATCACGGACAGCAGCGACCGCATCATTGCCGTCAATCAGGCATTCACTCATTTGACCGGTTATACCTCAAGCGAAGCAATCGGCAAGGCATCACATTTCATGAGCTCCGAACGTCATGGCGAGGCGTTCAACCCACTTATTGGACATAAGCTCAGCACTACGGGAATTTGGGAGGGGGAAATATGGAATCGGCGAAAAAATGGCGAGGAATATGCTGTGTGGCAGTCGATTCACACTATCTACGACGACCACGGCAGCGTGCTAAAGCGTGTGGCACTATTCTCCAACGTCACCGACCAAAAGCGAACGGAGGAAAACATCAGGCGGCAGGCTTACTACGATCTCCTTACCGGACTGCCCAATCGGCGCCTTTTTCTGGATCGTCTTGGCCTCGAAATCAGAAAAGCTAACCGCGCCAACCTTCCAATCGCGCTGCTGTTCATTGACCTCGACTACTTCAAGGAAGTGAATGACACGCTTGGGCATGATGTAGGCGATATCCTGTTGCAGGAAAGTGCACGCCGGATCAGTGCCTGTGTACGTGGATCAGATACGGTGGCGCGCCTGGGTGGCGATGAATTTACGGTCATCCTGTCTGATCTCCCCGACACCCGCCATATCGATGATGTTGCACAGAAAATCGTCACCAAGCTGGCAGAGCCCTATCATATAACTGAAAGGGTCGTGCATGTTTCGGCCAGCATCGGCATTACCCTGTATCCGAACGACGCCAATGGCATCAGTACCTTGATGAAGAATGCCGACCAAGCCATGTATGTTGCCAAAAGCAAGGGTCGCAACCAGTTCAGTTACTTTACCGCGTCGTTCCCACAAGGAGAACAATCCCGCGTGCTCCTTGTTAACGACTTGCGTGGCGCGCTCGCGGCCGGGCAACTTAGCGTCTGCTTTCAACCGATTGTCGAGTTGTCAACAGGCAGTATCCATAAAGCCGAAGCGCTGCTAAGGTGGCAGCATCCTAACTACGGAATGATCAGCCCCATGGAATTTGTTCCGCTAGCAGAAAATACAGGCCTGATAAACCAAATCGGGGATTGGGCATTCAAAGAATCCGCGCGATTTGCCAAGCATTGGAGCCAATTATTTTATGATGATTTCCAGGTGAGCGTAAACCTGTCGCCTGCTCAATTCCGACCCGAACGCAAATATTTTGCAGCAGAATGGCTACATTATATGGAAGCATTGGAACTTCCCGGAAAGAATATGGCAGTTGATATTCGCGAAGGATTGTTGCATGCTGAACCTGACATCAACGACAAGTTGCGTTTGTTCAAAGATGCTGGCATACAAGTGGCGCTTGATGATTTTGGAACTGACTATTCGTCACTTTTCCAACTTAAGGATTTCCATATCAACTATCTGAAAATAGATCAGTCTTTCATACTCAATTTCGCGAGGGACCCGAACGATCTGGGGCTGTCCGAAATTATCGTGATGGCGCACAAATTTGGCTTCAAAGTAATTGCGGAAGGCGTCGAAAGCGTTGAACAGCGTGATCTGCTGGCCGCTGCCGGGTGTGATTACGCCCAGGGAAATCTATACTCAAAACCAGTGCCTCCAGAGGCGTTCGAGGCATTGTTAAGGCATGGTTTTAATGCACAGACTCAAGCCGGGGACCACAAGACGGATGAGGCACCTGATAATGTACTGCTGACCGAAATGGAGGCCATCACCTTTCTGAAGCCGCACATGCCCAGAAAGTCCGTCGATGTCTGGCTCGCCAATGACCGACAACATGATCCCATCATTCCATTTTTCCTTGTGCATGGTCAACCGTGCTATCTGGAGTCGGACCTAGAATGTTTTGTTACCCGCACACTAAACATATCCGCGCAATCCGTCCTGCGCCAGAATCGCCCCCACCTCGAACGCCGCAGATCTCCCGATCGGCGCAAACGCAGCAACTCTGAAGCGACGGTTGCAGGCCCTTTGGCACAGGGAATCAAGCGCCGCAGGAAGGGCGACATGGGGCTGCGCCTGCACGGCTATCAAGATGACCGTGCAGATATCGGCCTCGAGCGTCGCGCCCGATCAAACGGGACCGTGCACTAAGAAATCATCGCGAGGCCTGACTCCGAGCAGTCCCTCATTCTACGGCCCGATCGCGTCGGCATAATGATCGTCGCGGCACAGCCTGGTGCTTCCAAACTGACGCAAGTGCGGTCACTTGACCTATCTTGTGCCGCGCTTTCTCAGGAACTTTCACAAGAACTAGGCGGGATTCAACGCATGTGACCTGCAACATTTGGCATTTGCCATTCCTGGAAGAACAGATCATCCGACACGGGCTGAGGTATTAGGCGGATCAGGCAACATGATCTTGCCTTTTTTTTTTTTCGAAGGGCCACCCTTGATCGCGCAGCGAGTGTAACTGGGTGGCAGAAACAACGTTGCAAGGGCCTTCACAGGCCGATGCCGCAGATGTGTCAATACGCATTGGTCGTCAAGGGCGCCGGCTCAACTGGCGCCTTAACGAAACTGGGTTCTGACGGCTTTCAGGGCCGAAATGATGGCGACTGAAATGATGCTATTCAATCGAACGTTCTAGCGAAGCCGATCGGGCACTTGGCTTGCCACGTTGCTCGTGGGACTTTCCCACACAGGGGATTCGCTTTGTTCGCTCTCGATTGTTATCAGTGTAATCTCCGGTTCGGCATAAAGACGCATGGGTGGGCCCCATGTGCCAGCACCGCGGCTTACGTACAGCCGGCGTCCGTCGGCAAGTTGCGTAAGGCCCGTGCGTACCCCATATGCAAGCCGCGTCAAAAGGCAAAACGGAAATATCTGGCCCCCATGTACATGGCCAGAGAGTTGCAGATCGAACGGGGTATCACTGTCAACTACGGGTTGGTGCTTTAGCAGAACGATGAAGGAGTCTTTTTGGGCTGAAGCCAAGGCCTGTCTGGTAGCGCTATCAATTCTTGTCTTTTGGCCAGCTGTTGCCGTACCAGGATCGTCGACCCCCACCAAAAGGATCCCTCCGGCTTCGACCGACTCGCCACGTAGAACGGTGAAGCCCGCATTGCGCAGAAAGCGTACTGATTCTTCCAGCCCTGCATAGTGTTCATGGTTGCCAATGACGGCGTATGCGCCCATAACGGCCTTGAAATTCAGGAAGTGCTGGGCAAGTCTATAAGTGTCATTCCCATGCGCATCTATGATGTCGCCTGTCGCAACGACAATATCTGGTCGAATTTCCTGAAGGGTGGCGATGATACGATTAAGGAATTCTTCTTTCAGCATCACTCCGAGGTGCAGGTCGGCAAGCTGCGCGAGGGTCACTCGACCGATGGCTGGAGATAGTTTTGGGGTCGTGATCCTTATCCTCTCAACGCGCATCTGCCGGGCCTCGACAAAGCCATAGCCCAGTAGGGCAAGAGCAAGTGCAGCAACGATCCCGATCGTCATAATTTCATCAAGATGCCATGTGAAACCAAGCAGTGTTCCAAGTGCGCGGCCAAAGTCGAAGACCAAGGCGACGCTGCAAAAAAGGAACAGGAATCCCATCCAGGTATAGGTCACCCAGGACGCAACAACGGTCCCGGCCTTCCGATTCTGGCTAGTCATCTGCCAAAGGATCACTGGTGAGATGGTCATGAGAAGTCCCACGATAACCAGTGCCAAGCCCAGTCCCGATGAATGCTGGAAGGCCAACCACACCTTGCCAAGCGCATAAAGATGCATGGCGCCATATATCAGCAACGCCATGATTAAGAAGGACAGCATCGCCCCGCCTTCTGCCCGCTATTTCTTCCAGGAAAGTATAAGAGGCTCTTTTCTGGAGGTGACTTGGGTGTCGCCACTGGGAACGCCGACGACGATCGGCGCAATCGCGGAATATTCGTCAGGAATGCCAAGTTCCGTCTTTGTCTTGTGAATATTCAGGGCGGCAACCGCCGAACCGATGACGCAAGTGCCCAACCCGATGGCACTGGCCGCCAGCATCAGGTTTTCCGCCGCCAGCCAGCAATCGGCAGCGACGAATGGGCTAGACGGCTTCGCGCAGATGATGATCAGAACAGGAGCGCCATGAAAGATATTAAATTCCGGCTTGGTAAAGTGGTCGAACGAGTGGCCAACTCCATGCGCATTCCGGTGGCGAACCTCTTCGACGAAGAGAGGTTTGGCCAGATCAGACAAGCGCTTTAATAACATGCGGTCCTGCACCACGACGAATGCCCAAGGTTCTTCGTGCATCGCCGTGGGCGCATGCACGGCGGCATCGAGCAGGGTCTGCACGGTAGCGCTATCGAGAGGCGCAGGTGCATACGCTCGGACGGAATGCCGGGCATAAATGACCTTCAGCTTTCCCGCGTCGGAATGCTGCTGTTTCGTTTCATTCATGGTATCTCCTACAGAGTTTGGACACAGGATCATACTGACTAGCCACGAGCAAAACGACCGGTGGCGCGATGGCAATTGACCGATATGTTCTGTCGTACGATATCGATACATATCCGACTGCAGTGGGATCTCGCACACAAACCGATACGTATCAGCGCTTCACCATCCACATGCTCCCACCGGACACCCGGATCAATAATTGCCTGATGCGAGATTGTCGAAGCGGGTATATTCACCCCGGAATGCGAGTTCGACTTTGCCGATCGGGCCATTGCGCTGTTTGCCGATGATGATTTCCGCTTTGCCCTTGTCGGGCGAGTCGCTGTTATACACTTCATCCCGGTAAATGAACAGGATCAGATCTGCGTCCTGCTCGATCGCGCCGGATTCGCGCAAATCCGACATCACCGGACGTTTGTTAGGGCGTTGCTCGAGGCTACGGTTCAACTGCGACAGCGCGACAACGGGCACGTGTAGTTCCTTCGCGAGGGCCTTTAGCGAGCGGGAGATTTCCGAGATTTCGGTGGCGCGATTTTCGCTGGCCCTGCCTGCATTCGAGCTCATCAATTGCAAATAATCCACCACGATCAAGCCAAGCCCATGACTCTGGCGATGCAGGCGGCGCGACCGCGCGCGCAGATCAAGAGCAGACAGTGCAGCACTTTCGTCAATGTGTATCGGCGCATCATTCAGTCTTCCGAGCGCGTGGGTCAGCCGCCCCCAATCATCATCCTGCAGTCGACCCGTGCGCAGATCGTGTTGATTGAGTTTGCCGACCGAGCCGAGCATACGCATCGCCAATTGGGTTGCGCCCATCTCCATGCTAAAAATCGCAACGGGCAATTTGCTGTCCATTGCGACATTCTCGGCGATATTGATAGAGAAGGCGGTTTTCCCCATGCTCGGCCGGCCTGCCACGATAACCAAGTCGCCGGGCTGCAAGCCGGAAGTCATGCGGTCCAGGTCGGTGAAGCCGGTCGCGGTACCGGTGATATCGCTGGGATTATCGCGGGAATACAAGGTCTCGATACGCTCCACCACCTGCGACAGCAGCGGGGGCATGGACACAAATCCCTGCTTGCCTTTCGAGCCCGCCTCGGCGATCTCGAAGACTTTGCTTTCCGCCTCATCGAGCAATTGCGCAGCGTCCCGGCCAGTCGGGTTGTAGGCGCTGCTGGCAATATCCGTACCGACTTCCGCAAGCTTGCGCATGATGGATCGCTCGCGCACGATTTCGCCGTAGCGACGGATATTAGCTGCCGACGGCACATTCTGGGCCAAGCCGCCCAGATAGGGCAAGCCACCCACTTTGTCCAGGTCGCCGGCGATCTCCAGCGCTTCCGCCACCGTGATTACATCCACCGGTTTTGCGAGCTCGCTCAGGCGCACAATCTGCCGATAGATCAGCCGGTGCTCCTGGCGGTAGAAGTCGTCATCGGTTATTAGGTCGGTGATCTTATCCAACGCACTGGCCTCGAGCAGCAAGCCGCCCAACACCGATTGTTCGGCTTCCACCGAATGGGGCGGAAGCTTGATCTGGTCAAGTTGTAGGTCATGATTGGGAAAGTTTTGCATGGAATTGAATCGCTGGGGCTTTTAGGCGGAATGTATTTTAACTGATTTGCGCGAAAAGCTTCGCCATTCATGGCGGAGAGGGATAGCGCCTTGCATTGCACAGAACGAACGTTCTTTATATAATGATACAATGGAATCAAACACCAGGACACTCAGGGTAAGGGTCAAGGACAAACACGCACGAGTGCTGTCCAGAATGGCGTTTGAGGTAAATCAGGTGTGGAATTCTGCGAACGCATTGAGTGCTGAGTATTTCTGGGTGCCGATCCCAGGGGTAGGCTTCATGAACTGCAACACCTCGGAATACGACCTGCACAAAGAACTCAGGGAAATTCGGGAGGAACGCCGCCTGAGTGTCATTGGCGCAGCTACGGTTCAGGCAGTGATTTCACGACACGCCAAGTCGAGGCGGCAATTCAAGCGCAACAAACTGCGGTGGCGCAGCTCCAGTGGCGCGAAGCGCGCACTGGGCTGGATCCCGTTCAAGAAGGCGGGCGTAAAGCTGGTCAACGGCCAGATCAGGTTCTGCGGACATGTCTTCGGCGTATGGGACAGCTACGACCTGTCGAAGCATGAACCCGGACCGGCTCGTTCTCGCAGGATGCCCGAGGGCGCTGGTACTTCAACACCACGGTGAAAGTCGAGACCAGGCCAGGTCCCGGTACGCAATCCGTTGGTATCGATTTCGGGCTCAGGACCACAGCAACCTGCTCGGACGGGAGGGTGCTGGAGCGCAGGCGCATCACGGACGAATTTGCCGAGGAGCTGGCAACAGCTCAGCGCGCGAACAAATCGCGGCGTGTCAAGGCGATCCACGCGAAGATTACGAACACCAGACGGGATGAGATCCACAAGTTCTCAACGATGCTGGTCGAGAACTACGGAGCGGTCTTCGTAGGTAATGTAAGCAGCAGGAAACTGGTGAAAACCGGAATGGCCAAATCCGTCCTGGATGCAGGATGGGGAATGCTCAAGACACAGCTGGAATATAAAGCGATGGCGCGGTCAGTTGTGTACGAGGAAGTAAACGAAAGAAACACCACCCAGACTTGCTCGTGCTGTGGAGTCATATCCGCCAGCAGTCCGAAAGGTAGAACGGGACTTGGATTAAGGGAATGGGCTTGTGCCGGGTGTGGCACGCTGCATGATCGCGATATCAATGCCGCAAGGAACATTCTCCGCTTGGGACATCAAGCGCTGGCAGCAGGAATCCTCGCTCTTCCCGCGCAAGCGGCAGCCTTAAGCTGAGGGCGAGGAGGATGTCAACTCGCTAATGTGCAAATGCCCAAAAAAAAGGACTGTTGACCAGTCCTTTTTTATTGCGCCGATCCAGGATGAATTACTGTTCGCCGAGCACCGAAACAGTGATGCCCACCACCACATCGGTATGCAGCGCGATGCTCAGCGGATGATCGCCGATCTGCTTGATGTGGCCTGTCGGCATACGCACCTGCGACTTTTCGACTGTAAAGCCCTGTGCAGCCAACGCCTCCACGATGTCGGCATTGGTTACGGAGCCGAAAAGCTTACCATCCACGCCAGCCTTCTGCACTATCTGCAAGGTCAAACCCGCCAGCTTTTCGCCACGCGCTTGCGCTTCGGCCAACTTGGTCTTGTCGGCAGCTTCGAGCTCGGCGCGACGAACTTCAAACTCAGCCATATTGGCAGCCGTCGCGCGTTTAGCCTTTCCCTCCGGAATCAAAAAATTGCGCGCGAAACCGTTCTTAACTTTGACCACTTCACCCAATTGGCCGAGGTTGGTCACTTTTTCCATCAAGATTATTTGCATTTCCGGACTCCTTAGTGCAGGTCAGTGTAGGGCATCAAAGCCAGAAAGCGTGCGCGCTTCACGGCCGTGCTCAATTGACGCTGAAAGCGTGTCTTGGTGCCGGTGATGCGCGCCGGAATCAGCTTGCCATTTTCCGCAATGAAATCCTTGAGGATGTTGATATCCTTGTAATCCACCTCAGCTATCTTCTCGACCGTGAAGCGGCAAAACTTGCGGCGCTTGAACAGATTGTTGCGGGGAGAGCGTTTGTTCTTGTCATCTTTCTTCTTGTCTAGACGAGCCATGATATTTCCTTATTCCAAAATTATGTCGTTTATATGCAAAACCAAATGTCGGCTACGAATGCTTTGCTGGGCTAAAAACCCGCGCACTATAACGTTCTGCCCTACCGCAAACTGAGTAGCCTTTTTCGCTACCTCGGCAAACGCTAGCGCATTCACTTCACACTGTACCCGCCGTGAACCGTTCGCTTCGGACTGCTGCGAGCTGTGACTTAACGTCAGTGCTACTCTCGCCACTCCGGCCGGCGTGTACCGTACACCTTCCAGCGCGATCAGCTCGCCGCTGATGACAACCTGGTTTCGCGCCAATTACGCCGCTGCTGCAGAGCCTTCTTCAGCCACAGCCGGAGCGCTTAAGCCGCCTTCAGTCGGTACAGATCTGGATTTCTCTTCCTTCATCATGGCGGACGGTTCAGTGATGGCAGCCCTGGTTTTCACGGTGAGATGACGCAATACCGCATCATTGAAGCGAAAAGCGTGTTCGAGTTCGTCCAGTGTTTCCTGGTTGCATTCGATATTCATCAGCACGTAATGTGCCTTGTGAATTTTTTGAATCGGGTAAGCCAATTGGCGGCGGCCCCAATCTTCCAAACGGTGTATAAACCCGCCCTTGGACGTCACCAGTGTGCGATAACGTTCAATCATCGCAGGCACTTGCTCGCTCTGATCGGGATGAACGATAAATACGATTTCATAGTGTCGCATTACATCTCCTTATGGTTAAAGCCCCCCGCTTGCGATGCGGTGGAGCAAGGTATGTGAAACTGCATATTTAGTCTCACAGGGGCGCGCATTATAGCGAAATAGGCTTGCAGGTCAAGGACTCTAACAACGGTGTTGCAAGGCAGGTCAAAGCCTTTCACGCTGCCTTACTGCCTCAAACAAGCAGATTGCCGTGGCAGCGGCAGCATTTAGCGATTCGACTTGGCGGTGCATCGGGATATTGATCCTATGCGTGGCGAGACTCTGCAATTGTTCCGACAGGCCGGCCCCTTCGTTGCCGACGAGAAATGCGACCCTGCCACACAGATCGCAATCATACAGGCTGCGCGGGCCGTCTGGGGCGGCAGCCAGCAATGCCCCTGAAAATGCCTTGGCCACGCCCGGCAAATCCTGCTGCTCGAATATATCCAGCGCAAAATGCCCCCCCATCGCTGCGCGCAGCACCTTGGGAGACCATGCATCGGCGGAACCCGGGGACAACCATACCGCATCGCACCCTGCAGCGGCGGCGGTACGCAGCATCGACCCAAGATTACCCGGGTCTTGTATGTCTTCCAACAACAAAGCGAAGCCGGCAGCGGAAATTGACGCGGTGGGGCGAGGAATTTCAATCAGCGCAAGAACCCCGGTGGGCGTTTTCAGTTCGCTGAGTTTTGCGAACAGCCTGTCATCGAGTTGGCTGATGGGAACACTTCTTAAGCGTCTCAGCAAACCCGCAATTTCTTCGTCGTCCAACGCGGCGCTATTCAACAAAACATGTTTCGGCTGACAATCTCTTTCCAGATACGCGGCAAGCAAATGCGGTCCGTCCAGCAAGGTCTGGCTTGCCTTGTTGCGCTGCCGGACCGAGCCGGCAAGTTTGAAGAGCTCCTTGAAGAAAGGATTATCGCTGGATTGAATCGATTTCAATCCCGAACGGGCTTCATGCTGGCGCAATCGCTTCCTGCTCCAGCAACGCGCCGATCTCCTGCAAAGATGGAAGGTCTTGCAGGGCGCGCAGATTGAGGTCGTCCAGCAATTGCTTTGTGGTGGCGAACAATTCAGGTTTGCCTGGGGCATCGCGTGTCCCGACAACTTCGATCCAGCCGCGCGTTTCCAGTGTTTTGAGAATCTGCGAAGAGACTGCGACACCGCGGATCTCCTCGATATCACCTCGCGTGACGGGCTGATGATAGGCGATGATGGCAAGGGTTTCCAGTACCGCACGCGAGTAGTGCGGCGGCTTTTGGGGGTTGAGGCGGTCGAGGTATGGCTGCATTTCCGCCTTGGCCCGGAAACGCCAGCCACTCGCCACCTGGGTAAGTTCCACGCCACGACCTTGCCAATCCTGTGCAAGTTCTTCGAGCAGTCCTTCCAGTTGGCGATTGTCCAGCGACACGTCACTAAGTTTTTTCAATTCGACAAGTGACAATGGTTCGGATGTTGTCAAAAGCGCAGTTTCCAGCACGTGCTTGAGGTGCCGAGTATCGGCCAGGACCACCTCCTGTGCCACGGCTTCATTCGGCGGTAGTGATTCTGCTTGTTCGGACATAGATACTCCCCAATGTTTCGCTTTGTTGAATTTCAACCAGATATTCCTTGGCCAGTTCAAGAATGGCAATGAAGGTGACCACAAGTTTCGACACGCCACCTTCCAAATCGAACAGTTTCCCGAATTCGACGAATTCACCAGCTTGCAAGCAGCGCAAAATGTGAGTCATCTGCTCACGAACCGAGAGTTGTTCGCGACGCACTTTATGATGGGTGTTCAGTTTTGCTCGCGCCAGCAAACCCAGCCAAGCCTGGCGCAAATCTTCCACGCCGACTTCGGGCAAACGTTCACGCACGATATTTTCTATCAATACATGCACGACCTCGAAATCACGCCCGGCCTGCGGCAATTCATTAAGTCTTTGCGCCGCCAGTTTCATTTGTTCGTATTCCAGCAACCGGCGCATCAATTCGGCACGAGGGTCCTCGCCCTCTTCTTCGCTGACCTTGGCCGGGCGCGGCAGCAGCATGCGCGATTTGATTTCGATCAGCACTGCGGCCATCAGCAAATAATCCGCCGCCAGTTCGAGGCGATGCTTTTGCATCATCTCGATATAGCTCATATATTGACGAGTCAACTCTGCCATCGGGATATCCAGCACGTCCAGGTTGTGCTTGCGAATCAGGTACAGCAATAAATCCAGCGGTCCTTGAAACGTTTCCAAAACCAGCTCAAGCGCGTCCGGCGGGATATACAAATCCTGCGGCAGCTCCAGCATTGGCTCACCGTGGATCCGGGCCAGAGGGACAAGTTGTGATTGCGCTTCAATCATGTGTAGTCAGGTGTAACTTATTCCCATCGCTTCGCGAACATCGCGCATGGTCTCAGAGGCCAGTTTACGCGCCTTTTCGCACCCATCGGCGATGATGTTGCGAACCAGCGCCGGATCGTCCAGATACAGTTGAGCCCGTTCGCGCATCGGGCGTTGCTCTGCCAGCACGGCGTCAATCACCGGCTGTTTGCATTCTATACAACCGATGCCAGCCTTCTTGCATCCCTGCATGACCCATTGTTTTACCTGCTCGCTGGAATATACCTGGTGCAACTGCCAGACCGGACATTTCTCGGGATTGCCCACATCGGTGCGGCGGATACGGGCAGGGTCGGTTGGCATGGTGCGAATCTTCTTGCTCACGCTTGCTTCGTCCTCTCGTAGCGTTATGGTGTTATTGTAGGATTTGGACATCTTCTGCCCGTCCAGTCCAGGCATCTTGGAAGCGGCGGTGAGCATGGCTTGCGGCTCTGACAGGATCATCTTCCCTCCACCCTCGAGATAACCGAACAAGCGCTCGCGATCTCCGAGGCTCAAGCTTTGTTGTTCGTCGAGCAAGGATTTTGCGGATTCCAGTGCATCATCGTCGCCCTGCTCAAGAAAACGGGTGCGGAGTTCGTGATACAGCTTGGCCTTTTTGCTGCCCAGTTTCTTTACGGCGGATTCTGCCTTTGCTTCGAAACCCGCCTCACGCCCGTAAATGTGGTTGAAGCGTCGTGCAATCTCGCGAGTAAATTCGATATGGGGAACCTGGTCCTCGCCCACCGGAACTTGTGTGGCGCGATAGATCAGGATATCCGCGCTCTGCAGCAATGGATATCCCAGAAAGCCGTACGTACTCAAGTCCTTTTCGGCTAGCTTTTCCTGTTGGTCTTTATAGGTCGGAACGCGCTCAAGCCAACCTAGCGGAGTGATCATGGACAACAGCAAATGCAACTCGGCATGTTCCGGCACCCTGGACTGGATAAACAGCGTTGCGCGTGCTGGGTTGACTCCAGCGGCAAGCCAGTCCACGACCATGTCCCAGACACTTTGCTCGATAACGTGCGGCGTGTCGTAATGCGTGGTCAGTGCATGCCAATCGGCTACGAAAAACAGGCATTCGTATTCATTCTGCATCTGCACCCAGTTTTTAAGAACCCCGTGGTAATGGCCCAGATGCAAGCTTCCGGTGGGGCGCATCCCCGATAAGACACGATCAGCAAACATGGTTAAATTCCAAATATCAGCAAAAGCAACTTGTACATCAACTCGATCAACGGCGTAAGTATAAAACCTAACACCGGCGTAACCGCCAAAAAGATCAAAATGAACATGCCGTACGGCTCTATTTTCGCCAGTTGAAAAGCCTGGCGATGCGGCAACAGGCTGACTGCAACCCGTCCGCCATCAAGCGGTGGCAGCGGCAAAAGGTTGAGCACCATCAGCACGACGTTTATTTTAATCCCCCATATGGCCATTCCCAACATCGGATCGGCAAAGTAGTTTTCCGGGAACAGCAGCCCCAACTTATAGAGGAACGCCCAGCCAAGAGCCATGGCCAAATTCGAAGCCGGTCCGGCAATCGCGACCCACAGCATATCCTGCTTAGGCCGGCGTAGCGCGGCAAAATTAACCGGGACTGGTTTTGCCCAGCCGAGCAGGATTCCGCCCATCCACAGGGTCAACAACGGCAACAAGACCGTACCAACGGGATCGATGTGGCGCAGCGGATTGAGGCTGATACGCCCCTCCCGGGCGGCGGTCATATCGCCAAAATGACGCGCCACATAGCCGTGAGCCGCTTCATGCAGCGTGATCGCGAATAGCACTGGAATGGCCGCGAGAGCAATGGTCTGTATCAGTTGGTCGACTTGCATCGGGTTCCCATCAATTTTCGTTATTCTTCGATTCCAAACGGGGCAACATCACCCTTGCCGCGCCGGAGCAATAATGGCACGTCGCCGGTCAGATCTATCACGGTGGTGAAATCTGCTCCCACCGCTCCGCCGTCGATCACCAAGTCAACCTTCTTCTCGAGCAATTCGCGTATGTGCTCTGCATCATTTAGCGGCCCTTCTTCTCCGGGCAAGATAAGCGTGGAACTGGACAGCGGTTCGCCGAGCTCTTCCAGCAAGGCTAGCGCCACGGGATGATCGGGGATGCGGATACCGATGGTGCTGCGCTTTGGGTGTTGCAAGCGCTTCGGCACTTCCTTGGTCGCCTCGAGAATAAAGGTATAGCTGCCGGGCGTATTGTTTTTCAGTAGCCGGAATTTCACATTATCCACTCTTGCGTACCGAGAGATCTCCGACAGGTCGCGGCACATCAAGGTCATGTGATGTTCATCGTCCAGTTTGCGTATCTGGCGGATGCGCGTCACCGCATCCTTGTCATCGAGATGGCAGCCTAGCGCATAGCAGGAATCGGTCGGATACACCACGACGCCGCCGCGGCGCAATACTGCCGCCGCTTGATGGATCAGGCGCGGATTGGGATTGTCCGGGTGAATCGTGAAGAATTGTGCCATGAGCCTATTGCAGTGAAAGGGCCTGCCATACGGGACGGCAGCCCAACGGAAAATCCGGCAACCGCCCCATATCGCGAAAGCTCTCGCCAGGCCCGTGAAAGTCCGAACCGCACGAAGCCAGCAGATTGAATTCCTTGGCATAGCGCGCAAACTCGACATATTGCTCCGGTGTATGGCTGCCCGTTATTACTTCGATCGCCTGTCCCCCGAGCTCGACAAATTCGCTCAACAATTCGTGCATGGTCTTCTTCCCCATGCCTACACGCCCCGACATATAGCGTCCGGGATGCGCCAGCACTGCGATGCCTCCGCTACCCCGTATCCAGCCAATTGCGTCCGCCAAAGTCGCCCATTGATGTGGTACGTAGCCTGGCTTGCCCTTGACCAGATAACGGTTGAAAACGCTTTTTACATCCTTACAATGGCCGGCTGCGACCAGATAGCGTGCGAAGTGGGTGCGGCCTATCATGTTGGGGTTTCCCGCAAATTGATATGCACCTTGCAGCACACCGCCGATGCCCGCCTTGGCCAATTCGTCAGCCATCTTCCTTGCGCGCTCGCCGCGTCCGCTGCGTACACCGCTTAACCCTTCCAGTAGCGCTGGATACGTCGGATCAATGTTTAAACCGACGACGTGCAACGTATGGGTTCGCCAGGACACGGAAATCTCGACGCCGTTAATGAATCTCATCCCCAGTGGCATTGCGGCGGCCCGGGCCTCATCCAAGCCATCAATGTCATCATGGTCGGTCAGCGCCAACATCTTCACGCCACGCTCGGCAGCGCGATTCATCAGTTCGGCGGGTGTCAGCGTGCCATCGGAAATATTGGAGTGACAATGCAGGTCGTAATCAATCATCACGCTTCAGCCGTCGAACCGCCGCCCTTTTTCATGACCTTGCCCTCTTCGGCACGCTTGCGGCGAATCTGCTTCGGGTCAGCGATAAGCGGGCGATAAATCTCGATACGATCCTTGTCGCGGACCACGGCATCCGCCATGATCAGCTTGCCGAATATACCCACCTTGTTTGCAGCGAGATCTATCTCGGGACGCTTATCGAGCAGACCGCTGGCCCGTATGGCCTCCGACACTGTCGTTCCTGGCGTAACGGATCGCTTGAGCAGGATTTGCTCATTGGGCAGGGCGTAGACCACCTCGATGTTGATCTGGTCACTCATGAGCTTGTGTAAACCTTTTCTGCGCGGTGGATGAATGCATCCATAAAGTTGTTGGCTATGTAGTGAAATACCGGCCCGACCATTTTCTCCAGCAACTTGTTGGAAAATTCATAATGCAGGCAAAATTCAATTTTACAGGCAGAAGGGCTCAGCGGGGAGAATAGCCAACACCCATTCAGCTGCTTAAATGGCCCTCTTTGCAGTGTGATGTCGATCTGATGCGGCGGCGTGCGGACGTTCTCGGTGGTAAAACTCTGCTTGATATGGTGATAATCGATGTGCACTGTAGCATGAACCGTGGTCCCCTCCAATTCAGTCACGCTGGCACCACCGCACCAGGGGAGGAACTGGGGATACTCTTCCACACGATCCACCAGATTGAACATCTGCTCCGCGCTATACGGAACAAGTACGGTTTTTTCAACCAAAGCCATTGCTCGTCGAAGATATAATTCCAAAGGCTGATAGAATAGCCCAACACACCGCAAAACTCACCTGCCATGAGTATTATCCAAAATAAAAAAGCCTATCACGAATACTTCATTGAGGACAAATATGAAGCGGGCATCATGTTGGAGGGCTGGGAAGTCAAGGCGATCCGCGCCGGGCGGGCTCAACTCAAGGAAGCGTATGTTACCGTAAAGGATGGCGAGCTTTATCTCCTCGGCTCGCATATCAGCCCATTGCTCAACGCTTCCACACACATCCACCCCGATCCGGTGCGCACCCGCAAGTTGCTCTTGCACAAGCTTGAAATCGACAGGATCATCGGCAAGGTGCAACGCGCAGGCTACACGCTGATGCCGCTGGACATGCACTACAAGAACGGCCGCGTCAAACTGGAAATCGGACTCGCCAAGGGCAAGAAACAACATGACAAGCGGGCAACGGAGCGTGAACGTGATTCAAGACGTGAAGCCCAACAGGCGATGAAGAAGGAACGCCGCTAGCAGATCCGTTAACCCACTGCGGAAGGCTTAGTGCAACCATGCGTGATCACATCGAAAAGCAAACCGCTTACCTCGCCGGCGGCTGCTTCTGGGGCATGCAAGAACTGCTTCGTGCCATTCCTGGCGTGCTGGCAACAGAAGTCGGATATATCGGAGGCTCTACGCCGGATGCGCGCTACGAGCAGGTCAAGACCGGCAGCACCGGTCATGCCGAGTCGCTGAAGATCGAGTTCGATCCGCGGCAACTTAGCTACCGCCATTTGCTTTTCGAGTTCTTCCGCATGCACGACCCGACCACCGCCAACCAGCAGGGCCACGACATCGGAACGCAATACCGCTCAGCGATTTTTTACCTGGACGTGGAGCAAAGAGACACTGCCGAGGAAGTCATCAAGACCGTCGATGCCTCCGGCGACTGGGGGTCAACAATCGTTACCGAAGTGGTCCCATTCAGAAAGTTTTACCGCGCCGAGGAATACCACCAGAACTATCTGGCCAGATACCCGCACGGCTATAGTTGCCATTACATCAGGCAGTTTGATCTCGGAGAAAAGCCATAGGATCCGGTCTTAAAAATGGTACCAGAAAGGGAAATCCCGTCAAGAAATCGACTTGACATTCATTCGCCAACGGCGCTCGCCTGCTGGGCCCAGGCCAGTGCTTCGATCATCGTGACAGTAACCACCTTTGCGTCCAGATCGCACTGCTTGGCCGAAGCCGCAATTTCGTCCGTGGTGCCGGATTCGACGGCTATCGACAACGACAGGGCGTCATGCATCCTGCCAGGCTGGCCGTTTAATGCCGCGGCGACTGATTCCGGCAGCGACACTTGCTTCAACACCTCAGTAAGGGGCTGATCCATCATGACGTCAAGCATGGAAAAAAGTCCCGCCATGAACAAGTGTTCAGCTTCTGCCGGTACGCTCCCTTGTCCCGATAGCATCTCCAAAAAACGTGCGCGTGTTAGCACCTGTTCGTTCAAGACACGTTCGTGGTAGCCCGTCCGATCGAAATCAAATAACAGCATCGATAACCAGCGATAAAAACGGTCCCTGCCTAGAACCAGCAGCGCTTGTGGAATTTCACCGATTTTTTGCTGCAGGCCAACGCCGGGTGAATTGATGTAACGCAAAAGTTTGAAGGTCAGGACCGATTCGGTTCGGAGGGCATCTGCAATAACGGCGAATTCGGCCCCTCGACGAATCAGGTTGAGAACCTCAATAACGCGGAGTCGATTGATCTCACCTTTCGCTGGGTGCCAATTCTCGCGACCTGTAACGAACGGTCCCATGAAATGATCGAACCCGCAGTGATAGCAAAGCTTGAATTCGTCTGAAGTCTGCAATCCGCTGGCGATAAGTTTCAGATGTCGGGAAATCGCACGAAACTCGCGGCACATTCCTTTCAGTTGACTGCTATCATAGGACGCAGATTCAACTTCGATAAAATCGGCGCCAGCCAACAACTCGCCGACCTCATGCTGAGGCCGGTTAAATGTCCACCCGTACTTGATGCCCTTTTCTGCGAGCCGTCGCAAGTCATCGCGTATCTCCGTCGGATGGGAAGAAATCAATGCATCAGCATTGATCATAATGACTGCATTCGTCTGGGAAAATGCGTCCAGCAGAGAATTCCGAAGCGAACTTGGCGTAACGTGGATAAATGCGCGGCGGTGGCCCAACAGGGGAAGCACGCCAAACATTGCAACATTGCTTAACATGGCCTCATCTCGGGCACGCTGTATCAACACGCTTTTTTCCAACATGCGTGATGGAAGCCCCCGTCTCATGGAAAACAAATAGCCACTGATGCGTTCATCGCGACCTAACGCCGCCTCGCGGCAAATGAAGGAATTACGCCCGTCTGTTGCGGTCATGCCCTCCTGCACAGGCTTCAATGGCGCCACCACGTTGAGTTGCCGAACCGCATCCTGGGGTTCTTGGCTCGGAGTCCGGGCACCGCCCAGCAAGCGGCGAATCGTTTTGAGAATGCCCAGAGAAATTTTTGTTCTTCCCTAGCTGGTCAGCGCAGCCGTTTCCTGCAGCAATTCGCGGGCCTTGGACGCCACTTCATGATTCGGATCAACCGTCAGCAGCTGTTGCCATACGGTACGGGCTTCCTTCACATTGTCTTTGGCACGGTGCAGCAACAATCCCAGATTCACATAGGCATGACCGAAACCCGGGTCCCGGGTAATCGCCTCACGGAAAGCCTGCTCAGCCAGGCTGATGTCGTCGTTGCGCCAATACATCGTACCCAGATCGGTGCGTACGCCAGGCAGGTCCGGATTAATGGCGAGGGCACGCTGATAATAGAGTATGGATTGCCCAGCATCCCCATTGTCGTAATAGATGTTGCCCAACGATATCGCGGCTTCAATATCGTTACCGTCGTTGTTAAGACGTTCCTTGAGCTGCGCGATTGAATTTATTGCGTTCATTGATTAGTTCTCCAAACTGAAAGTTGTAAATGATTTCCCAAGCCGTCAGGCAGCACCAGAAAAAATAACTACGATAAATCTAATAGCAGTATACCAAAGGAAACGGCTCAATTTATGCCAAAAGCAACCTCGAAAAGCGAGGATCTTCACGGCATCAAAACGCAAAGAGATTCGCCGCGCTGATTCGCGATTCATATTCAACACGATGATCTGCCGCGCAACCCGGCACGGCTGCCCGCCCAGCCGCGATCCTTTTGACGACATCTTGGAATGGCCGATGGTTGAGTGAATGCGAATGAGCATGAACGGTTAATGATGAGTGGCTCTGAAAGCCACATCGCATCAAGCCGCTCTAGGCCCAGACAATGCCGACGACAGCCACGCACACGGTGAGCAGGCCCAAGACCAAATTGACAGCAATCAGTTTGCGTATCTTACCCAACATCCCTCCCGCCTCCTTCCAGCGCTGCTTGGCGACATGCACGCTAAACGGCACGTAGCAGGAGAAGAACACGTAACCGAAGATCACCATCATCGCCAATCCCATCGCGAACATCAGGTGGATGTGGCGAGGTACGTGTGCGATGCCCCCATATAAATAGATCATGTACAAACCGCTTACTAGGAGCGTCGCGGCCGCGCCCCATACCCAACTAAAAAAGCGGCGAAACACCGCGTCCCACAACCGCAACCGCTCGGGAGGGTCAAGCACTTCCACCGCAGCCACACGCAGCACTGCATAGGCAAAGAACATGCCTCCCACCCATATCAGGGCGGCAAGCACATGGATCATTTTGAACAGGGTCATGTCTTTTCCTTGATGGTTTGTCCAACGGGGGCCACGGTACGTTATGGACGCCTCACCGCACAGCCATATATCCCCAAGCGAACAATTGCGGCCAAGCGACCTACAATAGTTCCCTGACGGGCCTGAAGCTTTTGCGATGCACCGTCGATACGCCATGTTCGCTCAAAGCGGCCAAGTGTGCGGCGGTGGGATAACCTTTGTGGTCGGCGAACCCATACTGTGGGTAGGCTTTGTGTAGCTCCAGCATCAGGGCATCCCGCGCGGTCTTCGCCAGAATCGAAGCAGCAGAAATCGCGGCGATCTTGCTGTCGCCTTTCACGATCGCCTGGCTTGGAATGCCTGTCTGCGGACAATACAATCCATCCACCAAAACTTGCTGCGGTCTGATCTGTAAGGCCTGCACAGCACGACTCATCGCCAGCAGCGTGGCCTGCAGTATGTTAAGCCGGTCGATTTCGACGACATCCGCGTAGGCCACTGCCCATGCCAATGCACGTTCACGGATGAGGGGCGCGAGTCGTTCGCGCTGCAGTTCACTGAGTCTTTTTGAATCAGCCAATCCGGCGATCGGATTGTCCACGCTTAATATCACCGCTGCTGCGCAGACAGGGCCGGCCAGGGGGCCTCGCCCAGCCTCATCTACACCACACACAAGCGTAACGTCAGGCATTTGCCAGATAAGGCAAAATGGCCGCGGCAGCCTTCTCTGCCGTGTTCTGACGCAATGTTTGATGCAGTGCAGTGAAAGTCTCTTCAAGCTCGGCCACTGCTTCGGCGCTGCTTATCAGATTAAGCAATGCTTGGGCGAGATTTTCCGGCGTCGCGTCTTCCTGCATCAATTCCGGCACGACAAAGCGATTGCACAAGATGTTGGGCAGGCCCGCGTATGGTTGATAGCGCTGGCGTTTCATCAACCACCATGACAGCGCCGGCATACGATACGCTATCACCATCGGCCGCTTGAGCAGGGCGGCTTCGAGCGTGGCAGTTCCCGAGGCGACCAGGACGCCATCAGCGGCAATCATCGCATCCTGAGCATGCCCAAACAGCAGGGTGATTGGTAACTCCTGTGCGTCGCAATCATAAAGTGCCTGCTCAAAAATGCCGCGTGTTTCGCGGCTCACCAATGGCGCCAGAAAACGGGCATCCGGCAGTCGCTGCAATATTAGCTTGGCGGTTTCAATAAATGTATAAGCAAGCTGCTTGACTTCGCTTTGGCGGCTGCCTGGAAGAAGCGCAAACACCTTTATATTCTGTGGAATGCGCATCGTTTCGCGCATCGCGGCACGCTTGGGATACTCCGGCAACATATCGGCAAGGGGGTGCCCGACATAATCCACCGGAACACCCGCTTGCTCGTAGAGGCTGGGTTCGTGTGGAAACAGTGCGAGCATGCGGGAAACCGCGCGTTTGATCTTGTGGATACGCTCACCGCGCCATGCCCAAATCGAAGGACTCACGTAGTGGATGGTCGGAATGCCATGTTGCTTGAGCTTGAGTTCCAAATCAAGATTGAAATCCGGCGCATCCACTGCGATAAACAAATCGGGGCGAATATCCAGAAAATAGGCGCGCAGTTTGCGCCGGATCCCGACGATCTCAAAATAATGACGCAACACTTCAACGTAGCCGCGCACGGCGAGTTTTTCCATCGGAAACAATACTTCCATACCGACCGATTGCATCTTGGGTCCGCCAATACCCACGAACTTCAAGTCGGAGCGGGCCGCCTTCAGGGCTGCCATCAAGTGGCTGCCCAGCAGGTCTCCAGATGCTTCGCCCGCGACAATACCTATCACAACCTTTTGTGCCATAACAAAAATGAATTAACGAATAATGCCGCGCGTTGTGGCAGCGAGAAAGTCTACCAGAGGTTTCAACTCCTGATGTTCAGCCGCCTGCGACTGGATCGCGGCCTTGGCCTCCTCCAAATTGAGGCCTGATTTATACAGGGTCTTGTATGCACGCTTGATCGCCATGATCTTAGAACTGGAAAATCCACGCCGCTTCAATCCCTCTGAATTGATGCCGTGAGGCGCGGAAGGATTGCCGGATGCCAGAACGTAAGGTGGGAGGTCCTGCAACAATACCGTGCTGACTCCGGTAATGACGTGTGCACCGACCTTAACGAACTGGTGTACTCCGGTGAAACCGCCCAATATCGCGTAATCATCCACCGTCACATGACCGGCCAACTGCGTGCAATTGGCCAGGACGGTGTGATGTCCCACCTGACAATCGTGTGCAACATGGACATAAGCCATGATCCAGTTGTGATTCCCCATTCGTGTCACTCCCACGTCCTGAACGGTGCCGATATTGAACGTGCAGAATTCGCGAATCGTGTTGTGGTCACCAATTTCCAATCGTGTCGGTTCGTTCGCATATTTTTTGTCCTGCGGGATCTCGCCCAGAGAACAAAACTGAAAAATGCGATTGTGCCTGCCGATACGGGTATGGCCATTGATTACGACATGCGGGCCGATCACCGTGCCCGCACCGATTTCGACATGTTCGCCGATGATGGAATATGCGCCGACTTCAACGTCGTCGGCGAGTCTGGCATTGGCGTGGATGATCGCAGTAGGGTGACGCATCATGGCACCGCTTTGACCGTGCACATTAGCTCCGCTTCAGCAACGAGTTGCTCGTCCACTTCAGCTGTCGCGCGGAATTTGAAGAGACCGCGCATGCTGCGGACCAGCGTCGCCTTGATGATCAGTTGGTCGCCCGGGCCGACCGGCTGCCTGAAGCGCGCACCGTCAATCCCGGCAAAGTAATATACTGATTTTTCGTCCGTTTTTGTGCTCATGGATTTGAAAGACAACAGCGCAGACGCTTGTGCCATTGCCTCGATAATCAGCACGCCCGGCATGACGGGATGATGGGGATAATGCCCTGGAAAGAAGGGTTCGTTGATCGTGACGTTCTTCAGCGCCACGATACTTTTGTCTGGTTCCATCGACACCACGCGATCTATCAACAAGAAAGGATAACGGTGCGGCAGCAGTTCGAGAATTTCATTAATGTCCATCTGTTTGCTCATCATTCTTTCCTTTATTGAGATTCCCGTTTCGGCGAGTCCGCGCTTAAGGCTTTCAAGCTGCTGTTCCAACGTTTTGACGCGCATGACCAATTCATCCAGATGACGCAGGTGCGACGCATTCTTGCGCCAATCATCAGCCTTGGAAAACGGGAATATGCCAGCGTACGAGCCCGACTCGCGGATCGACTTTCCGACCAGCGTGAAGGCTGCGATTTCCACATGATCCGCTATGTGCAAATGCCCCAGAATGCCCGCACTGCCGCCGATTCGGCAATATCGCCCGATGGAAGTGCTGCCCGCAATCCCGACGCATCCGGCGATCGCGGTGTGCGCCCCGATGCGCACGTTATGCGCGATTTGTATCTGGTTGTCCAGCTTCACCCCGTCCTCAATCACGCGTGTCATCCAGCGCGCCGCGATCGATGGTCGTGTTCGCGCCGATCTCCACATCATTGCCGATCACCACGCGGCCGATCTGCGGAATCTTGATCCACCGCCCTTCGTCCATCGCCATGCCGAAACCATCCGATCCGATCACCGCACCGGAATGGGCGATCAGATTATCTCCAATCACGCAATCGTGATAAATGACCACGCGCGGATACAGTCGCGCATGGCTGCCGATGACCACGTTGGCGCCGATGCAACAACCCTCACCAACCACGCTGAACGCTCCGATCGTTGCGCCTTCACCGATCACCGCTGTCGCAGCGATACTGGCAGTTGTGTCTATATTCGCGCCAGCGTCCGATGATCGCACTGGGATGAATGCCGCGCTTGGCTGCCGGCAAGGGATTCAGTAACGCCGAGACCTTGGCGAAATACGCATAAGGGTTATCTGAGATGATCCGGGGCAACCCCGTCGCGTCCGCGTCCGCTTCAGCGAGGATGACGGCGCCAGCATGGGTACTGGCAAGCTGCGCGCGATATTTGCTGTTGGTCAGAAAGCTTATTTGATCCGGTCGCGCGTTTTCCAATGTTGCGATCTGGGCTATGCGCACGCCGTTGGGATCATCCATCACCCGCCCGCCCAACTGCGCCACGATCTCGGATAATCGGTAGGAAACGGTCATGCGAGCGATACCGTTTACTTGCCAGCCTTGTTGTCGGCCTTGTTATCTGCCTTGTTGTCGGCTTTACGTCGGCCTTACTGTCGGCAAGATGCTTGATCACCATGTCGGTGATGTCTATTTTTGGATTACGATAAACCGCTTCCTGCAAGATCAGATCATACTTCTCTGCCTCGGCGATCGCCTGAATAGCCTTGTTGGCCTGTTCCAGGACGATGGCAAGCTCCTCGTTCTTGCGCAAATTCAAATCCTCGCGAAACTCGCGCTGCATCCGTTGCAAATCCACGTTCATTGCCGTCAGTTCGCGTTCCTTGTTGCGGCGATCGACATCTGAAAGTTTGCTGTCTTCCTTGTCCAGCGCGGCCTGTAGCTCTTTCGCCTGTTTCATCAGCTTCTTGATTTCCTGGTCGCGTCCAGAAAATTCCTTTTCAATCTTACTCTCTGCCTTCATCGCCGGAGCTGACTCACGCAGGACACGCTCGGTATCCACCACGCCCACCCTGAAATCCGCAGCGTTCACCCACCCAGCACTCAACAACACGATGAACGCGCCAACTTTGATCATTGTCTTCATTATCCACTGCCCTCCACATCATAACCCACCACCCGGATACCGTCTTCTGGCAGCTCAGCGGGATGTCGCATAGCTCCGTCAGAAAACGGAGCCAAAGTAAACTGGAATTTCTGCAATTTGTCCGCCGGCTGCTTGTTGATCGGCAATGCCATAACTGAATTTAAGGGGGCCCACCGGAGATATCCAGGTCACGGCCACGCCAGTAGAATAACGCATTCCGGTACTGCCCGGCAAATCAGCTAGGCCCGTAAACCGCGCCGGCATCGACAAATCCGCTCAAGCGCACGGATTTTTCATTGCCGGTTCCCGGGAAAGGCGTCAATAGCTCAGTTCCCGCAGAGCACGCCGCGCGGCCCGCCCAATACCGCGCCAGTCGCATCTCGCGGACCAAGTGAATTTGCATCATAGCCGCGCACCGAACCCGGGCCCCCAGCATAGAAATTCTTGAAGAACGGCAATGGCTTGCCGCCATAACCGCCCGCGACACCCGCCTCGCCATGCAGCATCAGGGTGACATCGCTGCTCAGCGGATGGAACCATTGGTGCTGGTAATTCAGCTTGTAGTAGCGCATAGTCGAAAACCGGCAACGCTACTTCCGCGAAGGCGCGTTGCACCGTCCCCTGCGTAGTATTAATCGCGCTGTCGCGGCTATCCCTGCCCCAGCCGATGGTCCCCAACAATGCGTTGTTGGTGTAGCCGGCAACATTGACGTAGTCCAGCAATCGCGCCGGACTGGTTGCGAACAACCCCAGTTCGGTCCTTTCGACCGCCAAGCCGGAACTGATAGTCTGATCCTCGCTGATCGGCACACCAAAACGCACACCGGCCCCCAACGTATGCGAAGAGTATTGGCTGACCGCTGTCCTTTGCGAATCGGTGTTGCGCTTGTACACGTCAAAGCCGCGACTGATACCATCGTCTGTGAAATAAGGATTGGTATACGACACTGAGTACACCTGATTGACCTTGCCGGTATTGACCTGCGTCGAAAGGATGTTGCCGGTGCCGAACAGATTGCTTTGCGCCACGCTACCGGTCAGTACCAGACCTTCGCCACTGGAAAAACCTGCACCAACCGAAACATCGCCGGTCGATTTCTCCTTTACCGCCATATTCACGTCCACCTGATCCGCTGGCACCCTGTACCGCGGGAGTCTCAATATTGACCTCGGAAAAAAAATCCAGCTTGTCCACGCGCTGCTTGGATTTCTTGATCTTTTCGACATCGAACCACTCGCCCTCAGTCTGGCGGAACTCGCGCCGTATGACCTCATCGCTGGTCTTGCTGTTACCTGCAATGTTGATGCGGCGAATATACACGCGCTGCCCGTGATCCACCACAAAATTGAATGAGACCTGGTGCTTCTCCTTGTCGATTTCCGGAATAGCATTGACATTGGCGAAGGCATAACCGTCCTGCCCCAGACGTTCTCCGATCTTCTTGCTGGTTTCGGTCATATCCTTGCGCGAAAACACGTCCCCCGCCTTAACCAGAATGAGCTTTTCAATTTCCGCTTTTGGTATTAGCGCATCACCGGACACACTTACCTTGGAGACGGTATATTTCTGCCCCTCGGTAAGATTGATCGTAATGTAGATATCCTTCTTATCGGGCGTGATCGAAACCTGCGTGGAATCAATATTGAACTCCATGTATCCCTTGTCCATGTAAAACGAACGCAACGTTTCCAGGTCGGCGGACAATTTTTGTTTCGAATACTGATCATTGCTGCTAAACCAACTGAACCATGCCGGCGTTCCGAGTTTCATCAGATCCAGCAACTGAGCCTCTGAGTAGGCATGATTGCCAATCAAGTTGATCTGCTTGATCTTGGACACCTCGCCTTCCACCACATTAAACACGATGTTAACCCGATTGCGCTCCAATTCAGTGACGGTAGTCGTCACCTTAACGGCATATTTGCCGCGAGCGACATATTCGCGCTTCAGTTCTTGCGTGGCCTTATCCAGCGCGCCCTTGTCGAAAATCCGCGCTTCTGCAAGTCCCGCATACTTCATGCTCTCCTTGAGCTGATCCTTCGGAAAATCCTTAACCCCATTAACCTCGATACTTGCGATCGAAGGCCTTTCCTGCACCTGTACGATCAACACCCCCTGATCCACCTTTAGACGCACATCCTTGAAGAACCCAGTGGCATACAGGGCATGAATGGCCGAAGCCGCCTGTTCGCTGTCCATCGTTTCTCCGACCTTAATGGGCAGATAGCTGAAGACCGTCCCAGCTTCAGTACGCTGTATCCCCTCGACACGGATATCCTTGACGGTGAACGGCTCGATTGCCCAAGCAGCAGAAGTACCGAGCAGGAAGATCATCCCTGCCAGTTTTATTGTGATCATTTTTTAGCCTGAAACAAAGCGGTTGATATCGTTATATATGGCAAAGACCATCAGCGTGCCAAGCAACGCAATGCCTATCTTCTGACCGATTTCCCAAGCCAGTTCGGAGACCGGGCTACCCTTGACCAATTCGGCGACATAATACAGCAAATGTCCGCCATCCAATAAAGGAATAGGCAGCAAATTCAGCACGCCAAGGCTGATGCTGATCAACGCCAGAAAACTCAGGTAAGCCAACATCCCCATCTTGGCAGACTGCCCGGCGTAATCGGCGATGGTGATCGGGCCGCTCAAATTCTTCATCGATACCTCACCTATCACCATCTTGCCCATCATTCTCAGACTGATGGATGAGGTTTCCCAAGTCTTGCGCAGCGAATGCGCCAATGCTTGCAGCGGACCGTAACGGACCTCGGTGAACATCGCTTGCCATGCGGCGTCGTCCACCTTCGGTCCAGCGCCGATCTTGCCCACGGTTTGCCGGATTCCACGACGGCTTGCGGAATAACTGTGATGCTCAATGATGCGTCCCCGCGCTCGATGTCCATCTGCACCGCTTGCTCTGGATGCGCCCGTATTACGTCCACCACGTCCATCCATTGCGCAGCATCACTGCACCGTTGGCACGCAGGATATGATCACCCTCTTGCAGGCCGGCGCGTTGCGCCACGCTGCCTTGGGCAACATTGCCAATGATGGGCAGGACAACAGGTTGATAGAGATGCAAACCAAGTTTTTCGAGAAACTCCCCGTCCAGATCCTTCGCTTCCAGGCCGCTCACATCGAGCAAGTGAGTCATTGGCGCGCCGCTGGCGCTTTTTGCCTTGATTTCCACCTCGCCCTGTTTTGCGGCCTGACCCTGCTCTTGTACGAGGGCCACTTCCAGCAACCGCCAATGCAAATCCTGCCAACTCGGAACCGGCTCACCATTGATACTGAGTATGGTTTCGCCTGATTGCATCTGCGCGGTGGCAGCGGGCGTTCCCTGCGGCACGTCGCCCAGACACGGGTTTCAGCCCGGGCACCCCATGAATGAACAAACCCCAATACAACACGATGGCCAGCAAGAAATTCGCCAGCGGCCCTGCCACCACGATCGCCATGCGCTGCAGCACCGGCTTGCGGTTGAAAGCATGGGGCAGGTCCTCCGGCGCAACCTCTTCTTCGCGCTCGTCCAGCATCTTGACGTAGCCACCCAAAGGAACGGCGGAAATCACCCATTCGGTTTCGCCGCCGGCAAATCTCTTGCTGTAGATCACGTTTCCAAAACCGAGAGAAAAACGCAGCACCTTCACGCCGCACAGCCGCGCCACCCAGTAGTGTCCCAACTCGTGGAACACCACCAGCACCGCAATTGCGACCATGAAAGCAAACAGCGTAATCATCTTGTAACTCTATCTGGACTCGTTGTTGCGCGGCGCAGCGCGCCTCGGCATCTGCGCCAAGCACATCGTCCAGACAGTTGACCATACTGACCGGCAACGCGTCCAGCACCGCCGTCGATCACGCGCGGAATGGCAAGGAAGGGAATTTGCCTGTCAAGAAAAGCCTCCACCGCCACTTCATTCGCCGCATTCAAAACCGCCGGAGCCGTGCCCGCCGCACGTAAAGCCTGGTAGGCCAAGGCCAGGCAGGGGAAACGATCAAAGTCCGGCGCGACAAAATTCATCGTCGCCACCTTGAACAAATCCAGCGGCGCCACGCCGGATGCTATCCGTTCCGGATAGGCCAGACCATAAGCGATCGGCGTGCGCATATCCGGATTGCCCAGTTGCGCCAGCACCGAACCATCCACATATTCGACCAGCGAATGGATCACGCTTTGCGGATGCACCACCACTTGAATGCCATCGGCAGCCGCGTTGAACAGCCAGTGCGCTTCGATCACCTCCAGCCCCTTGTTCATCATGCTGGCCGAGTCCACCGAAATCTTGCGTCCCATCACCCAGTTGGGGTGCGCACACGCCTGTTCCGGTGTGACGTGCTGCAATTCGCTCAACGGCGTGTTGCGGAACGGCCCGCCGGATGCGGTCAGCAAAATTCGCCGCACGCCACTCGCTGCAAGATCACCGTTAATAACCACGCGGCAAGACCTGGAAAATCGCGTTGTGTTCGCTGTCGATCGGCAGAAGCACCGAGCCGCTTGCGCGCACCGCATCCATGAACACATTGCCCGCCATCACCAGCGTCTCCTTGTTCGCCAGCAGGATTTTCTTGCCTGCCCGCGCCGCAGCCAGCGTCGGGCGCAAGCCTGCAGCACCGACGATCGCCGCCATCACGGCATCCACTTCCGGCAACGCCACAACCTGTTCCAGCGCCGCAATCCCGCACTAAGCACTTCGGTGTCCAATCCTGCTTCGCGCACGCGCTCGCGCAAGTCGGGCCGCAGCGGCCTCATCCAGCATCACCGCATAACGCGGATTGAATTGGCGGCATTGCTGGAACAGCAAATCGATCCTGGCTATGCGCGGTCAACGCAACGACTTGAAATTTATCGGGATGGCGTGCCACCACGTCCAGCGTGCTGGTGCCGATACTGCCGGTGGAACCCAGAATCGTAAGCCCGTTGCATGGCTCGTCAGACTAAGATGCTGCAAAAGAACAGCCAGAGCGGCAAGCGGCAACGTCGAGGTCAGCGCATCGATGCGGTCCAGCAATCCACCGTGCCCGGGCAGCAATGCGCCGCTGTCCTTGACACCTGCCTGGCGCTTGATCGCCGATTCAAACAGATCGCCGATAACCGCCAGCCCAACCCAGCACCAGGAGGCCACCAGCAGAGTGGGCAGCAATGTGATATGTGTGGCATATGGGCTGAACGCCCAGGCTAACACTACGCAAACGGATACGCCAAGAACAGCACCTGCCACGCCTTCCCAGGTCTTGCCCGGGCTTATGCTTGGCGCGAGCTTGTTTTTTCCAAATTTGCGCCCGGTAAAATAAGCCGCCATGTCCGCCACCCACACCAGACACATCATGCCTAGCAACCCCCACCGATGCTCCTGGCGCAAATCCAGCATCGCCAAGCCAGTCGGGATCAATACCGCCCAGCCGACCAATGCCATCAGCAGTGGTTGTTCGAGCTTCCAGCCTGCCATCAACCAGGCCGGCACAATCACAAGCCAAAGCAGCACAGACACGGCATAAACCGCTATGTGAACGAAAACCAACTGTTCAGGAGTGTGAACGGCATCGAACCAGATCAAACCAGACATCATCACCAGCGTCAGTCCCCAGAAAATGCTTGCTCTTCTGCCGCTGAACTTGGCCAATCGCGACCATTCCACGACTCCCTGCAGCACCAACACCGTCACCAATGCAGCCCATACCGGGTCTGGCAAGGCAAACAATGCCAGCAAGAACAGCGCGGCCAGAACAACAGCGGTAATAACTCGCGTCCTATGCACTCTGCTCTCCTTCGGGTTGACCCTGGACCTGCTCGCTGGTCCGGCCGAAACGACGCTCGCGATGTCGATACGATGCTATCGCCTTGTCCAATTCGTTACGGTCGAAGGCCGGCCACAGCGTGTCGGTAAAATACAATTCGGTATAAGCCAATTGCCACAGCATGAAATTGCTGATGCGTTGCTCACCGCCAGTGCGAATGAACAGATCGGGCTCTGGCGCATCACTCATCGACAGGTAGGGTTGCAGGTCCTCTTCGGTAAAAGTTTGCGAGAGCCGAGGATGGGCCTTGAGCATGGCTTTCACCGCCTGCATCACATCCCAACGCCCGCCATAGTTCGCGGCGATGGTTAGCGTCAGGGCGGTATTGTTGGCAGTGAGCTGTTCGGCATCGCCCATGCTGCGTTTAAGCTTTTCGTCAAAGCGACTGCGATCGCCGATGATCTTCAGGCGGATATTGTTCTCGTGCAGCTTGACCACTTCGCGCTCCAGCATTTTTAGGAACAGCGACATCAGAAAAGAAACCTCGTCGGCAGGACGACGCCAATTTTCACTGCTGAAGGCGAACACTGTCAGATACTCCACACCGAGTTGGCGACAGGCCTTCACCAATTCACGCAATGTTTCCACCCCGCGCTGATGGCCCATGACACGCGGCATAAAACGCTGCTTTGCCCAACGCCCGTTGCCATCCATGATAACGGCAATATGACGCGGAACGCCAAAGTCAGGGATGGTGCGGGTGGAGCTTTGAAATAAGCCATGATGATCCTGAGCTGGTAGCTGGGCGGGAGATGAGCAAACAGGTTGGTTCAGCACAGTTATGGGTACAGAATCAAACTGCCATTAAATCGGATTCTTTGGCGTGTCAGTGCCTTGTCGATTTCTGTGACAAAACGATCAGTTAATTTCTGAATCTCGTCTTGAGTACGTCGCTCTTCGTCTTCCGCGATCTGCTTGTTCTTGAGCGCCTCTTTCAGCGCGTGATTGGCATCGCGGCGAATGTTGCGCACTGCCACCTTGGCGGTCTCGCCTTCGGACTTGATCACCTTGATCAAGTCGCGGCGACGCTCCTCGGTCAGCATTGGCATCGGCACGCGGATCATGTCGCCGGCCGTGGAGGGGTTCAGCCCCAAGTCCGCATCGCGAATCGCGCGCTCGACAGGGCCAACCATATTCTTTTCCCAAGGTTGCACGCCAATGGTACGCGCGTCGATTAGCGTCACGTTAGCGACTTGCGTGATCAAAGTCGGATTGCCGTAGTATTCCACCATCACATGATCCAGCAAGCCGGTATGCGCACGACCGGTGCGCACCTTGCCCAAGTCAGCTTTCAGTGCGTCCAGCGACTTTTGCATCTTTTGTTCTGTGGTCTTCTTGATCTCAGCAATCATGGTCAATCTCAGCAATCATGGTCTTCTCCCGAGTTAATCGACACGCACACTAATCAACGCGAACCAAGGTGCCCTCGCCATCACCTAACACCACGCGCTTCAATGCGCCGGGCTTGAAAATACTGAATACAATGATAGGCAACTTCTGATCCCGGCACAATGTCAGCGCCGTTGCGTCCATGATCTTGAGATTCTTGCTGATCGCCTCATCGAAGCTGAGGCTCTGATAGCGAACCGCGTGAGGATCCTTCTTGGGGTCTGCAGTATAAACGCCATCCACTTTGGTCGCCTTGATGACCACTTCAGCAGACATCTCCACGCCGCGCAGCGCAGCCGCAGTATCGGTCGTAAAGAACGGGCTGCCGATGCCCGCCGCGAAGATCACCACCTTGCCGTCTTCCAGATAACGCAGCGCCTTGTTGCGAATGAAGGGTTCGGCGACCTGTTCCAGATTCAACGCAGACTGCACGCGGCAATCCAGACCCGCACGCGTCATGGCATCCTGAAGTGCCATCGAGTTCATCACCGTAGCCAGCATGCCAATGTAATCGGCAGTTGCCCTGTCCATTCCCGCTGCAGCCGGGGCCACGCCGCGAAAGATGTTACCGCCGCCGATTACGATCGCCACCTGCACGCCCAACCCTACCACTTCCGCTATCTCGGCCACGATGCGCTCGATGACCGCCCGGTTGATGCCGTAGTTGTCATCGCCCATCAGGGCTTCGCCGCTAAGCTTCAGCAGGATGCGTTTATAGGCGGGTCTGGCCATGGTCTTTACCCCTTTGCAGCGGCTGCAGCAGCGGCGACTTCAGCCGCGTAGTCTTCCACCTTCTTCTCGATCCCCTCCCCGACAACAAACAGCCGGAATGCGGTTACCGATGCCCCCTTGCTCTTCAGCAATTGCTCGACGGTTTGTTTGCCGTCTTCGGCCTTCACGAAGACTTGTCCCAGCAGGGTGACTTCCTTGAGAAACTTCTGAACCGTGCCTTCCGCGATCTTTTCCAGCATCGCCTCCGGCTTGCCGGCTTCGCGCGCCTTCTCGATCGCGATCCGGCGTTCGGTTTCGATGTCCACCGGATTCACGCCGGAAGCGTCAATGGATTTCGGCTTGCTGGCGGCGATATGCATCGCAAGGTCGCGGCCAAGGACATCGTCGCCACCGGTGAAATTCAACAACACACCGATCTTGCTGCCGTGCAGATAGCTGGACAACTTTCCGGTCGTGGTCGCATAACGTTCAAAACGGCGGATGCTGATGTTCTCGCCCAGCTTCATGACCAGCGCCTTGCGGGCTTCTTCGACCCTGCCCGAACCGTTGGCGACCGACATACCAGACAGGGCGTCGAGGTCAGCCGGATTGTTCTTCGCCACGGTCTCGGCTGCATTCTTTGCGAATGCAGCAAAGTCTTCGTTCTTTGCAACAAAGTCGGTCTCGCAGTTCACCTCCACCAGCGCGCCAGTCTTGCCATCCTTCGCTATAAATGCGCTTACGACGCCCTCCGCGGTGACACGGCTAGCCGCCTTGCTCGCTTTGGCGCCGCTCTTGATGCGCAGCTGCTCTTCCGCAATTTTCAAATCACCTTTGGACTCGACCAGGGCCCTCTTGCATTCCATCATGCCAAGACCCGTCATTTCGCGCAGTTCCTTGACCATACTTGCAGTAATTTCTGACATCCTCTACTCCATTAATAAATATTCCAAAAACTTCTAATCAGTCACCGCACCCTTGCTTGCCGTCGACACCAGCCTGGCATATTTCGCCAACACGCCACGCGTATAGCGCGGCGCGGGAGGCTCCCATGCGGCGCGGCGGCGCGCCAGTTCTGCATCGTCCACATTGAGTTGCAGCAAGCGCTGGTCCGCATCGATCGTCACCGAGTCACCTTCGTTTACCAGCCCGATCGCGCCTCCCACCGCTGCCTCTGGAGCGACATGTCCAACCACCATCCCGTAGGTTCCTCCCGAAAAGCGGCCATCAGTGATCAGTCCGACAGAATCGCCCAAACCTTCGCCGATGATCGCCGACGTAGGCGACAACATCTCGCGCATGCCTGGCCCACCCTTGGGCCCTTCGTAGCGGATGATCACTACATCACCCGCTTTTATCTTCCGCCCGAGGATGGCTTCCATGCACGATTCTTCCGAATCGAACACTCGCGCCGGTCCGGTGATCTTTGCCAGCTTAACACCAGTAATTTTTGCGACCGCACCTTCCGTCGCCAGATTGCCTTTCAGGATCGCGAGGTGCCCCTGAGCGTAGATCGGATCGTTCCAGGGGCGGATCACGTCCTGATCCTTGCGTGGCTCTGCAGGCACATCGCGCAAAACCTCTGCAATGGTCTGGCCGGTAATGGTCAGCGCGTCGCCGTGCAACGCACCGTGCGCCAGCAAGATCTTCATCACCTGAGGCACACCCCCGGCATGATGCAGGTCTATGGCGACATATTTTCCGGACGGCTTCAAATCGCACAGCACCGGTACGCGCGCACGTATTGTCTCCACGTCATCGATCGTCAATGACACCTGTGCGGCATGGGCGATGGCAAGCAGATGCAACACCGCGTTGGTGGAACCGCCCACCGCCATCGTCACGGCGAGCGCGTTCTCGAACGCCTTGCGCGTCAATATCTGACGTGGCAGAATCTGCTTCCTGATCGCGTTCACGAGTACTTCAGCGGATTTCGCCGCGCTCTCGGCCTTTTCCAGATCCTCCGCCGCCATCGTGGAGGAGTACATCAGGCTCAATCCCATCGCCTCAATGACCGAGGACATCGTGTTCGCGGTATACATGCCGCCGCACGAACCGGCCCCCGGACAAGCGTGACGCTCGATCTCCATCAGTTCCTTTTCATCGATCTTGTGCGCCGTATATTGGCCCACCGCCTCGAATGAACTCACAATAGTCAGGTCGCGGTCCCTGTAATGGCCAGGCTTGATCGTGCCGCCGTAAACGAAAATGGCTGGAATGTTCAAACGTGCGATCGCAATCATTGCGCCGGGCATGTTCTTGTCGCAGCCGCCAATCGCGATCACGCCATCCATGCTTTGGCCATTGCACACGGTTTCGATGGAATCAGCGATCACTTCGCGCGACACCAGGGAGAATTTCATCCCTTCAGTGCCCATCGAGATGCCGTCCGAGATCGTGATCGTGCCAAACATCTGCGGCATCGCACCGGCCTTTTTGAGCGCGGCTTCGGCACGCGCCGCCAAAGGGCCAATGCCCATATTGCAAGGTGTGATAGTGCTGTGTGCATTGGCTACGCCGACGATTGGTTTGTCGAAATCCTTGTCACCGAAGCCCACGGCGCGCAGCATGGCTCGATTGGGCGAACGCTGCACCCCTTGGGTAACAGTCTTGCTTATCCGATTGTCAGACATGATTGTCGCTCAAAAAAAATTGTGGCTGATAACTTATAAAAAAAAGGGGCTCGCGCCCCTTTATTGCGCCTTGCTTGAACTCAGGCAGCTTGTTCCGCAACTTGCTCGACCAATTCGTTCATCGCTTGCGCACGACCTTCTAGCACTGCGTCGGCCATAGCGCGAGCGTACAGCCGGATCGCTTGAGTGGAATCGTCGTTACCGGGAATGATGTAGTCCACGCCCAGCGGCGAATTATTCGTATCCACGATACCGATCACGGGGATGCCTAACTTTTGCGCCTCAACGATAGCTCCCTTTTGGTAACCGACATCGATCACGAACAGAGCATCCGGCAAGCCCTTCATGTCCTTGATACCGCCTAAGCTGCGCTCCAGCTTTTCCAGTTCGCGCTTCATCATCAGCGCTTCCTTCTTTGATATCTTTTCCGCTGCGCCGTCCGCAGTCATCTGCTCGAGTTCGCGCAGACGCTTGATGGACTCCTGCACAGTCTTATAGTTGGTTAACATGCCGCCCAGCCAGCGGTGGTTCACATACGGGGAATCGGCACGTACTGCCTCTTCCTGCAGAATATCGCGCGCCTGACGCTTCGTCGCTACAAACAGGATCGAGCCCTTCTTCGCTGACAATTTGCGCACGAAATTTTCCGCTTCGGCAAACATGGCAACCGTCTTTTCCAAGTTGATGATGTGAATTTTGTTGCGATGACCGAAGATGAAAGGTGCCATCTTGGGATTCCAGAAACGTGTCTGGTGTCCGAAATGCACACCAGCCTCCAGCATTTGACGCATAGTTACAGCCATGATCACTCCAATCGTAAGGGTTATTGACTACCGCTCGCTAGCTTGACCCCAAGGGGGCACCCCAACCGGTGCGAGCGGGGAATTTGCCTCGGACTATTCCAAAGCGGCGCGCATTCTACCACCAATGCGGCATCACACTCAACCAAATCTAGCAGGACGTCGGACGAACACAGCGCAGCATGACAATCCCAACCACGTCACCCATGCCATTGGCTCTTGAAAGCCATCGCAGCCCCCCCCTCGCTACAGACGGGGAAAACCTTTTCAATCGGGCATCCCTAACTCGTTCCGCTTGTGTTCATAGTCATCATAACTATCCCTCTTCTCGCAGTCCGTCCCTAAATTCTTCAGGCACTCGCGCTCGCTGACATTCTGTAGCATTTCGTAGGCGGTTCGTTTGACCGAATCAGCGCTGCACCCGGCAATTAATGCAATGGTTGCCGCACACAGCAGACGGATGATAATAGCCATAAAGACTTCCTCTATCGCAATAAGGCAGACGAATCACCAAGGGATATTTTTTCGTTCGCACAAAGCCATTCTACTCGCGCAATATCACAAGTGGCGGGACTGCCGCTAGGCGGCGCGTGCCTATCCAGCCAGCCAGCATTACCACCCCCATCCCGCCGAGTCCGCCGATCAGCCAGATGACGATGCCAGCCCGGAACGGAATGTCGAGTACGAAGCGCGCCAGCGCCCACCCCAGAAGTACCGCACCTGTGGAAGAGAACAGGCCGCTTAACAATCCAAGCACGGCGAATTCGCTCAGGTGCAGCCGCCGTAGATACCGGCTGTCAGCGCCCAGTGTGCGCAGGATCGCGGCCTCATGGATGCGTTCGTCCTGCGTCGCAAGCAGCGCCGCGTATAGCACGGCCATCCCGCTCAGCAGAGTAAAGACGAACACCGCGCTCATGGTTTGCGAGATCTGATCCATGATATGGCGTACCTGGTCTATCATCGCCTCGGTATCGATCAGCAAGAGGTTCGGGAACTTCCTGATCAGCGCATTCGCCGACTGCGCCCTGTCGGTCGGGAGATGAAAGCTGGTAATGTAACTGGCGGGAAAATCTTCCAGCATCCCGGGCGCGGCAATCACGAAGAAATTCACCTGCATAGAATCCCAGCGCACCTTGCGCAGGTTCTCCACCTTGCCGCTGAACTGGCTGCCTGCCACGTCGTAAGTTAATGTGTCGCCGACACGTATTCCCAATGTTTTGGCGATGCCTTCCTCAACTGACAGCACAGACGATGCGCCATTTTCAAACCATGCGCCTTGGACTAGATCATTATTCTTCGGCTGGCTGGCTGACCAGGATAAATTGAACTCTCGCTCGACCAATCCGCGTGCGCGGGGCTCGGCGTAATCGTCACCCTTTACCGGGCGCTGGTTGATCGCCACCAGTCGTCCGCGCACCATTGGGAATAATTCCGGGCGCGGCAATTGCTGCTGCGCAAAAAACTCCAGCACCGCCGCCCGCTGGTCGGGTTGAATGTTGACGATAAATCGGTTAGGCGTGTCCATTGGCAGGCGCGACCGCCAGCTTTCCAGCAGGTCGGCGCGCACAAATGTGAGGAGCAGCAAGGCCATGCCACCCAAGCTGAGGGCGACAACCTGGAGTGCGTTGCTGCGACCGTGCCGTGCCATATTGGAGAATGCATGACGGGTCCCGAGGGGTAACGAAGGCAACGCGAGCACGATGAACCACGCGAGTAAACCGAACAGCAGCAGTCCTCCCAGCAAGCCTGTCAACACGGTCAGGCCGAGCTTGAGCGAGCCTGCCTGCCAAAGAAACAGCCCGCATAGCACGGCGCCGCCGGAGCCGTACAACAATCCGGTGCCAGCCTGGGGTGCGCCCAATTCGCGGCGGATCACCCGCAACGGCGACACACTTTTCAACTGCCACAATGGCAGGAAAGCGAAACCCAGTAAAAGCGCCAGACCACTTACAGCAGCCTGCCAAAATGGCTTCCAGCCCGGCGACGGCAAGCCCGCCTCGCGCATAGAGGCGATAGAATGCACAAGTGCGGTCTGCGCCGCATAGCCAAGCGCCCCCCCAAGCGTTACGGCACACACGCCGATCATCAGGAACTGGTAAAGAAAGATACGCAACACCTGCGCCTGACTCGCACCCAAGCAGCGCATCATCGCGCAGGCATCCAAATGACGCGAAATGAAATGCCGCGCAGCCAGTGCCAGCGCGACGCCGGCCAATACTACGGCGGTGAGTGCAGCCAACCCGAGAAAATGCTCGGCGCGTTCCAGCGCGGCGCGAATTTCGGGACGTGCGTCGCGCACATCTTCCAGCTTCTCGCCCACGCCCAACCGCCCTTGCAAGGTGGCACGCAGATCAACCACTTGTTCCATGTCACCTGCCACAAGCAGCCTGTAATTGATGCGGCTGCCTTCCTGCACCAACCCGCTGGCGGGCAGGTCTGCCATATTCAACAGCACGCGCGGCGCAAAGCTGGCGAAGCTGACCGACTGATCTACGTCGCGCACCACTTCTGCTGCCAAGCGCAAATGCAGCGCGCCTATGCCCACCTCATCTCCCAGTTGCAAACCCAGCCGCTGCATCAGGCGCGCATCGGCCCACACGGTACCGCGCGCCGGGATCGTTTTCGCGACAAGGTCCGCGCCATCATTGATCTGAATTTTGCCGCGAAGTGGATAACCTTCCCCGACCGCCTGTATCTCCGCCAGGACACTCGTGGGACCATCCATATACGGTTGCGTGGTCGCGCTGTTCCCTTGGGCTCTGGCTCTGTCTTTGTCTACCTCCGTGGCATGCGTCGCAGCGTGCCCGGCGGCGCCTCCCATTTCGAGCTGCCCACCGCGGGTCCGGACCGTTTCCGGTCCCACGTAAGCAACCATGCTGGGAAAGCTTGCCGTCCCCACCACGCGCAGGCCGCGCTGCACGGCTGCATCGTGGTAGGCAGGTGGCAATGGCCTTGTCGAAGAAATCCGCAGATCCGCGCCTAGCAGACTGGTCGCCTCCTGTTGCAGTGCCAACCGGACCCGATCCGCAAACAAGCCGACGGTAGCCATGCTGCCCACAGCCAGCACCAGCGAAATGAGCAGCACGCGCCACTCCCCAGCGTGCCAATCGCGATGGAGGAGCTTAAAGGAAAGATGGGCGAGATTCATTTTCCATCCTACATCACTCGTCCTGCCGCCAAGTGCAACTGCCTGTTACAGCGCCGCGCCAGCGCTTCGTCATGAGTGACAAGGATGAGCGTCGTACCCTGTGCGCGGTTCAGTTCAAGCATCAGTTCGATGATCTGGCCACCGGTAGAGGCATCGAGGTTGCCTGTTGGCTCATCTGCAAACAATATTTTCGGCTGGACGACGAACGCGCGCGCAATCGCCACACGCTGCTGCTCGCCGCCAGATAAATGCTTGGGCAGGTGATCCCTGCGCTGAATCAATCCGACGCGTTGCAAGGCTATGGCGGCGCGCTCGCGCGCATCGGAGGCGCCGCGTAGTTCCAGCGGCAGCATTACATTTTCCAGAGCGGTCAAGGCGGGCAGCAGCTGAAACGACTGGAACACGAAGCCCGACAAGCGTCCGCGCAAGCGCGCGCGACTGTCCTCGTCGAGGGAAAAAATATCCACGCCGTCCAAGTACACGGCGCCGCCGCTCGGTACGTCCAGGCCCGCCAGGAGCCCCAGGAGCGTCGACTTGCCGGAACCGGATGCGCCAAGTATCGCAAGGCTGTCGCCCGCCGCCACGGTGAAATTGACCTCATGCAGGATGACCAGCGGCTGACCTTCTCCTTCAATCGAGGGATTTGCCACTTGCTTAGTTAGATTGATTGCCTGCACAATCGCCGTCATGAGCTTTCCCGCTTTCTTCCGTTTGTTGGTATTCTGCGCCTGCTGTCTGCTGCCGACCCTCAGCGCGGCAGGGCAATCAACGATATTGGTATTCGGCGACAGTTTGTCCGCCTCCTATGGTATCGCGCGCGAAGAGGGTTGGGTCAACCTGTTGCTGCAGGAGCTGCAACGCAGCCATGCGCAATACCAAGTTATCAACGCCAGCATCAGTGGCGAAACCACCACTGGCGGGCGCCAACGCATCGCTGCAGCACTTCGCCAACACCAGCCAAGCATCGTAGTCATCGAACTCGGAGCGAATGACGCCCTGCGCGGTTCACCAATCGAAGACATCAGGGCTAACCTCGCGGACATCATCCAGCGATCGTTAAAGGCACACGCCAAGGTCCTGTTGCTGGGCATGCAGCTGCCGCCCAATTACGGAGGAACCTACACTGCACGCTTCAAGGCACTTTACCCGAGACTGGCGCAGCGATACCACGCGGTGCTGGTGCCGTTCTTGTTGGACGGCATCGGACCGGAACAGTTTCAGGCGGACAACCTCCACCCAACCGCACCGGCGCAGCCGCGCATCCTGGAAAACGTGATGCAGCAATTGGAACCGTTGCTGGATTAGCGGTGTTCGCGCCGCTCGGCCATGCCCAATGCAATCACACCCAGGGCCACCGCAAACCACAGCGTTGCCAGCCTGATCAAAACGGTCGCAGCGACTGCCTGCGGCTGCGCAACATGGTTTAGCATGAGCAACGCGACCATTGTCGCCTCCGCCCCACCGAGGCCGCCAGGAAGAAAGCTCACTGCGCCAACCAGCATGGAGAATGCATAGATGAATAATGCCACCTGGAGCGGCACATCGGTGCCGAGGACACGCATGATGTAGAAGAAGGCCATGCCCTCTGCACCCCAGGCTATGAGCCCGAGCGTGATCCCATAAAGCAGCATGGGCAGGCTGAAACACCGCCCAGAGTGCAGCACGATTTCGATACCGTGACCGACCAGATTACCAAACCGCGCGGGCAACTTGCCATGCGCAAAGGATTCCAGCGCTCGTAGCCATCGGGCTTGCTGCAGCACCACCAGCACTGCGAGGATCAACACCGCCAAGATCACCACCAGCGGCTGCGCCTGCGGGTATATCCACAGACCTGCCGCGACCAGCAACAGCATCACAATGAGGTTGGAGAAATGCTCCGCAAAGAACGCCGCCAGGCTCTCCGGGTACGAAACGCCATGGGGCTTGAGGAACACGCTGCGAATGGCCTCACCCGCCTTGCCGGGCAGAATCGTCAAACCGAAGCCGGCGATGTATATGCGCAAGCTTTCCGGAGTATGAACGCGATGTCCAAGCAGTGCTAGAAACTTCTGCCAGCGCACAAAGCGCAATCCATAGTTGACCAGCGACAGCATCAGCACGATCGCCGTGCCGATAAAGCCAACGCGGACGATATCCGTCACGACCTCGCGCCACCCTCCCCACAGGGAAAACGCCACATATCCGAGCGCGCTGAGCAACACGACCAGCAGCAGCGCACGAAAGCGCCAGCCACTCAGAATAGCCTGGGTCATACGATCAGCAGGATGGTGGTTGCCAGCCACGCTCCGACCACAATAAACAAGTGCGGGTCGCGTACCAGGTCGTGGGATGGATCGCCACCCCGGCTCTGATGGTGCAGCAGATAGATGTAGCGAAATACGCCGTACATCACGAACGGCACGGTATAGATCAGATTGGCGGTGTTATGGATACGGATAGTGTCAGGACTCATTGTGTAAAGGCTGTAGCTCATGATCAGCCCGGCGGCTGTAATTCCTATCATCTTGTCCAGCAACACCGGACTGTAATGTTCCAGCACTTTGCGATGTGCGCTTTTATCATCGGTCAAAGCAATGATTTCCGCACGGCGTTTGGTAAATCCGAGAAACAGCGTCACCATAAGGCCACACAGCAATAGCCATTGCGAGGGCGGGATGCCGACGCCGAGCGTACCGGCGAGAATGCGCAACATGAAACCGGTCGCGATGATGAACACGTCCAGAATCACCACATGCTTGAGCCTTAGTGAATAGGCGACGTTCATCAGAGCGTAGCCGATCAGAATATAGAGCACTGCGGGCGATGCGATATATGCCAGCACCAGGCCCGGGATGACCAGCAGCACAGCGAGTATGGAGGCCATTGGAACCGATACCGTTCCTGAAGGCAATGGTCGCCTGGATTTTTTGGCGTGATGTCTATCCTGCTCCAGATCAACGATATCATTGATGGTATAGATCGCGCTGGACACCAGACAGAATGCGACGAAAGTGATTGTTACGCGCATCACCAGCTGAGGATCATGCCATGCATGGCCGAACAACAAGCCAATGAAGACGAAGGCATTCTTTACCCACTGATATGGGCGCATCAGGCGAAACAATTCAGAAAGTCTTTTCATTTTCTATAACGCAGTTGCATAGGATTCTATCCGGGCCGGGCCGGTTGGCATATTTCAAATCAATTCAAATACGAAAGTTTGATCAGCAGGCAGGATCGCGCCGGTAAAGCCACCATTGTGCTTCCCGCGCAATCAATTCGACATTGCACGTCGCGTCTTTAAATACGATCCTTCCTGCATCAATAGGTGCGCGTATAACAAAATAATCATATTTACGGCCTTCATATGTGTTCCAGCTGAACACTTGCGGATGCCAAGCAAAATCATCCCAATTCACTTTAGGGATCAATTCCGACTTGTAGGTCACGGGTTGAAAGTTTACGGCAAAACTGGGGTCTGTGACGCCCGATTTCAGTGCCGAATACCAAGCCGGGAATTGCAGGAAGGTCGGTGCGATGGAGTCTTTATCTCCTGGAACAAATATAAGCGATAGCGAACGCTTGCATGGTTCCATGTGAGCCAGGATGTATTCGAAGCCTTCCGCTTCCTTCTCGAAACGCAAGGAATGGTTCGTGACGTAACCGATCCAAGCAAAGGCGATGAGCGGGCAAAGGAGACGCAGCCATCTTTGCACGCGCCCGACATGCTCCGGAGCGTCAATCATAATCAGGAACAGTGGCATCGACAGCAACGTGAATCGCTGAAAGGTCAAAGCTGTGCCAAACAAGAAACTGGGCAGAAGCAGCAATACCAGTGTGACCACCACCACGGGGGTCACGCGAGGTCTTGACGTATTGATGCGACTGCCCGCCAGGAAGGGCATGGCAAACAGCGTGACACCAAGCAGAGTGACCGCCAACCCCGGCCTCGCGCCGAGCAACCTGGGGATAAAGCCCGTGATCCGCCCCCAGCCAGGCTCCTTCTCGTTACTCAAGCTGCTCAAATAGGCATAGTAGCCATTGGTGGTATTGCGCCACGACAAGTCCCATTGAATCGGGAAATGAGTGCCCGCATTCTTGCTCGCCATGATCAACCAGGCAAGTACCAGGGGGGCGAGGGCAAACAGGGGCCAAGCGCATTTGATGAAGTCTCGGGGTCGCGGCGCATAATATAGCCAATATGCAGCGGCGATGAGAGCGAATAACCCCATGATCAGGGCATGGCAAAAGAACAGCACATACAATGCCAGCATGATCAGCAGTGATGATTTCAAATCTGGCCTGGCCTTTTGGCGCCACACCAACCCAAGGAAAAAAATGCCGATGGGCGCAGCAACAAGAAAGTTCAGCAACCCCCATTGGTAGGTGAAGCCATACAACGCGGGGAACGTCAGCCATGCCCAATAAGGATCGGCACCAACCTGGCGCAAAAGGAAACGCGTGGAAAGGGCGAAGGCGCCGAGCGCAAGGCTGACCACCAGTTTACATGCGGCCGCAATACCCAGTAGTGGTGTAAATGCCGCAACCAAGCCATATCCGAACAAATAGGGAGTGAATAAGTGAATCTCAAACTGTTCGGAAAAAGGGAAGTCCGGCCTGCCAATATTTGAGAGCAATGATACTTGCGCGGCATGTTGAGGAAGATCCGTCATCGGCGGAAAGTGAGGCACCCACACGGGAAGTCCACACAGCAAACATGCCAAGAAGAAGAAAGCCCGTTCTGCTGGCCATCGTCGCAACTGTGCTTTCCCGCCCAGGATTACATGCGCCGCCATGGTCTCGTTAGCAAGGACCGGCATAAATCAAGAGCACCCTTTCCTGAACATGTCACTGGAATTTGGCAAAGACAAGGGAAGCCGCCGGTGAGCTGGTTGCATCGCACTATTCCCTTGCCGGCACACGGTCGCGGCAAGCGGCTTCGGCGCGCCAAGCCTCGTCGGGACGGCTAGTCCGCTTATATATCTGTGCGAGCACACAGTACGCCCGCAAGTCAGGGGCCGACTGATTTAATGCGGAACGCAAAGGAACCTCTGCTTCGGCCGCCTGTCCGCTATTAAGCAAAGCCACTCCAAGAAAAACAAGGGCCCTCCCGCGCAAGGGTTCTGGCAGCTGCGCGGACTCACTGGCTGCACGCAGGTGGACCGCCGCATCTGCATATTCATGCATACCGGACAATGACAGGCCTGCGTTATAGCGCACCATCACATCATCAGGGAATTGTGTGGCAAGATCCCGCCACTGCAGTGCCACATAGTTCCTGGCCCTGTTCCAGAAGTCGTACATTGGTGGATTCCATTTGGCCTGCTCGAGCGGTTGCTGAAGCAGCGGTCCCAGTTTGCGGAGCGCGGGAATCGCATCACGCGGATCGCCGATCCCAACGGCACCATGCACGGCGGAGACGGCTTCGACCAGCTTGACCATGATCTCCCGTGCTTCCGGAGCGGTTATGTTGTTTGCCGTGTCGTTCGCTTCGCGATACAACCCCCGTGGCAGCTGAAAATACGATATCTTCTGGAACGCCAGCTGGTAGTTTCCTGGTGCAGCCTGGATATCGGTATCAATCAAAGCTTCCAGGCTGCGCCAGTCCGGCGGCCGCACGATGGTTTGAAGGCCCCACGGCAGGGCAAAGACAAGCACGACGGCTATGCGCGGCAAAGGACTCAAACGCCATGACAAGGATACGATCAACAGCGCAGCCAGCCATACTGCGAGAAACATGAATCGATCCGCAACCAGCGAATTGGTAATGTACGGGGTCAGCTGCAAGTAAGGGATACAGAGGAGCAAGAAACTGGCCAGAGTAAAACCTTCAAGGGAGCGCTTGCGGAACAACATCGACGCGCCGGTGGCGACGCCAATCAATATCCCGATGCCCAGAGCGACCATCGCAGAAAACGACGCGTCCTCGAGTACCGGGTGGAGATAATGGCGGCGTTCCGGGGTGACGGCAAGACGCGCCAACCAGCCCAATACGGCTAATGTTCGAGAATAGGCCTCGATGCCGAAATAGGCCGGGAGCCTAATCGTGCTATTGGCCATGAATATCGGCGTGATACAAGTCGCCAGCAAAAGGGTCGCGATCGGCCATAACAGCTGGGTACGGCGCCGTTGCGGTGTTGGGACATCGCGCCAGAACATGACCCAAAGCATGGCGATGACCGGCGCCACCGCAACTGCCGTCACTTTCGACAGCATCGCGGCCAGCAGCGCCAGCAGGGTGCCCGTCGCATACCGGGTGGAGAGACCCCGCTCCTGCCTTGCGTTCACGGCAAGCCACAATGCAAACAGCGAAAACAGGCCCGAAAGAACGTCCTTGCGGCCGCTGATCCACACGACAGCTTCCACGTGCGCAGGATGCAGCGCAAACAATGCGGTCACGACTGCCGATGCCCATGCAGCGCCCGCTGCCTCCTCCGGGCGAAAGTATCGCCACAAGCCGTGCGTGGTGGCATAGACCAGCGGCAGGCACAGCAGATACAGGATGATGCTGTGCACGCGGAACGCAGAGGGCGCCATGCCAAACAGCGCGATGTCAAACCAGTACGAAAGATCCCGCAACGGAAGAAACTCCATGGGATTGTATGGCACGATGAAGAGCCTCCAAAGTTCGCTCAGCTGTAGCGCGGACAGGTTGGCATTCGTGGCAAGATAAGCCAGATCATCTGAGACGAACGGAAAATTAAGCGCCTGCAGGTAGGCGCCAACAGCAAAGATCCCTCCGACCAGTACCAATACCCAGGGTGCAACCTGTCGCGATCGGGAAGGATGATCGATAAGCTTCATTTCTTCACATCGTAAATGTCGGTTTCATAAACCCAGCTATATTGGCCCGATAGCAGACGCCAGACGGCGGAATAGCGTCCCTTGGCTAGCAGAGGGGCCCGCGTCGCAAGCGTCACGTCATTCAGCAACGGACGCAACCCTCGTATCCATGTTGTTGGATTGGCATCGAGCACAGTATCCGCATAGCCCGGTGGCAATATACGGCGATAGTGTCCGACTCTTGCGCCCGGAATGGCTGGCAGACGGGCAAGAAAAGCATCCGTCAAAGCCAGGCTATCCACATTATGGACGGTTGGCCCCGCATAAAAGCCGGGCATGCCGGCATTGCCCTCCAGTGCCACAATAGGCCTTCCAATACGCTGTGCTTGAAGCATGAGTGCCACTCCCCCTTGCCCCCAAGGATGAATGGGCTCGGATCCTGTCACCGCCCATTTTTTTAGTACCGGGACAAGTCCATTATCCACGTAGTAAAAGCGTCTCTCATCGGCAATGCCATTACTCGGTATTACGAAGCTGGGTTGTTCGCTCATTCTCATCACCAGCAGAACCACAAGAATCCCGCCAAACGCCAGCAAGGAAACCGCCTTTGCCTGGCCCGTAAGCCATTGCGGAACCCGCGCGCTTGCCAGCAGACAAATCGCCAGAAAACCGGGAGATGCAAAGAACCGCCCTGACATGAAATCGCCGCCGATCATTATCGTATAAGCGACATACAGGACAATGCCAATGCCCAATAGCATTGTCGGCCAGTTCCGGGAGCGTCCTGCAACGAAGACGCCCATGACGATGATCAAGGCGAGGAGCGGATCGGTCAGGACAAATTCCCTGGTGTACTCCAGCCCGCGCAACACCAACATTCCAGTGCTGAAGCCGGTGCCCAGCTTGGCATAGGCCGTGTTCGGAAAGGGCGCCCCATAGTAAATGACCGAGAAGACGATCCATGCCAGCGCGGGAACCATCGCGGCCAGGATGACCTTGGCCCGATCCGCTCCGCGCGCGCGGAACACCAGGTACACCACCACCGGTCCGACCAGGACGGCCAGGTCCAGCCGGTTGAGCAACAGCAGCCCCGAGATTGCCGCCGGGATCCATGCCCGTTCAGAGCGGGACAGCTGCCATACGAGCATGGCCAGCAACAAGAAGGTAAGGGGATTTTCAAGGCCGGAGGTGGAAAAGGAACATATCGCGCGTGATGCCACCGCTGCCAGAACAAGCAGGCAGCCGTATTCGACATCCCTGGCAATCCTGGCAGCGAGCAACCACAGCGCGCACAAAGACAGGGCCACAGACACGAGCATGGTAGTTACCATGGGCTCACGAGTCAGCGCATAGAACGGTGTCAGCAACAAAAGCCATAGCGGATGCGTAAATACCTGCACCCGCTCAATGACGTTGTAACGCAACCCATAACCGTTAACGAAGTTATCGATCACCCGCAGCGTAATGAAGGCATCATCACCTATCCATGCCGTGCCCAGCAGCATGAGTGCGGCGACCAGCATCGCCATCCAAAAGACCTGCTTACCGGTTAAGATATTCATAGCTTGGCAAAAGCATAAAAATTGGATCTCAGGTTGGCATTTCTCGATAGTAGGCATAGTCGGCAGCGGACAACAATTCCTTGTCCCCACGGCTATCCCCATAAGCATATAAGGTGTAGCCTCTTCTTGGGCCGACCAATGCTCCCAGGCGCCTGACTTTCTCGATGCCGAAACAATTCTGTCCCAGCAGATTGCCCGTGACGCGGCCGTCCTCCTTCGTTTCCAGAGCCGAGGCTATCACATCGTCGAATCCCGCCTTCAACGCCCACGGCTTTACGTAGAGTTCGAGCGAAGCGCTAACCACGATACAGCGGTGCCCCTGCTCCTTGTGCCATTGAAAACGATGGATCGCCTCGGAGCGCACGAGTCCTGGCAATATATGCTCGGCAAACTGCGCCGCCTGGTGGCGCAGGACATCGATATCGGTCCCAGCAAAAGAGCGCGCCAGTACCCGTTCTTTGGCAACATCGTTGCGGATCAGGCCTAGGCCGTACCCCGCCAGCGTCGGCGCCAAAACGAACGCGTGGCGGATAACGGCCGGCGCACCCAGAGCATGCAGCAGGAATGGCAGTAACGTGTCTCGCCGCGTCAATGTACCGTCGAAATCAAATACTGCCACAACCGGCTTGTTGGTCAACGCCTCGCTCACAATTTAAGCCGTTTGAAAATCGGTTCCGGGATGTGCTGGATGATCAGCATGATATAGCGCCAGAAACCCGGCAGATAAACCACATCCGCAGATTTATCCAGGGTGCGCACGATGCGCTCGCCGATAGATTGTGGCGATGCGACTAGAAACAATCCGGGCAATCCATACGTCATTGCGGTATCCACGAAGCCAGGTTTGACGGTGATAACACGCACACCGCTCGCATACAGGCGGTTGCGCATCCCCTGCAGATACAGGCTGAGCGCACCTTTCGCGGCGCCATACACGTAATTACTCTGCCTGCCGCGGTCCCCCGCCACCGAGGAGATGCCAATAATGAACCCGCACTGCAGCGGTTCAAAATGATTTGCGCAATAGCCAAGGATGGAGGCCGCGCCGGTAAAGTTGCTGGCAATGACTTTGGCTGCGACGCTGAAATCGCGTGCCGCCCGTTGGTCGCCGAGATAACCGAAGGCCAGGACCACCCCGGAAAGGGTGGGCATGGCCGCAACCACGGATTTGAAAAACGCCTCATGGGTATCTGTGGCTTCGGCGTCGAACAAGGCGTAATGCACCTCAACGCCGTAGCGCAGATGGATGTCTGCGGCGATGCGCGAGAGTTCTTCTTCATCTCGCGAGGCCAGATACAAGGTGTCACCGCGCGCGGCAAGGGCACCGGCAGTTGCGCGCGCGATCGCGGAAGTGGCCCCGAGGATCAGCACAGCTTCGCTCATGTCACCTCCGCGATTCCCAGCCGGCGAGACAAACTTGAGCTGAACCTGCGTTCGGGGTCGACCGAATTCTTGACCTTGAGCCATTCCGCATAACGTGGATACATCGCGCGGAACGATTCTGGCGAAAGCCGCGCATCTTTAGCCAAATAAACGCGTCCGCCGCATTCCAAAACCACCTTATCCAGTTTATTCAGCAAAACGAACAACCCGGCGTCGCGGATCGGCAAATCCAGCGCGAGCGTATATCCGGCCATGGGAAACGACAGCAGCCCATTACCCTGGGCGCCCAGGCGTTTGAGCACCGCAAGGAAGGATGGACGGCGACTAGCCGACAGTTCTTCCAGCAGAGTCTTAATGCCTTCGAACGCGGTTGCCTCAGGAAGCACGCACTGATATTGCACAAAGCCGCGCTTGCCATATAGGCGGTTCCAATGTCCAATTGCATCCAACGGATAAAAATAGGGATCGTAGCCACTCAGGAATGGCTCACGCTTGCCCCTTGCTTGGCGGTAGTACGCCGCGTTGAATGCGGAGACACTCAATGAATTCAGCGCCCACGCCGGAAAATCAAACGGAATGGAGCGATTGCGCTTGACTGCCATGGACGCTTGGAACTGTTTAGCGACCTCTTCCCTCGCCGCATGATGACCGCACATGGCGATCCCCCGGCCCAGTTGCGCGCCTTTGGCCACGCTGTCTATCCACGCAACGGTATACCGGTCATCGATGGCCGTGTCCTGCATCAGCCCGAACATTTGTTCAAAATTGCCGGCAGCATAGTGCCTCACCTGCACAAAATTGCTTTGTATCGGAATGAGCTTGAGCACCACCTCGCCGATGATTCCTGTCAATCCCATGCCCCCCACCGTAGCCCAAAACAGTTCCAGGTTTTCAGAAGGGGAACAGTTGACGCGTTTGCCGTCGGCCAGAACCAATTCAAGGGAAAGCACATGATCGCCGAACGAACCCTCATGGTGGTGGTTCTTGCCATGCACGTCGGCCGCCACGCATCCGCCCAGTGACACAAATTTCGTGCCGGGTGTGACGGGCAAGAACCATCCCTTGGAGACGATCACCTCGAGTATCTCCGCCAGCGTCGTCCCCGCCTCTGCGCGAAGGACGCCTTGCTCCGTGTCGAAATCCAGCATGCGGTTGACACGTTCGGTCAGCAGCACGCGGCCGTTTTCATTCAGTGCCGCATCGCCATAGCTGCGCCCTTGACCGCGCGCGATCACGCTGACGGCAGTCGGGCGCAGATCCTTGTAGCGCTCAGGGCGTTCCAATTCGCAGGACTGCACAGGGTAACGCCCCCAGCCTGCGAGCTGTGTCTTCAGGGTGGGCATTACGCGCCCCGCCCAGCAAGACACTCTTCACGGGCGTGAGGGCGAACAAGCGGGAAATGGCACCCGTGTTTGCAGTTCTTATCTTTAGTGTCTTTAGTAGGCTTCAACAAGAGTTCTTTGATTATTAGTGCTATCGATGTTTTAACATAGCATGAAATAGCAAGTGACGCCCGCGAACAGGCCACTTGCCCGCTTTGGCTAAAACCGCCTTTTTTGAAGACTCAACGCAATCCGGCACCACACCCATCGCTTTTGCACCAAAGTGTCGGGACATTCTATATGCCATCATTCTCTTAGTGTGATGGGAACATAGCCGATCAACCATTTTCACGGGGCAATTGTCTTACTGGATACATGGCTACGGCATTCAGTTCCGGCGCGTGCGGCTTCCGCGAACCGGCCGGTCTGCTGATACAGATCGGAAAGAGCACAGTACGAGCTCATGTCTGGCCGGGACTGTTGCAATGAAGCAAGTAGCGGAGCTTCCGCTTCGGCGGCATGCCCGCTGGCCAGTAAAGCTAGGCCGAGATCCTTGAAGTCGCTCCCGCGCAAGGATTCAGGGAGGCGTTGCGACTCGGCGGCCGCGCGCAAATGAACAATTGCTCCCTCATATTTTTGGACGCTTAACAGCGATGATCCAGCGTTGTATCGCAACAACATATCATCCGGAAAATACCCGGCCAAATTCCGCCATTCATACTCCAGATATTTTCGATTGATTCGCCAAACGCCCCTTAACGGTGTATTCCATCGGGCTTGAACAGGTAGTTGCATCAAATCGCGACCGAAATCCGTAAGGGCTTCCATTGCATCATGAGAGTCACCCGTCGTAATCGAACGGGCCACGGCCTGATGCGCCTTGACCAGCTTTACCATGGTATTCCGGACTTCTGGAATCGTTATGGCTCCAGCGGTTTCTCCTGCTTCGTGCACCGACCCCTGCGACAGCAGGACATCAGTCTTATACATGGCCGGCATGAAAAAACCTGGGAAGGCACGGAGATCGGTGTCCACCAACGCCTCGAAAGTCCGCCAGTCCCGTGGCCGTTCCACAGATTGCACAGCCCACAACAATGTAAAAGAGAGCAACAGAACTTTGCGTGACACGGGGCCCAGCCGCCATGATAGTGAAACAAGCAACAACATGGCCGGCCATACCGCAATCGTTATAAAACGATCCGAGACGAGTGAACTCGTTTTGTAGGGAATCAATTGGATATACGGCATGCAAAGCAAACAAAACGCAAGCAAAACGAACCCTTCGAGCGACCTCTTGCGCAGCAGCAGCAAGCCGCCGAATGCCGACGCTGCGAACACCGCCGCACCCACCGCGACCATGACGGAAAATTGCGAATCATCGAGTACGGGATAAAAATAATGGCGGCCTTCCGGGGTGACGGCAAGACGCGCCAGCCAGCCTAGCACAGCGAAGGCCCGCGCCACCGCCTCGATTCCAAAATAACCGGGTTCCCTGATCATACTGTTAGCCGTAACAATCAGTGCCGCGCACGCCGCCAGCAAAAGGGTCGCGATCGGCCATAACAGCTGGGTACGGCGCCGTTGCGGTGTTGGGACATCGCGCCAGAACATGACCCAAAGCATGGCGATGACCGGCGCCACCGCAACTGCCGTCACTTTCGACAGCATCGCGGCCAGCAGCGCCAGCAGGGTGCCCGTCGCATACCGGGTGGAGAGACCCCGCTCCTGCCTTGCGTTCACGGCAAGCCACAATGCAAACAGCGAAAACAGGCCCGAAAGAACGTCCTTGCGGCCGCTGATCCACACGACAGCTTCCACGTGCGCAGGATGCAGCGCAAACAATGCGGTCACGACTGCCGATGCCCATGCAGCGCCCGCTGCCTCCTCCGGGCGAAAGTATCGCCACAAGCCGTGCGTGGTGGCATAGACCAGCGGCAGGCACAGCAGATACAGGATGATGCTGTGCACGCGGAACGCAGAGGGCGCCATGCCAAACAGCGCGATGTCAAACCAGTACGAAAGATCCCGCAGCGGAAGAAACTCGGCAAAGTCGTTATAAGGTTCGGCAAAAAGGCGCCAGATCTCGTTCAGGTGCAGTGCTGCCAGCTTGGTATTTTCCACGACGTAAACGTTATCATCGGAAACGAACGGGTAATGCAGGGCCTGCAGACAGGCGCCGACGGCAAATACGGAACTGACCAATATCAACACCCAAGGCGCAAGTCGCAGCATGCGTACAAAGGAGGGGCGCAGATTCATATTTTTGCCCAATGCCCTGGAAGCAGTTATTTTGAGACGCAGAGACAAATATCTTTTCAGGACTCAGCCAGAGGCATGTCCGTCAGCGCAAGCTCACCCCGCTTGATTGCGTGGAGAAACCAAGCGCGCTCATCGCACCAACGCCAAAACGCTTTGCGAGGCGATCAGCAAAATTTTCCTTCAGAGTAAAGTCCACGATGTTCTCAGCCTTGATGACATTGCGTGCCACTGATTCCACGGTCCCATAGCCATCCGCCAACCCCATCTCGACACCCCTCTGTCCGTTCCAGACCAGACCGCTGAATGTGTCTGGCGTTTCCTTGAGACGCTTGCCACGCCCCTTCCTGACAACATCGATGAACTGTTGATGGATTTCATCAACCATCTGTTTGGCATATGCTTGCTGCGCAGGACTAAGCGGAGAAAATGGATCGAGAAACCCCTTGTTGGCGCCGGCGGTTATCAGGCGTCGCTCGACCCCGAGCTTCGCCATAGTTCCGGTGAAACCGAAGCCATCCATCAGCACCCCGATCGACCCGATGAGGCTCGCCTTGTCGACGAAAATCTTGTCCGCTGCCGCTGCCACGTAATAGCCTCCAGAAGCGCAGATGTCATCGACTACCACGTACAACGGGATCTTGGGATGCTCGGCGCGAAGACGGCGAATCTCGTCATTGATCTGCCCCGCCTGCACGGGGCTGCCCCCTGGGCTATTGATGCGCAAAATCACGCCCTGAGTGTTCTTGTCCTTGAATGCATCTTGCAGACTGGGAATCATATTATCTGCACTCGCCATGCTCTCCGCCGCGATTACGCCTTGCATTTCCACCAGTGCGGTGTGTTTGCCCTTGTTCAATGCAACCTCGCTTTTTCCCATCCATCCCATGGAAATGAACAGGAGAATGAACATGAATACCAACGTGAGCATCTTGAAGAAGATCCCCCAGTGCCGCGCACGGCGCTGTTCCTGTATGGCCGCCATTGCCAACTTCTCCAGCACACCACGTTCCCAGTTGTTTTGATCAGACATCGCAATTCCTTTTTCAAATTCATTAAGCGTTTTCTTTGAACCACATCCTCAGCCCGGCAAAATCGTCCACCAGCGCGAGGGGATTCAAGTCCTGCAACTGCTCCGGCGGATGGGCACCGTGCCCTATCGCCACGACATCCACGCCGGCGTTCTTCGCCATCTGCAGATCGTGTGTGGTATCTCCCACCATCAGGGTCCGGAAGGCGCTCACTGAGAGTTCATCCATCAGTTCAAATAACATGGCGGGATCCGGCTTTGAGAAAGTCCGGTCTGCCGTGCGCGTGGCATGAAAATACTGGCGCAGCCCAGAAGAATCCAGTGCCCTGTTAAGCCCGGCGCTATTTTTTCCGGTCGCCACCCCCAACCAGTAACCGGCGCCATGCAACTCGGCTATTGTCTCACGCGCCCCCTCGAACAGCGGGATCTCTTGATCCTGCGACAGGAAATGATAGCGATAACGCGCTACCAGACTGGGTCGCATTTCTTCTGGCATATCCGGTATGGCATAGCGCAACGCCTGTTCCAAGCCCAAGCCGATGACGTGTCGCGCGGTTTCATCATCCGGAACAGTCAACCCCAGATCGCGACAGGCTGCCTGAATCGACCCTGCGATCACCGCAGTCGAATCCATGACCGTCCCATCCCAGTCGAACACAATCAAATCGTAGCGTTTATCCATTGCAGCAAAGCAAAAAAGAGGCGCGGATTCTACCACCTCCGGGCTTAGCCCCCAAGCTGTGCCACAATGCTCACATGAAGAACGTACCGCTGACCTATTGGCTGTTGTATTGCCGCCCTGGTTTTGAGCAGGATTGCGCCCAGGAAGCGCTGCACCAAGCGCGCCAACACAAGCCGATTATCGGGGAACAGCCCGCTGTCCAGACCGGATGCGGCTACGTGGTCGTAGCGCTCAATGAGCAGACTCTGTCCTACGGCAATCTAATTTTCACGAGACAGTTGATCAGATTGCATCGCAACATCGCGCCACTGTCCGAGCGCGACCGCCTGACACCCATCCGCGATGCAGTTGCTATGCTTCCTGGCACTTTCCGCCTGGTTTGGCTGGAAGTGCCAGATACCAACGAGGGGAAGGCGCTGTCAGCTTTTACGCGTCGCTTTCAGCCGTTGCTTGAGACGGCGCTGCACAAGCAAGGCAAATTGCAGGGTGATGCCTGGTCGCCCCGTTTACATGTCTTCTTCCCAAACAAATCCTCTGCGCTGATCGGCACCAGTGATCCGCGCAACGGCGCGGATTCCTTCATGGGCATAGCGCGTCAATCCATGCCCCCCGATGCACCGAGCCGCTCGACGCTGAAGCTTGCCGAAGCGATCGACGTGTTCATGGATCGAGGCGCGCAGACCCGATTATTGCGACCAGGTATGTCGGCGGTCGATCTGGGCGCGGCACCTGGCGGCTGGACTTGGCAGCTGGTAAGACGCGGCATTCGCGTCACAGCCGTGGACAATGGCCCCATGAAGGGCATGCTTGCACATCATCCGCTGGTGCTGCACCTCAAACAGGATGGCTTCAAATACGTCCCTCGAAAAGCGGTGGACTGGTTGGTATGTGACATGGTTGAAAAACCGTCCAGGGTCGCGACACTGATCGGAGCCTGGTTCGCGGCAGGCTGGTGCAAGCACACGATCTTCAATTTAAAACTACCGATGAAACAGCGGGTTGCTGCACTCGACAGCGCATTGGGCGGCATCCGCAAGCGACTGGACGAGGATGGCATCCCCTATCGCATGTTGGCGAAGCAGCTATATCACGACCGCGAAGAAGTGACCGTGTTTTTAACACGGGCAAAAGCCTGATCACGCTTTCTCGTCAATATGCTCCACGATTTCGCTGCCACGCTGGTGACGGCGACGACGATTTCTTCCGGAACGGAACTCGACCGGCATCGTCTGCTGGCCGGCATGCAGACTGGATTTACGACGATCTTCCGGGAAAACCGTCCTGCGTCCGGCTCCATTCCAATCACGCATCGGCTGCGCCTGCAGGTGACCTTCATACCGTCTATATTGCTCGACCTCGGAAACAGGATAGCTGCTGACCAGCGTGGACTTCATCGGACTGATGCCAGCCGTACCCTTTCCTTCGCGAGCACCCACCACGCTGAGGCGGGGCGGAAAACCTGAAACGTTGTTCATCGCGCGCATCCAAGAAAATCTTCGGGATTTTTTTTATCGGCCGGCTATGCGATAAGTTTAGGGCAATGGCGCAATCACCATCACATTAGACATAAAAAATCAGACGCAATAATTTGATTTGTAAACCTTATATATCTGCAGCCCAGAGCATGAGCGGGGCTTATCCAATCGTTAAACCTGCATCCAATCGCCTTATGAATTCCTGCAATTCCTCTGGCAGGGGTGCGACCAGGCGCATCGGCTCCCCGGTCAGGGGATGCGCAAAGGCAATGCTGTAAGCATGCAGGAACATGCGCTTCAGGCCCTGTTTCATCAAAGCCTTGTTGCGCTTGAAATCGCCGTATTTTTCGTCTCCAGCAATCGGAAATCCGAGATGTGCTAGATGCACACGTATCTGGTGCGTGCGTCCAGTCTTTAGCTGTGCTTCCAGCAATGCAAATTCCGGCCAGCACTTTTGCAGGGCGAAGACCGTGTGCGCGGCTTGCCCGTCTTCCCGTACCATCACGCGCTTTTCGCCTCGCGGGGTGTCGAACTTGTGCAACGGAAACCTGACGTGCTGTTTGGCGTTCTTCCATTGTCCCAGCACCAGCACGAGATAACGCTTGTCGCTGTTGCCTTCGCGCATGATTTCGTGCATTGCAGTTAACGCGGAACGCTTTTTTGCAAGCAATAGGACACCCGAGGTCTCGCGGTCGAGCCGATGCACTAACTCGAGAAACTTTGCTTGCGGACGAGCTTGGCGCATCTGTTCGATGACACCGAAGCTCACCCCGCTGCCACCATGCACCGCCACACCAGCCGGCTTGTTCAGGACAACCAGGGCGTCGTCTTCGTAAATGAGTGGAAACTCCTCGGCCGGAATGCGCACCTGCTGGATATCGTGTTTTTCCGCCACACGTATCGGGGGTATGCGCAGAAGATCCCCCATTTTCAAGCGATAGTTCTGATCGACGCGCTTCTTGTTCACCCGCACTTCCCCCCGCAGGATCCGATAAACATGGCTCTTGGGCACGCCTTTCAGGTGTTTGAACAGGAAATTGTCGATGCGCTGCGCTTCCCCACTTTCATCGATCTTCAGGAAAGTAACGGAATCTTTGCTTAAACCATTCATTTTGCTTATACTTCATCGCTCGCGCGTTTTTGGATTGGGTACGTTTGGGATGTTTTTATGTCCTGCGCCATAAACATTGGCCGCCAAGAATCACGTGGCACAAGCGAAGGCGCGATGCGCCGCCGCCCTTCCAGACGCAGCCCGGTTAATATCACTCACCGGTACCAGCAGTGATAGTAATTGATTTACGCGCTCAAAGCACCTGTGGATTTTCTGTGACGCAGCTAGCATTGCTGCCTCACCCCCTGAGGAGATTTTGTACCGGTCGGCGTAGCAAATGCAGCGATGCACCCGCAGCCACAGATACAAAAGTTCCAAAGAACGATTTTTTAGACTGGCTACCGATAGAGAACTGATTTGACCAACCGTTTGCACATTACAAGACTGTTTGCACGATTGTTCCTCTCTCACGCCTAACGGCGTGTAGCTTGGTCTCGCCCGTGTCAGAGCGCGGGGGACAATAAAATGAAACGCATGTTATTTAATGCGACACAACCGGAAGAACTCCGTGTCGCCATTGTTGATGGTCAGAAGCTGATAGACCTAGACATTGAAACCGCCGGCAAAGAGCAACGCAAAAGCAATATCTACAAAGCTGTCATCACCCGCCTTGAACCCAGCCTTGAAGCCTGTTTCGTCGAATATGGCGGCAACCGGCACGGCTTCCTGCCGTTCAAAGAGGTAGCTCCTCAGTATTACCAACCGGGAAGCGGCAGCCGACCCTCGATCAAGGAAGCCCTGCGGGACGGTCAGGAATTACTCGTGCAGGTGGAAAAAGATGAGCGCGGCAACAAGGGCGCGGCGCTGACCACCTTCATCAGCCTTGCCGGCCGCTACATCGTGCTGATGCCGAACAACCCCAGTGGCGGTGGCGTATCGCGCCGCATAGAGGGCGAGGAACGCAACGAGTTGCGGGAAGTGCTGTCGCATGTCGAAGTCCCTCAAGGAATGAGCATCATCGCTCGCACCGCAGGTATCGGACGCAACGAGGAAGAGTTGCAATGGGACCTGGACTACCTCAAGCAATTGTGGGATGCGATCGAAGGCGCGGCTAAGTCCGAAAAAGCCCCATCGCTGATCTATCTGGAAAGCAGCCTGGTGGTACGGGCAATACGCGACTATTTCAACCCTGAGATCAGCGAAATTCTGATCGACACCGAAGAAGTCTACCAGCAAGCCTTGGCGTTCATGAGCACGGTCATGCCGGGCAACGTAAATCGCATAAAGCGCTACGTGGACGACGTGCCGCTGTTTTCACGTTTTCAAATCGAGCATCAGATCGAATCCGCTCACGCGCGCGAAGTGCGTCTGCCATCTGGCGGCGTAATCGTCATCGATCATACCGAAGCACTTACCGCCATTGACATCAATTCGGCACGTGCCACCAAAGGCTCCGACATCGAGGCGACCGCATTTCACACCAACCTTGAGGCGGCTGAAGAAATCGCGCGCCAGCTTCGCTTGCGTGATCTGGGTGGACTGATCGTGATCGATTTTATCGACATGGAGAGCAACCGCAACCAGCGCGACGTTGAGGACCGCTTGCGCGACTCGCTACGCTATGACCGTGCGCGCGTGCAGACCGCGAAGATCTCGCGCTTCGGCCTGCTGGAACTTTCGCGGCAACGCCTGGCGCCCAGTTTGGGCGAGGGCAATTACATCCCATGCCCACGCTGCAGCGGCATCGGCCACATCCGCGGCATTGAGTCTTCGGCCTTGCACATCTTGCGCATCATCCAGGAAGAGGCCATGAAGGAAAGCAGCGCGGCAATACACGTGCAGCTGCCGGTTGATGTCGCCACTTTCCTGTTGAACGAAAAGCGCGCTGACATCCACCGCATCGAATCACGCCTGAAAGTGGGCATCACGCTTATACCTAATCCTCATCTGGAAACGCCCAACTACAATATTAACCGCCTGCGTCAGGACGACATGACCAGCGAGGTGTTGCAGGCCAGCTACAAGCTGGTGGAAAAGCCCGTCGAAGAAAAGCCTCTGACGGCCGCACAAGAGCAACAAAAGGCCACCCGTGCTCAGGCCGTCGTGCAAGGTGTCACTCCGGTCCAGCCTGCGCCGCTAAAGGCCGAAGAAGCCAAACCATCTTTCCTCAGCAAATTGTTTGGCTGGTTCAAATCGCCTGGTGAAGAGGAGCAAGCCAAATCCAAACCGGTTACCGGCAAGTCACGGGGAAATCAACGCCCTGAACGCGGCGAGCGAAACGAAGGAGGCGGCAAGCGTCGCGACCGCAGCGGACGTGGTGAACGTGGTGAACGTGGTGAACGTGGCGAAGGCGGCGGTAATCGAGACCGCAATGAAGCGCGCAGCAAGCCTGCTCCGACCGAAGCCAAACCCCAAGAACCGCGTCAAGCCAAGCCCCCCCGTTCACCGCGAGGAGCAGCGGAGGTAGCACCACGTAGCGGTGCGACACCCACCGGCGTACCACCAACGGCCGCAGCGGAGAAACCCGCGCTGGAAACCCAGCTTTCGGCAGCTGCAGTCGAACAGGCTGGCCCGGGCGGCCCTCTTCGTGAAGGTGCGCGACGTCGTGGCCGCCGCGGAGGACGCCGCGAACGTGAACATCGCGAAAATGTTGCGCAAAGCGCCACGGCGTTGGTAGTCCATGACGTGCCCGTCGTCGCCCAGCCGTCGTCCATCGAACCGATCGTCACCACGCCGGCCATGGTACTACCCAGTGAGTACATTGCTTTCCCGGATGGATTTGTCAAGCCAACTGAGTATATTGCCTTACCGACGATCCTCAGCGAGAGCAGGCCTGCAATAGTGACACCAAACCAGCCCATGGTCGTGGCACCGAACCTGCCAGCGGTTGTACCGCCGCTCCCCGTCGCAAAGACACCTGCTCACGGTTTGATTCAAATCGAGACCGATCCGCTCAAGCTTAGTACCGTCGCAGCGGTGGCCAGTCCACCGGAAAGACATACGCCGCGCCGGCGCGAAAGGCAACGTGAAGTGTTTTTGGAGAACGAACCACTGCTGCAAATCGAGACGCAACACCCACAGGGACGATAGAGGATAAAACAGCACAAGACTCGAATTGCAAACATAAAGCCGCTCGACTTGCGTCGCGCGGCTTTATTATTCTACGAGCGCCTGTCCAGTGAACTATGACAGGAAGTGCCGTTGACGAATCTCCTCCAATAGACCCTGCGCCGCATCCTCCACCATATCCAAGACTCGTTCGAAGCCGTTCATGCCGCCGTAATAAGGGTCTGGGACCTCGCGCTCGGGATGATGGCGCGCATATTCCAGAAACAATCGTGGTTGGGTATCGCTGTCCGGCGGTGTAATGCGTTTCAAAATGCTCAGATTGGCCCTGTCCATCGCAAGCACATAATCGAAGCGGCGAAAATCGCCCACGTCAACCTGGCGACCACGTAGCTCGCTCATGTCATAGCCGCGCTGCCGCGCTGTGCGCTGCGCACGATGATCCGGCGGATCCCCGACGTGATAATCATGTGTCCCCGCAGAATCGATCAAAATGTGCTCCGACAATCCGGCATTCTCGACGTAGTGGCGAAACACCGCCTCAGCAGTGGGAGAGCGACAAATGTTGCCCATGCAAACGAATAGCACCTTTATTTCTTTCTTCACTCTTTTCCAATGACCATTTGTACAAGAAAACAATGCCTATTGTAGCGCCGGCCGACCTTTAATATTACTTGATTAATTTACTCAAGTTATCTACCATTGACCCTATGAAAAAGCTCGACCAGCTGAATTTCGAAAACACCTTCGCCCGCCTGCCGGATACCTTCCACAGCCGCCTGAATCCTACGCCTCTGCCCGCCCCTTATCTGATCAGTTTCAATGCCGATGCGGCGCGTTTGATCGATCTTGATCGCACAGAAACGGCACGTGCCGATTTCGCCGAATACTTCATCGGCAACCGGATCCTGCCGGGTGCCGAGCCGCTATCGATGCTCTACGCTGGACATCAGTTTGGCCAATTTGTCCCTCAACTGGGCGACGGACGTGCAATCCTGCTCGGCGAGATCAGGAACGTGGCAAAGGAACTCTGGGATGTGCAACTCAAAGGGGCCGGCATCACACCCTATTCGCGTCAGGGCGACGGCCGCGCCGTATTGCGCTCCAGCATCAGAGAATACTTGTGTTCGGAGGCCATGCACGGCTTGAGCATCGCGACCAGCCGCGCATTGTGCATCGCCGGTAGCGACGAGAAAGTCTATCGTGAGCGCATCGAAACCGCCGCTGTGCTAACCCGCCTCGCCCCCTCTCATGTGCGTTTCGGCTCCTTTGAGGTATTTTTCTATCGGGGCCAACATGAACACATCCGCACACTCGCTGACTATGTCATCGCGCGACATTTTCCTCATTTGGCCGACGACGCAGACAAATACGCGCTGTTCCTGAATGAAGTCACCCAACGCACCGCCAAACTGATGGCGCAGTGGCAATCCGTCGGCTTCTCGCATGGCGTGATGAACACGGACAACATGTCGATCCTCGGCCTGACATTCGACTTCGGCCCGTTCAGCTTCATGGAAAGTTACGACCCTGGCTTCATCTGCAACCACTCTGACCCCAGCGGCCGGTACGCTTACGATCAGCAACCGCAAATCGGCTTGTGGAATCTTGCCTGCTTGGCGCAAGCCCTGTCACCGTTGATATCAATTGAGGCAATTCACTCGGTGCTGGATAGCTATGCTCCAGCCTATCACGAATACTATGCGGAATTTATGAGGGCCAAACTGGGGCTGAGCAACACCACCCGGGATGATCTGCAATTGATCGGTTCATTGTTAAAAATGATGCACGCCAGCCAGATCGATTACACCCGCCTGTTTCGCAGCCTGGGAAATTTCGACTCCTCGGCTCATGCAACCAACGACTCGCTGCGAGACCAGTTCATTGACCGCGCCTCATTCGATGCTTGGGCTACAGCATACCGCGCGCGTTTGCAACATGAACCGGGTACGGACATAGAACGCAAGGCGCTTATGGATGCGGTCAATCCAAAATACATCCTGCGCAATTACCTTGCGCAGACCGCGATCGAGAGAGCGGAGCAATGGCGCGACTATTCTGAAATCGACCGCCTGCTGACCTTGCTCAGCAGGCCTTTCGACGAACAGCCGGAGATGGAGAGCTATGCCGCCACTCCGCCTGAGTGGGCGCGACATATCGAAGTGAGCTGCTCGTCCTAGACCGCACCGGTTGCGTATCAGGGGGCGCGCAGATGGAGCCCGTTCGCAGTGTCGGCTTCGACAGACTCATGACAAGTCGCCAAACCATCGTCTTGACAGTCCAGTAGAATGCTCAGCGGCTTCGTCAGTCCTGCCGGAATGAAGTTCGCTTAGCCCGACCTACGGACGAATATCGCCGCAACTTCTTTCTTCGGCGTTACGGGAGGTTGCTCCGGCTGTTTCGCAGGAGGAACGCTGGCGCTCGGTTCATAAGGCTTGTCGAACCAGGGGTCATGATTGGGATTCTTCGGCGCACCAGGACGATGGGCATGGCTGTGTCCCTGATGTTCATTCCGTGGCGCCCTCCCCCCCTTTGACGCGTGCGGCACGACGGCCGTTTCCTTTTGAATCTCGCACTTGATCAGTTTCTCGATTTCCTTCAGGTACTTTTCTTCTTCCGGCGATACGAGTGAAATCGCCTTACCCGATGCACCTGCGCGGCCGGTACGTCCAATGCGATGGACATAATCCTCTGGAGCGCTGGGAATTTCATAATTGATCACCATGGGCAGCTGGTCGATGTCCAGTCCACGGGCAGCAACGTCAGTCCCGATCAGAACCGTAACCTTGCCTTGCTTGAAGGCATCCAGGGCCTGGATGCGTTCCAGTTGGGTTTTATCCCCATGTATCGCGTCAGCGGCGACGCCATCCTTTTGTAATTGCTTGGCAAGACGGGCTGCGGTGAGTTTCGTTTTGGTGAATACCAGGACTTGCGTGGCATCGCTTCCGCGCAACAGTTGCGCGAGCAGAAGATGCTTGTCTGCCTGATCGACCAGATAAACCTTTTGCGTGACATTTTCAGCGGTGGCATTGCTGCGCGCCACTTCTATGAGCTTGGGATTGGTCAAGAATTCGGCCGCCAATTTTTTGATCTCGGTCGAGAACGTAGCCGAGAACATCAAGGTCTGCCGTTGCTTGGGCAACAAGGCCAGGATGCGCTTCAAGTCAGGCATAAAGCCCATATCCAGCATACGATCCGCCTCATCCAGCACCAGCATCTGCACTTGGTTAAGCTGCACCGACTTCATCTCGATATGGTCCAACAGTCGGCCCGGCGTGGCGACTAGAATCTCCACCCCCCTTTTCAGAAGCGGAGTCTGCGTCTTTATGTCTACGCCGCCAAACACCACCAGGGAGCGCAACTTACAATGCTTTGCATATGTCCGCACGCTTTCTTCCACCTGAATCGCAAGCTCACGTGTTGGCACCAAAATCAGTGCCCTGACCGCATGACGCGCCGGCGATGCGCTGGAGTTGGCATGTGGCAGCAGGTTTTGCAGCATTGGGAGCGCAAAAGCAGCGGTCTTGCCCGTTCCGGTCTGTGCGCCCGCCATTAAATCCCGGCCTTCCAGTACCAGCGGGATGGCTTGGGCTTGAATCGGTGTGGGGTCGGTATAGCCTGACTCGGTCAACGCCCTGAGGATTTCCGGGGCCAGTTTTAAATCTGCAAAGCTAGTCGTATTCAATTTTCAATCTCTTAATGATTACCTCAGACAGACGTTCCCCAGTTCTAGTTCCGCATTATACGCCGCAGGCCAAATTACCGCCTTGTCTTATCCTAACCATTTGTTTTGTTTCTTGTTTAAGGCTATGCTATGGGGGCGCAATGACCATATTCCAATACAATTCCACTTCGCCACCTGTCGCCGGCGTGAGCCCCAAGACATGGTATGAGTCTATCCGGGCCTTGCCGGACTTTGTTCATGATGCGGCGCAAGCGGCGGCAATCGAAGAGCTGGATGCCCTCTGGCATCAGCTGCTGGACTTCAAATCGAGGCGCGACCAGTTTCTGGGACGCAGCCTGTTTAGCCCGGACGTTCCAAAAGGTTTGTATTTGTGGGGTGGTGTCGGACGCGGCAAGACTTTTTTGATGGATGCGTTTTATGCAGGTCTGCCGTATCGCCGCAAACGCCGCATCCACTTCCACAATTTCATGTCCGAGGTTCACCACGCGATGAAGGCGCTCGCCAGTGAGGATGATCCGCTGATCGCTTTGGCCGACAAAATCGCCAAGTCGACTCGCCTATTGTGCCTGGACGAGTTTCACGTTGATGACATTGCCGACGCGATGATACTGGGGCGGCTGGTGGCCTCGCTGCTCGAGCGAGGCGTGGTCTTGATCACCACGTCCAACTATCCGCCCGACGGACTGTATCCACACGGTTTGCAGCGGCAGAATTTCATTCCGGCGATCGAGCTGCTCAAGCGCGAGCTGAAGGTATTGAACATCGCGAGTGGCAGTGACTACCGCCTGCGGGCGCTGGCCCGCGAGCCGCTGTTCGTCCTGGCCAACGATCCTGATAGCGAGGCGCGCATGGACGATCTCTTTGAACGGATAGCCGGTCGAGGTCCTAGCAATGAGCATCACGTAGAAATCCAGGGACGTCCGATCCCTGTGAAAAACGTCGCTCACAATGTGGTCTGGTTCAACTTCCAGGAACTGTGCGGGGGAGCACACGCGCAGTCCGATTACCTGGAGATTGCCCACCGGTTCCCGACGGTTTTCTTGTCGCGCATCCCGCAGATGACCGCCGAACATGCCGCCGAGGCCAGGCGCTTCACCTGGCTGATCGATGTCCTTTACGACAACAACGTGAGACTGGTCGCTTCCGCAGCGAGCGCGCTGGAAGATATTTACCCCCATGACGCGGCGTCCGGAGAATCCGCCCGCACGGTGAGTCGATTATCCGAGATGCAATCCCAGCACTACCTGAAGCAGTTGCATCATTCGCAAAGTGTGACCCTTTAGAGCGTGCCGGATCGTAAAACGGCCGTATCCTCACATCGCGCCTTGCTCCGACGCGTCGAGCACTTTCCAGATCTTGAAAAGCGCGGCTGATCCCCACTTACAGGGGTGAGATCAGCACGTTCTCGCGCAGTTTCTTTAATTGGTCACGAAGTTCAGTGGCGCGTTCGAACTCCAGATTCTTTGCCGCTTGCAGCATTTCCTTTTCCAGCCGAGCGATCTCCTTGGAAACTTCTCTTTCGCTCATCGCCAGATACCTTGCCTGCTCTTGAGCGGCCTTGAACTGATCACGCGCGACATCCATTTCGTACATGCCTTCGATGATATCCTTGATGCGCTTCTGCACGCCCTGAGGGGTAATGTTACGCGCGAAGTTGTATGCCACTTGCTTGATCCGGCGCCGATCGGTTTCTTCTATCGCGCGGCGCATCGAATCGGTGATCTTGTCGGCATACAGGATGGCCTTGCCGTTGATATGGCGCGCAGCGCGTCCTATGGTCTGGATCAGGGAGCGCTCGGAACGCAGGAAACCTTCCTTGTCGGCATCAAGTATTGCAACAAGCGAGACTTCGGGGATATCCAGCCCCTCGCGCAGCAGGTTGATGCCGACCAGCACGTCGAACATGCCAAGGCGCAAGTCCCTGATAATTTCGACGCGCTCCACAGTTTCAATGTCCGAGTGCAGGTAGCGCACCTTGATGCCGTGCTCTGAAAAATATTCCGTAAGCTGTTCCGCCATGCGCTTGGTCAGTGTGGTGACCAGCACGCGCTCGCCCTGCTTCACGCGCAGATTTACTTCGGACATCAGGTCGTCCACCTGTGTGGCAGCTGGCCGTACTTCGATCTGCGGATCGATCAAACCAGTGGGGCGCACCACTTGCTCCACAATCTGCCCTGCATGCTCGGCCTCGTACACTGCGGGCGTGGCAGAAATGAATACCGTCTGGCGCATCACGCGCTCGAATTCATCGAAACGCAACGGCCGGTTATCCATCGCGGATGGCAGGCGGAAGCCATAGTTGACCAGATTTTCCTTGCGCGCGCGGTCACCCTTGTACATCCCGCCGATCTGCGGAATGGTGACGTGACTCTCATCGATGAACATTAGCGCGTTCGGCGGCAGGTAATCGATCAGCGTCGGTGGTGGATCACCCGCCTTGCGCCCGGACAAGTGGCGCGAATAATTCTCGATGCCCTTGCAAAAGCCGATCTCGTTAAGCATCTCCAGGTCGTGCCGGGTGCGCTGCTCGATCCGTTGAGCCTCCACCAATTTATTTTCGCGCTGAAAGAACGCGATACGCTCTGCCAGTTCAACCTTGATGGTTTCCATCGCCTTCAATACGGTAGCACGGGGCGTGACATAGTGGCTGGAGGGATAGACCGTGTAGCGCGGCACTTTTTGCATGATCCGACCGGTAAGGGGATCGAATAGCGACAGCGTTTCAACTTCATCATCCAGCAAAGTAACGCGAAGTGCAGAGTCGTTGCTTTCAGCCGGGAATATATCAATCACGTCGCCGCGCACGCGGAATTTGCCGCGCGAAAAATCGATCTCGTTGCGCTCGTACTGCATCTCGATCAGGCGCTTGATCACGTCGCGCTGATGCATCTTTTCGTTGTGGCGCAGATGCAGGATCATGCCGTGGTAATCGACCGGATCGCCGATGCCGTATATCGCGGAAACTGTCGCGACAATCACGCTGTCTTCGCGCTCCAGCAGCGCCTTGGTCGCGGACAGGCGCATCTGCTCGATTTGCTCGTTGATGCTGGAATCCTTCTCGATATACACGTCGCGCGACGGCACGTAGGCTTCGGGCTGGTAATAGTCATAGTATGAGACAAAATACTCAACCGCGTTCTCCGGCAGAAAATCGCGCATCTCGGAATACAATTGCGCTGCCAGCGTCTTGTTTGGCGCCATGACGATCGCCGGTCGGCCAAGCTGGGCGATGACATTCGCCATGGTGAAGGTCTTTCCCGAACCAGTCACGCCGAGCAAAGTCTGGAATGACAAGCCATCGCGGATACCCTCGACCAGTTTTGCGATCGCCGTGGGTTGATCGCCCGCTGGTTCGAACGGTTGATGGAGGCGGTAGGGGCTATTGGGGAAGGTCTTAATCAAGGGTATAATTTCATAAGATTCGAACATGTTATTTTAGCATGCATCAACACCTAACCAACTTTAAGGAAACATCTTGGAACTTTCCAAACGCGTAAATGCCATCAAGCCCTCTCCCACTCTCGCAGTCACCGCGCGTGCGGCGAAACTCAAGGCGGAAGGAAAAGATATCATCGGGCTGGGCGCGGGCGAACCTGATTTTGATACGCCTCAGCACATCAAGGATGCGGCAATCGCCGCGATCAACAGGGGATTCACCAAGTACACCGCGGTCGGTGGCACGCCGTCGCTCAAGCAGGCCGTGATCGCGAAGTTCAAGCGCGACAATGGGCTGGACTATACGGCAAAGCAGATATTGGTCTCCTGTGGAGGCAAGCAAAGCTTCTTCAACCTTGCATTGGCGGTGGTCAATCCCGGCGACGAGGTGATCGTGCCCGCGCCTTACTGGGTGTCGTATCCGGACATCATTATCATCGCGGAAGGCAAGCCCGTGATTGTGCCCGCCGGCATCGAGCAGGGTTTCAAGATCACGCCCGCGCAACTGGAAGCGGCCATCACCCCGAAGACCAGAATGGTGGTGATCAACAGCCCGAGCAACCCTTCAGGCGCGGTCTATACCCTCGCAGATCTGAAAGCCTTAGGCGACGTACTGCGCAAGCATCCAGGCATCCTGATCGCCACCGACGACATGTACGAGCACATCGCATTGACGGATACGAAGTTCGTCAACATCCTGAACGCCTGCCCGGACCTGTACCCGCGCACGATGGTGTTGAACGGTGTTTCAAAATCTTATGCAATGACCGGTTGGCGCATTGGCTATGCTGCAGGTCCTGAGCATATCATCACGGCTATGGAAAATGTTCAGTCACAAAGCACTTCCAACCCGACCTCGATCTCGCAGGTTGCCGCAGAGGCCGCGCTGAACGGCGATCAGGGGTGCATTGTGCCGATGCTGAAGGCATTCCGCGAACGACATGTATTTGTCGTCAACGAGCTGAACAAGATCCCCGGGGTTAAATGCGTCATGGCGGGTGGTGCGTTCTATGCGTTTCCAGACGTTCGTGCGGCTATCGCCAAACTTTATCAGCGCGGCACGATCAAGGCAGCAACCGATGTGGCACTATCCGAATACCTGCTTGAGAACGGCGGTGTCGCAGTAGTGCCCGGTTCTGCATTCGGCAGTGAAGGTTATATCCGATTGTCGTTTGCGACGTCGATGGAAAATCTGCAAAAAGCTCTGGAACGCCTCGCCAGAGCCCTGGTTTGATCAGTTGAACGGAATACGAGATCCCCGGCTAGATTGGTGCTGACCGGCGCCCCTGCCCAGCGCCGGGAAATCTAGGGGGAAAAGCGCAAGGTGGGGTTGTCAATCGATCCTCCCATTTGCAAGTCTGCAGGCGCCGTCACATCATGCATCGACAAATTGACGTTCATTTTTCCGGTGAGTTGTTGCTTGTTGACATCAAACGTAGCGGTTGCATCCAGAACGCCAGCCGCGACTTTTACCTGCTTAAAGTGATAAGCATTGTTGGCATAGGAAATAGCGCCCTTTAGTTCGTCGAAATGAGTTCTTCCTCCAGGCAAGTTCTCCTTGCTGCGCATACGCGCGGTTTCAACGATGTCCATGCCGCTGATCATCCCATCCTTGGCCGTGAAGGTGCCATCCACCATGACCGAATCGGTCAGACCTGCCAAATCGATCGAAGTCATCTTGAAGCGCGCCGCGCCTTCGACATTTCCGTCGAGCAGCTTGCTCAATTTCTGCATGGGGATCGATTTTGCACTCAGTGTCCCTTGGGCCCGCCAACCGGAACGCCAGTTGATCGTTGCATCGCCCTGCACAACACCACCCAACATCTTGGCATCGAAATCACTGATCGCCAGCTCAGTGCCATTTAGCTCGCCCTTTGCGCTCAGTTCATCAAATGTCCAATTTGGCAACAGCGGCAAGGCACTGTCTCGCAGCGTCAAGGCGACCTTCAGCCTGCCTTCCGGAGCGGCCTTAATGACCAGCGCGTATTTTCCGGCGTTCGCGTGCAGATTGGTTTCGGTAAATTTTCCTGCCGAATCGAAATCCAATTCGCCCTCGATGCCCGTGACTTCGAAAACATCGGCGTCCATCTTGCCCTCGCTGATCACGATGCGACTCACCGGATATCTGCTTTCATTGGCCATCTGTTGCAGCCATTCGGACACATTCCGTATCCAGGCGCCTCTGACTATGACACCCTGAAATTCCACGCTGCTAATTGGTTTAGCCTCGGTGAACAGTCCCGTAAGGGCAAAGTTGATCTGCGCATCGTCAGCCTGAAATTGCTTCGCATCACCAATATAAATCTCCCCCAGCTCAAGGCGAGGCGTCGGCAGGATACGTCCGGAAAAACGACCTATGTGCACCGGCTGGTGTAATCTTGCGGACAGCAATTGTTCGGCTTTGGGCATGTAATCCCTCATCGGCACCGCGTACGGGATGATGAACAGCGCGCCAATGAACAACACCAGCAAGAACAACCCCAGTTTGAACGCAAACCCGAACAGGCTGCCCCATGAAAACGGCTTGCGGCGAACCCGAGCAACGGCGACCGGTTTAGCCGAGGGTACATCGGCAATAGAGAAGGCAGCTTGCTTGGCAGCTTGTTCCGCCTCTGCCCGGGCAGCTTCGATTGCGCGTTGTTCTGCTTCAGCCCAAATCTTGGCTTGTGCTTCAGCCATTTTCTTGGCCTCCGCCGCTTCAACCGCCATTCGCTCGTCTACCGCCTTACGCTCTTGAACGGCATTCTCGATCTGTTCTTGACTGGGATGGCCCTCGGTCGATTGACTAGCGACAGGCGTGGTTACTTGCTGCCCGACAGGCCGCTGAATGTCCTCAGACCGGTTTGCTTTCGCGGCATCGCCAGGCTGCTGGGCCAAACCTGCTTTCTGGGCCGGTTGCTGATCCCCATGCGGCTCGGCCAAGCGCTGCGGTTCATCGATATGGAATGCATCAAAAGCAAATTCATCCGAGTTGGCCGCAATAACTTCGCTAATCAATTCAGCCTGTGCCTCGTCGGCAATCTGCGACTGCGCCGCGTCCCGTTCTTGCCTAGCCAAAAGATCAACCGCTTCACGGGCCTTGGCGGCCTCAAGTTCTTCGCGCAACTTTCTTGCTTCTCGCTCAGCGCGCAAACGCTCAGCTTCTGCTTGTTTCCGCTCCTCGGCTGCTGCTTCAAGTTGCTGCTTGGCCTCTTCTTCGGCTTTTAGCCTGGCGGCTTCAAGCTCTTCGCGCAACTTCCTCGCTTCCTGTGCAGCGTCTTGCTCTGCTTTTGCACGCGCAGCTTCGGCTTGTTGCCGCTCCTTGACCGCAGCCTCGAGTCGCAGCCTCGCCTCTTCCTCGGCTTTTAACCTGGCGGCTTCGATCTCTTCGCGCAACTTCCTTGCTTCTTGTTCGGCGCGCAAACGCTCAGCTTCAGCTCGTTGCCGTTCCTTGGCAGCCGCTTCAAGTCGCAGCCTGGCCTCTTCCTCGGCTTTTAACCTGGCGGCTTCGATCTCTTCGCGCAACTTCCTTGCTTCTTGTTCGGCGCGCAAACGCTCAGCTTCCGCTCGTTGCCGCTCCTTGGCTGCAGCTTCGAGTCGCACCCTAGCCTCTTCTTCGGCTTTTAACCGGGCGGCTTCAAGCTCTTCGCGCACCTTGCTGGCTTCTTGCTCGGCTTTTAGCCGAGTACTTTCAGCCTCGTCCCTGGCGCGACGTGCCGTCTCCTGACGGATCCTTGCGGCCTCTTGTTCAGCTTTAAGAAGGATTGCTTCAGCCTCGCGTTTCGCCCGAAGCTTTTCTGCTTCGGTTTCCTGTTTGGATTTTGTTTCAGCGTCCCCGCTCGACTTGCCAGTCCTTGCTGTCCCGGGTGTCGGGGCTTCCGGTTTAGATGCAGCAAACCCCGACATAAAATCCAGCTCACCGGCATTTCCATCGGCAGGCTGCGGCTTTTTCGGCGTAGCCATCTTGGTAGGCGTGACGATCTTAGGCGGCACGACTGCCTTCGCACTCTTGACTGCCATTGGTTTAGCTTGGATGAAACCGCCCTTTTCCAGCTCTTCAAACATCTCGCCAAGGCTGGCGCGCATGCTGGGTGCAGCGCGCTTGCTAATTTCGCCAAAAGTTGCTGATCCATCGACCATCAGCAAGGCGCGTTTAACATCGCCGCCAAGATGCGAAGTCCTGCTATGCGTCTCGTCTTCGCCTTTGCTGGTCCTGACAAAAATAATCTTATTGTCCATGCAGTATTCTAACTGATAGGAAACCTAAAATATGATTATAAATCCTCTTTTTACAATTAATCTGGGTGCAAGTAACTAAATTATTAGTTGATTTCAATTTCGTTGAGCGGCTTGGCTGCAAAGCTAAATTTTTAGTCAACGCTGCCACACAGCGCGTGCCAATTCGGTTAAGTCTAACTAATGTTTCAAATCAATCATCACTAGCGAAAATATGGAAAGCGTCCATGAAGCGCAGTATCCCTTGTATAACGTTGAATTGAGGTTGACCGACCATGGCAAAATCACTATCATGCGCACCTCTTCATTCCCTGATAGCTCAGTCGGTAGAGCGACGGACTGTTAATCCGCAGGTCCCTGGTTCGAGTCCAGGTCGGGGAGCCAGATAATTCTGAAGTAATTTCTTAGACTTCGCAAACTGATGGACCACCTTTTTCGGTGGCTTTTTGCATCTCCGGGGGTGGCTATGCAGATACGCCGCGGGTCGGTATAAGGAACTCCGGTATCGAGACAAATTTGCAAGGCATCATGCTGGCACGCCAACACAAATGAAATCCAAAATATTGTTAACCTAACGTTTCTTGGGATATTTTCCCTTTGGATAGTCTATGACATGCATCTTTAACAGCCATGTTCAGGGCATAGCTGTAGCACGGTTATGCCTAATGTTGAGATAAACTCACGTTGCAAATGCCAACCTCCATCCAATGCATTTACAATCCCAGCGTTAGCTATTACAGCGGCAGCAAGAAACTTGCGATCACTTTTATCAACCGAATTGACTGGCAGTTCTTCGAAACCTCGATCTTCATCTTCAATCCGAGTAATGGAAACAAGAGAAACTTTTTTTTCTAGATACATGTGATCGTGCAGATACTTGAAGAATATATCCCCCACTCCCGGTTGCCCATGGAAATTTAGATAACTTTTGTATTCATCAAAAATCAGCCCAGTTTGATCAAGCACGATTTTAGTTCGCGAGTTAGCTGAGATACTTAACTGAAGGAATTCGATGCACTTCACTTGGCAGTCAAGCCCTGCATGAGTGTTTCGCCCATTGGAAGCAATGGATACGTTGGTATCTACAGCAACCTTCATTCTTTTGAAGCCGCCATTTTCCGCTTTAGAATTGCTTTTCTGGTTTCAGCGATCTCGGTCATTTCATCACCAAAGAATTCGGGTGGCCAGTTCAAAATCTCTCCGAACAAATTCAATTCCAGGTCAACAAGGTTAGATTGGCCATTCGCACTATCACAGAAATACAATTTGACACTGTCAGCCTCAAAAGTGTTTTCTGCTACCCTACGCTGGAAGCGCCGCAGCATATGTTCACTATGGCTTTCGACAATTACCTGCAATTTCCTCGCTTTTGACACGGTGAGAATTACATCTGCCAAACCGCTTTGCACCGAGGGGTGTAAGTGAATTTCAGGTTGTTCCATAATGACCGTGCTACCTTCAGGAACGTAATACAGTAATACCAAAGCAGGCAACACTTGTGAGACCCCAAATCCAACATCCGTCAACAGTGCTTCAGGACTCTTTGTGTCACGTTTGACCACCGCTCGATAAAGTGACCGGCGTGAAAAAACTGATCCAACCTGAGTGAGAGAAAATACCCATTTTCAACTCTAAGGAAGGATCAAAACATGAGCAAACGAGTACGTTTAAAACCCGAACAGATTGTGGCCAAGCTACGGGAAATCGAAGTCAAGCTATCACAAGGCAAGGATGTCATGACGGCCTGCCGGGAAGCCGGTACGACAGACAAGAGCTACTACCGCTGGCGGCGTGAATTTGGAGGAATGAAGGTAGACCAGGCCAAGAGACTCAAGCAACTGGAACAGGAGAATGCTCGCCTCAAGCGCCTAGTTGGTGAGTTGCATCTGGAAAAAGCTGTCTTGACGGACGTGGCCAAGGGAAACTTCTAAGCCCACAGCGCCAGCGAGCAGCTGTCAAGGCGGCTGTGGGCAAATATCCCAAGCTTTCCGAACGACGCGCCTGTCTGATTCTGGGCGTGCCGCGCAGCACCATGCGTTATCAAGACGTACCACAAGCCGATGAAACGCCGTTACGGCATGGCGTAATGGAAGTGGCCAATCTGTATGGGCGCTATGGCTACCGAACCGTGTTCGACCTGTTGGCGGCCGCGGGCTGGGAAACCACGGAATCTGTGGTGCGCCGTATCTGGAAAGAAGAAGGCTTGAAGGTTCCCAGAAAGCAATCCCCGCGCGGACATCTGTGGCTGCATGATGGATCCTGCATTCGCCTGCGGCCGGAAGCAGCGAACCACGTGTGGAGCTATGACTTCGTTCAGGGGCATACCTACTGCCCCTGGCGACGCCGCTGGAGCAAGTTTCGCATTCTGGTCGTCATTGACGAATACACACGGGAATGTCTGGCACTTTATGTGGCCAGGCATATCAAGGCACTGGATGTCATTGATGTGCTTTCAGACCTGATGCTGGAGCATGGTATTCCACAATACATCCGCAGCGATAACGGGCCGGAGTTCGTGGCAACCATATTGCGCAACTGGCTAAAGAGCATAGGTACCCAGACGGCTTACATCGAACCTGGAAGCCCTTGGCAGAACGGTTACTGTGAGAGCTTCAATGGCAAGTTTCGCGACCAGTTCCTGGATGGCGAATTGTTCTATAGCCTCAATGAAGCTCGCATCCTGATTGAACAGTGGCGCATCCACTACAACACGGTTCGACCGCATCGATCCATTGGGAGAAGGCCGCCAGCACCAGCCACCTGGACAATAGGCGCTACAACGAATCATGTTCTACAACAGAGCCTGTTTCCACCCATTCCAACACCACAGGAGATGAACCAACGATTGAACCTGCAATAGCTTTAGACTAGACTGAAAACTCTCACAGGAACTGGATCAGAATTTAACTCAGGTCACTATCACTACATCGTTAATGTATGAAGAAGACAATTTAGTCGATACGGGTAGCTGCGGTTAGTAGTTTAATAAGATCAAGCTAATGAGCCAATGATCAGCAGGAATTCAGATTTCCAGCTTCCCTGCTTTTCAGGTTTCCAGTGCGCCAGTTTCTGCTACCCGTACTGGCCCACTGCTACCGCCGCCGTCCCGGGGTATTTTCCGCGTTTTGGTGAAAACGTCACTTCCGGGGTGAGTGCGAACTGTCCCGCCTTGCAGCGATAGTGGCACCACTCCGGTTACCTCCAACCGCAGCGGGATCGCGACGTGGATATTGATATCACGTTGTAGCCAATAATATATTCTCAAGCCGCTATTCAAATCGAACGCGCCTAAGTATTACAAATTTTCTAAAGTTCTAGGGAAATTGTCGATTGTAGTACCTTAGTACAATAGCATTTCGTAATTAATCGCACTCAAGATGCAAAGAAAGAAGATAACAAAAAGCAGGGGGGTCACGATGCCTATCAACAGACTAATTAAGGCCGGACTGATTGTCACGGTGTCCTTGGTATTGGGATCGTGTGGTGGAGGCGCCGGTAATACTGATACCCCTTCACCGACTGCAATCAATGCCACAGTTTCTGCTTTAGACCCAATTGTTAAGCTTGCGAAAGTTGTAACCGTAGACTTCACAGGCCAGACAGCACTGATCGGACAACCTGTCTCTATTGCACAGGTTGTAGACCCCAGCCTGAACACTTTGGCAACTAACCGGCAGACGGACCTTGATGTAGACCTGAGCGATCCAAACACAATCCAGATCACGACTCCGGTATCTCCAACGGGTAATGTAACTGTCACGGTGAACGCGGCGTCTGCTATTACTAATGCGATTGTGAATCAGGCGGTCACCGTCTATGCCTATACATTCGTGGGAGATTCCGGGGATGGCGAGGATACCGTTGCCCCTTTGCCAGCGACGGTTGATACCACGGCAAACACAATTACAGTTAGCGTCCCATGGCAATATTTCCAAGCTACCGCTGCAGGAACCTACGTCGCAAACCTAAAGATTGGGGTGGCTACTGCATCGTCGTCTCCTGCTCCGGCCACTGCACATGCAGTACACAGGATTGCGCTCGGTCCAACAAAAATTGAAAAGGCCACAACCACCCCTGGATTATCAATCCCATGTCCGCTGGGACCATCTACGCCATGCGTTGAAACGAGCAGATACAATCCAAACCGGGTTTTAAACGGAAACGCCCGTTTTCATTATGGTGTCGATTTTAAAGCACAATCACCCTTGCCAATTATTGTTCCAGCCGGGGGAGTGATTTCTCCGCTCATCGAATCCCCCGACCAATATGTCAAAGATGTCGCTGCAATTGTGACAAAATTAGGTCTTCCCCCAAATACGCCATGTCCGGATGGTACGAATGCGAATCTAGTTGCCGCCGCCGCAGGCACTTGGCTTGCTGCCTTCACGGCTGCATGTGCGGCGATAAATGGATCTGGGGGAATTACCTTACAAATTGACTATACGACATACAAGATAAAGCTACTGCATCTTAGTTCCTTAGACCCCTCTATATATTCCAATGGAAAACTGACGGGCGCAACAACCTCGGGAGGTACAGTTGCCCAGACTGGCCAAACTGGTGCCGCAGAAATACTCGGGCCGCACTTACATTATGAAGTTTATGAAAAAAACACACCCGTTTGCGGAAAGGTTACTTCAAATTGTGCTTACGTTTCAAACACGACTGATCCATTTCCCTTTATTGCGACTCAGCTTAGTTTGACCGAGGGAACGCAAGAAAATTTGCTTAAGGCTGGGGCTGCATACAATTTTGTTTTTTCGGCAACAGATTCAAATGGTATTAACATCTCTTCAAATGTTGGGAATCCCCAAGAAAACGGTGGCGTTCCACCACTCACTTCTCAAAGCGGAGTCAATTACGATCCGACCCGCAAAATTTGCCTCTCACAAAGCAACGCTTTTAATACAATCCAATTCATTCCAGCGCCGGACAACAGTACAATTTTCTCCGGATTAACAATTTCCCCTAGCACAAGTCCCAGCTATTGCGCTCCTTGGAGTACAGTTGTCACGGCTGATGGATTGGCCTACAGCCCGACAACAACCATTACCGCCAACTATTCGGCAGACGCAACCAAGCCTGTTTCACAAGACCCGTTGTCAACAAGTTCAGCGGCTTGGATTCTTTCTGCTAATGCACTCGTTGTCGCCCCCCAAAATCCATCTATCGCTGTTGGGGCTAATGTCCAACTATCCTTGACAGACACGAATGGTAATCCTGTTACTCCTAACCCCGCTTGGACGTGGTCATCAAATAATGCTGCGGCAACAGTCGATCCTGTTAGCGGTTTAGTGACCGGAGTTTCAGGTGGAACAGCAACCATCACAGCTACCGATCCCAATTCATCGGCTAATTCGGCTTCAACTACCGCTACAGTGGTTACAGTGGGACAATTGGCGGTAATCAATCCTTACCCCTCCGTTACTACAGTAACCACAACGAATTCCACTTGTGCCTATGTAATAGCAAATGGCGGCAACAGCACCAGCTCAAGCACTTCCTCCTCGCCTTACACCGTGTATCCGCCTATGGGAACTGGGTCTGGGCTTCCACTTGCAGTGGTCAATGGTGTTTGGCAGGCAGGATCGGTTAATTGGACAGCCCAACCAATGTTTTATAGTGGTGGGACAGTGGCCTCTACTCCTCTAGCACAATATTCAACAACGCTAAGCTCGGCTGGGCTGCTAAGTACAACGATGAATTGGTCATCCGATGTAACCAACGTTTCAGGATACATTTCGGGAAGTGCAACTGAAACGTTGGACCTAACCACTGGCGCATGGCAACAGAATTCTACTTGGACGTCTCTAAGTATTGCTGGCTGTCCGATCGTAACGACAAATCCAATAACGGTGACGGGATATACGGATTCCACACAGACGAATACCTATTCGGTCACCGCCACATACGTAATTACGCTGTCACCTTGAAGAGGGCCGCTGTTCCTTCTCCCATCTTAAGTGATAGCTTGCGAGTTGCGGGTGTCCGGCTTCTGGAAATGCGAATATCGTATATGTGTCGAAAGCGCTATATCAGGCTTGCAAATTAGTAGCTGCAAAGCGGTAATTCAGCAATGTGAAATGGCCAGCAGATTTTTCCGATTTTCAGTAATTCAGGTTTTCCGATTTCTGCTACCCCTCCCCCACTGCTACCCCCGCCGTCCCGGGGCAGTTTCGGCGTTTCGGTGGAAAAGTGCGCTCCGGGCCGACTCCGAACTGTCCAGCCTTGTGCCCATAGCTAGCCGACTCGGCGCGACTCCGGGGTGCGCCTCCCTACCCCCCTCCGGTGCACCGGGTGCGTCTCTATGTGCCACCTCGCGGAATTTCGGAAAGTCCGTCGCTCACAAATTCTGGGGTGTTCAGTTTCAGTTCGGCAGGAAAATTCCTATTGCGATGATTCATATAGAGTAAGACAACAGCCTCGGAATTATATCGACTGACAGGTTCGGCATAGGTTCGGATCGGATCGGTAGGGATGATGGAATGCCACAGGAAAAATCACTTACGAATCTTCAGCTTTTAGGGCATAATTTCGACTGTAACCTGTACTGTTAATCCGCAGGTCCCTGGTTCGAGTCCAGGTCGGGGAGCCAGATAATTCTGAAGTAAATTCTTAGAGTTCGCAAACTGACGGGCCACCTTTTTCGGTGGCTTTTTTGCTTTTCCGGGGATCGTTATACTGAAAGTCCGTGGGTCGGTATAAATTTGGGATGGGTGTTGGGTATTTCACTGCCCCAATCCAGTCATTCGTGACAGGCAAGTTTCGACACGGAACCGAAATCCGAACTTTGGAATTGCCTCCCGAAAAGCGGATGCTCAAAAATCATATCAGCAAAAGACAGTACAAACCATCTGCACCAGAGACTCGAGTCAACATAGCCATCCAAAATTTACAACAAATGATGCACTGACGTATGATGCAAAAACTCTCTCAACGAGTGGTACTAAAATGACCGAAGTTGACTGAAGAGCCTAATTGCTTTCTGTAGGATGCCAATTATGGAAACATCTGATGTTTGGGATAACGCCCCAGGTTCGCAAAGGAAAGGCACACGATATCTTGGTCGCTGGAAAGTGATGCTCGTGTTCGACCACGCGACTAGTAAACCAACCTTCCAAACCTTGATTCACGACCTGTCCATGACTGGGATATCAGTACAGTACCATTCAGAGGAAAAGGTTCATACCGTCCTGACTTTACTATTGGCACTCCCACCGATAGAAGGCATTCCTCGAAAGATCATCAAGCTGAGGGCGGAGGTGACATCATCAAGGCCATACCAGGGTGGGTTCCGTCTTGGAATGAGCTTTATCCAGGATGCCGAGCTCGACAAGTTTCGGCAAGGCCTTGAGATGTATGTTGTTTCAGCTGGCGTCCTTTATTCTGGTCCAGAGGCAGAAGAGTTCCCAAAATTGAATCTATGACCGTACATAACTATCCCTAAGCAGAACGGTACGGTCTGGTCTTGGGTCCCTGGTTCGAGTCCAGGTCGGGGAGCCAAAGATTTTTTCAATTAGTATCTTGCAGTCACGGAATGTCACAACGCATAGATTTCCCGGGATTACAGATTTTCAGGATTTCAGGTTTCCAGTTTTCTGCTACGCCTCGCTCCCCCGGGCATTTTCGGCGTTTCGCTGCAAAAGTCACTTCCGGCGTGAGTGCGAACTGTCCCGCCTTGCACCCATAGCTACCCGACTCGGCGCGACTCCGGGGTGCGCCTCCCTACCCCCATCCGGTGCACCGGGCGAGCTGCTATGGGCCACCTTGCGGAATTTCGCAAAGTCCGTCGCTCACAAATTCTGGGGTGTTCAGTTGCAGTTCGGTAGGAATTTTCGCAACTGGATGATTTGAATGGCGTTAGGCAACAACCGATGAACTATAAGGGAGATCACGTTCGGCATAGGTTCGGAACGGCAGAGACGGCTGTATGCCCAAGAAAAAATTACTTAGGTTTCTTAAACTTTTATGCTATTATTCAATAAGTTGTCTGGACTGTTAATCCGCAGGTCCCTGGTTCGAGTCTAGGTCGGGGAGCCAGATAATTTTAAAGTAATTTCTTGAAGTTAGTGCGATGTTAGGCCATCTTTCGGAGTGGCTTTCTTCCTCTTCTGGGGTCGTTGACACGGACAGTCCGTAAGTCGGTATAGGTTTTCCGAATCGGGGAACATTCTTTGTGCATTTATATAGCATCACTTACCTCGCCCACAAAACCACCGCAAAAAAGAAACGAAGGATTACCTGCTGGGCTATCTCTGCGCGGCCTAATTCAAATCTTCCTTGAAAGGACCTAAATATGATGTTGTTCCAACCCCGCTTTCTGATTATCAGCGCAGTATCAGCGATGACCCTGTGCGCATGCAATCCCACCGATCAATCGAAAGCTGCCGTTGCAGCCACAGTGAACGGCACCGCCATAAGCGAAAGCCGCGTGGACATGCTGGCCAAGCAGAGTGCTGCTCCAGGACAACCAGATAATCCTGAAATACGCAAAAAGATCATCGATGAATTGGCGATGCAATTCCTCATTTCCCAAGAATCTATCAAAAAGGGCATCGATAAGAAGCCTGAAGTACTGGATCAGATAGATTTGACTAGGCAATCCATCCTGGCCAACGCCTTCGTTCAGGACTACTTGAAGAACAATCCCGTCAGTGATGACATGATGAAAGTCGAGTACGAAAAAATCAAAGCCAAAATGACGGGCAGCGAATACAAGGCGCGGCATATTCTGGTGGATAAAGAAGCTGAAGCTAAGGACATCATCGCCAAGCTGAAGAAAAACCCGAAGGCCTTTGAATCTTTGGCAAAGGAAAGATCCAAAGACTCCGGATCCAAAGCTAGCGGCGGCGATCTGGGTTGGTTCGATCCCCGTGCAATGGTGCCGGAATTCGGTACGGCAGTAACTAAGCTATCAAAAGGCAAGTTCACTGAAGAGCCGGTCAAAACTCAATATGGTTATCACGTCATTTTACTGGAGGACTCCCGTCCGAAAATGATTCCTCCCTTGGATCAAGTCAAGTCGCAACTGCAGCAACAAATACAGCAACAGAACTTGCAAAAACTGTTTGACGACCTGAAGGCGAAGGCGAAGATTGAGATCGTTCAAGCTGCAGCACCGTCAGTTTCACCCGCAGATAAAAGCAAGCCTGCCGAGACGAGCAAATAATCTTTTTAAGCACAAAGCATACATCCGCATGCACTTAGGCCATTTTTCGGGGTGGCTTTTTGCATTACTGGGCTCTGCATATTGAAAGATTGCTGACTGCCGTTCCCGAACGGATAATGAATTCAGCCGTATTTAGCTCATCATCACGGAGAGTTAACGCAATTGCAAGACTGATCACGCATTATGGAGACTCGCAAATCATGAGCACCTTGCGGAACTATTCGCCGCATGCCTAGTCTATTATTTAGTTGGCGAAAGCCAGCAACACGTTTCACCTCCCTGAACGTGTTGTCTTAACACCCCCTTGTTAAGGCACTTGCCCCTGGTGCGTAATTGCTCAGGGGCATTTTTTTGGTCGAAATAAACGTTCTTGTGCGTCTAAGCATACGCTGGCAGCTTGAATATCAGTTGATTGCAGATACCTTTGACTTCCGGCCCGGTGCTGCTGGCGGAGTGAACCCGGACACTCGGCATCTTATCCCCTCGATCTTCTTACCTTTCTCAAACCTGATTGAATCGCACACGACCACCTCACCTTTCGCAGCAAGCTCTGCCAAATGGAGGCGTGTTTTTGAAAGCGTGAGACCAGCAGCCTGAGCGAGCTCGGCATCAAGGCACTCGCCATTCTTTCTTAAATATTGCAGGATTGCATTCATTTGATCGACATCTATTTAGAAATCAAAAAAGCCGGCGTAACACCGGCTTTAAGTTTTATATAGCAGCGTGCTCTTTAAGTTGTGGCCTCTAGATAAAGACCAGCCCAGCTGACAAGCGATACAGCAGCGGCTGCAAGCCACCCGAATAATATACGGAACTCCGTGTGAATTGAAGAGTTGTTGCTGTTATTTTTGATGCCCATTCTTGATCTCCCAAGCAAATAATCATTATCCAAACGATCAACACCAAAAATGAGACCACATTAGCGAAAATTAGTTCCATAGCACTTAGAGTATTGCAATCACACGATGCCACAATTAATTTCACAAAATCGTAATCGAACTCTAACGCAGGCTGCCTAGTCTTACCCGTGTGTAATTATTTTTTTGCATATAATCCGTGGCTTAATGCACTTCCTTCGATTTTCTTGGTGCGGCAATTGCGTATTGTCCGTTAAGCAAGCTGGTTACATAAATTCAATAAATGAAATAGCGAGAAATTGTGTGAATAAAAATGCCCGTTATCACGTCATACCTGACGGGCCGTTAGTGGTGTGTTGACATTTGATTCCCACACAGGTGCTATCCAACGCCCCGAATGCTGGAAGGTCCTTGCCGCCTATTATGCCTACCTCGTGGGGCGAGGCAAATCCATGAATCGAAAAAGTTGCTGGCCAAGTGCATGGCGGGAAACAAGCCGATCACAAATATGTTGATGAGTGCGGCATCCATAGAGCTCGCCCTTAGTTACTCATAATTGCCCGGCCGTCTGCTGCTGGCTAGCTTTAACTAGCCGCCATCGTCCGTTATACATTCAACTCGCGAAGTCTTGCTCGACAGCCTTCGATCAGGCAAAAGTCTACTGAAGCATTCCGGAGACGTTCTCTAAAAAGCGCTTGGGAAGTGCCTTCAAAGGTCGGCACGGTCCGATTTCACACAAACGTGGTTTCACAAAAATTTAATGCAACGGAAGCCAGATCATTTGGCCAAACGAATGCGCACTTCGTTTGGGCATAACTGGCCGTTATGTTCTTTTCCGATTATTGATCTATTAAGGAGATTCAAAATGAACGTTGAAAACAATAGAAACCGGGTCCCACAAAATAGTGTCGATTATCACGATGCTGCGGCTAAGTTCCATATTGTGTTAGGCTGGTTTACCGCATTGTCTGTGATCATTGCTACTGCCGCATTGGGAACAGTTTCATGAAGATTGCCTTCAGTCTCAGGTTGTAAACAGGGGGCGGGATAACGGCCCCTTGTCGTTTCTCAGAATCCCCTACGCCATTGGCGTGATTCATGCTGATTGATCGAATCAGACGATATGTTTTGGTAACACAATCTTGATTCTTTCCCGTTAAATTTCATGGTTGTTGATCAGATTGCCCAGCCTATTGCATATTCGTTGCTTCAGGGAGCCCCCTTATTGAAGCCGTTGCGACGGGAAAGCGTGAATTTGACACACAGCGCATCAAGACTAGAGGAGAACGGCCGTTATGCGTCGGGAATAGCACTAAAATCGCGAACGCCCTAGTCGAAGCATAAAATTGGGTTAGATATCTAGAATGTGTGGCTTTGATTGCGGCAACTACACATACCCATCATGAGTTGTTGCACTTCGAACTTGAATCTCCCCCTAATAGAGTCTGATCTACTGCACATATGCAGTGCACGACGCACGGTTTTAGTGCAATCAGCGATATAAGCTGTCTGCCAAACGCATGTCTACATCAAACCGAAGATGACACCTCATACCTCCCGATAACATGACTCCTATCGTCTCAAATATCGGCTATGAACGACATTGATTACTCTGACCATAAGAGAATAAAGATAACAAATTGTCTGGGATTACAAGGGGATTTTATCGGGGCATGAAATATGCATGTCAGAACTAGGACATGACAATCACCAAACAACTATACAGATGATGGACAATTTAATGGTTCCTGATGAAACAATTCAGAGAGCGCTACACAACAGCAGACTAGTCGATGAATTGCATGACTTCGGAATAATTGAGTTGATGCATCATGGGCGATCAATGGAATTCAGAAGCATCAAGCAGCTGCTTAATCGTTCTCTTGAACAAATCGATCAGTCAACGTTTGCCGATTTGGATGCCGCTCGCACGCGTGCACTGAATTGCCATGAAGCTTGTGCAACCGCAACCTTGCCGTTGTTCGCTTGGCCAGGCGTGCACGTAATCCAACATGTATCGACACGTCTACACAAGATATGCAACTGGACTGGCATCCTTTTGCTTGCCGCCTGTATTTCCAATGGCATCGTTTATTATTGGCAAGAGACCATGGACAATAACGCCAGTAACGACGATATTGAAATATTGACGGGTGATCTGCCCATTGAGTATTTCCTAGAATAATATTGAAACGCGATGAACTGAGATGTTAGGTCACCTTTCGAGGTGGCCTTCTTCCTTCTTGCGTTATGCAATAAATCAGAGCTTGAGCAGTCTCGCCTCACTCTAGCTTAGCGTTCGGACTGGTCGCAAATGATTGAGCTTGGGTAGACGACCGCCAGTCCCCACCGAGCGCCTTGAGCAGCGCAGTGCTTGCCAATAATCTGCGCCCGGCGATATTCAGGCTTCCAAGGTCCGCGCTAAGTGCCGCTACCTGAGCCGTTACGACATTCAGATAGCTCACGGTACCTGCCTGATACTGGTCGCTTGTCAGGCGCAATGAATCATGTGCCGAACGAACTGCTTCATGCTGCACGGTCTCCTCTTGCGCCAGGACACGCAACGAGACAAGGCTATCCTCGACGTTCTGGAACGCCGTCAGAACTGTCTGACGATACGTGGCAACGTTCTGGTCGTAGATAGCAATCGCTTGCTCTTTCTGGGCTGAGTGGGCGCCTCCATCGAAGAGCGTCATTGCCAGCGACGGACCAACTGACCAAAAGCGGTTCGGTAGCGAAAAGAGATTGGACCAGTTCGATCCCTGAAAACCGCCGGAGGCCCCAAGCATGAGTGTTGGGAAAAAGGCAGCTTGTGCCACGCCGATCTGTGCATTTGCTGCGGCAGCACGCCGCTCGGCGGCCGCCACATCAGGCCGACGTTCCAGCAGGGTGGATGGTATATCGATGGGAACCTGCGGAAGTTGAGGCAGGACATAAGTCGATGCCAGAGCAAAATCGGCCGGCGCCTTTCCAACCAGCAACGCGATTGCGTGTTCCAGTTGCCCCCGCTGTTCGCCCAGATCGATTGCCTGCGCCTTCGTCGATTCCAATTGTGTTTCGGCCTCGGCAACGTCAAGTCGACTGACGACGCCGGCTTCGTAGCGATTGCGCGTAAGTTGCAGCGTGCGCTCATACGCTGTCACGGTCTGGTCGAGCAAGCGGTACTGAGCATCGTTGATGCGCAGCTGCAAATAGGTTTGCACCAATGTGGCGCGAATGCTGAGCAGTGCAGCCTGCAAATCGGCGGCGCTAGCCTGGGCTGATGCGTTACTGGATTCGACGCTACGCCTGATACTACCCCAGACGTCCGCCTCCCAGTTTGCGTTCAAGGCGGCGCGGTCGGCAGGCGTGACTACGGCTGAGCCCCCCACCTGCGCCCGGCTGTTGGAAATGCTCGCCGATAGTGTCGGGAAATAGCCGGCACGGGAGGCGGCCAAAACTGCCAGCGCCTGCCGGTACTGGGCCTCCGCGACACGAACATTCTGATTGGAAACCGTCACTTGTTCCACCAGATCATTCAACTCAGCGTCGCCGTAGAGTTCCCACCACTTGCCGCGCATCGCCTCATCCTGCGGCTCAGCAAGTTTCCAGCCCGTGGCTTCCTTGAAGGTCGCTGGTACAGTCATTTCCGGCTTGTGGTAATCCGGTCCGACGGCACATCCGGACAGCGCAAGGAGTGCCAGCAGCAGAGGGGTTCCTCGAGCGGTGCGGTTGGTTAGGATCATCGCATGTTCTTTCAAGTTGTCAGTGACCTTGACTGAGTGGGCACGGCAGCGATTTGGCGTTGCCGCCAGCCTGCGCTCCACTCCCGTAAACGGTCCAGATATAGATAAACCACCGGTGTTGTATAAAGGGTGAGCAACTGGCTCAGTACCAGGCCACCGAGGATGGATATGCCTAGTGGTTGGCGCAATTCGGCACCGTTGCCGGTGCTGATTGCCAAGGGGAGCGCACCGAACAGCGCCGCCATAGTGGTCATCATGATCGGGCGAAAACGAAGCAAGCACGCTTGATGGATTGCTGCGCGCGGGTCGAGACCATGCTCGCGCTGGGCCGTGAGCGCAAAATCGATCATCATGATGGCGTTTTTCTTGACGATGCCAATCAGCAGGATCACGCCAATCAGCGCGATGATGGAAAAATCGGTCTGAAACGCAAGCAAGGCAAGTATAGCGCCTACTCCGGCCGAGGGGAGTGTCGACAGGATGGTGATAGGATGTATCAGGCTCTCATATAGAACACCAAGCACGATATACAGGGTCACCAAGGCACCCAGTATCAGGAGCGGCTGATTAGCGAGTGAATCCTGAAACACTTTGGCGGTTCCCTGAAAGCTGCCGTGCACGGAAGTCGGCACGCCGATGCGCTGCATTTCCGCGTCTATAGCTTCTGTTGCCGCAGAAAGTGAAACGCCAACCGGCAAATTGAACGAAATGGTCGAAGCGGCAAACTGTCCTTGGTGGTTCACAGCTAACGGAGTCGCGGTCGGCGTCCATCGCGCAAATGCAGACAGAGGGACCTGCGACGTTGTGCCATTTGTTCCTGTCGCGATCACGTACATGTCCTTCAGCGTTTCCGGGCTCTGCCAGTACTGCGGCGCAGCTTCCATGACTACGTGGTATTGGTTGAGCGGCTCGTAGATAGTCGACACCTGACGTTGGCCAAACAAGTCGTTGAGCGTTGCATCGATTAGCATCTGGTTCAGACCGAGCCGCGCGACCGCATCGCGGTCGATGATCAGCGAAGTCTGCAGCCCCTTGCTCTGCTGGTCGGTGTTCACGTCTGCCAACGTCGGCAACTGGCTCAGGGCCTTGAGCACGCGGGGTCCCCAGGTATTGAGCTCGTCGAGGTGGTCAGCCTGCAAGGTGTACTGGTACTGAGCGTTGCTGGGGCGTCCACCGACACGAATGTCCTGCACAGCCTGCAGAAATAAATTCGCGCCCGGCTCGTGCGCCAGGTTTCCGCGCAAACGGGCAATCACCTTGTCGACCGAGAGATTCCGTTCGGACATTGGCTTCAGGGAAATGAACATCGTGCCGGTATTGATCTGCCCGCCACCGGTGAAACCGATGACAGTGTCCACAGCCGGATCATGCTTTACGATGTCTACAAAGGCGGCAAGCTTGCCGCGCATCGCCTGAAACGAAATGCTCTGGTCGGCCTGAATGGATCCAATCAGCCGGCCAGTGTCCTGTTGAGGAAAAAAGCCCTTGGGGATGATGGTGTAAAGATAGAAATTAAAGCCTATCGTGGCAATCAGAATCAGCATCATGATGCGGCTGTGGCGCAATGCCCATTCGAGCGAAAGCCGATAAGCGTCGAGCGTTGCCCCAAATATCCGACCGCTGAAGAGTTGCAGGCGACCTGGACGCCGTTCTGCCTGCGGCTGCAGGAGCAAGGCACACATCATAGGCGTGGTCGTGAGCGATACTAGCAGTGAGACAAGAATGGCGACGGACAGGGTCGCGGCGAATTCGCGGAATAGCCTTCCGATGATGCCACCCATCATCAGGATTGGAATAAAAACAGCAATCAGCGATATGCTCATCGACAGCACGGTGAAGCCGACCTCCCGGGTGCCGCGGATTGCTGCATCGAATGGCTTCATGCCCTCCTCGATGTGCCGCGAAATGTTCTCCAGTACGACCACAGCATCATCCACGACAAAACCGGTGGCGATGGTCAACGCCATCAGTGACAGATTGTTGAGGCTGAAGCCGGCCAGATACATTACGGCAAATGTGCCAATCAATGACACCGGCACCGCGACGCATGGGATTAGTGCGGAACGGCCGTCCCGCAGGAACAGGAATACCACTAGCACCACTAGCGCAACAGAGGTCAAGAGGGTCCGCTCGACATCGCGCAGCGAAGCGCGAATGGTCGGTGTGCGATCCATCGCGACTTCCAGGTTGATTGCCGCAGGAATCGAGGCGCGCAAATTTGGTAGCAGAGCCCTGACCCGGTCCACCGTCTCGATGATGTTGGCTCCCGGCTGCCGGTTCAGAATCAACATCACCGCAGGTTTGCCGTTTGCCAATCCAGCGTTACGGATGTCCTGCCCCGAATCCAGGACTTCTGCCACGTCGCCCAAGCGGACTGCAGAGCCATTGTTCCAGGAGACGATTAGTGGTAGATATTCTGCAGCACTCCGCGCCTGGTCGTTAGCCAGAATCTGCCAGCGCCGGGCCCCTTCCTCCAGCGCCCCCTTGGGCCGATCCGCGTTGCTTGCGACGATCGCCGAGCGCACATTCTCGACCCCGATTCCGGCGCGCGACAGCGCGCCCGGATTGAGTTCCACTCTAACCGCTGGGAGCGAGCTGCCGCCGACGTTTACTTGGCCGATACCCGCTATCTGCGATATCTTCTGCGCCAGAATGGTGGATGCGGCGTCATACATCTGCGGACGCGACATCGACTCTGAGGTAAGAGAAAGAACCATGATAGGCGCATCAGATGGATTCACCTTGCGATAAGTCGGGTTGCTTGGCAAGCCCGTCGGCAGCAAAGTACGGGCCGCGTTTATTGCTGCCTGCACATCTCGCGCTGCCCCGTCGATGTTGCGGTCAAGATCGAATTGAAGGGTGATGCGGGTCGAGCCGAGCGAACTGCTCGAAGTCATTTCCGTTACTCCGGCAATGACGCCCAGCGAGCGTTCGAGTGGCGTCGCCACCGTAGAGGCCATGGTCTCCGGGCTGGCACCGGGCAGCGATGCCTGCACCGAGATGGTCGGGAAATCGACCTGCGGCAATGGTGCCACCGGAAGAAGCAGAAAAGCAACGATACCGACCAGGGCGATGCCCAGGGTAAGCAAGGTGGTAGCTACGGGGCGGCGAATGAAAATGACAGAAAAGTTCATGTTCCTGCTATGCCACGGATTCGCCAGATTCAGCGCGCACCTTACGGGAAATGCCGAAGCGCCCTTCCATTCGGCGTCCCATCCGGTCGAAGGCGAGGTAGATGACCGGGGTGGTAAACAGCGTCAACACCTGGCTCACGAGCAGCCCTCCCACCATGGTGATGCCGAGCGGATGGCGCAGTTCGGAGCCGACGCCGCTGCCAAGCATCAGAGGCAGAGCTCCAAGCAGCGCCGACATCGTGGTCATCAGGATCGGGCGAAAGCGCAGAAGACACGCTTGGTAGATCGCATCGCGCGGTGACATTCCTTGTTCGCGTTCCGCCGCCAGTGCAAAATCAATCATCATGATCGCGTTCTTCTTGACGATGCCAATCAGCAAGATGATGCCGATGATGCCGATGATGCCCAGGTCGCTACCAGATAGCAACAGCGCCAATAATGCGCCAAGACCCGCCGAGGGCAGCGTGGACAGGATAGTCACCGGATGGATATAACTCTCGTACAGCACGCCGAGCACGATGTACATAGTGACAATGGCTGCCAGGATCAGCAGCAGCGTGTTGCTGAGCGAAGACTGGAATGCCAGCGCGGCCCCTTGGAAACTGGTCTGGATGCTGGCGGGCAGGCCGAGTTCCTGCTCCACGCCGTGCACCGCTTTGACTGCGTCACCGAGTGAAACGCCTGGTGCCAGATTAAAGGAGATGGTGACAGCCGGAAACTGGCCGATATGGTTGATGGCCAGCGGCGTCGGCCGCTCGGACACGCGGGTGATCGAGGTCAGCGGTACTTGGGCGCCCGTAGGCGAGACGATGTATATATTGTCCAGCGCCTGCAGCCCACGCTGGAAATCCGGCTTGACCTCGAGCACTACACGGTACAGGTTTGACTGCGTGAAAATGGTGGACACCAGCCTTTGGCCGAAGGCATTGTAAAGTGCATTGTCAATAGCGGCCGGCGTCACGCCAAGCCGGCCCGCGCTGTCGCGGTCTATGTCTATGTAGGCCTGCACCCCCTGATCCTGCATGTCACTGGCGACATCGGACAGTTGCGGTAGTTGGCGCAGGCGCTCCATCAGCTTGGGCGTCCATAGTGCCAGCTCTTCCGGATTGGCGTCCTCGACGCTGAACTGGTATTGAGTGCGGCTGATGCGATCCTCGATAGTCAGATCCTGCACCGGTTGCATGAACATCGAGATGCCAGTAATCTTTTCCAAGTTCGGTTGCAGGCGGCGAATGATGCCAGCAGCATCGGCATTGCGGGCTGCTTTCGGTTTCAGGTTGATCATCATACGGCCACTGTTGAGCGTCGCGTTGGCTCCGTCGACACCGATGAACGACGACAGGCTCTCCACCGCCGGATCCTGGAGGACAGCATCGGCGAGCGCCTGCTGCCGTTCCGCCATGGCAGCAAAGGAAATCGACTGCGGCGCCTCGGTGATGCCTTGGATTGCGCCCGTATCCTGCACTGGGAAAAAACCCTTGGGCACAAATACATAGAGCAGGACGGTGAGGACCAACGTCGCGACCGCAACCACCAGAGTCGCGCCTTGCCGCGCGAGCACCCAGTCAAGCATGCGCCCGTAGCGCGTGATCACTGCCTCGAAGAAAGCGCCGCTGCGGCGCGAGAACCAGCTCTGTTCGGAATCGGGGATATGCCGTAGAAGTTTGGCGCACATCATCGGCGTAAGCGTCAGTGATACCACGGCCGAGATCAGGATCGCTACCGCGAGCGTGATAGCGAACTCGCGGAACAGCCGGCCGACCACCTCGCCCATGAACAACAGCGGGATCAATACCGCAATCAGCGAGAAAGTCAGCGAGATGATCGTGAAGCCGATCTGCTCGGCACCCTTCAGCGCGGCTTGAAGCGGCGGCTCTCCTTCCTCGATGTAGCGCGAGATGTTCTCGATCATGACGATGGCGTCGTCGACCACGAAACCGGTGGCTATGGTCAGCGACATCAGCGTCAGGTTGTTGATGCTGAAACCGGCAAGGTACATCACGCCAAAAGTGCCGACCAACGACAGCGGTACGGCGACGCTTGGAATGACGGTCGCAGACAGACTGCGCAGGAAAACGAAGATCACCATCACCACCAGCGATACCGATAGCATCAGTTCAAAACGTACGTCGTTCACAGAAGCGCGGATGGTGGTCGTGCGGTCGGTCAGCATCTGTACCTCTACCGCTCCGGGGAGCGTGGCCTGTAACTGTGGCAAAAGCGCCTTGATGCGGTCCACCGTCTCGATCACATTGGCGCCTGGCTGGCGCTGGATGTTCAGAATCACAGCCGGATGTTGCTGTTTTCCGATGCCGGCCCAAGCAGCCAAGTGAACATTTTCGGCGCCGTCGATGATCTCCGCGACGTCGGACAAATGAATCGGGGCCCCGTTGCGCCATGCGACAATCAGCTGGCGATATTCGACTGCCGACTTGAGCTGGTCATTGGCATCCACGGTCGACGCCCGCGTCGGGCCGTCGAAACTCCCCTTGGCCATGTTCACGTTGGCATTGCCGATGGCCGTGCGCAGGTCGTCGAGATTAAGCCCATTGGCCGCCAGGGCCTTCGGATTGGCTTGCACGCGCACCGCCGGGCGCTGTCCGCCGCCTATGCTGACCAATCCGACGCCTGGTAGTTGCGAGAGCTTCTGCGCGAAGCGGGTGTCGATCAGATCTTCCACTTTGGGCAGCGGAAGTGTAGTCGAAGTGACGGCCAGCGTGATGATAGGAGCATCGGCCGGATTGACCTTGCTGTATATCGGAGGCATAGGCAAATCCAGCGGCAGGAAGGACCCGGCAGCGTTAATCGCTGCCTGGACTTCCTGTTCCGCAACGTCGAGGCCAAGGGTAAGGCTGAACTGCAATGTGATGACCGACGCACCGCCCGAACTGGAGGACGACATCTGGTTCAGGCCTGGCATCTGGCCAAACTGCCGTTCCAACGGTGCGGTAACGGACGATGTCATCACATCCGGACTCGCGCCTGGATAAAGCGTGGTGACCTGGATCGTGGGGTAATCCACCTCGGGGAGCGCCGAAATCGGCAGGATGCGGTATCCCACCAAGCCTGTCAGCAGAATCGCGACCATCAGCAGCGAAGTCGCTACCGGCCGCAGAATAAACAGGCGCGACGGATTCATTCGCTGGCCTTGCGCCCGGCAGACCCAGCCCCCTCGCCGCTCGATGCGGGCGCGCCGCCCTGACTATCACCGCGGCGTCGCTTCGAGTCGCCACGTGCGTCACCACTGGGCGGACCCTTGCCAACCGGTTGGCGCGATTCGGGCGTCGTAACCTCAACCTTGGCTCCTTGGCGCAACTTATCGGCTCCATCGACCACGACTTGCTCGCCTACGGTCAAGCCATTTTCGATTGCTACTGTGTCAACCGTGGTTGGCCCCAGCGTGACCGGACGCAGACTCACGGATTTGTCTGCATCGTTTATGACATAGACGAAGGTCCCTTGGGTGCCACGCTGGATTGCCGCGATGGGCACCAGGGTAGCGCCCGAACGCGTTTCAACACGCAGCCGTGCATTGACGAATTGGTTCGGAAACAGCGAATTGTCGGAATTGGTAAACTCAGCCTTGAGCTTGACGGTGCCGGTCGTGGTGTCAATCTGATTGTCGGCCGTCATCAACTTGCCTGTCGCCAACCTGATCTTGCCATCACGGTCCCATACATCAACTGACAATTTTTTGCCTGCCAGAAGGCGTGATGTCACGGTAGCGAGACTATCCGCCGGAATGGCGAATATGACTGCAATCGGCTGCGTCTGGGTAATATAGACCAAGCCGGTCGTGTCCGCGGCATGCACCATGTTGCCGACGTCGACCTGCCGCAGACCCAGGCGGCCGGAAAGGGGTGCCGTGATCCGAGTGAAATCAAGCTGCAGCTTTGCACTATCCACCTGGGCCTGATCTGTCAACACCGTGCCCTGATATTGTTGTACCAGTGCTTGCTGCGTGTCGAACTGTTGCCGGGGGATCGATTCATTCGCCAGCATGCCGCGGTAACGCTCAAGATCCAGCTGTGCATTGGCAAGTAGTGCCTTGTCGCGCGCCAGCTGGCCATTGGCCTGCTCGAGCACCACACGAAAGGGTCGCGGATCAATTTCAGCGAGTACTTCGCCCTCCTTTACCAGCTGTCCCTCATGAAACGGGACTCGCACTAGTTGTCCATCCACGCGTGGCTTGACGAGGACGGTATTGCGCGCCGTCACCGTCCCCAATGCATTCAGCACTACGTCAATAGACCCGCGCCGAACCACAGCGGCCAGAACGGGCACGGGCCGGCCGCCGTCCATGTTGGGACGCCCGCCCTGTGATGCAGCCCCTCCCTGCCTGCCAGAGAAATAAAAAAATGCTGCACTTCCCGCGGCAAGTAGCAGCACGAATATGATCCAGAGCGACTTCTTCTTCATGCTGCTTCCATTTCTCTGTTTTGGTCTAATAAGTAATCCCTACGACAAGCTGGTGAGACAGCCAGCAATTTGGCATGGCCCTTGATACAGCTATTCCAAGGGCATCATGACGGCCACTCCAAATTCGGTCGATTGTCTTCATCATTTTTGACCGCAGATTGATGCCCTTACCCAGACAGCCCTCGGCAGCTTTTGCATCCACTCGTGTACGATGGAATCTCTCTTGATGTTTGCGTCTGGGCAAGCCGTCAGTAGATTTTGAATATATCGTAAAAACCATCCCCATGCATCCTGAAACAGCATTACGAAACCGCTGCTGCCGCCTTATCGGCGCATCCGTGAGTGCTGCCACTGCTCCCGACGAGATGAGGAATCCTATACATATGGTCTTCATCGTAACGGTGGAGGGGCAGCAGGTGGCGCGTAACCTGTTGGCGGGTTAGGCGACGGCGCGGGCGAAGTTGCGGATGGACCTGCGGGTGGAGCAGCAGATGGTGTGGCAGGAACCGCCTGCCAGCCGCCCGGGCACGAAGACACGTACGGATAATAGCCATTGGCGGAAGCACAGAAATACCATAGTTGCTGTACCGGTGGCGCAATGACCTGAGGAGGCGACGGCTGCATCGGGGGTGCACTGATTTGAGGAGGTGTTGGCTGGACTACAATTACCTCTGTCGGAACATATGCATACGGGTCGGGATATGGATAAACCGGTCTAGGATAGTAGAACCATTCTCCGCCCGCGACCCACCACCATCCATATCGGCCCTGATGCCACATTTGCCGCCAACTTCCTCCACGCCACAGTCGATAGTCATGTCGATCAAAGTGCCGAAAATCTCCATGCCAAGGTCCTCTCGGGCCGTGCCACTCGCCACCGCGCCACTCACCTTCATGCCTTTCGCCTTCATGCCTTTCGCCACCGCGCATCTCATCACTGCGGGCAGGCATCGATGTCACCACCAACGTCGCTGCCATGAGCGAATAAACTATAAGTGTTCCCTTAGTCTTCATGAATCCTCCTTCTAAAGTCATAACTAGCTTTAAGAAAAAATCAACAGGATCGCATGGCCTATTGCCGCGGCGGTGGCGGAGGAATCTGCTGCTGAGACTGATAGCCAGGAACCTGATTGCCTTTGGCGTACATACACTGCTTGTACGCATTGTCATAACGCCATTGAGCATCCCGTGACGAATGCGCAGCTTGATTCGAGCCAGCCGCCGATCCGGCAAGAAGTCCCACGCCAGCACCGACAGCCGCCCCTTGGCGACCTCCCAGAAGCGCCCCTGCTACCGTTCCAATCGCCGTTCCGGCCGCCGCGGATCCCGCGAAACTCTTGGAGGCTGACGCATCGGGCGGTAATCCTATCGATTGTTCGGCATACTGGCGACATTGATGGTCTTCAGACGAAAATATTTCGAACGGCTTGCCCGGTGCCGGCATCACCGCGACTCTGGGACCCATAGGGCGGGGCGTCGCGCAGCCGGAAAATACAAGAATCGCCGCACCATAGAGGACCGCGCGATGCCATGTCGAAATCATATTTTTCTTCATACAATCAGTCTAGCACTTCTCATCGTACTGGTGCGCCGTATGGCACATACGCCGAAACAGCGGGCGGGGTCGTCGGCACCGCCTGCCATCCGCTCGGGCACGATTGTATGTATGGATAATAGGCATTAGCAGCAGCACAGAAATACCAGTACTGCACTGATGCCGCGGCAGCGCCGGGTAGATAGACCGGTGCAGGCTGAACATAGACAGGTTGAGGTTGGGTCAGGTCGTAAACAATAGCCCCACCTATCAGGGCTGGAAAAACCCAGCCCCCCCAACCCCAGCCACCACCGCCTCGCTCACCACCGTGGCCGTGCATATCGTCGGCATAGGCCGAGGTCACTGACGATATTGCAAGTAATATGACAAATAACTTTTTCATGGCGTGACTCCTAACGAATCTGTGAACTTCCAAAAGATCTCTCTAGGGAAATCCTCCCTGCCTTTGACGACCGATTGAGTGAAAGAAAGGCCCTCAATCAACGTCTCAAAGTGCTTACATGCGCTTATAAAGACCGCCTTGGTATCCATATTGCCTACTTCTCGGCTCCAATTATGATGACCTTCGTCCTTTAATGCGTATTGTCCATTTAGCCAATGCGCTGTGGACCGGCACTTGCCGCTTCGTCAAGGATGGGGACGATGTTTGCGAAATTTTCATGAATATCGCGTATAGCCGAATTGCCCGGTGCAAGGGATTGTCTCGCGCAGCCAGAATGATAGGACTGGGCTGTAAGATAAGTGTTTCTATCAAGCTCCAATTTGTTTTGATTTGTTACAAGAATATCGCGGCACGAACTCACTGTTTATCCCAGACCGCCAGTTACGCCAAATCTTGCTCGGCAGAATGTTCACCCCATGATTCTGCCTTGATGGATACACATCGAATCTGGAGTGTTAACGGTAGTCCAATCTTGGAAGAATCGCGCGTGCGGCGTCTGTATCGGGGAAACCCAGAAGCAGAAGCAGTCGTGCGTCTATCTGTGGCGAATCCATGTCCTGCAAGGCCATAGATACACAAGACCCTCGATCTCTTTGATGAATTGAACCAGCGTGATCGTGTCGACGTTCGCTCTCGTCGCTCCGGAACGGTGGCGACAAAAGTTCAATTAGGGAAAAATAGAACCGGGTAGACAGTATCTGGCAGACATTCCAATTTCACACTGCGGCAACCCAATTTGGAAGAGTGGTGAACTGGCTACCGGACATATTCACGCGGCGAACCGCCCTACCAACCTCCAACATGTCAGTGGCTTCTTATTCGCAATACCCGCGTAGCCCGATCCCAACCACGGTTCGCCGATCAAACAGCAAGATCCTATGGCGTGATCGAATCAATCACGATGTTCAAACCCTTAACCCCGGGCTTGATAGTTTCCGTCAATCCTTGAAGGTCTCCCGGCTGTGCCATGGGGGTGCCTGACTTGGACACTCGCGCGACTACCACGACCTGCTCGAACCCGGATAATTTCAATTGCGGCGCAACCGCCATGCTATCGTCAAGCGTAAATTTCAATGGCAAATCCTTAACCTGTTTGCGCAACACCGCCAAGGGCATCTTGGGTCCTTGTGCGGCGCGCGCAAGAATGAAGACTGTATCGGTCGGCGCAACCCTGCCTGCCAACGCCGGACTCAAAGAAACCTTACCGGAAATGGCAGCAGCGGAATTAGCGGCCTTTTCAAGGGCTTTGCCTGATGACAATTGGGCCAGCTTTTCCTTGCCGCCCGGCTGCGCAGCAAGAAGCGCACTTGCCTGCTTGATGCCGCCTCCGTAGACCTGAACTTCCTGGGAACCGGGTTCCATTTGGTCGATGAGCGCCTGCCAGCGAACAATCGCCGTCGCGTAGTCACCTCGCTCCATGGCGGCTGATCCTGACAGCGCAAGTGCAGTGGCATTGTTGGCATTAAGCTCCAATGCCTTGTTTAGGAGTTTATTGACCTCTTCCCCTTGCAGGGTCTGACCATGGGCCATCGCATAGACATCGGCATAATTTGCCCAGAGCTGGGCTTCATTCGGCACCAGGGCCACGAGGTGCTCATATGCATTGACCGCCTCAGGAAAGCGCTTCAGCTCGGTATAGGTGCGGGCCAGCATCCACCAGTCCGTCGGGTTCTTGGCAAGTCGCTTGACTTTCTTTTCGAGTCTCTGCAGCGCTTCCTCCGAATGAATGACGCCATCTTCATCGGCAACTATCGCTTCTTGTGGTGTTAAGGCATCGGTATTGCCCAGCGTCAGGTAGACCAGTACGCTAAACAAGGGTAACAGCACTGCCAGCACGACGGCCAGCACCTTAGCCGGATGGCGCGTTGGCTTTGACGGCTGTTCGGTGATTTTGACTTCCTCTACCAGGCGTGCCTGCAATTCACTCTTGCCTTGTTCGTACGCTTCTTGGGTCAGCAGGCCATTACGCAAATCGGTTTCAAGCTCGGCGGCTTGATCGCGCAAAACTCCCAGATTCGCAGCGTCCCGCAGCACGTCGTTATTGGATGAAGCCCTACGCCACAGCGGCAAAGCAACAATAAGTGCTGCGACCAGCAATAGCGCGGCGCAAAGCGTCCAGAATAATGTCATGTTTGGGAATCTTTCGGTGGGTTTAGCAAGGCTGCAGCGCGCTGCGCATCTTCTGCAGAAAGCGAACTGTCGGGAACTTGGGTTTTGCGTTTGCGCAGTTGAACCATCAAACCGATCAAGCCGATCAGCAACAAGGCGAACGGACCGTACCAGAGCAGTATGGTGTAGCTCTTCATCGGTGGATCGAACAGGACGAAATCGCCGTAACGAGAAACCAAATAGTCGATGATTTCCTTATCGGTCATGCCCTTTTTCATTTGCTCGCGCACTTCTCGACGCAGATCATTGGCTAGCTCCGAACGAGAACTGGCCAACGATTCGTTCTGACAGACCAGGCATCGCAGATTTTCTGCCAGCCCGATCATGCGCTTTTCCAGCACTGGATCTTCGGCCAAATCCTTCGCCTCACCGGCATGAGAAAGAGCCGGCATCAAACAGAACAGCAGGGTCAATAGATATTTCATTTTGCTTGCAACTCCGCAATCATTGGAAGGATCTTCTCTTGCAGACTTTCATGGGTGACGGCGCCAATCTGCTTGTAGCGGATCACGCCCTGCTTGTCGATAAGATAGGTTTCCGGCACTCCATACACGCCGTAATCGATCCCGATTCGACCATCGGCATCCGTTGCGATCACGGTGTATGGGTCGCCACCATTGTGTAACCACGCTTCGCCGTCTTCGTTCTTGTCCTTGTAATCCAGCCCATAGATCGGAACGATGTTGCGTCTGGCCAGCTCCATCAGCACGGGGTGTTCCTCGCGGCACGAAACGCACCATGAAGCCCAGACGTTGAGCAGCCAGACTTGTCCCTTCATATCCTCTATCGCGAGGCGTTTGCTCGGGTCGTGCAACTGCGGCAGATTGAAAGGCGGCGCAGGTTTATTGATCAGAGGTGACGGCACTTCATGCGGATTCAGCCCAAGCCCGATATACAGGAAGATTGCCAGCACCACGAAAACCAAGAATGGCCAGAAACGCATCATGATGCCTTCCCTCCGGCTGCCACAGCGCCTCCCGCCGGCACACTGCCTTCGCTTACGCGATTCGCCTTCTTGCTATGTACACGATAGCGACGATCACTGATGGCGACAACGCCACCTAGAGCCATCAAGAGACAGCCTACCCAAATCCAGACCACGAACGGCTTGTAATAGACGCGCACTGCCCAAGCGCCCTCCGCTTCGTCAATGGGTTCACCCATCGATACATAAAGGTCGCGGAATATGCCGGTGTCAATCGCAGCTTCCGTCATCGGCATTCCGGACGCGTTATAGTGGCGCTTCTGCGGCAGCAACTCAGTCACTCTCCTGCCATCCTTGTCAACCGTGAAGTGTGCCTCCGTTGCCACGTAGTTAGGGCCAGGAATGGTGCGCACGCCGTCGAAACGGAATATATAGCCTCCCGCATCAACCGTGTCTCCCACATTCATGCGTACATCTCGCTCGGTTGCATAACCCTTCACCACGGTCACTCCGATGATGAACACGGCCACACCGAGATGCGCCAACTGCATCCCGTAGTAACTCAAGCTTTGGTTACGCACGCGTTGAATGAAATTTCCTTGCCCGCCGCCCCAGCGCTGCTGCAAACTGACCACCAGCGAGGCTATGACCCAGAACGACAGCAATAATCCGAATGCAATCATCGGGGTCCAGTGTTTGAAAATAAAGGGCAATAACGCTGCAAGAACGAGTGCAGAGGCAAAACCCCAGCGGACGCGCTTGGCCAGCTCAGGCACGCTAGTCTGCTTCCACCGTGCCAATGCTCCCAATCCCATCATCAATACCGCGAGTGCCATCAATGGAACGAACACCGCCTCGAAATACGGGGGGCCCACCGAAAGCTTGCCCATGCCCAGTGCATCCATGAACAACGGATACAGCGTGCCGATAAACACGGAGGCTGAAGCAACCGACAGCAGAACATTATTCGCCAGCAGCATCGATTCACGGGAGACGATATCGAACTTGCCGCCCAACCCAATCTTCGGCGCACGCCAGGCATACAGCAGCAAGGACGAGCCAATCACGATCGCCAGGAATGCCAGAATAAAGATACCGCGCTTGGGGTCAGTCGCAAACGAATGTACCGAAGTCAGCACGCCAGAGCGCACCATAAAGGTTCCCAACAGACTGAGTGAAAATGCGGCTATTGCCAGCAATACAGTCCAACTCTTGAACGCGCCACGCTTCTCCGTGACAGCCAGCGAATGGATAAGCGCCGTGCCTACCAGCCAAGGCATGAACGAGGCATTCTCCACCGGATCCCAGAACCACCAACCGCCCCAGCCAAGTTCATAGTATGCCCACCAACTTCCCAGCATAACCCCGGTAGTCAGGAACGTCCAAGCCACTGTGGTCCATGGACGCGACCAGCGCGCCCAGGTGGCATCCAGCTTCCCGCCCAGCAGCGCCGCAATGGCGAATGCAAAGGCGACCGAGAATCCCACATAGCCCATGTACAGCATCGGCGGATGGATCACCAAGCCGGGATCTTGCAGCAACGGGTTAAGCTCCTGCCCATCGGCAGCAGCAGGCAGCAAACGATCGAAGGGATTCGAAGTGAGTAGCATGAACAATATGAAACCGACTGCCACCAAACCCATCACGCCCAACACGCGCGCGACCATCTCCTCTGGCAGATGCTTGCTAAATACGGCAACTGTGGCGGTCCAAATCGACAATATGGTTACCCACAGCAGCAAGGAGCCTTCATGCCCGCCCCAAATGGCTGCGAAGCGATATTGCAGCGGCAATTGCGAATTGGAGTGTTCTGCGACATACAGCACGGAAAAATCATTGTGCAGGAAAGCATTGGCAAGGGTCGCAAACGCTAGCGCAATAAACACGAATTGTCCCAGCGCCAGCGGGCGCGCAACACCCATCAGCACCGGGTTGTTGCGCGCAGCACCCAGTATTGGCAGCACGCCCAAGGCGATCGCCAGGAACAGCGCGATGATTAGGGAAAAATGACCAAGCTCTGGAATCATGTCAGGCCTCTCAAGTGATTATTTAGCAACTGGAACGTTTACTGGCGCTGCAACAACAGCCTTGCTTGCCGCGTTTGCTGCATCGGCCTTCTTCAAGGCATCTGCCGCTTCCGGCGGCATGTAATTCTCATCATGCTTGGCAAGCACCTCTTCGGCATGCATCACGCCATCGGCTTCAACCTTGCCCTGTGCGACCACGCCCTTGCCTTCCTTGAACAAGTCAGGGAGGATGCCCTTATACGTAACCGGGATCTTCTTATTGGTATCCGTGATCACGAAATTTGTCGTCAAACCGTCCTTCTCGCGTTTAACGCTTCCTTCTTCGACCAACCCGCCAATGCGGAAACTACGGCCCTGTGGAACTTCGTTGTTGAACACCTGGGTCGGAGTGAAATACAAATTGACGTTACCCCTCAGCGCATACAGCACCAAGCCGACGGCAACGGCCACGGCGGCAACGGCTACCGCTATGAACATAAATCTTTTCTGGCGTGGTTTCATTTATTCCTCGTCTCCTGCATCCCGCATTAGGCGAACCTGCTGCAGCGTAATCTTCCTTCTGTGTACGACCATCGCAATCTCTATCACGAAAACTAGCAATGCAACAGCATATGAACCAAACCAAACATAAGTAAGCGGGTTTTCCCTCATCCAGACATCCAAACCGATCATTGTTTCACCTCCGGTAGCTCTGTAATCCAGGTGGTATTCCTCTCTCTTTCCAAAATGACGCTTCGTACCCGCGCCAGGACAACTGCTATCGCATATAGCCAACAAGCCAGCATCATAATGAACATGGCCTGTTGCATCGCGATATGCATGCTCGTACCGCTGAACTTGATGGTCGCGCCCTGATGAAGAGTATTCCACCACTTAACAGAAAAATAAATGATCGGCACGTTGACCGAACCGACGATCGCAAGCAACGCTGACGCCCGATCCGCCCGGCGCGGATCATCAATCGAGGCGTGCAGCGCAATGAACCCCAAATAAAGGAACAGCAAAATCAGCTCCGAAGTCATGCGGGCATCCCACATCCACCATGCACCCCACATCGGCTTGCCCCATAGTGCGCCGGTCCACAATGAAATGAACGCGAACAGCGCACCGGTCGGCGCAATCGCACTAGCCATCATGGCAGACAAGCGGGTATTGAAAATCAGACCCAGTGCGGCGTAGCCGGCCATGACCATATACAAGAACATCGAAAGGATGGAAGCCGGCACGTGGATGAAAATAATGCGATAAAACTCACCTTGTTGAGCATCCATTGGGGCGACGAAAAAACCGATATACAAGCCGATTGCAAACAGAATCGCGGCAGAAAATGCGAACCACGGAATCAACTTTCCGGCCAGACCATAAAAGGTGGTGGGGGCAGAATATTTGAACCAGTTAATTGCCAAATCATCACTCCATCGAAATACGCAACGCATGCGCGGTCACCCATGGGGTGAACACCAAGGCCAATACCAACAAGGCGCCCAACAAAGATAGATGGGACACAATGCTCAATCCGCTCGATACAGCATCAACCGCTCCCGCGCCAAAAATCAGTACTGGAATGCACAGCGGCAAAACCAGCAGTGACAACAGCACGCCACCACCACGCAAGCCCAACGTCAATGCCGCACCAATCGCGCCTATCATGCTGAGTATCGGCGTCCCCAGCAACAAGCCAATGATCAATACCCCGAGCGACTGCACTGACATGTCAAACTGCAAACCCAGCACCGGCGCCATCAGCACCAGTGGTAAACCTGAAACCATCCAGTGCGCGGTCATCTTGCCCAGCACCAGGATGGACAGCGACTGCGGTGCCAACATCATCTGCTCCAGCGTGCCGTCCAGATAATCTGCCAGGAACAACCTCCCCAGCGACAACATCGAGGCCAGTAACGCAGCCACCCATAGTACACCAGGAGCCATTTTTCGAAGCATAGCCAACTCGGGCCCGACGCCTAACGGAAACAAACTGACCACCATCACGAAAAAAACCAGCGTAGTCAGCACGTCCGCGCGACGCCGCATGGCCAGAATCAAGTCACGCCGTATCACAAGCACCAGCAAATCGAGCATGGTGGATCTTTTCATGACAGCGACAAGGTGAGCATTTCCACCCCAGTCACTTGCAGCGGTTGGTGCGTGGTAAAAACCACCATCCCCTGCTGCGCCAAATGCTCGGCAATCAACTCCTGAATTAGTTCAACAGCTCCGACATCAAGCGCCGTCAAAGGTTCGTCGAGTATCCACAATTTGGCGTCACCTACCAGCAAGCGCGCGAGCGCAACACGCCGCCGCTGGCCTTGCGACAGCACCTTGGTCGGCAACCTTTCGCGGCCGCGCAAGCCCATACGCCGCAAAGCAGCCGTCGCCTCCTTCTCGTCGAGCTCAACGCCCGACAGGCCGGCCGAAATGCGCAAGTTCTCGAGCGCGCTCAGCTCGTCCTTAATTGCATTCAAATGCCCGAGGTAAAGCATCTCGGCATGGTAATCCTCATCCAGATCGCGAATACTCTCGCCGCGCCAGACGATATCGCCCTCATCCGGCATCAAAAAGCCGCACAATGTACGCAACAAGCTGGTTTTTCCACTGCCATTCGGGCCCTGCACTTGCATGATCTGCCCAAGGCCCAGCGAAAAATTCAAACCGCAAAACAAACGATGATCACCACGACTACAAGCAAGATTGCTGACTTCCAGCATGAAGGGACGACCTAAAATTTATCAATTTTCATTATATACGATTGAATCGCCCAGTGACAACGCCAAATGCCCGTATCTGCGCTGAAAGACCCTCTCATGGTAAATGCCAATTCTTCGAATCGACCCGTAACCGGCAACAATGCGCGTGTCGCTCGGACGACACGCGGGATTTGCATGCTTGTCATGGTGCCATGGCAAGAACCGGCAGGCACAACGGGGCTGATCCACCGAAGGTCAATCACCGTTACTCCGTCGCTTCTCGTGTGACCAGAAACCATCGGTGGCCGTTAATAGCTCCTGTGCCCCAACATGAGGTTATAATGGCCGAAGTTCTAGTTACCAACCTATTGCAGAGGAACAACATGGGATTTCTGGCCAACAAACGAATCTTGATTACCGGGATGATCAGCAACCGTTCGATTGCGTATGGCATCGCCCAAGCCATGCATCGCGAAGGCGCCGAACTCGCTTTCACCTATCAGGGGGAACGGGTCGTTGGTCGTGTTGAGGAAATGGCCAAGAAATTCGGCAGCGACATGATCTATCAGTGCGACGTCAGCAACGATGACGACATCAATCAACTATTCATTGATCTGGGCAAGCGCTGGGATCGATTTGATGGCTTTGTCCATGCCATTGCCTATGCGCCTCGTGAAGCACTGGATGGCGAATTTCTCGATGGCTTCAACCGCGAAGCATTTCGCATCTCGCATGATATCAGTGCGTACAGCTTCCCTGCGATGGCCAAAGCCGCACTGCCGATGATGGAAGGCCGCAAGGCATCAGTGTTGACATTGAGCTATCTCGGTGCAGTGCGCACAATGCCGCACTACAACGTGATGGGCATGGCCAAGGCCAGTTTGGAAGCCAGCGTCCGGTATCTCGCAATGCAACTCGGGCGGCGTGGGATACGCGCGAATGCGATTTCCGCCGGGCCCATCAAAACGGTGGCCGCTTCCGGCATCGCCGATTTCAATAAACTGCTCAGCTACAACGCGAAGCACGCGCCCCTAAAACGAAACATCACCATAGAAGAAGTTGGCAATGCTGCCGCCTTCCTATGCAGTGACCTCGCCAGTGGCATCACCGGTGAGATAACTTACGTTGACGGCGGTTTCAATACGACTGCGCTAGGTTCAACTGAAGAGTAATCGTACTCACCAGCAAATGAATAAACGCTACCTTCCGGTGGCGTTCTTCATTTTCAAACCTCGCAAAATCAAGGCTGCCCTGCTGCTGCTTCAGGTAGGCTCACTCTTATCGACGCCTGCTGCTTGGCGTCAGCCAGAAAAGCATAGGACAACTCATCGCCCGTCAGTTGCTGCAATTGCCGCACGTAATGGGCGCGTTTCTCAGCACTAATCGGATCACCCTCCTTGACGGCCTCGATCCGAATCAGCACGCAACCGTTTTGCGGGTCTTCCCATACAATGAACTGCGGTAGCTTCGCTGCGTTTGCCTGGAATATCTGCCGTACCAATCCGGTATCCAGAGAACCATGTTGCGCACGAGTTACCGTCTGGGCCGCGCCCCAGCTTAACGGCAGCTTCTTTCCTCCATCGAGTTGCTCGACCATCGATTTTCCCTGCTGCGCCGCCAGTTGCAGCGCCTGCTGACGCAACAACTTCTGACGGATCGTTTCTTGCACTTCGCTCAAGGCACGCACCGAGGCAGGCTTGTATTCGAGCATACGAGCGGCAACCAGCGTGTTTGTCGCCACCTCTATCGCCGCCGTGTTGCGCTTATTCTTCACGACTTCATCATTGAAAATTGCCTGCAACATCTTTTCAGTCCATGGTTCTCCGGCGGCCGTTCCCTTGATCAACCATCCGCTCCGATCAATCTTCGCGCCCACCAGATCGGCCGCCGGCTTCAGCGTATCACTCTGTTCATAAACCGCATTACTAAATTTCTCGGCCATCTCGGCAAACATGTCTGCGGCCTTCTGCTGGCGCAACTTCGTCGCAATGCCTTCACGCGCTTCATCGAATGGCAAAACCCTGGATGGCTTTACCGCTAACAGCTTGATGATGTGATAACCGAAATCCGACTTTACCAGCCCACTGATTTCACCGACCTTCAGAGCAAAGGCCGCATCGTCGAACGGTTTGACCATCATCCCGTGGCCAAAAAAACCGAGATCTCCGCCATTTGCGGCAGAGCCTGGATCTTGCGAAGCCTTTTTTGCCACGTCGGAAAATTTTTCCGGATTTTGTCTGACTGTCTGCAGCACGTCCTCGGCCTTGGCTTTCGCCGCGTCCTGTTCAGCTTGCGAGGCTGTTGCGCCTACAGAAATCAGGATATGCGCGGCATGGCGTTCCTCCGGTGAGCCAAAATCATTTTGGTGCTCGTCGTAATACTTCCGCACTTCCTCCTTGCTCACATCCACCTTGGCACGCAAATCATCGACTGAGAATTTGACATACTCCACCTTGGCCTGCTCTTGAACGTGAAACTCATTTGAGTTTTGTTCGTAGTAGTTTTTCACCGAGGCATCATCAACTTTCGCCTGTGACATGAATTGCTGAAACGACACAGGCAGTACGCTTACAACCCGTTGCTGCTCATTCAAGCGAATTACATTATCCGCGACGGCATTTGCAGCAAATCCATTCTGCGAATACAGATCCTGCATCTGCTGGCCGAGCATCTCATCACGCACCCGGGCTTCGAACATCAACGGCGAAAGATTCTGATTTGCCAGCACCGACTCGTAACGCTTCTTGTCAAACCGTCCGTTATCCTGAAAAGCCTCGATGCCCGCAATCATCTGCGCCACCTGTTCATCCGGTGCAGCTATACCGGCCGCTTTGGCACGCTCGACAAGCAACCGATGAGTGATAAGATTGTCGAGCACCGCGCGCTTCATCTCAGGACTGTCAAACATTGCCGCATCAAAGTTGGGGCCCAACTGCTGGCGCATCCTGTCCTGTTGCTGGCGAATTGCATTTTCAAATTCTTGTTGAGTAATCTTTGTTCCATTTACCGTCGCAGCCACGGCCGCAGAATTCCCGGCCTTCTCGTAGGAGCTCACACCCCATAATGCAAACGGCAAAATAATGAGTGCCAGGACTATCTGGATCAATCTCTTATTTTCATGCACAAAATCGAACATAGTCATGCGATCCAATTATTGAGTTAATGGAAACAGATGAAAAAAGGCGAACTTACGTTCGCCTCAATTTGGCGGAGTGGACGGGACACTCTCCCATTAAAGACTAAGCTGCTGATTATACAGGGCTACGTATTCCCGCTAGCCGCTGGTGTCACATTTTCTGTGTGACCCCAATGTGTGACACCTGAATTATAGCCTAATTTTGTTATATATATAAAGGGCAAATCAGCCATTCCAAGTTTATGCGAAGGGATCGAGTCGAACGCCTATCCCCCACATAGCTAGGCTCAAATTCATCCTAATGCCATGGCCGATCACCACGAGAACGCGTGCTTCCCGATCTTATTGGTTAGAATTGGCCGCAGGGGCAATCCTTTATGTACGCACACATTCGAGGTTCCCGTGTTAAATAATATAGAGACTAGCAATCCATGACCTGGAAAAACATCGACAACTTTAATTTTACGGACCCTCATGAAGGAATTGCTCTAGATGAAATACATCCATTGTCAGAACGTGCGGTTAGCCATATAGCCAGAAGTAGAAACCTACCCATTCTGAAACACGCATTCGTCAATATTTTTGGCGCTATTGAAATGATGCATGGGTTAGCTTATCACCACGCTCGTTTTATGGGCCTCATAGAAAGTTGTCACACAACAGTGCCGACGCTAAAAATATCGGAAGCGCTTCGTCATGAGGTGGTTGCATATCTAAACAGGCTCGGACAATTCTGGTCATTTTCAAATTCGTACTTGGTTAAGAAGTACTGCTCCTCTCCAGAAGAAATACTGCCAACACTGAGCAATTTAATTGTATTCAGAAATAAGCATACGGCACACAGATCAATCGATAATCCAAAAGCGGAAGATACAGATAATCTTCAAGTAATGAATGCTGTATCACTATCAGTATTTGGGCCACAATTCTTCCATCCTAAACCTGGTCATTCATCATCAGACATGTCCTCTGTAAACACAGATAAAGAATTGGATGAATTTAGGTGCAGTTTATATAGGAATGAATATGTAGGTTTTCAAATATATGATGTTAAGCATTCAACCCATGTGAACTTTTATATTGAACGAGACCATGAATTGATAATGCGTGAAGCATATTTCCTAATCAGCATCCTTCTTCCACTTACTGAGTCTGTGGAACAGCGGAACAAGTAAAGCGACGTAAGGAAGTTAGCCCATCGAAGTTGCGTATTATTTACCTGGGGTTTTACTGCTGCTTGCTGCTGGCTGGGCTGGAGAAGTTGTTGAAGTTGGTGATGTTGGTGTAGTAGTTGACTGTGAAACGGGCTGTTGTGGTTGTGGTTTTAACTGAGCAATACCACTAACACTTTTTTTCACAGTGGTCATTCCGTTTACTCGAGCCTATCCTGAATTTTGTGTGTAGAGGTCATATCATGCTAACTAAAGGAGCGATGAATGACCGAAGCAACGAAGAAGCCGCGCAAGCGCAAAGCCACAGGCCCATTTTCCAACGAGCTGCTTGATCAACTTTTAGCCCAGGTATCCGGCAAGGATGCCGAGAGCCTGTTGGGCGAATCCGGCCTGATCGGGCAGCTCAAGAAGCAACTTGCCGAGCGTATGCTGGCCGCTGAACTGACCCACCATCTGGCGAATGAGGAACCCGATGAAGGGGCTGGCAACCATCGCAACGGCAGCAGTCCCAAGACCGTGCTCACCCCCAACGGCGCGCTCGATCTGTCCATCCCGCGTGATCGCTTATCCACCTTCGAACCGCAGCTGGTGGCCAAGCACCAGCGCCGCCTGCCCGGATTCGACGAGCATGTGATCGGCATGTATGCACGGGGCATGACGGTGCGCGAGATACAGGGGCACCTGATCGAACTGTACGGCCTGGAAGTTTCTCCCGATTTAATCTCCACCATCACCGACGAAGTCATGGCCGAGGTAGCGGAATGGCAAGCCCGTCCGCTAGAGGCCATGTATCCCATCGTCTATTTCGATGCCTTGCGGCTCAAGATACGCGACGAGGGCACGGTCAGAAACAAGGCGGTCTATCTGGCGCTAGGCATCGACGCCACTGGGCGCAAGGATGTGCTGGGACTGTGGATTGAGCAGACTGAAGGCGCCAAGTTCTGGCTCAAGGTGTTCAACGACATCAAGCAGCGCGGTGTGGCGGACATCCTGATTGCCGTGGTGGATGGGTTGCGCGGCTTTCCGGAAGCCATCGAGGCAGTGTTCCCGCAAACCCAGATACAGACCTGCATCGTGCATCTGATTCGCACCTCGCTCAATTACGTGGGCTGGAAGGATCGGAAGGCACTGGCTGCCGAGTTAAAGGCCATCTACCAAGCGGTCAATGCCGAAGCTGCGGAAGCGGCCTTAACCGAATTCGAGCAAGGAGCATGGGGCAAGAAGTTCCCACCCATCGCGGCGGCCTGGCGACGGCAGTGGACGCAGGTGATTCCGTTCTTCGCCTATCCGCCGGAGGTGCGCAAGATCATCTACACCACCAATGCCATCGAGAGTCTGCATATGCAATTGCGCAAGATCGTAAAGAACCGTGGGCACTTCCCCAGCGACGAGGCCGCCACCAAGCTGCTGTATCTGGCCTTGCGCAATATCGTGAAGACTGGAAGATGCCACCACGGACATGGAAGGAGGCGGCCAATCAATTCGCCATCATGTTCGGCGAACGATTCACGGATGCTTTAAATTGATGCCGTGACTAAACCAACCTCACACACAGAATTTCGGATACGT
>CAWHYN010000019.1:0-217912 GCA_963833515.1 uncultured beta proteobacterium | reverse complement strand
AATCGCGACGTGCCGGTGGAGTTGTACGGTGAATCGTGCAGCTATGACCCGTTTATCTCGACGCGCAACGACTGCGAGCGCAATCAGCAACTGCTCTCCAAGCTGGGTGTTTCCTACACGCTTTATCCGGTCCAGGAGTCCAGTAAGACCTCGGTACATATAGGAAAAATGGAAGTCATCGGGTATCAGCCAGCCGAACTTACGCAACTGTTGAAGTCAAACGGCTGGACCGAGCAGGCCGACCCGCTGCAGACGAACCGGCTGATGATCTTTACGCTATTGCTGATCCCGGTCATTGCAGTCGGGCTGATCACCGGTCCACAAACCGCCACGCTGGCCGAGTTGTTCCCGGCGCGCACGCGGTACACGGCAGTGGCCTTGCCACACAACCTCAGCGCAGGCTGGATTGGCGGTTTGTCGCCGTTCATGATTACTTTGCTTAGCGTAAAAGCCGGCAATGCCTTGTCCGGTATGTGGTATCCGGTCGGATTGTTAGCAGCAGCGTTTATGATCGGATTGGTCTTTCTGCCGGAGACACGAAATGTTTCGCTGGAGTGCTAACCGCACCATAATACAAATGATCATGCGCTTATGGCACAATCTCAGTGGTTCCTTCATGCCTATCCCTAAATCTTAATGCGCATTCTGATCAGCAACGACGATGGCTATTTTGCACCCGGCTTGATTTGTCTCGCCGAGCATTTGGCGAAGATTGCCGATGTCGTGGTAGTAGCTCCCGAACGTGATCGCAGTGGCGCGAGCAATTCGCTTACTCTGGATCGGCCGCTCAAGTTGCGACGTGCCGCAAATGGATTCTATTATGTCAATGGTACGCCCACCGACTGTGTACATCTGGCGGTTACTGGAATGCTGGATCAGCAACCGGACATGGTGGTCTCCGGCATCAATGCCGGGGCCAATATGGGCGACGACACAATCTATTCTGGCACCGTGGCGGCCGCGACCGAAGGGTTTCTGCTCGGCATTCCCTCCATTGCAGTTTCGCTGATAGGCAAAGAATGCATCTACTACGAAACCGCAGCCAAAGTTGCGGGGGATCTGGTGCAACGTTTTGCTGGAAGGAAGCACAGTCATCCTTGGCTGTTCAATGTGAACGTGCCGGACGTGCCTCACGATAAGTTGCAAGGCATAGCAGTAACCCGTTTAGGCAAGCGCCACAAAGCCGAGCCAGTGGTCAAGGCCAGTACCCCTCAAGGTGAAACAGTGTACTGGGTTGGGGCTGCTGGCCGGGCACAGGATGCAGGGGAGGGTACGGACTTTCATGCGATTGCCGAGCAGCGTGTTTCGCTCACCCCGCTTCAAATTGACCTTACACAATACAGCCAACTTAACGCGGTGCGTGGCTGGCTGGTTCAAATCTAGATGAATAGAAATTTCAATGGCATCGGGATGACATCACAGCGCACCCGCACGCGGCTGATTGAGCGGTTGCGCGAGCAGGGTATCAAGGACGAAACCGTGCTGGCCGCAATGTTTGAAGTGCCACGCCATTTGTTCGTCGATGAGGCTTTGGCGAGCCGCGCATACGATGATGTGTCGTTGCCGATCAATTACAACCAAACCATTTCCCAGCCTTACATTGTGGCGCGCATGATCGAAGTGCTGCGTGCGGGCAAACTTGTCGATCATCCCCTCAATAGAGTGCTGGAGATTGGTACTGGCTGCGGCTATCAGGCTGCGGTGTTAGCGCAGGTGGCGGGTGAGGTTTGTACTGTTGAGCGTATCAAGCCGCTTTACGAACGCGCCAGAAGACGATTAAACGATCTGAAAATACGCAATGTCAATGTGCGTTATGCGGATGGTAGTACCGGCTTGCCCGAGTCCGCGCCGTTTGACGGGATCATTTTGGCTGCCGCCGCACCTACGCTGTCTGCGGTGTTGCGGGATCAACTAGCGGTCGGTGGTAGAATGGTGCTGCCGGTTGGGATGCAGGAACAATGGCTATTTTTGGTCGAACGTGATGCGCAAGGATTCCGGGAAACGCGGCTGGAGCCTGTGAAGTTCGTGCCATTATTGATGGGCAAGGCATGAAGCGGAACAAGATTTTTGCGTTATTGGTAATTTCAACAGTGCTGGCTGGCTGCTCCTCAAGCGGACATCGAGCACCGATTGTCGAGCGCAGCGAAGCCGCCAAGAAGAGGGCCGCGACTGAGGAGGCAGGCAAAAGGTCTGCGCGAAATAAGGATTGGCGACCCGACGTACACATCGTGCAAAAGGGCGATACTTTGTATAGTATCGCTTTCAATTATGGCTTTGACTATCATGAACTCGCTGAATTGAACGGAATCCAAGACCCAAGCGTGATTTCAATTGGCCAAGAAATCCGCTTGTTTCCAGGTAGAGCGAAGACCGCCATTTCCCCCGCAAGCGTTGAAGTCAAGCCCATCGAAAATTTGGTGAAAGAGCAACCCAAGCTTGTGAAATATGCGTATAGCGAGTCGGCAATGGCCCAGATCGACAAGGTTCAGGAGCAGAGGTCCGCGCCGCCAGTTGCCGCAGAGGAAAATAGTTCCAAGCCAGTAGCCGCGCCTGATGGCGAAACTGATAGTGCAAAGGACGATGTCGCGGACGAAGGCGAGGAGCCCGCGCTAGAATGGGCTATGCCGGCTCAAGGAAAATTAATCGGGCGTTTTTCCGAGGTCGCCAATCGCAAGGGTATCGATATCGCCGGAAAACTCGGGCAACCTGTACTGTCGAGTGCTCCGGGCAAGGTGGTGTATAGCGGCAGCGGGCTTCGCGGCTATGGCAAGCTGATCATCATCAAGCACAACAAAACTTATCTTAGTGCTTATGCGCATAACGATAAAATACTGGTGAAGGAAGGGCAGAGCGTCACGCGCGGACAAAAGATCGCCGAGATGGGCAAAACAGATGCCAGCCAGGTTGAGCTTCATTTTGAGGTGCGCCGTTTTGGCAAGCCAGTTGATCCGGCGAAATTTCTGCCGCTTGGCAAATCTTGAGTCCCGCTTGAACGAGAAGCCTCTAAGCACAACCAATCACGACCGAGATAGCGTCGCATTGCGTTACGTCTATCCGGTATTGTCGCGCCGCGCCGGCGGTGTGTCGGTGGGCATTAACCTCAATACTAACAATGCATGTAATTGGCGCTGTATTTACTGCCAGGTTCCCGGTTTGACCAAGGGTGCTGCGCCGCCTGTAGACTTTGTCGTTCTGGAAAGGGAGTTGCGCGATTTTCTGAACGAATTACAGCATGGTGATTTCATGCAAAGCCGCATCCCGGAGGATGCGCGGCGCATCAATGACATCGCGTTGTCCGGCAACGGCGAACCTACCAGCAGCGCTGAATTTGTCCAAGTCATTGAGCTCATTTCCCGCGTACGCCGCGATGTTGGTTTGCCTGAAGCGGTAAAAACCATACTGATCACCAACGGCAGCCTGATGTTTCGTGCCGAGGTTCAGCAGGGCCTGCACAACATGGCAAAAATCAATGGAGAGGTGTGGTTCAAATTGGATCGTGCGAGCGAGGAGGGAACACTGCGCATCAACGATACTCACACAAGTATGGCGAAGATCCGGGACAATCTGCTCACTGCAATTTCATGTTGCCCAACCTGGCTGCAAACTTGCTGGTTCGCACTTGACGGTGACCCGCCATCTCGTAAGGACGAGGATGATTATGTCGAGTTCGTTTCGGCACTGTTGCATGGAGGCTATAAGCTACAAGGTGTGCTGCTCTACAGCTTGGCGCGTCCCTCATTGCAACCTGAAGCACCGCGCCTGACCTCGTTGTCCACCGAACAACTACAAGCCTTCGCCGACCGCATTTGCAATCTCGGATTGCGGGTCAAGGTCACCTCCTGAAACGACATCCATTTGTTGATGCACTGCCGCGCACCAGCGGAAGCCCACCGCAACGTGGCCTCCCGCTTCGTCCTGCATACTGTGGCCCATTGTGGACAACGGAGAGGGCGATTGCCACCATTATTTTGTTGGCTTTCTGCGTGACTTCAATTAACCAACGTAAGAAAGAGAACCGCCATGCAAAAGGTATCTTTTCGCGTCAGTTCCCGATACCTGCCTCCCGGGGGCTGAGATACTGAATTGTTATTCTAGTCGTAGTCCGTTACCTGTTCGTCGCTGATTCGTCAGCATCCAGTGCGCTATCGGTAAACAAGAAAATAGCCATAAAACCCCTGACTTTTCTGCGCCTTCACGTCTTTGACTGATATCTATAATTCTGATCCTCTAGGGCATTGTGCCCAGTGAATGTAATGGAGGATATAGAAATGAGCGGATTGTTTTTTCTAGGGCTATTGGTGGTGAGTGCTATTGCAGCGTGCCTGTTCTGCGTTCTCGCCGGGATCAATCCGCGCGACGATGAGGACGAGGTGCACCGATGAAAGATTTCCCTATCTGGCCGGTCAGGAACGGCCATGCGGCATCTTTAGGCCGTCCTGCGCCCCACCTTCCTCGCTGGGCCCATCTAAGGACCCATGGCCTTATCTACACCCTCAAACGAAATGGTAGACGGCGGGGTAAAAGAAACAATATGATTGATTCTGACTGTACATCAACAGCTTATGGCGTGTTTTGGCGGAGAAGGCGGGATTCGAACCCGCGTTAGGGTATTACCCTAAACACGCTTTCCAGGCGTGCGACTTAAACCACTCATCCACCTCTCCGAAGGGCGCGCAGGATATCCCATAACGTCCTTGACCGCAATCAAAAATGGTTCTTCCACGCGCGCAACGCCGTGAATACGCCAATCTCGCTGGTGTCGGTCAGGCCTCGCAGTTTCAGGGTGCGGATGATCTCCGGTTCGGTGCAGCGCAGGAAAGGGTTGGTGGCCTTTTCCAGTGCAATGGTTGAGGGCAGGGTGATCTGGTTCGCTGCGCGCAGTTGTTTTGTGGCAGAGGCGCGTTGTTTCACGGCAGGGTTGTCCGGCTCGCAGGCCAGCGCGAAGCGCAGGTTCGCGGCAGTGTATTCGTGCGCGCAATATACACGGGTGGTGTCGGGCAAGCGGGCCAAGCGCTGCAGGGAATCATGCAGTTGCGCGATAGTCCCTTCGAAGTTTCTGCCGCAGCCTGCGCCGAATAGCACGTCGCCGCAGAACAGGATTTCCGGCGCGATAAACGCGATGTGATCGTCGAGGTGGCCGGGGATTTCGATTATGGCAAATTCAACATCTGCCACGCTGGCGGGCGTGGCTAGCTTCAGTCGGTCGCCTTCGTGGAGATCATGGGTGATGTGTGGGTTGTCGGGATGTCGCCGCCCATACACCGGCACGTTGTATACTTCGCGCAATTTTGCAATACCGCCGATGTGATCTTGGTGGCGATGCGTACACATTATTGCATCCAAGCGGAGGACATGTTCCTTCAGAAAGTCCAGCACCGGCGCAGCTTCGCCGGGATCGACCACCACAGCATGATGGTCGTCGTGGATGGCCCAGATGTAATTGTCTTTTAGGGCGGGAATGGCAGTGATTTCAAACATAGAGCTGGCAAAGATTGAGCGAATGGAATGGAAGCGATGCCGAATTGTAATTTAAGTGCGGAAAATTTGAGCGAATGGTTTTCCACCCCTCAGGGGAGCTATGTTCTCGCGCGCGAGCAGAAGTATTTCGATCGCACGGTAGGCGATATATTCGGTTATAACGCGATGCAACTGGGCTTGACGGGGCCAGATTTCTTGCGCACCAACCGAATGCCATTGCGTTTCAGCGCTGGAAATCAGGTGGGGAATGACGTCCGCTTGATTTGCACAGAATTGCCATTTGACTGCGACAGCCTGGATTTGGTCGTCTTGCCGCATGTTCTTGAATTCTCAGAGCACCCGCATCAAGTGTTGCGCGAGGTGGCGCGCGTGCTTCGGCCGGAGGGCAGCCTGATCATCAGCGGCTTTAATCCAAGGAGTCTTTGGGGCCTTGCGCCGTGCGCTGGGCAGCAAGCAGGGTTATCCATGGAGCGGCCATTTCATCGCCTTGCCGCGCCTCAAGGATTGGTTGGCCTTACTGAGTTTTGAGGTGGTGGGAGGCCGCTTTGCCGCGTATGCGCCACCGCTTCACCAAGCCAAATGGCTAGAGCGCTTCGCCCTTATGGAAGCTGCGGGTGACCGCTGGTGGGCCGTGAGCGGTGGAGTATATTTTCTGCATGCGATCAAGCGCGTGCACGCGATGCGGCTGATCAAGCCCCAGTGGAACGATGGACTCGTGGGCAAGCTGTTGCCGGCAGCGCATAAATTGAATAATAGGGCGACGCAGCGTAGCGAGGCAGATTCTCAATGAGCAAAACCGTAAAGGACGTAGTTGAAATCTTTACAGATGGTGCCTGCAAGGGCAATCCCGGAGTCGGCGGCTGGGGTGCATTGCTGCGTACCAAGGGCAAGGAGCGCGAGTTGTTTGGCGGTGAGGAGCTCACCACCAACAATCGCATGGAGCTGATGGGGGCGATCACCGCGCTCGAGGCGTTGACGCGGCATTGTCATGTGCGGCTGCATACCGACTCGAAATATGTGCAGCAGGGCATCAGCCAGTGGATACACGGCTGGAAGCAACGCGGCTGGAAGACATCCGACAAGAAGCCTGTGAAGAATGAAGATTTGTGGCGCAGGCTGGACGCGCTGGCGGCGCAACACCACATCGAGTGGGTTTGGGTCAAAGGACATGCCGGACATGATGGCAATGAACGTGCTGATGAGCTGGCGAATCGTGGCGTGGAGATGATGACAGGAGCGGGGATAATGCGTAAGATCGTGCTGGATACAGAAACGACAGGATTGGACCCCAAGCAGGGGCATCGCATCATCGAATTGGCGGCCATAGAATTGGAGGGGCGGAAGGTGTCGTCGCGGCGTTTCCATCGCTACCTCAACCCAGAACGAGAGATCGAGGCGGGTGCATTGGCGGTGCACGGCCTGACGTACGAGCGCTTGCAGAACGAGGCGAAGTTCGCCGACATCGCCACCAGTTTTCTGGAATTCATCGAAGGGGCGGAGCTAATCATTCACAACGCTCCTTTTGATATGGGATTCCTGAATAATGAACTGGAATTGATCGATTTGCCGCCTTTGCGAAATGCGGTAGTGGATACGCTCAGGCTTGCGCGTGAAATGCATCCGGGCAAGAAGAACAGCCTGGATGCATTGTGCAGCCGCTACGAGTGTAGACAATGCGCATCGCAGTTTGCATGGGGCGTTATTGGATACTGAGTTGCTGGCCGAAGTATATTTCGCGATGACGCGCGGCCAGGAAAGCTTCCTGGGGACTGATACGCCGACGGCGCGCAAGCCGGCAGCAGTGAGCGTCGATGCGTCGCGTCCCAAGTTGCGGGTGTTGCTGCCCAGTGAGGAAGAGTTGGCAGCACATGCACAACAGCTTGCCGATATCGACAAGGCGAGTAAGGGTTCGTGTTTGTGGAAGAAGCTTGAGGGGGTCGCGTGAGGCCACCTCGATGGATATTTCCATATTTGCACGGTATTCGTCGTAACATCTGCAAAGATCTTTATCACGCGCCACGCTTGCATGACCTTGCCTACGTCGTTTGGTTTTCGGATTGCCACGCTTACGGCAGGAGCGCCGAACGGAGGCTGGGTAAGTCAAAGGCATACCAGGACGGCAAGGCGGTGGAATTGTTCATCGAAAGTAATGTGATCCGCGGCACAAGAAATGAAAGGGCTCCCTGTCAGATGACACGGCAACACCCAACTGCTGCGCTGCAAGCACGAACGCCTTTGCCGATTTGGGATGGCGACAACAAGATTACCGTCATGATTGACGGGAGTGAGTACCACGATGCTGTGGCCGCATTCGTCAAGAAATTTGCTCATTGGCCCAGGGCCGGCACGAATTTTGTGGGGCAAACATGAAAGTGGACGTGATCGTTATCGGTTCGGGTGCCGCAGGAATGATGTGTGCCATGCAAGCCGGACAGCGCGGACGTTCCGTAGTGCTGCTTGATCATGCCAGAAAGCCGTCCGAGAAGCTCCGCATCTCGGGGGGCGGACATTGCAATTTCACCAACATCAACACCAAGCCGGAAAATTTCATTTCTTCTAACCCGAACTTTTGCCGTTCGGCGCTGGCGCGCTACACTCCGCAGGATTTCATCGCGCTGCTGCAAAAGCACAACATCGGTTACCACGAAAAGACACTAGGACAAATGTTCTGTGATGACCAGTCGGACGTGATCATCGAGATGCTGCGTGGCGAATGCGAAGCAGTCGGCGTAAAGCGCTTCATAAGCTGTGAAGTTGCCGAGATCACCTACGCACCGTCACTGGATAACGGGCAGAAAAAGAATGAATCTCACAGATTTCACGTAAGCACTTCGCGCGGTGAATTCAATTCAGCCGCACTCGTAATCTCGACTGGCGGGCTGTCAATCCCGAAGACTGGCGCGACCCCATTCGGCTATCACGTTGCCGAACAATTCGGGATACCAATTACCAAGCTGAAGCCCGGGTTGGTGCCTCTGACTTTTGCGCCACTCGAGTGGAAACCCTATGCCGACCTGACGGGCGTCTCGCTCGATACATTGGTGATTTGCGGCAAGCAGTCGTTCCGCGAAAGCACACTCGTCACTCATCGCGGCTTGAGCGGCCCTGCAATTCTGCAAATATCGTCTTACTGGCAGCATGGCGAAGCGCTGCACATCAATCTGCTGCCTGACTACGATTTGCATATTCTGCTGACGGAGCAGAAGACCAGCAAGAAATTGCTCAGCAACTTCTTGACACAATGGTTTCCGAAGAGCTTCTCCGATGTGTGGTGTGCGCAACTCACCGAGCGCACGAAGATTGGGAATAAGCCGCTGAATCAGTACAACGACAATGAGCGCAAACTGATCGCTGCGGAAGTGCACGATTGGAAGATCATCCCGTCCGGGACGGCGGGTTATAACAAGGCTGAAGTCACTTGTGGCGGGATCGATACGCATGCGCTGTCATCGAAGACCATGGAATGCGTCGAAGTACAGGGCCTGTATTTCATCGGGGAGGTCGTGGATGTAACCGGGCAACTCGGGGGCTATAACTTGCAGTGGGCGTGGGCCTCCGGCTACGCCGCAGGCCAAGCCGTTTAGTGTTATAATTTTTCTTAGTTTTTCAATTTTTTCCAGGAGGAACATAATGATGCGTACCTTATGGATAGTCTTGCTGGCATCGCTCTTGGGCGGTTGCGGCTACAACACTTTTCAAACAACTGATGAGCAGATCAAGGCCAGCTGGGCCGAAGTGCTCAATCAGTATCAGCGCCGTGCCGATTTGATTCCCAATCTGGTTAATACCGTCAAAGGCTATGCCGCTCAGGAGCAGACCGTACTGCTCGGCGTCACTGAAGCGCGCGCCAAGGTTGGCTCCATACAGGCGACGCCCGAGTTGATCAACGATGAGCAGGCATTTGCCAAGTTCCAGGCCGCACAAGGTGAGCTGACGTCGGCATTGAGCCGCTTGCTGGTGGTCTCGGAGAATTACCCGCAACTGAAATCCGACCAGAATTTTCGCGATCTCCAGGCGCAACTGGAAGGTACCGAGAACCGCATCACGGTGGCGCGTAACCGTTATATTCAGGCGGTGAAGGAGTACAACGTCGCGGTGCGTTCTTTCCCGAGCAACTTGACGGCGATGCTGTTTGGGTTCAAGGTGAAGCCGTCTTTCACGGTGGAAAATGAGAAAGAGATTTCCCGCCCGCCGACAGTGGATTTTGCAGCACCCAGACCGACCGCCCCTGCTACTGCGCCGGCAAAATAGATGAAAAGTATTGCGCAGGTAATTCTACTTGCGCTGCTGCTCAGCGGGGCGGCGCATGCGGAGGTTGCGGTGCCGCCGCTAACCCATCGCGTAACCGATCTCACCGCAACACTGGATCTACAACAAATCCAACTACTTGAAACGCGTCTTGCTGAATTCGAGGCGAAAAAGGGCGTTCAGCTGGCGGTCCTTGTGGTGCCAACCACGCAGCCGGAAAGCATTGAGCAATACGGCATCCGCGTTGTGGAAGCTTGGAAACTGGGCCGCAAGAATGTTGACGACGGTGCGCTGCTGCTCGTCGCAAAGGATGACCGCGCACTGCGCATCGAGGTGGGTTACGGATTGGAAGGCATTTTGAACGATGCTACGGCACACCGCATTATCGACGAGGTCATCGTGCCGCGTTTCAAACGAGGCGATTTCTATTCTGGCGTTGAAGCAGGCTTGGCTGCGATGATGCAGATCGTCAGTGGAGAACCCCTGCCGCCACCTCGGCGTGCCGCTGCGAGCGGAAAATATGATGTCGAGTCATTATTGTTCATGGGATTCGTGTTGGTAGTAGCGCTGGGCGGTATGTTGCGCGCGATGCTCGGCCGCTTTCCGGCCGCCATGCTGATGGGCGGGGCGTTGGGAATACTGGCCTGGTTGACGGTTGCGCCGCTGTTGATCGCGTTGCTAGTCGGGTTCATGGCGTTCGTGTTCGTCCTGCTCGGTGGCGGGCGCGGCTTCGGAGGGTATGGCGGTTTTGGCGGGGGTGGCTTTGGTGGCGGTGGCGGTGGCGGCTTCAGCGGTGGTGGCGGCGGATTCGGTGGTGGTGGAGCGTCAGGCCGGTGGTGAGATGAATCTAAAACGCGTTATCCGACATCTTACGATGGGCCGTGCGGCGGTACGGCGCGTGTTCCCATTGCGCGCCCTGAATGCCATTGAGAGCGCGATACGCGCGACCGAAATGCGCCACGCAGGACAGATTCGTTTCGCCGTCGAAGCGTCGCTGGAACTGGCGCCGCTGCTGGCAGGGCAGACCGCGCAGGACCGCGCTGTTGACGTATTTTCCAGATTGCGCGTTTGGGATACGGAGCACAACAATGGCGTGCTGATCTATCTGTTGCTGGCGGACCGGGACGTCGAGATCATCGCTGACCGGGGCATTCACGTCAGGCTTGGCAAAGATGTCTGGGAAGGGATTTGCCGCGAAATGGAATCGGCCTTCCGCGAGGGGCATTTTGAAACAGGTGTGCTTGCGGGGATACATGCGGTAGGTGAACATTTGTCGCGCCATTTCCCGGCACGCAGCGGCAAGGCCAATGAATTGCCTGACCGGCCCGTGGTGTTGTAGAGAACCGACAAGGGCAGGCATGCGCCCGACCTTTCATCCTCATCTGATAAACGGTTCGACGGGAGACCCCGTGCTATTCGTCGACTGTCTGTTCGAACGGCGCGCGCTCTTGTTCGATCTGGGCGAGATTCAAGCGCTTCCGCCGCGCAAACTATTGCGCATCAGCGACGTGTTCGTCAGCCACGCCCATATGGATCACTTTATTGGGTTCGACTGGCTCCTGCGCATATCGCTGGGGCGGGAAAAGGATCTGCAGCTTTTCGGCCCACCCGGCTTTCTCGCCCAGGTAGAGCACAAGCTGCGTGCCTACACGTGGAATCTGGTGCACAACTACGCGACCGATTTTACATTGCGTGTCACGGAGGTAGATGGACGCGGAACCGGACGGCGAGCGAGTTTCCGCTGTCACAGTGGATTCCGCCGGGAAGATGAAACAAGCATGATCTGCCCGGAGAATGTTTTGCTGCGGGAACCAGGGATGCAGGTGCGCTGCAGCCTGCTCGATCATGGTGGAATCCCTTGTTTGGCTTATGCGTTGCAGGAGCAGGCGCACGTCAATGTTTGGAAGAACCAGTTGCAGGAGCTTGGCCTGCCGGTTGGAGCGTGGTTGCGTGACGTCAAGCAGGCGGTGTTGCGCAGTGAAACTGACTATTGGAAGATTCGGGTGGCCTGGTTCGAGGATGGTACTCAACAAGAGCGGGTGGTCTCGCTAGCCGATTTGAGGCCAGCCCTGCGCATCGTTCCCGGCCAGAAGATTGCTTATGTCACCGATGTCGCGTGGCATCCGGACAACGTGACGCGGATCATCGAGTTGGCGCGTAATGCTGACATGCTGTTCATCGAAACAGCATTTCTGGAACGCGATGCCGAACATGGGCGGCGCAAGTTCCACTTGACGGCGCGGCAGGCCGGCGAGATCGCGCGTGCTGCGCTTGCCGGTTATGTTATTCCGCTGCATTTCTCACCGCGTTATGTCGGCGATGACATGACATGTCTGCGCGCGGAAGTTTCAGCGGCATTCGGTGGAAAGGTGCTTTAATCCGGCCATTGCGCCAAGCGGGCATCGAGCGATGTCCAATGCGCATCGTCAGATTGCAGCGCATTGACATCGCCGTCGTTGGTGAAGGTCACGCAGTCGCTCCGTTCCTGATCCAGCAGGGGCTCCTGATCAGCCAGCAGTTTTTGGAATACTGAAATATCGGCTTCGGAAGCATCGTTGCGACGACTAGTTCGTTGCGCCAATCGTTCCCTCAGCACAGCCGGGTCCGCCTGCAAGCTGGCAATGACGAATGGCACAGCCATTTCCTGCGCAAGGGTTCGGAAACTGTCACGTTCGGCATGACGCAGGAAAGCGGCATCGACAATGACCGGAAAACCTGCGGAGATCACGTCGCGCGCCAAATGACACAGGCGCGAGTATGTGCGGAGCGTCGCATCTTCGCTGTATATACCCGCGTCAATCTGCGAAGTGCTTTGGGCCAGCGCTGTCAAACCGAACAGCCTTTTGCGCTCGACATCCGAGCGTATGCGGATCGCGCCCAGACGCTCAAGCGCGATCTGGGCGAAGGTACTCTTGCCGCAACCGGGTAGTCCATGCGTAATTACAAGCGCCGGACGGCGATGTACCAGGCAGTCATGGGCCAAGCGGAGATAACTGCGGAAATCCCTCAACGCCTGTTTCCCCTTGGCGACGCCGAGTTGGTCAGCGCGAATCGCCGCGATCTTGGCGCGTACCATGGCACGGTAGCCAAGATAGAAGCGCAATACTGCGCATCCTGAATAATCGCCGGTGTGTTCAAGATACTTATTGAGGAAACGCCAAGCCAGCTTAGGCCGGCCACGTTGCAGCAGATCCATGACGGTGAAACTGATCTCACTTATTACATCGATCCAGCGCAATGCGGCGCTGAATTCGATGCAGTCGAACGGTGTGGGCACATCGTCAATCAGCACGATGTTGCCGAGATGCAGGTCACCGTGGCACTCGCGCACATAGCCGGCAGTCGCGCGGCTGTGGAACATCGGCGTGCAAACAGTGAATTCACGGGCGCTGGCGCGGCGCAACGTGTCCAGCAGGGCCATGTCGTCAGGCGCACTGAGGAGCTGCGGTAATTGCGAGAAGTTCTGTAACGCAGCCTTCTCTATTTCAGCGTTTGCGCAAAAAGGGGAATCGGCTGGTGCAGGTGGTAGTACCTTGTGGAAGTTGGCGATGACATCCGCCAGTTTGTCGATGTGGGCAGGTGTGATGCGATCCTGTTCCAGCAAACGATCCATCATGCTGGCTTGGGCAAAGCGCCGCATATGCACTGCGTACTCGATGGCAGGCTCACCAGCGAGCATCGGCTGTTGAGGGTTGCCGCCAATCGCAATGACATCGAGGTACAGGCCGGGAGCGAGGCGGCGATTGAGGCGCAGTTCCTCGCTGCAATAAAAGTGGCGCGCTGCTAGGCTGGAAAAATCGAGGAAGCCAAGATTGACCGATTTCTTGATCTTGTACGCATCGCGTCCCGTCAGGACCACCCAAGAGATATGCGTCTCTTTGACCTCGGGCTTGTCGGGAAAATATCCTGGTGCGCACAAAGCGTCAAGCAGTCGCTGCTGGAGCAGTAGGTCCGGTGAGATGTGTGCCGACAAAGGCTGTACGGGCGGCATGGATGGTATCCTTTTTATGTATGCACTTTAGCATGACCGGTGAGCGTTTGCCGGGGAGGAAAAATCGGCGCACAATCGAAATGCTTGCCACAATGGACAAAAGCTAAGGTATGACCAACATTGCACGCTGGGAGCATTTCCCTCATGAAGCCGACGTCGGGGTGCGTGGTCTGGGCGCAACGCTGGCCCAGGCTTTTGAGCAGGCCGCGTTGGGCCTGACGGCGGTGATCACCGATCCGGCGGACGTGGCGCCCAAGGAAATGCTACGTCTTTCCTGTGCTTCGTCCGATGCCGAGTTGCTTCTGGTGGATTGGCTGAATATGTTGATCTACGAGATGGCGACGCGCCACATTCTGTTCAGCCGCTTTGAAGTGCAACTGGAGGGAAATCGGCTTACTGCGATGGTTTGGGGAGAGGAATTGGATATCACACGACACCACCCAGCGGTAGAAGTGAAGGGTGCCACCTATACCGCATTGAAGGTGGCCCGGCAACCAGATGGCGGCTGGCTAGCGCAATGCGTGGTAGATGTTTAGCGGACATGTGACATCAGGGTCAGGCCATGGATATAGCACTATTCGAACGCAGATCGGAATTTGAATGGCACATCAGGGCGGTCGGCAAGATGCGTGTGCCGGGCGTGATTTTCGCCAGCGAGGCGCTGCTGCGCGACATGGACGCCAAAGTCTATGAGCAGGTTACCAACGTCGCAATGTTGCCGGGAATCGTCGAGGCGTCCTGGGCGATGCCAGACGCGCACTGGGGCTATGGTTTTCCGATCGGTGGTGTGGCCGCATTCGATGCAGACGCTGGAGGTGTCGTGTCGGCAGGAGGCGTTGGCTTCGATATTTCTTGCGGCGTGCGCACGCTGCACACCGGCCTGCGCCTACAGGACATCGAGGCGGTGAAGACGCGGCTCGCTGACGCGCTGTATCACACGATACCAGCAGGCATGGGCAGCACCGGGGCGATCCGGCTGGACATTAAGGACATGGATGCGATGCTTCGAGGCGGCGCGCGTTGGGCGGTGGAATGCGGCTTCGGCACGGCCGCGGATCTGGAGCGTATCGAGGAGAACGGCTGCATGCAGGGCGCAGATCCGTCGCAGGTTTCCGAGCAGGCCAAGAAGCGGCAGCGTGACGAGATGGGCACGCTCGGTTCTGGCAACCATTATCTAGAGATACAGGAGGTGACAGATGTTTATGCGCCGCAAATAGCTACGGCGTTCGGGGTGAAGACTGGCGACGTTGTAGTCAGCATCCATTGTGGTTCTCGCGGGCTCGGTCATCAGATCGGGACCGAATTCCTGAAGCGCATGGTGATGGCTTCCGCTAGCTATGGGATCGAGTTGCCGGACCGCGAAGTGGCCTGCGCGCCTCTCACTTCGGCGCTCGGGCAGAGCTATTTTGGCGCCATGCGCGCAGCGATCAATTGCGCACTGGCCAACCGCCAGATTCTCAGCCATCTGACGCGCCAGGTGTTTTCACAAGTTCTGCCGCAGGCGCAATTGCCGCTCCTGTACGATGTGTCGCACAACACCTGCAAGGTGGAGGAACACCCGGTGCATGGGCAGATGAAAAGACTCTATGTGCATCGCAAGGGCGCCACGCGCGCCTTTGGCCCGGGGCATCCCGATCTGCCAGCGGCGTTGCGCGATGCTGGCCAGCCGGTATTGATCGGCGGTAGCATGGGGACGGCCTCCTACATCCTGGCCGGAACGGAGCAGGGCATGCAACTCGCATTCGGCTCGGCGTGTCACGGCGCCGGGCGCGCAATGAGCCGCCATCAGGCTCTGCGCAACTGGAACGGCCGACGTGTGGTCGACGATCTGGAAGGGCGCGGCATCCTGATTCGCAGTCCTTCGATGCGCGGGGTTGCTGAAGAGGCTCCAGGCGCCTATAAAGACGTCAGCGCGGTAGTGGAGGTTGCCGACCGTGCCGGTCTGGCGCGCAAGGTTGCCAGAGTAAAACCGCTCATTTGCATCAAAGGTTAAGGGCGCACCATGAATACAGCAAATCTAAATGACTTAGAGCCTCGAACCGGCGACGCGCTGCTGATCGTCGATATACAGAATGATTTTCTGCCCGGGGGCAGCTTGGAGGTGCCGCACGGCGATCAGGTGATACCGGTGCTGAACCGTTACCTGCGGATCTTCACAGAGCGGTGTCGGCCGGTCTATGCGACGCGCGACTGGCATCCGGAGCGGCATTGTTCCTTTCGTGCACAAGGCGGACCGTGGCCGCCGCACTGCGTTGCCGACACGCGCGGAGCGCTGTTTGCGGCGGCGTTGCAACTTCCGGACTCGGCCGTGATCATCTCCAAGGCTACCACCGCAGAGCACGATGCCTACTCCGGCTTTCAGGGTACCGACCTTGATGAACAACTGTGCGGCGCAAACATTCGCCGCCTTTTTGTCGGCGGCCTCGCCACGGACTATTGCGTGTTCAATACCGTGCGTGATGCGCTGCAACTGGGCTATCAGGTGTTGTTGCTGGGCGACGCGATACGCGCGGTAGATGCTCAGCCTGGTGATGGGCAGCGCGCCGAGACGGACATGATCAAGCTTGGCGCGCAACGCGTCACCGTGGAAGGAGTGGTTGCATGAACCCGGCGAACAGCGTGCTGCTTACTGATCTCTATCAGCTCACCATGCTGGAGGGCTACCACGACTGCGGCATGGAGGATGTGGCAGTTTTCGAGTTCTTTGTTCGGAAGTTGCGCCCCGGGCGAGGCTTTTTGATGGCGGCAGGTCTCGAGCAGGCGCTCCAATTTTTGGAAAACCTGCAATTCTCACCGGAGGAGATCGCATGGCTAGCAGCCTCGGGACATTTCAAAAAGGATTTTCTTGCTTGGCTTGAGAGACAGCGCTTTACCGGTGATGTTCACGCGATGCCGGAAGGCACGATATTTTTTCCTAACGAACCGATCCTGCGTGTGACTGCACCAATCGCGCAGGCGCAACTAGTCGAAACACGGCTGATCAATCTGCTGCACTTCCAGACGCTAATCGCCTCCAAGGCGGCTCGCATTGTGCTGATGGCGCCGGATAAATTGCTTGTGGACTTTGGGCTGCGCCGTGCACATGGAGCGGAAGCTGGACTGCTGGCGGCACGCGCCTGCTACATTGCGGGCTTCACCGGCACAGCCACGGTGCAAGCAGGCTTGGAATTCGGTATCCCGCTGTTCGGCACGATGGCGCATTCCTTTGTGCAGGCCCACGATGACGAGATGCTCGCCTTCGAGCATTTCGCCCATGCCCAGCCGGACAACGTCGTCCTGCTGATAGATACTTACGACACTGAAGCGGCGGCACGCAAGGTGGTGGCGCTGGCGCCTAGGCTGCAACACAGCGGCATCCACGTCAAGGGTGTGCGCATCGATTCGGGCGATCTTGCTGACCACGCCCGCCAAGTACGACAAATTCTTGACCAGGGTGGGCTTCAGGACGTAACGATCTTCGCCAGCGGGGATCTGGACGAGCATGCATTGCGTGACATGCTAGCTGCGGGTGCTCCGGTGGACGGCTTCGGGGTCGGAACGCGCATGGACACCTCTAGTGATATGCCCTATCTGGATTGCGCGTACAAGCTCACGGAATATGCCGGCAAGGCACGTCGCAAGCGTTCCGAAGGCAAACAGACATGGCCAGGGCGCAAGCAGGTGTATCGCAGCTACGATGGCGACGGGCTCATCGCGGGGGATGTCGTTACCCTGGAAGAGGATGCGCGACCTGGCGAACCGCTGCTGGCACTGATGATGCGCGGCGGGCAGCGTCTCGCGCCTGCAACACCACTGGCAGTCAGCCGCAGTCATGCATCCGCGAATCTGGCGCGGCTGCCTAAGCCGCTGCGCCAATTGCATGAGCCCTACGAATATCGGGTCGAAATATCCAGCGCGCTGCTCGAGCTCGCGAAACAGGTTGACCGCAGATCCTCTAATCAATTGCAGGAGAGCCCTTAATGAATGAAAATCCTGATAAGCCGGCAAACAAGCGAAGGAAATCGATACGGGGATTTCTCATGCTATCGATGGCCTCGCCGCACCATGTATAAGGAACAATGATGTCCAATGGGACAGTCAAGCGTTTCATGCGGGCGTTAGTCGTTGATCGGTCCAATGCAGAATTTGTTTCATTTGGGCGGAGCATTACGCGTTATTTGCAGCAGGTTACTAATTTTCCGACGTTTTTGCGCGGAGGGCATACCATTCCATCTTAACGATTGGCCAACGGGCGGCTAAAATGAAAATCGGCATACCAAAAGAAATCAAGACCAATGAAAAACGCGTCTCGCTGGTCCCGGCAGGGGCAGAGGCTTTGACAACGGAGGGCCACACGGTCATTGTCGAAGCGGGAGCGGGAGTGGGCAGTGGGTTCAGCGACGCGCGATACCTGGCGGCAGGCGCACAGATCGCCCAGAATGCCGATGCGGTTTGGGCGGCAGCCGAGCTGATTGTCAAAGTGAAAGAACCAGTCGAGCCAGAATGGAGACGCATCAAGTCCGGCCAAACTATCTTCACTTACTTCCATTTCGCGGCAAGCGAGCAGGTGACCCGTGCCCATATGGCATCGGGTGCGATATGCATTGCCTATGAAACGGTCGAGCTACCTTCCGGCGAACTGCCGTTGCTGACGCCGATGTCAGAGGTGGCTGGCCGGATGGCGGTCCAGGAAGGCGCCAAGTATCTGGAGAAACTGTATGGCGGGCGCGGCATATTGCTAAGCGGGGTGCCTGGCGTGCCGCCCGCCAAAGTCGTGATTCTCGGCGGCGGCGTGGTAGGGTTCAATGCTGCAAAGATCTCGGCCGCGCTAGGTGCCAATGTCATCATCCTCGACCTGTCATTGGAGAGGTTGCGCTATCTCAGTGATGTTATGCCGGCCAACGTACAGCTGATCTTATCGAACCGGCACAGCCTGCTCGACCAGATCGCCAATGCCGACCTCGTTGTTGGCGCGGTGCTCGTGCACGGTGCAGTCGCACCGAAACTGGTACGCCGCGAAGACCTTAAAGCGATGAACCCCGGCGCGGTGATTGTTGATGTCTCCATTGACCAAGGCGGCTGCGTGGAGACGATGAGGCCGACTACACACGAAAATCCGACGTTCATTGTCGATGACGTCGTCCATTACGGTGTGGCCAATATGCCAGGTGGCGTGCCGGTCACCTCGACGCTGGCGCTGACCAACGCCACCTTGCCCTATATTCTGAAATTAGCTAACCAGGGATACCAGCGGGCCATGAAGGAATCGCCAGCGCTGCTGAAGGGACTGAATATCATCGGCGGAAAAATCACCCACAAGAACGTCGCAGAGGCGTTCGGGTTGAACTATCACGCAGCGGAATCATTTGTCGACTGAAGCAGATCGGTTGCGCTGCTTTTGTTATGTTTGGGGTATTGCTTTCATCCATGAAGAAAGGTTAGCGAGTGCACTATGGTATCTGGGGTTCAAACTCTTCTCATCGCCACGATAGCTTGTTTCTTCCTGGAAGGGGGTGCCCGCGAGGACATGGTCGCCAGTCTTGCACTTTGGCCGCTGCACGCCAATTTCATGCCTTGGCAACTCGTGACCTATGCGTTCTTGCATGCAAATCTCCTTCATCTTGCATTCAATATGTACGGCCTATGGATGTTCGGCAGGGAACTGGAAAATATGCTGGGGAGACGAGCGATCTTCAAGCTTTATTTCGCCAGCGTATTGTCAGCAGGGGTCATGCAGTTGCTGGTGACTAGCCTCACTGGGAACGTTTATCCTACGGTGGGCGCCTCTGGCGGCGTCTTTGGGCTGCTGCTTGCCTATGGGATATTTTTCCCCAACAGGGTCATCATGCTATTGATCCCCCCGATACCCTTGCCCGCATGGTTGTTTGTGATGCTTTACGCCGGCATCGAGCTAACGCTCGGGGTGACAGGGACACAGGCCGGAGTGGCTCATTTTGCGCATCTCGGCGGCATGGTCGGCAGTTATGTGCTGATTCGTCACTGGCGCCGCCGATCCCGCTTGCGCTAAGGGGGATTCCAGTGCCAACCGTCATGATGCCCGTCGACGATACGCAAAGCATTCCTGCAAGCAAAACTGACCATTTCAATTGAGCGCCAGAAGATATATTCCAGCTTTCTATACTTCTTGCCCCTCATGCTGTGGTCAAGAGATTGAGCAGATCCTGTTGTGATTGGGAACAGTCGCACATTGAGCAAGCAGGGTTGCATCATGCGGCGCGATTCGTGCTCTGCCTCAAATCAAGGGCAAGTAATTGCGAGGAGCGGCCTCGTCCCGCTTATGGCGAATCCATTCGCCCTGTTACTGATGTAGAATCAAAGTAGTAATGGTTGGAACGGGTTCGATCTCAACCATGCAGACAACATCAGGGCAGAAAAGTTGACAGATTGATTTTTGACTATATCCACAATGAACATGAACGATCAGATCATAAAATCTTTCATATCAAAACTCTTCCATCGTTTTGAAGCTGTTGTCATGATGGGCATTGCCGCCCTGATCTCGGTCATGATCATCGCGGCATTTTGGGGCCTGATCACTGAAACCTATCACCTTGTCCTGCATGGCGCAATCGATACGCTTGATCACAAGACATTTCAGGCGGCTTTTGGCATGGTCATGACGCTGTTGATCGCCATGGAGTTCAACCGCACGATCATGCATGCATATCTAGAAGAACGCCGCGAGGAAATCGTAAAAACAGTGGTGCTAGTCTCAATCCTTGCTGTTTCCAGACAATTTATCGTACTTGAAATGGAAACCATCTCGCCTCTCGTTCTGATAGCTCTGGCTGTCGCGCTATTATCGCTCGGCACCGTCTATTGGCTTATGGCAAGGACTCCGCCGTCTAGGAACAATCATTTTTCCCAGGATTAGCAATTCCGTGAAGACAAGTTGACTCGACAGCTATTTCCTGCCGCGGATCCCCAGGTGCTGACTCGCAACCGCAGCACCTTCAGTCGATCGTCCGGGATCTGCGGTGCTGACTGAATCGATGATCATCAAATTGCCACCAGACCAAGGCGTCGGCGCGCGGTCAGGACGAATCATAAATTGCTTTTTCCGTTCGCCAGGACCTGATCATCATCAGGATCCATCAGGCATGACAGTAAATGAAAGCGTTCCGTCCGTTTGATCGGTTGCTGGGGCAACGGTGTGGCTTGATCACTCCGGGAGATCGGAGGGCTTCAAGTCGTATGGGTAGGTTATCAGAATCGCTTTCATCCGCATGTCGTCCTCGCCGACGTGCTCGGCAGACCACCGGCTCAAAAAGCCATAATAATTTTCAATCGCGCTTTCAGACCATCTGCCTTCATTGGATAACAGCTCATCCATCATGATCTGAAGCTCACCTAACACATATTGATGCTCCAGTTCGTGCGCTTCGAAAGGATGTTTTATCGCCTGCGCGAGCCTGGCCTCGTTCCGGAAATGAATGCGAACGGAACGTTCGAATTCCAGGAATGCTTGTCTAAATGCGACTGCATCTCTGGTGCTGATTGCGCGTTCGATGTCGTTCACCAAATCGAGCAGGGCCTTGTGCTCTGAATCCATGGCTTCATTACCCACGCTCATCTCGCTGGTCCACGTCAATTCCATCATGCCCTCCAGATATGGGACAACGGCTGTTACGGTTCAAATGCCACTTTCCAATCATTCTACTCTCGCCGTTGCCACAGTAAACTATTAACCACAGAGTCTTGATTGCACCCGTACCCCATTTATATTCGCTTAAAGGGGCTTCTCTGATTAAGTTCATCTACGTACTCTGAAATCGCGCCGGTCTCCCGTTGCAGATAGCCTTCCACAGCGCGCGCAAACTGCGGATGCGCCAGCCAGTGGGCCGAGCGCGTAGTTGCCGGAAGGAACCCGCGCGCCAATTTGTGTTCGCCCTGTGCGCCGCCCTCGAATGTTCTGATCTTGTGTGCGATGCAGAACTCGATTGCCTGATAGTAGCAAGTCTCGAAATGCAGACCGGAATGGAATTCGAACGCGCCCCATGAGCGCCCGTATAGCACTTCCTTGGTGAGAATATTCAGCGCGCTCGCGATCGGTTGGCCGTCGCGCGTTGCAATGACCAGCAAGGTATTCTGCGGCATCGTGGCGCCTATGCGCTGGAAGAAATCCGCGTTCAGGGCAGGCGGCGAATGGTGCTGTCGTCGGGTATGCGCATAACACGAGGCAAAAAAAGCCCACTGATCTGTCGTGGCGTATTTCCCGGAGACACATTGCAGTTCGATTCCTGCCTCCTTCACTTTGCGTCGCTCTTGCTTGATGCGCTTGCGCTTGTCGTGGCTGAGAGCGGACAGAAAATCCTCAAAGTTCTGATAACCCGGATTGTGCCAATGAAACTGCACATCGTGGCGCAACATCATCCCTTGAGCCTGCGCCTCTAGAGCATCGGTCTCGTCGAGAAACAGGCAATGCAGAGAAGATACCCCTGAATCCTTTGCCGATTGCAACGCATGCCCTAGCAGCAGCGCCCGCACTTCAGCTGAAGTCGCCAATAGCCGGGCCCCAGTCACCGGTGTAAAAGGTACTGCGCACACCATCTTGGGGTAATAGCGCAAGCCATTGCGATGATATGCATCGGCCCATGCAAAATCGAATACATGTTCGCCGTAAGAATTCATCTTCAGATAAAGTGGCATCGCACCCAGCAACCGGCCATCCTGCCACAAGGTGAGAAATTGCGCGCGCCATCCGAATGCCGGGTTGGCGCAACCGCTCTCTTGAAGTGCATGCAAATAGGCGTGGGAGAGAAAGGGATCATCACCGGCTAGCGCGTCCCATTGCACGACGGGTATATTCGCAAGATCTTCGACGATCTTCAACATTGGGGGATTCATGGGGTTATTGTAGCGACATATACGCAGAATGAGCGAGGCCATGCCGACCTACGAGGGTATATCAAGGCAGCCGGGATTGTCAGGAATACGGCGTTTCATCAGTCGCAATCAGGATCACGGGTGAAATGGTGTGTGCCCGATTCTTTAAGCGCTGTTTGCCTCAGCCGCAAGCATTGCAACTATTTGCTTGTGTCGAGAGTTGCTCGATTGAGGAAGGCGATATTTGGAACGGTCAGCCGCAATGCCTTCCTGTTGAATTTCTCAATTGCCACGGCGTTATCAAACTTAATAACGTAACCCTTTCTACGGCGATCATCCGGACCTCAAGCCATCGGTTCTGGTTGTTCTGTTCGACTTCGCGATAGGCGAATTGCCGATATCGATGGTGAAGACCGCCGTGGGCTTTTTCGTCTGGTCAACTTGCGGTACATCGGCGAGTGCCGATGCCCGGCCAGCCACATTCACAATGGATATCGGAGGGACAAGGTGGCCGAGGGGGAATTCACCGGATCCGGAACAAGGTGCTTTTCAGACAGCCATTTGTCTCACCCGGTCAAGGCGAGCAAGATCAAAGCTGTCATTGGCGCAGCGCAACTCGCTTGTTTTCTCGTCTTGAAATCCACAGATAACGCCTGTTGCTGAATCAGGGGCTTATAAAATGAACCAAGCGCGACGGCTATTCCCGGTCCGCTCTGCTTGTCTTCCAGATCGACAGCAGCAGCCATACGCCGCCGGCCGCCGCGCTGAGGTATCCGAGCAGACCGAATAGAGGCAGGCCCAGCATCTTGGGGCCGCCGGGCACGGTCATGACGATGGAAGAGCCGATGATTAGCGCAGCGACAACAATACCGATCACTAGTCGATTCGCGGCGCTATCGAGCTGGTTGCCGACGTGTTTCAAGTGTGTGACATCGATGTGGATCTCCAGCCGGCCGCGCCTTGCCGCGCGCAGTAGCCGGGAGAGGTCGTGAGGCAAGTCGGCGATCAGCGCCAGCATTTCACTCGCCGATTGCCAGCTGCGTTTTATGAGCGCGCCCGGCGTATAGCGCGCGCGCAGCGCTTGCTCCAGTATGGGCATGGCTTCACCGGCCATATCGAAGTCCGGGTCGAGTTCGCGACCCATGCCCTCGAGCGTGATGAACGCCTTGATCAATAGCGCGAGATCGGACGGTAGTGTAATCCGGTGTTCGCGCAGGATGGCGACCAGATTATCAAGCATGGCGGCCAGGCTAATCTGTTTCAACGCCATGCCGTGATATTGATCGACGAAGGTCTGGATTTCGAGTATCAGGCCCACTTCATCGAGCGCACCGTCTCCGGTCCAGTCGAGCATGACATCCGCGACGCGCGAGGGTTCGTGGCGCACCAGCCCGAGTAGCAGTCGGGTCAATTGATTGCGGCGCTCTTCGGACAGTCTCCCAACCATGCCAAAGTCGATAAAGGCGATGCGGTTGCCGGGCAAATAGAACACGTTTCCGGGATGAGGATCCGCGTGAAAGACGCCGTCCTCGACGATCATCTTCAACACGGCTTGCGCCCCGCGGCGTGCCAGTAGCTTTCGGTCGAGGCCCGCCTGATCGACGGCAGCAAGATTGCGTCCGGGAATGCCATCAATGAATTCCTGCACACACACGCGCTCGCCGGTCCATTGCCAATAGACACGAGGGATCACGATGATCGGGGCCGGCGGGCCTGGCGGGGCTGGCGATCCCGTCGCCACACTGTCTGGCTGCCCGTACGCGACGGTCGTAGGCGCGACACTCTGATTCATATTTTTGTCGGTGTAGCCTAAAAAATTGTTTGCGATGCGTTCGCTGTTGCTGCATTCGGTGGCAAAATCGAGTTCCTGCCGCAGCGACAGCGAAAACTGCCGGACCACTTCCTGCGGGCGGAAATAGCGTAGTTCCGGGTTTTCCGTTTCGGCGAGTTCTGCGAGGCGCATGAGCCAGCGCAAGTCTGCTTCGATGATCGGCCGGATACCGGGCCGGCGTATCTTGACCACCACTTCGCTGCCGTCCTCGAGGCGTGCGCGATGCACTTGCGCAATGGAAGCTGCCGCCAGTGGTTGGGGATCGAAAGCGGCAAATATATCTTCGGGCGGCGCGCCGAGGTCTTCGATTAACTGCAGACGAATGTCAGCATAGGGTGAAGCGGGTGCGCTGTCCTGCAATTTGCCGAATTCCGCGATCCACTCTGGCGCGAACAGGTCTACACGTGTTGCCAGCAGTTGGCCAAGCTTGATGAAAGTCGGACCGAGTTCTTCAAGCGCGCGTCGCACACGCGACGGCGGTTCCAGATGGGCCAGTTCGTCGGCATTCTTCCATAACAGCACGCGCCCCGCCCGTTCCAACGCACTAGCCATCCCCATCCGCCGCACCATGTCGCCGAAGCCATAGCGGATCAGGATCGAGGCGATTTCGTGCAGCCGGCCAAGGTCCCGCGCTGCAACCAGCGCCTGCCAGAACATTACTTGCCCTTGTCGTGGGTCTGACCGGGCTTTATGTGGTCAGCCAGGCCAGTAAGCACGCCGGCAGCGATTTGACGCATGAGATCAGAAGTGTTCTTTGCGAGATGCAGACCAACCCCAACTTGGGCGCGCCCAGCCGCACCAATCTGATGCGCCATGACAGAGAGCGTTTCCTTCATTTGCCTGCCCACGGCGGATCCATGGGTGCGGCTGTGATCTGCCAAGTCGTGGAATATATCTCCCGTTGCATCCTTGGCGGCCGCAGCAGAGTTTTGCAGGGTTTCTACAAACATCTTTTCCAGATTCCCCAGGTCGGCGCGCGCCCGCTTGAGGTCTTCGCTGGAATATTTTTGCGCCCGGCTCGCTGCTTCCTCCACTGCGAGCTTTGCGGCCTCGGCGAACTGCGCCAGCGCTATATCGAGGCCGGCGACGGCTTGTTTAAGGTGGTTCCGGGCGATATCGGTTTGCGCGGACGAATGCTGCAATTCATTTTGGACGCCTGCCCGTGCACCGCGCAACACCGCGAATGCTGTCTGCTGAACGGATTTGATATCGAGCGAGCGTGCGCTGATGATGCGCAGCGTGAGCTGCCTCACCCTTTCCTGCACATCTTGCCCATGCTCGACGGCTTTGCGCACCTCTTCTTCGAGATTGCTGGTGTCGTTTTTAGCTTCATTCTGCATGATTGATCTCCTGTATGTTTAGCCGAGAGTCGAGTCTTACAGCCCGCCGCGACGCTTTGTTACCGGTGCGATGGTCCGAGATAACCGTTCTGCGGCAAGTCAATAATATACCTCCCAGCGAATCTTGTGTTCTTATCCCGGAGTTTTCCATAGCTCCCTACACATCAATTAAATCAATAGAGTGTTCCGAAGGCGCTGCCAGAAGGGGCCTTGATAGTAATGCCATATATTAAAATCCACAGAGTTTTGGTTTATGCTGCCTAAGATAAGGCGCTGGAGCCGATGCAGCGACAAAGGAACAATGAAAAGGGTTAACATGTCGATTGGTCGCCAAGTATGCTTACTTAGATTGGAGCATGATGCAGGCGAGCTGCAAGGTGCATTAAATATTGAAGCAGTCGATTAAATAGGGGCAGACTATTCAGACGGATCGCAAACACCTTGAATTACTGGTTACGCGCGAGATGCCTTATGGCAGGTACAAGGGACGATTGATTGCCGATCTGCCCGGGAATTATCTCAATTGGTTCGCCCGGCAAGGCTTTCCGGCTGGCGAGATCGGTCAATTATTGGCGCTGATGCAGGAACTGGACCACAATGGTTTGTCAGCCCTGCTCAATCCCTTGCGCAAGCAATGAATCAATGCATGGGTGGAACGGGTTGAACTTGTTGAGAATCAATGGCGCCAGGCTCGAAGTGCTTTTACGGTAGGCATGCAAGCGAATCGATAACGGCAAGCTGTCAAGAGGAATCAAGATTCGTCGGGGTTTATACTTGTCCGAATTCCTTGTCGCAGGAAGCTTGCGCTGCCATGGCGTATCGATGGCCCCGGAAATTTGCCGCGGTGCGCTTTTAGGACGGGCGTGCGAAGGGCGCAGATGACCTGTTAACAGGTTTCTATTGGGGCGACGATGTCCTGCATTTCACCGATGCCATCGACATCGACGGCCTGTTTTTCTTGAAGCGGGTATGCTGATCCATTTCGAATCGACGCGAATTGTGAAGAGTATGAATCCTCCAAAAAAATGATCTCCCATATCAAGTTTCTCGCCACTGCGGTGGTGCTGGCATTGGCAAATCTGGCGCAGGGCGGGGACATGCTTTTTACCGATCATCCCCTGGTTGGAAGGCTATGGGACATGAACAGCCACAGCTTTATCAGCGAGGCCACGCTGCTTGCCAGGATCAATTCGGCTGACGTGCTGCTGCTTGGCGAGACCCATGATAATCCAATGCATCATGAGATTCAGCAGAACCTCCTGAAAGTCCGCATCGACTCAGGTGTTGGCACGGCGATGCCGGCACTGATGATGGAGCAGCTTGATGCTGAAAGCCAGTCGGCACTCAATCAGGCATTGACGGGCCGCAATCGAGACGAGGTCTTGAACCGTGTTACCAAGCTCATCAAGTTCACTGATTGGCAGGTGTATCAGCCGCTGCTGGCGATCGCTATCGACAACAAACTGCCAATCATTGCGGCCAACGTTTCCAACCAGCGCCTGCAACCGGTCGTTTGGCGCGGCTACGCCGCTTATGACGCGAACGAGCTGAAGCGTCTGGCGGTCGAAGAGGTGTGGAGCGAGAGCCGCCAGAACTATCTGGTAAAAAACATGGGGGGTGCGCACTGTGGGCAGCTCAGGGACGAGTTGCGCGAGGGACTGACCCGGAGCCAGCGCCTCCGCGATGCGTTGATGGTGGATAGCGCGATACCAAGCATCGCCCGCGGAGTGGTCGCCATCGTTGGCAGTAGCCACGCCCGCCGCGACATTGGTCTGCCGCTTTATTTTGCTGCGCGAGCCCCATCGGCCCGCATTTTGTCGATTGGCTTTATCGAGGTCAGGCAGGGAGCGACCGATCCCCAAGCCTATGGAGCGGACAGCGCCACGGGCGATGCGCCTTATGATGTCATGTGGTTCACCACGCGTGTTAATCGATCCGACCCGTGCGCCGATCTTGGCAGGCTAAAGGAAAAATGATCTTCACGACAGAACGTGCCGTCACCGGGGAACCCTACGCGTATTTGCCTCGATGCGCTTCAGGAAAACGCCCATTACTTCGCGGTAGAGCGCGTCCTTGAGCACGCTATCCTCGTTGCCAGCATCGACGTTGGGGTTGTCATTAATCTCTATGACGTAGAGCCGCTTGCCGACCTGCTTGATGTCCACCCCGTAGAAGCCATCGCCAATCAGTTTGGCGGCCTTGAGTGCAACCTTAACCACCCGGTCAGGTGCCTCCCCAACGGATAACGCCAACGTTTCCCCTTCGACAAAATCATGCTTCTCACCGCCATGCTTGATGATTTGCCAATGACCCGGAACCATGAAGTATTTTGCGACGAACAATGGACGACCGTCTAGGATGCCGACGCGCCAGTCAAAAGCGGTTGGCAGGTACTCCTGGGCGACAATCAGTTCCGATTTGTCCAATAGGCCGTTCACTTTCGGGGACAGTTCCTCTGCCGTCTCCACTTTCACGACACCCAGCGAGAATGAGCTGTCCGGTTGTTTGAGCACGCAGGGCAGCCCCAGCGTCGTAATGATTTGGCTTACGTTGTCGCGGTGTACAAGCAGCGTTTTGGGGGCAGGGATGCGATGCCGCGCAAGAATCTCGGCGAGATAGACTTTGTTATTGCACTTCAGGATGGAGTCCGGATCGTCAATTACTACGAGCCCTTCGGCCGCAGCCCGTCGCGAGAAGCGGTAGGTGTAGTGATTGACGAACGTCGTGTCTCTGATAAATAGGGCATCGAACTCGGTCAGCCGACCGTAGTCTGCTTTGGTGATGAATTCCACATGCAGACCCAAAGACCGTGCAGACTTCTCAAATTTTTGCAGCGCGTTGGCATTGGAGGCCGGTTCAGGATTATCGGGGTCATACAGAATGGCGAGGTTGTACCGCGGAGCGGTAATCTTTTGGGTGCGCCGCTTTCGACTCGTGAAATATGCGGTGGTGGCCTCGATCGCGAATTCCTGGTGCTGTGGAGGAATGTCGCTGGCGGCGATCGGTCGCACGCTGCGGATATACCAGTGGTGGCTGCGGCACTGAAAAGTCGCGCATAGTAACGGGGCCTGGAGCAGATTAAAAAGTTGGCGGCTAAGTTGCTCGTGGCGACTTGCCATGCTGCGACCGAAGTAAATGTTAAGCTCGAATGTGTCAGATTTGATTGGTGCCAGCGATTTCTGTAGCAGGTCGTCGAGCCCTTCGGTCAACAGACGCACCATGTTCTGCGATTGCAGATCTTCGATCGTGCTAGCCCGGGGAAGGGGCTTGTGGCCTCGAGCCTCGGCAAGCAGCGAGACATAGTAACCGAGTGTCTGGTAACGGTAGCTTTTGCACAGATTGAAGACCTTGGCGACGTGGTCGCTGCCATAGGCAGGGTCAGTCAGGTACGCTCGCGCCGGCACGACGGCAACGCCGGGAATATTGAGCGGCCAGTCGCGCGGATTGTTGACGACGATGAGATTGCTCATGAAGTTACCTAGGTTGCTGCCTATGTCCCCAGCAGCGAATCACGGTGCAAACATCGATCGCATTCTATCCTATGATCTCCATGGATGGCGTGCTCCGATCGGTTTTTTGGACCACGAATCGAGTGAAGATTGTTGCCTGCCAGTGCAATAGGGCACAAGATGTTGTGAACGCCCTAGGCAAGACGGCCCTCCGCGATTTGTCGGTATACCAACGCTTTTAGCCAAAGCGCATCCGAAGCGGCAACGCTGCGGAACGCGATACCGTATTCCATCATGCCTGCATCGGCCTCGCGAGCCGTTTGTGGCGCAAGCACATGAAGAATAGTGGCCTCAAGATTAAGAGTAGTTCGCAGCTCGTCTACTGTGGCATGGAAAGAAAGAAGCAGTGTTTCGCCAGGCTTTCCCAGAGTCGGCGGCGCATGGAGTTGCGCACCATCTGTGCTGATGTTGACGAGGCGGGCGGCTTCGTGCGCACCCTGCGCATCTGTCACGGTGACACCAACATTCATCCTGGCCCAAGGCGATTTGCGCAGCTGCTGCGCACGTACTTCGGCGGGGTAATCCAGATGCATATAATGGGCAGGACTGATGCACAAGCGCTGGATCAACGACTGGAGTGCATAGATATTGCTTCCAGTTACCATTCGAACTTCGATCAGCTCCCCTTCCGCAAGGATGAGGGGGGTTCCGGATACCATCGGTGTCGTCACCAAGATGCTCAAGTCGCTGATGTATCCGATTAGGCGGGCAGAATAGTAGGTTCGCAAATTCCGGTTCAGCAGGCGAAGCTGCACTCGCTCGCCGATTTGCGGTTTGATGCCTGGCGGGGGAAAGACTCGGTCAGGCGCAATTTCCTTGAATTCGATCCAATCCCCGGTCTCATGGGTCTGCGGCAATGCATCGGTATCGCGCAATAAACCTTCACCGAGCAGGCCCTCCAGTTGTTCGCGACTAGCCACCAATTCCCCGCGCGCAAATACGATATAACCGTTGTGGTCATACAACCGCCATGGCAGAGGCCTGCCGACGGGGATGTCCTGGATAGGCACGGGCTGGAGTTTCATGCTGATTCTTCCACAAATTTGACGAGGACAACGAGCATTTTACTAATCAAATGGTGAGAGCATGAATATATTTTCATCGCTTGGGTGATATTGGAACGGGGTGACGCGACTGCGCCCGGCGGAGCCGCAATCCCTCGCGCACCAGCGCCGACTCGAAATCCGCGAAACAGTCAGGCGGCTGTCCATTCTTTGTCCACACTCGTTGCAGCCGGAGCAGGGCCCGTCCCGCTACAACGGCGCGCGGCTTCAGGTAGCCCAGCGCTTGTGCCGCATTCAAAGCAAGCGGCGCAGGCGGTGGTGCGGCCTTGCTCCAGATGTCGCGCAGTTCGCGCAGAAAAATGGCCACGGTCGTGTCGCCGATGCCTTTGCCCAACGCCTTGAGCCGTGCTTCCAGATCTCGTGCATCTGCCGCAGCCTCATGCAGGTTATCCAGACTGCCGCCGTATTCATGCAACAGTGCTTTGGATACCGCGAGCAGCTTGGTGGCTGTCTTGAAATCGTAACGCACGTAGCCGCCTGCGTCGAGGACAGCCACCAAGCCATCCCAACCGACATCAAGCATGCTGTGGGGACTTAGCAGGCCGCGTGTGGCAAACTCATGCCAGGTTCGAGTGGCGAGCTGTTCTGAAATACGTGTTCCATAAAGTATCGCGGCGAGAAACCACTTGAATCGTTCTCCGCTATCCGCGCCAGTCAAGTCGATTCCAAGGGCAGTCGCGTAGCGCCCACCGAGACTCCGCACCAGTTCGGCCGGTGCGATCATGCCGCATTCCCAGGCAGCAAGCCATGGTTGAATGCCCATTCCTTGGCGCGGGAGATCGCGATGCGAATGGCGCTGCCCTCGTCAAGTCCTTTGGCCAACAGGGCGTTGGCGATTTCGATTGCCTTGGTGCGCACCAACGGCGCCAGATGTTGCATCGCTCGCGGATAGTAACCTTCATCCCATGGCATAGCTAGACCTCATATGTCAGCCGATCATCACGGCGCACCAGTCTGGTTCCGAATTCCGCACAAAGCATCTCCATGCGCGCGCTGATTGCGTCGAATTCCTTGCCGTGTGCCAATGACACGTTTGCGATCTTTAGCGAGACTGGCATGAGTTCGACGCCGCATAATCTGTCCTTCTCGAACATTATTTTGAACAGGCAGGAATGGTCATTGCGCAGCAATGGATGCACGGCGTAGTCGTCGATGAAATTACCGGTATCGTAAAGGATGGGTTTACCTTGATAGATTTCGATGCCTTGACAGATATGCGCGCTGTGACCGTAGTAGATATCGGCGCCGAGCTCGATCACGCGTCTTGCGAAGCTACGGAATTCCGGCGCAGGGCGTTCGACAAAATTGGCCCCCCAATGATTTGAAAACACGACCAGATTGGCCCCTTGTGCACGCGCCTGGGCGATGCTGTCGGCGATGCGCTTCAGAGCTGTATGTCCTAGCGAGATTTCCAGATAGTTGGTACCGGGCTGTTCTATGCCAGCGCCGAAGGCGGGTTCGTTGTCGGTAAATGAAAGCAATGCTATGTGGCAGGATGCGCCGCCAGTCGCTTCGGATAACGTGGCTTCAATCATCGCGGGGGCTGCCGCTTGTTCAGCATTGATCCCTGCACCTGCATGGCGGATGCCCGTTGCATCGAGTATGCGCAATGTATCGGCCAGGCCCTGTTCTTCGTAGTCGAGAATGTGATTGTTGGCCAGCGTACAGGCATCTATATGGGCCACCTGCAACACGCGCACGGCCTCTGGGGCGGCACGGAAATGAAACATTTTCTCGGTGCGAATCCACGGCTGGCGATGGTTGGTCAGGGCGCATTCCAGATTGACGATTCGAAGATCCGCTCGCATCAGATGGGGCAGCACGTCACCCCAGACCTCTTCCGGGTGCATGGCCTTAAGTCTTTCGTTGACGAGACGGCCGAGCATTACATCACCGGTAAAGGCTAGCGTAACCATGATTAAATGGTGTGTTTGAGGAGCTTGCGCAATGCGGCAAGCGGCTGGGTGTTGAGGACGTCGGATTTTTCCAGCCAGCCGCGGCGGGCCTGTCCGATTCCGTAGCGCAGGTTGGCGAAATCAAATGTGCTGTGAGCGTCGGAGTCGATGCTGACCAGCACCCCTTCTTCTCTGGCACTCTGGCAGTGGATGTCGAGCAGGTCGAGGCGCTCCGGATTGGCGTTCAGTTCGAGAAAGCAGCCGCGTTGTTTCGCATGGCGAATGATGCGCAGCATGTCCACGTCGTAGGGTTCGCGCTGTTCAATCAGGCGGCCGGTCGGGTGGGCAAGCAGCGTAAAATGCGGGTGATCCATTGCGCGCAAGATGCGTTCAGTCTGTTTGGTCCGAGACAGGCCGAAGCGACTGTGCACGGCCCCGACCACCAGATCGAGCCGCCCCAGAACCGAGTCCGAAAGATCGAGGCTGCCGTCCTCGAGGATGTCTACCTCAATGCCTTTGAGCAGCGTGATTCCGTTCGACTGTGCGTTGAGGCGGTCGATCTCGTCGCACTGCCTTGCCAGCTGCAACGCATCCAAGCCATGTGCGACTGTGAGATGGCGGGAGTGCTCGGTAATGGCTAGGTATTCAAGCCCCAGTGCCTTGGCTGCCATTGCCATGTCGCGCAGGGTGTCGTGGCCGTCGCTGGCCTTGGTGTGCGAGTGCAGATCGCCACGCAGATCAGGGAGCTCGATCAATTGAGGGAGGCGCCCGGCTCGTGCCGCTTCGATCTCGCCGCGATCTTCACGAAGCTCTGGTGGTATGTAAGGCAGACCGACGGCGCGATAAACGGATTCTTCGGTGCCCCCGGCGATGCGCTCTTTGCCGCGGAAGACCCCATACTCGTTGACCTTCAGGCCAAGCTGCTGCGCGATGCGGCGAACGGCGATGTTGTGAGACTTGGAACCGGTGAAGTAATGCAATGCTGCACCATAGTCTTGCTGCGCCACGACTCGCAGATCGACCTGTATGCCAGATTTGAGCAGAACGCTGGCGCGTGTTTCACCCGCAGATAACACTTCCCCCACTTCGTCATAGGCGGAAAAGCGCTCCATCACAGGGCTTTCCAGGTCCGCAGTCACCAAGATATCCAGATCGCCGACGGTCTCGCGCATGCGCCGGAAGCTGCCTGCCACAACGACCTGTTGCACACCGGGAATTGCTTGCAGGAAGGCACGCAGCGCATCGGCGTATTGCGCTGCGGATGCAAGCTTGTAGCGGTGGCTCTGGTTGGCATGTGCCTGCACGGCTTGCAGGATATTCTGCTCCGTCTTGGGACCGAAGCCATGGAGCGCCCGGATGCGGCCATCCTGCGCGGCACGTTTCAGCTGTTCGACGGTCATCACGTTGAGATCGTGATACAGCGCCTTGACCCTTTTCGGCCCTAAACCGGGAAGCTTAAGCAACTCGGTGATCGCCGGCGGCAGCTCGCGGCGCAGACGATCCAGCATGCTGCAGTGGCCGGTCGTCACAATCTCGTTGATCTTGCCGGCGAGATCCGCGCCGATGCCTGGCAGGCGGGTCAGGTCATCGCCACGTTCCACCAGCAGGCGCGCTTCCTGCGGCAGGTCGCCCAAGATGCGCGCAGCGTTTCGATAGGCGCGGATGCGGAACGGGTTGGCCGCCTCGATCTCCAGCAGGTCAGCGATCTCGGTGAAGACTGCTGTGATGTCGGCGTTATGCACGGGCATATCCGATTTGCTCCTTGAATGTTCAGTCCGAACCCGTTGCGGGCCGGACCGCATACTGTTTGTGCCGTGGTTGGCTGATATACTCCACCAAGTGGATATCAGGACAACATTGTATCCCTCTAATCAACTGATGGGCAGGACGCTTTTGCCATTCCACAGCCTGTTAGAGTAAACGCTTCGCACTTCGCTAGGTGAAGATATGGCAATCGAAACCGAACTCAAATTGCGCATCGCCCCCGAACAGCTTGTCAAGCTGAAGCGTAACGCTCTGCTCAAGGCGCATGCAGTTACGCGCCCAGTCACACGGCGTCTTTACAACATATATTACGACACCCCGAAACTGGAACTGCACCGATCCGAAATGGCATTGCGCCTGCGACACGCCGGCCGGCAATGGCTGCAAACCTTAAAGGGCGGAGGTTCTGTTAAGGGGGGTCTGCATCAACGCAATGAGTGGGAAGTCCAGGTACGTGGCCCTGCCCTTGATTTTTCTCTTCCCGAAATGGAGGAGTGGGACATTCATCTGGGGCCGTCGCTGCGCAAAAAATTGCGGCCAGTCTTTGTCACTGATTTTTCGCGCAACAGCCGGATGTTACATTGGCAGGGCGCACAGATCGAATTGTGCATGGACCAAGGCAAGATTAGCACTGAACAGGACTGCGTGGCGCTCTGCGAACTGGAATTGGAACTAAAGTCTGGCGAGCCGCAAAAACTGTTTGAGTTGGCACTGGCGTTTCTGGAGATCGTTCCGTTCGAACTGGAGGCGGTCAGCAAGGCGGAGCAGGGCTATCGACTCCTGTCCGGGTATATCGAGCATCCGGTCAAGGGCGTTACGCCGACGCTGCGCAGGGCCGACACGCTGGCAGATGCGCTGAGAGCACTGATCTGGGCTTGCTTGCAGCATTTTCAAGCCAACTTGCCCGGGGCGATGTCTACCGACGATGCCGAATATCTGCATCAGATGCGCGTCGCGTTGCGCCGCTTGCGTGTCGTTTTGCGCATGGCTGAAAGGGCATGTGCCGATCGGGAGCTGGCTGTGCTAAGGAAAGACATTTCCGATTTGGCTGCCGCATTGGGGCCTGTCCGCGAATGGGATGTGTTCATCGCCGAGACGCTTCAGCCGATGTGCCAGCGCATGACCGGCCATGACGGCCTTCAGGTTTTGCTGGCGGTCAGCGAGAGGAAGCGCGCCAGCTGTTATGCGGGTCTGCGCAGTGAGGTGCAGGCGCGTGAACTGCAGCGTATGCTGCTGCGATTCGCGATCTGGATGACCGATGCCGACTGGCTGAGCGCAGATGGGTCGCAAAAGGCAAAAACTACACAGCCGGTACAGGATTTTGCGACGCGTAGTTTGAATAAGTTGGCGGAACGGTTTACACGAAGCGCACGGCAAATGAGCACGTTCGAGGCCGGGCAATTGCACGCACTACGTATTCTCGCCAAGAAGCTCAGATATAGCACGGAATTCTTCGCGTCTCTATACGACAAGCAGAAAGCCAAGTCCTTTCTTGCCGCGCTAAGCGAGGTCCAAGAGGTGCTCGGGCGGATCAACGATGTCGCGTCAGCACATCGTTTGCTAGATGAGTTGGCGGCTGATACTGCATTGTCTGGCGATCAGGAATGTGTGGCTTTGGCCAAGGGATGGATTGCGCATCATCTGTCGGGGCTGCTCACGGCATTGCGAAGGTCCGTGCGGAACTTCAATGAGCAGCCAGCGTTCTGGAACAAATAATTTGTCGCTGGTCATTGCAAGCGAAGGCGATGCAGTTTATCGTGTAAGGGTGAACCAACGGATGTTAACTCAATAGTGTGATTTGCATGGGGGAAGGAACGAACATGAGCATCATATCTGGGCGAAATAAGTGGATACTCTTAGGTATCCTGGTGATTATCGGTGGTGCGGCATTTGTGTTTTTCGACCCCCTTGGTTTGGACCTCTTGGGCCAGCAGGGGGTGCCCGCGACTGCTGCGCCTAAATCGCCGCCACGGGCTGTCGCCCCGCCAGCGAAACCGGGCGTCGCTGGGGCCGCGGCGCAACCAGGCGCTGCCACGCCCAAGGCAGCAAGTACACCGACCCGTGCATCAGTTCCAGCGGCACCGACGGGGCTGCCAGCGCGAAACGCTGCGCCTGTGGCGCCGACTCCTGCAACGACTTCTGTTGTTGCGATACAGGCGGTTGGAACGCCACCTAATGCCATGCAAAGTCAAGTGGCTGCGCAGCCATCAAGACCCGCTGAAACTATCAAGCCTCCAAATGAATCTCGCAAGACCAACAAGGTGGCTAACAAGCCAAAGGACGCTGATCTAAGACATTGCCTGGAACTGGAGACCAACGCAGCCATTGCGAAATGTGCAGGTGAGTAGGAGTGAAGAGTCCGCCGCTTGAGGAACGGCACCGGCCGTCCGGTTTGAATTCGCGTTTCAATGGCGGCCAATTGACGTTTGCGGAATATGTGGCACGGAATCGGGAAATGCTGCGCAGGGCACATGCTGGTGCAGCCGATCTGGAAAAATTGGTCGACGGCAATGCCCCGTTTGAAATAAAGCCGCCGCCAGGTGATCTGGCTAGGCAAGAAAAGCCCTGTCGTCGCGGGGTGTTGCTTACACATGGCCTAAGCGACTCGCCTTATTCGATGCGTCATCTGGCTGCGTTCTTTCAAGAGAACGGCTTTTGGGTCATGGCTGTTTTGTTGCCGGGACATGGTACGCGGCCGGGAGATTTGCTCGAGGTGACTTGGCAAGAGTGGGCAAAGACAGTGGCTTATGGAGCTTACAAGCTTGCCGAGAAGGTTGACGAAGTCTATCTGGCGGGATACTCAACCGGTGCAACGCTGAGCGTATACCAGAGTCTTCGCGACAAGCGGGTGCGCGGCCTGTTCTTGTTTTCTCCGGCACTCCAGATACCAAGGTTGGCGGCATTTGCGAACTTGCACAAGCTCTACAGCCGGTTGATACCGAAATCAAAATGGATAGACATCCGGCCCGATCTGGACATCTACAAATACGAATCCTTTACGAAAAATGCGGCTGCCCAGGTATATGCACTGAACCGGACACTCGACATTGAACTGCTGCGGCGCAAATCGCAGGGGATGGATATCCCGGTATTTGTCGCTGCCAGCGCAGATGACATGACTGTCAAAATATCGGTCACTTTGAAATTCATTGCGCGCGCGCGCCATCCCGCCACCAAGCTGGTGCTCTACACGACAGAACCCGACAAGCTTCCCCCCGGCCTCACAGCAGAAAGAGTTGAACTGGTAGACAGCGCGGTGCCGGCGCAGAAGATATTGAGCTCTGCACACACAGCGATCGTGATGCCACCCGATGACCAGCATTACGGCATCGGGGGCGAATATTCCAATTGTGTGCACTATTATCCGGACAATATGGAAAAGTACATTTCCTGCCTCGAGCATCCCGAGCAGGATTATCAAGGTGAGTTGACCAAGGAGAATCTCAAGACCGGGATTCTGCGGCGCCTGATGTACAACCCGAATTTTTCGGCACTCAAGATTTCGATGCGGCGGTTCATTGATAAGCTCTAGGCATTATGATTTGAGCGGCTTGGCATTCAACCGGAAGGCAGTAGCGAAGCAGGCAGCAGCATTGGGGACCATGGATTTATATTTTGGTGCACGATGAATGCTTCAACGAAATTCATCAAGGAACCAAATGCCGGAAAAGGATGATCGTCATGGTGCCGTGTTGAGCTGGTGGTCCCGTAGGTGCACTGAAAGGACTCTGTTTTCGAGCCAGCCAAGGTGCCCGGCGCAACCTTTTAGATGCGCTCACGAGCATCCCATTCGCCCCCGGCGGCGATACCTGTTATCTTATTAGGGGTCATCCCAAACTTGCAGGTAGCTTATGAAGATGAATTGCATCCTTTGCCGCTTTATGGTCACTCTGTTCTTGGCTTGGGCGATCCCGATTCATGCAGACGAACTTGCCTTTCACGTTGAACGGCATGACGTACTATCTGGAGATGTCAAATGGGATTACCTAGCATACGATGCAAGTAGCAGGAAGCTGTTCATCACCCATGGAGACCGTGTCGATATTTATGACCCTATGCTCGATCGTGTGGTAGCTACTCTCGCTGACACCATGGGCGTCCATGGCGTAGCTCTCGCGCACGAACTCAACAAGGGATTCACCAGCAATGGCCGCAGCGATACGGTGACCATCTTCGAGCTTTCCTCGTTGAAGGTACTCGGGACCTTGCCCACCGGGAAGAAGCCCGATGCGATCGTTTATGATCCGTTTACCCGGCGCGTTTTTGCGGCCAATGGCGACTCTGGTAGCCTCACTGTTATTGATGCCGTCAAGGATGAAGTGCTTGCCACAGTCGCCGTCGGCGGCAAGCTCGAATTCACGGCGGTGGATGGCAAAGGCCTGCTCTATGTGAATGTCGAGGACCGGAACGCATTGGCTGTCATAGACACCGTGACCCTCTCATTGATTGCTCGGTATGATCTCTCGGCGAGTTGCGACGAGCCTGCGGGACTCGCCATCGATCCAGCGAAGGAGCGTCTGTTCGTCGGATGCCGCAATCAGAAGATGACGGTTGTCTCGGGAAAGACGGGTGAGATTCTGGCGACCGTGCCCATCGGCAAGGGTTGCGATGCGGTCACTTATGACAGCGCGTTGCAGTTGGCCTTCAGTTCGAACGGCGAGGGTACGCTCTCGGTAATTTCGACCGAGACATACGCCGTCAGGCAAACACTTGCGACTCAGCCGACGGCACGAACCATGGCTCTGGACGATGCCAATCACCGCATCTATATGGTCGCCGCTGAAATCGAAACACCAGACACCGCAGGCGCCAGACCCCGTCTTAAGCCGGGCACCTTCACGCTGCTGACGGTGTCGCGATAGGTTGAGGGCGGCGACAAGTGTGGTGTACCGCCAAGATGTCTTCGATAGTAGCGCAATTGGATCCGACAAGAACGTACCACAACAAGATTGGCTGTGTAAGTAGCGCAAGGCATCTGGCACCGACCGTAACGTGAGACTTTAAGCGGCAAGCCTTATTGCGGCATCTAACGCGTCATTTATGCTGAGCGCGATGAACCACCGCGAATCCGGAGACTTTGCTCATGCCGCTCGTGGTCAGCCATTGTGACCATTCTGGGCGTGCACGGATGTCGCATCGGACAGCCAGTAGTCTGCAGCCGGCAGACGTTCACAGTTCCGAGTTCCAGCCCCGAATCCGTGAGCGGAACATAATTCATGCGACGCGCATCACGTTCATGCATGTGCATGAATTGATCAGAATATATTCGTTCAGGCGCGTTTGGCCAAAAAATTAGGACCGTTCATGAACGCTTTCTTATTTGCAATTATTGCTTTTGAAATAATTTCCAATAATCGCTTGGCAGATTGCGGGCTACGGTGCTGAAAAGCACACTTGGACATCCGATAATGAAAAGTCGATTTATGCTACACGCGGCAGAGGTGCACGAAGCCATTCTCGCCCCACAAGGGTCTGTGCCAGCACTGCAAGCGCACCGTTGATCAGCAGCGCGTGGCTTACGCCAAATAGACTCACGGAAATCCCGGTCAACAGGCTGCCGATCGAGAGGCCGCCTCGCATGGCAAGCATATACAGGCTGACGGTCTGCCCGCGCAGGTGCTGCGAAGCGTTGGCTTGAAGGATTGTGTTAGCCGAGATATTGCTGACGCTCATAGACATTCCACCAACAAACAACAGCGCGGGCAGGCCCCAAAACCATGGGTTAATTGCTGAAAGCACCAATATCACCCCATATGTAGCTGCGAACCATGAAGTCAAATATCGCCGATCATGGGCGGCGTCAATGAAAAGCAGAATGATGGCCCCGAGTAGACCGCCCACGCCGAATGCTCCAATGGCAAGACTAAAATGACCGGCATTGCCGTGAAATGCATCCTTGACCAGCACCGGACAGAAGGTGACAAGCGGCGCGCACAATAAACTGGTCAGGAACACAGTGAGGAGGGCGCCGCGCAAGTGCGGTTGGCGAGCAATTCCCATTACGTTGGAAAATATCTGGTGGCGGTCGAACAAGCCATCTGCGGAAGGTGTGATGCCCCGACGCGGCAGGATCCACAGGGCGACAACGATGAAAGGCACATAAGACGCCGCACTCACCGCGAAGCACCCTACGGCACCTACACTGACCAACAAGATCCCCGCGATGGCTGGCCCAAAAATGCGAGACAGATTGAACTGGATCGAGTTCAATGCGAGGCCGGAGGCAATCTGTTTGCGTTCGACGATGGATGGCACAATTGACTGAAACGAGGGCATCGAGAGTGCGTCCGTGATACCTACCACCAGAGAAAGTGCAATGATCATCCATGGGCGGACCGTTCCAACCAGCAAAAGCAACACCACCACTGTTGGGCACAACATCTGAATCGACTGAAACTTCGCGATCACGCGGCGGCGATCGGCGCGGTCTGCCAACATTCCTCCGACCACTGTCAGGAGCCAGACGGGTGCACCCAGCGCAAACGTATCAAGCCCTATCAAGAATGGGGAGGCGCCAAGGCTGACAAGAAGCCACGGTTGAGCCACCTGCTGAGCCCATGTGCCAATGTTGGATAGCAGACTGGCGAACCAGAACGTGCCAAAGCGTCGAGTCCATAGAAGGCTGATCGATTCACTAAAAGGGATATTTGATTTCATATTTGATTTTCGACCGCCAAGCATAGGACCTACGCTACCGGCTTTTCCTGGGTAAGCCAACTGGAACGGTTGGATATCTCGGTATCCACAGCAGCAGGGGCAGAGAAGTTCTGAGGGGTTGGCAGGCACCTTTTTTGATGCGCTGATGAAGAACGATAATGGGCAAAGACTGACTGCAGCCTATCGTTGGCAGACAAGCTCCAGTGAAACAGGGGGTCATATCTCAAACACTTGGTTCAGGGCAGGCATTTCGACTTGGACCCCCTTTAAGAGCGCAGCAAATTTACTCATGGCTTGTTCCTCGCCATGGACGAGAAAGGTGCGCGCCGGACCGCCGATTTTGCGGTGCCAAGCCAGCAGCTCTGCTTGGTCGGCATGAGCCGAAAAGCCGTTGATGGTGTGAATACGGGCGTGTACGCGTATCTCTTCGCCATGGATTCGGATCATTTTTGCGCCATCAATGAGTTGGCGAGCCAGCGTACCAGTCGCCGCATATCCCACAAATATCACACTGCACTCTTCGCGCCCCAGATTGTGTTTGATGTGATCCCGGATTCGCCCCCCGGTACACATTCCGGATCCCGCCATGACGATGGCACCGCCTCCGATGTGGTTGATGGCAATCGACTCAGTCGTTTCCCTCGTAAAATGGAGCCCTGGCAGGTGAAATGGGTCCCGGCCCTCACGGAACAGTTCGGCCGTTTCGGGCTCATAGCACTCTGGGTGACGTTCGAAGATTTCAGTAGCCGAGATTGCCATGGGTGAATCCAGAAAAACCTGAGTTGAACGGGATAACGTGCCGTTTTCCACGCCTTCACGTAAGAAGAACAGGATTTCCTGGGCTCTTTCCAAGGCGAATGTGGGGATGATGACATTGCCGCCACGTTTGAAGGTGTCGGTGATTGCTTCGTAAAGCTCAGCAACCGATGGGGCGAAGGGTTTGTGTAGCCGATCACCGTAGGTGGTTTCCATCACGACGATGTCCGCCTTCGGCGGCGTAACCGGGTTACGCAATATGGGCCGACCAGTATTGCCGAGATCCCCGGAGAATAGCAGGCTGCGTCGGTGGCCACGTTCCTCAAGCTCCAGAAAGATGCTGGCCGATCCAAGAATATGGCCAGCGTCAAGGAAGGTCGTAGATATTCCAGGGGCGAGTTCAAAAGTTTGGTTGTAGACTGCCGTGCGTCCGAAGTAGTCCAGCACAGTGAACGCGTCCAAGATGGAATACAAGGGGGCGACCAAGTGCGAGTGCTTGCGATGATGCAAGGTTCTGTTTGCCTGTCTGCTTGCTTCCTCTTCCTGAAGATGAGCGGCATCCAGCATTACTAGCCGCGATAGTTCGCGCGTGGCGGCTGTTGTCACGATTTCGCCACGGAATCCTCGCTTGACGAGCAACGGCAGCCGGCCACAATGGTCGAGGTGTGCATGGGTCAGCAGTACGCAGTCGATGTCGGCAGGATCGAAACCGAATGGTTCCGCATTCTCCTCCTCCAACTCTCGCCCCCCCTGATATAGGCCGCAGTCAATCAGGATATGGCAGCCGCTGGATTCGACCAAATGGCAAGATCCGGTAACGCCTCGATCGGCACCGTGAAAGGATAGTTTCAAGCCAATCTCCTAATAATGTTGTTTGCGTCTTCTACGGGCTGACGCAGTCATCTACGCAGTTTCTGGCATCCGTAAAAGCGAGGCAGTAAAATTATTGTTGCATATATGCGTTTTATCGAGTGTAAATTGGGTGGCATTCCTGGTGTTGAGTATTTTGCTCAATCAGGTGAAACACAAAAAGAAACTGCACGGAATCAAGTCACTCGAATTCAGTCACAATGAGCATCGGCCTTCTTGCAAGAGCCCGGTCTCAAATGGGGCGGCGCATCCTTTATCCAGCGACTGATTCAAAATCCAGCGACTGATTCAAAAGGCCTTTCGCGCAGATTGGCGAGTCTCTGAATCAGGCAGCAGTTTTTTGAAAGATGTCTGCTGAGGAGACGTAAGCAAGAGCAATCTTTCCCTTTAGGTCATTATCAATCTTCGAGCACAGTGCAGCAAAGAATTTATCTCGTTGGGATTCTTGCAGACTAAGATAAGGCGAATAGCTGCTCAATATCAGCACGTATTCTGCCGCTGTGTATGCCACTTCTTCCTTGACGTGTCTGGATGCGATTTCACGGAAAAAGCCGGAGTCGACCGCGGGCTGTGTTAACGCTTTTAAGGTTCTGCGCTGCGTAGGCTCGCTTTCAAATCTGCCAAGGGCAGTCAACCCATACTGCTTATACACGTCGGCTAACGTCTGCCAGACATCATAGCTTGGCGTTGGCCTTTTATTCCAAAGGAAGACAAGGAAGCCTTTATTGCGTCATGCGTCAGCTGCTTATTGATGACCAATTTCCGGGTTAATCCAGTGAAAGTAACTGGCGGCGGGAACAATTTCGTACTGAGTGGCTTACAATGTCCACTCCTCGAAGGAACACTGATTTATCGTTACGTTATCAAACTGGCTGGCATGTTGTCTGGCCAGTGCGCAAAAGGCAGGATTAGGTTCAACACAAGTAATTGAACATCCCAATTTTGCAAAATCCACGGTGGCCGTCGCAATGGGTCGCGAAAGGGATGCTAAAAGACTTCAGGAGCCGCTTGGCCTTGCGGCACTCAAATGGGGCATTCTTGCGGTGGTATGGATAAGTTTTTTTGCTTATATTCGGCGGCTGCGTTGGTTCTAATCGGAAATTGATAAATACACTATCTGCCAGATCAAGCTTATATAGATACGGAAGGTACCATGACCAAATGCTTGATCTTTGCCCACCGCGGCGCTAATACGGAGGCGGCCGAGAACACCCGTTCCGCTTTCGATAGGGCGCTGGAATATCCAATCGATGGTATCGAAACGGATGTGCAACTCAGTCGCGATGAAGTCGCGGTACTCTGGCACGATCGTTTCCTTGGAAAGGTAGGTCTTCCGCTCAAGCACGTGGACGATTTCGACTATGCACGCTTGAAATCAATGGATTTCGCTGCACATTTTTCTGCGAGAGCCAAGCCAGAAGGCATTATGACTCTGAAGGAATTCCTGGACGGCTACCGCACGCACTGCCGGCTGCTGATCGAGATCAAAAATCGTGAGTGGGAATTGTCCTGCCGCCATGTAATAAAGGTGCGGCAAACCCTGGACATGGCCCTCGCAGGTAATACGGATGCAGGGTATGGCAATACCATAATCGTGTCATCGTTTAATCTTCATAGTTTGATTTATGCACACCAGTATTCACCCGGGTTTCCCTTGGTTTACAACCTTGAAGAAGACCAGTTTTTTTCGGAAGCCGAGCAGGTTTTGTCAGCGCATTCCTTTCTGTATGGGTTATGCCTGCCGATAGGCACGCTTGATGAGGCAATGGTGAAGTTATTGCGTGATCGTGGCAAATGTCTTGCAGTTTATACCTGCAATAGCGATGCGGAGATCGCCAAGGCGCTGGAATTTGGCGTGGATATTCTGATTAGCGATGTTCCACAAAAGGCCCTGGCTATGAGGGACCATAGGATGATGGAAAAGTAGATGAGGCATAAGTGAAACGCGATTGTTCTCTATTGGCGGGGAGGCACGTCGATTTACTGATCTGTGGAGGCGGCATCTATGGCGCTTGGACGGCCTATGATGCCGCGTTGCGCGGCTTGAGTGTCGCCATCGTGGAGCAGGGAGACTGGGCCAGCGCGACATCTTCAGCGTCCAGCAAGCTGATCCATGGTGGCTTGCGCTACCTCGAGACCTTCGATTTCAAGCTGGTCAGGAAGGCGGTACTGGAGCGTCAGCAATTGTTGGAACTGGCACCGCATCGTGTGTGGCCATTGCGCTTCGGCGTGCCGATTTACCAAGACGGTCGCATGAGCGCGTTAAAGTTAAAGGCGGGTCTGATGCTGTATGATTTTCTCGCCGGCTTTCCCGGCGGAGAAATGACCCATCATCACCTAGACCGTGCCATGTTCGCCGAAAATTATCCAGCTCTCGCCAGCGATGGCCTGAAAAACGGTTTTATGTACGGAGACGCGCAGACCGATGATGCCCGGCTGGTGCTGGAATTGATCGCAGGTGCGATGGCGGCGGGAGCGGTATGCGTGAATTATTGCCAGTTGACCGGATTTATGCAGTCGGGTGGACAGGCTTTTGGTGCGACCGTTCATGATCAGATCAGCGGGAGAAGCGTTCAGATACTTGCCCGCCAAATCGTCTGTACCACCGGGCAGTGGATGGTCGCGTCGGAACAAGGACGCGACTGGTGCCGATTGACCAAGGGCATACACCTGGTTATGCCCTCTGTGCTGGGAGATGACGCCCTGCTCTTGACTGCGCGATCTGATGGCCGGGTGTTTTTCATGATCCCCTGGTATGGCATGACACTTGTCGGAACCACTGATACAGATTACAAAGGCAATATCGATAAGGTCTCGGTCGAACAGGATGAAGTAGCCTATCTGCTATCGGAATCCAATCATTATCTCAAGACCGCGTGGACGCAAGCCTCCATCGTCGGAAGCTATGCGGGCGTACGCGTGATGAAACGCAGCGAACTCGCCTTACCCTCAGCCGTCAGCCGCGATTGGGAATTGAAAACCGCGAACACTGGCGTGCATTACTCGATCGGTGGCAAGCTGACATCAGCCCGCGAAGATGCGTCCCGCATCGTTGACGTGGTATGCGAGCAACTCGGCATTGATACCCCGTGTGCCACCAAAGGTCGACTATTTCCCTGGGCGCCCGAAATCGATTTCTGCGAGTGGTCCGTTGCCGTGAAGGCGCAGGCAATGCATCTTGGCATCGATCAGGAATCCTCCAAGTGGCTAATCCGTCGCCATGGCAAGCGGGTGGTTGAGTTACTCGGTATTATCCTTGATGCGCCTCACTTGATTCAGCGGATCGATCCTTCTCTGCCATTCATATATGCCGATTTGTTGTATTGTGCGCGCACCGAAATGATTGTTCATCTGGAAGACCTCCTGCGCCGCCGTATGCCGTTATTGATACTGTCACAGGTCTCTGAAGGCGCGTTAGGTCGGATTGCAGAGGTCATTGCCCCAACCATGGGCTGGGACGAGGCGGCAGTAGAGCGAGAAGTTGCCTGCTGCCTCCAGTGATGAAGCCTCGCAGAAATTCCACGATCGCGCTTGACCTGGGAACCACGTCAATCAAAGCTGGTTTGTTGAATCATGACGGTGAGTTGGGCAATATTGTTGCACGCCGGGCACCTAAGATCACGACCACGGATGGATTTTATGAAAGTAATGCGCTGGCCTATGCAGCGGCTGCCGAACAGGCGCTCAACCAATGCATTTCGCATGCCGGCGACGGGGCTTCTCTGGGTTTGTGCAGTCAGCGCTCGTCCTTCCTGATCTGGGAGCAAGCTAGCGGCCAGCCGCTTACACAGCTGATCTCATGGCAGGATAATCGCGGATTGGCGAGCTGTGAAGCTTTACGGGAGCACGAGAAATCCATACGCAATCTTACGGGCTTACCGCTAACCCCATATTATTTTGCCCCCAAACTGCGCGCCGTGTTGCAGGAGAACCGCAATTGGTTGCCACGACTTGAGCAGGGCGAGCTGCTGGCGGGTACTTTGGATACGTTTCTGATCTGGCGATGGACCGGCGGGAAACACTTCGTGACCGATCCGTCAATGGCTGCTCGCACGCTCCTGATGGACATCCGCCAACAAAAATGGGCACCGACTCTCTGCGATCTGTTTGGAATACCAGCGCATAGTCTGCCCCAGATAAGATATTCCACGGGGATCAATTTGCGATTGGACAATGGATTGATATTGAAAGCCAGTGTTGCCGACCAATCCGCGGCGATGATCGCTGCGGTCAAAGAGGGCCAAGCTGAAGCCCTGGTCAATCTCGGCACTGGCTGTTTTGTCGTGCGATATTGGCCGAATGGCCAAGCAATGCCGGAAGGATATTTGCGCACGTTGGTCTATGTAGATGGCGAACGACATGTCCATCTCGCCATCGAAGGTACACTCAACTCCATTGCTGCTGCGCTCGCCGGTTATCCGGTGGACGAGTGCAGGTTGGAACAGCTGGCAATGGACGACATATTTTGCTTGGCTGAACCGAGCGGCATTGGAGCACCTTACTTTCGCAATGATCTGGGTATCAGGTTTTCTGAACCTGTTGGACACTTGACGCAGCGCTGCATCACAGCCCTGTTGGTGGAAGCGGTTATTTTCCGTGTAGTGCGGATCCTTGAGGAGTTTCACCGCGAATGCGGTATCGAACGGGTCTATCTTGCAGGAGGTCTGTCCGAGGTGACTTGTTTGCAACAAGGCATCGCCCAGTGCGCGCCTTTCGAGGTCTACCATTTGCATCAAAGCGAGTCCAGCTTGCGGGGCGCTGCGGTACTCGCGGCCGAAATGAGGCCTGGATGCCACAGAAAAGGTGAAAGAATCTCGATCGCAGGGAGCAACAAGGCGTTGCCGCAAAAATATCTGCGCTGGAAATCATGGTTAGACGGCTTGTTGGCGTCCTGACAACACTCTCAGTATGCTTATGATCACGAATTGAAGAAATATGATTGAAATAACGGCGGTTATTCTGCTGATCACATTCATTCTGATCGGGCGTCTTACCAAGCCAAGACAGCTCGACCGGCCGGTGGTCATTGCGCGTGGCGGGAATTACCATGTCACGCTGGCGCCCGGGGTCAATCTGGCGATTACCCTTATCGAGCAGATTGCTCGCAGCTACCGCGCCCAGCCGGCATTGGCTGGAGACAGCGTTACGATGTTCCTGGCTGTCGACGATCCTTCATTGAAGCGTTATGCCATCGATACCTATTTCCTTGCCATCGCCTTGCGCCAGGGTGTGTTGTATTTTCAAGCGATGCAGGCCGCTGGGAATGACGGCAACCGCTCTCGTCAACTTGGCGAATTTGCTGAAGTGGTATCGCAGAGTATGCCGGGTCTCGATGCGCCTGAGACGCAACAGGCGGAACGCCTCATGGCTGCTCTCGAACAGGCAATAGTAGGTCACGACATCAAGATCCAGCGGCTGCAAGTATGAGGATGGAGGCGTTCTATCTGCTCCTTAGAATACTTCAGGTTTGCTCCATACCGTTCGCCACGCTTGGTATGCGTAACCAAGGTCGAGAATTCGCCTCAGAATTTATACCCGTGTAACAAGATTTCGTGGCTAAAAATATCGCCTATCAGTTTTGCCTGTCTTGGCGTATAAACTTCCGGATAGGGACGCCGATCATTTCTATATTCCGACTTGGCATTGACCCCGAGGGAGCCTTGAAAAGGTATGCCCAACTCTTGGAAAACCTGGCCGAGTTGTTCCATGAGATTCTCGTAATACAGGACTTTGTTGACAATAATCTTGTTCGGATCGCTCGGTTCCGTATACTTTTGAAAATTGACTGGAAATTCATTTCCACCAAGATATTGGTCGAATGTAAGGCTTTGACCTTCCCTGAATTTTTTCATATGGTAATACGATAGGGTTTTTTCCCATGGATTGCGCTCCACACAGAACTTGAAGTACGAGTTCCACGTGTCCAAGCCAACCTTGTCGCGGATCCCGTGAGCCGGAATGTGGTTGTAGTAGCCGGCATGATTACGAGCAGAATGAGGCTCCACATGCGGAATAATTGGAGTTACCACATCTAGCGGACCACAGTGTTGGGATAGGAAGATCTCAATGCTTGTGCCTGCCGTTTTGACTGTCTTTACAAATATAAACTTGTATTTATGCGAAATGATCATCCTGTAGCTTTCAATCCTGTTCAGGCAGCTTCCAGTGGCGGGGCATGACGTGCTACAAACTCTCTCGGAATGTGGCATCGGCATACGGCACCTTGGATGCTATGCGGCGCAAGAATCCATCTGGCCTTATGACCTTATCCATTTGCCTCCGGTGGTGGTGAGGCGTTTGTTTTGGGCCAAACAAGTATAAAGGGGCTTCGAGCGGGCTGCAATGTTCAGGACGCAAGTCAGGCACAAGGTTAAGTACCATTTGGTGCTGCGGGTAGCCGCTAAAATAGTTGCCTTCAGGACCAATTATCGTCTTTTTTGCATGGCGGATTGGCGGAACATAACTTAACACTTGAAATATTTCAAATGGGCTCCATTTAGCGCTTGGGTTATTTGTAAACGTACTGATAGGGGTTCCTATGACTGAAAATATTGCTGCCAATTGCGAAACGATGGGGTTTCAGACGGAAGTTAAACAGCTTCTGCAATTAATGATCCATTCGCTCTATTCCAACCGCGAGATCTTCTTGCGCGAATTGGTCTCTAATGCGTCGGATGCATGCGATAAACTGCGCTTTGAGGCGTTGCACAACGCCATGTTGTTCGAAAGCGATTCCGACCTGAAAATACGCGTCAGCTATGACAAGACCGCGCGGACGCTGACTGTCAGCGACAACGGCATCGGGATGAGTCGTGACGAGGTCATCAGTAATCTTGGCACGATCGCCAAGTCAGGTACGCGAGAGTTCTTCACCAAGCTGAGCGGAGACCAGCAGAAAGACGCAAACCTGATCGGACAGTTCGGCGTGGGTTTCTACTCTGCGTTCATCGTGGCAGACAAGGTTACCGTCACTACACGTCGTGCCGGAGAAAAGCCGGATCAGGGCGTACGCTGGGAATCGGACGGTGGTGGCGACTTCACCATCGAGATGGTCGACAAGCCGACCCGCGGTACCGAAATCACCTTACATTTGCGTGCCGATCAAGATGACCTACTCAGTGGTCACAAAATCCGGTCTATTATCCACAAATATTCAGACCACATCGTCCAGCCCATCTTGATGAAGAAGGAAGAGTGGAAAGACGGGGGTCAGGTCGTTACCGACGAGGATGAGACTGTCAATCAGGCTTCCGCCCTGTGGGCGCGCGCCAAGAATGAAATTTCCGACGACGAGTACAAGGCATTCTATAAACACGTTGGACATGACTATGAAGATCCGTTGGCATGGGCGCACGCGCGCGTGGAAGGTCGCCAGGAATATACGCAACTCCTCTATATCCCCGCACGGGCACCATTCGATCTGTGGGACCGTAACGCTCGGCATGGCATCAAGCTATATGTGCGTCGCGTGTTCATCATGGATGATGCGGAGCAATTGATGCCACCGTACCTGCGCTTCATCCGCGGGGTCGTCGATTCCAGCGATCTACCGCTCAATGTGTCGCGAGAGATCCTTCAGGAATCTAAAGATATTGAGGCGATACGCAAGGGGTGCACCAACAAAGTACTGAGTCTGCTGGAAGACCTGGCGGCCAATGAAAAGGAAAAGTACGCCAAATTCTGGGGTGAATTCGGGCTGGTGCTGAAGGAAGGAGCCGCTGAAGATTTCGCCAACAAGGAAAAGATAGCCGGCTTGTTGCGCTTTGCCTCGACCCATTCGGATACTGATGCCGCGACCGTTTCGTTGGCTGACTATGTAGCCCGGATGAAAGAAGGGCAGGACAAGATCTATTACATCACCGCCGAAACTTTTAACGCGGCCAAGAACAGCCCGCATCTGGAGGTGTTCCGCAAGAAGGGCATCGAAGTGCTGCTTCTCTCGGATCGCGTGGACGAATGGGTGGTGAGTTCCTTGACCGAATTCGGCGGCAAGTCACTGGTATCTGTGGCCAAGGGCGGGCTGGATCTGGGCAAGCTGGAAGATGAGGCAGAGAAGCAGGAACAGGAGAAGCAGGCCAGCGAGCACAAGGAGTTGACCGAGAAAATCAAGAAGATTCTAGAAAAACGCGTTAAGGAAGTTCGCGTGACACACCGTTTGACGGATTCTCCGGCGTGCCTGGTCGCGGATGAGCATGATATCGGCGGAAATATGGCACGCATGCTCAAGGCCGCGGGACAGAAAATGCCCACTACGCTTCCGATTATGGAAATCAACCCGAATCATCCCGTTGTGATACGCCTAAAGGAAGAACAAAAGCACTTTGAAGATTGGGCGACGGTTCTGTTCGATCAGGCCATGCTGGCAGAGGGCGGGCAGCTCGACGACCCAGCCGGATTCGTCAAACGCGTCAATCATCTGATGCTCGAGATGCGCGCGGGTTGATAAATGCATCGCGCAGCAAGTGATGGGCGGGCAGTTGGTAACAAAGGGCCGCATAATAGGGCTCTTTGCTCCAAGGTTGAGGTCGTCAATTGCGGACCCACTGGAAAGTTGCTCAAGCTAAGTTAAAGAGTCGCTTTGAGTGCTGTTCCAGTTGATCACGTTCACCGCCTTGAACCAGGAGTTCAATCTTGAATTGGATCAGAGCCGCAAAGAACGGGAATGGACAAATGATGAGATCAAGATGAGAGGAATTTCCATTCTCACGGCGTTCAGCCTTTTGTGTCTTGCTTTTAATGCGTTTGGCGCGGATGAAGAGGTGAAAACTCAATCAGCGCTTCAACTCAAAGAGAATGGATTCAAGGTCTGCGCTCACGCCGTGGATGATATAGCGAACTTTGTTTTTCGAAGTGATTTTGCATACCTGAACTTGTGGAATCAGAACAAGGTTGACAAGCATGCGGTGCTCGTGACGGGTGCGAAAAGCTACAGCGTGGGGAAGGGCGTATTGACAATAACGGCAATTGAGTCGCAAGTTGGGACATGCGACGCGTCGTTCACACTGGTCATGCCATTCGCAGAAGACTGCACTCAAGTTCGGGAGACTCGACTTAAGGACTGGAAGTTCTATTCCGATAAGCTGGATGGCGTAGCCGTCTATGAAGATCCAAGCACACCAACGGTCAATCTGGCTTTGGAGCCCTTTCAGGGGGGGTGCCTCGCCATTAAGACCGGATTGTTCTTCCTGCCTAGGGAAAAGTAGTTAAAGTTAAAGCGGGCCTTGCAACATTCAGAACATCATTGCGGACATGATTCTGCATGTTATGGATAATTTACCTTGACGATATACACTAAACCAGCGTACAAGGTGCTCTGGTATTTGATTCAAAGTTTTTGCAGTACTGGTTTTCCATGTGCAATCTTCGATTCAAATAGTTTTGCGGGGGCTTTCCCCGTCTTTTAGCAGGAGATATACACGTGGCAACAGGTACAGTTAAATGGTTTAATGACTCTAAGGGTTTTGGTTTTGTCACTCCCGATGACGGCAGCGAGGATTTGTTTGCGCACTTCTCGGCAATCAATATGAGCGGCTTTAAGTCACTCAAAGAAGGCCAAAAGGTCACCTTCGAAGTAGTTCAAGGCCCAAAAGGCAAGCAGGCATCCAACATCCAGGCACCTTAACCCGTTCTTGAGTTGGCAAGAAAGCCTGGCACGAAAGTGCCGGGCTTTTTGTTTGGTTCAGAGTTTTGCATGCAGATGCCGAAACCGTTGAAGTTGGCGAGCCAAATGATCAAGGAATCGACCGGCCAAAGACATGGATGACCCTGTCTGGCGCTACAATATAAAGAGGGTGATGCGCTGCATAAGGCCCCTCTAAATACTTCTGACGCCGGTGTATGACGAAGCTTGACGGTCAACCTGATGTAATTTCTTTCAATCTTTAAGCCGTATGACGGAGGCATCGTGGTGAGTCAGCGTCAATCATTGGATATGCCACTGTTGTCGCTAGGCATGATGTCCCTATTGGTCGCGCAATTCCTGTCTGCATTGGCGGACAACGCTATCTTGATCGCAGCGATCGCTATCGTCAAATCACAAGGGCTCCCTAATCTCGTGCCGCTTCTGCAGGAAGCGTTTGTCGTGCCTTTCATATTGCTCGCACCTTTTGTTGGGCAGGTTTCGGACGGCTTTCCAAAAGGACGTGTCATGTTGGTTGGTAACTTGCTCAAACTTGCTGGAGCAATCGCCATGATCTCTGGCATCAATCCGCTCACTGCCTATGGTTTGATCGGGATTGGCGCAGCAATGTACTCGCCCGCAAAGTACGGTATTCTCTCCCAGATGTTTGGGCCATCGACTCTAGTACGGGCAAACGGCATGATCGAAGGCTCAACAATCGTTGCTATCCTGCTTGGTGTAGTAATGGGCGGATGGCTGGCAGATCGTTCGCTATATTGGGCATTCACGGCGGTGATGGCTGCCTATGGGTTGGCATCACTTGCCAATTTATTCATACCGAAACTGCAAGCTGAAAATGCTGGGGCACGGTTTCATCCGTGGTGGTTGGTCAAACAATTTCTGGCATCTCTGGCAATGATATTCAAAAACCAAGATTCTCGGTTCAGCTTGCTCGGAACCAGTGTCTTCTGGGGCAGCGGAACAACATTGCGGCTGATGTTGTTCGCGTGGGTACCCATAGCGTTGTTGATTGCAGACAACCAGACCCCGGCTAACCTGATGGGCGCAGTCTCCATTGGTATCGTGTTGGGCGCTGTTATTGCCGGAGCACTGATATCATTAGAAAATGTCAATCGCGCGCTCATCGGCGGTTTGTTGCTCGGCCCCAGTGTGCTTGCGCTAGCGTTCATACACGACCTTTCGTTTGCCATAGGGTCAATGGTAGTGGTTGGCTTCTGCGGGGGATTGTTTGTCGTTCCGCTCAATGCCCTGCTGCAGGAGCGCGGACACGAAACAATTGGCGCCGGCAATGCGTTGGCAGTTCAGAACTTTGTCGAGAACGCCGCGATGTTGTGTTTTGTTGGTGCGTACGGTCTGGTCACGTCGATGGGGGTTTCTATCACGGTGAGTGTCGTTGGGTTTGGCCTTATTTTATTGATTGTCATTGGTGCTCTCGCCATCTTTAGAGTGGCCCCTCGCGTCCGAAGCCAGCGAAGACTGGACTAAAGACTGAAGTGCAGCCCAGTAATGAACGATTCTTTGCAGTATTCAAGCGGTCCCTTGCTATTCGGTGAAACGATGACCGAAACCAGCAACTGAATGGCCCTCGGTGAAACTAAAAGAGCGCTTTCCGTCAGAAAATAGGGGAAAAGCACAAACAGCTTGATTTGCGGCTCCCCGAGTTGTTTGATAAGCTGCCTGAACGATTCCTGATTTTTGGCAGGTGAACCGACGTGCGCATTCGGTCGGTAACGCCGGCTGATATCTGTTGGGGGAGGTTGGATCATGAAAAATCTACAATCGACTATATCCCATCTGTTCTGCAATCTTCCGCGCGAGGAGCTGTTTTGGTTGTTATCGGCAGGCCAGCACATCGCGCCCCTGTCCATGCGCCGCGCAGCAATGATCATCTCAAGAGTACGCCTGATTTCGATGTTGCTTGCAGCATCCGATCTGCTGATCCTCCATTGGCCAATATCTGACCGCTTGGACATGGCTTGGCTTTCTACCAGCATCGGTTTCGTGATACTGGCGTCTTCCTTCAAGAGGTCAACGAGGATGCGCGATGCATATATTGCGCTTGGCAGCATGTTCGCGATTCCGACCGTATTTTTCGCCTATTCGTTCTTTGTGCTTTATCAAAACCGTGCCGGCGAACTGGCCCCTTTCATTACGGCGCTTTACCCGTTCTTGCCGCTTGTGATGGTGGCCGGACTGGGACTGTTTCCGCTCACAATACTTGAGTTGTCGATATTTGCCGTGCCGGTGCTTGTCGCAGAATTCATCTCCGCCATGTTGCACATGGATTTGCTGACGATCAACCCGCTGATCAGCTCGACTTGGCTGGTGTTCGTTCTTGTCGTCGTAGCGACTCTTTCTGCCGTGAGCCAACTCGCGTTCATGATTTCCTTGGGACTTATCTCGTTTCGGGATGCGCTCACTGGGTGTTTGTCGCGCGCGAGCGGCATGGAGATGATTGGCATACAGTACACGATTGCTGAGCGGAGCGATGCGCCCTTGTCGGTCGCGTTCATCGATCTGGACAATTTCAAGAGCATAAACGACAAATTTGGCCACGATGCCGGCGACCAGGTATTGGCCGCGGCAGCAAAGCGTATAAGCTCCCTGCAGCGAACGGGCGACACACTTGTTCGTTGGGGCGGTGAAGAATTCGTGCTGATCATGACGAACACAAGCGTTCACCAGGCCATGCTTGCGATTGAAAGGCTTCGTTCCAAAGGTTTAGGGGTGCGACCGGATAATCAGCCACTCACAGCGAGTATCGGTATCGCCGAGCGGATTCAAGATCTGACAGGGGATTGGAAAACGCTGGTCGAAATTGCCGACAAGCGTATGTATGAAGCCAAACGGACTGGCAAAGACCGCATAGTCCATACGAGTGACACGAGTAGATTCCGGACCGACACAACAGGAAAACTGACTACTGCCTGACCGGTACCGACCGCTTCAGGAAGATTTTCCAAGCCGAGAAATTGCAATCTTCTGTTAGAAAATCCAGCAAAAGATCTGCTGAGATCGCTAGCGCGAGCGAGATTGCGCCCAGTTGACTGGCATAGGGTTGGTGCATTTGTCGCCTCGCAGTCAGGTTGAGGGCCAAATGTTGCAAAGATACATGTGGGTCGCGGTACATTTTTGGAGTGTCGGACTTTTACCTGCTATGGCAATCCAACTTTCGTCGTCAGCAACCAAACAAACAACTTGCCAGAGCTGGCCACTATTCCGCTAGTCGGCTCAAGGTTGTTGGGAGCTAAAGCTGTACGTCACAAGAAGCAATTCGCAGCCTAATTCAGGTCACATTGGATCAGCATCCGAGGGGTAGGCGACTGACCGCTTGTATTTTTGGGGCAGGGCGATAACGGGCACGAATTGAAACTATAGGCCGTTCAGTTACGTCACGTGTGCCTGTTCGAAGTGGATGGTGACGAAAGAAGAGCGCTGCCGCCAAATTATGATTGACGAAACGCGCAGGGTGAAGACATACCAAGGAATGTCTCTAGAATTATTGTGAATTATTCCATTTAGAATAATTATTCTTTTTAAAATAATTTGGGATAATTGAAACCGGAATGTCCTCTCCCGATGTAATGTAGCGCCTCTAGAGGCGTGGTTGACTTAACTCCTTCGGCGTTGTCTATGTTAGTAAGTGCGCGTATCCTTATTGACGTATACAGTTGGGAATGAGGTGCGGCGCAGAAGGATAAAGATGCCACGTTGAGGATTATAGGGCGCTAGCTGGCAACGATCCCTGTGACGCCGTGGATCGCAAGGTTTTTCCTTATCAATGACAGTTCATATTCAAAACAAATCATTGGAGCGTTGTTAATGGTAATTGCCAATGACACAGCTTATTAGATCTGCACGTTTATGGATATGTTTGCTAACCATTCTTCTTGGAGGATGTGCCAGCATGAGTCAAAGCCCTGATATCGTAAAAGTCCGGGATCCGGGCAATAGGACCTATCGAGATGAACCCGCCTCCGGCAGGGCAAAGTCAGAGTGGGAATTCGCGGTCATGAGTGAGAATGCATATCGCGATCACTGGACAAAAGAAAAACCCATAGCAACCCCGCAATTTTTGCATCCACTGGTGGCAGTGCCGATTGAAAAGGTCGCTGCTGAGTGTAATACGGATTCGACAGATCCAATACCGCTTCCAGATTGGTATCGTTGGGCAGACTTTCCTGAGAAGGATCCAGCATTAGAGACGGATGCCGACAAGCAACAATTGTTTTTTGAGGTCTGGCAAAAGGGAACTCCAGGAGAAATGGTTGCCATCGTTTTTCGTGGGACCGTGCCGAGCAAATGGAAGACATGGTTGGCAGATTTTCGCTGGTTTATTCCTCACCACCAAGACCAGTACACCGTAGCCGCCAAGCAGCTGGCACAAGACTTTGCCGAACAAGTGGCCAAGCGAATTGCGAATGGCGCCTTGAATAAGGATGTGCAACTTGTATCCGTGGGGCACTCATTGGGTGGAGGGTTAGCACAAGAAATGGCATATGCACTGCCGGATAAGCCTAATATCCCACGAATTACAAAGGTTTATGCCTTTAATTCATCACCCGTCACGGGTTTTTATTCAGTGCCCACAGAACAACGCGACATCAACGCAGAAACTCTAGATATATACAGAATCTTTGAGCATGGCGAGATTTTGGCCTATGTTAGATTGCTCACTAGCTACATCATTCCACCCTCGGCTGTAGACCCGGCGATAGCTGAGATTCGTTACAACTTTGATCCATCATGGAACATTATTGACAACCACTCTATGGGCAAGTTGGCATGCGGCCTAATAAAAGCCGCCGCTAAAAAATAATCGCCGGGGAATTTCTCCCTGCCGTGTGAAAGCCGAATTTTGCTGCGCATGTACAGCGATTTCAACGGACCCCGCTTGGCGCAAATTGGTGACAATTAAAGAAAATCAATCAGTTATAAATTTTCGGACATATACAAACTGTGACACTTATTGCCGCCCGAAGTCATTTGCTTTGCGAGTCTGTCACACAACGCTCCCAAAAAACATATCACAAATCCGACATCTGCTTCATTTTAGGCTCAGAGTTTTTGCCACAGCGCGCAGTCCCTGGAAACGTTTGCATCCCTTCTGTGAATTTTACGCCGCAAAATGAATGCGTTTGCTATGTTGCAAAGCACGGCGTTCAGCTTGCCATAAATCGTAGTTTGCTTGCATGTAGAGCCAAGACTCCGCTGTTCCACCAAAAACACGAGAGAGCTTGATGGCCATGTCTGCAGAAATTCCGGCATGCGAATTAAGTACGCGAGAAAGAGCAACGCGAGTTACGCCAAGTTGCTTGGCCAAGCCCGTCACTGTTACACCCTCAACCATGACACCATCTCTTAGTACTTCCCCTGGATGTGGGGGATTGAACATGCGACTCATATTTTTTCTCCTAGTGATAATCCTGATAATCCACGACTTCAACATCTTGCCCAACAAACCGAAACGTTAGGCGCCAGTTCCCAGACACAGATATAGCCCAATACCCTTTTAGCGTGCCTTTGAGGGGGTGCAACTGCCATGCTGGCAAGCTCATATCTTGCGGCGTTTTCGCGGCATCCAGCTTGGCAAGCTGTGCACGGAGGCGGTTCTCGTGCGCAGCCTGAATTCCAGACTTACTTCCTGTCTTGAAAAACTTTTCAAGTCCCTTGTGAGCAAAGGATTTAATCATTTGCATAGTGTATAGCGTAAATATACGCATTGCAACCTTTCATAGCTAAAGTGTTAGGGTGAATGCACTTGCTGGGTTTGCCCGGTAATGGTCATGCCAAGGCGCGAAGAAGCTGTTATGCAAGTTGCTGAAGAAGATTGGAATAAATTAGAAGACGATTTTGATACCACAACGATTCTTGCTGCTGTTGATGTGGTGGCTGAACTACGAGGTTATTTTGCTGATCGTGAAGATGGCGTACCATTGGAGTTGCGTGATGACATACTGAAGCTACATCAACTTGCAATGGATGTTGTACACTTAAAATTTCGTAACAAGGCACTGGGAGTGTTCAATTGGGTTGGCGATATTGAAATAGAATTGACAGAATTGGTGGGTGACCTAAAGGCAGTAGGTGACGCGGTTGGGAAGCTCGCAAATCAACGCCCGAAGTACTTGTACGATTAGAATCTGAGCGCTGTGCTTTAGGCAATCATGGAAGATAATGGACAACAAATCATAAACAACATCTATTTAGATGTAGTAGTCGCGACTTGATCGGACACATACTGTCGAATTGCTGCATTTTGCTTATATTGCTGTACTTACACGCAGTAGAAACTGGACGTATCCGAAATTCTGTGTGTGAGGTTGGTTTAGTCACGGCATCAATTTAAAGCATCCGTGAATCGTTCGCCGAACATGATGGCGAATTGATTGGCCGCCTCCTTCCATGTCCGTGGTGGCATCTTCCAGTCTTTCACGATATTGCGCAAGGCCAGATACAGCAGCTTGGTGGCGGCCTCGTCGCTGGGGAAGTGCCCACGGTTCTTTACGATCTTGCGCAATTGCATATGCAGACTCTCGATGGCATTGGTGGTGTAGATGATCTTGCGCACCTCCGGCGGATAGGCGAAGAACGGAATCACCTGCGTCCACTGCCGTCGCCAGGCCGCCGCGATGGGTGGGAACTTCTTGCCCCATGCTCCTTGCTCGAATTCGGTTAAGGCCGCTTCCGCAGCTTCGGCATTGACCGCTTGGTAGATGGCCTTTAACTCGGCAGCCAGTGCCTTCCGATCCTTCCAGCCCACGTAATTGAGCGAGGTGCGAATCAGATGCACGATGCAGGTCTGTATCTGGGTTTGCGGGAACACTGCCTCGATGGCTTCCGGAAAGCCGCGCAACCCATCCACCACGGCAATCAGGATGTCCGCCACACCGCGCTGCTTGATGTCGTTGAACACCTTGAGCCAGAACTTGGCGCCTTCAGTCTGCTCAATCCACAGTCCCAGCACATCCTTGCGCCCAGTGGCGTCGATGCCTAGCGCCAGATAGACCGCCTTGTTTCTGACCGTGCCCTCGTCGCGTATCTTGAGCCGCAAGGCATCGAAATAGACGATGGGATACATGGCCTCTAGCGGACGGGCTTGCCATTCCGCTACCTCGGCCATGACTTCGTCGGTGATGGTGGAGATTAAATCGGGAGAAACTTCCAGGCCGTACAGTTCGATCAGGTGCCCCTGTATCTCGCGCACCGTCATGCCCCGTGCATACATGCCGATCACATGCTCGTCGAATCCGGGCAGGCGGCGCTGGTGCTTGGCCACCAGCTGCGGTTCGAAGGTGGATAAGCGATCACGCGGGATGGACAGATCGAGCGCGCCGTTGGGGGTGAGCACGGTCTTGGGACTGCTGCCGTTGCGATGGTTGCCAGCCCCTTCATCGGGTTCCTCATTCGCCAGATGGTGGGTCAGTTCAGCGGCCAGCATACGCTCGGCAAGTTGCTTCTTGAGCTGCCCGATCAGGCCGGATTCGCCCAACAGGCTCTCGGCATCCTTGCCGGATACCTGGGCTAAAAGTTGATCAAGCAGCTCGTTGGAAAATGGGCCTGTGGCTTTGCGCTTGCGCGGCTTCTTCGTTGCTTCGGTCATTCATCGCTCCTTTAGTTAGCATGATATGACCTCTACACACAAAATTCAGGATAGGCTCGGCTTCAGGCTGAAGCACAGATAAAAAAGGTAATTTTGCTCTAGTTACTTTCAGGCCGGTATTAGCAGGCTTCTTAGTATTTGGAAAGCCTTCCTCCGCATCTTGCCTGCCTAAGATGTTGATCCTTTCTCAGCTCTTGGCAAGAAAATCACTGGCGCTCACTCTTCGATGGTCAGTCCTTCCTCGACTGTACTGGTGGAGCCAACCACTATTATCGAATGCTCATCATCAAAAACAATTCGGGTTGTTGGAACTTCATCCTCGTCAAAGGAGCTGGAAACAAAATAGCGCACTAGCAATGGATTGACATAAACATCATCTCCATCCTCGTTGGTAAACATGCAAAACTCTACTTGCATAACTGCCGTCCTCCTTTAGTCATTGTTACGTTCTGCTGTCAGGCTCACGCTTTCCCATCGTAACGGCTTCAACAAACGATGCCTCCTTCGGCAACGGATATGCAAAAGGCGGGGCAATCTGATCAACGTCCGTGAAAGTTAACAGGAGAGAATGAAGATTGTGTTACCAAAACATATTGTCTGATTGAATTAATCAAAGTTAATCAGGCCAACAGACAGGCTTGAGGGATTTTGAGAAACGACAAAGGGCGGTTTTGCCGCCCCTTGTTTACAACCTGACACTGAAAGCAATCTTTATGAAACGGTTCCCACTGCTGCCGTAGCAATCATGACAGATAATGCGGTAAGCCAGCCTAACGCAACATGGAACTCAGCCTCAGCATCGTGATAATTGGCACTATCTTGTGGGAGGGTGTTTTTGTTTTTTTCAACGTTCATTTTGAATCTCCTTCATAAATCGATAATCGGAAAGGAACATAACAGCTAGTGATACCCAAACTAAAGTGGGCGTACATCAGACTTAATCGTCTAGCTTGAGTTTCATTAAACTTTTGTGAAAATATGTTGGGGTGAACTTGGACCGTGCCGATTTTTGACGGTAGTTCTCAACGACTGTTTAGAGAAAGTCTTGGGAATGCTTTGGTAAATTCTTGCGCCGTCGATCAGGCAACGGAGTGCCAGAAACCGTCATTCGTGAGCGTGGAGCTACGGCTACCGTCTATACTGCAATGATCTATCTGACACCTTATTCTGGAGGCGACATGAAGCTCGGAATTACCATCTACTCAAATGATTCATAAACCATCTGGAACGCTTTCAGACTTGGGATACTTTCCCGCAAGCAAGGCGAAACAGTTTCAGTCTTTTTGCTCGGCAAGGGTGTAGAGGCGGAATCCATGGACAGCATACAGTTTGAGGTCAATGAGCAGATGGACAGCTTTGTGGAGCTAGGCGGTACAATTTTAGCTTGCGGCACATGCGTTAAAATCCGCCATCTTGAGGCATCGGAAATCTGCCCGCTGTCCACGATGCAGGATTTGTATAGATTGATACGTGATTTGGACAAGGTGCTGAGCTTTTAGGAGCTTAAGCACGGATCGCAAGCAACATTGGGAGCAGGTATATACCACCAAGCCGTCTGATTCGGTTAGCTGGTTTCAGGAACATGCCGATCTATCTGTTCGGCTGATTCACAACACAGGACTTAGTACAGATGCGGCCATTATCGATGTGGGTGGCGGGGCTTCCAAGTTGGCGGACGATCTTGTAGCCGAAGGCTACACCGACCTGACTGTGCTTGATCTGTCATCGACTGCTATGGCTCTTGCGAAGCGGTGTTTAGGGAAACATGCTGATGCCGTTCACTGGATGGAAGGCGATATTACCTGTACTGAGTTTCCCATTCACCGATTTGACATCTTCGGTGTGAAGGCAGTGCTCTACCGCTGAGCTAACCGCCCTGAACAATGGAAATTTAATCATATTCAGCTATCAGTAGTGTCCGGTTAACTTACATAATCCCGAGCCAAGATTGAGTATTGGCGCGGCTTGCAAAGCAATTTATTTTGGTGCCGATTTGAAATCAGTTTACCCATATTCCGGTTCGAGTAACTTCCAGAGATCGATACCTCTGGGGGTGAGCTATGAACTTGGGCAAGACGTTGTTCGCGCAGATCATGGAGTTCGTGCCGTGGACCAGCTTTGCGCGCATCGTGGCGCGACATGGCGGCGATACACGGGTACGAAGTCTGAGTTGCACCGAGCAATTCCGCGCCATGGCCTTCGCTCAACTGACCTACCGCGAGAGTCTGCGCGACATCGAAACCTGCTTGGCTTCCAATCAGGCGAAGCTGTATGGCATGGGCTTTCGCTCGCCAGTAAAGCGCTCTACGCTGGCCGACGCCAACGAGGGGCGCGACTGGCATATCTGGGCGGACTTGGCAGCCCTGCTCATTCGGCGGGCGCGCAAGCTGTATTGCAACGACAGTTTCGGAATCGACCTGGACAACACCGTCTACGCCCTGGACGCCACGACCATAGACTTGTGCCTGTCGCTGTTTCCATGGGCGCCGTTTCGCACCAACAAGGCGGCGGTCAAGCTGCATACCCTGCTGGATCTGCGCGGCAACATCCCGGCTTTCATCCACATCTCGGACGGCAAGACCCACGAGGTCAACGTGCTGGACCTGCTGACCTTCGAACCAGGCGCGTTTTATGTGATGGACCGCGGATATCTGGATTTCAGTCGCCTGTTCGCATTGCATCAGGCAGGGGCGTTCTTCGTAACCCGAGCCAAGCACGGCATGGACGCGCACAGAGTCTATTCGTTTCCGACAGACCGCAGCACGGGAATCATCTGCGACCAGCGCATCTCGTTGAACGGCTTCTACATCTCGCAGGACTACCCCGAGCAGTTGCGGCGCATCCGTTTCAAAGACCCGGAATCCGGCAAGACGCTGGTGTTCCTGACCAACAACACCGCTTTGCCTGCGATGACCATCGCCGCGCTTTACAAGAGTCGCTGGCAAGTCGAACTGTTTTTCAAATGGATCAAGCAGCATCTGCGCATCCAGCGTTTCATCGGCAACAGCGAGAACGCGGTGAAGACGCAAATCTGGTGCGCGGTTTCCACTTACGTTCTGATTGCCATTGTCAAAAAGGAGCTTCAACTTGATGCCTCTCTATATACTTTGCTACAGATTTTATCGGTGTCTGTTTTTGAGAAAACCCAGCTATCTCAAGCCTTCGCATGCAGCGGGCAGATCACAGAACAGACTGATTTTACTAACCAACTAAATTTGTTCAACTTTTAACCGGACACTACTGTTCAGCTATGACGGTCAATGAACGCCTCTTTCTTCTTGCGCCGTTCAGTGCACAGGGAAGGCTCGATCGTCGTGAATGTGCCGCACCCGGCAAGATTCGATGTACATGCGCCAATCATTTATGGTGAGCATGAAGGCGTGTTTGCTCCAGAAACGAGCAACCTTTTGGTTCAGGCCGCGCGTCTTCTCTTTGCGCCGTCAACCGGGGCTGGAAAGCGCGTGATGCCCAGCAAATATTTCTCGCCCAGCAATTTGCTTTCGGCATGCATGAATTCGAGAAAGGCCTGCGCCACGACCGACAGATGCCTGTCTCTGGGATATGCCAAGTAAAAGTGGCGGCGGATCGGGAAGCCGGCCACATCAAGTATTGCTAATTCATCGTTGCCGTGTTCCAGTGCGAGAGTATGCGCCGACAGCACGGCGATTCCCAGTTTCCCGGCCACCGCTTGCTTGATCGCTTCGTTGCTGCCGAGTTCCATTCTGACCTTGAGTTTCAGCCCGCGCTCGCCAAAGAATTGCTCGGTCGCAAGACGTATTCCGGAACCCGCCTCACGCATCAGAAACTGCTCTTGTACCAGCCGTTCCGGCGAGATGTTCTTTTTTGACGCCAGCGGGTGATCGCCGGCAGCCAATACGACCAGCGGGTTTTCCAGAAAGGCCTCCACTTCTACGTCCGTGTCGTCGGGTGGTTGTCCGAGCACGTACAAATCGTCCTGGTTGTCAGCCATGCGCTGCAGCACCCGCTCACGATTGGTCACTTTGAGGGAGACCTCGATGCCCGGATAGCGCTGGCAAAACAACCCGAGCAGTCGCGGCACGAAGTATTTTGCAGTAGTGATTACGGCCAATCGCAGCTTGCCTGCCTTCACCCCTTTCATATCCGAGACCAGCATTTCAAAGCGGGACAAACCGTCAAATATTTCACGGCATACCTTAAGCAGCTCTTGGCCAGCATCGGTCAGGAACACACGCTTGCCGACTTGCCCGAGCAATGGCTGACCGACAATTTCGGCCAGCTGCTTGATCTGTATCGACACGGTCGGCTGCGTCAGGTAAAGCTCTTCCGCCGCGCGTGTGAAACTCAGATTGCGCGCCACCGCTTCAAATACCTTCAGCTGGCGCAATGTTGCATTTTTCATCATGGGATTCAACCTACTTTATCATAGACCACAGTCTATCATTATCATCGAAAATTACAATTATCATTTATGGTATTTCTTGACTATATTGCTCGGACGCTCAATTGAGCCACAGGTTTTTCATCTCGAAAGACATTTGTTCAACAAAACATGAAAGGAGCTTGCAATGGCAGTCAAGACCTACAACGCCGGCGTCAAGGAATACCGGCAAACCTACTGGACTCCCAATTACTCACCCTTGGATACGGACATCCTGGCCTGTTTCAAGATCACTCCTCAGCCAGGTGTCGACCGTGAGGAAGTTGCAGCCGCCGTCGCGGCCGAATCATCGACCGGCACCTGGACCACGGTGTGGACGGACCTGCTGACCGATCTGGACTACTACAAGGGACGCGCCTACAAGATTGAGGACGTGCCCGGCGACGATACCTGTTTCTATGCCTTTGTGGCGTACCCGATCGACCTGTTTGAAGAAGGCTCCGTCGTCAACGTGCTGACTTCCCTGGTTGGCAACGTGTTCGGCTTCAAGGCCCTGCGCGCCCTGCGCCTTGAAGACGTGCGCTTCCCGATCGCCTACGTGAAGACCTGCGGCGGTCCGCCGCAGGGAATCCAGGTCGAGCGTGACAAAATGAACAAGTACGGGCGCCCGCTGCTGGGCTGCACCATTAAGCCGAAACTGGGTCTGTCGGCCAAGAACTACGGCCGCGCCGTGTATGAGTGCCTGCGCGGGGGATTGGACTTCACGAAGGACGACGAAAACGTCAATAGCCAGCCTTTCATGCGTTGGCGCGATCGCTTCGAATTCGTGCACGAGGCTACCTTGAAAGCCCAGCGCGAAACCGGGGAACGCAAGGGCCATTACTTGAACGTGACCGCCCCGACGCCGGAGGAGATGTACAAGCGTGCGGAATTTGCCAAGCAAATCGGCGCTCCCATCATCATGCACGACTACCTGACTGGCGGCCTGACGGCAAACACCGGCTTGGCAAACTGGTGCCGCAACAACGGGATGCTGCTGCATATCCACCGTGCCATGCACGCTGTATTGGATCGCAATCCGCACCACGGCATACATTTCCGCGTATTGACCAAAGTATTGCGGCTATCCGGCGGCGACCATCTGCACTCCGGCACGGTTGTCGGCAAGCTGGAGGGTGATCGCCATGCGACTTTGGGCTGGATTGACATCATGCGTGACGAATTCATCAAGGAAGACCGCAGCCGCGGCATCTTCTTCGATCAGGACTGGGGTTCCATGCCGGGCGTGTTTCCTGTCGCTTCCGGCGGCATCCATGTATGGCATATGCCGGCACTGGTCAACATCTTCGGCGATGACTCCGTGCTGCAGTTTGGCGGCGGCACACTGGGTCACCCATGGGGTAATGCAGCTGGCGCGGCCGCTAACCGCGTTGCATTGGAGGCCTGTGTGGCAGCGCGCAATCAGGGCGTTGCAATCGAGAAGGAAGGCAAGTCGATACTGACCGAAGCTGCAAAGTCCAGCCCGGAACTGAAGATCGCGATGGAAACCTGGAAAGAGATCAAGTTCGAGTTCGACACCGTCGACAAACTGGACGTGGCTCACAAATAAAGGGTTGGCAGGGCAAGCCTTTAGAACTAGGTGAGAGCCATGAGACCTTAAGATGCATGGACTGCCCTGCAACCCAAATAGCGAACCAATTTATTTTGAAAGGATGAATGATGAGTGAAGTAATGGATTATAAATCGCGCCTGTCAGACCCTGCCAGCCGCAAGTTTGAGACCTTTTCATACTTGCCGGCAATGACATCGGCAGAGATCAAGAAGCAGGTCGAATATCTTGTCTCCAAAGGATGGAACCCAGCCGTCGAACATACCGAGCCGGAGCACCTGATGGACTCCTATTGGTACATGTGGAAGCTGCCGATGTTTGGCGAGACTGACGTTTCCAAAGTGCTGGCGGAAGCGGAAGCGTGCCATAAGGCCAACCCCAACAACCACGTGCGCCTGATTGGTTATAACAACTTCAACCAGTCACAAGGCGCAGCCATGGTGATTTTCCGGGGCAAGACGGTTTGACGCAGAAATTCCCCGCCCGAAGGAGGGCGGGGAAACCGGCCCGCACCCGGGATCTGTTCCGCATCAGGACGCAAGCGGCTGTGATGACCGGCTACTTTCGTCCCAGTGTTGACCGATAGATGGAGACAATCATGAGTGAGATCATCCAACAGTACCGAATCGATAAAGAACCCTATTACCGCCCGGTTTCGGACGAAATAGAGCTGTATGAAGCAACCTATAGTGTACGCATGCCGATGATGCTGAAAGGACCCACCGGTTGCGGCAAGTCAAGATTTGTCGAACATATGGCCTGGAGGCTGGGCAAACCGCTGATCACCGTGGCATGCAATGAGGACATGACTGCCTCCGATCTGGTCGGCCGTTTTCTGCTGGACGCCAGCGGTACCCGCTGGCAGGATGGCCCCCTCGCTCTCGCTGCCCGTTATGGGGCAATCTGCTATCTGGACGAAGTGGTAGAAGCGCGCCAGGACACCACGGTGGTGATACACCCGTTGACGGACAATCGGCGCGTGCTGCCGCTGGAAAAGAAGGGTGAGCTTGTTCGCGCGCATCCGGATTTCCAGCTGGTGATTTCCTACAATCCCGGCTACCAAAGTCTCATGAAGGATTTGAAACAGTCCACCAAGCAGCGATTTGGCGCCCTCGACTTCAATTATCCGGACCATGCCATCGAAAGCGAAATCGTGTCGCATGAGACAGGCGTCAATGCGGAAGTCTCCGGCAAACTGGTTTCCATTGCAGAGCGGGCTAGGAATCTCAAGGGACATGGACTGGATGAGGGGATATCGACGCGCATGCTTATATACGCAGGTAGCCTGATCGCCACGGGCGTCAAGCCCGTTCAAGCCTGCCGCGTTGCGCTCGTGCGTCCTATCACAGACGATCCCGACATGCGCGATGCGCTCGATGCAGCGGTGACCACGTTTTTCTGATGCTGCAAGGGGATCGTTGTTGACGGTTACAAAGTCACTTTGGATGTCCGTATGTGGGTACTTCTGGAATTACGATGCCAATCAATCTCGAAGATTATAAGGAACTGATCGACTCGCTTTCGCCGGCGTTGCAGGAAAGTCTGCATTCTGCCTGGCTAGAAGCTACCAAGGTCTTCAGCGCGCGCGGCCTTGACAATTATCTCAAGGGGGCCGCAGCGTTGATGAGTCTCGGCAAGGGTGAGGACCTGGTCGCCACGTGGATCGACCATGCGCCTATGGTAGCCAAGGAAATCGGCGAAGACACAGTGCCTGACCTGGTGCAAACCGCACTTTCTTTGGCCTCCAAAACCTCCGGGGCCGTAATCGATCTGGTTCTCAGCACCGCACCCACGGCCGCCAATCGTCTGGGCGACAATGCGCTGTTTCGCTCATACCTGCAATTCCTTGGCACTTTGCTCGCGCAGGCGCCGCGTGGTGTGCGTCCGATGCTCGAGAACCTAGAGACTCTCTTCAATCAGCTCACTTTGGGGGGATTGCGCCGCTGGGCCCTGTGGGGTGCCCATGCGCACCGCACCAATTACCCTGAACAAGCCAGCTATTTCGGCCTGCAATCGAAAGAGTCACTGGCGATGTTGCAGAAAGAACGCAAGGGCACCCTGTTCATCGACGTGCAGCGCCGCATCAACATGTACCTGCGTGCCCTGTGGGCGCGCGATTTCTTCATGAAGCCAACTTCCGGCGACTTCGAGACACGGGAAGGCTATCGGCCTTTCGTGGAAGGTTACTTCATCCACCTGCCCGACGCCTTCGACGATGCCACCATCGGTGGAATTAAATCGTCCGGCCTGGAGACGTACCGTGCCGCTGCCGCGCATTGCGCTGCCCATATCGTCTATACCAGCAGCCCGATCTCGGCAGAGGGACTCAATCCATTCCAGATGGCGGTCATTGGCGTGATAGAAGATGCTCGCGTGGAAACCTTGGCGCTGCGCCGGTTCCCGGGACTCAAGCAGCTATGGGCCAGATTCCACGAGATTGATCCAGGACAAGATAAATCGGCGGGAGATTATCTGAACCGTCTGGCGCGCGCACTGCTGGATGAACGCTATGAGGACAACGATCCCTGGATTGCCGGGGGGCGCGTATTGTTCAATGAAGCTGCGCCACGCCTCGATACCAATCAGGTATCCTGGGATATCGGCGTGCAGCTGGCACACGAATTCTTGAGCAGGCGCATTCCATTCAATCCGCGCAGCGACCTGCTTACAGCGCCATACCGCGATGACAACCGCTATTTCTGGGAGTTCGAGGAGTTCGATCTCGAAAAGTCCATTGCAGCGGGATACGAAGCGCCCAGGCAGGTACGCAAGCACGTCAGCCTGATGGAGTTCGCCAACGAAATCGATGTTGAGACTGCCGGTGATGATGCGGAAGAGATTTGGGTGCTGGGCACTGAACTGTTTCCCTACGAGGACATGGGCAAATCGTTCAACGAGCTCGAAGGGAAGGAGCCGCTTTCAGAACCCTACCACTACCCGGAGTGGGATTACCAGATCCAGCTCGAACGCCCGGCCTGGTCCACGGTGCTGGAAAAGAGAGCGAAGGCGGGGCAATTGCAGCTCGTCGACGAGATCGCTTCACGGCACAAGCGCACGATCGGCCGCCTCAAGTTCCTGCTCGACGCCATGCAACCTCAAGGGGTGACGCGCGTACGCAAACTCGAGGATGGCGACGAAGTAGATATCAATGCGGCCATCCGTGCCATGATCGACATCCGCATGGTGCAACAACCTGACTCGCGGATCATGATGAGGTCAGTGCGCAAGGTTCGCGATATCTCGGTGATGGTGCTGCTGGACCTGTCGGAATCCACCAACGAAAAGGTGGCCGGACAGGATTACAGCGTGCTTGACTTGCAGCGACAAGCGACTGTATTGCTCGCTGACGCGATACACAAGATCGGTGACCCTTTTGCAATCCACGGCTTTTGCTCCGATGGCCGTCACAACGTCGAATATTACCGCTTCAAGGATTTCGATCAGCCATACAACGACACTGCCAAGTCACGCCTGGCAGGAATGAACGGACAGCTTTCGACGCGCATGGGTGCTGCTATCCGCCATGCCGGGCACTATCTGGCGCTGCAGAAATCTTCCAAGAAGCTGATGCTGGTGATCACCGATGGGGAGCCCGCCGACGTCGACGTGCGCGACCCGCAGTATTTGCGTTACGACACCAAAAAGGCCGTGGAGGAGGTGGCGCGTTCCGGCGTGACCACTTTCTGCATGTCGCTTGACCCAAGAGCGGATCAATATGTCTCCCGGATTTTCGGGGCCAGGAACTACATGGTCGTCGATCATGTGGAACGTTTGCCGGAAAAATTGCCGGTACTTTACGCGGGGCTTACACGATGACACAGCAGACTTATGCAGGTATCGACCATGACACCAACGCCGGCCTCACCCATCTCGGGCGCATGGTGCGCGACGCCTGGGTATTTGGCATTCTGCCGGAAACGGAAACCTGCGCGGGATGGGATTCTGCCCGTATGCAGAACTTGTACGAACAGGTTTACGCCGCATGGGAACCTTATGCACATCTGCCAAGCCGCCTGCCGGACGAGTTGCGCGAACGGCATGCCCGACTGTATGCGCATGCCATCGAGACCGCGCGCAAGAATGGATGGAATGCGGAGCTGGGCGAGGATGAATAGAACCAATGGGTCACGACGCCGCGGATCCGGGAAATTTGAGCACGCTTGCCGACCCGTGAAAACGGCCTTTTGCCGCCAACTCGTTCAGGGCACGGGGCAGTTCCCCTTGCAGGCGGACCATGAGTTCGGCGGAATCGGCTTGGTAATAGACCGCATGATAGCCAACGGGCTGGTCCAGGGAGGCGCGCATCTGGGGTCTGAAATTTTGCCACGCGACGCAGATCCAGCACTTGCGTTCACCGTCGAGGAACACGAATTCCTCTTCGTCCAGAATCGCCAGGTACTGCATGGACCGGATCGGGACAAACAGGCAACCGGTGGAGCTGCGAGCGAGCAACGTATGGGCGAGATTGTACGTCGAGGCCGGCAGGAGCCTGGGCTCGCGCGCCAATTCGAGGTCACGATAGCAAGTGATCTGCATCCGCACTCCGGGTTACATAGGGACATAAATAATTATCCACATTTTTTGCAGCGTTGACGAGAAGCACAGTGAAAAAATTGTTTCATGACACGTTCCTTGGAACAGAGCGATGAAGAAGGCGCTACTGATTCCGGGCTGCCGATGAAGCATTGGCTATATTGAAGGCAAGATAAAGGAGGCGCCATGCCACTCGTTCATTTGAGCGATATGATCAACCACGCATCCCGACACAACTACGCGGTCGGTGCGTTCGGCGTGGACAATCTGGACTTTCTGGAAGGCATCATGCGGGCCGCGGAGAACTGCCGCGCACCTGTGGTACTGAATCTGATCGAGTCACACTTTGAGGGCTGTGATCTCGAACTCTTGATGCCCGCCGTCTGCGTGGCTGCCCGCCGAGCGGCAGTGCCGGTAGCGGTCAATTTCGACCACGGCACCAGCCTTGCTGCTGCCGAGCATGCGATCCGAGCAGGTTGCAACGGCGTGATGGTCGATACCTCGGCGCTGCCGTTCTCTGACAACTTGTGGCAAACCCGAGACATAGTCGCGATGGCTCATGCCTGGGGCGTTACCGTCGAAGGTGAACTCGGTTACGTGCCAGGGATCGAGGGTGAAAATGCCAAGAATCATCCCGGTGAACTTGCTTACACGTCAGCCGCCGAGGCTGCGGGATATGTTGAGCGCACCGGCGTGGACTGCCTCGCGGTCTCGATAGGCACCGTGCACGGACGGATGAAAGGTTTGCCCAAACTTGATTACGCCAGATTGGCAAAGATCAAAGAGGTTACCTCCGTGCCGCTCGTAATACACGGCGGGACCGGACTGTCTGATGATCAATTCCGGCGGCTAATCGCCAACGGCGTTGCCAAGATCAACTACTACACTGCTCTTGCCGATACTGCCAGCCGCCGCATCCGGGAGAACGTTGCAGCCGAACGTAGGGGAGGCCACGGCGCGCTGCTGAATGGTGTCATCGATGCGGTGCAAGAAGAGGTGGAACGTTGCCTCCATCTTTGGGGCTGTGGCGGGAGGGCCGCGGAAGTGTTGGCACAATGTCGCCCTTGGCATGAGATGGAGCATGTCGTGCTATACAACGTCGCTCCGACATTGTCGGAAAGCGAGATCACGTCGGTTCTCCGAGAGGGAAAGAAATCATTGGAGGCCATACCGGGGGTGCGCAAAATCACCACGAGCCGAACGATCCAGCCGGACGGGAAATACCGCTACTGCCTGTCAATCAGCCTAGCCAGCCAAATCGCCGCGGAGGCCTTCCAGAGTCACCCGATTCACCAGCGCTTTTCCAACAAGATCTTCTTGCCGATGATGACCGACCACCTGACGCTCGATCTGCAGGAGAGTTGACGGACCGTCCATTTTGGGCGATGGAACCGTCCATTGGCAGGGCGGGGATCCTGCCAAGCATCTTTCAAGAAGGAAAGATCCTCAAGGTCACAATTGGGGCTTAGGGTAGGCGGTCCCTGCAATCGGTATCGGTAATTTGCGCTGCCCCTACATTACTGCTTTCGGATCACTTCCAGACCCGTCTTTTCCCAAGCCATCATGCCGCCGCTCACATTGCGCACCCGGCTATAACCAGCTTCCTCCAGCAGATGCACGGCCTTGGCAGAGCGCTGGCCGGAATGACATATCACGGCAATGGGCTTGTCCTTGTAAGCTGCTAATTCATCGAGTCGCGCACCTAATTCTTCTAATGGAACCAGTATGGCTCTGGGCGCATGAACTTCGGCATAGTCATCCGGCTTACGGACATCCAGTAGCAACGCGCCCTGATTGCTCATGGCCTGCGCTTGCCTGACGTCTATATCTTCTGCAGCCTGCAATTGGCTCGCGCCAAACAGGACACTGAGCAAGAACGCCAATGACAGAATTCTTATGCAACGGGCTGATTTCATGGTTTTGTCGTGGCCTTTTGCAGATTCAATGATGCGATTTTGCCATCAATTTAAGTATTTTCAGATTGATGATGAGAAAGCGTATGCCCTGCCATATCAGCGATGTCCTCATATAGCGGGTAAATCCAGTCGGAGTCGGAGGATAATAAGCCTGTTGGTAAGGCTCCTTATTGGTAACTTTGCCTGACATGTCTTGCTCCTAAAAAAATATTCGGGTTATTAATCCGGCATCAACGACCAGCCTGGTTTCAGTTTTGCCTGGTAAATGAACGCGTGGTGCAGCAAATATTTCATCCAGTGGCCGGCCAATCCGATCTCGCCAAAGGTCAAATCGATGTCACGGCCGTAATCAGGATATTTCTCGAAGTCTGGCACTACCGGATAGACGGTCATAGTGGCAGCCGTGCCCGTAAGTAGCCCTGAACCGGTAGAGGCTACACATGCCGCTCCCATTTCAGCCATCGATGCCGTATGAGTTGGCTTTTCCGCACCGTTGAGCATGTCGCGGATGCTCATGGCAACCGCCTTCGCCATGGCCGCCGACGGCATTCCAGTTCTGGGCGCCGTCGGGTTGATAGGTGTTCCATTTGCACTTTGCATTGGCTTGCTGATCATATGAGGGGGCGCGAACGCAATACCGACGGCAAAAATATTTCGGTAGGCGGGCGACTGGTACGTTCTCGGCCAATCCTTGGCGCTCCATTCCAAATAGGGTCGCGGTGTGTAATCGGCGTCCACCTTCATGAAGCCGTTGGGCGCAAACAGCTGGCTCGAAATGTCGCCACCAGCTTTGTCGAAAGCCTTTAGCCCGACCCCGGCAAAGGGCGGAATCAGCATGGAAAAATCGAATTCCTGCTCGTGGAAACTCCCATCCATGGTTTCATAATGAATTTTTCCAGCTTCGACCTTGGTTACGTGAGCCCGGGTAATCCATTCGATCCCTCGCTCAACCATCAGCGATTCGGCGAAGGTCTTGCCGTTGGTAATGTAGCCACCCCGCTTGATATGCACGCCGCCCATGCCGAAGTCGCCTAGTTCATATTCATTGCTGATCCAAACAAGGCGAGCCCTCTCCCGAACACCTGCCTCGCGCAAGACATGATCAACGTTGTAAATGTATTCAAATGCAGCCCCTTGGCAGGTACACATCCCGTGCCCGGTACCAATGACCAGCGTGCAGTTTTTGCCTGCGCGCATGGCGTCAATGGTGGCGTGGAGCTTTTTATTGGCTTCCAGTGCGTGGCTTGCGGTGCATACGGAAACCGTATGCCCATGGTCCGGTCCCAATCCTTCGGTAGCACCAAAATTCAGCTTTGGCCCGGTGGCATTGACCAGAAAGTCGTAAGTAATATCTTCCTGTAAGCCTCCTTTGTCCGGATGGGTGTACTCAACTGTTACGAACGGGGCCGCACTCTCGCTATTGCCTTCCGGATTGATTGAAAGCGCCTTGGCCTGACGAAAGCTCACTTTAGTTTTGCTGTAAACCTCGGCAAGATCAAAGGTGACTTGCTCTTCCTTCATATGACCGACCCCGACCCAGATGTTGGACGGTATCCAATTCCATTTGGCATTGGGCGAGACAACGACAATTTCGTGCTGTTTGCCAACCCATTTATTCAGGTATCTGGCGACAGTATGCCCGGCGATACCTGCACCCAAAATCACGATCCTTGACATGTTTCCCCCTCAAGCGAGTAAATTGCATTAAACGACGAAAGAAAATCGATAGAGCACAAGCTATCGACATCAGTTAAAGAACCTCCAGAAAAGCCCGGATTTGCCAAGCCGGACGGTATATGAGTTTGTTCCATGACTAGCCTCGACTATCGGTTGATTGATTCTTTGCGCATTGCGGGATACACGTTGATGTTCATATCGCTGTCAGGCTCGGCCGGTCGCAATCCGCTATTGATGGCTTGAAGCTGGTCCTCTTCAAGTTTTCCAGCAAGTGCGTCCAGGCGAAGGCGATCCATCATTACTGCAATGCGTGCTTGCATCCAGGATAGCCGTGCGTTCGCTGCGTCATTTTCGGCATTAAGGACATCAAGTGTGGTTCGATCACCGACTTCATGTCCCAAGCGGGTTGCTGCAAGGCGCGCTTCGCACGCCTTGAGCGATGCCGCCAATGCAGACACGCGACTGCTGCCCACCGTCAGTCCAAGCCATGCCGAGCGGGTCTGAAGTGCAATCTGCTGCCTGGTGCGATCCAACTCGTTCAAAGCCTTTTCGGCAAGGGCGGCAGATTTGTCCCGGCGTGCGCTACGATCGCCGCCAGTATAAAGAGGGATTGTCAGTTGAACGCCCAAAAGAGCATTCCGGCTTGTATTGCCGGCCGCGCCGAAATCTCCTGATCCCGTCAGGTTGTCATGCGACACCTCTCCAACCAAATCCAAGGAAAAGGAGGAGAGGGCACCGTAACGTGCTGATTCTTGCTGGGCAATCGCAACAGCTTTTTGTCTCGTGAGCAATTCCGGGTTGTTCTGCGACGCTTCGCCGAGCCATTCATCCAGGCTTTTACCGGATGAGGGAAGTTCTCCAGTCGGCGTCATGACCGTTACGTTTTCTGGCGGCAGTCCGGTGGCATCGGCGAGTGCGGCCAATCTTAACTGCAGATCGGTCTCGGCTGATAATATCTGGGCTTGAATGGCTTCCATTCGTGCAGTGGCCTCATGAGTGTCCGTTATAGGGGCATCTCCAAGCTGAAAGCGCGATTTGATTTCGCCCAACGATTTTTCTACTGAACGCGCCTGGCGCCGCAGGACCAGTAACGATTCCTGCGCCAATACCACATCGAAATAGCGCTCGGCGGTACGCAAAATCAATGACTGACGTGCAATCTGCCACTCCACGTCAGACGCTTCAACATTGAGGCGCAACTGCCGGCTTTGTGCCAGCCGGTCCGGATTGATAAGAGGTTGGCGGGCTGACAAAGCCCAGCGATCAACGCTGCCATTGTTAACGGAGGTATTGAACGCTACACCGTTGGTGCTGGGGAAGCCAGGTGCTGAGAACTGGGCACCCTCGGTTGCGGTGTCGCTCGTCATGCGTCCGGCTGTCCCTGTAACCTGGACTGTAGGGTGCCAGAGGGCGCTTGCCTCGGCTTCCTGCGAAAGTCCTGCTCTGTGCGAGTACATTGCAGCGCTGAAATCCAAGTCATGCATTTGGGCTGCGCGCCAGACATCCATCAAGTCGGCAGCCTTGGCAGAGTGCGTGGCAACAAGTAGACCAAGGAATGCGGCCAACGAGTTCAGGCAAGCCACATGGAGAGGCCGGCTTGAACAAGCGCGTTGAAAGGTCAGGCGATCTGGTTTCATGAGCTTTAGCACTCCGCGCGCACGCCTAGTTTGCGCAGCAGGCTTTCCATTAGGCACCAACGCGTGAAGCCGCTTTGCAGCAGGTTGATACCAATGAAGACGGTGAAGCCTAACCACCATGGACTGACAAATGCCGGGCTGGCCGGCATGCCGAACGCCAGCGAGATCAGGATAAAGGCTCCCGCGATGACACGCACCCATTGCCAAGTTGTCATGGTTGTTCTCCTAGTTGATGTTGTGGTTCGGTGAATCTGTGCCGATACGCGGCGTAATACAGCGTTGGGATGACAACCAGAGTCAAGATTGTCGAGACGAATATCCCAAAGATCAGTGAAATGGCCAAGCCATTGAAAATCGGGTCGTCCAGGATGAAGAAGGCGCCTAGCATGGCCGCCAGCCCGGTCAGTAAAATGGGTTGGGCTCGGGTGATGGCCGAGCGCACGATGGCTTGCTTGAATGGTATTCCTTCTTCGACTTGGATATGGATGAAATCCACCAGCAAGATGGAGTTGCGGACAATGATTCCCGCCAGCGCAATCATTCCGATCATACTGGTGGCTGTGTATTGTGATCCAAGAAGTGCGTGGCCTGGCATGACACCAATGATGGTGAGCGGAATTGGTGCCATGATGATCAAAGGCACGAGATAAGATCCGAATTGTGCTACTACCAGAAGGTAGATCAGGACCAGGCCCACTGCATAAGCTGCGCCCATGTCCCGGAAAGTTTCATACGTCACCTGCCACTCACCATCCCATTTGATGGAATAGCTGCGATAGGGATCTTCAGGCTGGCGGATGAAATAGTCAGTGAGACTTCCACCGCCCGGCGTCTTGATAGCCAACAAGTCGTTGCGCATTCCGAACATGCCATACAGCGGACTATCCAGCTTGCCGGCCATGTTTCCTACGACATAATTTACCGCCATCAAATCCTTATGGTAAATGGGTTGCTCCCTGACGGTGTCAGAAATGGTGACGAGCTCACGCAACGGTACCAGCCGGCCATCAACGGCACGCACCCCCAACTGCAGCAGACCGTTTAGATCGCCCTGACGATCACCGGGCAACTGCAGCCAGGCTGCGGCAGGATATTTGGTTTGATCATGAAGCCAAGTCACGGCCTCTCCAGAAAACGCTGTTTGAAGGGTCGTCGCAACCGTTTCCTGCGAGATTCCCAGTAGCGCAGCCTTGCGTCGGTCAACTAACAGCATCATCTTGGGAGCGGATGAGATACTGCTGTCGTCAACATCCACGACGTTAGGTGTCTTCTCAAATACGGTTCGGATGGCACCGGCGACCTTCTGGCGTCCTTCAGCATTGGGACCATACACTTCAACCACGATGGGAGAGAGCACCGGGGGACCAGGAGGTACTTCGACGACCTTTACATTCGCGCCAAAGCGCTGTGCAATCACTTGCAACTGGGGGCGCAATCGGGTGGCGATTGCGTGACTCTGTTCGCTTCTGTGATGTTTATCCACGAGGTTTACCTGGAGATCGCCGACTTCGCCACCGGAACGCAGGTAGTACTGGCGAACAAGTCCATTGAAATTGATGGGAGCAGCCGTTCCAACATAGGCTTGATAGTTCGTAACCTCCCGCACGGTGGCAAGATAAGCTCCCATTTCATGCAGCGCAGCCGCTGTCTTTTCCAGCGGGGTGTCAGCCGGCATGTCGACAATCACCTGGAATTCCGATTTATTGTCAAAGGGCAGCATTTTGAGTAAAACGAGCCCAGTGGCCGGCAGGACCAGAGAAAGCCCGATAAGACTCGCTATGCCGATTCCGAGCAGACGGCGGTTGCGCGCACCTCTTTCATCATCCAGCAGGGGTTCGAAAATTCTTTCAAAAAACGGTGCGATTCGTGCTGATAGCCCCTTGGACTGCGGATGGGTGCCAGCATCAGCCGTTTGGGCTTTCATCCAGATTCGAGCGAGCCAAGGCGTCACGACAAAGGCGATGGCCAGGGAAAGGAGCATACCCATGCTCGCATTGATGGGTATCGGACTCATGTAGGGTCCCATTAGTCCGGAGACGAACGCCATCGGCAATAGAGCTGCTATTACGGTAAGTGTTGCGAGAATTGTGGGCCCACCCACTTCATCGACTGCTCCCGGAATAATTTCGCGTAGGGATCTTCCTGGATAGAGATTCTGGTGGCGATGAATGTTTTCAACAACAACAATCGCGTCATCGACGAGTATGCCGATGGAAAAGATAAGCGCGAACAGTGATACACGGTTGAGTGTAAATCCCCAAGCCCATGATGCGAACAAAGTGACCGTGAGGGTCAGGATCACTGCGGTACCAACAATGGCAGCTTCACGACGTCCAAGCGCGATGAAGACCAATGCAACGACCGATGCAGTGGCAAACAGCAACTTCTCAATTAGCTTTGTCGCTTTGTCATTAGCTGTCTCCCCGTAGTTTCGCGTTTCTGCTACCTGCACATTGGCGGGAATAACGGTATTTTTAAGCGTCTGTACGCGCTGCATAACAGCATTGGCTACGTCAATGGCGTTTTCACCTGGCTTCTTTGTGACAGACAGAGTTACAGCTGGATACTCTTTTGCGCCAGTCTGGCTCGCTTCGCCATACCAGACGTAACGGCTAGGAAGCAACTGCCCACTGTGTACCTTCGCAACTTCCTGCAAGTACACTGGTCGGCGATCGCGTACCCCGACAATCAGATCAGCAACATCATTGGCATCCTTGAAGTAGTCACCGGCTTCCAGCGCTATGGTGTGGTTGCCCGAGAGCAAGTCGCCGATTGGTAATCCACGGTTGGCTGACTGCAGTGCAGTGCGCAGATCGCTGACAGTAATTCCAGCACTGTTCATGCGCGCCGGATCGATTTCCACCATCACGGCACGACCGGGGCCGCCCACTGTTGTCACTTCTCGCGTTCCGCGCACGCGTTTCAGGTCCGACTCGATGCTGTGCGCCACGCGCTCAAGATCATAGGCGCCGGAGTTTTTGTCCTTGCTGTATATCGTCAACGTGACGATGGGTACATCGTCGATTCCCTTGGGTTTGATAATGGCGGGTAGGGCTCCTAGTCCGCGAGGAAGCCAATCCGCATTGGAATTGACAGTGTCATAAAGACGCACCAATGCCTCGATACGGGGGACCCCCACCTTGTACTGTACGGTAATTACCGCCATGCCAGGACGGGAAACCGACATCACATGTTCGATCCCCTGAATCTGTGAAAGGACCTGCTCGGCGGGTGCTGCGACCATTTGCTCGACATCCTTGGCAGACGCGCCCGGAAAGGGAATGAGCACATTGGCCATCGTGACGTTGATCTGCGGCTCTTCCTCACGAGGCGTTACCATTACGGCAAACGCACCAAGCAGGACAGCCACCAGTGCAAGCAGTGGTGTGATCTGCGCCCTCTGAAAAAAGGAAGCAAGCCGACCGGCGATGCCCATGGGTTTCTTCATGGGCTGCCTCAATTTTGGGTAGGAACAGGAACGGATTCAGCGTCTTGAACAACGTGCTCGTCCGGATCGACGCCACTCAAAATTTCCACCTGTCCACCCGATATTCGACCTATGCGAACTTGGCGCAAAAGTGGCTGGTTTTTGCCGTCGAGTACATATACCCCAGTCATTTCAGACCTACGCACAAGGGCTGTCATGGGAATTTCGACCGATTGAGGTCTCTGTTCTGTGGCAGGAAGCCAAACGCGGGCAAACATTCCGGGTACAACATTCTGGAGTTGCGTGGGTAGCCCCAAGCGAATCTGTACGGTATCTGTGTTGGCATCAACAGTTGGCATGATTTTGATGTGGCTGGGACTAAGCAGCTGTTTGACGGGCGTCCCAGAAATCTCAATTTTTACCAAGGATGCAGCCATTTCGCGTCCAACCACGGACTGGGGAACAGTCGATGTAACTCGCAAGGCCGCCGGGTCATATATTGTCAACAACGGTTGCCCGGGAATGGCCATGCCACCCAGCGAGACCGGTACCTCCGCTATGATGCCCGCATAAGGTGCACGAATCGTATAAAAGCCCGTTTGAACTTCAGCAGATGCCGCTTGCGCCATTTGAGCGCGTGCGTCCGCTTCCGCGACCTTGAAGCGGGCCTCTGCGCGATCCAAGGCGGCCTGACTGAGATAGTCCTGCGCGAAAAGCTGCTTTTGTCGATCGAATTCCTTTTGCGCAAGCTCCAGGGACGCTTGAGCGGACATTACTTGTGCCTTGCTCGCTGCTGCTGACTGTGCGGCAGCGTGAGCATCGATCCGGACCAAAATTTGCCCCGCCTTGACTTGGTCTCCAGCCTTGGTTGAAATTTCGACGATGGCCCCGGAAACCTGCGCCGCGACAACAGTCTGGCGTTCTGCTTCCACAATACCTTCAAAGCTGCTCATTTCGGACGAAGGGGGCACTCGAGATGGAGACTTCGAGACCGGCTGCGCGAGCACAGCGGAGCTTGAGGTAAGTATTGTGATGATGACAACGGTGCCAATGCCCAGGATGTGCCCAAATTTCATTGTATTGTCTCCATGTGATTTCGTATCCCTTGGAAGCGGGAGTAGCTGAGGGGCCACTTCCGGAGCAAAGCATTTATTTGAAAAAATGGAATGCCAGGGTGCATAATTAGAATTGCAAAATAAATAATATATAAAAGAATATAATATGCTATAGTATAATGTCAAGTGCTAATTTCAAATTCGGAGTTTCTGAGATGAGAGCGAAAAGTAAAAGAATCGATTTTGACAGCCTGTCCGCATCGGTTGATCGCGCTTGCGGACTTCTTAAGGTACTGGCCAATCCGGATCGTCTACTGCTCTTGTGCCGATTATCTGAACGGGAAAGCTGTGTCAGGGAACTGGAAGAGTCACTCGATATCTGCCAGCCAACGTTGTCGCAGCAACTGGGTATCCTGCGCGACGAAGGACTAGTGACAACGCGCCGAGAGGGCAAGCACATCTTTTATAGCCTGGCTAGCCCAGAGTCGATTGCCGTCATCGCGACCTTGCAGGAGCAGTTCTGCAAGCCCTGCCAAAAGTAACCTAGGGATATCGGGTGGTTCTTCTGCCATGACGATGATTACTTTTGCTTGACAGAATATTAGTAAATGATAATATGCTTACGATTCGAGCGCTCATTGATTACGGAGTTGCCTCATGACTGACAAACCGAAAACTGACCGATTCTGGCGCGAGATAGCCGTGGCCGTCGCACTTAAGGCCGTGCTGCTGACCATCCTCTGGGCAGTTTGGTTTTCAGGCCATGGAGAGAGCAGCCTCGATGACCAGAAAGTAGCCTCCAAGATTCTTACCCAGCAACCCCAGAAGGAGCATGAGCATGATTCCGTCCGCTGATCTTGTTGACATATCCAGGCTGCAATTCGCGGCCACAGCCCTTTACCATTTCCTCTTTGTTCCGCTGACGCTGGGGCTTTCCTTTCTTCTGGTCATCATGGAGTCGGTCTACGTGATGACGGGCAGGGAGGTTTACCGGGACATGACCCGATTCTGGGGCAAGCTCTTCGGCATCAACTTTGCCCTCGGGGTGACGACCGGACTCACCATGGAATTCCAGTTTGGTACCAACTGGGCGTATTACTCGCATTATGTGGGCGACATCTTCGGCGCGCCGCTCGCCATCGAAGGGCTGATGGCGTTCTTTCTGGAATCCACGTTCGTTGGGCTGTTCTTCTTCGGGTGGGACAGGTTATCCAAAGAGAAGCATCTTCTGGTCACCTTTCTTGTGGCGCTGGGCTCCAACCTTTCCGCGCTATGGATTCTGATCGCCAACGGCTGGATGCAGAATCCGATCGGCGCTGAATTCAACTATCACACCATGCGCATGGAAATGTCCAGTTTCACACAACTTTTGTTCAATCCTGTGGCGCAGGTCAAGTTCGTGCATACTGTTTCCGCGGGCTATGTCACAGCATCGATGTTTGTGCTCGGTATCAGTGCCTACTATCTGCTCATCGGGCGGGACAAGGCATTCGCCATGAGGTCGATCGCCGTAGCCGCCGGGTTCGGCCTCGCTTCTGCGTTGTCCGTGATTGTGCTGGGAGATGAATCGGGCTACACGGCAGGCGAAGTCCAGCGAGTCAAGTTGGCCACCATCGAAGCGGAATGGCACACCGAAAAGGCACCTGCGGCCATCACTGCCATCGGGTTTCCGAACGAGGCAACGCAAAGCACCGATTCGGCGATCAAGATTCCCTATCTGCTCGGGCTGATTGCAACCCGCTCGGTTGACGAAAAGATCACCGGCATAAGCGAATTGCGCGAGGAAAGCGAAGCGAAAATCAGGGAAGGCATCATCGCATACTCTGCGCTCGAAAAACTGCGCGCAGGAGATGCCAGCGACGAGACGAAGGTGCTCTTTGAAAAAACCAAGGGCAACCTTGGCTATGGACTGCTGCTCAAAAAATACACGCAAAAAGTGAGCGACGCCACCGATGAGCAGATCAGGATGGCGGCCCACGACACCATACCGAGAGTCGCGCCGATGTTCTGGACATTCCGGATCATGGTGGCGATAGCCTTCATTATCCTGTTTATCTTCTCCGCCACTTTTTACTACACGGCGAAGCGCACCATTGCCGAAAAGAAATGGCTGTTGCGGCTTGCGCTGTACTGCATCCCGTTGCCATGGATAGCCGCCGAGATGGGCTGGATCGTCGCAGAATACGGACGGCAGCCCTGGACAATCAGCGGCATCCTGCCGACGCAATTGAGCACGTCCAACCTTGACGTGTCGAGCGTGTATCTCAGCCTCGCCGGTTTCGTTGGCTTCTATACTCTGCTGCTGGTCGCTGAACTGTACCTGATGTTCAAGTATGCGCGCCTCGGCCCGCAGAGTCTGCACACCGGCCAATACGGCAACGCATAAGGAGACGATCATGATATTCGACTATGAAACGCTGAAACTGATCTGGTGGCTGTTCGTCGGCGTCTTGCTGGTGGGCTTCGCTATCACCGACGGATTCGATCTGGGGGTCGGGGCGTTGTTGCCTTTTCTTGGCAAAAACGATGAGGAGCGGCGCGTCATCATCAATTCCATCGGTGCCACGTGGGATGGCAACCAGGTCTGGTTCATCACCGCAGGCGGGGCAATCTTCGCCGCGTGGCCGATCGTTTACGCGACAGCCTTTTCCGGCTTCTACATTGCATTGATACTGACGTTGTTCGCGATGTTCTTCAGGCCGGTCGGGTTTGACTACCGGAGCAAGGTGGCCGATCCGCGGTGGCGTTCCGCCTGGGATTGGGGATTGTTCGCCGGCGGGTTTGTGCCTGCGCTCATTTTCGGGGTTGCTTTTGGCAACCTGCTGCAAGGGGTTCCATTCAGCTTCGACAGCGATATGCGGGTGACATACAGCGGCAGCTTCTGGCAGCTGCTCAACCCGTTCGGCCTGCTGGCAGGGATAGTCAGCCTTTCCATGTTGCTGATGCACGGCTCGGTATACCTGCAGATCAGGACCGAGGGCGTGATCGCTGAACGCGCGCGGCGCGCAACCAGGATCACCGGGACCGTCTTCCTCGCGTGCTTCATTCTTGCCGGGGTCTGGGTCATGAGCGGTATGCAGGGCTATCGTATCGTGTCCATGCTGCCCGCCAATGTTCCATCAATCCCACTCGACAAGGTCGTCGAGAAGGCCACCGGTGCCTGGCTTAGCAACTATCACAATCATCTGTTGCTGTGGCTGGCACCTATCCTCGGCATAGCGGGTGCATTATTGGCGATTGCCGCATCCAGCTTGAAAAAGGCCATTGCAGCATTCATCGCGAGTTCCGTCATGCTTGCCGGCGTGATCTTCACGGCGGGTATTGCAATGTTTCCCTTCGTCATGCCGTCGAGTTCAGATCCGAGAAGCAGCCTGACCATATGGGACTCGGTATCCAGCCACATGACGCTGCAAATCATGTTCTGGGTGGTGCTCGTATTCCTGCCCATCGTGCTGGCCTATACCTCATGGGTGTACAGTGTGCTGCGCGGAAAAATTACGGTTGAGACCATTCGCGCCAACGACCATAACATTTACTGAAAGGAAGAATCATGTGGTACTTTGCCTGGATGCTTGGAGTTGGGCTTGCAATGGCATTTGGCATTATCAATGTCATGTGGCTGGAGGCGGAATACTTCTGCAAGATCGAACTTGAGGAAGCAAGGGCAGGAAGGAATTGAGCGGATTTTCGATTAGCGTCATTCAGATGGTTCAGGCCAGATGGATGTTTTCCTCCACCGCCATTGAATATCCAGATCATGTAGCCTCACGTTCACCGTTGCGTTCCGTACCTTGCCTGGTCGCCTGCATCGGCGGTCGACTGTCTGCCAATCGAGGCCGAAATAGGCGGAACAAAAAGAATTGCGGACATCGGCAACGCTGACCCTGCCACGACCCTGGAGGCACTGGGGGCCAACTGGAAACGGACAGATGAAACGCGGTCAACGCAATGATGGGTGAAGTGGACTTCCCATGCTTTAGTCGACACATAGCCTTGTTTGTGCACGCAACCAACATACCAGCGGGACTGATACCGTCTATGCCGGGCAAAAAAATGGCTTGCAGGGGAGGCAAGCCAAGGGGAAGAATTGCAATATAACTATATATAATAATACACTAATATTATCCCGTGTCAACTTATTTTCTTGCATCCCAATCCCCTTGCAAAGCCTCGCCTTCGCCCGATGCGGGTCGCTGATAGAGATAGGATTGGGAACCTTTCCGCGCCATGTCGATGTTGGGTTGAAAGTTTTGATCTTCGAATCGTTCGTTCTGACGCGATGATCGGTTCCACGGCGAACCACCATGCGCTGAAAGGCCTTCCATCGAATGCTGCGCCAATTACTCGTGCATGTGGCGAAGTAATCTTCTTTTCAGGGGGGGCACGCCAGGACTTCTGCATAAGGATTTGGTATGGAACCAGGCGACAGCACCGTGGCACGGTGTTATGGGGAAACCAGCCACGCGGCTATCTGGACTCGTTGGACTACTTTCCCGATTTTCCGGATAACTCCATTCCCACAACCACCGGCCAAAGAAAGAAGGCAAACAATGCCATCAGCGTCAAATTACGCACTGAGTTGGCAATTCGAGAAAAGCCAACCAGGCCGTCTTTCGGCTGCTTTATTAGTCGCTCTGCAGTCTTTGGTAGATACTTGTAATCCCAAAGCACGATAAGCAGCATCGCCAAACCAAGTATGAAATACATTTTTACGAAATACATGATGGCCACTCCTCATTAGGGAAAGGGTAACTTCAAGGAGTCGTGACCGTACATTTGAACATTCCTTGACCTGCAAGGTAGCAGCAACCGCCCAGGGGAACCGCCGCTATCAGCAAGATCGCAACCAACACGATTCGGTTAAAGTAGGTCTTCATTACCAGAGCTCCACACCGTCTGATTAATCGACGCTCAAATACTATTATAAACTAGCCGACCAGATCATCGAAAACGTGAGTGAAGATGATGCTGCGGAGTGTTTCAGATTGGCCGAGATTACTGCCGTATCAGCTGAATGTCGAGCCTTGCTCGCCCTGACCTTTATTGCGTCTCCTGTGCTTGGATTCCGGCCGGGACCGGCAGCACGTCTTCTAACTTCAAACGTACCGAGGCCGACCAAGGCAACGCGGCCCCCCCTTCTTTAGGGTAACGGTGATGGTGTCGGTTAACGCCGCGATATCCCGGTCGGCATCAGCTTTCGTCGAGCAGATCTCTTCTGCCATTGCATCGATCAATTCTTTGCGCTTCCTGATGAATTGTTTCTGGTGGTTGATTCCCAAGATTATGCGAAGTCAATATACTGGACTTGCCCGATGCTGGTATTGGAGAGTCATTTGTTGCGTTTGCAGTATGATGACTGCAAAGTGAGGACAGCTTCCGGCCCATTGTTTACGGGACATTGGGCTGCTAGTGTGCGTCTCACGTAGCCGTACTCTGACGTTCCGTGGATTTGGGGTTGGCTTCAGCGCCTATACAGGCAGAAAATTGCCTTGTTCCTGATATAGAAGGAATCACCGCATAGCGAGATTTCGATGAGAATCCACCAACTGTCTCCGCTCGATGCCGTCGATAGCCTGAAAAGCACCGCGGCAGGCTTGAGCGGCGCCGAAGTCCAACGGCGGCTGCATGAGTACGGCCCCAACACGGTGGAGAAAACGGCTCAGAGACCTTTGTGGCTGCGCCTCCTCAAGGAATTTACAACTTTCTTTTCGCTGATCCTTTGGGTTGCTGCAGGACTGGCTTTCTTCGCCGAATGGAGCGATCCGGGCGAAGATATGGCGAAAATCGGCTACGCCATCGTCATCGTGATCCTGGTGAGCGGACTCTTCTCCTTCTGGCAGGAGTACCGCGTGGAAAAAACTCTTGCGGCATTGCGCCACCTGCTGCCCCAACAGGCTCAGGTATTGCGCGACGGCATGGTCAGCCGGGTTCCTGCGGAGCAGTTGGTGCCAGGGGATATCGTGCACATCGAGCAGGGCGATAAGATCCCCGCGGACTGCCGAATGATCGAGGCGTTTGGCGCACGGGTCAATAACGCGGTGGTCACTGGTGAATCGCTGCCCAAAGCGCGGGAGGCAGGCCCATCCGAAGTGGATGACTTGCTTGACAGCAAGAACATCCTGCTCGCCGGCACCTCAATGGTATCCGGGCAGGCCAAGGCCGTTGTGTTCGCCACGGGGATGCACACCGAATTTGGCAAGATTGCGCATCTCACCCAAATGGCTGTGGAAGAGGTTTCCCCGCTGCGCAAGGAGATTGCACACTTAAGTCGCGTGACCGCAATCCTCGCGGTGGTGATAGGTCTGTTATTCTTCTTGCTCGGATGGATGATTGGCATCCCTTTCTGGAAGGCCTTTATTTTCGCGATCGGCATCATCGTAGCCATGGTGCCGGAAGGGCTTCTTCCCACGTTGACCTTGGCGCTCGTGCTTGCCACCCAGCGCATGGCAAAGCGCAATGTCCTCATCCGTTACCTGCCTTCGGTCGAGACGCTCGGCTCCACGACAGTCATTTGCACTGACAAGACCGGTACGCTGACCCAGAACCACATGGTGGTCCGGCGGCTTTTTCTGGGGAATGCTTTCGATTCGCCTGATGGGGTAAAACAAAAGCCAGGCCTTGCAGATATCTACAGGCCTTTTTTCATGACGGCCCGGACGTGTCACGATCTGAAGGAAACAGAGCGTCACGGAAGCCCGGCCTTTCTGGGTGATCCCATGGAGGTCGCACTGGTGGAGATGGCGCTGCCCTTCACTTCCGGTACTCCGGTCTATCCTCGGTTGGACGAGATCCCGTTTGACGCCGACCGCATGCGACTGTCCACATTGCACCAAGCGCCTGAAGGCCCTGTCCTTTACTGCAAAGGAGCGCCCGAGTCGGTGCTTCCTCTTTGCCAACACATTCTTATTGACGGCAAAATTCAGCACCTTGACGTTGAGGTGAAGGCAAGCGTCTTGCAAGCGCAGGATGTGATGGCGCACCAAGGCCTGCGGGTGCTAGCCTTCGCCTTCAGGAAGCTGGTTGTGGGCTATGACAAGGAGAGGCTGGAGGAAGACCTTGTTTTTGCTGGGCTGGTGGGCCTGGAAGATCCACCCAGGCCAGAAGTTCCGGAAGCGCTCCGCAAATGCCACGAGGCTGGGATCAAGGTGATCATGATCACCGGCGATCACCCCCGTACCGCTACGGCGATCGCGCGCGAAATCGGACTGGTGAAGACTGACAATCCGATGATCGTTACCGGCGAGGAGCTCAAACGGTTTTCGGTGATTCAGCTTCAGCTTGCCTTGGACGCTCAAGAGATCATTTTCGCGCGGGTCGTCGCCGACCAGAAGATGCGCATCGTGGAGGCGTTGAAGAACAAGGGGCAGATCGTCGCCGTCACGGGCGACGGCGTCAATGACGCACCAGCGCTGAAGGCTGCACATATCGGCATCGCCATGGGCATTGGCGGCACGGACGTGGCTAAGGAAGCGGCCGACATGGTGCTGCTGGACGACAATTTTGCCAGCATCGTGAATGCTGTCGAGGAGGGACGCGCAATATTCGAAAATATCCGAAAGTTCCTTACTTACGTCCTGGTTCACAATGTTGCCGAGTTGATCCCCTACCTGGGCTTCCTGCTGTTCAAAATCCCTCTGGCATTGACACCGATTCAAGCGCTGTCCATCGACATGGGATCCGACACGCTTACTGCCCTTGGCCTCGGTGTCGAAGGTCCCGATCCCCAGATCATGCGGCGTCCCCCTCGCCCCCATGGCGAGAGACTGATGAATTGGTCCCTGGCGTTTCGCGCCTACCTTTTTTTGGGGCTAATCGAGGCGGCCGCAGCCATGGCGACATTCTTCTTTGTGCTCAACGGTGCCGGATGGAAGTATGGACAGAACCTCGCGGCTCAAGACCCCGTGTACATGGAAGCGACTACCGCTTGCCTGAGCACCATAATCATCCTGCAGATCGTGAACGTGTTTCTATGCAGGAGCACCACCCGATCGGTTTTTTCAACCGGGCTCTTTGGCAATACGATAATCGTTTTAGGGGTGATATCAGAAATCGCCATTCTCCTATTGATCAACTATGCGCCTTGGGGAAATGCTCTTCTCGGAACGGCACCCATTGGGGATCAAGTTTGGGTTTTCGTCATTCCTCTCGCGGCAGGCATGTTCATCTTGGAGGAGATCCGCAAGTGGATCGCACGCAAGAGACTGTTCAGTTCTGCTTCCCGGAATGGCGCCTGAATCACTTCATCTTAGGAACTAAGCGTCGGTAATACGAGAACATCGACGGGCAGCTTCGATCCAGAACATGTGAAAACGCGGTCACACCCGAACCTGTTGAAATGAATGATCTGTAATACGCGATAATCCTCACGGATAGACATTGGCGCTGCCAAGACTCGATGAAAAATTCCAATGGCGGGAGCGCTCAAGCGCTGACCCCATTGCACTGGTCAATAGAGAGCCACAGTGACAACTTCGTGCGAGCAATACACAAAGCCCGTAAAATGTGGACCTCATTGTATTTTTTACTGATTGACTCATGACCATTCGAACCCGCTTTGCTCCCAGCCCAACCGGCTATCTTCACATCGGCGGCGCACGTACCGCCTTGTTCGCATGGGCGTATGCGCGCAAGCTGGGAGGTACCTTCATTTTGCGTATCGAAGACACCGATCTGGAACGTTCCACGCAGGAATCCGTGCAGGCGATTCTGGACGGAATGTCTTGGTTGAATCTGGATTACGACGAAGGGCCGTTTTACCAGATGCAGCGCATGGACCGTTACAAGGAGGTTCTGCGGCAGATGCTGGACGAAGGCACGGCGTATTACTGCTATACCTCTCCCGCGGAGCTGGATGCGATGCGCGAGGCGCAGCGCGCGCGTGGCGAGAAGCCCCGCTACGACGGTCACTGGCGGCCGGAGCAGGGCAAGGTTCTGCCAGTCCCGCCCGAGGGTGTCAAACCGGTAGTGCGTTTCAAGAACCCCAGTTACGGGGTGACGGCGTGGGATGACATGGTCAAGGGCAAGATCATTTTCGAGAACAGCGAGCTGGATGACCTGATCATCGCGCGCGCCGACGGTACCCCCACATACAATTTCTGCGTCGTGGTGGACGACCTGGACATGAACATCACGCAAGTCATTCGGGGCGACGATCACGTCAACAACACGCCGCGCCAGATCAACATCCTGAAGGCACTGGGCGCGACGCTTCCGCAATATGCCCATGTGCCGATGATACTGGGTAGTGACGGCGAACGGCTGTCCAAGCGGCATGGCGCGGTGAGCGTGATGCAATACGCGGAGGACGGTTTCTTGCCGGAAGCGCTGATCAATTATCTCGCGCGTTTGGGTTGGTCGCATGGCGACGAAGAAGTGTTTTCCATGAAGCAGTTCGTCGAGTGGTTCGACCTGCGTCATATCAGCAAATCGGCAGCACAATTCAACCCGGAAAAATTGCGCTGGATAAACCAGCATTACATCAAGCTGGCCGACCACGCGCGCCTCGAGGGTCTGGTTCGCAAGCATCTGGCGGATCGCGGCGTTCAGGTAAGCGATGCCCCGAAACTTGAGAGGGTGATCGCCTTGTATAAGGAGCGTGTCGCAACCTTGCTTGAAATGGCAGACGAGGCGGAGGTGTTTTATATCCAAGTGCATCCCACACGGGACCTGCTGGATGCGCACCTGCTACCCGAAGTGCTGCCGGCGTTGCGCGAACTCGCTGAACGCCTTGTCGACGTGGCATGGGAAGCGCCAGCGCTGGCCGCACTGATAAAAGAGCTGCTGGCCAAGCACAATCTGAAAATGCCCAAGCTGGCGATGCCATTGCGCGTGATGCTGGTTGGCCAAACGCACACGCCGTCGGTCGATGCGGTGCTGGCATTGTTTCCGCGCGAGACCGTGTTGGCGCGCATGAAAAGATATTTGTAGCTTCGATTTCGAATGGAAACGATAGCTTTGTCGGCTTTGTCTTCGGCTCCTTGCTTCACGATGTGTAACGTCATCGTCGCCGATTGCTTGCGCCTTGTTCTCCCCCAGATTCGAAAATATTCCGGTTTAGGCACAAGATAAGATGTAGGGACAATAAAAAAGCACGCCTTGTCTGGCGTGCTTTTTCTTATGCAGCTGCTTTTATTTTACATCAGCAGCGCGGCTTAACGGCTATTGCCATTGTTGCCTCGCCCGAGTGTATAGCTTGGGCGGTCAGCGTTGCGGCGTGGGGCACTGTTGCCGCCCCGATTTGCGTTGTTGCCGAAGCTGCGGTCAGGGCTGCGGGGTTGTCCGGCGTCGTGGCTGCGACCTTGCCCACCAAACCCTTGGCCACCGCCAACACCAGGCGCATGCCCCCGATTCGTGTTGCCGTTGGCTTGGCCCTGCCATTGACCATGGCCTTCTTTGCGTCCGGTATGGCCATGACGGCTATCCGGTGCACTGTGATGGAATCCGGCGCCACCGTTGTTGCCATTGCCAGAGAACGCACTGCTGCGGCTGCCGCCGAAACCGCCCGCCTTGCCACGATTGGCAGCGAAGCTGGCGTTGTTGCCGCCGCCGAAGCCGCCGCCGTTGTTACCATGCGGCCGGTCCGAGGACGGGCCGGTACGCAACTTGTACTTCGGCTCGAGTCCCGCGATGGTGTGCATCTTGATGCTTTGCTCGGTGTAGCGCTCGATGCGCTTCAGCAATTGTGCATCGCGGTTCGAGGCGAACGAGATCGCAATGCCGGATGAACCGCCGCGACCAGTACGGCCGATGCGGTGCACGTAGTCTTCTGCGAACTTGGGCAGGTCGAAGTTGATCACATGCGAAATTCCACGCACATCGAGACCCCGTGCTGCCACGTCAGTGGCGACCAGCACGCGCACGTTACCGTTGCGCATGTTGAGCAGGGTGCGGTTGCGTTCGCGCTGGCTCATGTCGCCATGCAATGCCGCAACTGAATGGCCTTGGGCGGACAGTTGGTCGGCCAGGCTGTCGGCGTCGCGTTTGGTAGCCGTGAAAACCAGCGCCTGGTTCATTTCAACGTCTGTCAGCAGGTGGCTGAGCATCTTGTTCTTGTGTGCCACGTCATCGGCAAACATCATGCGCTGCTCGATGTTTTCATGTTTATCCTTGGCTGCCGAAACGCTGATGCGCTTCGGCGTCTTGAGCAAGCGCGAGGCCAGGTTGCCGACCACGCCATCGAGCGTCGCGGAGAACAGCAGGGTCTGGCGCGTTGCCGGCGTCGCTTTTGCAATGCGTTCCACATCATCGACAAAACCCATGTCCAGCATGCGGTCAGCTTCGTCCAGGACCAACACTTCCAGGCGCGAAAAATCGATGCGGCCGCGTTCCAGGTGATCGATCAGACGGCCCGGCGTGGCGACCAGAATATCCACATGACTGGACAGCAGGCGGTTCTGCACCGGGTAGGGCATGCCGCCCAGGATGCTGATGATCTTGAAGCGCATGTTCTTGCCGTACTTGGTCGCGGCATCACAGACCTGCTGCGCCAGTTCCCGGGTCGGGGTCAATACCAGCACACGCGGGCCTTTGCCGGGCATTGCCGAAGGCGTCGCCAAACGGTTCAGCGCGGGCAGGATGAACGCTGCGGTCTTGCCGCTTCCGGTTTGCGATGAAGCCATCAGGTCGTGGCCGGCCATGATTTCGGGTATGGCCTGCGCCTGGATCGGCGTGGGTTCGGTGTAGCCGGTATCGGCAATCGCCTTGAGAATGGCAGCGTTTAAATTTAAATCTTGAAATGACATCTTGCTTCCTTTTTATTATCAAAGGGAATCCACGTCGGCATTCGGACGCAAGGCAACATCCAGTCAAGACATCAACTGAATGCCGAATCGAGTCCAGCATGGCGAACTATTTGCAGTTCCCTTAGGTGAGCGCAGGTAGTTAAAACTACACGTTATACGGGCAGACAGATTAACCGGCGCATAAAACATCGTTGCTAACCGGAAAACTCTTTAATTGAGTTTTTATAGACAGGCGCGATTTGCATGCGCGCGAGAGGTAGGTCAGAAAACGATGAACTAATGCCGCCTCAGTGGCGACAAGGCGCGCATTATACGGATAGAAAAAATAAAAGCCAGCGAAACTTATATTTGGCCCGTGGCCGTGCCACAGAAGGCTGGAGTCACCTGGCCAACCAGAGGGATTCCGTCTTCAGTTTTTGGCCCCGTATGACAAGCCGCGGGTTTTCGAACGAACGATCCGGGTTGCATAATCGTCTCGTGGCGGGGCATTAGCTTGTAAAATTTGAATACAATTGATATGTTGCTTATATGGCGGGGGATATTTAAGATCCGCAATGATGAAATTGTGAACCATTGTCGGATCGTTAATGAGAATACAAGATCGAAGAAGCTTAAGCATGAATCTTAAACATGGATTCTCTGTTGGTTCCCCAACGCTGTTTGCCATCATCATGGCAGCCGTGCTGACGGGCGCATGCAGCGGAGGAGCCGGAGGGAGTGTTGGTGCTACGAGTACCGCTCCCCAGAACGTTAATCGATGCGGCTCTTGCACGCTGACGCAGCTACAGCTACCCGTGCTACCGAATCCCCCCAATGTCGTCCCCATCTTGATTGATGCGGGCCCGGTCTCAGGGTCGCCTGACATCAATGTTGCCTTCGTCTCGGTGACGGTCTGTGCTGCCGGGAGTACGTCCAGCTGCCAAACGATAGACCATGTGCAGCTGGATACGGGTTCTTCCGGATTGCGGCTTTTGAATTCTGCACTATCGTCCAGTTTGAACCTGCAACCGGTGACAAATGGAAACGGCGCGATTGGTGAATGTATGGCTTTTGCGGACGGCAATGCGTGGGGCTCGGTTCAAACTGGGGATGTCTACCTCGGAGGCGAATTTGCTTCATCCGTTCCAATCCAGATAATAGGGGACAAGCCTGGGGGCGTGTCCGGGGTTCCCTCCGATTGCGCCAGCTACGGTACCGGCAGCATAGAAGACACTCAGGCTCAACTTGGCGCCAACGGCATCCTGGGTGTCGGACCTTTCACAAGTGACTGTGCAGACTGTCAAAATACACCCTATATTGCGGCCTATTACACCTGCACCATTGCAACTGGCTGTTCAGGTGCAGTGACGCCGCAGGTTGTCTCGAATCCAGTGGCCCTTTTTTCTCAAGACAATAACGGTGTGGTTATCCAGTTGCCTGCGATTTCATCGGCTGGTGAGACCAATCCCTGCCCCGCGTCTGCAGCCCCCTTGCCTTGTACTCTAACTTTGGGGATCGGCACGTCGGGTAACAACCAACTAGGCCTTGCGACTGTGTATGCCGTAAATTCATCTGGGATCAACGCTGGCGACTTCAGCACCTCATACAACGGTGGGATCGCGCTACCCAGTTATATCGACAGCGGTTCGAATGCGCTATTTTTTAATGACTCAACCATTCCTGTGTGTCCGGCTCCTAATTCGTGGGTTTACTGCCCAACGAAGCCATCGCAGATGGCTCCGAACGCAATCAATTCCGCACTTTATCCATCCAGTAGCACCGGGGTGGCGGTGACCAACCCCGCTCCCACGATAGCCAATGCCGACCAGCTTTTTTCTAACAATGTTGTTGCTGGAAATATTGGTGGCCCGTATGGTCAACCTTCACAGTTCGCTTGGGGCCTCCCCTTCTTTTTTGGGCGTACGGTATTCACTGGCATATTGGGTGTGACACCGCCACCAGGGGTTCCCGCCGGACCCTATTTCGCTTACTGATATGCACAAGATTCTCACTAACCTCAGTGTCTTGCTAAATCCGGGTAGTCTGTTAGCTACGGCGCAGGGGCCGTATCAGCTTCACCATATCATAAAGGTCAGAGGATAATTTATGCGCATTCATATGCACACTTCGAGGATGGTCAAAAAGCCAAACATCAGAAGCTTGGGCGGTTTCTTTCACCTCTTCGTCACGCTGGCCGTTGCCGGCCACGTCTCCTTGGCCGATGCGTCTCTTGGTGGCGATAGTGCCAGCGTCGATGCGGACCGGGTACACATGAAGGTGAAACAGGCGGCTCGCCTCACGCCTTCAGCGAGCGGCAGCTACACCGTGCATGAGACGACCTTGCCCACCGGTACTCTCGTTCGGCAATATGTGTCCAAGGCTGGGGTCGTGTTCGCCGTTTCCTGGTCGGGGCCCTTCATGCCCGATGTCCGGCAACTGATGGGACCCCATTTCGACAAGGTTGTCGCGCGACAGGCCAATCATGTCCACGCGGGCCGTCCGTTTGTAAGCCAGCATGAGTCAGACTTGGTATTCGAATCGGGCGGTCACCCGCGCAGCTTCACTGGTCGCGCATACTTGCCTGGCGCGCTTCCTCCGGGAATCGCGGAGAAAGATATCCAATAGGATCAACACAGCCCGAAAATTTTTGCTGCCAGCTGGTTGCGCTATCTGTCAGGGGAAGGGTTGGCAGCGATTCCCATGCTACTGCGAGTACATGTCGATCCGCTAGCAGCGTGAACTTCATTCAGCCGACAGAACAAAATCCTCCCGTTGGCCATCGAGAATAAATTGTAAATTCCATCAGTCACACTATAATGCGCGGTCTTCAACGTTGGTAACGAATGGTCGCACGGCAGGGTGTTGATTCGAATCCGATTTGGCCAGACAGTGTTTCCAGTGCGGCATCACCGCATGTTGTATTTTCCTGCGATGAAATAAGAGCTAAGAAAAAATAAGAAAATTATGCCAGTCATTACTTTGCCGGATGGTTCGCAGCGCAGCTATGCGCAGCCAGTGACAGTTGCCAAGGTCGCGCTAAGCATTGGCGCCGGTCTGGCGCGCGCTGCACTGGCCGGCAAAGTGGACGGCCGGTTGGTGGATACCTCCTATTTGATCTCACAGGATGCCGGGCTGGCCATCGTCACCGACAAGGATCCGGAAGGCCTGGAGATCATTCGCCATTCCACTGCGCATTTGCTTGCCTATGCAGTGAAAGAATTATTTCCCGATGCCCAGGTGACCATCGGTCCGGTCATCGAGAACGGCTTTTTCTACGACTTTTCCTACCAGCGTCCGTTTACGCCAGAAGACCTGGCGGCGATCGAGAAGCGCATGGCAGAACTGGCCAAGCAGGATATTCCGGTGACGCGCAAGGTGCTGCCTCGCGACGAAGCGGTAAGCTATTTCAGGAGCATCAACGAGCATTACAAGGCGGAGATCATCGAATCGATCCCGGCGGATCAGGAGGTGTCACTGTACACCGAAGGCAAGTTCACCGATCTGTGTCGCGGGCCCCACGTGCCGTCAACCGGCAAGCTGAAGGCCTTCAAACTGATGAAGCTCGCGGGGGCCTATTGGCGCGGGGATTCCAAGAACGAGATGTTGCAAAGGGTCTATGGCACGGCTTGGGCGAAGAAGGAAGAGCTGGATGCCTACCTGCATCAACTCGAAGAGGCCGAGAAGCGTGACCACCGCAAGCTGGGCAAGCAGCTTGAGCTGTTCCATATGCAGGATTCGTCACCAGGCATGGTGTTCTGGCATCCGAAAGGCTGGACGTTGTGGCAGGAGGTCGAGCAGTACATGCGCCGCAAGTTCCGCGAGCACGATTATCAGGAGGTGCGTACCCCGTCGATCATGGACAGGACCCTGTGGGAGAAGTCGGGCCACTGGGAAAACTATCACGACAACATGTTCACTACCGCATCGGAGAATCGCGATTACGCAGTGAAGCCGATGAACTGTCCGGGGCATGTGCAGATCTTTAATCACGGTCTGCATAGCTACCGCGACCTGCCATTGCGACTGGCGGAGTTCGGGTCCTGCCATCGGAACGAGACATCCGGTTCGCTGCATGGCTTGATGCGCGTGCGTGGCTTCACCCAGGATGACGCGCATATTTTCTGCACCGAAGAACAGGTGCAGTCCGAGGTGTCGAAATTCATCGTGATGCTCAACGAAGTGTATCGGGATTTTGGTTTCAACGAGGTCCTGGTGAAGCTGTCCACGCGCCCGGAGAAGCGGGTCGGTTCGGACGAAACCTGGGACAAGGCCGAAGCGGGTCTCGCTTCCGCCTTGAAGCAAAACGGGTTGGCTTACGACGTTCAACCGGGAGAAGGAGCGTTCTACGGTCCCAAGGTGGAGTTCACGTTGAAAGATAGCCTGGGCCGCCTGTGGCAGTGCGGCACGATACAGCTGGATTTCAATCTGCCGGTGCGCCTGGGCGCGGAGTTCGTGGACGAAGACAATGCGCGCAAGCCTCCTGTGATGTTGCATCGCGCGATCCTCGGCTCGATGGAACGTTTCATCGGCATCCTCATCGAGCATCACGCAGGCGCTTTCCCGTTGTGGCTTTCGCCGGTGCAGGGAGTAGTGATCAACATCTCGCAGGCACAGGAGGAATATGCGATCGCCGCAGCGCAAAAGTTGCGGGCTGCAGGACTGCGTATTCAACTGGATTTGCGCAATGAGAAGATTACCTATAAAATACGCGAACATAGCTTACAAAAATTACCTTATCAGCTGATCATCGGCGACAAGGAAGTGGCAGCAAATTTGGTGGCCGTGCGGACCCGCAGTGGTGAAGATCTCGGGCAGATGACGCTGGAAGCATTGCTTCAGCGTCTGCAGACCGAAATAAAAAACGGGTAGCACGGCTTACGTATTGTTTAAGTGGAGATATTGCAATAGCACAAGATAAAGCGCAGCGCACCAATGAGATGATTACCGCACCGCAGGTGCGACTCATCGGTGCCGAAAAAGAGCCCCTCGGGATCGTGGCCATCGCAGAAGCGTTGCGCATGGCAGATGAAGCAGAGTTGGATTTGGTTGAGATTTCGCCGTTAGCGGATCCGCCCGTGTGTCGCATCATGGACATCGGCAAGTTCAAATACGCCGAAAGCAAGAAGCTGCACGAAGCCAAGCTCAAGCAGAAACAGGTCCAGATCAAGGAGATCAAGTTTCGTCCAAATACGGACGAAGGAGATTACAACATCAAGCTACGCAACCTGATCAAGTTCCTGGATGACGGCGACAAGACAAAGGTCACGCTGCGTTTTCGCGGTCGTGAGATGGCGCACCAGGAAATCGGCATGCGCTTGATCGAGCGTGTAAGGGCCGATTTGGCAGAGCATGGCGTCGTCGAGCAGTTTCCAAAGATGGAAGGCCGGCAGATGGTGATGGTGTTGTCACCCAAGCCAGGAAAGCACAAGGCTGAAAAGCCAGCCAAGTAGTGAAGTCTTAGTTGTCTCGACAGCAAGGGATGGTCGGGATGATGTGGTAAAGAGTCCCGATAAGAAGTGGTGTATGGGTCAAAAAGTTTTTCCATCGGAAAACACCTCGCACCATAAATCAAGGAGCAGTCATGCCTAAAATGAAGACCAAGAGTGGAGCGGCCAAGCGTTTCAAGATCCGCGCCGGTGGAAGCGTCAAGCGCTCGCAAGCGTTCAAGCGTCATATCCTGACCAAGAAGACCACCAAGAACAAACGTCAGTTACGCGGCACTGCTGCTGTCCACGCAACCAACAAAGCATCGGTTCACGCCATGATGCCGTACGCATAAAGGAGTAGAACATGCCAAGAGTAAAACGTGGAGTAGTAGCACGCGCCAGCCATAAGAAGATTCTTGACCTGGCCAAGGGCTATCGCGGTCGTCGCAAGAACGTCTACCGCATCGCCAAACAGGCCGTCATGAAGGCCGGACAGTACGCCTACCGTGACCGCCGCCAAAAGAAGCGCCAGTTCCGCGCCCTGTGGATCGCGCGCATCAATGCGGCAGCCCGGGAGCAAGGGATGAGCTACAGCGTGTTCATGAATGGCCTGAAGAAAGCTTCGATTCAAGTCGACCGCAAGGTGTTGTCGGACATCGCTGTGTTTGACAAGCCGGCATTCGCGCAATTCGTGGCGCAAGCTAAAGCCAGCCTCGGCGTATAAGAGAGACCTTTGAAATACAAAGGAGGCGGCAAGCCTCCTTTTTCGTTTGTCTTAGTCAAAATTGCCGTGGTAGTCATACATGCAAGAACTTCAACAAATTCTCGATCAGGCCGTGCAGCAGTTCGCGTCGATCAGCGAAGAGGCTGAACTGGAACAGGTCAAGGCGCGCTACCTGGGAAAAGAAGGCAGCCTGACCGTATTGCTGAAAGGGCTGGGGAAACTGTCTGCGGAAGAGCGTCCCGCGGCCGGCGTGCGCATCAACCAGGTGAAGCAAGCCATCGAAGCGGCATTGCAGCAACGGCGCGATGCGTTGCAGCAAAACAGACTGGCGCAAAAGCTGGCGGCGGAATCGCTGGACGTCACCTTGCCCGGACGTGGCTTGAGCGCGGGTGGATTGCATCCGATCACTCGCACGCTGGAACGGATCGAAGGCATGTTCCATTCGCTGGGCTTCGCGACCGCATCCGGTCCCGAGATCGAGCGCGATTTCTATAACTTCACTGCGCTGAACATCCCGGAGAATCATCCGGCGCGTGCGATGCACGATACTTTTTACATCGACCCTCAGCACGTGTTGCGCACCCATACTTCGCCGGTGCAGGTGCACTATATGGAAGCCCATCAGCCTCCGTTGAAAATCATCGCGCCAGGGCGCGTCTATCGCGTCGACTCCGATGCCACCCATTCGCCGATGTTTCATCAGGTCGAAGGGCTATGGGTCGACGAAGACATCAGTTTCGCCAATCTCAAGGGTGTGGTGCAGGATTTCCTGCAGCGGTTCTTCGAGCAGGAGGATCTGCAAGTCCGTTTCAGGCCTTCGTTCTTTCCATTTACGGAACCCTCCGCTGAAATGGACATGAGCTGGAAGGGTGGCTGGCTGGAAATCGGCGGCTGCGGCATGGTGCATCCCAACGTGCTGAAGCACGTCAATATCGACAGCGAGAAATATCTTGGCTTCGCGTTTGGCCTGGGCGTGGAACGGCTGGCGATGTTGCGCTATGGCGTCAACGATCTGCGCCTGTTCTACGACGGTGATCTGCGCTTTCTAAAGCAATTCAACTAAGAAATGTCGCGATGAAATTTTCCGAGAATTGGTTAAGGACCTGGGTCAACCCCGCCCTGTCCAGCGAAGCGCTGGCACATGAGCTGACGATGGCCGGCCTGGAGGTGGAGCTGCTTGAAGCCGTTGCGCCGCCATTCGATAAAGTGGTGGTTGCCGAAGTGTTGGAAGTGGTCAAGCATCCCAATGCGGATCGTTTGAACGTGTGTCAGGTGAACGTCGGCGAGGCGAACCCCCTGACCATCGTATGCGGCGCGGCCAATGTCGCTGTCGGCGTAAAGGTGCCCTGCGCGCGCATCGGTGCGGTGCTGCCAGGTGACTTCGCTATCAAGCAGGCCAAGGTGCGCAGCGTCGAGTCGTTCGGAATGCTGTGTTCCGCAAAGGAGCTTGGCCTGGCCGAAGAAAGCAGCGGACTCTGGCTGTTGTCCGGTGACGCACCGGTGGGAAAGCCGCTGCGCGAATATCTGGAGCTGGACGACAAGTTGTTCACGCTCAAGCTTACGCCCAATCGCAGCGACTGCTCCGGGATGGTTGGCGTGGCTCGCGAAGTTGCCGCGCTGACTGGCAGCGCATTGAATCCCGTCAAGGTCCAGGTACAGCCAGTCACGTTGAATGAGCAGTTGCCGGTCAAAGTCGCTGATGCGCGTGGCTGTCCGCTGTATTGCGGTCGCCTGGTGCGGGGAGTGAATGCCGCTGCCGCAACGCCGGCCTGGATGCTGCGCCGCCTGGAGCGCAGTGGCCTGCGAGGCATCAGCGCAGTGGTGGACATAACCAACTACGTGATGCTCGAGATGGGGCAGCCTATGCACGCATTCGATGTGGCACGGCTTTCCGGCGGCGTTACGGTGCGCAAGGCGCGCAAGGGTGAGGGGTTGACGCTGCTGAACGGACAGGCAGTGACGCTGGATGAGGAAGTGCTGGTCATCGCCGATGATGCCCGGGCATTGGCTTTGGCCGGCATCATGGGCGGGCAGGGCAGTGGCGTGGAAAGCACCACGCGCGACGTGTTTCTGGAAAGCGCCTTCTTCGATCCGCATGCGATCGCCGGCAAAGCCCGACGGTACGGGTTGGCAACCGATTCATCATTTCGTTTCGAGCGCGGCGTGGATTATGCGGAAACGCGGCAGGCCCTGGAGCGCGCCACGCAACTGTTGCTTGAGATATGCGGCGGCCAGGCGGGTGCGATCAGCGAAGCGCGAGGCGAGTTGCCGACTCGTCCGACCATTGTGCTGCGCTGCGCGCGCGTGGCACGCGTTCTCGGTATTGCACTGGACAGCGCGCAGATCTCGGCCTTGCTGCAGCGCCTTCAATTCAAGTTCACCGCGAACGGTGATGAATTCCGCGTAACGCCCCCGAGCTACCGTTTCGACCTGTCCATTGAGGCCGACCTGATCGAAGAATTGGCGCGTCTGCATGGGTACGACAATATTCCCGCACAAGCTCCGCAGGAAGCCCTGACGATGCTTCCATGCAGCGAATTGGAGCGCCCCCTGACGCAGATCCAGCGCATACTTGTTTCGCGCGATTATCAGGAGATCGTCAGTTACGCCTTCGTCGAAGAGCAGGCCGAGCGGGAATTGTGCGGCAATGCCAGTCCTGTCGCATTGCAAAACCCGATCGCCAGCAACTTGGCAGTGATGCGCAGCAGCTTGATAACCGGCCTGGTCGGCGCATTGCGTTTCAACCTGAATCGCAAGCAAGGCCGCGTGCGTCTGTTCGAGGCCGGCGCATGCTTCGCCAAAGTGAACGGGGAATACGTGCAAAACCAGAAGGTTGCCGGTTTGGCCTACGGCGAAGCCATGCCGGAACAATGGGGTACGGCCAGCAGACTGGTGGATTTCTATGATGTGAAAGCGGATGTCGAAGCATTATTCGCACCAGAAGTCTTGCGCTGTGCCGTCGCCAGCCATCCTGCCCTGCATCCGGGACGGTCTGCGCAGATCTATTTTGGCGACCAGCCCGTCGGGTGGATCGGGGAATTGCATCCGCACTGGCAGCAGCAGTACGAGATGGCCCAGGCCTGCGTGTGCTTCGAGCTTGATCTTGGGGCGCTAACCCGGGCCCGGGTCCCACACATGGGCGAGATTGCCAAGTTCTTGCCGGTGCGCCGTGATCTGGCGGTGGTAGTCGACGAAGCGGTTGCGGTGCAGACGCTGATGGACGCGATGAAGCAGGCTTTGGCACCTTATGTGGTCGAGATTGCATTATTCGACCTGTATCGGGGCAAAGGCGTCGAGCAAGGCAAAAAAAGCCTTGCATTCCGTGTGTTATTACAAGATACTCACAAAACACTCACGGATTTGGAAATTGAACCAAGCATCGCGCAATTAGTGGCTGTATTGCAAAAGCGCGGTGCGCAATTACGCATGTAATTCCATTCTGATGGGATTGGAACAAGGGAGAGAAATGACATCAACAACATTAACAAAAGCCGAATTGGCTGATTTGCTTTTTGCAAAGGTGGGTCTCAACAAGCGGGAAGCCAAGGATATGGTGGAAGCTTTTTTTGAGGAAATTCGTATGCAACTGGCGCGCGGCGAGAGTGTAAAACTGTCCGGTTTCGGTAATTTTCAATTGCGCGACAAGCCACAACGTCCCGGACGCAATCCAAAGACCGGTGAAGAAATACCGATTACTGCGCGGCGCGTGGTCACGTTTCATCCCAGCCAAAAACTGAAGACCATGGTGGAAAAGTCCTATCATGGAAAACCACAAGCCTAGCTCAGAACTTCCGCCGATTCCCGCCAAGCGTTACTTCACCATCGGTGAGGTCAGCGAGCTGTGCGGGGTCAAGGCGCACGTGCTGCGCTATTGGGAACAGGAGTTCACCCAGCTCAAACCGGTCAAACGCAGCGGCAATCGTCGCTATTATCAACACCATGAAGTGATGCTGATCCGGCGTATCCGCGAGTTGCTGTACGGGCAGGGTTTCACGATCAGCGGCGCGCGCAATCTGCTGGACAACATAAATCACACAGACAGCCGCCCTGCGTTGGCGGCATCAACGACACCGAACGCGGCCTTGATGCGTCGCGAGATCAAGGAGATCATCTCCTTGCTCAGCGCATAAGGTCTGCACGGTCGATGCGACCGGTCTTTCCTATTCCACCTTCTTCACTTCGCCAACAAACAGGATTTCCTTGAAGCTCCGGTTCAACTCCTTGCTATAGAAGCCGCTCATCAATACCCCCTTGCTGTAGCGGACATGGTTGCTGGGTTTGATGTCCTCGAGCTTGGTGCCGGCCAGCCAGACCGCTTCCTGGTTGTCGTTGAGGACTTCGAGATAGGTATAGGCTGAGGTCTGCATGACCGTTCTTACGGTGCCCCAGTTGGGCAACTGGCTCTGAACTTCCTTGCGCGCTGCCAGTTTCGTCTTCAATGCCTGCGCATCCGAGTCAAGCCCCCAGTATCCGAAGTCCGCCGTCGAATTGACCGTTGCATATTCCACGCTGGACAGATAATTGTCGCGACCGGAGCCGCCGATGACGTAGATCCAATCGTTGTATTCAACCACGCTGAACATGCCGCGTGGCACGCTGAGCGGGGTGGTCGTCTCCCATGCGGACAGCTGTCCATCGGGATTCACCTTGCTTTTTTCCACGCTATCGAGGAATTCCAGCCCGGTCAGGCCGCCAAGCGCATAGAGGTAGTCCCCGTGTGAGACGGTGGATAACCCGTAACGTCCGATCTGCAGTGGCTGGGTGGCTTTCCAGTTGCGTGATTCCGGAGGGCCCAGCGGCGACCATTCGACATTGGTGATGCCGACGCCTTTGTCCTGGTCATGTCCACCAATGACATAAGCGGCTGAGCCCCATTTTTTTACGCCATTCACGTAACGAGGCATCAGCATGGTTTTGGGCTCGAGCTGCCACTCGCCCAGGCTCCCATCGGGCTGGAATTCCGCGCGCTCAACGGTATCAAGCAGGGTGCCGCCGAAGCCGCCGAAGGAATAGAGCGCCGTATCGGTTGCGATAAGCTTGCTGCACCGGCGCTGTACGACCATTTGATTTTTTTCTGTTTCCCATGGACCGAGGGTGCCATCGGGCAGGATGCGGGCGCGTTCCGCGGTACGCAGCAGATTGTGCCCATTCGGGCCGTTGCCACCACCGACCACATATACCGAGCCGTTATGTATCACTGCGTCGATGAAGCCGCGAGCTTCCCTTAGGTTGGGCCCGGCTTGCCACGGGCCCAATGATCCATCCTTGTGTATCTTGGCGTATTCAGTCGTGTTGAGAAAATCCTTGCCATCGACCCCGCCAATCACAAAAAGGGTGTCATCGACAGCTACCACCGCAGCGCCCGCACGCGGGCCGCTGAGCGGAGCGGTTTGTTTCCAGTCGGAAACCCAAAGCTTGTTTTGGGTGCTGCATGCAGACAAAGCGCACAGTAGCGCCAGGATTGCTAATCTACTCATAAGGATTTCTTCCAATTTGATTGCGGGCCAAGTGCAACTCGCTGAGCCGATGAGACTATCTGGTTCAAGAATATTGCCAGCGCGTCATGATACACGTCATGCGGCGCTTGGTCAGCCCGCTTTTTGCCGTGCACGGTTTAAAGTTGCATCCGGAACTAACTAGTACTAAAATAGTCCGACTTTGGCGAGGTAAGGAATGTTACGTTTAAGCAGGTTCGCAGACTATGGTACCCAGGTCATGGCCTACATGGCCAAGGACGGGGCTGTCCACAGCGCAACCGAAGTGGCGGCGACGTTGGGGATGGCGGCGGCCACGGTCAGCAAGATCCTGAAGATGCTGGCACGGGATGATCTGGTGGCGTCGGTGATGGGTGCCAAAGGCGGCTACATGCTTGCGCGCGACCCGAAGGATATCTCGATGGCAGAGATCATCCATGCGATGGACGGGCCGATCTCGATCACCGAATGCAGCGGGGTTTCCGCGTGCGCACGCGAGTCGCGCTGCTCGACAAGGGGTAACTGGCAGGGCATAAACCGCATCATTCAGGATGCGCTCGAGAAGGTGAGCCTGGCAGAAATGATCAAGCCCGGTCCTCATGACACCCGAAGTCGCGTTCCCGTGCACCACGTCGTGGATGTGAGTGCGATCCGAACACGCAGCAGATCAACATAATTTTGGAGACTAGCATGGCAATCACATTGACTCAAACGGCTGCGGATCAGATACGCAGCCAGATAGACAAGAAAGGCAACGGGATCGGGCTGCGCGTCGGCGTAAAGAAATCCGGCTGCAGCGGCTTTGCTTATACCCTCGAGATCGCACAGGAGATACGCGAGTCCGACAGGATTTTCGAGAGTCACGGTGCGAAGGTGCTGGTGGATGCTGCAAGCCTGCCCGTTCTTGAGGGTACCGAGATTGAATATGCGAAGCAGGGCCTGGGTCATGCTTTCACGTTCAACAACCCGAATGTCAAGGCCCAGTGCGGCTGCGGCGAAAGTTTTGGCGTTTAAGGATTGGCCATGAGCACAGCGCTGCATAACCTGGTCAACCAGCCGTACAGGCATGGATTCGTGACCGATATCGAGACCGACGCGGTTCCAAAGGGACTGAGCGAGGACGTGATACGCCTCATCTCGACGAAGAAGAACGAACCGGAGTGGCTGCTCGAATTCCGCCTGGCTGCGTACCGGCACTGGCTGACCATGGAAGAACCGGCCTGGGCGAATGTGAGTTACCCCAGGATCGACTTTCAGGACATCATCTATTTTTCCCAGCCCAAGCCGAAGAAGCAGCTTGCCAGCATGGATGAGGTCGACCCGGAGCTCAGGCGCACCTTCGAAAAGCTTGGCGTGCCCTTGCACGAACAAAAGCTGATGAGCGGCGTGGCCGTCGACGTGATCTTCGACAGCGTTTCGGTCACAACGACTTATAAGGCGAAGCTCGCAGAGATCGGGATCATATTTTGTTCCTTTTCCGAAGCGGTTCAGGAGCATCCGGAACTGGTGAAGCAATACCTTGGCAGCGTGGTGCCGAGCAGCGACAATTATTATGCCGCGCTCAATTCGGCGGTGTTCACCGACGGATCGTTCTGCTACATCCCAAAAGGGACGAAATGCCCGATGGACCTGTCCACCTATTTCCGGATCAACACCGAAGGCTCCGGACAGTTCGAGCGCACGCTGATCATCGCGGAAGAGGGGAGTTCGGTGTGCTATCTGGAAGGTTGCACCGCCCCGCAGTTCGATACCAACCAGTTGCACGCGGCTGTGGTGGAGCTCGTGGCGCTGGACAATGCCGACATCAAATATTCAACGGTGCAGAACTGGTATGCCGGGGACGAGAATGGCGTAGGCGGGATCTATAATTTTGTCACCAAGCGTGGCTTGTGCAAGGGTGTCAATTCCAAGATTTCGTGGACCCAGGTCGAGACCGGCTCCGCGATCACCTGGAAGTATCCGAGCTGCGTGTTGCTGGGCGACAATTCGGTTGGCGAGTTTTATTCGGTGGCGCTGACCAATCATCTGCAGCAGGCCGATACCGGCACGAAGATGATCCATGTCGGCAAAAACACCCGAAGCAAGATCATATCAAAAGGCATCTCCGCAGGGCGCTCGAACAACAGCTATCGCGGACAGGTCAAGGTCGGCAGCCGCGCGACAGGAGCCAGGAATTATTCGCAGTGCGACTCGATGCTGATCGGCGACCGCTGCAGTGCAAACACCTTCCCTACCATAGATGTGCAGAACACCAGCGCAACGATCGAGCACGAGGCGTCGACTTCCAAGATCGGTGAAGACCAGATGTTCTTCTTTGCGCAGCGCGGCATCGGGTCGGAGGAAGCCATCTCAATGATCATCAATGGGTTTTGCAAGGATGTCTTCGTACATTTGCCAATGGAATTTGCGGTCGAGGCAACCAAGTTGCTCGGCCTTAAACTTGAAGGGAGCGTCGGGTGATCAACAAGGGTAGCAAGGTATTGCTGGAGGTCAGGAATCTCAAGGCGGAAGTCGCCGGGGTCGAGATACTGAAGGGAGTCGATCTCACCGTGCGCGCGGGAGAGGTGCATGCCATCATGGGCGTCAATGGGTCCGGAAAGAGTACGTTCTCCAAGGTTCTGGCCGGTCATCCTGCCTATACGGTGACCGGAGGAACGGCGGCTTTCGCCGGCCGGGAACTTTTTGCGCTTGAACCGGAAGAACGTGCGAGGGCCGGCCTATTTTTGGCATTCCAGTATCCGGTCGAGATTCCCGGCGTCTCCAATAGCGCATTGTTGCGCCTGGCCTACAACACGCTGCAAACCGAGCGCGGGCTGGAGGAACTGGATCCGCTTGAGTTTGATGATCTGGTGCAGGAGAAGATCAAGATCGTCGAGATGGATGCGGGCTTTCTGAGCCGCAGCGTGAACGAGGGCTTTTCCGGCGGCGAAAAGAAGCGCAACGAGATTTTGCAGATGGCAGTGCTGGAACCGAAGCTCGCCATCCTGGACGAGACCGACTCCGGCCTCGACATCGATGCTTTGAGGATCGTCGCGAACGGCGTGAACAGCCTGCTCACGGCCGACAACGCGGTCGTGATGGTTACGCATTACCAGCGCCTGCTGAACTACATCGTGCCGGATTTCGTGCATGTGATGGATGGCGGGCGCATTGTCAAGACCGGCGGGAAGGAGCTTGCGCTGGAACTGGAAGCGCGCGGCTACGATTGGCTGAGGGCGGCGGCGTGATGTTGACCAGGGAACAATGCTTCGAGCAACTGCTGCTGGGCAAAGCCATTAGATCCGATGCCTGGCTCGAAACGATCCGTGCCGCGGCTCTTGAGCGCGCCCAGACGTTGAATTTTCCGTCGGAAAGACACGACGATTGGCGCTTCACCGATCTGTCGTCCCTGTTCCAGCACGGTTTCCATCCTGTCGACGCCTTTGCCAGATTGACTCGGGGCGACATCGGGAAATTCTTCATTACAGGTACCATCAGGCTGGTGTTCGTCGACGGCTGTTATGATCCTGACCTTTCCGAACTGAGCGGGGCCGATGCGGGCGTCGCGGTGAAATCCCTGGTCGAATGTCTTGGCGACTCGCAGGTTGAACAGCACTTTGCCAGGCATGCTGCATATGATCAGGACGCGTTCACGGCACTGAATACCCGCTTCTTCGAGGACGGCGCATGGGTGCACGTGTCCGGCGAAGTGGCCGCGCCCATCCACATTCTGCACGTTGCGAGCAAGCGGGAATTGCCCTCCGCGGTCTATCCGAGATGCCTGGTGGTGATGGAGCATGGCAGCACTGCGACCATCGTCGAAGATTATGCCGGGGTGGACGGCGGGATCTATCTTTCGAATGCAGTGACGGAAGTGGTCGTGAAAGACCGCGCTCATTTGCAGCATGTGCGCATCCAGCGGGAAGAAAAGAACGCATTCCACATCGGACACTGTTCCGTCGTGTCCGGCCGGGCGAGCGTGTACACGGCGATTTCGCTCGCATTCGGCGCGCGCGTTTCCCGCCTGACCCAGCACATAAGCCAACACGGGGAGGGTGCCGAAATGCACCTCAACGGACTGGCATTGATCGGCGGGCGCCAGATCGCGGACACCCACACGCGGATCGAGCATGCCGTGCCGCGGGGCAAGAGCACGCAGTTGCACAAATGCATCGCCGACGGATCGGCGCACGCGATTTTCAGCGGCAAGATAGTGGTGCACACGGGGGCGACGGGAACCGACTCGGCGCAAAGCAGCCGCAACTTGCTGCTCTCTGGCAAAGCGCGCATCGACACCCAGCCGCAGCTCGAGATCTTCAATGATGACGTGAGCTGCAAGCACGGTGCGACCGTCGGCCAGATCGATGCTGACGCGCTGTTCTTCCTGAAGAGCCGCGGGCTTTCCGAGGAGCGAGCGCGCAACCTGCTCACCCACGCATTTGCCGCGGAGATCATAGACAGGATTCCCTTGCCGGAACTGGTCGGATCATTGAACCGGACGATACTCGATGAACGCATGAGGGGAGCCCATGAGCATCAATAGCTCCAATATCGATCGGATCAGGGCCGATTTCCCCATTCTCAACCTGCAGGTTTCCGGGAAACCGCTGGTCTATCTGGACAACGCGGCCAGCAGCCAGATGCCGCAGCCGGTCATCGATCGCATCGTGCGCTACCAGCATCAGGAGCACGCCAACATTCATCGCGCGGTGCATTATCTGAGCGAGCTTGCGACCAAGGAATTCGAGGCGGCCCGCGTCAAGGTACAGAATTTCCTGAAGGCGAGGGAGTCGCGCGAGATCATCTTCACGCGGGGCACGACAGAGGCCATCAATCTGGTGATGCACGGCTACGGGCGCGCCTTCATCGGCAAAGGCGACGAGATCATCCTGTCCGCGCTTGAGCACCATGCCAACATCGTTCCGTGGCAGATGCTCGCGCAGGAAAAGGGCGCGGTGTTGCGCGTGATCCCGATGAACGATGCGGGCGAATTGCTGATGGGCGAATTTGAAGCGCTGTTCAATGACAGGACGAAATTCCTTGCGCTGTCGCATGTGTCGAACGCACTCGGCACGGTGAATCCGGTCAAGGAGATGGTCGCCTTCGCGCATAGCCGCGGCGTTCCGGTGCTGCTCGACGGCGCACAGGCAGCACCGCACCAGGCACTCGACATGACGGACCTGGACTGTGATTTTTATGCCTTTTCCGGCCACAAGCTGTGCGGGCCGACCGGTATTGGCGTGCTCTATGGCAAGGCGCACATCTTGGAAAAGATGCAACCCTACCAGGGCGGCGGCGACATGATCCTTTCGGTGACTTTCGAGAAGACCACCTACAACGTCATCCCTGCGAAATTCGAGGCCGGCACGCCACCGATCATGGCGGCGATAGGCCTGGGCGCGGCAATCGACTATTTGCAGGGTATCGGGCTGGCGAATATCGAGGCATATGAACAGGAATTGCTGGATTACGCGACCCAGCGGATCATGGCACTGGACGGTGTCAGGATCATCGGCACAGCCAGAAAAAAAGCCGCAGTGCTGTCATTCAAGATCAAGGGAGTGCATCCGCACGATGTGGGCACGATTCTGAACACTGACGGCATCGCCATCCGGACCGGCCACCATTGCGCCCAGCCGGTGATGGAGCGCTTCCATGTGCCGGCCACCGCGCGCGCTTCGTTCGCCTTTTACAACACCAGGGCGGAAATCGACAAACTGGTCGATGGCATCCGCAAGGTCCAGGAGATGTTCTCATGAGCGACATCCGGCAGCTTTACCAGGAAGTGATACTCGACCACAACCGCAAACCGAGGAACTTTGGTGCGATACTTGGCGCGAACCGTCATGCTGACGGGCACAATCCGCTGTGCGGCGATCACATCAGGTTGTCGCTGAATGTGCTGGACGACAGGATCGAGGCGATCGCTTTTGAAGGCGAGGGATGCGCGATCTGCAAGGCATCCGCGTCGATGATGACCGGCGCGGTCAAGGGCAAGCCGATCGCGGAAGCAGAAACCCTGGTCGAGGAATTCCGCGGCATGGCGACCGGCACGCTCGATCCAGACCGGCAAGAGAACCATTTAGGCAAGCTCAAAGTCTTTGCCGGAGTCAAGGACCTGCCGTCACGCGTCAAGTGCGCGATCCTGCCGTGGCACACGCTGCACGCCGCGCTGCGCGCCGAAAGCTCGGTTTCGACCGAAGGCCGGGATGATCCCGTTCCCGACTCAATTCCTGGTGGAGACTAAGCAAGATGCCCAAGATTGCCGACATCGAAGACACACCAAATCCGAATGCGGTCAAGTTCGTGCTCAAGGAGAGGCTGACATGGGGAACCGCGCGCTCTTTTGACAGCGCGCAGGCGGCAGCGTCCGACCCGCTGGCAGCCAAGCTGTTTGCCATCCCGCATGTGGTCAATGTCTTCTACATGGACAAATGGATCACCGTCACCCAGGACGGTGAAGCGGATTGGCCGAAACTGGTGCGGGAGATCGCCATGCCGATCAGGGAGGCAGAGGCCGTCGAGAAGCCTGCATCGGAAGCCGCGTCGGGCTTCGATGATGACGAACCGAGGCTGGCTGCGATCCGGAAATTGCTCGACGAGCAGGTCCGCCCCGCGCTGATGTCGGATGGAGGAGATCTCCAGATCGTCGGTTTGGAGGGAAACGTCCTGACGATACGCTATTTCGGCGCCTGCGGGAGCTGTCCGAGCTCTCTTGCCGGAACACTGTCGGCGATCGGTAACCTGGCTCGAACCATCGAGCCGGATATCGAGGTGAATGTGGTATGAGTGCGTGGGTGGATGTTGCCCGGACGGAAGACATCATGCCGGGGCAACCGCTGCACATGGAAGTGGATGGGACTGCCATCGCGGTATTCAGACTGGAACAGTCGTTCTACGCGATCGAAGATGTCTGCACCCATGATGGCGGACGACTGGCTGGCGGTTGTGTGGAGGATGACGTGATCGTCTGTCCGCGCCACGGCGCCCGCTTTTCGATTCGAACCGGTGAAGCGCTGTCTGCGCCTGCCTACGAGCCGACTGCGACATTTCCGGTCAGGATCGAGAACGGCATGGTCCAGGTCAGGGATGATCGCTGGGATTAGGCCTGCCGATGCAAGTTGTTTCGAGCCGCCGGCCGAACAGCGCATATTTTGACCACTTCGATTTGGCGGTTCAGTCGACCCGGCTCACTGATTGACGGACAGCAGCAACCTGATGTCCTGCGCCAGCAGTTCGGCCGGCTGCCCGTTTCGGGAAAGAAGCAACGGCTTGCCTCTGGTGCCGATCAGATATATTCCGTCGCTATGGTCCAGCGTATAGCCGCCGTGCTTGTCGTCGTGTTTCTCATAATTCACCCCAAACGCCTTGGCCGCCTGGGCGGTAGCCTGCGCATCACCATACAGGCCAAGGAAGGAAGGGAAGAAAGACGGCACGAACTTCGCGAGCAATTCAGGACTGTCCCGTTCGGGATCGAGGGTGACGAACAGCACCTGTACCCGGTCGGCATCCTTGCCAAGCAGGCGCATCACCTGCGCCAGGTCGGCCAGCGTGGTGGGGCATACTTCAGGGCAATGGGTATACCCGAAGAACAGCACGACGACTTTTCCCCGGAAATCCAGCAGGGTGCGAGGTTTGCCGTTAAAATCCGCAAGCTGGAAATCAGCCTTGGCATGCTGCCAGGAGACGTCTATGGCATGGTACGGCGAGGGAACCTCGGGCTCATTGCATCCGCCAAGCAGCAGCATCAATAATATTGAAAGGAAGCTACGCATCCTGGATCGCCTCGAAAGTGAATATTTTTGACAACAGGGATCAGGATACTGCCAAATCCGGAAATTTCAATGATGAATTATTTTCGCCAATCGCAATCCAATGGCGTTCGGTAATTGAACTCTTATTTTTTTCAACCAGAACATGAGCAAGGCATTTACGCGCGAGCACGATCATTCCGAGGACGAGAATACCCCGTCTGCGTTGCAGTTGCCGCCGGGCGTCAAAAACTACATCACGCCCAACGGGTACCAGCGGCTGCAGGAAGAACTGGACCACCTATGGAAGGTCGAGCGCCCGGCGCTGGTCAAGACCATCACCTGGGCGGCCTCAAATGGGGATCGCTCCGAAAACGGCGACTATATCTATGGCAAGAAACGCCTGCGCGAAATCGATCGTCGCGTACGTTTCTTGCGCAAGCGTCTGGAGATGGCAGAGGTGGTTGATCCCGCGCAACGCGGAGGCTGCGACCAGGTGTTCTTTGGTGCGACGGTGACAGTCTGCGATATCAACGGATGCGAGAGCACCTACAGTATCGTCGGCGTGGACGAGGCGGATGTGGCAGGTGGCCGGATCAGCTGGGTCTCTCCGCTGGCGCGGGCACTGCTGAAATTGCGCAAGGGCGAAACGGCGATGCTGCGCACGCCGATGGGAGTCAGCGAACTTGAAGTGGTCAACATCCTGTATTGTGTCATCGAGTGAGCGGCGGGTCCCATGTCTGTGTGCGAACAGGCGAAAGCTTTACGCTTTAGCGGAAGTTTGTTATGTTGCCACCCTGACGGATCGTTATGACCGGTGTTGATCCGCTTCGCCGCCTAACAATTGCCGACTTGACTGACAATGGATGCAAAGTTATTAAAGATCTTGAATGGCAGTGACCAGAATTATCCGCATGCGCTGGAAAAGCGGTTCCCGCGCGTGTTCAGGAAGATCATGGCATTATGGGACTTGCCGGACTTTGACGCCTATGTTGCCGAATTGATGACGACTACCCGCACCAACCGCCAGGGCTTCCCTCAGGACGTGGCGTCCGACATCATCTATCTGAGCATGCTGCATGAGCGCGAGAACGATTCGAAACAAGAGAACGCTTGGGCCAACGTATTAAGGGATGGCAAGGAATGAAATGATGGACGCTTCAAGTAACCCCGATATGTGCACTTTAAGGAAACCAACATGAAAAAAATCGAAGCCGTGATCAAGCCGTTCAAGTTGGATGACGTGCGGGAAGCCCTTTCCGAGGTGGGTGTGAGCGGCCTGACAGTCACCGAAGTCAAGGGTTTTGGCCGGCAAAAAGGACATACTGAGCTGTACCGCGGGGCGGAATATGTGGTGGATTTCCTGCCCAAGATCAAAGTGGAGGTGGTTGTTGCCGCCAACATGCTTGATGCGGCGGTTGATGCCATCATCAAGGCAGCGCGAACCGGCAAGATCGGCGACGGGAAGATCTTCATCTCGACGGTGGAACAGGTGTTCCGGATCCGCACAGGGGAGACCGACGAGTCCGCCTTGTAATAACTGTTCGAACTGGCGTTTACTGCCTTACCCGGCATGCGTATAATGCTCCATTTGCCGGGAGCAGCTTCATATGCGCATCATTCAAAAAGCACTGACCTTTGACGACGTTCTGCTCGTCCCTGCCTACTCCAATGTTTTGCCGCGCCAAGTCAGCCTTCGTACGCAGCTCACCCGAACCATCAGCCTGAATATCCCGCTGCTGTCCGCGGCGATGGATACTGTCACGGAATCGCGCCTGGCGATCGCGCTGGCACAGGAAGGCGGCATCGGCATCATCCACAAGAATATGTCGTCCCATGCACAGGCCGCCCAGGTCGCGAAGGTCAAGCGTTTTGAAAGCGGCGTGGTGAAGGATCCGATCACGATCACGCCGGATATGGCCGTGCGCGAGGTGTTGAGCCTGACGCGCCAGCACAGGATTTCCGGTTTGCCGGTCGTGCAGGGCAAGCAACTGGTCGGCATCGTCACCAATCGTGATCTGCGCTTCGAGAGCAATCTGGATCAACCTATCCAGAAGATCATGACGCCGCGAGATCGACTGATCACAGTGAAGGAAAATGCCAGTCTCGAAGAGGCGCGCAACCTGATGCACCAGCACCGCATCGAACGGGTTCTGGTTGTCAACGATGCGTTCGAGCTGCGCGGCCTGATGACGGTAAAGGATATCCTGAAATCGAGCGAACACCCGTTGGCTTGCAAGGACAGTCACGGCCGCCTTCGCGTCGGTGCGGCGGTCGGCGTGGGCGAGGGCACCGAAGAGCGTGTCACGTTGTTGGCCGAGGCAGGCGTGGATGTGATCGTCGTGGATACCGCGCACGGTCATTCCCAGGGAGTGCTGGATCGCGTGAAGTGGGTCAAGGACCATTTCCCGGCTGTGGAAGTGATCGGCGGCAACATCGCCACCGGTGGCGCAGCAATGGCCTTGCTGGATCATGGGGCAGATGGCGTGAAGGTCGGCATCGGGCCGGGCTCGATCTGCACTACGCGCATCGTCGCCGGGGTCGGCGTGCCGCAGATCGCAGCGATCCAGAGCGTGGCGAAGGCGTTGCAAGGAACCGGAGTGCCGTTGATCGCGGACGGCGGTATCCGCTACTCCGGCGACATTGCCAAGGCGATCGCGTCGGGCGCACATGCAGTGATGCTCGGTGGGCTGTTTGCCGGCACCGAAGAAGCGCCAGGTGATATCGAATTATTCCAGGGGCGTTCGTACAAGTCCTACCGCGGCATGGGCAGCCTGGGCGCAATGCAGCAGGGCTCCAGCGACCGGTACTTCCAGGATAATGAGGACAGCCAGGACAAGCTGGTTCCGGAAGGTGTCGAAGGGCGTGTGCCATACAAGGGCAGCGTGTTTGCGGTGATCCATCAACTGATGGGCGGGCTGCGATCCAGCATGGGCTATGTGGGATGTGCGGACATCGTTACGATGCACGCCAAAGCAGAGTTCGTCGAGATCACTTCTTCCGGCATCCGTGAATCGCATGTGCATGATGTGCAGATCACCAAGGAAGCGCCGAACTATCATATCGAGTGAAGCACGGAACTTGAAGAATGAAACGGGAAGCGGTTTGCCGGTTTCATCCTTTCATCCCTGCGCGCATAATTCACGGTTCACTATCTCATGTCACATAAAAAGATACTCATCCTGGATTTTGGATCTCAATATACCCAGCTGATCGCGCGGCGCGTGCGCGAGACACATGTCTATTGCGAACTGCATCCCTACGACGTGGACGAGCAGTTCATTCGCGAGTTCAAGCCTGCCGGCATCATTCTTTCCGGGGGCCCCAGCTCCGTGACCGAGGGCGATACACCGCGCGCGCCGCAGGTCGTGTTCGAGCTCGGCGTGCCGGTGCTGGGAATCTGCTACGGGATGCAGACCATGGCCGCGCAATTGGGCGGAGCAGTCGAAAACGGGCTGGTGCGCGAATTCGGCTATGCCGAGATCCGCGTGCGCGGGCACTCTGCCTTGCTGCGCGATATCCAGGATAGAAGCAACGCGCAAGGCCACGGCTTGATGGATGTGTGGATGAGCCATGGCGACAAGGTGACCGCGCTGCCGCAAGGTTTCTTGGTCATCGCCAGCAATGATGCCACTCCAATTGCCGGCATGGCGGACGAAGCGCGGCGTTTCTACGCGCTGCAATTCCATCCCGAAGTGACCCATACCTATCAGGGCAAGGCGATATTGGCCCGCTTCGTGCACGACATCTGCGGCTGTGCACAGGACTGGAACATGCCGGATTACATCGGCGAGGCGGTGGAGAAGATTCGCACCCAGGTCGGCAAGGAGGAAGTGATACTCGGTCTTTCAGGGGGTGTGGATTCCTCGGTGGCCGCGGTGTTGCTGCATCGTGCCATTGGCGATCAGCTGACCTGCGTGTTTGTGGACAACGGACTGTTGCGGTTGAAAGAGGCCGAGCAGGTCATGGAGACCTTCGCCAGGAATCTTGGCGTGAAGGTGATCCACGTTGACGCGAGCTCCGAGTTCTTGCGGCATCTGGCCGGAGTTTCAGAGCCAGAGCAAAAACGCAAGATCATCGGGCGCGAATTCGTCGAGGTGTTCCAGCGCGAAGCCAAGAGATTGCCGCAGGCCAAGTGGCTGGCGCAAGGCACGATCTACCCCGACGTCATCGAATCCGCGGGGGGCAAGACCAAGAAGGCGCATACGATCAAGTCGCACCACAACGTCGGTGGCTTGCCGGAAAGCCTCCATCTGAAGCTGATCGAACCGCTTCGCGAATTATTCAAGGACGAGGTCCGCGAGCTTGGCGTGGCGCTTGGCCTGGCGCATGAAATGGTGTATCGCCATCCTTTCCCCGGACCGGGCCTCGGAGTGCGCATCCTCGGCGAGGTGAAGCGGGAATACGCCGACCTGCTGCGCCGCGCCGATGCCATCTTCATCGAAGAGTTGCACGCGGCGCGGGATCAAGATGGCAGGTCCTGGTACGAAAAGACTTCGCAAGCCTTTGTGGTATTCCTTCCGGTGAAGAGCGTCGGTGTGATGGGGGACGGGCGCACGTATGAATGGGTCGTGGCGCTGCGCGCCGTTCAAACTCAGGATTTCATGACCGCTCATTGGGCTGAACTTCCGCATGCCTTGCTGGGCCGGGTCTCCAACCGGATCATCAACGAAGTCCGCGGCATCAACCGCGTGGTGTATGACATCTCAGGCAAGCCACCCGCGACGATAGAGTGGGAGTGAAATGGGGTCTTGTAAGTGGTTGATCATATTTGCCACTGGAAAATGCGTGTCGGTATGCTCAGCAAGCTATCCGCAAACCTAAAGCGCATAGTCACTCCAGGAGACTTTTCAACAAGTACTGCCGCAAGCGTCAGTTATCTTGCGATCGTGCTGATCTTTGCATTCGACATAGGCACCGACGCAACAATTCAGTTGCATCTGCTTTATGTGTTTCCGCTAACGATGATTGCCCTGCATTGCAAACAAGTGAATCTTGTCGTTTTGGCAGTCATCCTGGCGCTTGTCCTCCAAGGCATCACCCTCGTTTCGTACGGCGACATTCCCTTGTTCTCAAAACTCGTCATCGCCTTGTTGGTTCTCCCGACAAATATCCTGGTTGCCTACGTATCGAGAATCGCCCGCACAAACTATATGGAGACCAGGCGAAACGCCACCATCGATCCGCTTACCGAGCTGAATAATCGTAGAAGTATCGAAAGCTATACCAATACGGAAATCGAGAGACAAAGACGGTATGGTGGTGTGTTTTCCGTGGCGGTTCTCGATCTCGACGGTTTCAAGGCGCTGAACGATTCTAGAGGGCACCACATCGGAGATGAAGCGCTGAAGGTTGTTGCCGATGTTCTGCGGAAACAAACCCGACACTCTGATATGGTTGGCCGTCTTGGCGGAGATGAGTTCGTCATTCTGTTGCCAAATACCGGGGCAGAGGATTGCCTTTCACTCTGTCAGCAACTTGCGCTGAAGATAGCCAATCGGATGTCGGAAGATTCGTTTGCCATCACTGCAAGCATCGGATGCACGACGATCGATCAACCGCCGCCATCGGTTTTGGATGCTCTGATGAAGGCAGACAAGGCGATGTACGCTGCCAAGGCAATGGGCAAGGGCGGGGTGGTTCGTCTTTAGCATTCAGGCAGCCGTTGCACCGCCGTGAAAATCCCGGATGCCACCCCGGAAAATGATTTGCTCCTGTCTTCGGACCGAAGATTTCCTTCCGGAAGCGGCTCTGCGGCGACAAGCGGACGTTTGCGACCGCACTTCGTTTTCTTGATTCGCTTCTTCTGATCCACTGCTTTTGAAATGACGCCATTTCCCGGCGTTATTCAATGCTTTACTTGCCATTCAAGCTGCTATCTTTGCATCGTCGCAATGAGTCCAATATTGGTGCGATGCGCGCATCAACCAGCAAGAAAGGGCAACGCCATGTCACAACCAGCGGTAGTCAGATTATTCAGCAGCGAAAGTGAGCAACACTTGGCCGAATCGCAGGCCATTCAGGAGGCCCGCGGGCATATCGAGGCTGAGATCCAGGCCGATCTTTCCGCGCAGGCGCGCGCCCGCCTGAGCGCGCATGCACGCGTGCTGGCGGAATCACGAGCGAATACTGAAACAGAGTTGGCAGCGCAGCTCGAAGCAAAGTGCAGAGAAGAGACCAGGCTTGCCGAGATAGTCAGGGCCAAGCTTGAAGCGGCGCAAAAAGCCACGTTGGATGCTCAGGAAAAGGCCGATCTGGAGTTGCGAATCCAGGCGGAAAGCCAGGCCAGGCTGGATGCCGAACAAAAGGCGCTATGCGAATTGAATGAGCGCCTGCAGCACGAGCAAAACGCCCGCGCGGCTGCGGAAGCGCAGGCCAGAGCGGAACGCGAGCGAGCGGAATTGATGGAGCATGAGTGGAAAATAAAGCTTGATGCGCAGCTTGAAGCCGAGACAGAGCTGCGGGCGCTACAGAATGCGATCGCGGAAATGGTGACTTGCATCGAGCAAGTCAGCGCAGAACGTCATGCCGCAGAACAGGCGCAGATCGGCCATGCGGAAGAAAAACTGAAAGTGGAGAAGCGGCTTCGTGACATGGCCGTGCAGCGGGCCGACGCCGATGCGGAATATGTGAGGCTGGCAAAAAACAAGTTCGATGCCGAGCAGGCGGAAATGCAGAAGATCAACGAGCGCGCCGAAGCGGAGAGACTGGCCATACAGGCCTCGGAAGACAGGGCGAGGCTGGAGCAGGACCTCATCCGGATCGCGCAGGAAAATGAGTCGAGCGAGATGGCTCTCGCGCAAGTGGTGGAAGCCAAGGTTCGCAGGGAGGAGCAGGTCGCCGAGCTTATGAGATCCCGGCTCGAGGCTGAACAGACCGAAACCAGGGCTGCGGAAGCGAGGGCCAGTGCCGAATCGCTGGCATTGAAAGAGAGTGAAGCGCGGCTTGCCGCCCATCAGGAAGCCGAGGCGGCCGCTCTGGCACGCGCCGCTGCGGAGCGTGCAGCCGCGGATGCTTCCATTCAGCGCAAGCATTTTGAGGAACAGGCAGCGGCAGAAGCCGAAGCTTGCGTGCGTGAAGAGTATCTGGCATACGAGGCGGCAAAGCATCGCACCAATAAGGCCAGGGAGATGGCACGCGTCGAGGCGGAGCGCAAGATCAGGGCCGAACAGGATGCGGCGGCGATGCTGCAGTCACAGGCTGATGCAGACAGAAAGGCAGCGCAACATCAGGAGCAGGCCAACGTCCTGCTGTCCAAGGCAGAATCGAAGGCGAAGGAACGCCTGGACAGCGATACGATGGCCAGCCAGGCCGCCGCGTTCAAATTGCAGACGGAACGTGACCTGGCGGTGCTTGCGGAACAGCGCACCGCTGCAGAACTGGAGGCCGCGCACGCGGTCGAGCTAAGATTGAAGGCGGAGACCCGGGAGCTTGAAAAGGTAAACGAACGAATCGCACTCGAGCAGCAGGCGCAGCGTACAGCGGAGCACAATGCGGAAATTGAAGCACGCGTGATCGCAGAGATCGAGGCGCGCATGGCTGCGGAATTGCAAGCCATCGAATCCAGCAATCAACGCCTGCAAAATGAGGTTCATGCCAGGGAGATGGCAGAGGCAGCAGAAAAGCTGAACCAGCAGGCCACCCAGGAGGCACGGCAGCAGGCCAGTGACGCGGCCGCGCTCCAGCTGCAATTGGAACGTGACCTCGCAGTGCTTGCCGAACAGCGCGCCGCCGCTGAACTGGAGGCGGCACGCGTGGCGGAACTCAGGTTGGATGCTGAAAAAAAGGAGCTTGAAAAGGTAGCTGAACGAATCGCACTTGAGCAACAAGCGCAGCGTGCCGCCGAGCGAAATGTCGAAATCGAAGCGCGTACCATTGCAGAGATCGAGGCACGCGTGGCGGCGGAATCGCGCGCCATGGAATCGAACAACGAGCGCCTCGAGCTCGAGGTCCGCGCCAGGGAGATGGCAGAGGCAGCGGAAAAGCTGAATGAACAGGCTGCCCAGGACGCCGGAAACCGGGAAAAAGCGGCTGTGCGCGCGCTGAACATGGCCAGGATGCGCGCCGGGGCCGAGAGCGAGGCGCTCAGCGCACAGGAAGCAGAGATCCATTCAGACGCCATGGCTGTCGTCGGATTGCGCAAGCTGATCGCTGCTGCGAAGCGCGCTCGCGATGACGCGGCCGCACTTGCTGAGCAAAACGCGAAACTGCATATCGAAGAAGAACGCAAGGCCGTAGCAGCGGACCAGGAACGCGCGCGCATCGAGGAACTCGCCGCGATCGCCGCTCGGAAGCGCAGCGAAATCGCAGAGCAGGCGAGGTCGGCAGCCGAGGAGCGTGAACAGCTCGAAACCCAACTGCGGGCGCAACAGCAGCAGCATGTTGAGCTTGAGCGCGAATTGCAAGCGCAGATCGCGCATCATCAGACGCTGGCGTCCGAAGCGGAGCGGGTCATGCAGGCACGCATTGAAGAGGAGCGTCTGGCGGTTGAGGCCGAGCGGGATAAGATTGCAGCAGAGGAGGCCGCCATGTCCCGCGCCAGGGAGCGGATCGAAACCGCCAGACGGTTGTACCAGGAATCGATACAGTTCGTTGCAGAGGCGACGGAACAACGTATCGCGGAAGAACAGCGGGCTGCGAAGGCAGAGCAGTCACGACTGCAGGCGGAACAGGCCGCGTTGCGCACTGCCCAGGAGAGGGCTGCCGTTGCCGAGCAAGCGGAACGCATCGCCAAGTGGCAGCACGAGGAAGATCAAAAGCTGCTGGCGCAGCAAAAGCAGAGGTTGGCTGCCGAACAGCGCGTGCTGGAGGAAATCGCAGCGCGCGTCCGGAGCGAGGTGCAGGCCAGCGCAGTTGCCGAAGAATGCGAAAGCGCCGTGCACCAAGCCCGGGACATAGCCGAAATCAAGGCGATGTTTACCCAGGAGGCCACGCTGATTGCGCAACAACTTGCCCAGTTGGATAAGCCGGAGGAAAATGCACGGCGTCGTGCGCATTCCGACACGTCGCGTGCGGAATTGATTACGCGGCGCCTGATGGCGCGCCTGAACAAGATCAGGCAGACCGGCCCGATCGGGAAAACCGTCGGGATAATCTCAGCGATGGCTTTGGTATGGCTGGCGCAGTCAGAATTTCATGTCCGGGAAGTTGGCACGATGCAGCCGGCGGCGCTTGATCAACCGGTCCGCTCCGAGACGAAGCAGGCCGATCAAACTGTGATCGGCTCCATCGACGGCGGATTGAGATTCGAGAGGGTCGATCCGGCCCAAAATCTGGTTGTTGGCGGCCTGAAGCTGACGGATCATTTGGGAGAATGAGTTGGCCGCGCGGTGACGCGATGAACGGCGCCCTCGTGGCGAATACATTGTCAAGTTGCTGCAAGACAGCGATCGTGCATGTTGCATCGCGGTGAACAGACCGGATGTTTACACGTTGTTCCGCACGCTATTCCATTGCCGAGGCTGGCATATTGCCGCACCAGGCCGCCTGGCCGCACAAGCCGCACGATCAGGCGACGCCATACTGTGAGATAACTATGAAAACGGCGGCCATCCGCGCGTTATGGGGTAACAAATGACGGTAGTTGCAGTATTCAACCAAAAAGGGGGCGTAGGCAAAACGACCACGTGCCTGAACGTGACGGCTGCACTGGATATCTTGCAGCAATTCCCGATTGCCGTGGATCTGGATCCCCAGGCGCACCTCACCCTGTCCAGCGGAATCAAGTCAGTCCCCCCGGACAGCGGGATCGTCGCATTTTTCAAATATAAGACCCCGCTTAAAAATCTGTTGCGCGAAACCCCGCGGGGCTGGCAGATCATCCCTGCCTCTCTGGAGTTGGCCAAAATAGATGCCCTATATGGCAGTGACGCGAAGGCCGCCACCTTGCTCAAACACGGCTTGGCCGAGGACCTGGCGCTTGCGGGCTCGCCCATCCTGATCGACTGCTGTCCGATGCTGGGTGTGCTGACGCTGAATGCCATGCTGGCCTGTAATCGCGTGTTGATTCCCGTGTCCGCCGATTTTCTTTCGCTGCAGGGCGTACATCGCCTGGACAGTGCCCTCAACGTGCTGGAAAGAAAACTGCTGCGCCCGCTGGAGCGGCGCATCGTGATCACGCGTTTCGATTCAAGACGCAAACTGTCATTCGACATCGACGACAAGCTAAGAGAGCGCTACGGAGCATTGGTTTGCAATACCCGCATTGGCGAGAACGTTGCGCTGGCAGTCAGTCCGATGCATAGCACCGACGTGTTCGCCTTTGCTCCGCACAGTCCCGGGGCGGCAGACTACATGGCATTGACCAAGGAATTATTGGATAGCGGTTTTTTCACGGACAAGCCCTGATGTCAGTGTTGCGTCTTTCGGCCATCGGCCTTTTGGCCCCATGCCCAACTATCACATGTGCCAAATGAGCAGAGAGGAACGATGCCAGTCTTCCACCCGTACCGCTTCATGTGGTGATTGATCGGGCACGGCAAAGGTGCTGCTGATGAACAGGGTGCCGGGGCGCATCTCGGCGCGCGCTTTGCGCCAGAGCTTTTCCATCGGCGCCGGCGAGAGATAGGCAAAGACAACATCATATTGCGATAGATCACAGCGCCACAAATTGCCCCAGTGTACGCGGCTGTTGGCGTAGCCTCCCAGCCGGATGCGCAGCCAACTCCAGAGAAACGGTAGAGGAGCCGCTTCGATGCCGACATACGATCCGTCCGGGCGGACTTTGGCGAGGTGCGTCAAGACGCCCCCCAGCCCGGAACCCAGATCCAGAAAGGCAAAACCTGCCTCGTTGTTTTTGGCGGGCAGCAAGCTTTCGATCGCATGCCATACTGGCTTGCTGGAAAGATACAATGGCACTTGGGTGCGGTACGTGCCCCAATAGACAAGGAGAAGGATCAGGAACGTTCCCAGGTAGAGGTTGGGAGGCAATTGGAGTGAGAGCATCAGCACCAGGAGCGGCGCAAACATCAGTTGTATCGCCAACCACCATCTGGCCAGTCCGTAAAGATGGCTGAATGCAGCGGCGAGCAGTCCGCACAGGCCGGCAACCAACATTGGCGAAGCAGTCAGCCCGGCAAGTTCAAGGGTCAGCCGAATAATCAGGTATGCCGCCCCTTGCAGCAGCAACGCAACGATGGAAGGAGGAAGTTTATTGAACAATCGGCGCATCAGGGGAACTGGATTTCACTCGAGTATTGTAGACGCAGGGTTATGGAGAAAAAGAACATTTTATTGGGAACATCCGCAGGGGAATTTATAACATATTGTTAATAAATAAATAAATATTTCATGTTTAGCCCTAAAGCTTTCTTTGATGCTGCCGATAAAGAGCCACAAGAGTGAGAATTCAGATGCTGGTTTGACCCCTTTCAAGCCAGCAGGATTTTTCCACCCTCTGTCTGTTTCTGCGAGACAGGGGGTTTTCTTTTGTAGGAAAAAATCCTACAAAGCCACCCTCCCGGATTCCTACAAGAAAATCGGCGGCCTTCCGATTTTTTAATACCACCCCGCCAGTAATAATGCGACCGTCGAAATTCGATAGGGATTGCAGCAGGGATCGCTATCGGACCGACGCCGTTCGATTCAGGTCATCCGTCTTCACTGGCTTACAAGGGGGCTACATGAACACCATGCAATTGCAAGAAGGCATCCGCGAGATCAATCTGACTTACCTGATGCTGGCGCAGCAGATGATCAAGGAAGATAAATCCGCCGCGATCTTCCGTTTGGGGATCGGTCAGGATCTGGTGGACGTCATTGGCAAGCTGACTCCTCCACAAATCATCAAAATGGCGGCATCCAACATGCTGCTGTGCAGATTCCGTTTTGACGAAAAGCTGCTGCTCAACCTGGTGACCGACTACAGCAAGGATCGCATGATGGCTCAGGCGCATGCGGCGATTCTGATGGCAGCGCAGCCTGTCGAAGAATTGGCATAGACGGGACGATGCCATGGCTGCCAAAACCGTAGTGGGTGAAGCTCAGCAGGTCAAGACCGCGATCGAGTTGATCGAAATGGGGGCGCGTCTGCAGTTGCTGCAAGAGGAAACCGCGCTGAGCCGTGAACGGTTGCTCAGGTTGTACAAGGAAGTCAAGAAGGAGTCACCTTCCAAGGGGATGCTGCCTTACTCGACCGACTGGTTCATGAGTTGGCAACCGAACATCCACTCGTCCCTCTTCATGGACATTCACCAGTTCCTGGTCAAAAATGCCGGAATCGACGGCGTGAATGCACTGATCTCAGCCTACCGGTTATATCTTGACCAGATCGAAGGCATCGAAAGTGCGGAACCCGTCCTGAGCATTACCCGCGCATGGTACATGCTTCGCTTCTTCAAGGCCGGTATGCTGAAACTCATTCCCTGCACGGCATGTGGCGGCCACTTCGTGACCCATGCGGGCGACCTGCATGGCCACTATGTGTGCGGCATCTGCCATGCTCCGGCGCGAGCCGGCAAGACAAATGCTGCCAAAAAAGCCTCGATGGCCGCCCTGCAGGCTGCCTGAGGTCGACACCGGCCGGTTGCGGCCGGCGTACCTCCACCAGGCACAGATTTCCTCACCGGACCCAATCCGCGGTTGCGCATGAAGTCGCATTCGTGCAATGCGCACTTGTTTTAGAATGCTCCTAAAGAGTATCATCGCCTGCAATTCGGAAAGCATGAATTTGTTGCTGGAGTGATTGGCAATCATGTTGCCAGACTCGAGCGGGCAATAGGACAGGGAGCGCGAGCATGTTAGTGATCATCGGTTATTTGACCGTGTTGGGTGCGGTATTCGGCGGCTTTGCATTGGGTGGCGGCCACCTGGCGGCACTGCTCCAGCCGGTTGAACTGTTGATGATCGGTGGCGCAGCTGTCGGCGCGTTTGTGGTCGGCAACAGCGGCAAGGCCATCAAGGCGACGCTGAAGGATCTGCCGACGGTGCTGAAGGGCAGCAAATACAACAAAGACAGCTACATGGAGCTGATGGCACTGCTGTATGAATTGCTCGGCAAGGTGCGCAAGGAGGGGCTGATGTCGATCGAGGGCGACGTCGAGAGCCCGGCGGAAAGCCCGATCTTTGCCAAGTATCCGAAGGTGCTGAAGGACCACCATGCGATCGAGTTCATGACGGACTATCTGCGCATCATGGTCAGTGGCAACCTGAATTCGATGGAAATCGAAAACCTGATGGATGTGGAGATCGAGACGCACCATCATGAGGCGATGATTTCGTCTCACGCAATTTCAAAGCTGGGTGACGCGATGCCCGCGTTTGGTATCGTCGCGGCGGTGATGGGCGTGGTGCACACCATGGAATCGGTCGGTGTTCCGCCCGCTGAGTTGGGGATAATGATCGCTCATGCGCTCGTGGGAACCTTCCTGGGCATATTGCTTGCGTATGGCTTTGTCGGTCCGTTGGCAACCCTGCTGGAACAGAAGGCGGACGAGGGTACCAAGATGTTCCAGACCATCAAGGTGACGCTGTTGGCCAATCTGAATGGCTACGCGCCGGCGATGGCGGTCGAGTTTGGGCGCAAGGCATTGAATTCCACCGAACGACCCGGTTTCATGGAGCTGGAAGCGCATGTCAAACAAAAGCGTTGACCGGCAGAGAGCCGGTTCCAGCCTCAGGCCCCATCCGCGTGGCATGCGCCGGATCGCGTGCCACGCCGGCGTCCATACGTTCTGACCATGGCCGAAGACAAAAGCAAAAGGCCCCTCGTCGTAAAGCGCATCAAGAAGGTGGAGGGGGGACATCACGGCGGCTCCTGGAAGATCGCCTATGCCGACTTCGTCACGGCGATGATGGCGTTTTTCCTGCTGATGTGGCTGTTGGGGTCGACCTCCAGGGGAGATCTGAACGGCATCTCCGAATACTTCAAGACCCCGCTGTATGTCGCCCTGTCCGGAGGGCGCGGCAGCGGCGACAGTTCAAGCATCATCAAGGGCGGCGGTCAGGACCTGACGCGCAGTGAGGGGCAGGTCAAACAGGGGGAGCTCCGCCCTGAAAAGAAGATCATCAACCTGAAGGCTACGCAGGAGGACTTCCTGCGGACCGAGCGCCTGAAGGAAATCGCGAAACTCAAGGCGCTGCAAGCGGGCATCGAGTCGATGATCGAGCTGAATCCCAATCTGCAGAAATTCCGTAACCAGATCATGCTGGACATGACAACGGAAGGGCTGCGCATCCAGATCGTTGACGAACAGAACCGGCCGATGTTCAAGTCCGGCAGCGCGCGGCTCGAGCCATACACGAGGGAGATACTCCGTGAGATCGGCAAGATGCTGAACGACGTGCCCAACAAGGTGAGCCTGTCCGGGCACACCGATGCCGCCCCGTACCTCGGAGGGGGCAACGGATATGGCAACTGGGAATTGTCCGCCGACAGGGCCAATGCCTCGCGCCGTGAACTGATCGCTGGCGGCATGGCGGAAGCCAAGATCGTCAGGGTGGTCGGTCTGTCGTCGGCGGTGCTGTTCAACAAGGAAGATCCCTTGAACCCGGTCAACCGCCGCATCAGCCTGATCGTGATGAACAAAAAGGCCGAAGAAGCGGCGCAACATGATGGGGGCGTAGTCAAGCAGGAAGGCGCACCGGATGATGAAGAAAGCGGCAGCACCCTCAAGGAAGGCACGGAGGGGGCGACAAACGTTCCTGCGCCTGCTGCTGTGGCCGCGCCTGCCGCCGGGACTGCACCTGTCGCCGGGACTGCACCTGCCGCTCAATGACGAGGATCGCTCCTGGCTGCTTTGCTGGCTTTGCTGCGCTCGGTGACTTCCGAATTCAATTGCGATGCGGCAAGCGAACAGCTGCTTGGCCCAAATCCATGCCCTTTTGCATCATGATCCGCGCAGCCAAAACGCGGCGTTGCTCATGACAGTTCCGATGCCGAGAAATGGAAGGTATTTATTTCTCTGTTCCCCTAAAGAAATGCGAAATGCCGCCGTTAAACTGATTTCGTGTTCTCGTATTACCATGGTCGAGGTGTGTCCCCCACACTCTCGTGCAAAAATCCAAAGCATGTCGCTTGCAACTTAAGGAATAGGATAATGAAAAATTGGTGGAGCAGGCTGTCGCTGAAAAGCAAGTTGCAGATCCCCATTCAGCTCATGCTGCTGGTGGTGATGATATTTACCCAACGTGTGGCACTCGACAAGTTCAAGGATCACGTCATCGACGAAACGAAGCAGAAAGCCGTGATTTCTGCCGATGGCTTGCTAAACGGGCTGAACATGATGATGGAAGGAGGGATCATCAGCGATTCGGACATGCGTGCCCTGGCGGTCAAAAAGATGGCGGCATCGGATAACGTGTTGGAGTTGCGAGTCATCCGGGCCAAGCAGGTGCAAGACCAGTTTGGCCCGGGATTGCCCTCGGAGCAGGCCGTGGACGAGATGGACCGCACCGCGATGGACAGCAAGAAGACGCAGAGCGCCCTGCTCACGTATGAAGGAAAGGACGCCTTGAGGGTGGTGGTTCCGTTCATCGTCAGCACCGACTTCCGCGGTACCAATTGCCTGAATTGCCATCAGGTGAAGGATGGTTCGGTAAACGGTGCGGGAAGCATCACGATGAACGTCACGGAAGAATACGCGATGCTGGAGAAGGCGAATTATCTGCTGTGGGGCGTGCAGATCGTCATTCAGGTCATTCTATATTTTGGCATCGGCTGGCTGATAGGGTTCGTGACACGCCCGACCCACGAACTGCAGCGTGCGATGCAGGACATGCAGGCGAGCGGCGACTTGTCCAAACGGGTGGCGGTGCGCAGCCACGATGAGATAGGCAAGACTGCAGAAGCGTTCAATGAACTCACCAAGGGCTTTCAGGAGATCGTCCGTCAGGTGGAGAAGCACGCCAGTCAAGTGGCGAGTTCCGCGCATTCTCTGGCCCAAGATGCTGAAAAACTTGCACAAGGTTCCCAGCAGCAGAGCGATACTGCGGCGGCCACTTCGCGCGAGGTGGAGAAAGTCAGTGCCAGTATCGCACAAGTTGCAGAGGGCACCAGCAGCGTCGCCAAGCTGTCCAACGAAAGTTTTGAGCGCGCGAAACTCGGACAACAGAACCTGCAGGAGATGATGAAGGATCTGGAGAGCGTCGAGCGCGCAGTGAGCGAGATCGCCTCTGCGGTCGGGGAATTCATCAGCAGCACCAAGAACATCACCAGCATGACCCAGCAGGTGCGCGACATTGCCGAACAGACCAACCTGCTGGCATTGAATGCCGCCATCGAGGCAGCGCGTGCCGGCGAGCAGGGGCGCGGGTTTGCGGTAGTGGCGGATGAAGTGCGCAAGCTGGCGGAAAAATCCGCAAAATCGGCGATGCAGATCGACGCGGTGACGGTATCGTTGGGTACCCAATCGGGGCAAGTGAACAAGACCGTGCAGAGCGGCCTGAGCGCCCTGCAGAGCAGCCAGGAACATATCCGCAAGGTCACTGAGGTGTTGACGGAAGCCAACTCCTCGGTGGGCGGCGTCAATCGCGGCCTGGAAGAAATCGCCGGTTCGATAAATGCACAGCGCGACGACAGCCAGCAAATCGCCGGCAACGTGGAGCGTATCGCCGGCATGGCCAGCCAGAATAACGAGGTGATCCAGCGCACCGTCGATGCCGTGAGGTCCATGCAGCAGCTTTCAGAGGACCTGAGCAAGACGGTGGCACGCTTCAAGGTCTAGGCTTGGCAGGTTTTGGCGCCGGTCGCAATTCCCCGGCCGGCTGCCCCCGATCCACCGAGGCGCTGAAAGGGGGCGGATATCGGTTGTTCAGGCGCACGATGTAATAGAATGGAACAATTTCTTGTTCGGCACGTAAAATAGCGTTCCGTGATCAGCCAAGAATGGACCGGGATGGAAAAGAGGGAGAAAACCGCCAGAGACTCGACCTTCGGTCGGTCTGGGTGAGGGGAGAAGAGGATGTCTGAACTGTTAAAGAACATTGATGCCAGAACCAAGCTCGCGGGAACCAACAAGCTGGAGATATTGATGTTCTCGCTGGGCAAGGACAAGCGCACCGGACGCGAGGAAACGTTCGGCATCAATGTGTTCAAGGTGCGCGAGGTGATGCGTATTCCGGAGATCACCCGTGCGCCAGAAATGCCCGCTTCGGTGGAAGGCATGGTGAGTCTGCGCGGCGTTCTGGTACCTGTGATCGATCTGGCCAAGTACGTGGGCATTGAGACGGAAAGCAAGCCGGAGATCATGATCGTCACCGAGTATAACGGCCAGACACAGGGGTTCCTGGTCAAGGCGGTGGATAACATCCTGCGTCTGGATTGGTCTGCGATGCGCGTGCCGCCGGCGATGCTGGTGGCGGAAATGGGCGGTCAGGTCACTGCGATCACGGAGCTGAAGGATGGCCGCCTGGTGATGATGATGGACGTGGAAAAAGTCCTGTCCGAAACCAGCCATTTCGACAGCGATGAAATCATCTACAAAACAGTGCAACCGCTGAACAAGGACCGTACGGTATTCTTTGCCGATGATTCCGCGGTGGCGCGCAACCAGATCGCGCGCACGCTGGACGCAATGAAAGTCAAGCATATTTCCGCGATCAATGGACGGCAGGCATGGCTGGAACTGTCCAAGATGGCGGATAATGCAGATGCGACACACATCCCGCTGAAAAGCATGGTCCAGGTGATCCTGACCGACGTGGAAATGCCCGAAATGGACGGCTATATGTTGACGCGCAAGATCAAGTCGGACAAACGATTTTCCGGCATCCCCGTGTTGATGCACTCATCGTTGAGCAGTACCTCCAATCAGCAGCTCGGCAAGGCGGTCGGGGTGGATGAGTACGTGCCGAAGTTTGAACCGCAAAAGTTGGCGCAGATACTTGCGCGGCTGCTGGCTTGAGGGGGCAAAGATGGGTTATACGGAAGAGATGATGAGCAGTGAGCAGGACGGGATGCTGGACCAGATAGACGCTCGTTCCAGGCTGGCGGGATCGAACAAGATGGAGATCCTGCTGTTCAAGCTGGGCAGCGAAGAAAAGTTCGGGATCAATGTGTTCAAGGTCAAGGAGGTCTGCCAAGCCGGGAAGATCACGCGTACGCCGAACATGCCGGCAGGCGTGGAAGGCATCGTCAGCCTGCGGGGCCACGTGATGCCAGTATTGAATCTGGCGAACTTCATGGGGATGCGTCCGACCGAGGCCTATCAGACGATGATGGTTGCGGAATTCAACAACCACATCCTGGGTTTCCTGGTGCAGGCGGTGGATCGCATCATCCGTGTCGATTGGGACAAGGTTCGCGCCACCGAAGGAATGCTTTCCGACAAGGGCGCATTGATCACCGCTATCACGGAGCTCGACGACGGCTCGCTGATCTCGATCCTGGATGTTGAGCAGATCCTGACCAATGCATTTGGCGAGGCGGTGGTGGGCAACGTCGAGAAGATCCAGTCTGGTCATGATCTTTGTGTATTCTTCGCCGATGATTCAATGGTGGCACGCAGAAAGATTGCCGAGGTGCTGGACAAAATGGGCGTCAAGCATATCCAGGCAAATAACGGTCACGAGGCATGGGACAGGCTCAGGGCGATGGCAGACTCTGCGCAGAGTTCTGGTACGAATCTGCACGACCAGATCCAGGTTATTCTGACGGATGCCGAGATGCCGGAAATGGACGGTTACGTATTGACGCAGCACATCAAGGCGGACCAGCGCTTTGACGGCATCCCGGTGGTGATGCACTCGTCACTGTCCTCTGATGCCAACCGCGCCATGGGACGCCGGGTCGGCGTGGACCATTACGTGCCGAAATTTGATTCGCTGGTCTTGTCGTCAACATTGCGTCCCCTGCTGACTTGAGATGTACGACAGGGCAGAAGCAAGATACGAGGCGAAACGGAAGGCTTTTGCAGCTTTTCGGTTGGACCGGGATTTATGGAGATATTCATGGGTATAGAAGATACAAAATTTCTGGTGGTGGATGATTTCTCCACGATGCGCCGCATCGTGCGCAATCTGCTCAAGGAATTGGGTTTCTTGAACGTGCAGGAGGCCGAGGATGGTGTCGAGGCGTTGGCCAAGCTGCGCGCTGACCCGTTCGATTTCGTCGTGTCCGACTGGAACATGCCCAACATGACCGGCATCGACCTGTCTGAAGGCGATTCGCGCAGATGAAAAACTCAAACATCTGCCGGTCCTGATGGTGACGGCGGAGGCGAAGAAGGAAAATATCATCATGGCGGCACAGGCCGGGGCGAGCGGATATGTGGTAAAGCCGTTCACCGCCGCCACGCTGGATGAAAAGTTGAAGAAAATATTTCTAACCATGCAAAAGTGAGAGCTGATATGCCTACAAATTCTGCCACTCAGGATTCCGATGACCTAGAAGAGTTGTTCGACAGCATCGTGGCGGCGAATGCCGCTGAAGCCAATCCATCCTTGTATGTTGCTGAAACCCGTCCGCACTTCAATCCTGTGGCGAGTCCCGGCGCTGCCGGCCACGGTGCGGATTCAACAAAGATGATCAATCAGATCGGTCACATGGCGCGGACATTGCATGACAGCTTGCGTGAATTGGGACTGAACAAGGAAATCGAAAAGGCGGCGGCTTCCATCCCGGACGCGCGCGACCGTTTGAATTATGTGGCGACCCTGACGCAACAGGCCGCTGAGAGGGTGCTGAATGCAACCGACGCCGCACAACCGGTCCTGGAAAAGATGGAAGTCGAGGCCCATCGCCTGGCGGGGCAGTGGCAGATGCTGTTCGAGAAGAAATTGGATGTGGCGCAATTCAAGGATCTCGTCACACAGACACATGCCTTTTTGTATGAGGTTCCCAAGCAGACCAAGACGACCAACGCCTATCTTCTGGAGATCATGATGGCCCAGGATTTTCAGGATCTGACCGGCCAGGTCATCAAGAAGATCATCGAGGTCACGCAAAGCATGGAGCAGCAATTGCTGGCTTTGCTGGTGGAAAATGCGCCAGCGTCGGTCAGAGCGGAGCTGGGCTCCGGTTTCTCGGGCGGAGGTCTGCTGAACGGCCCAGTGATCAGTTCCTTCGGACGCACGGATGTGGTGACCAATCAGGACCAGGTGGATGACCTGCTGGAAAGTCTGGGGTTCTGAAATGAGCGACTTTGCCGGCATGGAAGAGCTGTTAAGCGATTTCTTGATGGAAGCGGGTGAAATGTTGTCCGACGTGGACAGCAAGTTGATGGAACTTGAAAAGCATCCTGCGGACAGCAAGCTGCTCAACGAGATATTTCGCGGATTTCACACGATCAAGGGTGGCGCCGGGTTTCTGAACGCGACCGAACTGGTCACCCTGTGTCACATCACCGAGAATCTGTTTGATAAGCTGCGCAACGGTGAACTGAAACTGACCGCCGAACTCATGGATGTGATCTTCGCGGCGACCGCCGAGGTGCGCAAGATGTTTGGCGCGTTGCAGCAAAGCGTGCAACCGGATGCGGCTCCGGACGAGATCATGGAAAACCTGAAGGCCGCATTGAGCGGGAAGGCCGTTTCTTCCTCGGCCAGGAAACCGCGTCCCGCTCCTGTCCCGAGTGTTGCCGCTGTCGCCCCAAGTGCGCCGGCCATCGATGGTGTGGACTGGAACAAGCTATATGACGCGTTGACCGGAACGGACATCGTCACGCAGGTGGGTGCGACGCGTGATGCGGAAAAGATCGCGGAGGCGCTTTCTGAAGAAGAGTCCACCAAGGCAGTATTTGGCCGCCGCGCCACCGATGTTCCAGGCAGCACCGTGGGACGACGCGAAGGGGATATTTCGGTAACCGAAGCCAAGGAATCCACGATACGCGTGGATACGGGCCGCCTGGACCAGGTATTGAATCTTTCGGGCGAGATCGGTTTGACCAAGAACCGATTGACCCACTTGCGCTCAGACATCATCCAGGGGCGCACTGATGCGGAAACCCTGCATGATCTGGACCAGGCAGTCAGCCAGCTCGATATGCTGGTGGTGAATCTACAGAACGCAGTAATGAAGACCCGCATGCAACCGATCGGGCGCTTGTTCAAGAAATATCCGCGGTTGGCGCGCGATCTGGCCCGCTCCTTGGGCAAGGATGTCGAGCTGGTGCTAGTCGGTGAAGAAACGGAGATGGACAAGACCATGATCGAGGATCTCAATGATCCGCTGGTCCATCTGGTTCGCAATGCAGTCGATCACGGTGTCGAGACGATCGAAGGGCGCATTGCGGTCGGCAAGCCGGAAAAGAGCATAGTGGAATTGAGCGCCCGGCAGGAAGGCGACCATATCCTGATCACCATTTCCGATGATGGTCGCGGCATGCGTCCGGAAGTGATCCGCAACAAGGCGGTCGAGAAGGGACTGATCACCAACGAGGTCGCGAATACGCTGGATGAGTCCCAGTGCCTGGAGCTGATCTTTCTGCCCGGGTTCACGACGAAAGACGAGATATCCAGCGTGTCGGGCCGCGGGGTCGGCATGGACGTGGTGAAGACCAACATCAACAAACTCAACGGCGTCGTCAACATCCAGTCCGAGTTCGGCAAGGGCACCGTGATCACAATCATGTTGCCGCTCACGCTGGCGATCCTGCCGGTGTTGATATTGCGCCTGGGGGAGCAGTCTTTTGCCGTGCCGCTGTCCATGGTGCGCGAAATCCTGTCGGTAACGCCGGAGCAATTGCAACAGGTTTCCGGCAGGGCAACCATGGTGGTCCGCGGCGAAGTGCTGCCGGTCCTGCCTTTGGCGCAGCTGATCGGATGGGACACCACCGGTACGCCGGAGGTGGGCGTGCTGATGCAGTTTGGCAACAACAGCTTCATCCTGTCGGCAGACTCCTTTGCCGGGCATGATGATGTGGTGATCAAATCCCTGGATACTTTCCGCCCCAAGGGTGTCGCAGGCGTGACGATGTCAAGCGAGGGCGATATAGTGTTGATCCTCGACATCAAGGAGCTGCTCAGCGACGTGCAGGCACGATGATATGGCGATGCCGGAGGGGTTGAACGGCGCGTGAATCATTCGTCATAGCCGGAAGAATATTTGATGTTCTTCGAATCATTTGACGATTGGGCATTGTTCTTTACAGGGGAAGATCAAGAAGATGCAAAACAAGAACGCATTCGTGTCGCAAAGGGAGGTGCCGTTTCCTGCCAACGCCACGCTGGTGTCGAAGACCGATACCAAGGGCGTCACGACGTATGCAAATGACGCCTTCGTGAGCATATCGGGGTTCAGCCGCGAAGAGCTGGTCGGCAAGAGCCATAACATCGTGCGCCATCCGGATATGCCGCCGCAGGCGTTCAAATGGTTGTGGGACACGCTGAAATCGGGTCGTCCATGGCGTGGCGTGGTCAAGAACCGCTGCAAGAACGGCGACCACTACTGGGTGCAGGCCACGGTCGTGCCGCTGATGGACTACGACAAGACCGTCGGTTACATGTCCGTGCGACGGGCGCCGACCCGCGAAATGGTTGCTGAGGCAGAGGCCTTGTATCGGCAACTGAATCAGTCCGGCGCGGAGATCGTCTCGAAATACGAGCGCTGGAAGCCTGGGAATTGGTCGTTAAAGGCCAAGGTGCAATTGCTCATCCAGTCGTGCTTGCTGGTCTTGTTGAGCGCAGGGCAGCTGCTCATCCGGCCTCACCTGGACAACAGTGGGTCTGCCGCGCTGATGTTGATCATCGGACAGGCTGGATTGCATGTGTTCATGTTCCTCCTGGTCAATTACATCATCAACAAGCTGGTCTTGCGTCCGTTGAGGGCCGTGGACATGGCGCTGAGCGGGATAATGGTCGGCGATCTCGACAGCGCGATGGATATTTCCGGCCAGGACGAGATGGGGGCGCTGCTATGCAAGACACAGACCATGCAATCTTACTTGCGCACCATGGTCGATGAAATAGCCCAGTCGGAGCACCATATGCAGGAACTCGTCCACGATGTCGAGGCCAAGATCTCCGGGGTCACCAACAATGCCGTGACAGAGCAGGATCATATCCAGTCGATCGCGGCGACGATGGAGGAATACAGCCAGTCTGTCGCGGAAGTGGCGAACATGGCGGCGGATTCCCTTGCCGATGCGAAGAACATGCACAAGACGGTGGAGGAAAACAATCGCAACATGGAGCAGAGCATCAGCGCGACCACCAAGGTGGCTGAAACGGTGCAATCTTCGAGCAAGACGATCGCTGAACTGGGCGCATCGATCCAGAGGATCGGCGCGATCGCGAATTCCATCAAGGAGATCGCCGACCAGACCAATCTCCTGGCGTTGAATGCGGCAATTGAAGCGGCCCGTGCCGGCGAGCAGGGACGCGGCTTTGCGGTGGTGGCGGACGAAGTGCGCAAACTGGCGGAGCGCACCGCGACCAGCACCAAGGATATCGCCACCACGATCAGCGAGATCACCACGATCTCGGATTCCGCGGTGAAATCGATGCAGGGAGCGGTTGCGGAGGTGGAAAACGGGATCACGCTGATCCGCAAGAATGGCGACGGACTGAAAGAGATCATGGCCGCAACGGTGAGCGTCGCCGACAGGATCCAGCATATCGCGTCGGCATCAAAGGAACAATCCGTGGCGGGCCACAGCGTGGCGAACAGCCTGGAGAAGGTCACCGGATTGGTGGACAGCAACACCCAGTCCGCCAAGGATGCCAATGTGGCTGCGGAGGCGCTGGCGAAATCTGCAGAAGAGCTGAAGAGGGCCGGATATCCTTTGACCAAATGTTTGCTGAGCTAGGGCAAATTCATTAATATGCCTGATGGATGAAGTTGAAGGATGATCGTTTTGCCTATCAGGTCGTGCACGGGTTACGCGGAAGTCAGGTCTTTGTTGATGTCATGGTGAAAAAGTGACTGTTCACAAGGACCGCGAGTTTCATTTCACCTCGCACGACTTCCAGCGCATCAGCAAACTGATCTATCAGCATGCCGGAATTTCGCTGGGCAATGGCAAGCAGGAGCTTGTCTATAGCCGCCTGGCACGGCGGCTGCGCGCCACCGGCATCAAGACCTTTTCGGAATATATCGACCGCTTGCAAGGCGGTGACGAGGCCGAATGGGAGGCATTCACCAATTCCCTGACCACCAACCTAACCTCGTTCTTCAGAGAGGCGCACCACTTTCCGATGCTGGCCGATCACCTGCGCAGGCAGGGAAAGTCGCGACCCATCGAGCTGTGGTGCTCCGCCTGTTCGACAGGCGAAGAGGCCTATTCCATGGCGATGACCGCAGTGGATGCGTTCGGCGATTTTGACAATCCGGTCAGGATCATTGCGTCGGATCTCGACACCACGGTGTTGGAAACCGCGCGGATCGGTCGTTACAAACTTGAGTCGGTCGCCAAGATACCGGCGCAGAAGATCGATAGGTTCTTCGTGCGCGGCACCGGGGACGATGCAGGTTTTGTCACGGTGCGTCCTGAGTTGCAAAAGATGATCATCTTCCGCCGCATCAATTTGCTGGATGTCATCTGGCCGGTACGCGGCAAGCTGGATGCGATCTTCTGCCGAAACGTGATGATCTACTTCGACAAGGAGACGCAGCTGACGGTACTGAAAAAATTTGCCCCGTTGCTCCGTGGCGATGGCCTGTTGTTCGCGGGGCATTCCGAACACTTCTATAATGCCGAAGCGTATTTCAAATTGAGCAGCCACACCGTGTATGTGCTGGCTGACAAGTTCAAGCAAGAGCGGGCCTGATGTCCATTGTGCCGGGTACGCGAGGGTCTGGTCAGCGCATCATCGTGGTCGGTTCATCAACAGGGGGCACTGAAGCCATCAAGGTCTTTCTGGCGGGCATGCCGAAGGACTCTCCTGCGATCCTGATCGCCCAGCACATGCCTGAAACGTTCACCAAATCTTTTGTGGCCCGGCTGGACAGCTTGTGCCAGTTGAACGTAAAGGTGGCCGAGCACCATGAAAGCATAGTGGCGGGGACGGCCTATGTCGCACCGGGGCATTCGCATTTGTTGGTGGAGCGCAACCCCGGCTCAGGTTTCCAGACGGTGTTGAACCAGGAACCGCCAGTCAATCGCCATCGTCCGTCCGTCGAAGTGCTGTTTCGTGCAGCGGCAAAGGTATTGGGGGGCAATGCCATCGGCGTGATGCTCACCGGCATGGGAAAGGATGGCGCAGCCGCGATGCTGGAGATGCACAAGGCCGGCGCATATAACCTGGCACAGGATGAAGCAAGCTGCGTGGTGTTCGGGATGCCGCGCGAGGCCATCGCTCTCGGCGCCGTGGACGAGGTCGTGCCGCTGGAGAAAATGGCCGGGCGCGTCCTGGCTGTCCTGGGGGTCACAAAATAACGCCTGTTTTCACCCGCTATTCGCGAGATTGAACTTTCTTGCAGTGCCGATAATTGCCATGACCAGCGGAGTCAGACATGGCAGAAGACAGCGATCTAGAAAGAACCGAACTACCGTCACAGCGGCGAATCGATCAGGCAAGAGAGAAGGGCCAAGTCGCGCGTTCGAGGGAGCTCTCCACGTTTGCTGTATTGCTGGCGGGCGGGGCTACGCTGTGGTTCATGGGCGCGTCGCTGACCCGGCATATGGTGGACGCGTTGCGCACCGGCCTGACCATTGACAAGGGATTGGCCTTCAATACCGACCTGATCATCCCGCGCCTGTATGACCTCGCATTGGATGCGTTGGTCACCTTCTCGCCCTTGTTGCTGGCAGTCTTGATCGCTGCCGCATTTTCGCCGCTGTTGCTCAATGGGTGGCTGTTCAGCATCGAGGCGATTCAACCGCAGTTTTCCAGAATGAACCCGATTTCCGGGATTTCCAGAATGTTTTCCATGCACGCCCTGGTTGAATTGTCCAAGGCGGTTGGCAAGTCGATCCTGATCGGCGGCGTGGCTGCGTGGGTGATCTGGCACAACAAGGATGTGGTCATGGGGCTTGCCACGCAGTCTGTCGATGCGGCGATCCCGCAGATCGGCCGGCTGATCGGGGCGAGCTTCATGGCGATCGTCGGCGCGATGTTCCTGATCGTGCTGATCGATGTGCCCTTCCAGCTGTGGGATTACAACAAGAGACTGATGATGACCAAGGAAGAGATGCGCCAGGAAGCCAAGGAGACCGAAGGCGATCCGATGGTCAAGGGCCGCATTCGCAGCTTGCAGCGTGAAGCGGCTCGCCGCCGCATGATGGCCGCCATCCCGACCGCGGACGTGGTGGTCACCAACCCGACGCACTATGCCGTGGCGTTGAAGTACAGCGACAAGGCCATGAACGCGCCGGTCGTGGTCGCAAAGGGATCGCATTTGTTGGCATTGCGCATCCGTGAGATCGCCGAGGAAAATCATGTGCCGATCCTCGAGGCACCGCCGCTGGCGCGTGCGCTGCACAAGCATACCGAACTGGGTCAGGCGATCCCGGAAGCCCTGTATACCGCCGTTGCGGAAGTGCTCGCCTATGTCTATCAGTTGCGCCGCTACGAAAGAGAGGGCGGTGCGCCCCCGCAGGAACCGGGCAGATTGCTCGTGCCAGCGGAACTCGATCCGGACGCCATGGCGACAGCGGGGGCTGAAGCATGAACCTGCTGCTGACCCTGCAAGAGTGGATGAAGCGCAGCGGCGTGCGTAGCATGGCCGGCCCCATCCTGATCGTGATGATCCTGGCAATGATGGTGCTGCCGCTCCCGCCATTCCTGTTGGACATCCTTTTCACCTTCAACATCGCGATCGCCATCATGGTCTTGCTGGTCAGCATGAATACGACCAAGGCGCTGGATTTCGCGGTGTTCCCCACCGTGCTGTTGATCACCACGCTGTTGCGCTTGTCGCTGAACGTGGCGTCCACGAGGATCGTGCTGCTGCAAGGCCATACCGGGCCGGACGCTGCGGGCAAGGTGATCGAATCGTTCGGCCATTTTCTGGTAGGCGGAAACTATGCCGTGGGCCTCGTGGTGTTTTCCATCTTGGTGGTCATCAACTTCGTCGTGATCACCAAAGGTGCCGGGCGCATCGCGGAAGTGGGTGCACGTTTCACGTTGGATGCGATGCCCGGAAAGCAGATGGCGATCGATGCCGACTTGAACGCCGGGTTGATTGGCGAGGATGTGGCGCGTAAACGGCGGGCCGAGATCGCGCAGGAAGCCGATTTCTACGGGTCGATGGATGGTGCCAGCAAGTTCGTGCGCGGAGATGCGGTAGCGGGAATCATCATCCTGATGATCAATATCGTCGGCGGGCTGATCGTCGGTGTGTTGCAGCACAATCTGGATATCGCCGTCGCGGCCAAATATTACACGCTGCTGACCATAGGTGATGGCCTGGTCGCGCAGATTCCCGCACTGGTGATCTCCACGGCCGCCGGCCTGGTCGTGAGCCGGGTGTCGAGCGATCAAAACATCGGGCAGCAACTGTCCGCGCAACTGTTCAAGCAACCGCAGGTCATCATGCTGACGGCCGCCATCATCGGCGTGATGGGGATGATCCCCGGAATGCCGCACTTTGCCTTTTTGCTGTTGGCTGGGGCATTGGCAGGGTTGGCTTACCACTTGTCGCAAAAAGGCGCAGTGTCCGCCGTGCAGGAACAGGCTGCCGCGGCTGCGATGGTGCCTGCGACGTCTGAAGCACCCGAAGCAAGCTGGGAGGACGTTGCGCAAGTGGACATGCTGGGGCTTGAGGTTGGCTATCGCCTGATCCCGCTGGTGGACAAGGCGCAGGACGGAGACTTGTTGCGCCGCATAAAGGGCATCCGCAAAAAATTCACCCAGGATATCGGATTTCTCCCGCCGTCCGTTCACATCCGTGACAACCTGGACCTTCGCCCGAATGGATATCGCATCACCCTCAAGGGTGTGGAGATCGGAAGCGGAGAGGTGTATCCGAATATGCTTCTGGCCATCAATCCGGGCAATGTGACGGGGCCGCTGGCCGGTACGCCGACGCGCGACCCGGCCTTTGGTCTTCCCGCCGTGTGGATCGAAGCGTCATTGCGAGACCAGGCGCAAGTCATGGGCTATACGGTGGTTGATCCGGGCACGGTGGTGGCGACCCACTTGAGCCATCTGATCAACACCCGTGCCGCGGAGTTGCTCGGGCGCCAGGAAGTGCAGCAGCTGCTCGATCATCTGGCCAAGATCGCGCCAAAACTGGTTGAAGACCTGGTACCCAAGACCCTGCCGCTGGGCACGGTACAAAAGGTACTGCAAAACCTTCTGGACGAAGGCATGCATCTGCGCGACATGCGCACCATCGTGGAGACGCTGGCGGAAAACGCGCCGCGCAACCTGGATGCCTATCAGCTTACCGCGCTGGTACGGGTCGCACTGGGCCCTGCCATCGTGCAGCAGTTCTATCCGGCCGCTCAGGAGCTGCAGGTGATCGGTATGGACAAGGAACTGGAATATATCCTGATCCAGGCGATGCAATCCAGTCAGACCGGGATGGGAATCGAGCCGGGGCTGGCCGACACGGTCGTGCGCGAAACCCGCGCCGCTGCCGAGGCACAGGAGCGGATGGGTTTGCCGACGGTGATGCTGGTGCCGACACAGTTGCGCGAACTGCTCGCCCGCTTCCTGAAGCGCGCAGTACCGAATGTCAGGGTGATCTCGCACGATGAAGTACCGAGCTTCAAAACGATCCGGGTCACGGCAATGGTGGGAGGCAGAGCATGAACATCAGGAAATTCATCGCACCGACGGCGCGTCAGGCGCTAAGGGACATTCGCAACATACTGGGTGATGAGGCTGTGATCCTGTCCAATCGCAAGATTGATGAAGGCGTGGAAATCATTGCGCTTGCGAACGAGGAGATCATGCACGTGACTGAGTCGGTTGTGCGGGGAAAGGCGCCCGCTACCAGGCACAAGGAACAAACGGCCCGCTCCTCGCCACTGGCCCCTGAGGCATCGATTCTTGTGGAGATCAAGTCGATGCACAGGATGCTGCAGCAACAGCTGGCGGCGCTGTCAGGCAGCCGGCTGCCGCAACAGGATCCGCATAGCGCGGGATTTCTCCGCACCCTGCTGAACGCGGGCTTCAGCGCCCAGCTGGCACGCCAGTTTCTCGACAACATGCCTGCCGGAAAACCCTCGGTCGAATCGTGGGTCTACCAGGTATTGAAACGAAATCTGCGGACGGTTGCTGAAAAGGATGACATCGTCGTCAAGGGCGGCGTGTATGCCTTGATCGGGCCGACTGGCGTCGGGAAGACCACGACGACTGCCAAGCTCGCGGCGCGGGCGGTTGTGCGCTACGGCGCGGACAAGGTGGCGTTGTTGACTACCGACAGCTACCGTATCGGCGCTTACGAGCAACTCAAGATATACGGAAAGATCCTTGGCGTGGAGGTGCAGGCAGTCAAAGGCACCGAAGATCTGCGCCTGATGATCTCCTCGCTGCGCAACAAGCATCTGGTGCTGATAGACACCGTGGGTATGGGCCAACGCGATGAACGTGTCGGCGGCCAGGGCGAAATGTTCGATGCTGTCCAGGTGCCGCGCTTGCTTTTGCTGAATGCCACCAGCGGCGGCGATACTCTTGAAGACGTGGTGCGCATGTATCAAGGCGACCAGGTGATCGGCTGCATTCCCACCAAGCTTGATGAGGCGGTCAATCTTGGCGCGATACTGGATGTAGTAGTGCGCCACCGTCTGGTCATGCATTACATGACAAATGGCCAGTGCGTGCCGGAAGACCTGCATCCGGTAAATCTCGATTATCTGTTGCACCGTGCACTCAAGTCAGCAGAAAGAACAACGCCTTTCACGATGCGCGACACGGAGGTCCCGGTGCTGATGGCCGGGCAGGGACCGCTGCAGGCACCCGCAACCGAGCCTGAATCGGGTCACCGGCCTTCGGATGGCGGACTTCTCCCTGATCGAGGCACGGCAGGCATCGATACGTCCTATGCGCTCTGACTCAGGAGTGGACCAGGCTGAAGGCCTGCGGCGCCTGTTGGTTCGCAAGCCTACCCAGGTGATCGCCCTCGTGGCAGGGAAAGCCGGCGTGGGCCGCACCAGCATGACCCTCAATCTTGCCGCGGCAATGGCCCGTTCCGGCAAGGAGGTGCTGGTACTGGATGAAAATCATGTGTCCAATGACCTCCTGCAGGGCGAGAAAGCCAGATACGATCTGATGGACGTGATCCGGGAAAAGTGCAACCCTTCCGGGGCGATATCGAGGATCAATGGCTTTGCGGTGTTGTCCACTTCGCGCGCGATGTATTCGCTGCCGCAGATGGGGCGGGTGGAACAGCAGCGCTTGCTCGATGCGCTGGCCGAAGTGAGCAGCGGCGTGGATGTGATGCTGGTGGATGCCGCGATGCTCATGGGACAAGTCGAAGTGCCATGGAGTCTGGCAGCTGGCGTTTCGCTGCTGGTGGTGGTGGATCCCACGGCCCGCGGCATCACCGACAGCTACGCATTGATCAAGCGCCTGGCACTCGAGAATGCACGATTGCAGTTCGAGATCGTCGTGAACAAAGTGGTCGATGAGCAGGCTGCGACGACCGTGTTCGGCAACATGGCCAAAGTGGCGCGGCGCAACCTGTCCGCGCGCCTCGAGTACCTGGGTTGCATCCCCTACGACGACCGGCAAAAGCGCGCAAGGCAGCTTGGCAAACTGGTGGTCGAGGCCTTTCCGGCCGCAGCCGCGGCAAAATCCTACCTCGAGCTGTCGAGGAAATTGTTGCAGCTTCCGGTCCCGCAGGATGAGTCGCAAGGAGGGATGCGAACCATGATGCAGGACCTGATCAGGCAGGTGCCGCAGCCGCTGCGACACCGCAGCAAGAAAGTTGCTGCCGTTGTAAACTAGCAAGCATGTACAATGCATCAGGACGAAACGACAAGGAAGAATGCCTGCGGGAATATTCCCATCTGGTGAAACGTATTGCGCATCAGATGATGACCAGGCTGCCCCACAGCGTGCAGGTCGACGACCTCATTCAGGCAGGCATGATGGGGTTGCTGGATGCGGCAGGCCGCTACGACGAGTTTCACGGGGCGCAGTTCGAAACCTATGCGACGCAGCGTATCCGCGGCGCGATGCTGGATGAACTGCGCGCAGCCGATTGGTTGCCGCGCAGCCTGCGGCGCGACATGCGCCGCATCGAAACGGCGATCAGCCAGCAGCAGCAAAAGCTGGGCCGGGCGCCGAATGAAACCGAGATCGCCGAAGCGATGGGGATGCCCCTCGCGGAGTACCAGCAGATGCTGCAGGAATCACGCGGCGCGCAGCTGGTATATTACGAGGATTTCCATGATGAGGATCAGGACGATTTTTTCGAACGCTTCGAATTTGGCAACGACTCCGATCCGATGGAGTTGTTGCAGGACGATCGTTTCAAGGCCGAGCTCGCGCAAGCGATCGATGCTCTGCCGGAACGCGAGCGGATGTTGATGGGCATGATCTACGAGCAGGAGATGAACCTTCGCGAGATCGGTGAGGTGATGGGCGTGAGCGAATCGCGTGTTTCGCAATTGCATAGCCAGGCGGTGGCAAGGCTGCGCGGCAGGTTGAAGGGCTACTGATGGACAAGCTCACGCTACTGGGGTTGGTGGTCGGCCTGACAGGCATCATGAGCGGGCAGATACTCGAGGGCGGCGATCTTTCGATCCTGTTCCAGGTAGCGGCTTTTCTGATCGTGCTTGGCGGCACGTTGGGTGCCGTGATGGTCCAATGTCCTGGTCGCGTGTTTGTCCTGGCGATCAAGATGGGCAGATGGGCTTTTGTCACGCCCCCGCTCTCCGGCAGGGACTCGATCCGGGAGCTGGTAAATCTGAGCCTGCTTGCGCGCAAGGAAGGCATCCTGGCACTTGAAGCGCGCATGAACACCGTTCGCGATCCGTTTCTGAAGAAGGGGCTCCAGCTGCTGGTGGATGGCAATAGCGGTGACAAGGTCCGCGAAATACTGGATGTGGATATCCATTCGTGGGAACAGCTGCATTGGCAGTCGGCGCGGGTGTGGGAGGCAGCCGCCGGATACTCTCCCACGATCGGCATCATCGGCGCCGTGCTCGGCTTGATGCACGTCATGCAGAACCTGAGCGAGCCGGCCAAACTGGGTGCAGGGATCGCGGTGGCATTTGTCGCGACCATCTACGGTGTCGCCTTTGCAAACCTGCTGTTCCTGCCGGTCGCAAACAAGCTGAAATCCATCCTGATGGACCAGGCCCATATGCAGGAAATGATCGTTGATGGTCTGGTGGGAATCGCGAACGGGGATAATCCGCGAGTGCTCGAAATGAAACTGCAAAGCTATATCATCTAGACATGGCGCGCCGCAAGAAACGGTTCGAGCATGACAACCACGACCGCTGGCTGATCTCGTATGCGGATTTCGTCACGCTGCTGTTTGCGTTCTTCGTCGTGATGTATTCGATCTCATCGGTGAACGAATCGAAGTATAAGACTTTCGGTGATTCGTTGAGCAGCGCCTTTACCAATCGCCCGGTATTTTCCAATGCCACTGTCATGCCAAACGAGCAGCAGCAGTTGCTCAAGGCGTTGGTGGACAAGCGCACGGCCCGCCTGGGCGAACAGCAGCGCAAGATACAGGAGCGCATGAGGAACCTGACTGGCAGCTTGCGGCAGGTGATGGCTCCGCTTATCAGCCAGCATGTCGTCAACATCATTCCGACCAAGCGCGGAATAGAAGTCGATATCAGCGCAAGCCTGTTGTTCAGAACGGGAGATGCGATACTGCAGCCGGCCGCGCTGGACGTATTGCATCAAGTGTCCGCAATATTGAGCAGCGAGGAATTGCCGATTGAAGTGGAAGGGCATACTGACGATGTTCCCATCGCGACTGCACAGTTCCCTTCCAATTGGGAATTGTCTTCTGCGCGCGCCAGCAGCGTTGTCAGGATGATGATCAGCAACGGCGTGCCGGAAAAGCGTCTGGCGGTCGTCGGGTTGGCCGCGAATCAACCTCTGGTGCCGAACGACAGTCCGGAGAATCGCGCCAGGAACCGGCGAGTGAGCATCACGATACTGGCACCCAATCTGGAGCGGGGAAGTGCCGGCGGCGAGTGAGAGCGGGGAGCGCCTCTCACGCCTGAACCCGCGATTCGGGCCTATCCGCTCCCCAGCGACCTGCCTCCCCCTATCGAGAAGTTGGGTTGCCCGTCAGGGCCATAGAGATTTGCCTTGTTCACTGCATTGCTCAATACGGCAAGCGATTGCTGGTTGTGGCGCATCTTCATCTGGATCAGCTCGCCATTGGTCCGATTCAGTTGTTGAGCGCGTTTTGTCAGGGCGAGCGCTTTCTGCCAGACCGCCAATCCTTCCGGATTGTGTTGCTTCAGCCAGGCGTTCATCGAGTCGAGGTCAAGCTTCGGGATATTTTGCTGAAACAATGCGCGGCGGGCCTGGGCCAATCCGTTCAGGTTGATGGCCTGGGTGGTCTTTTGTTCGGAGAGTTCAAGCAACTTGTCGGTGAGGTTCTCCACGAGCATCCCCTGCTCGCGTTCCAGCAGCGCCACAAAGTTCAGCAATGCCTTGTATTCGGCATTCAAGGCATCAGTCAGTTGTCCGGCGGAAGATTGATTCAAGTCTTACTTCCCGCCACCTATCAGGTTGCGTACCGTTTCGATCAGTCCATTTGCGACTGCTCCCGAATTGACCTTGAAGCGCCCTTCACTGATGGCCTGTTTGATCTCTGAAACCTTGTTCGCATCGACAACGGGCGTGTTCAGCATGCTGCTTTCCAGGCTGCTCAACTGCGTCGCGGTGGAACCGAGCGAAACGCTGGTGCTGCTCGTTAACTGTGATGGGGTCGGCTGCCCCGCTTTTCCCTTTGCCTGGGCGGGGGTCGCTATGTCTCCTGCCGAGTTGGCGGGCAAGGGCTTGCTGGGTTTGTCGATTTTCACGGTCATCCTCTCAAACTGATGGTGCTGATCTGGACTGCTATTGTTTTGTTTTATCGGTAGAAAATCGCAAAACTTTAGGGCAATAGGGCGTATTTATAGTGCAAACGCTGCCGGAGCGCAATCGCGTGGCGGGCTAGGGCCCGATTTCCACTACCCCGTTGGCTCGCGCAATGCCCCCGATCACCCGACCAGAACTGCTGCGAACCTTCACGTTCTGCCCCTCGCTGGCATTGCCCAAGGCGGCGCCTTCGCTGTGGATGGTAAAACCGTCCCTGAGCACGACCACCGACACGATCTGGCCTTGGGTCACGCTGAAAGGCTGGCGCAGCATGTCCTCGCGCAGCACTTGGCCAGCGCCAACGCCGTAACGCAGCACTTTGCCGATCGCCTGTCCGGGATCGGTGAGACCTTCCGTCTGCAAAGCCTCCGTCATCTGGGTGGCGAGATCCTGCTGTTGCAGGGTATGTCCAAGCGGTAATTGCCGCGCGCTAACCAGGAAATTCAGGCTGACCTTGATTTGTACCGGGACGAAAATGCTCCATCCGTTCTTTTCCAGACACCTTACCCCGACTGCGGTCTTGCCGATGAACTGGCTGCCGGCGGGCAGAAAGGCCTCGAGCCTGGCGCATGCCGGAAGCGCGATGCGCTGGTCTATGTCATTCACCTGATAGGTGACCTTGCCGGGAAGGGAGGCGCTTTCCTGTTGAACAAACGCTTCAACGACGGTCTTGATCTGCGCGTGATCCTGCGCGGCTGCAGGGGGCATGGCTGACGCAACTATGCCGTGAAGCAGCAAACAGGCTGTCAATATGGCTTTCCTCATGCGCGCATTGTGCGTGCTACGGTTGATTTATGGAAGAGCCCAATAAGCCGGAAATGAGGCAGAAATCTGCCGCTTATCGACGGATGGCAAAGATCCGGGTGGACTTAACATGCCGCCCATATGTAACTGGTTGCAGGACCGCTTTGTCGGGGGAGGGTACGATGATCAACAGATTGGACGAGGCAGTGCGATTTCAGCAGACCGCATTAAACTTGCGTGCCGCGCGCCAGGAACTGCTGGCTTCCAATATCGCGAATGCGGACACGCCAAATTATAAGGCAAAAGATGTAAACTTTGCCGATGCATTGCAGAATGCACTGGCTGGAACAGCCACAAAACTGTCGACCGTGCAAACGTCGCCCATGCACCTGCAAGCGAACGGCGCGTCGTCCATGCTGGGGGCGCAGGTCATGTACCGCAAGCCGGTCCAGGCGAGCGCAGACGGCAACACGGTGGACATGGACGTAGAACGCGCGCAGTTTGCCGACAACGCGTTGCGCTACGAATCCAGCGTCACGTTTGTTAGTAACAAGCTGAAGGAGATCCTGTCAGCAGTCCAAAGCTAACGGCATCTTGTTGAAGATTTGTCGGCAGACTGGCCGATAGGCTCACGCAAGGCCAAGGAGGGTGAAAGATGTCTCTGTTCAATATATTCGATGTGGCGGGTTCTGCGATGACGGCACAGGCACAACGCCTGAACGTGGTGGCAAGCAATCTGGCGAACGCCGACAGCACGACCAGCGCGAACGGCCAGCCCTACCGCGCCAAGCAGGTGGTGTTCAGCGCGACCCCGGTGGCTGGCGGCACTGCCCAGGGCGTAAAGGTGACCGCGGTGGTCGAAGACAACTCGCCGATGAAAATGGTCTATGATCCCAAACACCCGATGGCGAATGCACAGGGTTATGTCGCCATGCCCAACGTGAATGTGGTGGACGAGATGGTGAACATGATCTCGGCGTCACGCTCCTACCAGAACAATGTGGAGGTGATGAACACCTCAAAGACGCTGTTGCTCAGGACGCTGACCATCGGGCAATAGGTCTGAACGCAGATCGTTCGAATGATGGAATGCAGAAGATCGGATACTTAGAAAGGAAACTGTCATGGTAAACAGCACACAAGACGCAACTTCGGCAGCAGCAGCCCTGTTCGCTTCAATGAATGCAAGCGCAAGTGCTGCCCCGGCTGCCGGCTCGGCTGCCGCTACGCAGAATCAGTTCCTGCAGCTGCTAGTCACGCAAATGAAGAACCAGGACCCGCTCAACCCGATGGACAACGCGCAAGTGACTTCGCAGATGGCGCAGCTCAGCACGGTGACCGGCATCGACAACCTGAATGCGACCCTGCAGGCCCTGAGCAACAGTCTGACTTCCACCTCCAACCAATCCTTGCAGGCGGCGAGCATGATAGGGCATGGGGTGCTGGTGCCTGGCAATGGCATCAGTTTGAGCAGCAGCGTTGGTGTGGGCGGCTTCCAATTGCCACAGGCCGTGAATGACGCCCAGGTATCGATTTACGATGCAAACGGAAAGCTGGTGCGAACCATCGATCTGGGCGCGCAACCCGCCGGCAACGTCAATTGGCAGTGGAATGGAACGGACAATACCGGGGCTACGGTCGCGGACGGCAACTATACGTTTACGGTGAATGCGACCCAGGGAGGAAACAGCGTGGCGGCCACGAGCCTGCAATACGGCACGGTAAACAGCGTTACCCAGAGCGCGCAAGGCGTCACCTTGGGCATCGGGCAGCTGCAAGGGATTGCGATGTCGCAGGTCGTGCAAATCTTTTGACCACGTCATTCAGGGCTTCCGGCGTGGTGCATGAAATGAACAGACAACAGGGATGTAAAACGGATACAAGGAGAACATCATGAGCTTTCAGCAAGGATTGAGCGGCCTCAATACATCGTCGACGCAGCTGGATACGATAGGCAACAACGTGGCCAACGCCGATACGGTCGGCTTCAAGCAATCCCAAGCGCAATTCGCCGATATGTATGCAGCCTCGCTTGCCGGTTCAGGGGCGCTGCAAGTGGGTACGGGCAGCCGCGTCGCCGCGATCGTCCAGCAGTTCTCCCAGGGGAATATCACTTCGACCAGCAACTCCATGGATACGGCGATCAACGGGCAAGGATTCTTTCGCCTGGTTGATTCCAGCGGTTCCGTGCTGTATAGCCGCAATGGACAGTTTCAGGTCAATAGCAACGGTTTCATCGTCAATAACCAGGGACATGAAGTGACGGGCTATCTGCCCAACGCGGCAGGGGTGATCGTCGCCGGCGCTCCTGTCCCAATACAGATCAGTGCGGCTGACCTGGTGCCCAAGCAATCTGCCAACGTGACGGTCGGGGCGAACCTGAATGCGCTCGCTACCGTGCCGGCGATGGCGGTTTTCAGCCCCACCGATCCGACTTCCTATAACAATTCGACCTCTGTGACCGTTTATGACAGCCTGGGTGCCAGCCATGTGGCGACGCTGTATTTTCAGAGGCAGCCGGTTCCCGCCATAGCATCGTCGGCGGCTCTTCCTGCGGCCTCGACCGCGATACCTGTCACCGACATCACCGGATTGGCTGTTGGCAATACCATTTCCATCGCCGGTGCCGGAACGGCCGGAGCCGCGCTGTCGGCCACCATTACCGCCATCACGCCGGGCGTGGCCCCTGCCGGCACGCTCACCTTTACGCCAGCGACGGTCACGGCAGTGGCGGCCGGAGCAGTGGTCACGTCCAACGCCGGGTCGCCCAACTGGAATGCCTTCATGACGCTTGACGGCGCCTCTGTGCCCGCGTTGCCCACCACGCTGAGTACGCTGACTTTCAACACGTTGGGCCAGCTCACTGCGCCAGCCGGTCCGCCGGTCGGACAAGTGGTATCCGCGACCTTCACACCGACGGCGGCGGCGGCCCAGTCGCTCACGTTCAATTTCGGCCAGACCACCCAATTTGGCGGGACCTTTGGCGTCAATACCCTGACCCAGGACGGTTATGCGTCGGGTCACTTGAGCGGATTCAGCACCAATCCTGACGGAACGATCCTGGGCCGCTATACGAATGGTCAGTCGCGTGCGATGGGACAGATGGTGTTGGCTAATTTTGTCGATCCACAGGGCTTGCAGCCGATGGGCGGCAACGAGTGGGTGCAAAGCACCACGTCGGGTGTCCCGCTGGTCGGCGTGCCGGGATCAAGCAGCCTGGGCGTCTTGCAGTCCTCTGCGGTAGAAGATTCCAACGTGGATCTCACGGCTGAGCTGGTCAACATGATCACCGCGCAGCGGGATTATCAGGCGAATGCACAGACCATCAAGACTGAAGACTCGATCATGCAGACGTTGGTGAACCTGCGTTAAGAGCGGGAAGTGAGGGATTGGAAGCGGGGTGAATGACTTCCCGTTCTCTGTTTACCCCGTTGAGGAGGAAAACGATGGACAGACTGATCTATACCGCAATGACCGGTGCCTCTCACGTGCTTCAGCAACAGGCTGCGGTATCGGAGAACTTGGCGAATGCCAATACCACGGGGTTTCGTTCCACGCTGAACGCCTTTCGTGCCGTGCCGCTTGTTGGCGACGGCCTGCCAACCCGGACATTCGTGGTCGATTCCACAACAGGATCAGACTTTACGCCTGCGGTTCTTCAGCAAACGGGGAACCCCTTGGACGTGGCGGTGCAGGGCGCTGGCTGGTTTGTTGTGCAAGGAAGCAACGGCAAGGAGGCTTACACGCGCAACGGCAGCTTTCAGATCAGCCCGAATGGCTTGCTGCAGACGCGTACCGGCCAGAATTTGCTGGGCGATACGGGCCGCCCGATCACGATACCCCCGGATACCGAAGTGACTATTGCCAAGGATGGCACGATCTCCACGGTGCCCAGCGGTGCTTCCAACCTGTCGTCTGTCATATTGGTAGGTCGGCTGAAATTGGTCAATCCGCCCACCAACCAGCTGGATCGTGGCGGGGATGGCCTGTTTCGCATGAAGGACGGTTCCGTTGCGCCGGCAGATGCCAATACGGAAGTGGCATCCGGCAGTCTGGAAGGCAGCAACGTTAACCCGATCGAACAGATGGTCAACATGATTTCGCTGGCACGCAAATTCGATTTTCAGATGAAGATGCTGCAAAACGCGGATACCAACGCACAGCATGCCACGTCGATAATCACGCTGGCTGGCTAGCAGCTCCGTCAATTGAAAGGATAGGATCATGATACGTTCTTTGTGGATCGCAAAAACCGGTCTGGATGCGCAGCAAACGCAGATGGATGTGATTTCCAACAACCTGGCCAACGTCAGCACGAACGGCTTCAAAGGGTCGCGTGCGGTGTTTGAGGATCTGCTCTACCAGACGCTGCGTCAGCCAGGCGCGCAGTCATCGCAGCAAACCCAGATACCGTCAGGACTGCAGATCGGGACCGGGGTGCGTCCGGTGGCGACGGAACGCCTGATGACCCAGGGCAACCTGACACAAACCGGCAACCAGCTGGACGTTGCGATCCAAGGCGCCGGATTCTTCCAGGTGCTGATGCCGGATGGCTCGACTGCCTATACCCGCGATGGCTCGTTCCAGATGGATAACCAAGGACAGATGGTGACTTCCAGCGGCTTCGCGATCCAACCCAGCATCACGATTCCATCCAATGCCCTCACCGTCACGATCGCTCAGGACGGCACGGTCTCAGTGACACAACCGGGTGTGGCTACGCCGGTACAGATCGGCAGTTTTCAACTGGCGAGCTTCATCAATCCCGGGGGACTGCAAAACATGGGGTCGAACCTTTATCAGCAAACCGGTTCATCCGGAGCCCCGAGCACCAATGTGCCGGGTACCAATGGTGCCGGATTATTGAATCAAAGCTATGTTGAGACTTCGAATGTGAACGTCGTGGAAGAGATGGTGAACATGATCCAGACGCAGCGCTCCTATGAGATCAATTCAAAAGCCATTACGACTTCGGACCAGATGCTGCAAAGTTTGAATAACCTGTGATGGGTGCTGGTGCATCCCTGACCTGTCCTGGAGGAAACCCAATGTTATCCAGAGCACTCTTGGCCGGACTGTTACTGGGATTGGCCGGTTGTAACCTGAAGCCGCCCACCAGCATCCAGCAACCGATGACCGCCAAGCCGCCCGAGAAGCCACTCGTTGCTCCGGCCGACGGCGCGATCTTCCGCGCGGGCGTCAATGAACGGCCTATTTTCGAGGACAAGAGGGCCCGATATGTCGGCGATACCCTGACGATAACCATCGTGGAAAATACTGCCGGTACAAGAAAATCCAGTGGCGACAGCAGCATGGCAAAGAGCATCAATGCGAATCTGCCGCCTGTGACTTCAGGGCCCCTTGCAAAACTGTTCAATGCCTTTCCTATTGTGAGCAGCAGCAGCAGCAAGACGGCAGCCACAGGGGATGGCGCTGCCAGTGAGGGCCTGACAGGAACGATCAGCGTGACGGTGGTTCAGGTATACGCCAATGGCAACCTGCTGGTCAGCGGCGAAGAGCAGGTCGGTTTGAACGCGAGTGACGAGTTCATTCGATTTTCCGGCGTGGTCAATCCGACCGCGATTTCCAGTTCGAACACGGTGCCCTCGACCCAGGTTGCCGATGCGCACATCGAATACCGGAATGCAGGCGCAATGAACGAAGTGATAAACGACGCGAAGTCGCTGGGGTTTCTGGGGCGATTCTTCCAGTCGGTCCTGCCATTCTGATCTTAGCGGATACCTGGAACGGAGATACACATGAAACGAGTCTTCTTAGTGCTGCTGGCAACGTTGGCCCTGCATCCCCTGGGCGCGGCTGCCGAGCGAATCAAGGACATTGCGAGCATTCAGGGCGTCCGGGATAACCAGTTGATCGGTTATGGCCTCGTGGTCGGACTGGATGGCAGCGGTGACCAAACGACGCAAACTCCCTTCACGGTGCAGAGCATCATCAATATGCTCTCTCAAATGGGCGTGAACATACCGCAAAGCGCAGGCACGAGTTTGCAGCTCAAGAACGTCGCGGCGGTGGTCGTGACGGCCTCGCTGCCGCCATTTTCCAAGCCGGGCCAGACCATCGACGTGGTGGCGTCCTCCATTGGCAATGCGAAGAGCCTGCTGGGCGGGACCTTGTTGCTCGCCCCGCTAAAGGGCGCCGACGGGCTGGTGTATGCGATGGCGCAAGGCAACGTGCTGGTGGGTGGGGTCGGCGCCTCCGCCGGCGGCTCATCGGTGCAAGTGAACCATTTGAGTGTGGGCCGCGTGCCGGCCGGCGCAACAGTGGAGCGCGCTGTACCGACGATACTGGGACAAGGCGATTTCATCAATCTGGAACTGAATGCAACCGATTTCACCACCGCCGCGCGGGTCGTCGACGTCATCAACAGCCAGGTTGCCCAAGACCTTGCTTCAGCCCTTGATGGCCGGGTTATACAGGTACGCGCACCGGCAGGTAACGCGCGCGTGGCTTTCATTTCCAGGATCGAAAATCTGGACGTCGATCCGGCCCAGGGCATTGCCAGGGTCATCATCAATGCGCGTACCGGATCCGTCGTGATGAATCAGGTGGTGACCCTGCAGCCTTGCGCCGTGGCGCACGGGAACTTGACGGTCGTGATCAATACAGAGAGCTCCGTGAGCCAGCCAAATGCGCTTTCTCAAGGAAAGACCGTGCAGACCGAAAAATCCACGATAGACGTCAAAACCGACAAGGGCGGGGTTGTGGAACTTCCGAGGGGTGCTTCGTTGAACGAAGTCGTAAAGGCATTGAATTCGATTGGTGCGTCCCCTCAAGACCTGCTTGCGATCCTGCAGGCGATGAAGTCGGCAGGGGCCTTGCGCGCCGAGCTGGAGATCATTTAAGTGGCAGCGCCGCTGGACGCTTCTGCCAGGCTTGCCATCGACGCGAAGAGCCTCGACCAGTTGCGCGCGCAGGCCAAGCGGTCACCGGAACAGGCGCTTGGGGCAGCTGCGCAGCAATTCGAGGCGGTCTTCATCGGCATGATGCTGAAAAGCATGCGTGACGCGACGCCTCAGGGTGGCATGTTCGATAACGAGCAAACCAAGATGTATACCAGCATGCTGGACCAGCAGTTGGCGCAGAGCATGGCGAGCCGTGGCATCGGCTTGGCTGATGTCATGGTCAAACAGCTCAGTCCGAAGCAGGGTCTGATTTCCCCGCCTCCCGCCACCAGCGCGGGTGTCAAGCCCAAGGCATGAATTATTCCCTAAGGAATTGGCCGGACCTGCCGATAATGCAATCAACCCAGTCTTGGGTGAGCAGAGGAAGAGTACATGGGAATTAACTTGATCAATGCGGCCTTGAGTGGCATGACCGCGGCCCAGTATGAGATTACCACCACCGAGAACAACATCGCGAATGCGAGCACGCCCGGCTATACGCGACAGCAAGTCCTGCTCGCTCCCGGCTTCGCACAGCAAACTGCCGTCGGCTTCCTTGGGCAGGGTGTCGATGTCACCGGGGTGCAACGGATCTACGACCAGTATCTGAATACCCAGGTGTTGCAGCAGCAATCGCAGGCCAGCTATCTCACGAGCTACCAGACCGCGATCACCCAGGTCGACAACATGCTTTCCGACCAGACGGCGGGCCTGGCGCCGGCGATGCAGAATTTTTTCAATGGCCTGAACGCTGTCGCCAATAGTCCCGAATCCGTTCCGGCACGGCAAGCCCTTCTCGGAAATGCGCAGACTGTCGTCGCTGAATTTCAAAGCATGAATCAGCAGCTAAGCAGCATAGCGACGGGGCTTAACGGACAGATCAGCACCAGCGTCCAGCAGATCAATGGCTACGCGCAACAGATCGCCGCGCTGAACAGCAGCATCCAGAGAGCTGTTGCCACCGGGCAGGGGCAACAACCCAATAACCTGCTTGACCAGCGCGACCAGCTGATCAATCAGTTGAATCAGCAGATCCAGACGACGACGATACAGCAAGCGGACGGGACGGTAAGCGTCTTTATCGGCAGCGGACAGTCACTGGTGATAGGCAACCAGGCCATGTCGCTGCAAACTATTCCGTCAGCAAGCGATCCGAGCAAGCTTGATATAGCCTATCTGGCCAATGGGCAGACGATCCTCATGCAGCAAAGCAGCCTGCAGGGCGGCAGTCTGGGAGCTTATCTCAACTTTCGCGATCAGAGCCTCGATCCAGCGCTCAATGCACTCGGGCGTGTCGCAATAGGATTGGCGAGCAATGTGAACCAGCAGAATCAACTGGGACAGGATCTGAACGGTGCGTTGGGAGGACCCCTGTTCAGTGTGAGTACGCCCAGCGTCAGTCCGAATGCGAAGAACACTGGCACGGCGGTCATATCAGCCGCCATTACGAACGTGGGGGCGCTCACCACCAGCGACTATCAGCTGAAATTTGACGGGACGAATTATTCACTGATGCGTCTCTCGGATAATACCGTGACGAATCTTGGAACCACGCTGCCACAGACCGTTGACGGGGTCACCATCAGCCTGGCATCCGGCGCTGCGGCGGCAGGGGACAGCTTCTTGATCCAGCCCACCATAAACGGGGCACGCGACATCGCGTTGGCGACCAATGACCCGTCCAAGGTTGCAGCGGCGGCGCCGATACTCGCGACGGCGGCATCGGCCAACAACGGCTCTGCAACAATCAGCAGCGGGACCGTGAATGCGCCTCCGCCCGTTACCCCCAATCCGGCAAATCCATTGACGGACCTCAATTTGCAACAACCCGTCAGCATCACCTTCAATAATCCGCCGACGAGCTATAACGTCATCGGAACGGGGACCGGAAATCCGGTCAACGTAGCTTACACCTCCGGCAGCAATATCACCTATAACGGCTGGACTGTACAGATTACCGGAACCCCGGTGGCGGGCGATGTATTCAACGTCGCACCCAACACCAACGCAGTGGGCGATAATCGCAATGCCTTGCTGATGGCAGGATTGCAGACACAGAAGCTGATGGCCAATGGCACTGCGAGCCTGGCGGACATCTATAGCCAATTGGTTGGGGATGTCGGATCCCAAACCCAGAACATCAACACGAGCAGCCAGGCGCAAAACAACATGGTGGCTCAGACGGTTGCGGCGCAGCAAGCGGTGTCGGGCGTCAACCTGGATGAAGAAGCGGCGAATCTGGTCCGATACCAGAATGCCTATCAGGCCTCTGCCAAGGCCATGCAGATCTCTGACACGCTGTTTGCAACACTGTTGTCATCGTTTCCATAGGAAAGAAGGTATGTGATGCGTATCAGTTCCAATACCATTTTTAACACCGCCGTGGCGAACATGGACCAACAGCAGGCGCTCATAGCGCAGACGCAACAGCAGGTCTCCACAGGGCTGCGCATTCAAACCGCGGCAGATGATCCGGCTGCAGCGGCACAGGCGCTGATCGTGTCGCAGTCCAGTGCGATCAATACGCAATACACATCTAATCGCAATACAGCCCAAGGCACCTTGTCGCTCGCTTCGAATGCCTTGCAAGGCGTGACGACCTTGCTGCAGACCATTCAGACGGAGGTCGTCAATGCTGGCAACGGCACATATAACAATACCGACCGCAGCAGCATCGCGACACAGTTAAGCGGCCAGTTGCAGCAGCTGATTGGCCTGGCGAACAGCACTGACGGCGCTGGAAACTACCTGTTTTCCGGGTTCCAGTCCAAGACGCAGCCGTTTGTCGGCACGGCTGCGGGGATAAGCTATTTCGGCGATGACGGGCAGCGTAACGTGCAAGTCAGTGCCACGCAGCAGATTGCGAGCAACGATTCAGGCGCGAACGTGTTCATGCGCATCAAGAATGGCAATGGCACGTTCCTGGCCCAGGCCGGGACGAATACCGTTACGCCGGGCCCCAATCTGGGCACGGGCGTGATCAGCGTGGGGTCCGTGGCAAGCCCGCCCCCGACGTTGCCCATGGACAACTATAGCCTGGCATTCACGGTAACGCCTGGAGCAGGTGGTGCGCCGAGCGTGACGACCTACGACGTGACCGACACCACCACGGGCACGGTCGTCTCCACTGGCAATCCGTATGTCAGCGGGCAGAATATCAGTTTTGCGGGCGTGCAATTCAACATTCAGGGTGCGCCAGCCAATGGCGATACATTTACCGTCACCCCTAGTGCAAACGAGAGCGTGTTCAAAACCATCTCCGATCTGATCACTGCGCTGAACACGCCCGTGGCGAGCTCTGCCAGCGGCAGTTCGACAAGCCTGACCAATAGCCTGAATCACGGGCTTACCAGCCTGAGCAATGCGCTGAACAATATCCTGACCACCCAGTCTTCAGTCGGCACGCGTCAAAACGAGATTGATTCATTGCAGACGACGGGAGACAGCCTGAATGTCGAGTACCAGAAAAATTTGACGCAGTTGCAGGGCGTCGACATGACCAAGGCGATAAGCGACCTCACACAGCAGCAAATAAATTTGCAGGCGGCCCAGAAGTCATTTGCCACCGTTTCCAGTCTTTCGTTGTTCACCTATCTCCCTTGAGGGGCGACGGTAGCGGGCTTGATCAGATTCAGCGCGGTTCCTGTCGCTTCCTGGGTGAGTCGATCCACCACTGGCACCAAATAGGGAATCGATAGCGCCAGCACGATAAACCCGATTCCCAGCGTGAGGGGAAAGCCCACGGCGAACAGGTTGAGCTGCGGTGCGGCGCGAGTGAGTATCCCCAGGGCGAGGTTGGTGATCAGCAACGCGGCCAGTACCGGCAGCGAGATCTGCAATGCATGGATGAAGATGCTCCCTCCCCAGCTGGCCACACTATAGAATCCTTGTCCCGACATCATGCTGCCTACCGGGAGCGTCTGAAAACTTTCTGCCAATGCGGAAAGCACGTACAGGTGACCGTTCAGGGACAGAAAGGCCAGCGTCGCGATTATCCCGAGCCATTGGGCGATGACGGCGGACTGGACCGCATTGATCGGGTCGTAAAGGCTGGCGAACCCGAGCCCCATCTGCAATCCGGCCAATTCGCCGGCCATTTCAACAGCGCTGAAGATCAGGTTGATTGAGAATCCCATTGCCACGCCGATGATGATCTGTTGGATCAATATCAATAGGCCTTGCGGGGAGCCGACGGAGACTGCGGGCATCGCGCTGATGGTCGGCGCGATAATGATGGCGAGCATGACGGACAGGCCTATCTTGACGCGTGCCGGCACCTGCGTGTTGCCGAGGACCGGAGCGGTGCCGATCATGGCCAGGATGCGCGCCAGCGGATAGATCAGTGTGGCGAGCCAGGCGTCGAGCTGTGCGCTGGTGATGCTGATCACGAGAGGACCTCGCGCACCGGGCGGTTCAGGGTCGACGGATCGCTTCCTGTCACGGGCCGCTTTCCGTTTCTCATGCCCATGAAACTTACCCGATCATCCAGGGGATATTGCCGAACAGGCGCTGGATGTAATCGACGATGGTGTTCACCATCCACGGTCCGGTAAAGATCAGCACAAGGAAGATCCCCACCAGCTTGGGGATGAAAGACAAGGTCATTTCGTTGATCTGTGTCGCCGCCTGGAAGACGCTTACCAGCAAACCGATGACCAGCGCACTGAGCAACAGCGGAGCGGAAATCATCAGCGTCATTTCGACTGCTTGCTGTCCGATGGTGACGACGGTTTCAGGAGTCATGGCCGGCTGCCACCGTCAGGTATAAAAACTCTGCGCCAGTGAACCGATCGTCAGGTTCCAGCCGTCGGCAAGAACGAAGAGCATGATTTTGAAAGGCAGCGAAATGATGGCCGGGGAAACCATCATCATGCCCATGGACATCAGCACACTGGCGACGACCATATCGATGATTAGGAAAGGAATGAACACCACAAAGCCTATCTGGAAGGCAGTCTTCAGTTCACTGGTCACATAGGCAGGTACCAGGATGCGCAGCGGCACCTGGTCCCGGCTTTCCAGCTGTTCGCTGTTGGATATCTTGACGAACAATCCAAGATCGGACTCCCGGGTTTGACGCAGCATGAACGTCTTCAGCGGCACGCTGCCTTTTTCGAGCGCCTGTTGAAGACTGAGTTTGTTCTCGCTGAACGGCAAGTAGGCGTCGGTGTACATCTTGTCGAATACCGGCGACATGACGAAGAACGTCAGAAACAACGCCAATCCGATCAACACCTGATTGGGCGGCGCAGTGGGCGTGCCGATCGCGGAACGCAGCAGGCTCAGCACGATGATGATGCGCGTGAATCCGGTCATCATCAGCAAGATCGCAGGCAGGAAACTCAGCGACGTGAGCAGCAAGAGCAATTGCAGGCTCAGGCTGTAGGTCTGGCCTCCGCCTGGTGCCGGTGTGCTGGTCAGTGCGGGCAGGGCCACTTCGGCCCATGCCGTCTGTGTCCTTCCAAGCAGCGCAAGGAACAATATGAACAAGGCCATCAGGTTACGGCGCATTGCGTTTCCTCACTGAGGGCTGATGACGCAGGACAGAAGAAAGAAGCTTGGCGAATTTGTTTTCAGGGGACAGGGAACCGCTGTCCGGATTTTCGCCAGCCCGAAGCGGCTGCTTCTCGAGGGTGTGCAAGGTGCGGATCTGGCCGGGTCCAACGCCGACGACCAGCCAGGTGTCGCTCACCTCGACCAGAACGATGCGCTCGCGCTGGCCGATCGGCACGCTGCCCAATATCTTGAGCAGATTTCCGGAGCCCAGTTGCATCGGATTCATGCGTTTGAGCAGCCATGCCACCAGCATGATGGCGGCCAGCACCAGAAGCAAGCTGAAGATGATTTGCACGATGCTGCCGGAACTCACGGCGGCAGGCGGAGGAAGAAAGGGGGGGCGCGTTCCCTCTACTGCCGAAGCCCATGCAGGGGCTGCCAGCAGGATGGCGGCGATGACAAGGCGAACGCGACAAGACATGTTATTTATTCAGGCGGTGCAACCGCTCGGACGGAGTGATGATGTCCGTGAGCCGGATGCCGAGTTTGTCGTTCACGACAACGACCTCGCCTTGAGCAATGAGAAAGCCGTTGATCAGCACGTCCAGTGGTTCACCGGCCAACCCCGACAGCTCCACGACCGAGCCTTGGGCCAGTTGCAGCAGATGCTTGATCGGCATTTTGGTGCGTCCGAGTTCAACGGTCAGTTGTACCGGGATATCCAGGATCATGTCCAGGTCGTTCTGTGCAGTCGCCGCACCGGTTGGGCCAAACTGCTGGAAAGCGGCAGGTTTGACGGGCTCCGCCGCTGTCGACTGTTCAGCCATGGCCGCGCCCCAATCGTCCGCGGTGATCGCTTCGTTGACCGTAGGTTCGTCAGCCATGACCTTCTCCTTCGCTTGTTGAGACCATCTTTTCAACCTTCAATGCATACTGGTTGTTGAATACGCCATATTTGCATTCCATCACCGGCACGCCATCCACCGACGCAGAGATGCTTTCGCCGATATCCAGCGGGACGATATCACCGACGCGCATCTTCAATACCTGCTCGAGCGTCACGCGGGCGTGACCAAGCGTGGCGACCAATTCGACGGTAGCGGATTGCACCTGCTTGGAAAGCATCTGCAACCAGCGCTGGTCGGTCGCCACATGTTCGCCCTGCATGGGACTGAAGAGCAAGTCCTTGACGGGTTCTAGCATGGAGTAGGGCATGCAGATATGCAAGGCGCCTCCGTTTCCGCCCAGTTCGATGTCAAAGGTGGTGACGATGACCACCTCGTTGGGCGTTGCGATGTTGGCGAACTGCGGGTTCATTTCCGAGCGGGTGAATTCGAATTTCAACGGGTAGACGTTCTCCCAGGATTTCTCGTAATTCTCGAAAAGCACCCCGATCAGTTTTTGGATGATGCGTTGCTCGGTCTGCGTGAATTCACGCCCTTCCACGCGCGTATGGAAACGTCCGTCGCCGCCAAACATGTTATCCACGACCAGAAACACCAGGTTCGGGTCAAAAATGAACAAGCCGTTGCCGCGAAGCGGCTTGGCCTGGATGATGTTCAAATTGGTCGGCACATGCAGGTTGCGAATGAATTCGCCGAATTTCAAGACTCTCACCGGGCCGATCGAGATCTCCGGGGTGCGGCGGATGAAATTGAACAGGCCGATGCGGAACAAGCGCGCAAAACGTTCGTTGATGATTTCCAATGTGGGCATGCGCCCGCGCACGATCCGCTCCTGCGACGCAAGGTTGTATGCGCGCACTTCCCCGGGCGCCGCTTCGGCATTTTCTGGGGTTTCGTCCGATTCACCGGTCACGCCCTTGAGCAGGGAGTCAACTTCGTCCTGAGAGAGAAATTCGCTCATTTTCCTATTGAATGATGAATGAGGTGAACAGCACTTCTTCTATTCCGCTCTTGACCTGCGGTGGCTGGGTTGCTGCCGGAGCAGACACCGATTGCGGCAGGCTGGTGGCGGAGGGCGCAGCCTTGACAAAGCCCAATACGCGTTCGATCTCGGTCTTGATATCGCTGGCCAGTTTTTCCTTGCCCTCGAGTGTCGCGAGCTCCGATGGACGCCTACTTTGCAGCAGCATGTTTACATGGTGCAGGATTTCCGGATTGCTCGCCTTGATCTTCTCTTCCAGGTCAGGCTTGGACACCTTGATCGAAATCGAAACCTGCAGGTAGCGGTCTCCTTCTTCGTGGATCAGGTTGGCGGTGAACGTGCCCAGCGTGACGTATGTCGGGTGCATCGGTTTTTCTTCGGGAGGGGCTTCCTTGCTTGCCTCATCGCTTGCTTCATCGCCGGCATCCGTCGCCGGCGCGTGAGCTGGTTTCATAAAGTAATACGTTGCTGCTCCGCCACCGGCCAGCAATAGCACCGCGATGATGATGACAAGCATTTTCTTGCTCTTTTTGGGTTTTGGCGCGTTGGTTTCCTCTGCCGCACCTGGCTTTGTCGTTGCACCCGGTTTTGCTGCTGTTGCCATGTTTGCCTTCCTTGCTGATGGTTGAATTATCGGAAAAAGCCAGTCGGCATGATAACGCGATTAGCGCTGGAATTACCCTCTAGCTTGATTGAATGCTCAGGCAAAAGTGTCAAGCATCCCGTTGTGGCGACGCACCGATATCGTTTGCGAAGTCGTCGATGATGACTCGTCCGGTCCTGCGACATTGTAGGAAATGTCCCGTATTGCCGGGGAGCCTGATCCCTGGTTCATGAATCCGTCCCCGTTTCGGTCGCGCGGAGCCTGGTCGCTGACGGTTGCATTGCCAAGGGTGATATTGTTGTCAGCCAATATCTCGCGGAGTCTGGGCAGGGCGTTTTCGACGGCATCACGGACCGAGCTGTGGGGCGACGTGAACTGGGCGGTAAGCTGATTGTCGGAAATTTTCATTACCACGTTCAACGGCCCCAGATCGGGTGGGTTCAAGTGCAGTTCGGCGGTCTGGGTCTGCTGCGTGCTCATCCAGACGATCTTTTGCGAGAAGTCATGCGCCCAACCATTGTTGCCGACCGGGGTCGTGACGGTTTGCGCGATGTCTTGGCGAACATTGCCGGTCGGCAGATTAGGCATTGCGGCAGATGGCACCGCCACGGAAAGCGCCTTGGGAGCGTTTTGGCTGCCCTGCGTCTGGCTGGCGAAAGTGCTTTTCATGTCCGCGTTCTTGGCCGCGTCAGACATTGCCTGGGTCAGTGGCGACGACGGGGAATTGAGCCCTGACGAATCCGCAGGCTGCAGGTTGCCGGCAGCGCCGGGCGTGCTGTCCGCACCTGTCAGGGTGCTCGAGCCTTGCCGGACGTTCTCTGCCACGCCTGCTTTAGGCCCTTTGGTTCCTGTGAGCGGGAAAGAGGAGGGGACGCTCAGCGCGGCCGCGTCGGCGCGCAATTGCGATGCGCCACTCGGGGGCACGCCCTTCAGGGTAACATCCGTTGGACGAAGAGGTATCTGCGCCAGCACTGCGGCCAATGCTCCGGCCGGATCCACAGGGTTGCTGGCCGCGTTTGCAGCCTGGCCTTGGGCGTCCTTTGCAGCCTGATCCGCATTTCGGGTTTCGCCCTTGGCGTCAACAGCTGTGCGGATTTGCGCGGCGTCGGGCGCGCCAGACGCCGTGTCGCCGATCTGCCGGGCCAGCATGGCAGAAAACAGTTCTGCAGCCTGGTCGTTCGCCGCACTGCTTGCCTGGGATGCGGTGGAGGCGCTGTCGGTTGCCGTGGAAGAGTCGTTCCGCAGCGGAGCAACTCCTGGCATGCCGTTTGCAGATGATGGGGGGTTATTGCTTGTAATCGGCAGGGCGGCCATGGCGGTTCTCCATCACTTGTTCTGGTCTTCGGTAGTCATTGTCTTGTATGAGGCACTTCTTGCGGCATGCTCATCATGTACAGTCTGTTCGGATCTTTCGGCGACCTGCGCCTGACGGTTGATATGGCGTTGCTGCAGCGTGTCGAACGACTTGAGCTTGCGCTGCGCGGTATCGAATTCGCCTCGCCCGATTTGCGTGGAAGCATTGAGTTGCGCGACAACTTTCAATTGTTGTCTGATAGCCTCATCGAGCTTGTTGATGAACTCATGGAAATTGCGTAACTGGACCTGATCGATTCCAGTTTTGGTTGCCTCTTGCAGGCGCGCCTGATAGTCCTTGCGGTACTGCTGCAGCGTCTCGAGCTTGCCTTGCGCAATCTGCTGCTGCCTGTTGAGCTGTCCAAGCTTTTGCGTTGCCGAATCATTCTGGTGTTGCACCAGATTCAACAGGGGTTGCAGCGAAAAGGGCTTTTTTTTCATGGCTGGATATGTCACCGGGCGGGCTCATTGCCTTGCAAGAAACGCCGCCATGCACGGGTTAATGTCTGGGTTCAAATAGCGCACCCAACTGGGCTACGCTCGCTCCATATGTTTCACGCTGAAACATGTCCTGTTTCAGGAATAGCTCCATGCGCGGATAAAGTTCGATCGCCTCATCGAGCAGCGCGTTGCTGCCGCTGACATAGGCGCCTACGCTGATCAGGTCGCGGTTGCGCTGGTAAAGGGAATACATATGCTTGAAGCGCTGTACGATGGACATATGTTCCGGGGACGCCAGGCGCGGCATCACGCGGCTGATCGATGCTTCGATGTCTATCGCCGGGTAATGGCCTTGTTCCACGAGTTGCCGAGACAGCACGATGTGTCCGTCGAAGATGGCGCGCGCGCTTTCGGCGATCGGGTCCTGCTGGTCGTCCCCCTCGGTCAATACGGTATAGAAGGCCGTGATCGAACCGCTGCCTTCCAGGCCGTTGCCGGCACGTTCCACCAGTTGCGGCAATTTGGCAAAAACCGAAGGTGGATAGCCTTTGGTGGCGGGAGGTTCGCCTACCGCCAGCGCGATTTCCCGTTGCGCCATCGCGAAACGGGTCAGCGAATCCATGATCAACAAGACGTTCTTGCCTTGATCGCGGAAATATTCGGCGATCGTGGTGGCATAGGCCGCGCCCTGCAAACGCATCAGCGGCGACGTGTCCGCAGGCGTCGCGACAACCACCGAGCGTGCCATCCCTTCCTTGCCGAGAATATCATTGATGAATTCCTTGACTTCGCGGCCGCGCTCTCCGATCAACCCGACCACGGTGACATCCGCGCTGGTATAGCGTGCCATCATGCCAAGCAAAACACTCTTGCCCACCCCGCTGCTGGCAAACAGCCCCATGCGCTGGCCGCGTCCCACGGTCAACATGCTGTTGATGGCTCGCACGCCGACATCAAGTGCGGTATCGATTGACGCTCGCTCCAACGGATTAAATGGACGGCTTTGCAGCGGCGCAGAGTCGGAGTCGTGCAGGGGCCCCAATTGATCCAGCGGCTTCCCCGCACCGTCCAGTACACGACCAAGCAGCATCTCGCCCACCGGCAGGTGCTTTACATTGTCGGCAGTGCGGCGCATCGGCTTGCGTTTCGCGCCCAGCGTCAATACATGGGAAGGCTCGATCGGCATCACGCGCGCGCCGGGCACCAAGCCGTACACGGTGTTTTCCGGCATCAGGAACAACCGCTCTCCGGAGAATCCGACCACTTCCGCTTCGATCACCTGATTCGGCAGATGGATGGCGCAGGTGCTGCCAACCGGAAGTTTCAAGCCGACCGCCTCCATCACCATGCCGGTCACCTTCGTCAGGTGGCCGCTCGGCGGCATCGGGTTGCAGGCCGCCACATGGTCACGGCCCTCGGCCAGGAAGCCCTGCCAGCGCAAGCTGTGGGAATTCACGCCTGCCATGACTTGTCCTGCCCGATGGATTCAACGATGCGCTTCCAGCGTGCTTCGGTAGTGGCATCGACATGGCTGTGGGCGGTCTCCACGCGGCAACCTCCGCGCGCGACCTGTATGTCGGTGAATATCTTCCATCCGGCGTGCGACAGCTGCTCTCCCATGTGCCTGCGGACCAACTCGGCATCATCCGGATGAAGGATCAGGTGGGCATTCTGATTGAAGTGGGGCAGGCTGCCGATCGCTTCGCTGACGATCTTCAGGATCACGTCCGGTTTGACCTGCAGGGTTTCGCATACCATTTTCCGGGCGACTTCCAGAGACAGGTCGAGCAATGACTGCGCCATTTGCTCGTCCCATTGGGTGAGCGCATCCTGCAGGTTCTGCATGAGCGCGTGAACCTGGGCCGCCTCGTCGCGCGCCTGCTGCAGTCCTGCCGCATAGCCCGCCTCGCGTCCCTCGTCGTGCGCCTGCTGCCGGATGTTCTCCACTTCCGCGACGGTCGTGCGCGCGGTCTTTCTTTGCGCTGTCCCGGGATTCTTCCCGTCGGGATGCGAATCGAACGAGGCGAGTTCCCAGCGCTCGAACGGGGTCAGCTGTTCCTTTGGAATGACGGTACTAGACATACGCTTCCTCGTTCTTTCCACCTAGCGCGATCTGGCCTTCATCAGCCAGACGGCGCACGATCTTGAGGATTTCCTTCTGATTGGCCTCGACATCGCTGAGCCTGACCGGGCCCTTGGATTCGAGGTCTTCCCGCATCATTTCGGCGGCACGCTGGGACATGTTCTTGAAGATCTTTTCGCGCAATTCCTCGTTTGCGCCCTTCAGCGCGATGATCAACGATTCGGACTGGACCTCCCTGAGAATCAGCTGGATGCCGCGGTCATCAATCTCCAGGATGTTTTCGAAGACAAACATCTTGTCTTCGATCTTTTGTGCCAGTTCCGGGTCGAAGCTGCGCACATTCTCCATCATTTCAGTCTCCAGCGCACCACCCATGAAGTTCAGGATCTCTGCGGCTGCCCCGACCCCACCTTGCAGGTTCTTTTTCCCGGCGCCGCCACCTGACATCAGCTTGCTCAAGACATCATTGAGTTCGCGCAGTGCAAGAGGCTGCACGCTGTCCAGCGTGGAAATGCGCAGCAGCACATCGTTGCGCGTGCGCTCCGTCAGCATCTTCAGGACTGCGGCCGATTGGTCGGGATCCAGATGCACCAGAATGGTCGCGATGATCTGGGGGTGTTCGTTGGCTATCAGCTCGGCCACAGCCCCGGGATCCATCCACTTCAGGCTTTCGATGCCGCTGGTGTCGCTGTTGGTCATGATGCGATCCAGCAAACCGGCTGCCTTGTCGTCCCCCAGCGCCTTGATCAGCATGCCGCGGATGTATTCGCTGGAATCCATGCCAATGGTGGTCTTGTCCGATGCGACGACAAAAAAATCCTGGAATACCTGCGCGATCTGTTCACGGCCCAGGTTCTTCAGCTTCATCATGGCCGAACTGATCTTCTGCACTTCCTTGGGCTCGAGATACTTGAGCACCGCTGCGGCTTCGGTCTCGCCAAGCGTCATCAGGAATATCGCGCTTTTTTCGATGCCCGTGCTCATTCCTTCACCCACTCCTTGATCACGCTGGCAACGATCTTGGGTTCCTGCTGGGCGATCTGTCGCGCGACCTGGAGGTTTTGTTCATAGGGGGCCGCACCGCCAGCGGAGAATTGCGCGCCGGCATTGGCGCCGGGCGCTTCAAACGCTGCGGCGGCGCGAGGCGTGCTCATCGCAGTGAGTATGGTGCGGAAGGCCGGCCTGATCAGGCCAAACAGGAGGAATCCGATGGCCGCTGCAATCAGCGTGTACTTGATTATATCCTTGGCCAGTTCGATCACCCAGGTCTGTTTCCAGAACGGTATCTGTTCGACGATCTCCTTGTTCTCGGCAAATGTCGTCACCTGCACGTTCAGGCTGTCACCGCGCTTCTGGTCAAAGCCCATCGCATCCCTGACCAGATTGTTGATCTGATCCTTTTCGGCATCCGTCAACGGATTGCTGGTGACCTTGCCCTTTGCATCGGTCACCTTGCGGTTGCCGTTGACCACTACCGCAACGGACAGGCGCTTGATGGAACCAACCGGCAGTACGGTGTGGCTGATGGTGCGGTCCACCTCGTAATTCACTATGGATTCCTTTTGCTGGCTGGTCGGGCCGGCATTGTTCGCACTGGCCGCAGTTCCCGGGGCCCCGGCGCCGGAAACGATGGGAGCGGTAGCCGGGACGGGCGGCTGATTGGTCAGCGCGCCCGGAACCCCGCCCGTCGATCCCTGGCTACTGGTCGACTGGGTTGTTTGCTGGCTGCGTATCGATTGTGCGGTCGGAATCGGATTAGGCTTGAAGACTTCGGATGTCTGTTCGGTGCGCGAGAAATCGATGTCGGCGGACACCTGGGCGCGCACATTGTCTGCGCCGAGCATCGGTATCAACAATGCAGTTATGCGCTCGGCATAGCTCCGTTCGATCTGCTGCACGTATTTGAGCTGATTCGCGTCCAGTGCTTCATTGCTGCCATTGTCATGGCTGCCGCTCAGCAGCGTGCCATTCTGGTCCACGACGGTCACGTTCTTGTCGGATAGTTCAGGCACGCTGCTCGAGATCAGGTGAACGATCGCGCTGACCTGTGCGGAGTCGAGCAACCGTCCGGCCTGCAAACTGAGCACAACAGACGCGCTGGGTTTTTGCTGCTCCTTGATGAACACGCTGGGCTTCGGGATGGCCAAGTGAACGCGCGCGGCTGCGACGGCACCGATGGTTTGCACCGAGCGGGCCAGCTCACCTTCGAGCGCTCGCTGGTAGTTGACCTGCTCGGCGAATTGGGTGATGCCGAATTTCTGGTTTTCCATCAGCTCGAACCCGACATTCCCGCCCTTTGGGAGTCCTTGCGAAGCAAGCTTCAGGCGTGCCTCATGGACAAGGTTGGAAGGCACCATCAGTGCCCCGCCACCCTCGGCGAACTTGTAGGGGATATTCATTTGCTGAAGCGACTCGATGATGGCGCCGCCGTCACGATCGGACAAATTGCTGTACAGAACGCGGTAATCCGGGGTCTGTCCCCACATCCACAACCCAGCGATCAGGGCGAACAATGCCGCAACCCCAACCGCCAACCCCATTTTCTGCTGGAAGTTCAGTTGGTTAAACCAGTTTGTCGCGTTGCTTTCCTGTTCAGCCATGATGATCCGGAGCCACACCGATAAGCCACTGGGGCACAGAGCGCATTATCGATGGCACAAGGCAATTTGAAAACGTGAATAGATAGGGAAACCGGGTCCTTTTCATTTAATGGGATAGATACACTTTTTAGTATTGTGCATCTACTCGGGAATCCCGGCAAAAGCCGGTTTCGAGGATCGCAAGAGAAGAATGGAGGCAAAGAATGAATACCCCGGCAGTGGAAAGCTTGTTGGCGCAGATGCGCGTTGCAGCAGCGGCGGCTGGATTGCGGGAACCAGGCCCGGCGGCACAACCCGCGCAAGTGGATTTTTCCAGTGTACTGAAATCCTCATTGGACGGAGTGGCGCAGTCGCAATCCAAGGCGGAAGCAATGCAAAAGGCCTTTGCGCTTGGCGACGACAAGGTCAGTCTGAGCGATACCATGATCGAGATGCAAAAGGCCAGCATCAATTTCCAGACCGCCATTCAGGTACGCAACAAGTTTGTGCAGGCATATACCGACATCATGAACATGCAAGTATGATAACAGGATTGCAAGAATAAAAATGTATCAAGACGGGGTTTGCGCAGGAATGAGAAGTTGACGGAGGAAGCATCACCGTCTGCATATCTGCTAGATCTTGGCTTTTTTACGCTGCATGTTGGTTATATAGCGTTGCAGCAAAATGACCGACGCACCATCGAGTTTCTTGAATTCGCAACCGGCGCGCACTTGTCTGCCTCCGGATTTCAGCGGTAATTCAACCAGGTTCTTCACTTCGATCGTCCCTTTGATCGTGCCTATCTCGGGCAGCTCGATATAACAATCCGCATAGGATTTGCCGGGCGTGAGTTCGGTGTCCGTTTCCATGCAAGTCAGTCCCACGCCGCCGCAGCTGATATCCATGATGACGTACTCGCGTGGTTTCTTCTCGGGTGTCGGTTCCCTGGGAATGATGCAGCGCAGCGGATTGGTTACCGGAGTCGCGAGGCGGTAGTATTCTCGCCGTTGCAAGCGGTAAAGGCTGTCGGGCAGGGGCAGGTAGAAAGCCGGTCGACCCTCGAACATCACCTTGCTTGCCTCGTTGGCGGTGAACTGAACCTTGATCTGCAAATGAGAGCTGACGAAAACCAGGTGGTGGCTCCCGGCAACCCTTGCATTGTCCGATTCGTTCGGGCTCTGCTCCAGCCACATGCCGGAATCATCAACCGCCAATAGCGTGGTCAGGATGAAATTGTCGTTGTCGTAATAGAGGGCGACGCGATTCCCCTTTTCGGCGATGTAATGCATGACAAACCTGATTTCGTTGGGCGCGAAGATGCGGTGCTTGCCATCTCTGTCCTCGGACAGGATTTCTATTTTCAGGGGAATGTCTTTTTCCATGTTTTCGGGCTGCGACAGTCAATTCGTCACCCATGATAACAAAACTATATCTTTATAAAAGGTGGAGCAGCGGGGGCGTCCGCGTGTTCCAGGCGGTACAGCCAGGCCAGAAGCTCAGCCACAGCCAGATAGAGTTGCGCGGGGATCTCCTGGTCCAGCTCGACTTTCATGAGCAGGCCGACCAGATCTTCGGACTCGTGCACAAAGACACCGTGCTGCTTGGCGCGCTCGATGATCGCCTGGGCGATCAGGCCGCGCCCTTTGGCAACGACTTTCGGCGCACCCTGATTCTTGCCATAGGTCAGCGCGACAGCGAATTGTTGCGGCGTGAGTTCGGGTGGTTTCACGACTTTTCTACCACGGCAGACACCAGCGCAATCTCGGAATCGGCGAGCGAACTCTTGAGCTGGGGCAGGGCGCGATTGAAGAGTTCGACGGTTTTTGAGTCGGCCGCATCCAGCTTCAGCCGCAAGCCGCTACCGGAAAAGACCAGCCGCGCATGGACATTTCCCAGCTTTGGCAGCGCCAGTTCCATCTCTGTGCTCCACTGGCGTTCGTCCTGCTGCCGCGCCTGGTGTTCCGGCTCACCCTGGATTTCCCATTGCATCTGCTGCCCGGGCCAGACTTGACCCATCCACACGAGATGATGGTTTTCCAGTGTGTGCAGCTGCTGCTGCACCAATTGCAACAGTTCCTTGGGCACTGACAGGGCGGCAACATCGCGCCCTGTCGTAGCGGCCTGTCCTGGGTTGGCACCGGGCGTCCCGTTGCCTTGCGCAGATGATTGCGCAGTTTGAGTGCCGGGGGATTCGGCCATGGACTTGGTATTCGACGCGGCCTGCTGGTCAGCGCTGGACGGAGGCAACTTGTTTTCCATCAGCACATTTTGCGGTTCCTCCAGCAGCTGCCGCGTGCTGAGTTCCCCGCGAATCCATTGCGCCTGATGGGACTCATAAAACAAGCCACTCTTTCCGAGGGCTTCCCGCAACGCTCCGGCAAGCAGCTTGGTATCCGGTGCTGGTTCTTCGGCTTGCCAAACCGGCTTGTTGCCAAGCTGCTGAACAATGGGTCTTTCGAGCGGCAACTCCGCAAGATTGGAAAGCAGGCGGGCTGAGGCGCCGATTTGTTCCGGAGTCGAAAGCGGATTGGTCGAAGCGACCATTCCGAAAGTGATCCTGGGCCGCGTCGAGATCACTTCAAGCCTGATCACGGACCCACTCTGGATGTTGCCGGGCAGCCGCATCTGGAGGGTCTGTCCGGCGACTTGGACCTGGTATATACCCTCGCTTATCCTGGTTTGGACGACCGCTTGAAACTGCTGTCCGGGTTCTAGCTGGGGAGCTGGATTGGGCGTATCCGGGGTTGCCGCGACCTGGGGTTTCCCGGAGCTTGTGAGGGCTTGAAGTGCACTGATCAGGTTTGCGGGCAGCATCGCTCAGAAAGCGGAAAATGGAAGACAGGAGGAGCGGCTGTCTTCCGTTTTCGGTTTCTACACCCCATATGCCCGATGCAAACGTTGCTCCTGGCGATTGCTTTGTATGATGCGTTGCAACTGCCCCATCCACATTTCCGTGCGACTGCGGATCTCGGCATCGTCTGCCAGGATCTTCTTGATCAACTGGATCTTGCGCTGCCTGGCCGGTTCATCCAGCTTGACGGCTGCATCCATTGGCTTCATCGTGGCGACGTGCTGGCTGCACCGTTGCTCGAGTTGGATCAGTTGATCCCACTCGCCACGCGCTGCCGCATCGCGCATTTGACTGGTAAGGGCGGAAAGTGATTCGTAATTGCTGACGATTTGAGAGGTGCTCATATAGTTTAGTTCATTCCGTAAGTCAGTTGCGCCTTGGCGTCAGGCTGAGGTTGTGCCACCGGTTGGTGCTGGGAGCTTTGCTGGCGGATGCTCTCCCATGCGCCTTTCAGATCAGTCAGCAAACGCGTCACTTCATCGAGCGGTTCCATATCATTTTTCAAATTGGCGGTAATCAGGCGCAAGACCATATAGCCATACAGCGACGACAGGTTCTGCGCCAATTCCCCTCCCGCACTTTTATCCAGGCTTGCCTGCAGGCCGCTCTCGATGATCGCGATGGCGTGCGAAATGGAGGCGCCCTTATCGGCAGTCTCTTTGCGCGCCATGTGATTCTTCGCGCGAGCGATCGCGAGCAACGCGCCTTCATATAACAACAAGATGAGCTTATGAGAATCGGCCAACTGCACGCTGGTTTCGATCCCAACATTGATATAAGCCTTGATTGCGTTATTGCTAGCCATGTGTTCCGCCTAGGGTAGTCGAGCGAGCTGTTGGGTCAGGTAGCTACTGAGCTGGTTCATCGTCCCCAGCATGGCATCCAGCTGGGCGTACTGGTTGGTCAAGTTGGCTTGATCGACGGCGATTTGCGCATTCAAGGCATCGATTTGGCTTTGGACGTCCTTGATGTTGCTATTGAACAGATTCGTTTCGCTTGATATGGCACCACTGGTGCCCAGCATGGAGGTGATCTGGCTGCTAAAAAGGCTGGACAGGCCTTGGGAATAACTGACCGTGCCCCGGCTGCCGAGTGTGCCGCCCGCAATGGAAACAGAGAGGCCTTGGCTGTCCCCGGCCGTTGAGGTGAGTACCTGACCGCTGCCGGTCGCAGACAGGCCATTGATCGTTCCTGCCACATCCAGACCGCTGGTCTGGCTTGGCGTGCCGAACAGGCTGGTGGCCCCGTTTCCCCCAACTGCTATGCTGGATGCTGAGCCGTAACTGCTGGAGGTCAGGGTCAGCAACCCAGCGTTCTGGGAAACCGTTACTGATTTCCCGGCACTTGAGATCGGGGTCGAGCCATTGATCAGCGTCTGCAACTGCATGGCCAGGGAGGCGGCCGTATAGGTACCCGCGGGAATGACTACTGAGGTGCTTGTTCCGTCAACAGAAAGACTCAGCGTGTCATTGACACCGCTGGTGATGGTCAATCCAGCTGCGGCATTGCCGACCACAGTGCCCTGAGTGGGTAATTGGGTGATGTTAAGTCCGTAGGTTCCTGCTTTGGTATTGCTGCCTGCCGAGATGTAGGTCACTTGGCTGTCTATCGTGGTACCGGCGGCAACGAATAGGTTGGCCACACCTTGGTAATTGGTGGTCAGTGCATTGTTGAGCGTGGTTGCGTTCACTGCAAGCGTCCCATCCTGCTGGAACCCTATCCCGATCTGCGTCAAATTGGAAAATCCGTTTGCATTGCTGCCCATGGTCGTGGTCAGCATGGCAGCCATCTGGGACTGGATGATGCTAAGCGAAACGTCGCCCTGTAAAGTGGCCGCGACCTTGGTCGAGGGGTCGTAGCTGGTCTGGGTCTGTATGGCCTTGACCGCCCCGTTGTAGGCGGTCACAAAACCATTGATGGCCTGACTGACTGATGATACGTTTGGGGCAACGTTCAGGGTAACCGGGGATGTGGTTGTACCGGATAAATTCAGTGTGACCCCGGCTACGACGTCTCCAACCGAGTTGGAGGCCTTGCTGATCGCAATGCCATTGACGTTGAACGTAGCGTTTTGCGCTGCGCTGGTCTGGGACAGGTTCTGGGTACCGGCCGGATCTTGTGACAGCAGGCTGCTTAGCGTTGAGTCCCCGGTAACTGAGATCTTCATGCTGCTGGCCAGGCCGGTCGTGTTCGAGGTCAATACCAGGCGGTAAGGCGAGGCACTGCCGTCATTGATGATGCTGGCCGTTACCCCGATATTGGCGGCATTGATGGCATCGCGTATGCCCGACAGGGTATTGTTGCTGGAATCAATCGTAACGCTTTTGGTACCGCTACCATTTGAAGTGAAGCTGGCGCCGGTGTAGCTGCCATTGGTCAGCGTACCGCCGGAAATCGTGCCGAAGTCAAAAGTCAGCGTAGTAGAGGCTCCGCTGCCGATGGCGGTGGTGGCACTGGCTTGGCCGGTAGCAACCAAATTCTGCGCCTGCGCCAGTTGGCTGACCGTCAGGGAGTAGTTCGCGGTCTTGGCAATGCTCGACGCGGTCGCGGAAACAGCCGCGCTGTTCGACGAGGTGGCCGAGAACGAATTGAACGTCAAACTGTTGAGACCCTGCACTGCAGACTGCAATGACGACAACGCCGACTGGACTGTCCCAAGAGCCGAGATCTTTGATTGGTAGCTGCTGATCTGGTTGTTCAGCCCGGTAATCGGTTGCTGTTCGGCGGTCATCAGCTGGCTGACGATGCTGGCGACGTCGATCGAAGGGACGGTTACGCCTGCGGCAGATGTTGCCGTCGTGGTGCCAGTTGATGTTATAGCCATATCATTTCCTATGCCTGTTGCTTGACCAGCAGGCCTTTTTGAAACTGGTCGATCGCATTGGCGATGGCGATCATTTCGTTTGATGGGATCTGCTTGATCACGTCACCGGTCTGCGAATCCACCACCTTGATGAGTGTCCGATCCGCGGACGGATCGATACTAAACTCGAGATTGATGTTGCTTTGCGTCATGGCCTGGTTGAGTTTGCTGATGGCGCTTTGCAATTGCGCGTCATTAACCTGTGGGACCTGTGGCGGCTGTGAACTTGCAACCGGTTGTGCCGGCGTCTGCGTTGGTTCGACGGGCGCACTGCCGGTTTGCGGGCTTAATGCGGCGATAACCGGCAAACCCGCATTATTGCCATTGACGGCCGCAGGTATTGCTATTGAATCTCCTGTCACACTCTGGATAAGCATCTTGCCTCTCCTTCTGTTCAAAATCCTGGCCGGATTGCGCCGGCCAGGATCATTTCCATACTATCCGATTACTTCAGCAGTGTCAGCACGCTGTTGGGCAGTGCATTCGCTTGTGCCAACATCGCGGTACCGGCTTGCTGCAGGATCTGATTATGAGTCAGGTTCGCCGTTTCGGCCGCAAAGTCAGTGTCCTGGATGCGGCTACGGGCTTGCTGCAAGTTGGTGCTCGTGGTGGTTAATGAGGTTTGTGCATTGGAGAAGCGGTTCTGCAATGCACCCAAGTCGGCGCGCAATCCGTTGATGGTATTGATTGCCGAGTCTACCACCTGCAAAGCGTTATTGGCACCAGTTGGAAGGCCGTTAGTCAGCGTCGTCAGATCTATCCCGCTGACCGCTTGCAAGCTGCTGGAAGCAGTGGCGGCGGCAGCAGCAGTAATTTTTGTACCAGTATCGGTCACCGTGAATGAACCGGATGAGTTGAAGGTAACTGCACCGCCAACGGTAACGGCATCACCAGCTGCCTTATTGGCTGCCAGAGTTTTGGTAGTTGCTGCTGTATCACTGCCAGCCACTTTGATAGTGGCGACGGCATTGTTATTCAACACGCCGATATCGTAACCTTGAGCTTGAGTCAAGCTGATTTTTCCGGTGGTAGAGTCGCCGATTGCTGTGATACCCGTCGAGCCTGATGCCGCGTTGATTTGCGCAGCCAATGAAGTTACGTCGGTTGTGCTGCTAGGAGTAGCACTTATCGTTACGCTCGAGCCTGGAGCGCCGACAAGAGTCAGATTTACTGTATTACCCACAGTAATGCCGGAAATATCCAAGGTTGCCGTGGTCAGTGCTGAAGCGGACACCGTGGTTGTACCCTTGGCGGCATTGACTGCTTGGGCAATCGCATAGGCCGTTTCTCCTGCAGTGATAGTAAGAGCGGAGGAGGAGTTAGCTCCAGTACCAGCTACGGTCAAGGTCCCCCCGACAACGTTATTTACAGCAATATCAGCTGTTGTACCAGCAGTACCTGTTCCGGCAACTGCTGATGTAATCAAGCCAGTCGTACCCGCTTGTGCCACCTGATAGTTACCGATCGCGTTGGCGCCTGCATTGCCGACAGTAGCAAGAATGGTCTGGTTGGCGTTGGCGCCGATTTGGAACTGCAAGTTGGTGAGCGTGCCATCCAGCAGATTCAAGCCGTTATATTGAGTATTTGTTGCAATTTGGTTGATATCCTGTTGTAACTGCGAAACGCTGGCTTGCAGCGACGCCCGGTCGCTTGCCGAGTTGGTGCCGTTGGCCGCCTGCACGGCCAAGTTGCGCATAGTTTGCAAGTCATTCGTGACTTGGGCCAGCGCACCTTCTGCTGTTTGGGCCAAAGAGATCCCGTCGTTCGCGTTCTGGGCAGCCTGAGTCAGGCCGCCAATTTGCGAGGTCATGCGAGCGGCGATTGCCAAGCCTGCAGCGTCGTCCTTTGCGCTATTGATGCGTAGGCCAGAAGACAGGCGCTGAATCGACGTTGCCAACGCGCTTTGCGAATTGGCAACGTTGTTCTGTGCATAGAGCGAGGCGATATTTGTGTTGATGAAGAGTGCCATTCTAATTTCTCCTTAAAGCTGGTTTCTGATTACGGCAACTGCACCGTTTACTGCGGCTTGCGCTGCGTTGCGAAGCATTGTCAACCGCGGTTGTTCCAGTTATCGGAAAGAGAGGGCGAAACTTTAGGGCCATTTTCAAATTTATTATCAAGCACGAGCGCAAGCCATACAGGGCCTGCTGCACGTGGTTAACCTGCGGCTTTGACGTTCGGCGCGGTTCACGGGCCATCATTTGGCTGAAGCCACACGGTTCTTGCCGGCCTTTTTGGCCTGGTACATCGCCTTGTCGGCCCGCCACAAGACCTCCTCCTGGGATTCTTCCGGGAGGCACTGCGCCACCCCGGCGCTGAATGTGACCAGGACGCGGTCGTTGTCGTGCAGGAAGTATTTCTTGGTTAGCTCCCGTTGCAGCCGTTCGATCGTCTCTACGGCCGCTTTCAAGTCGACATCGGGCAGGAGGATGACGAATTCTTCTCCGCCGTAACGCGTGACCGAGTCGCTGGGCCGCAAGGATTCCTTGATGACGTGACTCAGATGAACGAGTGCCTGGTCGCCCGCCTGGTGACCGAGCGAGTCATTGAGGCGCTTGAAATCATCGATGTCCAACAGTGCTATGCACAGCGGCGAATGGGTGCGATTGCTGCGGGTCGCTTCGCGTGCGAACGCGTCGTCGAGACCGCGCCGGTTGAGCGCCCCGGTGAGCTGGTCTTCATGCACGAGTTCGCTGACTTGTGCAAGCTCTTGTTCCAGTTTCTTTATCCTGCCTTCGGCTTCTTCCACCTGTTTGCGGGAGCTCAGCAATTCTTCGTGGGAGCGTTGCGCACGGTCCTGGATGAGGCGCGTGTCCTGCATGATGTCATCGAGCAGGTGACTCAGCTCAGCGATGTTGTTGGATTCGCTGATCTTCAGGCTGTAGCCTTCGATTTTCTGGTGATAGTCGCCGGTGCTTTCGGTGATTTCGCCGAGCCGGTCGATAAAGGTGACCATCAAGCTCTTTAGCGTGCTCTTGGCGTCGTTCAGGCCCTGCTTGAGGGTTCCTTGCTTGATGATGGCATCCCGCAGGCTACGCTCGGCATCAGCGATGGCGTTCTTGTCGATCGGGTTGGCGACGATGTCCTGCAGGATGGCGATCTGTCCGTGCAGCCATTCTTCCCCTTCGACCATATCGCCAACGTTGGCGAGCAACAGGCGCAGCAGGCGAACCAGGCCCTCCTGAATCTTGGTCTTGTCGCCACCACGCAGCTCGGCCTTGATCCAGAATTGGCGCAGCAGGTTAGCCAGGGAGGTGACCTGCTCGTGTGTCTTGATGTCGCGAACCTGCCGGACGATGGCCTGCACTTCCGGGGTCAATTCCGGTTGGGCGCCAAGTAGGCTTTCCAGTGTTTGCGCCAGCAGTTCCGACAGCTGGCCGAGCATCTCGGCAGTGCCCTCGGGTGGTTGAGCGGATATGGCAGCAGGACTCATGACAGAGGGTATCGGTGCGGCAGGCGCGGCCGGTGGTGCAGATTCGGTCTCGATGGTGTTCGGTGCTGCAGTTGTCGATTCCGACCACGAGCGCATCAACCCGGACAATTTTTCAAACAAGGCTTCCGGGTTCGTTGCAAACCGCGTCAAAACGGTTTCCACCCCTTCCTTCTTGCGGGTGACAGTCAGTCCCTTATGGGGGGTCTCAAGCTGGCGCAACAGATCGCGGATCAAGCCGGCCCAAAATTGAGTCGTTTCGGCATTCTGCCTGGGCAGGACCTTTTCGATCTCCCTGAGGCATTGGTCCCAGTCCTCTGTTCCGATGACCTTTTTTAATGCGATGCTGGCAGGGGCGAATTTGGGACTCTGTGCGAGGAGATCGGCGATGCCGCGCAGGACTTTTTCCGGGCCTTTTTCCTGGATAGTGACGGTGCCACCGATTTCCGCGTAGATCTTGGCATAGTTGTCAGGGGTCGGGGGAATCTTGCGCGTTGCGAGCGTTTTCAGCGTTTCACGGGCCAGTTCAGAGGGATTGGATGATGGTTTGTTCATGATTCAATGCATGTCGATTTCGGGACGCACTTTATCAGGCATTGCACAGTTCGTGATGCGCTGATTAACGGGGAGGAACGCATCGATTTCAGTTTTTGGCGTCCACGAGACGATGTGCAATGGCATAGTGAACCGCCTCGGCATTATTCTTGAAATTCATTTTCTCCAGCATGCGCGCGCGGTAAACACTGACGGTCTTGGGGCTGAGCATCATGATTTCGGAAATTTCGGTCAGGGAATTGCCGGAAGACATAAGGCAGAGCGTTTGGAATTCACGGTTGGAAAGGCACTGGTGCAACAGATCCTGGGATTCGCCGATCAGGTTGTTCAGCAATTGTTCAGCCACCGTTTCACTGATGTATTTCTTGCCGCTGATCACCTGCTGGACCGCGCCAACCAGTTTTTCCGGCGCGCTTTGCTTGTTGATGTAGCCAACAGCGCCCGCCTTCAGCGTGCGCACGCCGTACTGATCTTCCGGATACATGCTCAGAACGATGATCTTTATGTCGGGCTGTTCCAACTTGAGTTGCTTGAGAACATCCATCCCGTGCTTGTCGGGGAGGGATATGTCCAGCAGCACCAAGTCGAAATGTTGCTCGCGCACCATCTTGATCGCTTGCGCACCTGTTTCTGCCTCCCCCTTGACGACAAAGTCGGGGCTCTCTTCGAGCAGTATCTTCAATCCCTTGCGGATCAGCGCATGGTCATCTACCACGAGAATCTTAATCATGCGCATCCCCCGGATCCGATATCTCATCCCGACTGCAGTCTTGCACAAGCGACTTCTTCATTGCATTTGGCACATGCCCGAAGCGTCGGGAGCGCGTCCGGCTATTGCATTGGGGCGAACCCTGGATTTTCAGGTGCCGTCTCATTCTGATGTGTCGTCAAACAGTGCTTGCTGCGCGGTTCTTGAGGGCGCGCCTTCTGCCTCGAGCGGGATGAATATGGCGATTTGGGTCCCCTTGTCCAGGGCGCTCGCTATTTTTACGGTTCCGCCGAGGTGCTCGACGCGCTCATGGATGCCGCGCAGTCCGAATGAGCGCGGCTTGTTGCGCGCGTTGTCGCTGAAGCCGACTCCATCATCGGAAATGATCAGTTCAAGATGGTCTGCCCCCTTGACGATCTCGATCTGCGCATTCTTCGCCTGGGCGTGTTTCAGGATATTGTTGAGCGTTTCCTGAAATATCCGGAAAAGCGAGATGGAGTGGGTATCCGGCAGCTCGATGTTATCCTGCGACTTGATGATGGTGCAGGAGACGCCGCTGCGCTTGCTGAATTCCTGCGCTTCGATTTCGATCGCCGCGATGATGCCAAAATAATCCAGAAAGCCGGGCCGCAGGCTTTGGGCTAGGTTGCTGGCCGATGTGATCGCCTTGTTGACCAATGATTCTATAGTCATTGCCTTGTCTGTGAGAAGCTGGTTGTCTTTGGGGAGATGGTGGCTCAGCCATGACAGATCTATTTTGATCGCGGTCAGCAGGCTGCCGATCTCATCGTGGATCTCCCGTGCGATGCGTAACCGTTCCTGCTCCTTGGCATCCTGGATATGGGCGGAAAGTTCCTGCAGCTGCTGCTGGGCCAGCCTGATTTCGATTTCGTCCAGCTTGCTCTGCGTGATGTCGAGCACGATGCCTTCCCAGCGTGGTAATCCGCTGGGCGTGTTCCGTGGCGTGGCTCCGAGACTGACCCACTTGGTCCCGTTGCCCGGCAGAGTAAGGCGTCCCTCCCAATTCCAAAACTGTAGCGTGCGCGCCGAGTGTTTCAGCGTATCCAGGAACGATGCAATGTCTTCCGGATGGATGCTCTTCAAAAAATATGACGGGTCCCGTTGCAACTGTTCCGGGGAGATATCCAGCAGTGTCGAGCAGCCTGCGCTGACATAAGGAAAGGAGATCGAACCGCTCTCTCGTAGTTCTATCTGACAGGCCATTCCGGGCAAACTTGCGATGAATCCCTGGAGTTTGTCCGGGGATGGGCTGGTTGGCTGTTCAGGCGCGCTGGTAGGCATCAGATTCGGTACATCAGTAAGTTTTTCAAGTGTGGGCAAGATCTAGCAACCTAGCAATAACACAAAACAATTGATCGCGGGGGGAATCTCTAAAATTCAACGTTGAGGGAAATACGGAAATTTGTGCAATAGGAATCTCATGCGGCTTCAGCATCCTCTATTCGAATGGAATAGTAAAGCGGATAAGGGCAGCTTTCAACCCCCTGTCAGGTGGCCTCGACATGCACAATGTGTCTTCATGATCCAAGCGCGATCTTCACGCAGCAAACGAGTGTGGCGATACGCTTCCAGATGTGAAGGCGTCTGTGGGAATTTCCGTCCGAAAATGAGTCCAGATATTGCCAGCCTGAGTGGGCCCGACATCTTCCTTGCACAGGGTTGCGGCAGGAGTTGCGACGTAAACTGACAAGATATCTTTTTGATTCAGATGCCTGTCTTTATCTCGCGGGGCACCAGGGCCGCTGCAGCGGACGCGGCGTCAGGGGTCGAAGCGCGACCTGCGGATGGCGGGCCCTAGCGTTGCAGGGCATACATCTTGCGCAGGAAGGCGTCCAAATCCTCACTGACCAGAGCTTCCGCATGCGGGGCTCTGTTTTCAAAGCCCTCGACCTGTGGCTGTGGCAGAGCGAGAGTCTCGATCCAACCAGAACACAAGACCTCGTCATCGTATTCGCTAGCGCCAATGCTATTTGCCTCGACTTCGTAACTACCCATATCCAGAATAAGTATGCCCATGTCACACCTCCGGTCGTTGCGGGGCCGCGCCCAAATGGGAAGCCCTTAGTTTAAGATGTCGGCATGCATGGCCATAAGTTTAGGCCAATATTTGCATGGGTCATCAGCCGACGAGCATCAGTTACAATGGTGCTCATGAAACAAGCATCCGCATGGAGCCAGCCGGAATTGCTGCGATCACCGCTGTTCGCCCCGCTGCACCCGGTTCTCGCGGGGCTCGCAATCGCAGATTTTCCTTCGCTGAAGGATTGCAACGCGTTGCTGATGGCGCGTCACCCGCCCATCAACGTCCAAAACGGTGCGGCGCTGCGCTTTGTCGCACAGGAACATGGCAGGTTGCCGTTCGAGGCGCAATATGAGCCGCGTTGTTATCTCAAAGGTGAAGTTCCGACACGCGCCGACAATTGGCATGACCTGTTCAATGCGCTGGTGTGGCTGACCTTTCCCAAGGCCAAGGCAGCGATCAACGCGCGCCATTATCATGAGCTGCTCAGCGAGGGCGCTGCTGGCCGTGGTGCGTCGGGTAGCGAGCGCGGCGCCGTGCGAGACGTCAATACGCTTCTGGATGAATCCGGCGTGATCGTGGTTTATGCCGATGAGGAATTGGCCGCATTGTTGCGCACCTTCCAGTGGAAGGAATTGTTCTGGAAAAAGCGCGAACAAGTGAGGGCAGGGATGGGCTTCCATATTTTCGGCCATGGCCTCTATGAGAAAGCTCTGCAGCCCTATATCGGGATGACCGGAAAGGGCCTGCTGCTAAGGGTCGAGCAGGCGTTCTTCAGTTGGTCCCTGGTACGAAGGCTGGCCTATCTGGATACCCTGCTGGCGGACTATCTGGCCGCGCCGGAACATGGCGGCAGTACCCGGGATCTTTCCCCGGTACCCTTGCTCGGGGTGCCGGGATGGACGGAAGACAACAGGGATGAGAAATATTACGACAACACCGCGTATTTTCGTCCTGGCAGGCGCAGCTGAAGATTTCGTCGATTTGGCTAATCGTCCGGCCCCTCGGGACGAACGGACTGACCGATGGCTCGCCGCTCCCGCTTGCCGGGGCGTCGAAGGAAAAACTTCGCCACTTTTGGTATCATAGTAACTTGACGCAACATATCTCACCAAGTCTCTCCCGATGTTAAGCACCCCCGAATGTTAAGCAAGCTCAACCAGGCTCAGCGTGACGCAGTGACCTACCTCGACGGCCCTTTGCTGGTGCTGGCCGGCGCGGGCAGCGGCAAGACGCGCGTCATCACCCACAAGATCGCCTATCTGATCGAGCAGTGCGGCTACGAGCCGCGCAACATCGCTGCGATCACGTTCACCAACAAGGCCGCCAACGAGATGCGTGAACGCGTCGGTGAGTTGTTGAAGAACTCAAATAGCAAAGGGCTTGTGGTGAGCACCTTCCATTCCCTTGGCATGAACATCCTGCGCGCGGAAGCCAAGCTGCTCGGATATAAGCCGCAGTTCTCGATCTTTGACAGTAGCGACACATGGAAAATCTTCGGCGAATTGGCCCACTCGCCCGACAAGCAGGAGATACGCGATCTCCAGACGCAGATATCGAACTGGAAATCCGCATTCGTGTCGCCCGAGCAGGCAGCACTGGCGGCCGATGATGACGTGGCCAAGCTCCATGCGCGCATCTATGAGCGCTACCAGGAAACGCTGCGCGCTTATCAGGCGGTGGACTTCGACGACCTGATCCGCCTGCCGGTGGTGCTGTTCAAACAACATCCCGAGGCCCTGCTGCGCTGGCAGCTGCGCCTGCGCTATTTGCTGGTGGACGAATACCAGGACACCAATGATTGCCAGTACCAGTTGATCAAACTGCTGGCAGACTTGCGCGCGGCACTCACCGTGGTCGGTGACGACGACCAGTCGATCTATGCCTGGCGAGGCGCCAGCGTCGAAAACCTGCATAATCTGCGCAACGACTATCCCAATTTGCGCATTATCAAGCTGGAGCAGAACTTCCGTTCCTCGCAGCGCATCCTCAAGGTGGCGAACCACCTGATCAACCACAACACCAAAGTGTTCGAGAAGAACCTGTGGAGCGATCACGGCATTGGCGACCCGATCCGAATCTACGCGGCACGCGACCATGAGCACGAGGCAGAGAGCGTGGTGATGAAGTTGATGTCGCACAAGTTCGAGCATCGCACGCGATTTGCCGATTATGCGATCCTATACCGCAGCAATCACCAGTCGCGGGCGTTTGAGGAACATCTGCGCGCGCAGGGGGTCCCCTATACCGTCAGCGGCGGGACATCATTCTTCGACCGGGCCGAGATCAAGGACATCACCGCCTATTTGAGGCTCATTGCGAACCCGGACGACGATCCGGCCTTCATTCGCGCGATCACGACCCCGAAGCGCGGCATCGGCAACACCACGCTGGAAAAGCTCGGCAGCTATGCCGGGGAGCGCCACGTCAGCCTGTTCGAGGCGGCTTTCGATGCGGGTCTGCAACATGAGATTCAACCGCGGCAATACGAAGAGCTGATGCTGTTCTGCAATTTCATCAACCGCATCCAGGCGCGGGCCGACAAGGACCCGTGCGGCGAATTGCTCGACGAGCTGTTGCGCGCGATCGATTACGAGGCCTGGCTGTATGACTCGCACGATCCGCGCATGGCAGAAAGCAAGTGGAAGAACGTGTCAGACTTTTTCGGTTGGCTCAAGCGCAAGGCCGAGACTGACGAAAGGTCGTTGCTCGCGATGGTGCAGACCATCGCGCTGGTCAACATGCTGGAAGGCAAGGACCAAGAGCCGGACGCCGTTTCGCTGTCCACGCTGCATGCCGCAAAGGGACTGGAATTCCCGCACGTGTTCATCGTGGGCACCGAGGAGGAGATCCTGCCGTTCCGTGACAGCGACGAAAAACAGATCGAGGAAGAACGCCGCCTGATGTATGTCGGCATCACCCGTGCCAAGCGCAGCCTGCAGATCAGCTACTGCAACCGCCGCAAGCAAGGCAAGGACTGGCTGGCCTGCGAGCCGAGCCGCTTCCTGGATGAATTGCCGGAGGATGAATTGGTCTATGCTGGCGGCCACCCCGATGCGGTATCAACCGTGAGCAAGGACGAGGGCATGGACAAGCTGGCAAGACTGAAGGCGATGCTGAATAGACCGGTAACAGAATAGCGCTCCACTTAAAACACGATGGTCTGCCGATGCATCGCAGCACGGATCGTTCTTAAAGGGGCCGTTCTTGGCCCGGCGGAGGATTCCTTGACGGAACTGCGCTTTGTCATGGGCTGCGGGCGTGGCACAATCGCGTCCTGTCCAGGTCCGGATGCAAACCATGTTGAGTTACCGCCACGCCTTTCATGCCGGCAATCATGCCGATGTGCTGAAGCATGTCATTGAGGTGCAGCTGCTGCGCTATCTTGCGCAGAAGGACAAGTCTTTCTGGTACATTGATACCCATGCGGGAGCGGGCTGCTATGCGCTGGATAGCGGCTATGCCGCGCAGAACGCCGAACATCAGAGCGGCATCGCGCTATTGTGGCAGCGCAACGATTTGCCTGCGCCTGTGGCGGATTATGTGGCCCTGGTGCAGCGCATCAATCCCGATAACGAGTTGAAGCTCTATCCCGGTTCGCCGCTGCTCGCATGGGACTTGTTGCGCGAGCAGGACCGGATGCGCCTGTTTGAATTGCACCCGGCCGATGGCGAACTTTTGCAGAAGAACTTCGAAGGGCGTGGCGCGCAAGTCCTGATCCAGGTCGCCGACGGATTCGGTGCGCTGAAAGCGTTGCTGCCGCCGCCGTCGCGGCGCGCGCTGGTGTTGATCGATCCGCCGTATGAAGAGAAGCAGGATTACCAGCGCGTCGTGTCGGCATTGCACGAAGGATTGAAACGCTTCGCCAGCGGCGTGTATGCGCTATGGTATCCGCAGTTGCAGCGCGCAGAGTCGCGACAGTTGCCCGGGCAACTCAAGCAGCTTCCAGTGAAGAGTTGGCTGCATGTCGCGCTCAGCGTGCAAGCACCCAGCGAAGATGGCTTCGGCATGTACGGCAGCGGGATGTTCATCCTCAATCCGCCCTGGTTGTTGCAAGGCATGCTGCAGGAGGTGATGCCGTACCTGGCCAAGGTGTTGGGACAAGACGGCCGCGGGAACTTCGTATTGGAGCATCAGGAGAATTAGTCCAAAGGGCTAGTATAATTAGACGGCTTGTTTCAATGCATACTAACGAGAATAATATGACGACTTCGCATACATGGAAATTTTTTCGCGCCGGCGGCTTCAATCAGGTGCTGTTCGACAGCGGGGCGGACCTGCTGGCCTTGAAGGAACTCGACCAAAAGCTGTGGGTGGCGTTGAGTTGCCCGACGCGCGGCATCGAGTTCGATGCCAAAACGCTTGACTTGATCGATTATGACGCGGACGGGCATGTGCGCGCCAATGAGGTGCTTGCCGCGGTCGCCTGGGCGGGCGCGCTGCTGAAGGATGCCGGCTTGTTGGTCAAGGGCTCGGACAGCCTGGCATTGGCCGACATCGATGATTCCAGCGCGGAGGGCAAACAGGTGCTGGCTTCCGCGCGGCACATCCTGAAAAGCCTGGGGAAGCCGGCTGCGACGGAAATCTCCCTGGCAGACCTGGCTGACATCGAGAAATTGGTTGCGGCCCTGGAATTCAACGGTGACGGGGTGATTTGCGCCAAGCAGATCCGTGATGCCGGGTTGCACGCAACGGTGGAAGATATCATCAAGTGCAGCGGTTCACTGGCTGACTTGTGCGGAGAAATCGGCATCAATCAGGAGATCGTCGACAAGTTCTTTGCCGAGGCGGTTGCCTACGCCAACTGGCGCGCCAAATGCGAGAATGATGCAGCGATCCTGTTGCTGGGCGACAAGACAGAAGCGGCCGCCGAGGCCTTTCATGCCGTCAAGGACAAGGTCAGTGACTATTTTACGCGCTGCCAGTTGGCGGCCTTCGACGCGCGTGCCGCAACACCCTTGAGCCGTTCCGCCGAAGATTACCAGCGTCTCGCCGCGCAAAGTCTGTCCGCGCAGAGCCAGGACGTGGCCGGTTTTCCATTGGCGACGGTGGAGGCGAACAAGCCATTGCCGTTGTCCTCATGCATCAATCCGGCCTGGCAGGCGAAGGTCGAGGCATTGCGTGAACTGGTCATCATGCCGTTGCTTGGCAAGAAGGAAGGTCTGAGCGCATCGGACTGGACAGTGCTGTGCGCCAGGTTCGCAGCGTATGAAGGCTGGCAAGGGGAAAAACCGGCGACCAGTGTCGAGCAACTCGGCTGCGCGCGCATTCGAGAGATCCTTGGCAGCAAGCACAAGGCCGTCATCGATGACTTGATCGCTCAGGACAAGGCGGTCGAGCAGGAGGTGAAAGCGATCCGCTCGGTGGAAAAGTTGCTGCGCTATAAGCGCGACCTGTTCACCCTTGTGAACAACTTCGTGTCATTTCGCAATTTCTATACGGGCAAGGACAAGGCGATATTCCAGGTCGGCACCCTGTATCTGGACGGGCGCAGCTGCGAGTTGTGCGTCAGGATCGACGACGTCGCCAAGCATGCGGCATTCGCCAACATGAGTGGCATGTGCCTGGCCTACTGCGAGTGCACACGAAAGGGCGGGGCCGAGAAGATGAGCATCGCTGCGGCCTTCACCGCGGGCGACGCGGATTTTCTGATGGTCGGGCGCAACGGTATCTTCTATGACCGCAAAGGCCAGGACTGGGATGCCACCATCGTGCGCATCATCGATAACCCGATCAGCATTCGTCAGGCGTTCTGGTCGCCCTACAAAAAGTTCTCCAAGATGATCAGCGACCAGATACAAAAGTTCACGGCATCGAAGGCCAGTTCTGTGGAAGACACGATGCTCAAGACGGTGGCAGAAGGCGGCAAGGTGGCGGCGGAACCGCATCCCGCGCCTCCCAAGCCCCCCTTTGACGTGGGCAAGTTCGCCGGTATCTTCGCGGCAATCGGCTTGGCGATCGGTGCGATCGGGGGCATTCTCGCGTCTATCGTCGGCGGCTTGCTTGGGCTGAGATTCTGGCAGATACCATTGGCGGTGATCGGCTTGATGCTGCTGATCTCGTGTCCATCGATGGCGCTGGCGTGGTTCAAGCTGAAGCGACGCAATCTTGGGCCCATACTCGATGCCAATGGCTGGGCAATCAATGCACGGATGCTCATCAACATCCCGTTCGGCACGTCGCTGACCGGAATGGCCGTCATACCGGGGGCGATAACGCACGCGCTGGTTGACCCGTTCGCAGAGAAAAAGATCGTGTGGCCTTATTATGTAACTATCGCGCTGGGGATCTGCGCGCTGATAGTGTTGTGGTACGTCGGCTTCTTTGGCCACAGGGGCATAGATAATTAATGGCATTTTCTGAGGATTGCCGCCTGTGCCCGCGCCTGGCCGGATTTCTCGAGCAGTTGCGCGCGAAGCATCCGGATTATCATGCGTTGCCAGTCAGTTCTTTCGGCGCGACAGGCGGCAAGTTCCTGATCGTCGGCCTGGCGCCGGGCATGCATGGCGCGAATCGCACCGGCCGGCCATTCACCGGGGATTATGCGGGCAATCTGCTGTACGGCTCGTTGCACAAATTCGGCTTTGCCAGCAGCAATGAGCCATTGGATGGCAGGGGCGATGCGAACCCAGCCTTGACTTTGCAGAACTGCCGCATCACCAATGCGGTGCGCTGCCTGCCCCCGCAAAACAAGCCTGAGCCCGCGGAGATCCGGACCTGCAACCCTTATGTCGCGGACGAATTGGCGATGCTGCCAAAAGGCGCGGCGATCATGGCTTTAGGCACGGTCGCCCATCAGGCCGTCCTGGCCGCGCTGCAGCTGCGCAAGAGCGGTTATGCGTTCAAACATGGCGCCCGGCATGAATTGCCGGGCGGCCAGGTGTTGTTCGACAGCTATCATTGCAGCCGTTACAACACCCAAACCAAACGGCTGACCACGGCGATGTTCGATGCTGTGATCGGGGATATTGCCAAATATCTTGGGTCTACATACCTTGAATGCTGACAGCTTCGACCCGAAGCCGATACTGGACAGCCTGCCGTTGCTGCCGGGCGTGTATCGCTATTACGATCGCAAGGGCGAGGTGTTGTATGTCGGCAAGGCCAGACAGCTGAAGAAGCGCGTCGCGTCCTACTTCCAAAAGAATAACATCTCCCCCCGCATCCGTTTGATGGTGTCGCATATTGCGCGCATCGAAACCACCGTGACGCGCACGGAAGCCGAGGCGCTGCTGCTGGAAAACAATCTGATCAAGTCGCTCAGACCGAGGTATAATATATTGTTTAGGGACGATAAGTCCTATCCCTATATCGTCCTGACTGGAGATCAATTCCCGCGCCTGACGTATTACCGGGGCACGCCAAACCGTCAGCACCAATACTTCGGGCCTTACCCGAACTCCCATGCAGCCAAGGAAAGCATCCAGCTGCTGCAGAAGATCTTTCGCATCCGCACCTGCGAGGACAGCGTGTTCAACAATCGTACCCGACCATGCCTGTTGCACCAGATCCATCGCTGCACGGCACCGTGCGTGAACCTGATCTCAGCCGCGGATTATCAAGGCGACATCCGCAACGCGGTACTGCTGCTGCAAGGCCGCCATCAGGAAGTCGAGGAGACGATTCGCGCGGCGATGGAGCAAGCTGCTGACGGGCAGCATTACGAACAGGCGGCCGCGTTGCGCGACCAGTTGCGTGCGTTGCACACCGTGCAGCAGAAGCAATTCGTCGAATCCACCGGCGGCGCGACGGATGCCGACATCATCGCGCTGGCGCAACTGGATGGCCTGGCATGCGTGAATCTTGCGATGGTGCGAGGCGGGAGGTATCTGGGCGACAAGAGCTTCTTTCCGGAACATGCCGAAGACCTGTCGGCGAACGAGATCGTTCAGGCGTTCATCGCGCAGCATTATCTGAATCGCAGCGTCCCTCCGCTGCTGGTCATGGATGCGGAGTGCGATGACGAAACCTTGGCGCAGCTGCTCAGCGAGCAGGCCGGACACGCAATCAGGATCAGCAAGGCGGCGAGCGGCGAGCGCAGGCAATGGCTGGAAATGGGACAGCGCAACGCGCTGCTTGCATTGCAACAAAAGGCGATGCAGCAGGGAGGACAGAAACTGCGCCTCGACAAGCTGCGCGAATTTCTGGATATGCCCGACCTGCGGCGCATCGAATGCTTCGATATCAGTCACACGATGGGCGAAGCGGCACAGGCATCCTGCGTGGTGTATGAGAATCTCGACATGCGCACCAGTCAATATCGCCGCTACAACATCAGCGGCATAACGCCGGGTGACGACTATGCAGCGATGCGCCAGGCATTGACCCGCCGCTACCAGAAGCTTGCAGAAGACGGCCCGAAGGAGGAGGGCGCCCGCCCGGACCTGATACTGATCGACGGCGGTCTGGGGCAATTGCACGTCGCAATGGAAGTGATGCACGAACTCGGGTTGAACGACCTGGCCCTCGTGGGCGTGGCAAAAGGCGAGGAGCGCAAAGCCGGGTTGGAGCAGTTGATCTTCCCCGACGATACTGCAAGGCAATTGAGCAGCGATGATCCTGCGCTGCATCTGATCCAGCAAATCCGCGATGAAGCCCATCGCTTCGCCATCACCGGCCATCGCGCCAAGCGCGGAAAAGCGCGCACCGCTTCATCGCTCGAGGAAATCAGCGGGATCGGTGACAAGCGGCGGCGCAGCCTGCTGACACACTTCGGCGGTTTGCGCGAAGTCGCCCAGGCGAGCATCGAACAGCTGTGTCAGGTGGAGGGAATCAGCAAATCGCTTGCTGAAAAGATTTATCAGCAGCTACACTAGCTGCATGCCGCTCAACGTCCCCAATCTGCTTACCTGGTTAAGGATCCTCCTGATCCCGGTATTCGTCTCGGTATTTTATCTGTCCGACGACACGCTTAGCCCTTACCTGAAAAACGTGGTTGGCACGAGCGTGTTCTGGTTGGCTGCCATCACTGACTGGCTGGACGGTTATCTCGCGCGCAGATTGAACCAGTTTTCGGCATTCGGGGCATTTCTCGATCCGGTGGCAGACAAGCTGATGGTTGCCGCAGCATTGATCGTCCTGGTCAAGCTGGGGCGAGCCGACGCGATCATCGCTTTCATCATCATCGGACGCGAGATCACGATATCTGCCTTGCGTGAATGGATGGCGCAGCTTGGCGAAAGCCGCAGCGTTGCGGTTTCCCTGCTGGGCAAGCTCAAGACCACTTTTCAGATGCTGGCGTTGTTGCTGTTGCTGTATCACAACGAACTTCTGGGAATTGATTGCCAAAAGGTCGGTTCATTGCTGTTGTACCTCGCCGCGCTGCTTACTTTGTGGTCGATGGGCTATTACCTGATACTGGCTTCGCCCAGACTCAGGAAACATCAAAAACTAAATTGATTTATAAGTGTGTGCCTGTATAATGCGCAGCCTTCGGGGTGTAGCGTAGCCTGGTAGCGCGCCTGCTTTGGGAGCAGGATGTCGGGAGTTCGAATCTCTCCACCCCGACCAGGTTCCAGTAGTGTATTTTATAGGCTAAGAAAAGAATTGTGCCCGTAGCTCAATCGGATAGAGCACCAGCCTTCTAAGCTGGGGGTTACAGGTTCGATTCCTGTCGGGCACGCCAGTGCCTGTCAGTAGATGGTTCAACGGTGGCTGTAGCTCAGTTGGTAGAGTCCCGGATTGTGATTCCGGTTGTCGTGGGTTCGAGCCCCATCAGTCACCCCAAAAATCAAGCACTTACAGAAAATTCCAGAAGACCCCCTCGACAAAGTAAGCACATAGTAAGCACGAATGATCCTTGACCCCTGTGACAAATTGGCATAGTCTGCTCACAGAGCCGTGGCATCGGGCCGTGGCAGTTTCAGGGAGCGGAAAAATGGACTTTATGCTAGGGTTTGGGGTTGTTCTGTTGGGTGCTGTATGTGTCTTGCTGGTGCTGGTGTTGTTCAGCGTCAACGAGCGAGAAGACTGAGGAAAAAAGATGACGGGAGCCGAGCTAAAAGAACTTCGAAAGAAGCTCGGCCTCTCGTTGGCAGCGGTAAGCCGTCAGCTTGAAGTCAGCGCACGAACGATAGCGCGATGGGAGTCCGGCAAGCAAAAGATTCCCGAGGGCGCCATTAAGCTGTTCCGGCTGCTCAACAAGCTCGATTGACGGATCGACGTTTGCAGCGGAGGCGGTGTCTTCCGAAGTATCACTTTGCGACTTTTGTTTTGCAGCATTCTCGTTTCCAGCTGGCGCGCCCTGCGCCTTCTTCGTCCGGTTATACCCTCGGCCAGGGCGCAGACGGTGTCAGGCAAAGTATCATTTTGCGACTTAGGCGCGGTATGCTGGTTTCCGTAGTCGCCCCCTTTTGCTTTCTTCGGCCAGGGCGCAGACGGTGTCCAAAGCTTGAGTGTCATTTTGCGACTCAAGCTCGGCTATGGCCCCAAAGCAATGGTTTGCCGCCTTCGCGCGCTGTGTTCATGCTAGTTGGTCAATCCCGGCATATCGCCTGCCAAGCCGTCGCGATACTCGTCGAGTGCCAGCAGCGCCCGATGCACTGCATCCGGATCGCATCCGTCGCGAATAATCAGGTGCATCGCTTCAATGAATATCACCGCCTTGCGCTGCTCGAAGTTCATCTCGTTGAACCTAGACCAACACCCCAATGCGGTCATCATGTACTTATCGCTCGCTCCACAGAGGTCAGGATGAGCCACCAGGTCAACCTCGTTCGAGTCAGGGTTCCAGCAAAGCATCGTATGTCGTGCGTCCATCCTTAATCCTCTCGTAAAGTGAAAAACCGAATCTCAAAAGTGCCGAATTGCAAAAAGTACCCCACCCCCCTAAACAGTGATAAACCTCATAAACCTATAAAACCATATAAACCTATAAAACCTACCAAACCCAACACCGTCGCGAGATACAAGGCGCGTCCTTTCAAAATATCGTAAAATTCCCATTTTCGGTTTTTGGGGTTTTTGGGGTTTTTCACCTTTTAGAGGGGGGGTCATATTTTCAATATGCGCCATAGTTGAGTTGGTAAATATGGCAATTGTTGTCCTCGACATTGACTTGCCAGAATTGATGATCTGCGACGACCTTGCCTTCGTGTTCTTTGAGCGCCCGTTTAATCTTTTCAGTGGATACGAAAGACAGATCGTGCGCCTTAGCGACAAGCTCGGTCTTTTTGGTGACGCCATTGCGGATGCATTGCTTGATCGCCTCGATTGCCTCGCGATTGCGTTCGAGCTTTTCATCGAGTTCTTTGCGCCTGACTGCATCGCTGATTTCCTGATGACTCAGGCAGCGGACAGATTCCAGGCGTTGCTGGTAGCTGACGCCTTCCGAAGAATCGTAGGTGTACACCGCGATTAATGCGTTGCTGCCGCGATTCTTGAAGTTGGAGAATTTGACTGTCTTGACGCCCGTCGTCTCGCCGTTGGATACGGCGTCGAGCATGTATGCAGCGTCACAGTCGTCAACGAGGTCGCTCGTTCCCGCGTAGATAAGACCGCCTGAATCGTTCCTGTGCTTGTTGGTGTGCGCGTTGCCGACCAGAGTGCCGCCATGCATGATGAATTGACGCACAGACTCGCCGAATGCCGCCGTTTTTTTCTTGTCCATCAGATCGGTGAATTTCTTGACGGTATCGAGAATAAGAATCTTGCCGCTGGCCTTATCCTGCAAAACCATCGCTTTCAGGATCGCCGCGAACATCTCGGGCTTAAATCCCATATAGCCGGGAGCGAGCATATTGAACCCGTACTGCTCGGCAAGCTTGAGCTTGTGAATAAGCCCCTTGTGATGGTCGTCGGCGTTAATGTAAAAGACGTCCCCCGCCTCGATGTCGCCCCGCTTGATCGCTTCGATTAACAGGTGGAGCATAATTAAGGTTTTCCCGACATTGGGCGGCGCATACCAAATTGTCGATTGGCCCATGATCGCCAGCAGCCCTAAAACGAATTTATCTTCGAGCATTTTTTCCTCCATGTGCGTTGCTTCGCCATTCATCGAGAATGAGGATAAATTGAATACGTCCCCACCGTCCGAATGCTGCGCCTTGTCACGGTGCGAGCGAGCGCCAGATTCTTTCGAGTCAGGCAAGGGGTCTGTATCACCCGCAACATTTGAAGGGCTCAAAACCCGTTTAAACGATTGCGTCTTTCCCATCTGGGCCGTGAGCGTTTCAAATTGCTTGAATTTCTCTTCGGCACGTTTTTCCTTGCCTTCAAACCGATTCATGTGAGATCCCCGCGGCGGCCATCGCGCCATTGATTCGACTTGCGGCCAGCAGCAGCCTATCCAGGTCCTCGTCGAGCAGGATTTCCCCGGCGTGGACTGTTCTTGCGCACAGGTAAACGAGTTGAGCCTCTTGCGCTATGCAGCGAAGGGCGTCGGCAGCCGCAAAAGGCCGTCTTTCGGGCTTGCCGTGCTCGATTTCCTTTTCAGGAAAGAGTGCATCGAAGGTCAGGCCGACAGCGCCAAGCACTTCCTGAACATCACACCCCGCGAAGCAATGAACCAGCACGCGGCCGTCGTCGAGCTCGCGAATAGACAACGATGCGGATTTATCAAGATGAGCAGGACAGCAGGCCATCCAGCGGCCTTGTCCGGTGCGCTTGACTTTGCCCAAGCGCTGCAACAGAATGTCGGCACTCATTTGGACACCTCGCAAATGGGTTGCTTTAGCAGTTTCTCGGTGTCAACGACTTCGCCGCTCTCGTCAGCGGCGTCGTCACGTCTGGGCTTTGATTTTCCAAACAGCAACGCGAGCTCGTGGAGTGCCTTCGCCACCTGGGCGCGATCCGGTCTTGTGGGAATCATGGCGCGCACCTTGTTTGATAATGAAATGGTGTCGCTTCACTGTAATTTGCTAAAATCTCGGCATTCCCGCGCCAAATCTGTTCGTTTTCGTGCCGCCATCCACCAAGCAGGTTATGGCCCACATGCCACCAAACCCGGTGTTTATGGCAAACCGCAAAATTGGCCTGCTCCACGTTAAGCATATATGGCTCGCACCTGCATTTTGGGCAAAGGCCGAAATGGTCCTGTTTTCTCGGCTGGAATTGAATGATGTCGGCGGTTTTGTCTTTTAGGGGTTCGATCATGCTGCCCCCTAGGCTGCGACTCTAGATGTCGAGTAGCGCGGCGCCGTCAATTTCACATCGATCCAGGCATCAAGGCTTGCCGGGGTGTACAGCGAGCGGCTGCCGAACATCTGATAGACGGACCGCCTCCAGTGCAGGCATACTTCCCTAGAGTAGACTTTGATATGGGTAAGCCGCGCTCTGTGAGATATTGTGCGGCCTCGACGCGGGTAAGATATTTATTCTGCATTTTTCGCTCCATGTAGTTAACAACGGAGCGAATGGTAAAGCATTGATTAAAAGAATAAAATTACCGTTATCCCATAACGGTACATTATTGAATATTACCTCTTTGGGCGCCCTCTTTTTAGAGCTCCGGGGACTGCCTCATTGATCCAGTTTCGCAGCGTATCGCGCCCCGTGTATTTCCTGAAATAGGGCTCGATCCCTTGCTGCCCTTTCCACTCGGCCAGGGTGCGAGGCTTTGGCTCAAGGCTCTTGTTTAGCTCTTGAATCAGCTTTATAAATTCCGGCTTGTCCTGGAATTCGTCGCGGTTCTTGTAACCAGCAGCAGACTTGCCTCCGGCTATGGCATTGGGCAGAGTTTTCAAACGTCTTTGCCATCCTTCAGCTTCGACAAGCATATCAAGGCCCTCTTGATCGGGCGCGAGGTCTGGGTACTGTTTTTTTATCGTGGAGAGAATTTCCCTGATTTTTCCGGCGATGCGAAGCGCGCCCTCGTCGCTGCTTTTCACGCCTGCGAGGAATTTTTCAAGGGACGCGACACGATGCGCCGTAGACGCGCCGCCAAGCAGCTCTCTCAAGGCTTCGCTGGCGTCTTTGGCCTGTGCATCAATCTCGACGACACGATAATAATTTAGCTCGTCGTCGGTCTGGTACTTTTCTTTTTTGTTTGTCATGCCTTCACCTTCGCGGAGCTTTTCTTTTTCAGCGGGACCACATTGTCTTTCGATTCCTTCATGCCAGCGGTGGCCACGGATGCCGCGCGCTCGGCCAGTGTGCTCCGGGCCTGCTCGGCAAAATGGATGTATCGCAGCGTGGTCGTGATCTGCTTATGCCCTAGAGTCTCCATCAATTCGACGGCAGAGGCCCCCGCCATTGCCAGTTGGGAGCCGATGGAATGTCGAAGGCCATGCAAGCCCAGATCCGCCGGTAACTTTGCCTCAGTGCGCAATGCTGGCCATGCCTTGCCAAACGATAGCGGGCCGGTGCCTTTGGCGGGACGGAATACGCGAGAGTCAGGCTCTCCTTGCGACTGCCTGGCGATGATCGCTTGCGCCTCGGAGGGTAGGGCAATGATGCGCGGCTTGCCGGTCTTGTGGCCTGCCTTGTGCGCTTTAGGGGGTAGGGTGATCATGCCGCTTTTCAAGTCCACCCATTGCCATAGCAGGCCGGTGACTTCCCCACGCCGTGCGCCAGTGAGCGCAATAAACCGGATCGCGTCGGCTGTCGCTTGCCTGATCCGTTTTTCATCCTGCATCTTCTGCAATGTCTCGAACAGGCGTTTATAGTCGGCAGCATTCTCAAGAATAGTGTCGCGCGTTCCCGTCGCGCCGCACTTCATCCTTGCCGCCGGATTTTCCTTGACATACTTGTTTGCAATTGCCCAGGCATACATGGCCGAGAGCAGCAGAACGCATTTATTCGCGGTACCTTCGCCACCAGCGACCTTGGCAAGCCCTCGGGCAACAGTCTTAACCCTTGTGGCCGTCTTGCCTTCCTTGATCGCGCCGTGGGCTCTCTTTATCTGCTCGGTGGTGAGCTTGTCGGCAATGACCTTCCCAAGCAAAGGGCGCAGATGCCATTTGATGCGGCCGCGGTCCGTGGCTTGAGTCGATTCCGCGTTGCTTGTGAATCTCTCCGAGGCTTCGTAGAGGTCCAGCAATTCGTTGACGGTAAGGGCATCCCTGCGCGCCTTTTTTTCCCCCATTGGATCGATGCCCGAGCGTACATCATGCTCGACATCTTTCGCCATCTTGCGCGCCTGGTCCGCGGTCAGTGTGTTGGAATACTTCCCGATGGTATAGCGGCGAGGTTTCCCTTCCGGCGTGCGGTACTGATAGACAAACGTTTTTGCACCGCTCGGGAAAATCTTGAGCCCGAAGCCTTTAAGCTCGGTGTCCCAGATAAACTTTTCCTTGTCGCCTGGCTGCACTTCGTCAACGGTCTTTTTCGCGAGTTTTACGGGTGTCTTTTTGGTCACATTTTCCATAGTCCGGTTCTCCTCAGTAAGCGCATAGTAAGCATGACAGGGTAAAAGTAAGCAAAAAGTAAGCAAACATTTATCTGACTACTGGACTAATAGTAATGGCAATACTGAGGAAAGACAAGGGAAAAGTAATGATTATGTTTTCGTAGTAAGCAATAGTAAATGCTCGTGAACTGTATTGTGATTCCGGTTGTCGTGGGTTCGAGCCCCATCAGTCACCCCAGTAAATTCAAACGCTTGCAGCTTGCAGGCAGTTTTCAAAAGCAAGCCAATCCAAAATTTGTAGCCATTTTGTAGCCACGGTTGCTCAACGCGGAGCCACTTGGCGAAGTTCATCTTAAGCCTACCGCCATAGCGATGATTATTGCCCCGATAATCACTGCTACGCTAACTGGAAGGGCCGCAACAACAAGGAAAATTCCCCAACAAATAAGGGCAAAGATGATAATTCCAATAATCCCAAAAATTGCCTTAACTGTAGTAGCTCAAACTTGATCTGACACCATCGGTCAGATCGCCACATTTGCTTTTGCAGCTTCGCCTTCATACAATTTGAAATTGAACTGCCCGAAAGCGGCACGTCGCGAAGGACCGGTCCCGACTGCGGACTCAACCGGTCGATGCAACACTTTATCTTAAAATGTAAAAGATGAGGTGTTGATCATGAAATACAGAACTCGGATTTATTATACGGAAAGTCAAAAGGCGTTGATGTGGGATCGCTGGCAGAAAGGCGATTCTCTTCAGCATATCGCACAGCTGTTTGATCGAAACCACGGGTCAGTACAACGCATCTTGGCCGAACATGGCGGGATACGACCGGCACCACGGCGGCGTTCGAAATTATCTCTGACTTTGGCTGAACGCGAAGAGATATCTCGTGCAGTAGTAGCTGGCCAGTCGGCCCGCTCGATTGCAACTTCCCTGGGGCGGGCGCCATCGACCATCAGTCGCGAGATCAAGCGCAACGGTGGCCAGGAATTCTATCGTGCGAGTCAGGCTGAACAGGCGGCTTGGGATCGGACACTCCGCCCCAAGACCTGTAAACTAGCCGGGAACAGAACGTTGGCGCACATTGTGGCTGATAAGCTCCAATGGCAGTGGTCACCGGAACAGATTGCCGGATGGTGCGATTTCAACCGGTCGATGCAACACATGCGTTAAATCGTTCAGCTGGTGTTTCGAATCTTAACGTCTTTCGCGGACGTTCATTCAGTCTACGAGCAACAGCATTGAGTTGTGCCTGAGAGTGTACCGATAAGTCTGTTCCTTTTGGGAAGTACTGCCTCAATAAGCCATTGGTGTTCTCATTTGATCCACGTTGCCAAGGGTTCTGTGGGTCACAGAAATAGACTTTGATGTCGGTAGCCAGCGTAAATCGCTTGTGGTCGGCCAGTTCCGAGCCCCGATCCCAAGTCAGTGATTTGTAGAGTTCCTGGGGTAACTTATGAGCATGCTTGATCAGCGCGTTGATGACGGTCTCGGTATCTTTTCGGGGAATCTTAACTAGCATCACATAGCGCGTCTGGCGTTCAACGAGGGTCGCAATCTGACTGTTACCACTGCCGCATAACAGGTCCCCTTCCCAGTGACCGGGTACCGCGCGGTCTTCAGCCGTGGCAGGACGTTCACTGATCGATACGGCGCCGACGATTCTGCCGTGGTCTTCTGTCTTCTGAGTGTGATGGCGAGAACGACGCATAGCACGCGTCCGTCGCAAATGCTCCAACAGTTCCTTCTTCAATGCGCCTCGGGCCTGGATATAGAGGCTGCGATAAATAGTCTCGTGTGACACTTGATAGTTTTCGTCGCTTGGGTATGTCTGCTTCAGCCTGCGGACTCAACCGGTCGATGCAACACTTTATCTTAAAATGTAAAAGATGAGGTGTTGATCATGAAATACAGAACTCGGATTTATTATACGGAAAGTCAAAAGGCGTTGATGTGGGATCGCTGGCAGAAAGGCGATTCTCTTCAGCATATCGCACAGCTGTTTGATCGAAACCACGGGTCAGTACAACGCATCTTGGCCGAACATGGCGGGATACGACCGGCACCACGGCGGCGTTCGAAATTATCTCTGACTTTGGCAGAACGCGAAGAGATATCTCGTGCAGTAGTAGCTGGCCAGTCGGCCCGCTCGATTGCAACTTCCCTGGGGCGGGCGCCATCGACCATCAGTCGCGAGATCAAGCGCAACGGTGGCCAGGAATTCTATCGTGCGAGTCAGGCTGAACAGGCGGCTTGGGATCGGACACTCCGCCCCAAGACCTGTAAACTAGCCGGGAACAGAACGTTGGCGCACATTGTGGCTGATAAGCTCCAATGGCAGTGGTCACCGGAACAGATTGCCGGATGGCTGAAGCAGACATACCCAAGCGACGAAAACTATCAAGTGTCACACGAGACTATTTATCGCAGCCTCTATATCCAGGCCCGAGGCGCATTGAAGAAGGAACTGTTGGAGCATTTGCGACGGACGCGTGCTATGCGTCGTTCTCGCCATCACACTCAGAAGACAGAAGACCACGGCAGAATCGTCGGCGCCGTATCGATCAGTGAACGTCCTGCCACGGCTGAAGACCGCGCGGTACCCGGTCACTGGGAAGGGGACCTGTTATGCGGCAGTGGTAACAGTCAGATTGCGACCCTCGTTGAACGCCAGACGCGCTATGTGATGCTAGTTAAGATTCCCCGAAAAGATACCGAGACCGTCATCAACGCGCTGATCAAGCATGCTCATAAGTTACCCCAGGAACTCTACAAATCACTGACTTGGGATCGGGGCTCGGAACTGGCCGACCACAAGCGATTTACGCTGGCTACCGACATCAAAGTCTATTTCTGTGACCCACAGAACCCTTGGCAACGTGGATCAAATGAGAACACCAATGGCTTATTGAGGCAGTACTTCCCAAAAGGAACAGACTTATCGGTACACTCTCAGGCACAACTCAATGCTGTTGCTCGTAGACTGAATGAACGTCCGCGAAAGACGTTAAGATTCGAAACACCAGCTGAACGATTTAACGCATGTGTTGCATCGACCGGTTGAAATCGCAGCGAGAAACGGTACTTGGTCAAATTGGCCAAACCACTCACAATTGGCTAAATATTTCTCAAATTATCTAATCGTCCTCAATCCCCCGCCAATTGGCGTGCTCTTGTACGTTGTTATGACTTTGTTGTACTTAAATAGAGAACGCTATATATTAGCAGTCGTTAATATTCTAAAGGTATTTCGCCATGTTTCAACTAACTCTAAGCGACAGTAACCAAATCGACGTGCATTACAAAAACCACTTGATTAGTTATGGGTTAGACGGAAACCTTCCTAATCCGTTGGAGGCGACCTATGCAGCACTGGCTGGATGTGCGGGGGTGTATTCATACAAAGCCTGTAAAGCACTTGGTATAAGTGCAGATGGCATCAAGATCAATTGCAAACCAGTAGTGCGCGGTGGCAATATATTGGTTCCGTCCCGATTTGTGACTGAAGTGCGATTCCCGGAATGCATTACAGCAGAACAACGACAAAGTATTCTGGAGCAAATTAACCGGTGTGCAGTAAAACAGCTAATTCACAATGGCGCAGGAATAGAGTTTGTAACCAGCGAAGCTGCTTAAGCATGATTTCTGGTGCATATGATAAATAACTTCATTTCAAAAATATCAATTACGACTTATCAAAGGAAAAATCGAAATGTATAAGGTATTCAAACCAGAACAACCTGTTGGTTTAATGGATTTCGTGCGTGCCGCCAAGTCCTGCATCACTGAAATCGCACCTGCAGAGCTCAAGGCCAAATTGGATGCCAAGGAAGATCTTTTACTTATCGACGTCCGTGAGGCCGCCGAGTTCGAGCATGGACATATTGACGGAGCGCATCTTGTACCGAGAGGTATCATTGAAGCTGCAGCAGACACAAGTTATCCCAAGCACTACCCACCTTTATCTGGAGCTCGTAACAAGCAGATCGTCCTCTATTGTGCCACAAGTGGCCGTTCGGCCATGGCTGCTGCAGTGTTGCAAATGATGGGCTATGAGAATGTGATTAACCTTGCTGGGGGTATTGCTCGTTGGCAAGATGAAGGCATGCCACAGGTACGTGAGGCAGAGTACTAAACCGACGCTATCCATATCCATCGATACTTCATCAATTCAGTCTAATAAGGCGTTATATGAACTTTCCGGAATTTCTTGAAAAGTATTGGCCATTCCTTGCGTTGGGTCTTTGGTTTGCGTACAAGTGGTGGAATACAAAGAAAGTCATTGCCATGCTGCCAGAACTTAAGAAGAACGGTGCAATATTTGTCGACGTTAGATCAGCTGGCGAGTTTGCAAAGGGAAACGCCCCTGGAACAATTAACATCCCCCTTCAGGAGTTGGGGAGCAGACTCGGTGAGATACCAAAGTCCTCCCCAGTTGTTCTCTGCTGTGCAAGCGGAACACGAAGTGGAATGGCAAAACATTTACTAAGGAAGAAGGGCTACCTGAATGTTCATAACATCGGCACTTGGAGCAAGTTATTGGACTAATCTTCTTTGGAAGGGAGCCGGTGTCTAGTAACGTCTAGAAAAATCTTTTACGCCTGCGCCTAGTGGAAAGATTGTGCATAATATGTGCCAACAGCGGTCTTCAAATGGTTCCTCTATATTGAGCGCGTCTGGCGTTCAACGAGGGTCGCAATCTGACTGTTACCACTGCCGCATAACAGGTCCCCTTCCCAGTGACCGGGTACCGCGCGGTCTTCAGCCGTGGCAGGACGTTCACTGATCGATACGGCGCCGACGATTCTGCCGTGGTCTTCTGTCTTCTGAGTGTGATGGCGAGAACGACGCATAGCACGCGTCCGTCGCAAATGCTCCAACAGTTCCTTCTTCAATGCGCCTCGGGCCTGGATATAGAGGCTGCGATAAATAGTCTCGTGTGACACTTGATAGTTTTCGTCGCTTGGGTATGTCTGCTTCAGCCATCCGGCAATCTGTTCCGGTGACCACTGCCATTGGAGCTTATCAGCCACAATGTGCGCCAACGTTCTGTTCCCGGCTAGTTTACAGGTCTTGGGGCGGAGTGTCCGATCCCAAGCCGCCTGTTCAGCCTGACTCGCACGATAGAATTCCTGGCCACCGTTGCGCTTGATCTCGCGACTGATGGTCGATGGCGCCCGCCCCAGGGAAGTTGCAATCGAGCGAGCCGACTGGCCAGCTACTACTGCACGAGATATCTCTTCGCGTTCTGCCAAAGTCAGAGATAATTTCGAACGCCGCCGTGGTGCCGGTCGTATCCCGCCATGTTCGGCCAAGATGCGTTGTACTGACCCGTGGTTTCGATCAAACAGCTGTGCGATATGCTGAAGAGAATCGCCTTTCTGCCAGCGATCCCACATCAACGCCTTTTGACTTTCCGTATAATAAATCCGAGTTCTGTATTTCATGATCAACACCTCATCTTTTACATTTTAAGATAAAGTGTTGCATCGACCGGTTGAGTCCGCAGCACGTTCCGGTACTTCATGTTGTTATATTGCGTGCCGCAAAGCGGATCTTCAAATTAAATGATAGCAGCTCGAATCCGCATTTGTCGCCTAGTCTCGACTGAAATTGCGCATTCAAGACACAAGATTTTACGAATACCCGCAATTCTTCAATCATATGCCCGGCAATACTAGTATTGCCGGGCATATGATTCCCATGGCGGACAGAAATTGGAGCTTACGGGGTAAGGATAGCCGGGCATGCGGACTGCCTCTGGCGGTGTTCAAGACCATCGGTCTAGTTGATCTCCTTGCCGGACGAATTGATCAAGAGAACCATATTACGCAAGCTGCACCCGCAATTGGTGTCAAATACCGCACCATGTCCAACGCATGACGCAAGCCGAACCGCTCTAGCCCTTCACTCGCCGTCCCCGTCCTCGCTGATGGACATGATGATGAAGAACCCAACCCGGGTATTTTTTCTACGCCATGACTCTACAACGAGCTACGCTTCCGAGTCGCGATGATCAGAAACACCGGATACTCCCGCACCCCCTTCCCGGCGATTTCCTTAATCATGGTCGTCGCTGTCGTATCGCGGACATCACGAAAGCCGGCATCTTGCAACATCTGCTTTAATTCATTTCTGTCGAAGCCAAGGTGAAACACGCCGGTGTTGTCGCCGTGAAACGAACCGTCTTCTGTGTCGAGGTCGGCGAAACACACTTGCCCGTTCGGACGCAGGAGACCCAACCATTCCTTGAACAATGCTACGGTACCCGGAACGTGGTGAAGGGTCATGCTGCTGACGATCAGGTCATATGAACCTTGCACACGCCCTCCTTTCTCGAAGTCAACGAGCCGCGTGTGAACGTTTGTAAACCCCTGCGTCTCGATCTTTTTCTGCAACACGCCAAGCATGCCTTGCGAGTTGTCGACGCCTGTGATCATTTTTACGAGTGGCTGCAGCTTGAGCGTCAGCAATCCTGTACCGCACCCAAAATCCATCACGTCCATGCTTCCTGACGGATTGACTTCCCGAATGATCGTGGCAGCAACCTCGTTTGCCAGCTTGACCCTGCCGGGGTTTTCATCCCACTGCGCAGCTTCCTTGTCGAAATCTTTTCGTATTTCTGGTTTCATTGCCATTTTACTTCCTCAAAAAAATCACCGGCAAGGTCCGGCACCTCGCCGCATTGGCTGAATCATCCGCTGTCCGCGATGTTGAAATTGAACCTGTTCATCCGCGCAAGGCGATGGAGTGTTCGATTGTGGCGGCGACGAACCTATCCGGTGCTCCATCCTCTTGGACGCTTCATGCCAGCTATCTTGCAAGCCTGCTTCACGTAACCATATGGAAACAGCTCGAAGATCCAATTGCGCGATTCATGCGCAAAATTTTCAGCAAGGTGCTTCATCACATGACGGACATCCGGCGCTACTTGATGTTCGGAGTAATATCGGCGCATGAAATGAATCGCATCCCAATGATCCTGAGTTAGCGCAACATTTTCCCGCGCGGCGAGTTCCTTGGCTATCTGCTCACTCCAGGTGTTCGGATCAACCAAATATCCCTCATCATCAATGTCCGGAAGCTGCATGTTATTTTCCCTCTTGATGGCCAGATGATTTACCTACGGTTCTTGGATCCTCGGCCCAGCGTCTTCGTACTGATCGAATGTCTTTGCTCATTGACTACGCGTGATTCATTGCCGATCTCGTGCGTTTCGATGCTACCACTGACAGGATTGTCCTGACATTCTTCGTTCATCAAGTGCCGCATCAGATCCCTATAACATGGTCGATTGTACTACGAGGTCGTGCGGCTCATCAGACAGCATCAATACACCTTCTCTTCGCCGGGTGGCCTGGTCTTGAAGCGCTTGTGCAGCCAGTAATACTGCTCCGGTATCTCGAGCACGCGCTGTTCGATGAACTCGTTCATGCGACGCGTATCGGCAATGTCGTTGCCCGTCGGAAAGTTTTCCCAGGGTGGATAGAAGGTCAGTACATAACCGGCCGCACCGGGCAGCAAGCGCGTGACCGACGGCACGATGGTGGCTCCTGTCATCGCGGCGAGGCGGGGTAACGCTGTGATGGTTGCGGCCGGCACGCCAAAGAAGGGAATAAACGCGCCGTCCTTGACCGTTTGATCCTGGTCCGGCAGGTAAAAGAATGGGCGTCCCTCGCGCAATGCTTTGACGATGGGGCGCAGCCCTTGCTGGCGCGAGTAGATGCGCTGGTTGCGGAATCGGATGCGCTTCTCGAAAAGCATATCGCTCATGTACTGGTTCTTTTGCTTTGAATAAACACTGATCGCATCCACCTGTTGCGAAATCCAGGAGCCACCGATATCCATCCCGACAAAGTGCGGCGTCAACAAAATGACCGGCTTGCCTTTCACCGCATCAAAATGTTCTCGACCCTCGACCCGGATCAGGCTACAGATGCGCGCCCCGCTCGACCACCACAAAATCGTGCGTTCAATGAGACTGCGTCCGAATACTTTGAAATGGGCGCGCACCAAGCGTGTGCGTTCGGCCGCGCTCATTTCAGGAAAACACAAACGCAGATTGATTTCCGCGACGCGGCGGCGTTCGGTGGCCAGCAGGTAAAACAGAAACCCGAGTGCGCTACCGACCCACACCAGAACACGGAACGGCAGAAAATGCATGAGCCACAGCAGGAACACTCCTAGTCGCGTCAGCATGCCCGGACCATGGCAACAAGCGGTGGGATGCTGCTCACCATGTCGCGATTATTCGTTTTCAAGAACCTTCTCGTATTTTTCTGTCACGACAGTAAGTTGATATTGTGTTCGCAATTGTTTCTTCCCGACAATTTCCCAGTGTGCTGGCCGCCATTCTGGAAATTCATGAGGGCGAATCCTGGCATATCTTTCCGGCCAACTCCACAACTTGAAAATGCTTTCCAGATTCGCTGCGAAGCGGAATTTCCCTCGCGCCTTAATAAATTCTCGAATTGCCGCTTCATGCATCGGCCCTTCGATCCTTGTAGTAGTTTATACGAAAGCAGTCATCGATGCTTTGCACTGAGGAATTCATCCGGCATGCCACAGCAGACGCCGATGATATGTGGCACACGACACGCAACGCAACCGGGTGCCGCGCTTCGCGCTTTCCACGAGCGGAAAGTAAAGGTACAAGACAACCCTACCCCCTCGCCCATATTCCCGGCGAGAGGCGCGGGCAACCGCATTTGGTTACCCGACCCGTCTCAAATACCAGCAAAAAGAGGAGCTATTATTTTGCCAAGCCGGCAATGTATTCCGCCATGGTCTTGATTTCGGCGTCATTCGCACCAATGCCCTTTGGCGGCATTTTTCCGAGCTTCCAGCCAAACGAACCGCCACTGGTAATGCTAGCAGCGATCTTGCCGGCTGCGTCCGCATCACTCTTGTACTTTGCGGAAATGTCCTTGTAGGACGGGCCGACACCTTGCTTGTCAAGGGCGTGGCATGCGCCACACTTTGCTTTGGCAACTGCCGGCATGTCTGCCGCGAGTGAGGTGCCGGCAATGAGCAGGCTTATAGTTGCAATCATGCTTGAAATAGTCAATTTCATTTTCTTCTCCTTTTTTAGCTGTTGAATGAATACGATTCTTAACCCTACGACTGATTCTTCATGATCACGTATTCTGTCCTCTCTATCTCGTGATCATCAATTGATCCATTATCAAATCCAAACTTTCCTAGATAGCAACGGCTACATCATCGACTGCGACCAACCCCGACGGCAGTTGAAATGAAAACCAGTCCGTCGACGAACAAAGTCTCATGCCAACATGCCTCAGGATGGAACGTCAACTGCCTTCATCATCCCGGGCCACTCCTGTCCGCCAATCATCGCCTTCAAGCGCACTGCTGACATATCCAAACTTTGTTCATGCTACTCCTCCTGTCGCGGAAATTACACCCCCAATTTCACTCCACTTTTCTCGTCACGCAACATGGGCTTCTCGTGGCATGAGGTAGATGCGGTTGGTGAACAGCGGCAATTGGGACCGTGCCCATCCTTCTTCATTGCAACTTCGTTCCTGAGCAGCCGCCGGCCTTTAATTGCGTTCAAATCGAATTCTTCACACCGACTTCATTGGTCGCCCCCTGTTGTACCACTTGCACGGGTTGCGGCGCGAAAAGGCAACCGTGCGGCACTCAGCGCATCACCACAAGAAATCGTGGAGTCTTATAACGTCCCTATTGAACGATTTGATGACAAGAAGGAGTCGCATAGGCGAAAATAATGCGATTCCCTATCTGTTAAAGTGCTTGTGGAACGGTATTACTTCGCCGCCTTGGCAGACTCTATCGCTTCGTGGAGCTCGCGTTCCGCATGACGCAGGGCTTCTTCAGCCTTGGCAGCGTGGCCTCCCATATCATAATGATTGGCCTTTTGGGCTCGCTCCATCTCGTGGATAGCTTCTTTAACGTGCTCATGCACTTTTTCCAGGTCTTTCCAGTCTCGCACTTCCTTTGCGTAAGCTGAGCCGAAAGACAGCATCGAAACACCAAAAATTACAAACAGAATATTTTTCACAAGAACCCCTTTCATTTTAAAGTTAAGAATATGCAACTTCCAAGCGGTAAGACCGCATCAAAAAAAACAACCTGCAGCCGAATCGAACCATGATCCAAATCTTAAGCCGTGGCAACAACAGTCTGCCTTGATTAATCTACAGGAGAATCTGGAATCTGTGAATGACCTTTGCGGAGAAGATTCCCAATCGTCCGGTTTCTGATCGAGCGGAACTTCGTTTCATGTAACACGCTTCCTCAAAACTCGCGATGGAATTCGGAGCGGGGGCCAATTATTCAGATCAATTGCAATCACCCACTCGCGAAGTGCTGCTTCACATGGAAGCGAAATTGGCCCTTACGCCGCGTACGCTAAAGGGAAGATTTCCGCCTCCAACACTGCGCAAAATGCGGGGCACAAAAAAACGGCAGGAATCCCTGCCGTCATTGACAAATCCGCGCTTCTACCGGTTCAGCGTTTGGCGCAGCGCTCCTGCATTTGTTCTCCGACAGCCAGCAGGAATTGGAGGGAATGCACGGTCTTTTCGTCCGTCATGATCCGCCACAAACTTCCGATGCCCCCGGCGGCCGGCTGTTCCTTGCTCTTCTTCGCTGCATCTTCCAGGCATCCCAGCAATCCCGACATCATGTCCAAACGCTCCAGCAATTGAGGCAGCATCTCGGCAATACGCTCCAGCGCCCCGGTCGATTCGAGGTGCTCCAGCACTTCCACCAGACGCCAGACCCCGCTGCGATTAACCCTGTCGAGCAGGGACAATCCATCGCCAAATGTTTCCGCAAGGCGGCCCACCATTTCATCGGTAAGCGCATCCTGGGCAGCATGGTAGACGCGCGCTAGCTGTGAGAGCCGATCAAGATCGCCGTTGTTCACCATTTCAGCCAATGCCGGAATCGCCTTGCTGAGCCCGGAGCGACCGGCCTTGTCAACCAGATCAAGCGCCTCGGCGGCAGAACCTGCGAGACGTCCGACCATTTCATCAGTCATGGAATCGCGCGCAGCCGCAATCACGCGCTCCAATTCGTAACCCATGACGGCCTTTTCATCCTTCGTTTCTGTATTCATGTCACACCTCCACGTTACAGGAGTCCGCGAGCGGATATCCAGTAGAGCTTGTTATAGGCCATCTTGAACCAGTGGACCGCCTTGGTCGGCGCCTTGGGATCAGGCGGCGTCTGGTAGTTGAACATCGCATAGGTCGCACGGTCCTTGCCGCACTCGATGAAACAGAATACCTTGCCATCGTATTCCTTAACGGGCATGCCCATCTTGACGATGGCGGCAAGGTTCTCGCCCAGTGTGTCTGCTTCGAAGTGCGCAGTGGAGCCGGCCTTGCTGATCGGGATGTTGGTGGTGTCGCCGAGGATGAATACGTTGTCGCGGCCTTCCATGTTCAGCTTGGTGCGGTTGGTCGGAATCCAGCCGTTCTGCCCTAGGCCGTTCTTCTCGACCACTTCCATGCCCTTGTGGCTCGGGATGGTGATGAGCAGGTCGTACTTGATCTCAGCGCCTTCCTCGCTGCGCAGCACCTTGTTCTTTGCGTCCACTTCCTTGATGTTGAAGAAGGTCTCGTATTTGATTCCCAGCTTGTCCATTTCCGGCGCCGCCCATTTGGCGACGTTCTCCAGGCTGTGCACGCGCCCGATCGGGTAGGTGTAATGCAGTTGCACCTTGTCGGCGAGGCCACGATCCTTGAAGTAGTCGTGCAGCATGAAGGTGATTTCCAACGGGGCCATCGGGCACTTGTGCGGCACGCCGACCGTAATGACCACTTTGCCTCCCTCGAACGATTGAAGGCGCTTGAACATCTTGAGCGCGGTATCCTCGGTGTAGAAAGTTTCTGCACCTTCCACCATGCCAGGGATGCCCTCCGGGAACATACGCGAGCCGGTGGCAATCGCCATGTAGTCGTAATCGATCAACTTGCCGCTTTTGGTCTTGACCTGGTTCTTGTCGAGTTTGAATTCCTCGACCGGATCGACATGGAACTCGATGCCAGGTTCGAGCAGACTGGCTTGGTCCCGATACAGTTCGTCGGGAGTAATCTTGCCCACTGCCAAATAGAGAAGGCCGGGCTGGTACATGTGCTTTTCGGAGGCCGACAGCATCGTGATGCGAACCTTGCTGGTCTTGAGTTCATTGGTTAATCGTCTGGCCAGGTTGTTCGCCAGAATCGTGCCGCCCATGCCGCCGCCAACAATCAGTATCTTTTTCATATTCCCTCCCCGTCAGTTCAGTTATAACCGCACAATTTCCCCTATTTACTCTTGCGCAAATTGATATGCCAGACCCCATCAGATTCGGTCGTAGAAATATATTCGTGACCGACCTTGTTGATCCACTCCGGAATGTCATCCGCCGACCCCTTGTCGGTGGACAACACCTCCAACTCATCGCCGACCTGTGACGATTTCAATGCCACGATCAGTTCCATCAATGGGCCTGGACAAAAGCTCCCGCGCCCATCAACGATCTTTTTCTCAGCCATCGCAATATTCCCTCCCTCAGTCAAAAAGTCCAAACCTGTCCGCCTTGAGCATCGCGAAGAAACTTGGTCAGGCCGGTCGCCTTTCCCAAATAGCTCTCCAGACCATCTTGCTCGATGCCGAGTACGTCCATCGCCATTGAGCACGGATAAATCTTGGCATCGCCGAGTTCAACCGCCTGCTCGAACAGGGTCTTGAACTCGGGCACCTTCTTGCTCGCCATCAATCGGCCCATCTCGCCCTCGTTGGGCGCCTTCAGCGTCTTGCCCTTGGCAAAATAGGGTAAGGCATTCATCGAAAGGAAGACCATCACCTCCTGCCCGCTCACTGCAGCAACCGACGCCACCATCGCCGCCATCTGCAAACGTTCAAGAGAACCGGACACGACCACGACACAGATCTTGCTCAATGACATCATACACCCCATAAAGAAATGAAAATACCCATCAGAATCGCACCGGCTTCCTGCACGCCATCACGCGTAATAATCCATGCAATGACATTGCCAACTCCACTTTTTCACAACACTCACAGGAGATCTGCGCAAACGAGCGAATCAAATATTAAATTCATTATGTTCCAAATATGACCCTAATGCAATGTCAGGAATCGGCGACTTTTTGTCCAATTTGGATTGCTTCAGAATGGCCGATATATGAACCTGAACGGCCGGGCTACTGTCGAATATTTTGTTCAGGTTAAACACTCATCGTCGAGGTCCAGGCGGTCCGAACGGTGCCGTCACGAGCCTCCCTTGAGTTGATGCCCAATATGTGGTATATTAGTTTTTCGTTAATTACTACTATTACAGTCCTCGGCAGAGATGTCTGATCATTGAACAGCCTTCCGGGCTTCTTCATCACGAGGCCAAACCAAAGAGACCAAAATGGAATGTAACTCCGGCGGAATTGATCGCGTACTACGTGTCATCCTGGGTTTGGCATTAGTTGCCCTAGCGGCGACCGGCAAGGTCGGAATGTGGGGCTGGATTGGTTTAATCCTGTTGTTAACAGGAGTTATTGGTTTCTGTCCCGCATATGCGTTGTTGGGCATGAACACCTCTTCGAAGAAGAAATAGCAATCGAACCCTTTCTTCTGTCCATTTAGCCTAGAAATTTCTATTCAGGAGGTGACATGACGATGCCCCAGTACCGATGGAAAAGAAGGATCGTCCAGCTCGCCACGCTCCTGCTCATTGCCTTGATTCCTGCTCTCGGGCTGTTGCGCCTTGACCTGACCACGGCCAGTTTTACGATCCTGGACAAGCAGATCTGGTGGTGGAACATCTCCTTCGTCTTGGGCCTGGTCCTCGTCATCGTCACCACGCCCATCATCATCTACATGACCCTCGGCACCGTGTGGTGCGGGTGGGCGTGTCCACAGAATCTCCTCTCGGAATGGGCGAATAACCTGACTCATAGACTATTGGGGAAGCGTGCCAGCGTGGACGTGGATGGTGAAGGCTTGCTGGTTTCGGCCGGCAAGAACAAGGCCATCAACTGGATCATTCTGGGGCTTACGTTCCTCGGTGCTGCCTTGATTCTGGCCCTTATCCCGTTCTTGTTCTTCTATTCACTCGCCGAGGTGTGGTCGTTCTTCACGTTCAGCTCCAGCACGAAGTTGTCGACGTTCATGCAACGGCTCTATTACTTCGCGGTATTTCTCATCTTCATCGACATTGCGGTGGTTCGCTATTTTTGGTGCGATTACGCCTGCCTGTACCGGATCGGGCAAAAGATCTTCAAGACTCAAGATGCGCTGCATGTAAGGTACGATGGGTCGCGCTCCGCCGATTGCGCCAAGTGCAATTACTGCGCAGCCTCCTGTATCACCGGGATTGAGCCTACCGCAATCAAAATGTATGACAACTGCATCGATTGCGGCGAGTGCATAGATGCATGCAATCGATTGCACGCAAAATCCGGAACGCATGGCCTGCTGAGCTTCGAGTTTGGCGAGAAGGGGAAACCTTCGAGCTGGTGGAAAAAAATCAGCAAGGCCTTTGCAGGATTCAACTCGCTGATCGGCGTTTTTTTCCTGATAGGCGCTGCGATGATGATTTGGGGCGTCTATTCACAGCAACAATTGCCTCCGCCAGTGCCGCTCGCCGAGCAGGAGAAAGCCCGGCAGATCTCCAGCGTCTGCAATAGGCAGTGTTCACAGCAACAGGCATCATGCAAAGCAGGAAGCATGGAGGAATGTTATCGCGCCGCTGCTTGCAGGTGTGAATGCTCCCTGCAGCAGGATGCGTCCAACCCGTCGAGTGAACAATGGCGGCAATGCGTCCAGAAAAATAACGCAAGTGCCGAAGCGCTGCGCTTAATCCCCGCCAAAGAATCGGGGACGATGCCACCTTCGGCTGACAGTCAAAAATGAAGTTGGGGCCAAGCACTGCAGGTGCTTGTCGAACCCAACTTGACCTTTTGTTGGCAGGAATGGACAAGCCCATGTGCTTTCTGGAAATGGGCATGCCAGCCAGAGCCGGAGGGCCAATAAGCGAGGCTGTTGATTGCCCCTAATTGATGCTGAATTGGCAATCGGGCAATTGGTTTTGGCGAACCTCGCCTTCGAAGGGCTTGTAGAGACGATCGACAGCCTAGCTCACGGCGGCGCTTAGCCCCGGCTCGTGATAGAAGACCCCACGGATCTGGATCGTACTCGCAATCCCGTTGATGAACGCGTCGACAAGTGCAGGATCGGCTGGTTTCGCCTCGTTCCAGTAATTATCAAGTTTCCCCTGATAGGTCATGCCGGCGACATTGTATATGGCTTGACCAAGGGCGATAACGGGGCTGCCAAGCTGCAGCGCGCGGATCCCCGCTGTGCTGTTCACGGTAACCATGCCTTGTGACCCGCTGATGATTTCATCAAGATTTCCGCCGTCGATGTAGACGATACGATCCCCTGCCCCAAACTGATCCGCACACTTTGAGACGAGCTTTTTCCAGTTCTTGATGCCGGGTTCCAAAGGATGGGCTTTGACCAGCAATCGCGCGTTGGCATCCGCATTCCCTGCAAAGGATTTGATCACCAGTTCTATGGCATCCTCCAGACTATCAAACGGCGAATAGGCCACGATCTGAAAATCATGTTCCAATTGAAGCGGGAACAGAAAATAGCGGGCGTTAGCGGCCTTCAGTTCTGACAGGCGCTGCTCGGCACGCCGGTTATTGCTGTTGGCAAACAGAAGACGCCGACCGATCGATAAATAATGGAGGACCGGATGGTCCCTCCTATAGGGACGACGATAGTTGGGGAATAGCCACCAGCAAAAGAAGTTGCCGAGGTGATACAAAATATCTCCCGCAGCCATTGCCCAAAAGCTGTCTTCATAGTGCCTTGACAGATCTGCCTTGGGCAGATCGGCGGCCATCTTGAGGATGGTCCCTGCATCCCTGGAAAATCGGGAATTGCCGTTCATTCCATCCTTCTCAAAGGTGATCCAGTCGGGACGCATATATCCAAAATCCGCCACGGTCACCCTGATGTCGCGCGCCTTGGCAGCCTCAATGGCGACTTTATGATAGCTGCGCTGTTCACCCACCGGAACGATGTCGGTATTTGCGTTCCGGTCGAGAAAGTCTGCGATATAGTTCGGCCAGTCAGCGGCCTTGCCCCGGTAGTTCACTGTATTGGGGCCCCGCCAAAATAACTGTTCCCCGACACAGAGATTGATTCCGGCCATCGTGCAACCCAATGCTATCAGTCCTCTCGCAATTCTGCTAAAAAATGGGGAAGGCAGCCCTTGCAGAAAAAGAAAATGCAAATCTTGCATAGAGTGATCTCAATAGCTCAAAAGCATTTTCAGCTTGAGCGATCGCCCTCCAGGAACCAGCGGCACGATCTCTCGATGGCTTCATCGAACCCGACTCGCGCTGCGCTGCCTCTGTCGTTTCGGATCTTTTCAGCGCTATGCCCGCACGTTCTGCCGAAGAAACGTACCAGCAAGCGGTGCAGCATGGGTTCTCTGGAGGGTAGGAAAACCCTGTAGAACGCCTCAAAGCTTCGCGCGATCACATCAGCGACTCGAAAAGGCAGATCGACGATGATTCCCTTGCCACTGATTGCCGAACGAAACCTGTTTATAAAGACCTTCCAACTCACATCATAATCATCCCTGACGTTGTAGCATTCACCTTTTGCTTTTGCCGCGCCAGCCGCCCAGATCAGGTCGTCGACAAGATTGTCGATAAAGACCAGGCCGGCATTTGCGCGCCCGCCATCCACCGTCAACATGATCCCTGACGTCAGTTCACGGCCGATTCGCGTGATGAACTGGCTGCCAGGTCCAATGACGTTAGCTGGCCGAATGATCGTATATGGAATCTTGTTTTCATCACCGCATTCTCTCACCAACGATTCGCCCGGCAGCTTGGTTTCCCCATAGGCGAAGCCACTGCCCGTCGTCTTGCAATCTTCGTCACACGGAGATACCGGAAATCCATACACATCCACCGTTGACAGATGGACCAGGCGTCCGAGTCCCGGATTGCCTTTAGCGATGGCGTCCATCAGGTTTTTCACACCGACTACATTAACGGCGTAATAGGATTCCCACGTATCCCAGGTGCTGACATTCGCAGCGCAATGAAAGATGACCTCAGTGTTCCTGACCGCGCGGGCGAGCGCATCCACGTCAAGCATATCCCCCACGACAATATCCTCAAGGGACCGCAAGGAAGCCGCAAGCCGGCCAGGGCTTCTCACCAGCAACCTGACAGACCAGCCCTCCTCCACAAGCCTCTCTGCCAGACGTCTGCCGATGAACCCGGTTGCTCCTGTTACCAGCGCCAATGATTTTGAGGTATTCACCACGATTTCATTCTAACCGAATCGAATCCGGAAAGACCAAAGGCGCGCTAAAATGCGCAACGCCTGTTCTATCCTTGATCGCGAAAACGGGACTCATATCGGCGTGGCCGCACAACCGCCGTTTTCTGAACAAGGTTCCGCACGATAGCCCATACCATGAAAATAAAGATATTCGAAAGCATACGCGAGGTGCCGAGGGAGCAATGGAATCATCTGCTGAGTGGTTATTCATCAACTTACTCCCATGAATTCTGGGAAGTGATCGAGCGGTCTAGGCTCAATGATTTTTCTTATCACCATGTGTTGATGTACGACGAAGCCGACACGCCGGTCGCGTTGGCAAGCTTCTATTCGATAACGACAGATATCGCGATCTTTGCCCCACCCGGGCTCAGGTCTTTATTGCTAAAGATACGCAGGATATTTCCCGGTTTTCTGAAATTCAAGATGCTGGAATGCGGCACCCCGATCACGATCAACAAACCCTTCGTTGCACGTGACGACAGCGCAAATGGCGAGATTGTCAAATCTCTTCATCAAATTCTGCTCCGCATCGCACGGGACCAGAGACACTTTCTTATGGTCCTGAGGGACTTCGAGCCTGGATCGAACTCATTACTGCCATTCTTCAAGCAGCTGGGCTATCACTTTGTAGACAGCCTTCCGACAACCTACATGGAGATCGCATGGTCGACCCCCGACGAGTATGTTTCGTCAATGAAGAGCTATTATCGAAGCAAGCTGCTCAAGCACATTCGCATCAACCAAAAGCAAGGAATCCGGTACGAACTTCGGGACGACTTTGATGAGCTTGCAACCATCCTGTGCGGCCAATGGCAGGTCGTACATGAGCACGCAGACGAATACCAGAGAGAAATGCTGACCACGGAATTCTACAAGGAATTCTCATCAAGACTGGGCCCAGATTCGAAAGTGCTCTTGTTCTACCAGAAGAACGCACTTGTCGGGCACGCACTTCTCCTGAAGGACGGGGATTTGCTCCGATGGCTATATTTTGGCCGGAACGAAGCGGTAAACGACAGCCTTTATATCTACGTCGCCTACACGGTGGTCGAGACCGCGATCATATTGGGGGCAAAGCGACTGGAGCTCGGCCTCACCACCTATTCGATCAAGAAAGACCTTGGGGCCTATATGTCCCCGATCAAGCTTGCCTTGAGATCTCCCCGACGATTGATCAATCCGTTTGTCGGCATAGGTTAGGCGGAGGGCTTGTTACCTTACAGAGTAGCGCACAGAAACTCCGCGACAACAAGTCTCTCTGAAGCCTTTTGTTATTCCAAAATATGCCGCATAGAATTCTCAATGTGCTCTAAACCGCTTAAGCGTTTGATCCACTCATTTCGGTGGCGCCACCAAACCGTCGTAGATCACTTCGCACTGTCCTCCAGGAAAGAGGTTCCTCGCCTTCTTGAGCAGCTTGAGCGCCGGCCCGGCGAGAGACACCAGGATATTCGGTTTCTCCACCACCGGTTTCTGGAAGGGGCCGGTGATCTTCTGCCGCACCTTGGCACAGCCCTTGGCGTCGATCAGCGCCACGGTCACGTCATCGAAACGCTCGTTGACGAAATCGAGCCCTCCCTGGAGGGCAAGCCGGTTCTCGTTCGTCGCCATGGCCACGTCCTGCGCGTGCGCCACGCCGCGCTCGACTTTCCAGTCGGAGACAAGCGTCCGAATCTTGCTGTTGCCCCCCGATCCTTTAAAGATGCTCGCAAAGTTGTACCCCTTCGTGACCACCAAACCAACAGGCCCAGCAAAGAAGAAGGCGCCCACGTCCACGAGGTTGAAGTTCTGACTCGATTCAAAGCGGGAAAACTCCCGATCGAGATCGTAGCCATCGAGCGTGAGGTTCTTGCCCCGAAGGGAGGACGCTCCGTTCGCGGTGAGCTTCATCTCGTTCAGACTCTTTCCCTGCATCGACAGATTCGCGGAGAAATCCATCCGCCCTTCCGCGACCTTCTGAGGTGAAAGGATTTTGAAGAACTCATCGATGCGGAACTGAGGCAGAGAGTAACGAACATGTTAAAGGGGAATGGCGCCCGAAAAGTCCGCCTGGATGCTCCCCGAACCTTGTCCGCCGAAGACTCCCATCGTGACCGCCATAAGATCAAAGACTCCGTCCTTCCCCGCGACCGAAAACTTCAAGTCAGACACGGCGAAGTCCTTTGTCCGTATCTCCCTGCAGGCGAGTTCGGCCGTAAATGAAAGGTTCTTCAAAAGATCCAGTTTATCCCCGTCCGAAAGCAGCAGGCGGCGCACGTCCAAGCTGCAATCCCGTGCCTCGAATCCTTCCCGGGATTGTTTGTCCGCATAGGAGAGAGTCCCGTCAGAAAGAGAAACTTCCGCCAGGTTCAAAGCGGGCAACGTCCCTTCGGCCGCCGCCTGGCTCTCGAAGTTGTACTGGCCGTCGCTGTCTCGCTCGATGGAGACATTGGGATGTTTCAGCGTGATCCTTCCGATCAGTACTGCCTTGTGGACCAGAGGGAGCAGATCGATCCCCAGCGTGGCCTCCTTTGCGGAGACGAGGTCTGCACCCCGGTTGCGAATATGCACGTCCTCTAGTGTGACGGACAAGCTTGGGAAGAAGCCGACTCCCATACGGCCGCCGACTTTGACTTCCATCCCCAACGCTCCCGAGGCGGCGGCTTCCAACCGGGACTTGTAGGCATTGACGTCCACAAAAAGAAGCAGGGCAACTGCGATGAGCACGAGGAGCCCAATGAACCCACCAAGGATCATTTTAAGTGATTTTGACATTACCCTACTAATCCAGTCTCGCTGTAATTCTACTACCACCAAGCTCAAGCAAAACGCCGGGTCCGTGCGGTTTCATACATAAGCGATCGGACAGGCCTGTTAGCCTTTTGAAAGTCCACTTGACCAAATAGTCGCAGGTAAAGTCACCCTTTAATCACGCGCAGCAAGACAACCACGATAGCGATAATGAGCAGAATATGAATGAAACCGCCCATGGTGTACGACGCGATCATCCCAAGCATCCACAGGATAAGCATAACGGCGGCTATCGTATAGAGCATGACTCAAACCTTTCTATTTGATATTGCAAAATTCCAGCTGCGCTCGCATCCATAGTGCCGAAGCAGCTGCGTCTTAGTTGACCGCAATGTCATTCGCTGACTCTGTAGCAAATCATGCCACCGATCACCGCGCCACCAATCACAATACATCCGCTGACGCCGGAACAGAACAGCGCGGCAGGCAAAGGAGAAATTGCTTGGGATCAGCAACCGTGACGATGTTTATCTCAGGTGTATACTGTTAAATAGGGCCCGCTCCATGATCAGCGCGGAAATGATAAGGATGATCGATTGAGTCAGTGGGTGACGCGAATTGCCACTAGTCGCCATCCGAATATCGTTGCGATTGTCATGGCAACAAGACGGCACGGATCGCTTGGATGATGATCAGTAATTGATCAGATTACCAACCTGGATTTGACGGCAGCTTGCGAATTGGTATTGAGCAAGTGAGCGCGCTCTAGTAATGCTTATCATGGGCACAACCTGTCTGTACGCTACCGTACAGATTGTATTCTGTACGGTATTTATCATTTCATCGGGGTTTGGATTATTGATAGCGGCGATGCTCTAGAGAAAGTAAATGTGGAATGCTGACTCACAAAGTTTCCCATCCGCCTTTGGCCTATTGCAGAAAGGGCGAAAACCTTGCTCAATACCGTCAAGATTACGATAAGCACTAATTATTTAACCACTCATTAAGGAGTTCAATATGACTAACATTTTACGCAATTATCGGACCATCTTTCTCATGGCAGTGGCCGTTTTATCGGTCTGTGCCTTTACCGGTCGGACGCATGCAGCAACTGCTGCAGATCTGGAGAATGATTCAGCCCGGGCTTTGGCAGCCTTGTACAAAAGCAATCCTGTTGCCGCCGAGGTTTCGAAAAGCGCCAAGGCTGTGCTTGTCTTCCCTAATATCGTTAAAGCAGGGCTGGTATTCGGTGGAGCTTATGGTGAAGGCGTTCTGACCAAGAATGCAAAAGTTGCTGGCTACTATAATTCCGTCACTGGGTCGTGGGGCTGGCAGGCAGGCGCAGAATCATACAGATATGTAGTGTTTCTGATGAATGACAAAGCAGTGGATTATCTCGACAAGTCCAAGGGATGGGAGATAGGCGTCGGACCGACGGTAGTCGTTGTGAATGAGGGGATCGCCAAGAATCTGTCAACGACGACACTAAAGGATGATGCTTACGCCTTTATTTTTGACCAGCAGGGGCTCATGGCCGGCATCAGCATCGAAGGCACAAAGATTTCTCGGATCAAGCGTTAATACAGGACGGCAAGCACTTGCGGCGTATCGAGCCTAAGCGCAGTGGCTTAACATGAGACAAAAAGCTGTTTTGTTGGCCTGAGTCAACCATCGCAGCTAGTTGTAGGTTTGTTCAGCCATTCCCTAATTGCACTGGCGCACGGCTGATCGAACAAAATGTTTGCATCTTTATTTTAGTTAAGGACAACCACGTGGAGACCACCATGAATCCTCAACGCAAGCCAAACCTAATTGACCTAGCCGCACCAAATAATATCAGGCCGCGAAGAGTGCAGCCCAACACAATCCGACATTATTTTTGGCACGGGTTGCTCGCCGCATTTCTCGGCGTTGCGGGTGCGGTACCGGTCATGGCCTCACCGCTCCAGTTGCCTGCGATTGTTGAGCCTGCCAGCCAAGAGCATCATGTCGGCAAAGTGATCTTTGTTGAACTGGTGACGCCAGACCTCGCTGCCGCCAAACAGTTCTATGCCGGATTGTTTGGCTGGACATTTCGCGATATTAACTCTGGTGGGACTGAATACGCCGAGGCATCTCTCGACGGTCGCCCGGTTGCCGGACTGGTTCACCGGGATGTCCCGTCGGGCAAGCGTCGGCAGCCATCCTGGCTAAGCTTCATCGCTGTGAGTGATGTCGATGCGGCAAAGGCGATGGCGTTACAACATGGAGCGAAGGTGCTGTTCGAGCCGCATAGCATCCCTGACCGTGGGCGGGAAGCAGTCTTCGCGGATCCGCAGGGGGCCGTCTTTGCGGTCATCGCTTCCAGCAGTGGCGACCCTCCCGACGTCTTGGCAGCACCCGGGGAATGGATCTGGAGTTCGTTGATCACGACAGATCCGGACACCGGTGCCGCTTTCTACCAGGCAGTATTCGACTATGAAGTCTACGAATTGCCCTCTGACGATGGAGCCGAACATGTCATGCTCGCATCCGACAACTATGCCCGCGCAAGCGCGAACCCGCTGCCTGCGAACAGGCCCGACCTCCATCCCCACTGGCTGAATTACATACGCGTCGAAGATGCGGTCATGATGGCGGCAAAGGTCGTTGCACTCGGCGGCCGCGTGCTGGTCGAGCCGCGGGTTGATCGGCATGGCGGCAAAGTCGCGGTCGTCGCCGATCCGCTGGGGGCACCGTTCGGCCTGCTTGAATGGCCGGACACTGAGAGCAAAGAGGTGACCAAATGAATATCCTACTTGTACGGCGGTCAGCAATCGCTTTCGTCATCGGGCTGTTCACGATACTGTCGTCCGGATGCGTTGTATCTGGTGATGGATACGGATACGACGGCAGCGTGGGGGTTGGGGTGGATTTCTATGAGCCGCTAGGCGCCGTCTATGGTGGCTGGGGACCCGGCTACAATGTGGGACCTTATCGCGGCCACGGACCAGACCGCCGTGGTGGGCAATCGTCCGGGCATGCATACCGACCCGCGCCTGCATCCCGCCCGATGCCGTCCATTCCGTCTCGGTCGCCTTCTGGGGGCTCGCGTTCTGGGGGCTCACGATCGCATTAAAGTTAAATACGGTACGACAATCACCCAATCTTGAGCGTCGTATTGAATTGCATGCCAGATTGACCCGAATTATGCGTTTCTGAACGACCCACCTAGGGATCTGACTAGGTGGCACATAGTCTCAGGTACAGTTGAACTCTACATAGAGGATCCGGTTGTGAATATCATGACTTAATTTTGGAGTCATACGACATGATTACGATAATAAATGCATTGATATTGCTATCACTCTTTATCGGTAATGTTGCGTTCGCAACTCCGAGTCATTTTTCGATTGTGATAGGTTCCGCCCTGGTATTGACC
>CAWHYN010000018.1:0-36867 GCA_963833515.1 uncultured beta proteobacterium | reverse complement strand
GTTCATCGGCGGTGCAATCGGTCTTGCGTTTGGAGCCGTAGTCAGCGCCCTGATGTATTTTGGATTGCTGCGCATACCGGCGCGTCACCTGTTTACCGTAACAAGCTGGCTAATAGCTCTTCTTGCGGCGGGAATGGCTTCTCAGGCCATTGTATTTCTCCAGCAGGCAGGACTGGTGACCGTGCTTTCGCACGTGGTGTGGGACACATCGGGTGTGCTTTCGGACGGCAGCATTGCCGGAAAGGCGCTACATACACTGATCGGCTACGCCGCTCGCCCTACCGGCATCCAGCTTGTTGTCTTTGTCGCTACTTTGGCGGTGATCTTCACTCTTATGCGATTGTTTGGCCACCCACCCCAGTCACAAAAGATAAAGCCTACTCAAAGCGACATTCGCCATGCTTAAATCATGATCGAGAAGGCTGGAAATGAATGCAAGAGTTAAGGCAGCAATACAACACTGTGGGTAAGCTAGAGCGCCAAGTTCCAGCTGTGGCAGCAGACCAGCACGTCATGTTGCCATACTTACCGCGTGAAGCTGCAAGTCACCATAGCCTGCATAAATTCGGCCTCAGAGTGGTATCACCTTTTCGATAGAGAGTGCCATCAATATTGATATCACTATTTATCGCAGGTGCTACACACTGCGGAATATGCGGTTTACATCATAAGCATTGACTTATATAATAACCATGGGTAAAGTATGGTTATAGTTTATTTTTTCAAGCCAATCTTCCACTGAGAGGGGAACAAAATGAAAATATTGTCTATTACAGCCGCCATCCTGGCGGTCTACATCTCCGCTGCTTGGGCTGCTACCGACGAACCGATCCAGCCCATTAAGCCGGCAAAGATCACAAAGCCCGCGATGGTAGAATTGGGCAAGAAGCTCTTTTTCGACCCCCGTCTTTCCAAGTCGGGTTTCATCTCCTGCAACTCCTGCCACAACCTGTCCATGGGTGGTTCCGATAACCTGAAGACTTCAATTGGCGACCATTGGCATCAAGGCCCGATAAATGCACCGACAGTGCTCAATTCAAGCATGAGCCTGGCCCAGTTCTGGGATGGCCGTGCAGCCGACTTGAAGGCCCAGGCCGGCGGGCCCATCGCCAACCCGGGTGAAATGGGGTTCTCACATGTACTAGCGGTAGGAATGCTGGAATCCATTCCTGCCTACAAGGCCGAATTCAAGCAGGTTTTCGGCACGGACAAGATTGATATCGACAAGGTCACCACGGCCATTGCAGAGTTCGAGAAGACCCTGGTGACGCCCAACTCCCGCTTCGACAAGTGGCTGAAGGGCGACAAGAAAGCCATCACCGCCAACGAATTGGCTGGCTACCAGCTCTTCAAGGAGAGCGGCTGCGTCGCCTGCCACAACGGCCCGGCCGTCGGCGGCAACTCCTTCCAGAAAATGGGTGTGGTCGAACCTTACAAAACCTCGAACCCCGCCGAAGGCCGTGTGGCCGTTACCGGTGATGATGCGGACCGCTTCACGTTCAAGGTACCTTCCTTGCGCAACGTGGAATTGACTTACCCTTACTTCCATGACGGCGCCGCCAACACCTTGCCCGAGGCAGTGAACACCATGGGCCGGGTGCAGTTGGGCAAACAATTCACTCCCGAGGAAAACGCCAAGATCGTCGCCTTCCTTAAGACACTCACCGGCGACCAGCCCAGCTTCAAGTTGCCCATCCTGCCGCCATCCTCTGACACGACGCCGCGTCCGACGCCTTTCGACAAATAAGCCGACAGCAACGCTGTTCCTTCACGCGCCCCGGAAACGGGGCGTTTTTGATGGAACCGGTTTTCCGGGATTGCCCGCGCAGCAGTAGATTCCCGGCTTCAGCGGCGCTAAGGCGATAAAGGAAGTAATGCCCGCGCTCTGGATCGCGGCTATTACTCTTCCAGCAAACTACGCAGCATCCACGCGGTTTTCTCGTGAACGTCCAGGCGTTGGGTAAGCAGATCGGCTGTTGGCTGATCGTTGGCTTTATCCACTACCGGAAAGAGACGGCGGGCCGTGCGTGCGGTGGCCTCCTGCGCGGCCACGAGATGGCGAACCATCTCCATAGCCTTGGGGACACCTTCAATTTCCTGTATCGAGGCAAGTTTGACGAAATCCTTGTAGGTGCCGGGGGCGGGGTAACCCAGTGCGCGGATACGCTCTGCGATGAGGTCAAGGGCGTTCCACTGTTCCGTGTATTGCGCCATGAACATAAGGTGCAAGGTATTGAACATCGGGCCCGTAACGTTCCAGTGAAAGTTGTGGGTCATCAGGTAGAGGGTATAGCTGTCGGCCAACAGACCAGACAGTCCTTCAGCAATCTTTAAGCGGTCACTTTCAGAGATGCCGATGTCGATTTTCCCAACCTTGTTTTGCTTCTTGGTTGCCATGATTGACTACTCCTAAAAAATGAAAAATTCTGGTGAGTCCGATTTAGTCTTATCCAGCCCTTTGCCATCAGGGCCGGAAGCGGTCACCTGTTGCCGCTTCAGTCCTGTGTGGGCCCCTTGTTACATCTTGGGCAATTCGCTCAACGCAATACCCTAGGCATTGGCGATGCCCTTTCCGTAAGCAGGATCAGCCTTCAGGCAGTTGCCGATATGGCGGAGCTGAATCTCGCGCGGCGCTTCACGACAATTTGAATTACAGTTTAGGCCAGGAGCTGACCTTGGAATATTCCCAGTTAGCCGGCAACGAATCCCTACAATTTTACTGCCTTCAAGAAATCGAGTGGATTGATATGCCACTATCTCCACTTTAGCAGCAAACGCAGCCAAGTAAATGCATATGTTTGATAGAGTTGCTTAGTAGCGTCCGTTATTACGGAAAATGTAATTCCTTAGTTCTGCAGATTGGCTGTTCTCGCGCCGTGCGATGCCATGCGTGTTACGCACTACGCCACGCATGAAACGATAAACGATGGTCGGATGCGAGTTGACCAAGCTTTCGAACTTTTCACGTTCCAAGCTCAGCACTTTTGTATGACCAACCGCGTAGAGCGTAGCACTGATTTGCTCGGCAGCACCCCCAACAAAAGTGATCATGCCTGCCAGATCACCGGGCTTGAAGACATGGATGATGTATTCTCCATCGCCGCTGTTGATCTTGACCTCGATATCGCCATGCACAAGAACGTATAGATTGCCCTGTCGTGCATCTCCCGGCTGGGCGATGACCTCGCCGGTTTTGTATTCCTGAACCTCAAACAATTCCTTGATGAATAGAACTTCATCGTCACTCAACTCGTCTGCAACAGTTGAAGTGCGCAACGTATCAATGACCAGCGACATCTCATTACCTCATTTCGTGTTTGCAATTGCCTTACACATAAATCCGCCCATTCTGTTAACTACAAATAACCGAACCGGAAAACTGACATTAACCCAAAAGGATTGCGAAAATATGTCCGTTAAAAAACATTACTCGTGACAGTGGGAATGGCAAATCGTTCCAGAAGGGTTGTTTCGCCATATAGAAGGAATGCAATCAACAGAACTATTGGTGCTCCGTCAGCATATAAAATGGCGCAATATTACTTGCGTTCCGAATCCCGCATGTCATTTGCTGTTGATCCAGAAGGCATGGTCCGACCTCAGAAACTCGTCGCAGGGAATATAGTGCGAGCCGTCGCAGGAAAAAGTCAGGCCAACGACGCCATTGAAGATATTCAATGTTCCTGAACGCAGGTAGAGCATTTCATCCATGAAACGCAGCTTGCGGAACGATTCCAACACGTCCCGTATCCGATCAAGTGGAACCAGCGCGTCGGCTGGGTAGGGTATTCTGGGATAGGCGAGGCAGACATCCGGGTCGGTCAGCGCATCGATATCCAGCAGTCGATATCGATAAGGATCTTCCATCACCCAGATGACTGCGCGGCTGCTGGAAAAATGCAACATGACATGGTACACGCCATGATAAACCATCAATTCCTCCACCACTCCCAGCACCGTGGAAATTTGCCGATCCATGCCGCTCTCAATCCTGTTCTGGTGAAAGACTGTGTCGCGTATGGATTGATCGCCCTTGAGCTGTCGCCAGTAAACCGGTTCGTCGTAAAGTGCGTGCGTCAGTGGAAGGTCGCGCAGATCGAAGTCGGTTCCGATAAATCCCAGCACGGTGCCCGACTGATTGCGCACAATTTGGATCGCAGTGAGAGAGGGCCGTCGCCCTATCAAGCTGATGTACGCTTCCGAAAGCAGTGCGCCTGTGATCGGCACGACATTGCTGATATAAGGCCGGCTTGAACGATCTCGACCGAAGTCTGCTTCCATCAAACCATCCGCACTGGCATTGCTGCTGATTTGTATCCCGCCGGTGTCCATTGCATAAAGTGTTTTGCCATAAGGCAGTGTCTTTAGCCCGTTGCCAAGTACCAGATCGAGCTTTGTTCGATCAGTCCAAACCTGCAAGCAGCGCAACGCCAGTTGCTGTAGCGGTTCCTGCAACACGCCAATGAGTTCCTCGCGCTGATGCGTAATGCTCTGCTGCAATGTTTCCTTGGCTTGATTCATGCATGGCTACCTTGCAGCCATTAATGGTCCGTATAAATAGTCGGAAGCTGCACCGTTATGATAATTGGGATTGATTACAGTTATGTTGTGGTTTCCGGCCCCGGCGTATCCTTCTTTTATATCCCCAAATGCCGGAGGAGATTGAAAATCATTTAAGAATTGCGTGCCGTAGGTCCCCAGCGTCTGATCCAGGGCGATTCGTATAATAGGATCGGATATATATTTGTGACGATGATCTGAGAGATCGTTATCACGTTCATATGGCAACCGGGCGCCATATAAGCTTACATTTTTTCAGTACTGACGATGAATTTTCTATGGATCATGCTTCATACATAAAACTGAAAATACTTTCCCTTAAAGGGATAAATACCAATTAGATAAACTTTCAATAGTCGCCTGTTATTTAGAATTATTCACTCAAATCGCGCTTCTTCTGCTCGAATTCCTCACGCTCGATCTCGCCGCGAGCGTAGCGCTCCTTGAGAATATCAATAGCTGTTTTTTCCGGCCGCCCTTCGGCTGACTTGCCAGGTCCCCACGCGTGCCTTGCCAGCACCACGACAGCGGCAATCAGCAAAAACCAGAATAGCAACATGCTTATCATGCCAAAGGCCATTCCGCCCCAACTGTAACCATCACCCATGTATCCCCACATGATTTAAACCTCCACCAGCCCCCACTCGGCAACCCCGTCGCGTAGATGAACGGCGGCATACCCCTCCTTCTTTAGAAGTTCGACCGCATCTTTTGCCATCAGACAGTAAGGACCACGACAATAAGCAACAATAGAACGGTCATTAGGCAACTCCGCCAGGCGTTGACGCAACTCTTCCAGTGGAATCGACCTCGCGAAAGGAATATGGGCGGTCAAGTACTCTTCCGTCGGTCTTACGTCGAGAACCACCACTTCACCCTTACGAGCAGCCTTCATCAGGCTTGCGCGGTCACTGGGAACCAGATCATCTGGTTGCGTGGTGATCTTCTGCAATGCCAGTTGCAAATCAATTAGACGCTCTTCCGCCAGTGTATGTACCTGTACCCAAAGGTCAGCCACCGATTTGTCAGCGAGGCGATAGTAAATGTTCTTGCCTTGGCGCTCGGTTTCGACCAGATGTGCCGTGCGCAACTCGCGAAGGTGTGCGCTGACCAGTTTTACGCTGATCGAAGTTTCGCAGGCCAACGTCTCGACCGATTTTTCACCCTGGCACAGCAATTCGATCAGCTCAAGTCGCTTGGGGCTGGAAAACACCTTGCCGATTCGTGCCACCTGTTCATAAAGCAGATCTTTGATTTTGCGTGCGTCTTTCATCTAATCAATCCAATAGGAATGGGAGTATGCTTGTTGGACTTTAATCCATATTGACATCAAATAACAAGCCGTGTATAAATCATTCTAATTATTATTAGAATGATAGTCAACCAAGGAGGCTAACATGAAAACCCTGTTCATCCTCAATGACGCGCCCTACGGCAGCGAGCGCACCTATAACGGCCTGCGCGTCGCAGGGCATCTTTCCAAACAGGAAGGCAATATGGTGCGGGTGTTCCTGATCGGCGATGCGGCCTCATCCGCCCATCATAACCAGAAAACCCCGCAAGGCTTCTACAACATCGAGGTCATGCTCGGTAATGTGATCCGGCACGGAGGCGCGGTTGGCATCTGCGGCACCTGCATGGATGCGCGTGGCATGAGCGATGGCGATATTTTGGAAGGTACGCATCGCAGCACCTTGGCAGAGCTGGCCGAGTGGACGGCATGGGCGGACAAGGCTCTGGTGTTTTAATTGCTGAATTAATTTTTGGGAGAGCGCGATGTTTTTCAAACAACTAGCAACGAAAGAATCTTCACTATCGTATTTCTTCGGCTGCGGCGGCAAGGGCAAGGCCGTGGCGGTGGATGTCGTCGCTGGCGACGAGGAATGGTTCATCGAGGAAGCCAAGAAGGCGAACGTCACCATCAATTACGTGATCGACACTCATGTTCATGCCGACCACTATTCAGGCGGCAGGAAGCTCGCGCAGATGGTTGGTGCGCCATACTGTCTTCATGAGTCGGACAAGGGGCTCGTCAAATTCGAGTTTAAGCCCTTAAGCGACGGCCAATCGCTGAACATCGGCAACGTCGAAATCACTGTGCTGCATACTCCCGGTCATACACCAGACAGCATCTGCCTGCTGGTGACGGATATGCGTCGTGGGGAATTGCCCTGGTTCGTGGTCACCGGCGATACCTTGTTTGTGGGCTCGACCGGCCGCCCTGACCTGCTTGGCCATGAGCGGGAGATGGCTGCACAACTCTACGACAGCCTCCACTCCAGGTTGTTGCATCTGTCAAATGAAGTCGAAATCTTCCCCGGCCATCAGGCGGGCAGCGTTTGCGGGGCTGGCCTGTCCGGCAAGCCCAGTTCGACCATTGGCTTCGAGAAACGCTGGAATCCAGGACTGTCGATGAACAAGGAGGCTTTCATCGAGTATCTGGTCAAGGAAATTCCGCCACGCCCTGCCGACATGGACAAGATGGTCGCAGCCAATATCGCGGCCTGAATGATGGATTTGCACTACGGGACCCTGACGCACGGCATCCGTGCCAATCTCGACCAATTCTTGCACCAATTGCTGCAAGTCCTGCTGGTCGGCTTTACCATCGGCATGATGCGCACGGTGGTTCCGGCCCTGTCCGAAGCCGAGTTCGGTGTGCCAAAAAACTCTTTCATGCTGCTGACCGCTTTCGTGGTCGCTTTTGGGTTCGTCAAGGGCACGCTCAACTTTGTGGCAGGCCGCTTGTCCGAACGCATCGGTCGCAAGAAGGTCTTGTTGATTGGCTGGATCGCCGCCCTTCCCATCCCTTTGCTGGTCTATTTTGCGCCGTCGTGGAACTGGATCGTGGCCGCTACCGTGCTGCTTGGCATCAACCAAGGGCTGACCTGGTCAATGACACAGACTTCCAAGCTCGACATTACCCGCGCCGATCAACGTGGACTGACTATCGGCTTGAACGAGTTCTCCGGTTATGTCGGGCTGGCGCTGGCAGGCATCATCACCGCTTATCTGGCGACCATGCTAGGTCCGCGCACCGGGTTGCTGGTGTTCGGGCTGACAACAGTGCTGCTCGCCATCCTGCTCACACTGCTGTGGGTTAAGGACACGCTGCCCTGGGCCAAAAGTGAGGCGGCGAAACACAAGGCTGGTATAAGCACCGGGACGCTGCCGCGCTATCCAACCAATATCAGTCAGAAGCCAACAACACTGGAAGTATTCACGCTGGTGTCATGGCGCGACAAGCGTCTGGCGGCCATCAGCCAGGCAGGGCTGGTAGAAAAATTCGTCGATGCGCTGGTGTGGGTGTTCTATCCGGTGTTTCTCTATCAGCGCGGCTTGAGCCTGCCCAATATCGGCTGGATTGTCGGTGTGTATGGTTTTGTCTGGGGCGGCTCGCAATTTTTCACGGGCAAGCTGTCCGATCATATCGGCCGACACAAACCGAATGTCCTAGGCATGTGGATATGCGGTACAGGTGTGGCAATGATGCTTTTGAATGAGGGTGTGGCCTGGTGGTCATTTTCAGCCGCTGTCTCCGGATTTGGCATGGCGCTGCTCTATCCGAATCTTTCCGCAGCAGTAGCCGACATCTCTCACCCGAACTGGCGCGGCTCCGCTATCGGCATCTACCGCTTCTGGCGCGATCTCGGGTACGGCATCGGTGCACTTGGGCTGGGTATTGCCGCGCATTTCAGCGGGTCAGTTGAGGCTGCGTTCTGGTTCGTCGCAATCTCGATGTTTTTGTCCGGTACAATTCTATGGCTGCTTGGTGAGGAGACGCATCCGCGCATCAATCCGAAATCAACAGGAGATCAAACATGAAGCACATTTCCATCATCGGTGCCGGTTTTGCCGCGCTGTCTGCGGCTCGCAAATTGCGTCAGCTCAATGTGGAGGTTGAGATCACACTCATCGCCCCTAAAGCAGAACTGATATACCTGCCGAGTTTGATCTGGATACCATCCGGCAAGCGTAAGGCGGATGACGTGCGCATACCACTCCACCGCTTTCTGCACGACAACCGTATCCGTTTCGTCGCTGGTGAAGCGACCGGCCTGGAGAACGGTGGGCGCACCGTGCTAACGAACACCGGCAAAGTGGAGAACGACGGCCTGATCATCGCCTGTGGCGGGCGTTTCATCAAAAAGCTGCCCGGCATCGAACATGCCATCCTGCCTTGCGAAGGCATCGCTGCCGCAGAGAAAATTCGTGATCGGGTGGCTGCACTCAAACAAGGAAACATCGCGCTGGGATTCTCCGGCAATCCGAATGAACCGACTGCCATGCGCGGCGGTCCGATCTTCGAGTTCTTGTTCGGATTGGATACACAGTTGCGCCGAGAAGGACGACGGGAAAAGATCGGCCTCACCTTCTTCAATCCCATGACCAATCCCGGCAACCGCCTCGGTAAGCGAGCAGTGCAACGCCTGATGGCCGAGATGGATCGTCGCAACATCAGAAAGCAACTCGGCCACAAACTGGTCGGTTTTGAGGCTGATAAGGTGAAGACTGAAAGCGGCGAGTTTGCCGCCGACATCATCATCTTCATGCCCGGTTTGACAGGCAACGTCTGGTTCGACCAGACCAGCTTGCCCCGCTCGCCGGGCGGACTCGTCAAGGCCGATGCCCAGTGCCGCGTCGAAGGATTTCCAGCAGTCTACGTGGTCGGCGATTCCGGCAGCTTCCCAGGGCCAGACTGGATGCCGAAGCAGGCGCATATGGCCGATCTGCAAGGGGAAACGGCAGCTGTAAATTTGCTGGCGGAACTGGATGGCAAGACTCAGCATCAGACATTCAAGGTAGAACTGCTCTGTATCGTGGATAGCCTCGATGCGGGCATGCTGGTGCGGCGCACGCCGGATAGCGAAATGACATTGCCGCCACTCGGCTTGATGCATAACGCCAAGTCGTTCTTCGAATCCTGGTATCTGCGCAAATACCGATAGGGTAAGCCTATATACGAATATTGCTGCCACAAGCGAATCATCTTGTCGTCTTCATGGCAATCGTTATTGGTTTCTCGTCAATAGCCATCTTATGATCGACGGTTTGTAGCCATTATTTCCTGTACGCAATTCGACCAAAACATCTCTATGCTTGGATAGTGTCAGGGCGTTAGCATTGTCCCTCATAGCTTTTAGCTTTCGCTTGATTCGTGCTGTCGTTTTCATGGGAAGCGTATTGGATTCTCGTCTATAACCCTAAATTCACAATGAACGCTACTACGACAATAACGAAGATCAAACCCCAGATCCAAACAGGTAGCTGTATATCAAATCCATTGTAACTACGAATTGATGAACAGGCGTTTAAACTTTCTCATTGTTGGGCCATCTTTTCCACCAAAGAACAATAACCCAAGTTGATAACATCGCATTCTGCTTGTATATTAATTTTTTATTTTGCGCCAACGGTGGGCCAGTCATGGATAAAAATGAATTCTTTAATCGTATTTTTGCAGCAAAGGCTGCTAAAAATGGGGGTATTGTTCGGCGCAAAATCACTGCCATTGAAAAACATGCGTCATTTGAACTGTTGGTCGAAGAAGTCGAGCAACGTGGTTTTCATATGATTGAAACCAAGGACCAATATGTCATTGTCTGTAATTCTGACAGTTGCAAATTTTGGTTTTGATAGTCTTCTCGTATACCTTCCGATGTCAGTAGTCATAAGTTCTACTGCGAATGCCAAATAAAAAGAATCCATGAGAATCCAAACCTTGAGTGACCTGCATATTGAGTTTGCACCATTTAAACCGCCTTCCTTCGATGCTGAGGTAATAGTACTGGCCGGTGATATCTGGTTTGGGTCGCGAGGGATTGCCTGGGCTCGTCGGACCTGGCCAAATAAGGAGATTGTTTTCGTTCCAGGTAATCACGAGTATTACCGCTCAGAAATAGGAATTGAAAATGAACAGATGGAATTGTCAGGTAAAGAGCTAGGGGTGCATGTTTTAAATCGAAAACAATGCATCATCAACGGAGTTCGGTTCCTCGGTGCTACCCTTTGGACCAACTTTTCTTTATTTGGTGAGGAGCAGCGCAATTTGGCATACAGTAAAGCCATGAACAGCATGCGCGACTTCCACATAATTGATTATGGGCGCAACAAAGTGTTAGTGCCGCAGGATACAGTCAAGTTTAATGCTGAAGATATTGCTTGGCTGGAATCTAATCTTATCCATGAAAGTTTTGATGGTCAGACAGTCGTGGTAACACATCATCTGCCATCTGCTCGTTCAGTTTCAGAACAATATACGTACCAACTGCTATCGGCATGCTTTGCATCCAACTTCGACTACCTACTTGGCTATAGTGAGTTATGGATACACGGACACACGCATGATAGTTTCGACTACAAGCTGAATCGCACGAGAGTGATTTGCAATCCCCGTGGATATTGCAGGCACGGAAAATCACCTGAAAATCACAATTTCAATCCGGGGTTAGTGGTTGAGATATAGTTTCAGTAAGACTAAGGGTTCTTAAGCTATTTCCGCTTGCGGATATAGGGAAGCAAATTTCTGGTTTACCCATGAGTTTACCCATGAACAGGTAAAAAGAAAAATGGGATAGACCATTTCTGATCTAACCCATTGTATTCTTGGTAGGCACGATTGGACTCGAACCAACGACCCCTTGGATGTCGACCAAGTGCTCTAACCAGCTGAGCTACGCGCCTATTGCAGGGTTCGCATTGTATCCGAAAGACAATCGTCCTTCAAACAAATATCGCGCATCACACGAATGACTCGCTCTTAGCGAAGCAGCGCACAGATCATGCCCCAAAGAATGAGTTAGATGCTCAAAGCACGCGGCGGTGCCCTGCTCACGCTTGCCAAACCCCGTACCCTGCTTCACGCAGACTAATCGCCAACTCGACTTCCATTTCGCGAGCGCCATCATAGGGCATAGGGTTATAGACTTCATATAGCTGAGGCAATAATCGCAATCCAAATTCCTGTACGTATCGATTGGACTGAATGCCTGCCTTGTGTTTGTCGAAGCGCACATCTGGATCCAATCCTGTCATGCCAACGTAAACACACGGCTTGCCGGTCAAGTAGTCCGGATTAGCTTTCCTGAATCGTCCTTTATAAAGGACATCCTTTGACAATTCGATCACATAGACGTGGTAGTGGTTGCGGCGTCCCATGGTTGTATTCAAATCAGCGCAAGTCTTTGGGGGCACAGTTTACTCCCCAGCAGGGTCCCGGCAAACACGACCGTCACGTTTCGCTATCGCTTCTTCTACTCATGCGACAGGTTCAGCGATGGAAAGATCATGTGCCAACGCTTGGCCTTGTACTAACCTTCTCTAAAAATACATGGCTCATATGATCATGCATGCCCTGCTCATAGCACGCCTGCATGGAGTGGATTAAAGGTGCATTTCGTCTCATTCCGCGGGAATGAGCCTAACGAAACGAACAACCCGCTTGCTACCCTGCGCGTTAGCAGGCACCGGCAATCGCAGGCCGTCGCTAAGATGGCGACTTGAACCGGCAGGAATCCCATGAGGGCAGTGCAATTTGCAATCTGGAACGGATTCGTTTGGTGAGGTTGTCAAGGAATAGTGGACAACGATCGCTCTATTGCCTTTTTCCCTTGAGCTACCATGGCTTTAGTAATATATGCCGTGCAGGCGGCAAGTCCTGTTTCGGGGGTATTGCCTTACCGCCAATTAGGCGTATCGTTAATCTTGAGTGGCCTAATGTGGAGGTACAAATCTGTCCATGAAGAATGCTCCGACATCCAGTGAAATTGAAAGTCTCTTCATCAACGACGATCCTGACGAGGTCTGGTTCAAGGTATCCCAAATCGTCATGCGCATCGATCCGGCTTACGATTTTTCCGTTGCCCGAACCGCCTTCGATGACACGGTGCGTTTGTTCCGCGGGGAGTATCCCGGCTATTGCGCTATTAAGACGCTATACCACGATCTCAGGCACATGCTGGATGTTCTCATGTGCGTGGCAAGGCTGATGCACGGCATGCATCTTTCCGGCACACGGCTGAACGATCATGAAATGACTGTCATCCTGATTGCTGCAATGATGCATGATGTCGGTTACGCGCAAAAGCTCAGTGAAGAAACAGGCACAGGTGCGCAATACACACGAAGCCATGTCGGCCGCGGTATCAAATTCGTGCAGGATTATATTGTCAGTAAAGGGTTCTCCCGGGGACTGGCGGGCCCCTTGGAATACATCCTGCGTTGCACTGATCCCGCAGTGGACATATCTGAAATCAATTTTCCTGATGCACGTACTCAATTGCTTGGGCGAATCGTCGGGTCCGCCGACCTCACGGGTCAAATGGCCGACCGCACCTATCTCGAAAAGCTGTTGTTCCTGTATCTGGAATTCAAGGAAGCCCATTTTGGGGGTTACCAGAACGTTCACGATCTTTTGAATAAGACACGCTATTTTTACGTCGCTACGCGGAGAAAGCTTGATGAAAATTTCGGTGGCGTCCACACCAAATTATCATTCCACTTCAAGGATTGGTTTGGGGTCGACAATAACTACTACCTGGAATCCATCGAGAAAAATATGGCTTACCTGACTACGATAACAGCGCTTGATAAGACGGCGACTCGTTCCATGCTGAAACGCGGAGGAATCGTGAAAAAATCAGAAACGCTGATCACACATGAGGAACTCGCTTAGGCGCAGAATTAGATGATGGCCGATTAAGGTAATGCGCCGCAGAAATGAGGTGGTTAAACGCAATGGAAACGAAAAGGAAAACTGCCCATTACATGGCATAGTCAAAAAACGTGCTAGTCAGTCCAGAAAAGGCCCATTGGGTGTCCAGATGGGCCTTTTTTTGCCATTACCGGATTGTGATGTCCAGGGAAATGTAAATCGTCTGAAGATGCTTTTTGTTAAAGCAAGCCTAGGCCTTCCTTATAGCGTCTTTGTTTGCCTTGTTGGCGTGATGGATGCGCTTTTGATCACTGTGCGCTATCCAATAGGATTGGTGAATTGCAACTCGGATTCACCCCTTCTTTGCGTTTGGAATCATCTGCCAAAGAAGGTCTCTGGCGCGATAACTCAATCGATCACGTTCACGGATGGAGCCCTTGTTAGATGCAAATTTAACAAGCCGTTGAAGGATTGCGGAAAAAACTATAAATCGTAAACCCAATATTGCTAGAAGTACACCCCTCAGTAGGGTTATATGGGAACTAGCTCGTTATGATCATAGACACAAACATGTGGATTCCGTATAAAAAACAACTATTAATATTGGTCGTAACGGACAATCTGCCGTTTCCTTAAATCAACCCAAATAGCAGCGGCAAGGGACCCTAGCTGAGGGGGTCAAAATTGAAGAAGAATAGCAATGCTGTAAAGGCAATCATTGGTTTGACTGGCGCGATGAACGCGGCTGTGAGCAGAAACGGTTTGTTGTATTCATCGCGTGAGGCTAGGCAAACCAAGGGTAGCAAAGACAAGCCAAGAATGGACCGTGCAACGAGCTGCGCCGGAGCAACTGGAGATTCATCCAGTTTGAATACCCCGGTTGAAACACATCCAAAAATGGGCCGGTTTGTGGCTCTCAATTTTCAATTTGACCCCGCTTCGTCTCCGCCCATTCAATCCATCGCCGTCGTGCTGCCCAGTCCGCTGACCTATTCTTTGATCGGCCACCCAAAAACACAAAAAATGCTGAGGCAGCCTGAATTTCAATCCACCAAACCAAGAAATCTTGGAGAATCTCATGCCTAAGCACATAGTTCGTTTGTTGGCCCTCATCGCCGTATTTGCAATCGTTGCTTTCGGAGCAAAGAGATTCTTTACAGCGGATACGTTTTATCAGTACGGGCATTACCGAGGTGCTGCAGTGGCGGAAATTGCGTCCAAAGTTCCGAAGCTCCAGGGATCGGCATCTTGCCAGCCGTGCCACAAGGAGGCGTACGCTGAATGGACAGCCGGCATTCATCGGAAAGCGACCAAAAATGATGTGGTTCAAGGCTTTGTGATCAAGAGTGGCCCAAATTGCGAAGTTTGTCACACCGGACCAGCGGGTAACCACCCATCCACGGAACCGATGCCGATATCCATCGAGGATCGGGTCACCACAATTACCCATCTTGAGCATAAAGTTCATCCTGCCAATGTGCCCGGGAGGAAACTGTTGCTGAGCCCGGAAGACATGCAGGGAGTTTGCCTCAACTGCCATGAAAAATTGGAGGCGCGTCCCAAGGAGCAACCTCAGATCGCAGTTGATAGGCACAGCGGCAAGGAGCTATGCACTTCTTGCCACAATCCACACTCGCCCAGAGTTAATTTCGCTGCCATACCCAGACCACCGGCTGATCCGAACACCGGCAAACTCATAGCCGTGAGCTTCGAAAAGCCCGGGGACGCGGTTGCCGGCAAGTCGGTCGCTGCAGCTTGCGCAGGATGCCATGGTAAAGCCGGGATGAGCGTCAATCATGAATGGCCCAATTTGGCGGGGCAACATGCGACCTATTTGATTAATTCGCTCAAGGCATTCAAAGCAGGAACACGCAAAAGCGACATGATGAGCGGCATGGCGGCCGGTCTTAGTGACGCGGATATGCGCAATGTGGCGGCGTATTTTTCCAAAACCAGTTGCGGTGTGACTGGCGGTGACAAAGCGAAAGCCGAGATTGGCAAGGCAATGGCAGCAGGGATAGGTTGCGCGGCATGTCACCATGCCGGTGGTCTCCGCAGCCAAGGGGCGGCCGGAATCAGCGCGAGTCAGGCGTGGCCGAATCTGGCTGGTCAAAATGCTGAATATCTGACGGTGGCGCTTAAATCATTCAAGGATGACAGTCGCAGCCACGCGGTAATGTCGAGCATTGCCAAGGCATTGTCCGACTCTGATATAGACAACCTGTCGGCCTATTACGCCAGCGTGAGTTGCAAATGATGGAATTATCGAGTGAGGACAAAATGACTACTTTGGATTCGAAAACAGACGAAGCATGCGCCATATCGCGCCGGGGCTTTTTGGGATTGCTGGGCAAGGGTGCGGCGTGTGCCGGAGCGATGGTGGCGGCAGGTAGCGCGATTGGCGCATCTCAAGTCACGAGCGGAAAGCATGCATTTCAACAAAATGACGAGCAGTATGCGGAGGCAGTCAATAATCCACCCAAGATACCTAATTACAACTGGAACGACCATCAATGGGCGATGGGCGTCGACACGACTCGCTGTATAGGCTGTTTGCGCTGCATGGAAGCGTGCAAGATGGAGAACAGCGTGCAGATGGACGCAAATCACTATCGGACCTGGGTTGAGCGCTATGTGTATCTGGAAGGATCGAATACTGCGCTCGTCGATAGTCAGGCTGATCCGAAGAATATCGAAAATACCGGGTCGGAAACGAAATTCCGTTTTGACAACCGCTACAAGAATGCGAAGGTTGACAAGGCGTTTTTTGTAGCCAAGCTGTGCAATCAGTGCGAGCATCCGTCGTGCGTGCAGGTATGCCCGACCGGAGCGACCTTTAAGGCCAAGGACGGAGTGGTGTTGATCGATACGACTTATTGTATCGGATGCCAGTATTGCGTGCAGGCCTGTCCTTACGGTGCGCGCAGCTTCAATGAAGCGAGAGGCACCGCGGAAAAATGCAATTGGTGTTACCACCGCATCACCAAGGGGCTCAACCCGGTATGTGTCGAGGTATGTCCGACCGGTTCGCGCATTTTCGGCGATCGCAATGATCCGGAAAGCCCGGTTAGCCTATTTATCCGCAATAACCACGTGCAAGTGCTGAAGCCGGAAATGGGCAATGCACCCAACGTGTTCTATAAAGGAACAGATAAGGAGGTGGTATGATGGAACACGTATTCAGTCATGTCACTCCGTACGTCGGATACGTTTATCCAAACGAAACCGATTTTGCATGGAGTCAGCTCATCGTGATTTACCCCTATATCACGGGGTTGGTCGCAGGTGCGTTCGTAGTATCCAGCCTGCATCACGTGTTTAACATCAAGAGTTTCGCGCCAATCTCCAGGTTTGCCTTGCTGACCGCGTTGTGCTTCATGATCTTCGCGCCGTCACCGTTGCTGTTCCACCTTGGCCAGCCAACCCGTGCGTTCAATGCCGTAATAACGCCGCATTGGACCTCGGCGATGGCGGCGTTCGGTTATGTTGCCGGCTTTTATGTATGCCTGTTGCTGCTGGAAACCTGGTTTGCATTCCGCGCCGATATTGTTGCAATGTCCAAAGTGAAAACCGGAATCATGGGCAAGGTTTACGGCATACTCACCTTGGGCTCGGATGATGTCTCGCCGCGCTCACTAGCCATCGACCATAAGATTGCACGCATACTGGCCATGATCGGCATTCCTAGTGCGTGCGGCTTGCACGGGTACGTTGGTTTCGTATTCGGGTCGCTGAAAACGCGCGAATGGTGGTCGTCCGATCTAATGCCTGTCATATTCTTGTTGTCTGCCGTTGGTTCTGGAGTCGGGCTGCTTATCGTGCTGTATGTCATCGTATCCAAGTTCCGCAAGACACCGATACTCGACGAGACGATGCGAGGCTTGTTGTATGTATTGTTTACGGGCGTCGCAATTGTCATGGTGATCGAAGGCCTGGAATTGCTGGAAATATTTTACAAGGCGCGAGAGGGTGTCGAAACCGTCAGGGAGCTGATTACAGGTCCGATCTGGGCGGGCATGGTAATTCAATGGGCAATGTCCGTCTTTGTCCTGGCCGTGACATCGGCATTGTTAGTATTGAATACTCATGGGAAACGCTTGGTTATCTGGCTCTTCCTCAGCGGCTTAGCCATGATGATCGGTGTGTTGGCGATGCGCTGGAACGTAGTGATCGGCGGTCAGGAATTATCCAAGACCATGAAGGGGCTGCTGACCTTCTATCCTGAAATGTTCGGGCGCGAGAGTCTGTTCGTTGTTGGCGTTATATCCGCCTGTCCCTATATCATGCTGTGGCTCGTGACAAAACTTTTACCGCCTTGGGAAGATGGCAAGAAAGCGACCGCCTGAACACGAAATCTATGCCCGATCCATCATCATTTCGTTATATGATGATGGCCTCCTCAACCTGAACAATTATTGTCTTGACGCATGATATATATCTAATGAGGCGCTATATGAAAAACAAAATCTTTCTGGCAGGCATTGTTCTTGCCCTAACCTCATTTCTCGTTATGGCACTTCCGGCGCGGGCGGCAGCAGAGGTCAGCTACACGAATGATATCCGCCCGATCTTGCATGACTATTGTCTGAGCTGCCACCAGCCTGGAGGCAAGGGCTACGAGAAGAGCGGGCTCGATATGCGCACGTACGAGAGCCTGATGAAGGGTACCAATTTCGGGACAGTCATCAAGCCAGGTGACAGTTTTACAAGCATATTGATTCAATTGGTCGAGGGGCGCGCTCATCCTTCCCTCAAGATGCCATACGGCATGGCAGGAGGTCTAGCCAAGGACAAGATCGAACTCCTGAAGAAATGGATCCAACAGGGAGCCAAGAACAACTGACCAATTGCGAATTATTGATGAAAGTGTGATCCAGCTGACTTCCGGCAGGATTTGCCCAAAGCAATAAAAGCCCTGCGTCCGTCAAGACCGCTCGGTTACTTAGCAACCCCGTGCATACCAAAGAGAGGACAACCGCAATTTGGCGGGGCCTCTCTTTGGCAACTAACGAATGACCATCAAGCGCGCTTTTTGAATTCGTTGGTCCGCGTATCAATCTCGATCTTGTCACCAATCTCGATGAATGCCGCGACGGGCAGTTCAAAGCCTGTGTTGATCTTCGCCGGTTTCATCACCTTGCCGGACGTGTCACCACGCACTGCAGGCTCGGTGTAAACCACTTCGCGTACTATCGTATTGGGCAATTCGACGGAAATCGCCTTCTCATTGTAGAACACTACCTCGCATGGCATGCCGTCTTCAATGTAATTGATGGCGTCACCCATGCTTTCTGCTTCGATTTCATACTGGTTGTACTCGCCATCCATGAACACATACATCGGATCGGCGAAGTACGAGTATGTCACTTCCTTGCGATCCAGCATGATCTGGTCAAACTTGTCGTCGGCGCTATACACGGTTTCTTTTGCGGAGTCAGTCAGAAGATTCTTCATCTTCATCTTGACCACCGAGCCATTACGGCCGGATCGGCTGTACTCAGCCTTGAGCACGACCATCGGCTCTGTGCCCACCATAATGACGTTACCCGCGCGAAGCTCTTGTGCTGTTTTCATATTTACTACCCCTCAATTTTCAAGGCGCGCATTCTACCGATTTCCCGGGAAAAATCCAGCAAATTCAAAGCCAGATTGTTCTCGGCCAATTGCCGCGACCAATGCCGAGCATGCCGGTTCAGCTCGCCACGTTCTGCCACAAAAGCGGGCCATGCCCGCCCTGCTTCCCCACCACTATTCCACGCCCGCCACAGGTCATCTACTGCCTGACTCGCAGATGAGCCGAGCTGACTGCGATACAACATGAGGAAAGCTTCCAGCTTTTTCAAGTGCACCGCATCGTGTTGAGGATAGATTTGCCAAACGAATGGACGCCCCGCCCATTGGGCACGTACGCATGAATCCTCGCCACGAACAAAGTTGACATCGCACTCCCACAAAAGTTCATCGTAGCGGTCCTGCTCGACAAAGGGCAGCACGCGCACCCGCAAACTTCCGAACGAATAGGCATTACCCGCACGCGGCATAACGTCGCCAAAATATTGCCCGACTTGTGGCAGGATCTGGCTTTCTGGGACCAGGCACAGCACAGGTCTCACGCTGCCCGCCCAAGCATCGAACAACCCGCGCAAGGCCGCATTTTCATAACCAAACAACGAGATTTTCAGCGTCTCAGCGGTTGGCATTTTCGTGCCAATGGACTCCCAGAATGTGTGTCGCTCCGGAGCATTCTGGAACGCATCGCGCCGGGCCAGAAGATCGTGTTCCAGCAGCAAACCGCCAGTCTGTCGTGTAAACCCCGGGAAGAAGAAGTATTTCACCAGCGGCAAGCTTGGATGCGGCGAAGGCAGCTTATGGCAGCCCTGTACCCAATCTTCGGCTGAAAGATATTCGAGATTCACCCACACCGGTTTCTTCTCCTGGGCCGCCATCGCTGCGATATACGACTCGGGCAGCGCGCAGGCAAAGGCTTCTATCACTAGATCAGCGGGATGGACGCAAGGAAATGCCTTGCTCCAGAGGCAAACTTCCACGCCGCGCCTATATTGGCTCTCCTGCGTGGCCTGGGTTTCCGGGCACAGCTTGGCCAAGGCGCCCAAATCATCCACCCACAGCCTGACTGCAAGGCCATGTTCATTGGCCAATTGCCGCGCCAGGCGCCAGCACACCCCGATGTCGCCATAATTGTCGATAACGTTGCAGAAGATGTCGCAGCGGAAAGATATCGATGCTGTCATGGTTTCGCAATCATTCCGTGTGAAGAGCTTCAACAGGATCAAGCCGCGCTGCACGTATCGCAGGGGTGACTCCCGCCGCAAGCCCGATGCTGATTGCGGTCAGTTCTGCGAAGAATGCGAACATCCACGGAGTGTCCACCGGCAATGCCGGGAAAAGCAGATGCAGCGCTTGCGCGATGCCCCCTCCCAAGGCCAGTCCGGCCAGTCCGCCCATTGCCGACAACAGCATCGCCTCACCCAGGAATAATATCAATACCTGCCGCTCTTGCGCACCCAGCGCGCGGAGCAGGCCGATCTCGGAGGTCCGCTCGGTGACCGCCATGGTCATGATGGTGAGAATGCCCACCGCACCGACCAGCAGCGAGATGCCCCCCAGCGCACCGACGGCAAAGGTAATGACATCCAGCACCGAGCTGAGCACCTCCAGCGCCTTTTCCTGTGAAATGATGGTGAAATCCTCGCTGCCGTGCCGCTCCTTGATGCGCTTGGTGATGGCGCGTATCACCACATTTACATCTGCACTAGCGCGATAGCTAACTTGCATCTCTATCAAACCCGGCCGGTTGAAGAGTTCCATGGCACGCGCTGCCGGGATAAACACTGCATCGTCCAGGTCAAGGCCCAGCACCTGCCCTTTCGGTTCCATGACGCCGATTACCCGATAGCGTTGCCCACCGACACGCAGGTAACTGCCGAGTGGATTCTGTCCCGCAAAAAGTTCCTGTCTTATTTTTGCGCCGAGCACGACAAGCGGGCGCGCCTGTTCGTTGTCTTCATCGGGCCAGAAACTACCGCTCTGCACCTTCATCGTGAAGGCCTTGGCAAAATCGCGCCCTTCGCCAAACACCGTGGTGCGCCGTGTCTTGCCGTTGGCCCGCACTTCTGCGTTGCCCATGAGGCTCGGGTTGACATTCTCGACATCGGGCAGATGACGCAACAAATCTGCATCAGCCAATGAGAGCGGCCTGACCGATCCGAGAACGCCGATGTTGCCACCTTGCGTCTGGGTCTTGCCCGGCTGGATGATGATGATGTTGGTACCAAACTGAGAGAACTCCGCAAGCACGAACTGATGCAATCCTTCGCCGATGGAAGTCAGCAGGATCACTGCTGTTATTCCGATGGCGATGCCTAGTCCGGTCAGGAAACTGCGCATCCGATAAGTGAGGAAACTGGAGCTGGTCAGTTTGACGAGGTCAGGAAACAGCATGTTTGTCACCTTCCGGCTAAAGCTGTGACAGCATCAAGGCGTGCTGCGCGCCGGGCAGGCCACACGCTGAAAAGGGTGCCGGTTCCAAGGGCTGTGGCACATGCCGCGAGTACCGCCCACCATGGGGGACTAACCGGCAGCGTGGGATAAATCTGGCCGATGATGCTGCTGCCCGCATAACCCAGCACCAGCCCTGCAACGCTGCCGATGCCGGAAAGCAGAACTGCCTCCGCAAAGAACAATGCGCGTATCTGCCTACCCGGTGCACCCAACGCCTTGAGCAGACCAATCTCCTTGACGCGCTGTGCCACGGCGATCAGCATCACGTTCATGATGAGTACCCCTGCGACGACCAAGCTGATCGCGGCGATCCCGCCCACTGCCATCGTCAGCGCGACAAGTATCCGGTCAAAAGTGGCAAGCACTGCATCCTGCGTGATCACCGTCACGTCCTTTTCGCCGCTATGCCGCTGAAACATGATTTCTTCGGCATCGCGCTTGGCTTGTTCGATGGTATCGCGACTCTTGGCCTCCACCAGGATGCGGAAAAGTCCTGACGTGTTGAACAGTTGATGCGCGGACACGACCGGCACGATAACCAGCTCGTCCGTCCGCATCCCCATGGATTCACCTTGCGACGCTAGAACACCGATGACGCGGAAACGCCGATCGCCAAGCCGAACCCATGCCCCCACTGCCTGCTCGTTACCGAACAATTCGCGCTTAATCTGGTTGCCCAGCACGCATATCGAAGCGGCCTTGTGGATATCGCCTGGCGGGAGGAATTTTCCGATCCCCAGGTTCATGTGGCGCACTTCCAACAAGTCAGAAGTCGAACCAAGCACCACAACTTCGCGGTTCAGCGCATCCCGCGAAAGCATGGCCGAACCGACCGTCAGCGGTGCGATCCGCTTGACGGCGCGGCTGCGCAGGATCGCCTGTGCATCGTCCAGCGAGATCTCACGCGGGATCTGCCCGAGCAACATGCCCGGACCAATACCCGCCGTCTCGGTGCGCCCTGGTAACACAATGACCAAATTGGTACCAAGCGACGCGAATTGGTTGACCACGTAGCGGCGCGCGCCCTCCCCCAAGGCGGTCAGAACGACCACCGCTGCGACGCCGATGGCCATCGCCAGCATCATCAACAGCGTGCGTGTTGGGCTGCCGCGCAGGCTGCCAGTAGCAAACTGTGCCACGTCGATGAGTTTCATGTCGCTCGTCCGGTTTCGCTGATGATCTGTCCATCCACCATGTGCAACTGCCGCACCGCACGCCCTCCGATCACCGGATCGTGAGTCACGATGATCAAGGCAACGTGCTGTTCGACCAGCTTTTCGAGCAAGTTCAATACTTCTTTCCCGGTCGTCTGGTCGAGATTGCCGGTCGGCTCGTCGGCCAATAATACAGCGGGATGCATGCTCGTCGCGCGGGCGATCGCCACACGCTGACGCTGCCCGCCAGAGAGTTGATCCGGCCGGTGATCGGCACGGTCCGCCAATCCGTAATTTGCGAGCAATTTAGACACGCGTATCTTGCGTTCGGCGGGAGGAATACCTGCCAGGATGAGCGGAAGTTCAATGTTCATCGCCGCAGTCAGGCGAGGTACCAGATGGAATGACTGGAACACGAAGCCGATCTTTTCGCTGCGTACTTTGGCCTGTTGTACATCATCCAGTGCGGTGACGTTTCCGCCATCCAGCTTGTAGGTGCCGGAACTCGGCCGATCCAACAATCCGATCAGATTGAGTAGCGTGGATTTTCCGGAACCGGACGGGCCCATAATGGAGACATAATCTCCCGCCGCTATGTTCAGGTCGATGCCGCGCAGTGCGGCAACCTGCTGATCGCCCACCATGAAACTGCGGCTGACATTTTCCAATTGGATCATTTCAAGGACTGAATCTCTTCCGGCTCGACACGTGCCCCTGCCTTGATACCGGCCCGGTCGAGCGACATCACGATCTGGTCACCTTGGTTCAATCCGCCAGTAATTTCGGTCATTTCCCAGCTGGCCAAGCCGATGGTCACGGGGCGCTCCTCGAGGACGCCATCCGCCCGGTAAAGCAGCACGCGTTTGCCTTCCAGCAATGTTTGTGTGGGAATGCGAAGCACGTTTGCACGCGAAGCGTGCACAATCTCAACGTCGGCGCTATATCCAACCAACAAATTTTCTTCACTAGGTGGTTCGACGAACTCGACCTCCACGTCCACGGTGCGAGCCTGCTTCTCCAGCTCCAGCACATAGGGGGCAATTCGCATGACCCTGCCTGTGAAAGTCTTTCCCTTGATCGCATCGAGCGTAATGCGAGCCATTTGGCCCACCTTTATATTGGCCGCATCCACTTCATCGATTGGCGCACTGACGAACATACATCGATCATCGATCAAGTCGATTGCCGGCAAAGTCGGAATGCCGGGTGGCGAAGGCGTCGCGTATTCTCCCAATTCACCGCTGATGTCAGCCACGATACCGTCGAAAGGAGCGCGCAATTCCATGCGCTGCAGGTCCGCCCGTGCCACAGCAATGCGTGATTTACTTTGTTCGATTTGAGTATGCGCCACTTGGCAAGCCGCACGGCTCACCTTGGCAGCGGATACCTTCTGATCCAGTCCCTCGGCAGAAATGAATCCCTTCTCTTTCAATCGGCGCGCACGATCTTCTTCCTTTTCAGCCAGGTCTGCCTGCACACATGCCTGCAGCGCCTCCGTCTGTGCCGTGGCGAATTGTTCCTGAGCCAAACGCTCCTGCGCCTGCAAGTCTTTGTCCCATAACTCCAGTAATACCTGGTTAGCCTTGACACGCTGCCCCTTCTTCACCAGCAGATGTTCGATCTGCCCCCCCGCCGGAGCAGCCAGCTTGGCTCGACGACACGGCTTGACGGTTCCGGCACGAGTATTACTGACCGTCGCCTCCACCAAGCCGCGCTCGACTTTGATCAGCTGTACATGCAGCGGAGCCGGTCGCATGAAGTACCAAGCCACAAATCCAAGCAGCATCAGCCCCACCATCCATGGGAGGTAACGAAGGAATGGACGATGCTTAACGTGCGACAAAAGAGCCATGTGTTCCTCTAGCAAATTCTTGTATTATCAATCGATTATGTTATTCACGACACCGTTGTCGCTCTGCAATCGAAATTTTTCGACCCGCTGTTGCTTGAGCTCCGGCCCCTAAGGCCGTGTGACGCATCTCCGGTCGACTGCTCAATGACCCGATTTATCCCGACACCAATGTGCAGTTGTTCGAGGATGCCTAATTTTTGCCTTGCCTCATTATCCGTAGCAAGAAGCGGAAAGCAAGCGCACTTTCCTTTTTCGCGACGCGCGGGATGTTGTCCGCTCCGAAAAGATTGCCTTCGTCAAATCGGCGGACGTGCTTGAGATCCGCCAAGGCTAATGATTGTTGGAGGCATCTCATTGGGCATTCGCTGCCAGCGCAGCATGCCGTGATATGGGTTACACGCTAAGACACAAGCGGACTGACGATCTTATTCAACGCACGATCCGCTAATAAAAGCTAAACTTGTATACTGGAATTTCAGATACCCGAACACATGCCTGACTCAACACCTATCCTGAACAAGCCAGTGATCCGATGGACCCTGTGCCTTGTCACGTTCTCGTTCATCTATATCTACCACACGTACCCGTTGGGATTGAGCGATTTCTGGTGGCACATGAATACAGGTCGCTGGATTTGGAACAATGGAGGAATGCCGAACGACGATCCGTTCCTATTCAGCTCGGTCTCGCCGTTGGGTGCTCGTTCCAGACTGATCTTGCGCGGCTATCCGCTATCCCAACTACTCTTTTTCGGGTCTTATGCGCTGGCAGGCGTCCAGTCCCTGATTGTGCTCAAGGGGTTGCTGATGACGTTCTTCTATGCCCTCTTGTGGAATCAATTTCGTCGCAGTGGGCTGCACCCCGTGACTGCCTTGGCTGTCGTGGGAATTTTGCCGCTGTTGTTCTTTCGATTCGACGAGCTTCGTCCACAAGTATTTTCTTTCATATTCACGTTGCTGGTGTTGCAACTAATCGAACACATTCTGGCCGACGCAAGGCTCGGAAAGCCGATGAGACACGTTGCGTTTCTGCTCCCCGCCACTATGCTGATTTGGGCGAATCTTCATCGAGGTTTTATCATCGGGACAGGGATTTTATTGGTTTACCTATTCTCAGAATGGCTCGCACGCAAGAGAAAAATCAATCCACTAACTGATGAGGCTTATAGGCGATTCCTGATTCTGGCGATCGTTTCAACGGTCATTTCTTTATGCAACCCCGTGGGCATCACCGCGATATGGGCGAGTTTTTCTGAAGTGTCCGGGCCTTTTTCTCAGGTCATCGATGAATTCCTCGGAACCCTGAGATACTTCGACTTCATCGGCATGAAACAAATCGGATACCTAATAGTGTCAGCAGCTCTCGTACCAACGGTTGCGTTATTGCTCAAGTGGCGTCAGCTCGGCATCGCCCACATGTTGTTGCTGGTGGGGTTCGTGGCGGCAGGAATAATGTCCTTCCGCTTTAGCCTGCTGATGGTGGCGGTGGCACTTGCCGTTGCCTGTGTATATTTCGCACGCGACCTTAATCGTTGGCTCATCGGCGCAAAAGGCATTCCCATGATGCTATTATGGTGCCTCTCGACGGCATTCCTGGCCAATGCAGCATTAGGCCGCACGTCCATAGGGGCGTCTCCGCTGGAAACCGGCGTGATTCCCTCCAGGGCTGTCGATTATCTTGCGCAATCCAAACCCACCGGGAACCTCTACAATTTTTTTGAATATGGCGGTTACTTAAGTTGGCGGCTCTACCCGCAAAAGATCTTCATCGACCAAAGAAACCTCTCCTGGAACACGTACGAAGAATATTCACAGTGCTGGCGCGGCGACTATCCCGCGGTATTCGGCAAATATAAAATCGGTGTGGTCCTTTATCCCATCTATGAAAGGCCTTCTGGCAAGGTATCCAAACTGGTCGCCGGCCTATTGGACGATGCGCGATGGAGTGTCGGCTACTACGACGGTCGGGATATCGTATTCTTAAGGAATGATGTTAACGGCAATCAGCCTCAACTCGATAAACCTGCAGTAATAAAACACATATTCCAAAGTTTACACGGGTGAGCCTCCGAATCCTGGCATGCCACTCCCCCAACTCGCGGATCCAGCCAAGGTTTCCTGCCGCTCGAACACCGCAAGGACAGCAGCCATGACGGCCAAGGAGAATGGGATATGGGCCTATGACGAATACTCAATCACAACCCTTAAATCTTTTCGCCAGGCAATCTTGCGCCATCTTCTGTGCTTCTGTGACTTGCTGCGCGGTCATTTGGACAGCCAATTTGTCGCGCATCTGCGCCAAATCGTCACGACTCAACATCGTAGTTTCTTTTCCCGAAGCCGCGGCAAGATTGCTCCACATATATGCACGCACCAGATTTTGAGGAATCCCCTGTCCGTTCAGGTACATCAGCGCCAGGAAATTTTGTGCAGTCGCGTCGCCTTGCTGCGCGGCTAGCCGAAACCATTTGACTGCTCTCGTATAGTCTTGGGGGACAAACTTTCCGTTATAGTAGGTGCTGCCCAAGGTCAGTTGGGCAGTCACATTGCCTTGATTGGCATAGGGTTGAGCAAACTTGATTACACCGAAAGGGTCAGAGCCATCGTTTAACTCTTCAGCCCAAGCGCGATTAATAACGACAAACAACAGCATCAAAATGATTTTGCGCATTTGCGGCCCCCTGACAAGATCAATATCTCCCTAGCACTCCTTCAACCCATTCGCAGTGCATCTTCTGGCGAGTTTCTGAGCTTCAGCTATTTGTTGCGCAGTTAATTTCTTGGCGATCGACTCGCGAAAGCCGGCAATTTGCTGTAATTCACTTGCAGGGGCTTTGGTGGCAATATCAAACCACATATAGGAAAGAATATAATTCTGTTGAACGCCTTGTCCTTGAAAATACATGTTCCCGAGGTTCTTTTGTCCTAGCACGTCACCCTGTTCAGCCAAGAGCCGAAACCACTTTTCTGCTTCCCTGTAATCTTTAGGAACACCCTGTCCATTTTCGTACATCAAGCCAAGGTTCAATTGCGCTAGAGCAACACCCTTTTCTGCTGCCAGCCTGTATAACTTCGCCGCCTCGTTATAATTCTTGGGAACACCTTGACCTTCGTAATTCATCACCCCCAATTTGGCCTGTGCAACAGCGACGCCTTGATCTGCGGCCAACAGATACCACTTTACGGACTGTTTATAGTCCTGCGGAACGCCCTTTCCATCGTAATACATATTGCCAAGGCTCCATTCAGCTAAAGCATTGCCTTGGTCCGCCGCCAAACGGTACCACTTCTCTGCTTCCTTGTAATCTTGAAATACACCTTGTCGGTTGCAGTACATGAATCCGAGGTTGAATTGTGCTAGACCGACACCCTGATCCGCTGCCAGCCGATACCACCTTGCAGCCTCTTTGTAATCCTTTGGGACCCCGAGCCCGTAGTAGTACATCTCCCCAAGGCTGAACTGCGCCGACGCATCGCCTTGATTCGCCGCGAGTCGATACAGTTTCTCGGCTTCTTTATAATCTCGAGGTACACCTTGTCCGACGTTATACATCCACCCAAGTTTGGACTGGACAAACGTGTTTCCTTGATCTGCCAACGGTCTGAACAATTTTGCTGCCGTTTCATAATCACGCTCGATGTACGCTTTAGATGCTTCGGATAACGGATCTGCAGTTGCGCGTCCGATCAACGCGATCAAACACGCGCAAGCGAAAATATGTTTAAGCAGCTGATTCATTTTCGATATCCAAATTTTGATGCCCGAAAGTGAGCGCAGATTACACCTAAAATCGACAAACAATCAATGCGCCAAACCTCCTGGACGCAAATTCGCGCGTCATTGCCCATGATAAACCAAGGCTTCCCCAAATTAGGCGGCACGGTACTAACGGGACTTTGCCGAGTCTGACGGCGCGCATGGCGAGCCGCTGTTCCAGTTATTTGATGTCGAGACCGTCAAGGATTTTGTGCAAAAGTGCAACTGTACTCAAATGAGGCAAGCCGAACACCACAGCGGCCCAAGGAAATCTTCGCCGCAGACAGCGGCGCAGGTTTTGATATCGGTCCCTACACTACAGAAGCGATGGGTACGTGGCCTGCCGAAAAAAAACGGGGCTACACATTGTGCAATACCGTGATCGACTGGTGCTGGAGAGAGGAATCGAACCTCCGACCTACGCGTTACGAGGACTCGACGCCAGCGCATTCCCTCGCATATTCAGCAGCGTGTAGCACCGTCAATTAATAGTGATATCACTTTTGATGGCACTCTCTATCGAAAAGTTGATACCACTCTGAAGCCGCTAATATACAGGCGGTGATGACAGGCCGCTCACTTGCCGCGAACGTGTAGTATTTGGACATCAATCATGCGCCGTAACGAGCCACCGGAATGCCACCAACTCGTAATCCTCGCCCTCGGATAGCAATCCGGTAAGCTCTATTTCCCTGCTTTTCTCTCCCAGCATCACTTCATAGATTTTGCCTTGCACATAGGTGCCGCTTTCCAACAGCATGGTGGCGTTCACGTAAGAATTATGTCTGTCCGGCAACAAGATGGACGGAAAGTAGTCGTACTGGAAAGAGCCGGAGCTGGTTTCCCAATTTGATACCCGCTCGGCGCCCCTGCCTAGAACGCGCAGCCAGACCGAGAGCGATTTCTTGCCGAGGGTTTCGATACCCGCATGCATGATGCCCTGATGATCCGCATGCAGCCTCCGGATAACGCCCACCCACCACATCTCGGCGTTCTGCGCCTTGATTCCGCAAAGATCGCCGATCTTGACCCATGCCCCGGCGGCTCTGGGAATCATCCCGCCTATGCCGCTGCCGCTTACATCTACGACTGTCCAGGTTTCCGACGTATACCCCATTTCCCCTTCGGCGACAACGCTGAATTTTGAGCGCTCATGTAGCGAGGCGGCATCTTTTTTGGGGAGTCCGGCCACATGATCCAGGTCGATGCGCGGTACCAATTTGCTGATGATACGGAAGCTGTTTACCACCTCGATGTTGGAACTGATGCCCCTCCGTTCTTGGATCCTGTGCGGGTGTTGCTTGTCCCAATACACCTGCAAATGCTTGAGTACGGTCAGTTTGCCTTCAGGGGTGAATTCGCTGCCAAAGCGCCGCTCTTCGCCGAAGCCACCGCGTTCGTGCTGCCTGATGATTTCGGTAATTTTGGGCAGCGCGCGGAGTGCGCTGAAGTATCGCATGGTTGGTGCCGCAATGATCGCGTCGTTCAGCACCTTCGGGGCGTGAGGCTGAGCGAGGTCTATGTAATATTCGCTTTCGGCATCTGGCGCTGTTGTGAGATCGAAGAAGCTGACCATGCGGCCTGCAATACGGAAGCTCACTTCAATCTGGTCTGGCGCCAAGGTGCCGGGCGAGGATTCATGGAGCACTAACGCTCGCAATAGCTCGTGTTGCGGGCAGGTGTGAATGGCAAGTCCGGGGTAGGCGAATATCATGGTGCTGGGGAACTGGCTTGTTTCGGCGATGCTGTAGCAACGGAACATTCGTTCCCATGCCGTGTGCCCCACGTCAATGTAGCGCATCAGTTCCAGCTTCATCTGCTCGGCAGCGGCGCGCAGCAAGCGCACGCAGAGCAGTGGCACTTTTTCCTGGAGCTCATAGGGTTTCATTTCTTCCCGTCGGCAAGCGGCAAGGCACTCTTCATAGGCACGTGCCAGCTCATCGGAAAAACGATGCATTTCACGCCACAGGTGCATGCCCTGAAAATCCTGCAGATGGGGCGAGGCGAGGTAGGCCTTCAGCAACTTCGCATGGAAGGATTGTCCGGTTTCATCCAGCAGTTTGATGAGGTTGGTGCGCAATTCCGCGCGGAAGCCCATCGTGTCCGTAATCGACGTCAACCATGAGGTAATTTCCTCCAGCGTCTTGAGGGCATCGTCCTTGGGCAATTCGGCCAGTAGCCTTTTGGCCTCAGCCATGCTGGACATGGGATGGTCAGGTTTTCCACTTCGATTGCTTAGCCAGGAGAACATCGTTCATTTAACTTTCCGGTGAGGCGAAACACTCGCTATTGTTTAAAAGTGTAACGCATAACACCAGCTTATTCCCTCGCATATTCAGCAGCGTGTAGCACCGTCAATTTATCGTGATATCAATTCTAATAGCACTCTGTATCGAAAAGTTGATACCACTCTGAAGCCGCAATTATACAGGCCTTGACCTGCCCCGTTTCTTCGTGCCAGTCATACTTGGAGAATGGCCTCGGTTTTAGCGGTCTTGCCGCCCATTGATCTGAATGCCATCGGCGTCAGATTTCCTAAACTCGAATGCGGGCGGATTTCATTGTAGTGATGCCGCCAGCTTTCGATGACTATTTTGGCTTCGGCTCTTGATCTGAACCATTCCATCGACAAGCATTCATCGCGAAATTTGCCGTTGAAACTCTCCGATACACCATTCTGCCATGGCTTGCCCGGTTCGATCAGTGCCATGTCTAGCCCATTGTTTGTGGCCCAGCGTAGCAAGGCATTTGAAACAAACTCCGGCCCATTATCTGAGCGTAATATCTTGGGCACACCGCGCACGCTGATCAATTGCGACAGCACCTCGATTACTCTGGTCGAGCGTATCGACCCAGCTACATCAATTGCCAGCGACTCACGTGTGTACTCATCAACGACGGTCAGACATTTCAATTGCTGCCCGGTCGCCGTGGTGTCGAATACAAAGTCATACGCCCATACTTGGTTGGCTACTATCGGTGCCTGTGGCCTGGGTCGACCGCTGGCAATACGCCGTCTCGGGCGTTTCCTTGGTACCTGTAGCCCAGCCTTGCTCCACAAGCGGTATGCGCGTCCCGCGCTCATCTTGTGCCCCTGACGCTCCAAGAATATCCGGATGCGCCGATAGCCATAACGGGGGTACTGCGCTGACAGGGTCGCCATCCCAGACATCACCTGTATATCCTTTACCGCTTGTACCGACTCATAGTGCAGGGATGATCGTGCCACATTCAGTAGCGTACACGCCCGCCGTTCTGACAAGCCGCGCTGCTTGGCGTAAGCGACCTGCTTGCGACGAGCGGGTACGCTCACCACTTTTTTACGGCAATCTCCTTCATCACTTCGATTTCAAGATCCCGTTCAGCCACTAACTTCTTCAGCCGCCCATTCTCCAGCTCTAGTTGTCGCAACCGCTTAACATCATTGGTTTCCATGACGCCGAAGCGCTTACGCCAGGTGTAAAGAGTCTGTTCGCTGACTCCATGCTCCTTGGCTACTGCTGCGACCGTTGTTCGATCAGCTTCGCGCAGCATGCTGACTATTTGCACTTCCGTAAATCTGCTCTTCTTCATGACTTCCCCTCTCCAAGGAAGCCATAATCTCAAGTTTTAACTGGCACGAAAAGCCTAGAGCAGGTCAGCCTAAGGTGAATGGCAGCTTGTATGGTTTGGGGTGGTGGTATCGGCTTTCTTCTGCAATAGTATAGAAGCCGGGGTGGAGGGGCCAATGGCAGCATCTGCTCTCGACAGACTCCGAAAGAATTCCCCCACCCACACCGCCAGCGTCGATGAGGAATCTAGCGGCTATGACCGCCAATTTGACCGCAAGCTAACGCAGGTGTGTCCACCCCAGCACCCTTTATCTTAATCATGGGAGACATATCATGCAAACTCCAACCAAAGTACTTGATATCGGCGCCGATGTAGCCAAGGACGAGATCGTGGTGGCCTGTTCGGAGGGAAGTTTTCCGGTAAGTAAACTCGCGAACCAGCGCATTGCGTTATTGGCCTTTCTCAAGGGCCTGCCTAAAGGCAGCCGCATCGGCATGGAATCCACCGGCATCTATCACGAATTGTTTGCCCACCTTGCCCACAAGCTCGGCTTCATCGTCTATGTGCTCAACCCGAAGGACGTTCGCCACTATGCAAAAGGCGTCGGGAGGCGTGGCAAGACCGATCGCATAGACGCAGAACTTATCGCTCGAATGGTCGCGCACGAACACGTCGATCTGCACCCCTGGGTGCCTCCTACACCGGAGCAACGCGAGATTAGCCGACTGCTTAAACGCCGTGCCAAGCTGAGTTCGTTGCGTCAGGCACTCGGTATGTCGCTCAAGGGTATGGTTGGATTTACCACAGATCTCAAGACGTTGAGACAGCGCTTCGATCAGGTCATTGAGCGGATTGACCAGCGCATAAAAGAACTGGTTGATGCCAACCCTGATCGCAAAGAACATGTCACGCACCTGCGCACAATTGCCGGGGTCGGACCAGTCGTCAGCACTGCATTGGTTAATTCCCTTGAGCGTATGCCCCTGAAGAACGCAGATGCCTTCGTTGCGTTCACCGGCCTGGATCCACGGCCCGATGAATCCGGGCAACACCAAGGGAAACGGCGTTTGTCCAAACGCGGCCCATCTGACTTGCGTCGGTTACTCTATTTGGCTGCGATGTCGGCCAAGAAGACGAAAGCCTGGAAGCCGCTCTTTGAGCGTTATCGCGCAAAGGGTTTATCCACTACCGCGTGTTTCGTCATCCTGGCAAGGCGCATCGCTCGAACCGCTTGGTCGATGTACACTTACAAAACCGAATTTGATCCTGGGCGACTTACAAAAGGCTTGACGTAAACCATAGAATCTTTCCATTTTCCCTGTTAAGCAGGCGCTCTAACTCCCCCCAAATGTTTATCCCCATGTTTAATCTTGGGAGATTTATTACTGGGCTCATGGACTTGCTTGCGCATCGCCTTTTCGGCGGGGGTCATCGCCTCGATATAGGCGGGGCGCGAGAAGATACGCTCGGCATAATTCATCAACGGCGCAGCCTCCTTGCCAAGCTGGATTCCATAATGATCCAGTCGCCACAGTAGCGGTGCAATGGCCACGTCCACCATGGAGAACTGATCACTCAACATGTATTTCTGATTGGCAAGCATCGCCGAGATTTGCATCAGGTTATCTCGTATCGTCTGACACGCCTTGTCAGCAGCCTTTTGCTGACCGTGTTCGATCGCATCGATATGGCAGAACAACTCATTCTCGAAGCGGTACAGGATCATGCGGGTGCGGGCGCGCATCACCGGATCGAGGGACATGAGTTGCGGATGTGGGAAGCGCTCGTCGATGTATTCGTTGATGATGTTGGCCTCATACAGCACCAGATCGCGTTCCACCAGCACCGGCACCTTGTTGTCCGGATTGATCACTGCGAGGTCTTCCGGCTTGTTCAGCATATCCACATCAATAACCTGAAAATCCATGCCTTTTTCAAACAGCACGAAACGGCAACGGTGGCTATACGGGTCTGTCATTCCAGAGTATAGGGTCATCATAGCGCGGCAAATCCTTTTATTAGGTGATCGAGACGCATCGCCTAATGGCTCGATTTCTTCATCTCGTCGTTATGAAACAGGTCTGGCATACTACAACAATACCGTAGGGTTCCTCGCATATTCGGCAGCGTGTAATGGGTGTCAAGCTGCCGCAAGTACTCCCTAAAGCAGTAGAGGCAATAACCGCAAGGCTTCCACTTAAGAAATGGAGATTCTGCTCAATCAATCGGAATCACCCCTATTCGCTGAAATGATCAAAGCCAGATTAAGTCTATCGGTGACACCGAGCTTATGAAAAACTTCTGACAAATGAGCTTTCACGGTACGTTCTGTAATTTCACATGATTGAGCAATGTGTTTATTACTCTTCCCATTTCCGACATGAACCGCAATGTCATATTCGCGTTGAGTAAGCTTCTTGAGCAACTCGTGCGACGTTTGATGGACCTTGCTTTGTAACACCCATTTTTCCAGTTCATCTATAAGTCGACTGGTAATTGATCTTCGTATCCACAACTCACCTTGTCGGACTGCTAAAACAACTTGCTTGAGCAAGTCTGAACTAACTTCATGTCGACAGCAACCCCGCACACCTGCCTTAAGAAGTTCCCATTCCATATCTTCAGAAATGGCACTGCCCAAAGCAATAACCTTTGTTCTTATGGAAAGTCTTGTCAATCTCGCCAGGCCATTCCGGCTATCCAATTCAAGCAGATCGACGTCAATGAGGGCAATCTCTGGTTCGATCCGTTCGACGTCATCCCAAAGTATGTCCAACCTGTCAGTTATTACAGAAACTTCGATAAAACCATTTAGCTTTTGCTTCCACGTGGCGACTCTATCTTTATGCAAACTAGCAATTATCAAATTGTTCTTCATAACCAATTACCCGGCGCGCTCGATAATCCACCTCAACACTCTGGAGAGATTAAGTGTTGCGTATTGAGCGCCATGTTAAGAAAGGCCAGCCGCCCAGCCAGCAATAGATACTGCCAATGCTGTCAGCCAGCCGAATACAATGTGGAACTCAGTGTCTTCTGGAGGAGTACGGGTATTGTTTTGGTCGTTCATTTTGAATCTCCTTAATAATCGTTAAGACGAATCGAATATTCAGAGAATTAGATTGCGTATGAATCTGACCTTGGCTTGAAGTGAATTTTGACTCGACTTTAGTTTATCTCTGAACGGTTTTGGTTGTGAATAGTCTTCTGGTCTTAACCTCCTTTCTGGATTGAGTTGATCTGTTCTTGAAACAGCATCTATCGTTTGCGGTTTTGACGATGGGCAGTGACGTGTCACCCTGTCCAGCAAGGCTGTTATCATCTTGGCATCCCAGAATACAAGCCTGCACCTGTGCCGTACGTTGGCGAATAAAAATCAATAGTCATTTATGGCTGCCGTTCAGTGCTGTTTTCAGTGCCGCACCAGCCTTGAAAACAGGAACCTTGGCCGCTTCGATCTTCACTGGTTCTCCTGTCCTGGGATTGCGACCGATACGCGCGGCACGCTCGCGTACCGCAAAGATGCCGAAACCAGATAACGTGATTTTCCCGCCCTTTTTCAGAGTATTGCTGATAATCTCTGTCAACGCTAAAACGTTGCGTTCCGCACCCGCCTTGGTGCGGCCTGTCTTGTTGGCCAATGCGACGACCAGTTCTTTTCTATTCATATTTTATCTCTGAAGAGTATCTGCATAGTGCAGCGATAAAGTTCGATTTCAAACTATCAAGTATGGTTATCAGTAAAGTCCATGTGTGCGATATATATAATTGTTTAAAACTTCATTTTCGGCATGCTTGCGCCTAGCCACACCATGTACATGTCGGACCAAATTGCTCATCACGCAATACACGATCAACGGATGGGAGTGCAGCAAAGTTTCCAGGTTTGATCGTTGTAACAATATAACGGCACTATCCTTCTTAACTTTTATCCTGGCACTGATGCTCATCATATTGCCGCCCACAAAGCTGATGATCCTAGCCAGATCGCCTGATGTTTCAAGATGTAGTAACACCGGTTCATTGTCGACACTAGCGCTTACTTCGACCTCACCTTCGACCAGGATCATCAGGGCATCCTTCAATGAATCACCGCCCGGTCCGAGAATAAACTCTTGTACATTAAAGAATTGAATGGTGAAAAGGTTAGCCAACAAATTAATTTCGAAATCACGTAAATTCTCAACGAGTCCGCTGTTGTGCAGAGCTTTAAGAACGCGTTCATCGGGAATCATCAAACCGCCCATCATGTGCACGGCTGTTGGTAGATTGCCTTGTTGTGTATTAAGTACATTCATTCCCATCCTTGTAGATATTGAATCCCCCTTTTTATTTAAACACCCAACTCACCGCAAACAGCAAAAGTACAACTATCACCCGTAGCAGTTCGAATAAAAGATTTCTGAATGTATGATTTAACATGTTTCACCCAAAATCCTTTAATCACTCTGCTCCTTTATCTCCCTTTATCCTTTTCAAGTTTCTGCACGCATATTTCATGCCCAATCCAAATTAATTCTTGATCCCCAATAAATCTTCATCTTTATTCCCGTGCGGCCAGAGCAATGAATTCGTCTAAAAGCTAGCCGATAAGCCAAAAAAAGTCATGTTGGCGGTACGTATATGTTGCAATCTTCGACGTGATGTTAACTTGCGTTTATCTGGCAAAAACGTAGCCCTGACCGCACCAAAAGCCATCCTTGATGCACCGTATGTGTGCAGTAGATCAAAATCTATTACCATCTTGAAGGGCAGATCCGGAGAAATTTGACTTCAATGAGTCAAAGTGCAACTTCGCCATCAAAAGTTTCTGGCACTCCACGCTAATACTCCTCCGGCAACAGCAAACAAGTCGATGACCGATCCGCTTCGGTAATAACCCACAACTTGTCGCCACGATCATTCATCACGATAGCTCGACATCACTCTATACCCTTCCTCAACGCTACGCTGATTCTCCAACCGGTCTTCCTCGGGAACGCATCCCCAGTCACCGTTAGCATGCCGAGACAATAAGCTCCACGCTTCAATACCGTTTTCCTTCATTGCCTGAATGCTCCGGGCGTTGCCACTACCTGACCTAATTTAAACAGCATTTTGTTCTCCGGAAATGATGCCGACATGGCGCATGCATCATCCGGTGGATCACTGCTGCGTTAGCAACTGAAAAATATTTACCTTAAAGCCGTTGCCCTACCCTTGGATCGGTTGGATGGTGCTCCTGTGGTTAAGACAAGGAGCACACATGAAATCGCTAACAACCGAACAGAAGAAGGAACTGGTGGAAATCATTATCGAGGAATTCGAAACTGGAATTG